>NZ_BAABIS010000001.1:4800000-6056737 GCF_039542905.1 Kitasatospora terrestris
GGTGGTGGCGGCGGTGTACGACCCGGCCGCGGACCCGGCCGCGTTCTTCGCCGCGGCGGCCCGCGCGCTGGGGGAGGGCATGGCGTCGGCGGGCGCGGAGCGGCTGCTGTTCGTGGGGCTGGCGTCGGTGCTGCCGGACGCCGCCGGCACGCCGCTGATGGACACGCCCGGCTACCCGCAGGAGTACCGCGGGTTCTACCTGGCGCACGCCGCCGCTCGCGACGCCCTCGCCGCGACGGGGCTGGACTGGCTGGTGCTCAGCCCGAGCGGGGACTTCGACCACGGCGGCGCGCCGACCGGCGGCTACCGCCCGGCCCCGGCCGACGCGGCGGCCCGGATCGCGTACGGCGACTTCGCCCTCGCGCTGCTGGACGAGGCGGAGCGCCCGCGCCACCACCGGACGCACCTCGGGGTGACGCGGGCCTGACCACTGCCGCGGACGGCGCCGGCCCTCCAGCAGGGCGGCGGCCGCGACCCGGGTGCGGGTGGTGGTGATGGGCGGGAACGGTGGAGACCGCGCGTCCGACCTCGGTGACCTGCGGATGTCCTCGATGCAACAGACTGTTGACGTTCTGTTGTTCGGCACTGGTGCCCGATTGGTTGGAATCTTCGAATACAGTGCACCACTGTCCGGCCCCCGAGGAAAGGCCCCGACCAGTGATGCCACTGTGGTCCCGCGCGCAGCAGCAGGAGTTCCGCAGCCGGGTGCGCGGCTGCCTGCTCGGCGGCGCGATCGGGGACGCGCTCGGCGCCGGCATCGAGTTCGAGCCGCTGGAGAAGATCCGCGCCGAGCACGGCGAGCGGGGCGTCACCGGCTACGTCCCGGCGTACGGGCGGCGCGGCGCCGTCACCGACGACACCCAGATGACCATGTGGACGGTGGACGGCCTGATCCGCGCCCACATCAGCCGGGACGGCGGCGCCTGGCACCCGCCGAGCGACGTCCACCGCGCGTACCTGCGCTGGTACGCCACCCAGCAGGACTGGGGCCCGGACGAGCGCCGCGCCGACCTCGGCTGGCTCGGCCGCGAGGAGTGGCTGTACGCCCGGCGCGCCCCCGGTCAGGCCTGCCTGTCCGGCCTCTCCGGACCGGACGCCGAGCGGCTGGGCACCGTGGAGGAGCCGCGCAACCCGCACTCCAAGGGCTGCGGCACGGTGATGCGGGCCGCGCCGTTCGGGCTGCTCACCGCCTGGGACCCGAGCCTGGTCTTCCAACTCGCGGTGGAGTGCTCGGTGCTGACCCACGGCCACCCCACCGGCTACCTGGCGGCCGGCGCCTTCGCGGTGATCGTCCACTCGGTGGCCCGCGGCGGCACCCTGGAGGAGGGGGTCCACCTGGCGCTCGCGCTGCTCTCCGAGCGGCCCCGGCACGAGGAGACCACCGCCGCGCTGCGCGGCGCGCTGGACGCGGTGCGGGCCGGGACGCCCTCGGCGGAACGGGTCGAGGAGCTGGGCGAGGGCTGGGTCGCCGAGGAGGCGCTGGCGATCGGCCTGTACTGCGCGCTGGTCGCCGAGGACGTCAGGAGCGGACTGCTGCTGGCGGTCAACCACTCCGGGGACAGCGACTCCACCGGCTCGATCTGCGGCAACCTGCTGGGCGCGCTGCACGGCGAGACCGCGCTGCCGCCGGAGCTGGTGGCCGAGCTGGAGGGCCGGGGCACCCTGCTGGAGCTGGCCGACGACTTCGTGCTGGAGCTGCTGCACGGTCCGGACCTGCACGGCAGCCCCGCCTGGGCCGGACGCTACCCCGTCCCCTCCTGACCGCGGACGGCCCGGACACGGCGGTGCCCGCCGCCGCGTGAGCGGGGCGGGCACCGAGGTGCGGAGCGATCAGACCTCGCCGAAGGCGCCCGCCGCGGCGGCGGCGGCGAAGGCGGCCCAGCCCTGGTTGGAGAAGCGGAGCTGCGGGCCCTCCGGGTCCTTGGAGTCGCGGACCGCGATCGACGCGGTGTCCGGCACGGCGATCTCCACGCAGGCGCCGTTGCCGCCGCTGTGGCTGCTCTTGCGCCAGACCAGGTTGCTCGTGGACTTGCTCATTTCATGAACCCCTCTCCGTAGCTGTGTATCAATGACCGGCTCTCCGCGACACTCAGCGCCGCGGCCCGCAGGTGGTCGTACAGATTGGTATAGCGGCGCACATCGGCGTCCTTCTCGAGGTAGAGATCGCTCGTCACTCCTTCGAAGTAGACAACCGTCGAATCCGCCGACTCGGGGAACTCCATCAGGGAGAATGTCCCGGTCATGCCGGGATGCGCACCGTGGCTGAACGGGATGACCTGGAGGTTGATGTTCGGCCGCTCGCCCAGCTCCACCAGCTGGAAGAGCTGTTCCGCCATCACCTCGGGCCCGCCCACCCGGCGGGTCAGCACCGCCTCGTCGATGACGACCCAGAGGCTGCCCAACTGGTCCTCGCCGTATATCCGGTGCTGGCGCTTCAGCCGGACGTCCACCCGGCGCTTGATCGCCGACGGCTCGGTGTCCGGCTGGGTGCCCGCGACCACCGCCTCGGCGTACGCCCGGGTCTGCAGCAGGCCCGGTACGAACGAGGACTCGTACGCCCGGATCGACGAGGCCTCCGCCTCCAGCCCGATGTACACGCTGTACGGGATGTCGCCGAACTCGTGCCACCAGCCGCGCTGGCGGGACTCCCGGGCCATCTCCATCAGCCCGGCGCGCACCCGCTCGTCGTCGACCTCGTAGACGTCGCACAGGTCGCGGACGTCGCGCTGGCTGATGGAGCGTCGGCCGTTCTCCAGCCGGCTGATCTTGGACTGGGAGACCATCAGGCGGCCGGCGACCTCCTCGGCGGTCATCCCCTTCACCTCGCGCAGGCGCCGGAGCTCGGCTCCCAGCCGCCTACGGCGCACCGTGGGATTGACGCTGGCGGACACATCGACCTCCGGCCGGACTTCTGGCAACAGTGCGGAAATTGGTACCAACCCCCCTGACGTGGAGCAGCATGCCATCTCACCTGCGGTCTGTGCCCAGGAATCGCTGGAGCGCTGTAGAACAGATCATCGGAAAACCGTTCATTCGGGATGCGGGCCCTTGCGCCCGCCCGCCCGGAACGATAAAGGGGCCGAGCTGCGCCGACGGCCGCCCGACCGCGCCGCGCGGCGGCGCGCACCCGCCCCGGGAACGCCTCGGGGCGGTCCGCCCGACGCCGAGGCGCCGGGCGGACCGCCCCGGGAAGTGAACTGCCGGCTAACGGCGCGCGCCGTTCATCGCGCGCCCACGCGGGTGGCAACCCCGCGCCCGCCCACGGCGGGGCGCCCGGCCGGCCTGCCCGCCTGGGCGGGTGCCGTCCGGCCCTGCTGGGCCGGCAGACCGTTCTGCACGTCCATCACCGCGTGCGCGACCATGCCGCCCAGCGGGTCGTACCTGATCAGGTCACGCAGCCGGGACCGCGAGGAGCGGCCCTCGTTGCCCGGGTACAGGTGCTTGCCCAGACCAACCGCGTGCGCCAGCGCGGCCAGCGCCGCCGTCCTGGGGTCCGGCGGGACACCGGTGCGGATCGCGGTGTCCAGCCGCTGCTTGATCGCGGCGTTGGTGCAGTCGTCCGACGCCTGGTACCGCGTCGTCGGCAGCACCCCGCACACCTGGCCCGCGACCGCCGTCACCATGCCGCACCGCTCCAGGTGCGCCAGGTACGTCTGTCGGAGACCCAGGCGCGGGCCGCCGATCCAGTGCGCGGCACGTACCGGACTGCCACGACGGCGCAGCAGCTCCAGTGCGTGGTCCAGGGTCGGGTCGCCCGTCGGCCGCGGCACCACCACGGCGATCCGGTCACCGTCCGGGACTATCCTTCCGGCCAGGGACAGCTCCACGAGCTGCGCCCCGGCGAGTCCGAGGTCGAGGGTCTGCGGCTGCGCCGTGGTACCCGTGGCCGGGTCCAGTGCGAGCAGCAGGAGCTCCTCGGGAATTGTTCTACGGCCTCTGCCCATCCAAGCCTCCCCGCGTGGATGAATGACAGCGTGACGCCTCTCACACAGGCTTGTCGAGTACGCCTCCGAATCGTGACCTTGCGGAGGACGGCGGGGAACCGGCGCACGACGGCCCGGCGTCTGACCCGGCAACGGGCCGGACGGGCGGCAAAACCGCCGGTCGGGCGGGGTGCGGCCGGGACATCGGCCGCCGGTGCCGGAGACTGTACAGGTGGCCGGGGCAGGTGGAGAACCTGCGGGAAACAGTTATTTCGTACGGCGTCCGGCAGCGGCCCGGACCGTGAGGAGGATGGCAGTGGGCGAGTCCCCCGAGGATGAGCGGCAGGCAGACGGGCGCGGGCCGGTCGGGCCCGAGGCGGCCGAGCCGGACACCGAAGCCGGGGACGCGGACGGCGTCGAAGCCGCCGAGACCGCCGAGACCGCTGAGGTCGCCGAGGCCGAGGGGGCCGGTGCGGAGGAGCCCGCAGGCCCGGAGGGCCCGAGCGGATCCACCGTGCAGCTGCGTGTCCGCGATGTGGACACCCGCACCACCACGCTGCGGATGCCCACCGACCAGGCCACCACCACGCTGCGGGTCCGCGAGGACAACGCCACCACCGTGCTCCGCGTCCCCGCCGGAGCGGCCGACGGCGGCACCGGCCCGAAGGCCTCCGCCCAGTTGGAGGCCGCCGGTGACGGTGCGGACACCGGCGCCGGGGCCGGTGCGGACGCCGCGCCCGCCGGGTCCGGGGACGAGCGGGTGGAGCAGCCCGCCGCGGCCGGCCCCGCCGATCCGCCCGCGGCCGAGGCACCCGCCCGATCGGCCGGCGTCGACCCGCGTCTCGCCATGCGGGACAGCCGCGAGACCGCCGGCGCCGTCCTCAAGGGCGCCACCAAGCCCACCCGGGAACCCGCCCCCACGGCGGCCCGCCCGGCCGCCCCCGGGGCCGCCGCCACCGCGGAGCCCGAAGCCGACGCCGGGCCCGCACGCACCGCCGCGCCCGAGCCGTCCGGTGCGGCCGCCACCGGCGCCCCCGGGGCCGCCGCCACCGCGGAGCCCGAAGCCGACGCCGGGCCCGCACGCACCGCCGCGCCCGAGCCGTCCGGTGCGGCCGCCACCGGCGCCACCGCTGCGTCGGCCGCCAAGACGTCGGCCACCGCTGCGTCGGCCGCCGAGGCACCGGCGGCGCCGCCGCGCTCGTCGGCCGCCCCCGGGGCTGCCGCGACGTCGGGCCCCGAGGCCACCGTCAAGCTGACCCGGCCGGCCGTCCCCGCGGCCGCGGCGACGCCGGCCCACGAAGCCACCGCCAAGCTGACCCGCCCGGCTGCCCCCGCGGCCCCAGCTGCCCCCGCTGCCCCTGCGGGCCCGGCCGCGTCGGCCCGCGAGGCCGCCGCCGAACCGACCGCCCGACCGACCGCCGCTCCCGGCGGAGCGTCGCAGCCGCCGCCGTCCGAGCCGCCTGCCGGGCCGGTCGCGCCGCCGCCCGGCCCGGACAGCACCATCGAGGCGATGGAGGTGCTGGCCGCACTCAGCGCCCGCCCGATGACCCCGGCCCGGCGCGCGATGAAGCGGATCACCGTCTGGTCGGTGTTCCTGATCGTGGTGCTCGCCGTGCTGGTCTCCGTCCAGCTGCTGCGCCCGCTGCCGGACGCCAGGGCGAAGCTGGGCCTGGCCGACGCCTACACCTTCGCCGGTGACGCCCTGAACGTCCCGTGGCCGGCCAAGGGCCAGGCCGCCGCCGAGGTGGTCGGCGTGGGCAGCCTGGGCAGCTCGGGCCCGGAGACCCCGGCCTCCATCGCCTCGGTCACCAAGGTGATGAACGCCTACCTGATCCTCCAGGCGCACCCGTTGAAGAAGGGGGAGAGCGGCCCGTCGATCACCGTCGACAAGCAGGCCGCGCAGGAGTCCTCCAACGCCGACGAGTCCAAGGTCACCCTGACCGAGGGCCAGCAGCTCAGCGAGTACGAGGCGCTGGAGATGCTGATGCTGCCGTCCGCCAACAACGTGGCCCGGCTGCTCGCCCGGTGGGACTCCGGTACCGAGGCGGCGTTCGTGCAGAAGATGAACGACACCGCCAAGTCGCTCGGCATGGCCAACACCACCTACGTCGACCCGGCCGGCTACAACCCGGACACCAAGTCGACCGCCAAGGACCAGCTGAAGCTGGCCGAGCAGGTGATGAAGAACGAGATCTTCCGCCAGGTGGTGGCCGAGCCCGACACCAAGTTCAACGGTCAGCGGATCTTCAACACCAACGCGCTGCTCGGGAAGAACGGCAACATCGGCGTCAAGACCGGCTCCTCCACCCCGGCCGGCTCCTGCCTGATGTGGGCGGCGTACAAGGAGATCGGCGGCGTGCGGCGGATGGTCCTCGGCGTGACCCTGGGCCAGCCCGCCACCAAGGAGGAGCCGAGCCTGGTGCGCGCCGCGCAGCCGGTCAGCCAGAAGATCAACGTCGCCGCGCAGTCCGCGCTCACCGGCCAGACCCTGGCCAAGCAGGGCGACGTGGTCGGCCACGTGGACGACGGCCTCGGCGGCACGGTGCCGCTGGTCGCCGGGAAGGACCTGACGGTGGCCGGCTGGTCCGGCATCACCGCGAAGCTGAACCTCGCGCCGGTCGGCACGCTCGGCCACACCGCCAAGGCCGGCACCCAGGTCGGCACGCTGAGCGCCGGTGACGGCGACGGCCGGGTCGAGGTGCCCGTGGTCCTGCAGCGCGACCTGGCACCGCCGTCCATCATGTCCCGCCTGCTGCGGCTGCTCTGAGCCCGCACGGGGAGCGGCCCCGGACCTGTCCCCCAGGTCCGGGGCCGCTCCCCGTTCTCCCGGCTCCCCGGGGTCCTGCTCAGCGCTTGCGCCGCCACAGTCCGGGCTCGGTCCTGGTGCCCAGGTAGCGGGAGACCGCGGGCTCGTCGGCGATCACCCGGCCCAGGACCAGCGCCAGGGTCACCGCGGTGAACAGCGCGATCAGCCAGGACAGCGAGGTGAACACCACCCCGTACGGCCCGAACTTGTTCACGCTGCGGCTGACGGCGCCCGGCAGGTACACCTGCGAGGCGATGCTCAGCCCGACCTGGCCGACGCCGCACAGCACCGCCCCCGGCAGCAGCGGGTACCAGCGCACCCGGCCGCCCAGCAGCAGGCGCTGGGTCCACCACCACAGCAGCGCGGAGGCGGTGAAGAGCAGCGGGACGCCCAGCCACAGGCCCAGCCCGAAGCCCTTGCGCAGCGGCACCTGCACCACCAGGAAGACCAGCCACACCGCCAGCCAGACCAGCCAGCGCCAGGCGGCCACCCGCGTCCCGGACTTCGGCAGCTCCCAGGCCCGCTCGCAGACGCGCTGCAGGGCCCGGCTGAGGGCCGTCGCGGACAGCAGGGTGACCAGAGCGCCGACCACGCCGAAGCTCTGCGCCACGCTGTCGTGCCCGGCGCCCATCACCTGCCGCAGCTGGTCCTGAGCCGGACCCTGGATCCCCAGCTGGTCGCGCAGCGAGCCGGTCACCCCGTCGCGGATCGCCGCCGGGGCGAACACCGCGACCACGAACAGCGCCGGCAGTGCGCTGAGGAAGGCCTGCGCGGCCAGCCGGGTCGCGTTGTCCAGCAGGTTCACCCGGAGCAGCTGGCCCACCGCGCGGCCGAGCATCGGCACCCGCTCGGGCATGCCCTTGGCGGTGCCGGCCAGCCGGGCCGCCCGGTCCCTGGCACGCGACCACCGGCCCGGGTCGGGCTCCTGTTCCGCCCGACTCACCGAGGAATCCGTCATGCCGACCTCCGGGGCCTGGGAATCGATCCCATCCTCACCCGGCCCCGGGGCACCCGCACCCGCACCCGCACCCGGCCGCAGGGCTGACGCCCCGTCGACCGGACCGGCGCGCTACTTCTTCTTGCCGGTCAGCTTCGCCACCCGGGCGCCGACGCCCCAGACCGTCACGCGCCACAGCGCCTCGACCACGATGTTGCGGCTCATCTTGGAGGCGCCGTGCTCGCGCTCCACGAAGGTGATCGGCACCTCGGCCACCTTGAAGCCGGCCTTCACCGCGCGCCACGCCAGGTCGACCTGGAAGCAGTAGCCCTGCGAGGCGACCTCGTCCATGCCCAGGCCGAGCAGGGTGTGCTTGCGGAACGCCCGGTAGCCGCCGGTGACGTCGCGGATCGGCACGTTCAGCAGGACCCGCGAGTACAGCGAGCCGCCCTTGGACAGCAGCTGGCGGTGCGGCGGCCAGTTGACCGTGCCGCCGCCCGGCACCCAGCGCGAGCCGAGCACCAGGTCGGCGGTGCGCAGCGCGGTGAGCAGCCGGTGCAGCTCCTCGGGCTGGTGCGAGCCGTCCGCGTCCATCTCCACCAGGACGTCGTACCCGGCGTCGATGCCCCAGCGGAAACCGGCCAGGTACGCGGCGCCGAGGCCCTCCTTGCCCTTGCGGTGCATCACGTGGACGTTGCCGTCCTCGGAGGCGATCTTGTCGGCGATCTCGCCGGTGCCGTCCGGGCTGTTGTCGTCCGCGACCAGCACGTGGACCTCGGGCACCGCTGTCCTGACCCGGGAGACGATGCGCTCGACGTTCTCGGCCTCGTTGTACGTCGGGATGATCACCAGCACCTTGCCGAGGTCGGCGAAGGGGGTCTCCTGTGGGGCAGTCACGTCTGTGCCTTTCACGTCTGATGTGGCGCGGGGGTCGGCCGGGCCGAAAGTCATCGCCCGTGCCGATGGTAACGACCGACGGGAACGACGCGGCACCGGTGCCGCCCACCGGGACGCCCGACTCCACCACACCGGGGTAGTTCGCGTCCACCGGGGGCCGGCGGCAGGGGAGCTGAGCAGGCACGATGCGGTCGGCGGGCCCGCCCGGCCGGGGGCGGTCCGCAACCGCGACCGACATCCCGCCCCAGGTCCGCTACGCTGTGGTCTGGTCTGCTGCCGTCCGGCGGCGCCACATCCCGCCTCAGTAGCTCAGGGGATAGAGCACGGCTCTCCTAAAGCCGGTGTCGCAGGTTCGATTCCTGTCTGGGGCACAGCAGGACACGCAGGCCCCCACCCGTCCCGGGTGGGGGCCTGCGGCGTTCCTGCGGCTCCGCGGTCAGCGGCGGTGCTTGCCGCTGCCGACCGGGGCGGGGTCGGGGTAGGGGATGCGCAGGCGGCGGGCCAGCGGGGCGACGGCGGGGCCGGCGCCGAGCGGACGGGCGAAGAGGAAGAGCGAGACCAGGACGGCCAGGGAACCGGCGGCGAGGCCCAGCAGCCCGGGCAGCAGGCCGCCGCCGATCCGGCCGGCCAGCCAGTGGGCGGCGAAGGCGCCGGGGGTGCAGGCCAGGGCGATGGCCAGGTGCAGGGTGACCACCTTGGCGCCGTCCAGTCCGCTGCGGGGCTTGGTGCGGCGGCCGGAGAGGTCCAGGGTGGCGTCCGCGGGGACCGGCGCGGGGGTGCGCAGCCGGCGGCCGAGCGCCCAGCCGGTCAGCACCACGGAGACCACGCAGGCGATGCTGTGGGCGACCGCCATGCCGATGATGATCCAGCGCGGGTCGAGCAGCCAGTACGCGACGCAGGAGAGCCCGACGTTGGTGCCGGTGGTGACCACGGTCAGCCAGAACGGGGTGCGGGCGTCGCCCATCGCGTAGAAGCCGCGGGCCAGTGCGTACTGGGCGCAGAAGAAGGGGAGGCCGATCGCGAAGGCCATCAGGGCCTGGGCGATGACCCAGGTGCTGGCGGGTGTCATGCCGCCGTAGCCGTAGGCGGCGGTGGCGATCTGCGGGGCCAGGGCGACGAAGAGGACCGCGGCGGTGACGATCATCGCGGCGGAGGAGCGCAGCATGTCCGCCAGGTCGTTGCCGACCTTGGTCAGGTTGCCGGCGGTAGCGGCACGGGCCATGCCGGGCAGCAGGGCGGTGACCAGCGAGATGGTGATGACGCCCTGCGGGACGACGAAGAGCTGGTAGGCGCTGGTGTAGGGGACGTTGCCCAGGCCGATGTCCCCGAGGCCGGAGTGGTCGGCGAGCTTGCCGGCGCCGGTGGTGAGCCGGGTGATCACGGCGAAGGCGAGCTGGGTGACCAGGACCAGCAGCAGGGCCCAGCCGGCCGCGCGGAGCGGCTTGGCCAGGCCGGTGCCCTTCCAGTCGAACCGGGGGTGCCAGCGGAAGCCGGCCTTGCGGAGCGAGGGGAGCAGGCCGAGCGCCTGGACCACGATGCCGAGCGTGGAGCCGAGGCCCAGCAGCATGGTCAAGCCGGGGGTCATCTGCTCGGCGGTCGTGGCGTTGTGGCCGACGGCGATGTAGAGGCCGAAGACGCCGATCGCGACGACGTTGTTCAGCACCGGTGTCCACATCATCGCGCCGAAGCGGTCGCGCGAGTTGAGCACCTGGCCGAGCAGGGTGAAGACGCCGTAGAAGAAGATCTGCGGCAGGCAGTACCGGGCGAAGGCGATGGTCAGGTCGCGCTGGGCGCCGTCGTAGGGGGCGTAGAAGTCGACGATGGCGGGCGCGGCCAGCCAGGCGCCGACGGTCAGCACGACCAGGACCACGCCGCAGAGGGTGAGCAGCCGGTCGGTGTAGGCGACGCCGCCGTCCTTGTGCGTCTGCGCGGCGTGCACCAGCTCGGGGACGAACACCGAGGCCAGGGCGCCGCCGATGAGCATCATGTAGACGATGTTCGGCAGCGAGTTGCCCACGTTGAAGGAGTCGCCGAGCAGCCCGGAGTGCAGGGCGGCGACGATCATCGCGCTGCGGACGAAGCCGAGCGCGCGGGAGGCGAGCGAGCCGAGCGCCATGATCAGCCCGTTCCGCCCGGCGGACGAGGCGGGGGCGGGCGCGGCGTCCTGCTCGTCGGCGGAGGACTGCGCGGGGATGCCGGGCGGCGCGGCGGGCATCGGGGGGAGCGGCGGCTGGCCGTGTGTCTGCCCGTGCCCGGGCTGCGCCGGGACCTTGCCCAACTGCATGGTGGGCGGGTCGGCGTACACGTGCGGCTCGGAGGGACCGTCCGTGGTGTGCATGGTCATCGGACCCCCGTCACTCGGTGCCCGTCCGGCGGCTCGTGGGTGTACGGAGTCGGCTTGTCCGTGCTCCTGGTGCCGGGTGCAGGTACACCCAGCCGGAGCAGTCTGCCTTACCGGAGCACGTGCTGGGGAGTCGGATGCCCGGCGCGGATGATCTCGATCGCGACGCGTCGCGGTGCGCCGCGGGCCGGGGCGCCGGAATTCGTGGCGAATTTCCCGGAATCAGTGGATTGTCGACCACGTCCGATCCCTCCCCGGTGGTTCCGTCCGAGCGGGTGTGACCTTGCTCACTGACCGTCAGGTGTCCTTGTCGGGGCCGCCCCTCGGCGCCGCGCCGGTGGCGAGGACGCGCTGCACCCGCGGCCGGGTCCGCCAGTCCACCCGGCGGGCGTCGCGGAGCAGTGCGCCGGGGCGCCACAGCTCCACCGCGACCGTGACCCCGCCGAGCACCGTGCCGGCCGCCAGCCAGCCGCCGACCACGTCACTGGGCCAGTGCACGCCGAGCGCGATCCTGGTCCAGCCGACGGCGAGCACGGCGAGCGCGGCGGCCGAGCTCGCCACCGCCCGCCCGACCCGGTCGGCCCGCGGCCAGACCAGGGCGAGCAGTGCCGCGCAGGTGATCGCCGAGGCCGTCGCGTGCCCGGACGGGAAGGCGCCGCCGGAGGCGTGCCCCACCGCGTCGGCGAAGTGCGGCCGGGGCCGGTCGATCGCGGCCCGGGCGGCCGCCGCCAGCGCCCAGCCGACCAGGGCCTGCGCGGCCGCCCAGAAGGCCAGCGTCCGGGCGCCCAGGCACCACAGCCAGACCGCGGCGGCGCCCAGCAGCACCCGCATGGTGACCGTCCCGCCGAGGTCCGCCAGGGTCTGCATGGAGGCCGTCCAGGCGGCGTGCTCCCGGGCGTAGTCGTGCAGCGGCCGCACCCAGCCCCGGTCCAGCCGGGCCAGCGGCCCCCACCGGGACTCCACCAGGGCGAGCAGCACCCCGAGCAGTGCGGCACAGCACAGCGCCAGCCCGGCACACCTGAGCAGGTTCCGGCGTTGTACGTCCCGTAGGGCCGCGGCCCGGTCGGCGGCGACCCGCTCGGTGGCGGTGGGATGGTGCATGGCAGACACCTTCCCAGCGGAGAGCGGCGTTCCGGCGGTGCCGCGATAGCGATTCGGCATCGGTTGTTTGAAGGACCTGCGGCCGCCTCGCGAATGCCCGGTGTGTGCGCCGGATCACGCTCCGTGCGGGATCCGGATGAAAATCGGCAGGATACTGCATCCCTCATGGAAATCTGAGTGTCTTGGGAATGTTGTCCGATTTCTGTGCGTTGGATCGTTACGTGTGAGCCTCCAGGAGGGAGCCTCTTGGTGGCCCGCATCTCTTTGCCCGGCAACACCAGAGGGGCCGGTACCAGCAGCAAGGGAGCAAGCATGGCCACCCGTGCCGTCGTTCGCGACAGGGCCGACCGGAGTCGCGCGGCCCGCCCGACCAACCTCGAGGCCGACCGCGATCTCGTCGGCATGTACCTGGACGAGATCGCCAGGACGCCCCTGCTCGACGCCGCCGAGGAGGTCGAGCTCTCGCTGCGCATCGAGGCCGGCGTCTTCGCCCAGCACCTGCTGGACGAGGGCGAGCTGCCGGAGGGCGCGACGCGGGAGGAGCTGGAGGTGATAGCCGAGGACGCGGAGCGTGCCAAGGACGTCTTCATCCGTTCCAACCTCCGTCTGGTGGTCGCGGTCGCCCGGCGCTACCCGCGCAGCGGCCTGCCGTTGCTGGACCTGATCCAGGAGGGCAACGCGGGCCTGGTCAGGGCGGTGGAGAAGTTCGACTACTCGAAGGGCTTCAAGTTCTCCACCTACGCGACCTGGTGGATCCGGCAGGCGATCACCCGCTCGATCGCGGACCAGTCGCGCACCATCCGGCTGCCCGTCCACCTGGTCGAGGAGCTCGGGCGGATCCGGCGGGTGCAGCGGGAGAAGGCCAAGGAGCTGGGGCGGGAGCCCGAGCCGGCCGAGATCGCGGCCGAGCTGGACACCACCGAGCAGCGGATCAAGGACGTGCTCGACTGGGCGCGCGACCCGGTCAGCCTGAACATGTCGGTCGACGACGAGGGCGAGACCCAGTTCGGCGACCTGGTGGAGGACACCGCCGCGGTCTCGCCGGAGGACGCGGTGATGGTGATGCTCCGCCGCGAGGAGCTGGACGACCTGATCGGCCGGCTGGACACCCGTACCGCCTCGATCATCCGCTCCCGCTACGGGATGGAGGACGGCCGCGAGCGGACCCTCACCGAGGTCGGCAAGCAGCACGGCCTGACCCGTGAGCGGATCCGGCAGATCGAGAAGCACGCGCTGGCCGAGCTGAAGAAGATCGCGGACCACGCGGGCTTCGAGGCGGCCTGACCGGCACCCGGGGCCCCGGCCGCGGCGCACGCCGCGGCCGGGGCCCGCGGCGTGCGGGCCTACGCTGGGGGAGAGGGTCGGGAACGAGTGAGGACTGGCGATGAGCGAGCGGACCGGGGACCGGGACGACGAGAAGGCCCGGACGGGCGAGGCGGCCGCTGCGGCCGGGGCCGCGAAGGCCAGGCTGGTCTTCGGGGATCCGCTGGAGCGGCAGACCAGTGACGACACCGACCAGGGCTGGGGCGGCCCGGCGGGCGGCGGCGGGAACGGTGGGCGGGAGCGCGGGCTGGACTGGTACCTGAGCCAGCGGCCCCCGCACCACGGGGACTGACGGGGGAGTGGGAGTGGTGCGGGGGACCTGAGGGGTACGGGGGACGGGGACCGGACGGGGGACGGGGCCTCAGCGGCTGCCGGTCAGGGCGTCGCGGATCTGGGTGAGCAGCTCGACCTCCTTGGCCTCGGCCTCCAGCGCCTCCTCCTCGACGGTCTTGCGCTTGGCCATGAAGTGGTTCATCGGCAGGATCAGCAGGAAGTAGACGACCGCGGCGGTGATCAGGAAGCTCAGCGCGGCGCTGAGCACCGATCCCCACAGGATCCGGATGCCCGAGGTGACGTTCCCCGAGGGGTCCACCACGCACGGCCCCTTGATGCAGGAGCTGTAGGCGGCCAGGTCCTTGCTGCCGAAGGCGCCGACCAGGGGGTCGATGATGCCCTTGACGAAGGCGTTGACGATGTTGGTGAATGCGGCGCCGATCACGACCGCCACGGCCAGGTCGATGACATTGCCGCGGAGCAGGAATTCCTTGAAGCCCTTCATGCTGCGCTGAACGGCGTCAGCCCGGTGAGGTTACGGGTGAAATCCGATCTTCCCGGTTGACGCGGCGACGCAGCCGGCGGGCGGCGCCGCGGGCGGTGGGCCGGGTCGCAGCGGGCCGGCCGCGAGTGCGGTGAGGGCCGCGATCAGCCCGGTGACCAGCACCCCGGGCCTGCGCCGGACCGCGTGCTGCAGCCGGTGGCGGCCGCCCCCGCCGCGTCGGATCGGCGGGAACGGCGGGATGTCGCGGCGCGGCGGCACGGCGGTCGCGGGCAGCGGGGGAACGAGGTACGTGGTCATGGCGGCACCGCATTTCTCCGGTCGGAACGCCCCCGGCCGGAGGCGCGGAACCAGAGTGCGACCGAGTGCCGGCCCGGCCCAGGGCCCCCCGATTTCCTGTGGACAGACCGGCCCTGTGGACAACCGGAGTACCCCACCCGGGTGAGAACGGGTGGGAACGCACACCCGGGCGGGAGCGCGCACCCGGGTGGGAACGCGCACCCGGGCGTGAGCGGGACACCCGGGCGGGGGGAGAAAACGCGGAACCCGGCGGCGCCAGCAGGCACCACCGGGTTCCGGGAAGGCTTCGCTCAGCTCGCGGCGGGAGCGGAGGACGTCGACGTCGAGGAGGAGGGCGTCGACGAGGAGGTGGAGGCGGTCGAGGAGGACGAGGCGCCCACCGAGCTGCTCGACGAGGAGCGGCTGTCGGTGCGGTAGAAGCCCGAGCCCTTGAAGACCACGCCCACGGCCGAGAAGACCTTGCGGAGCTTCCCCTGGCAGTCGGGGCACGTGGTCAGTGCGTCGTCGCTGAACTTCTGCACCGCCTCGAGGCCGTTGCCGCACTCGGTGCACTGGTACTGGTACGTGGGCACTTGCTCTTCCTCCTGCACTCCCCCTGGCACTCTCACCTGATGAGTGCTAACAACGGTCCATGATGCGGCATTCCGCCGCGTCAGTCCAGCGTCGGCCGCGCGGTCAGCCGCGCGAGGCGGCGCCGACCGGCTGCGGCCGGAGCGGGACGCTCCTGGCAACGGTACGGGCCGCGGTGGCCGGGGCCACCAGCAGACGGCGCATCGTGACGAGCGCCACCAGGCCGAGCCCGGAGCCGACCACCGGGACCAGGAAGCCGGCCGAGGGCCCGCCGTGGTCGATCAGCTGGCCGGCGGCGGTCGAGCCGGCCGCCAGGCCGAGGCCGATCGCGCCGGTCAGCCAGGTGAAGGCCTCGGTCTTGGCGCCGTCGGCGACCAGGGTCTCGACCAGGGTGTAGCCGGTGATCAGGGTGGGCGCGATGGCGAGGCCGCAGAAGAGCCCGGCGATCGCGAGGGCGACCAGGTTGGGCATCGCCCACAGGGTGGAGCAGCCGAGCACCAGCAGCGCGTAGCAGCCGAGCATCCGCTGCCGGGCGGAGTGCCGCCAGGCGATCATGCCGTAGAGCACGCCGGCCAGCATCGAGCCGCCGGCGAAGACGCCGTACACGATGCCGCTCGTCCCGGCCCGGCCGGCCGACTCGGCGAAGGCGGTGACCGAGACCTGCATCGCGCCGAAGACGGTGCCGACGCCGAGGAAGGCCCCGACCAGCAGCCGTACGCCGGGTGCGGCCAGCGCGGACTCGCGCGCGGTGCCCGGGGCGGGGACCTTCAGGGCGGGCGCGGTGGCGCGCTGGGCGGCGAAGGCCAGGCCGCCGGCCACGGTGAGCACGGCCTCGGCGACCAGGCCGGTGGCGGGGGAGACGCCGGTGGCGATCGCGGTGGCGAGCACCGGGCCGATCACGAAGGTGAACTCGTCGGTGACCGATTCGAAGGCGAAGGCGGTGTTGAGCCCGGCCGGGTCGTCGGCCAGCTTGGCCACCCAGCGGGCGCGGACCATGGCGCCGATCTGCGGCACCGAGGCGCCGGCCGGGACGGCGGCCAGGAAGAGCGTCCAGGCCGGGGCGTGGCCGAGGGCCAGGGCGATCAGCGCGCCGACCGACACGGCGTGCACCAGGACGCCGGGGACCAGCACGGCGGACTGCCCGTAGCGGTCGGCGAGCCGGCCGGTCTGCGGGCCGACCAGGGCCTGGGCGACGGCGGACGCCGCCGCGACGGCACCGGCCAGGCCGTAGGAGCCGCGGGTGTCCAGCACCAGCAGCACGATGCCGAGGCTCAGCATGGCGTAGGGCAGGCGGGCGGCGAAGGCGGGGACCAGGAAGGTCCGGGTGCCGGGGGTGCGCAGCAGCGTGCCGTAGCCGGCGCGGTTGCGGGTGGGGTTGTCGACCGTTCGGCGGGCCGCCACGGTCGGTCCTCTCTGCCGCCTGGTAGCGCGGACCGGGGGCCGAGGGTGGGGCCCGGACGCGCGCCGAGAGTCGTCCTCTCGCGCGTCGACCGGGGTAGATACCTCGGCCGGGAAGGTCACCGGGCCGGGCCGCCGAGCGGTCGCGCCGACTCTGCATCAGGCAGGTGGTACGGATGCAATCGTCAGATGTGTACCTTCATTGTACCGGCTGCCGCCCGAAACGGCCTGCCAATGCAAGGTGAACATCGTCACCGACCGTTCAGCCACCCGGCCAGCTTGCCGCCGCGGTCGACCGCGCGCAGCCGCTTCTCGGCGGCCTCGGCGACCTCGTCGGTGGTGACCACGAGCAGTTCGTCGGCGGGGCGCAGCACGGTGGTCTTGTCCGGGACGAAGCTGGAGCCCTCGCGCACCACCAGGGTGACGGCGGCGCCCTTGGGCAGCCGCAGCTCGCCGACCTCGACGCCGGCCATCAGGGAGCCGGGGGCGAGTGCGACCGAGAGCAACTGGCCGTGCAGCTTCTCCAGCGGCGCCGACTCGATGCCGAGATCCTGGCCCAGGTCGCCCTCGCCGATCCGCAGCCAGCGGGCGACCAGCGGAAGCGTGGGGCCCTGGAGCAGGGTGAAGACCACGACCAGGATGAAGACCACGTTGAAGACCTGCTGGGCCGACTCGGCGCCGTAGACCACCGGGATGGTGGCCAGCACGATGGGCACCGCGCCGCGCAGCCCGGCCCAGCTGAGCAGGGCCTGCTCGCGCCAGGGCATCCGGAACGGGGTCATGGTGAGCAGCACCGAGGCGGGCCGGGCGAGGAAGACCAGCACCGCGCCGACCACCAGCGCGGGCACCACGGCACTGCCCATGGTGGCGGGGGTGCAGAGCAGGCCGAGCATCACGAACATGCCGATCTGGCCGATCCAGGCCAGGCCGTCGGCGAAGCCGCGGACCGCCGGGCCGTGCGGCAGCTTGGCGTTGCCGAGCACCACCGAGGCCACGTACGCGGCGAGGAAGCCGGAGGCGTGCAGCAGTGCGCCGCCCGCGTAGGCGAGCACGATCAGCGCCAGCACCGCGATCGGGTACAGGCCGGAGGAGGGCAGGGCGACCCGGCGCACGCCGTACGCGCCGATCCGGCCGACCGCGTAGCCGACCACCGCGCCGGCGGCCAGCTCGGCGATGATCGTGCCGACCAGGACGTACCAGGCGTCGGCCTCGCCGGCGGTGGCGAAGGCGACCACCAGGATGACCACGGGGGCGTCGTTGAAGCCCGACTCGGCCTCCAGCAGGCCGGTCAGCCGCTTGGGCAGCGGCACCATCCGCAGCACCGAGAAGACCGCGGCGGCGTCGGTGGAGGAGACGATCGCGCCGAGCAGCAGCGAGGTGCGCCAGTCCAGGCCGACCAGCCAGTGCGCGCCGGCGGCGGTGACGAAGACGGAGACCGCGACGCCGAGGGTGGCGAGCGCGGTGGCGGCCGGCATGACCGGCTTTATCGCCTTCCAGCTGGTCTTCAGGCCGCCCTCGGCGAGGATCACCACCAGGGCCGCGTAGCCGAGCACCTGGGTCAGCTCGGCGTTGTTGAAGGTGACGCCGAGGCCGTTCTGGCCGAGGGCGACGCCGATGCCGAGGTAGATCAGCAGCGAGGGGAGCCCCGAGCGGGTGGAGATGCGCACCGCGACCACCGCGACCAGGAGGATCACGGAAACCTCGAGCAGGAACTGGTTCAGGTGGTCAACGGTCACGCAGGGGCACCTCGGCAGGGGAGGGACGGCGGCGGGGGTGGGGCAGGGGACGAAACGTTACCCAGTCTAACATTTTACCTGATCTTTGAACTAGGGGGTTCCCCCGTGCCCCTCGTGCAGGCCCGTCGTCCTAATGTGGTGCACTGTCACGGCCGCAGTCACCCTCGCCACAAGGATTCGGATGCCCCGCTCGAAGAAGTTCCGGCGCGCTCGTCTGATCGTGATCGTGCTGGCCGTCCTGCTGGTGGCCGGCGCGGCCGGCGGCAGTTGGTGGGCGGTGGACACGGTGCGCTCCTCCTTCCCCGACGTCGAGGGGACCGTCCGGGTGCCCGGCATGGCCGCCCCGGTGGACGTGAAGCGCGACGCCAACGGCATCCCGCAGCTGTACGCCGACAGCGACGCCGACCTGTTCCGGGCCCAGGGCTACGTCCAGGCCCAGGACCGGTTCTGGGAGATGGACGTCCGCCGGCACATCACCGCCGGCCGGCTCTCCGAGATGTTCGGCTCCGGCCAGGTGGAGACCGACTCCTTCCTGCGCACCATGGGCTGGCGCCGGGTCGCGCAGCAGGAGTGGGACTCCCCGACGCTGCTCTCGGAGTCCACCAAGAAGAACCTGCAGGCCTACACCGAGGGCGTCAACGCCTGGCTCGCCGAGCACCCCGGCGGGGCCGGCGCCTCGCTGGAGTACGCCCTGCTCGGCGCGGTGAACAGCGGCTACCAGCCGGAGAAGTGGGATCCGGTCGACTCGGTCGCCTGGCTCAAGGCGATGGCCTGGAACCTCTCCGGAAACCTCCAGGAGGAGATCGACCGCTCGCTGCTCACCCAGGACTTCTCCAAGGAGAAGATCGAGCAGCTCTACCCGGCGTACCCGTACGACCGCAACGGCACCATCGTGAAGACCGGCAAGGTCGGCGCCGACGGCACCTACAAGCCGGCCGACGGCGCCGCGGCCGCCGCCCCGCCCACCGCCCAGGCCGCCGCCGCGACCCAGGGCGTGCTCAAGGGCCTCGCCGACCGGATCGCCGCGGTGCCGCAGCTGCTCGGCCCGCAGGGCCAGGGCATCGGTTCCAACTCCTGGGTGGTGCGCGGCACCAACACCACCACCGGCCTGCCGCTGCTGGCCAACGACCCGCACCTGGGCCCCGGCATGCCGTCCATCTGGTACCAGATGGGCCTGCACTGCCGCGCGCTGAACAAGGCGTGCACCTTCGACACCGCGGGCTACACCTTCTCCGGCATGCCGGGCGTGGTGATCGGCCACAACAAGGACATCGCCTGGGGCTTCACCAACCTCGGCGCCGACGTCACCGACCTGTACCTGGAGAAGGTCACCGGCCCGGACACCTACCAGGTGGACGGCAAGGACGTGCCGTTCACCACCCGCAAGGAGACCATCAAGGTCGCCGGCGGCGAGGACCGCACCATCACCGTCCGCTCCACCCGCGAGGGCCTGCCGCTGATCTCCGACCAGAGCGAGGAGCAGCAGAAGGTCGGCACGTACGCGCCGGCCGGGAACGCCGCCCCCGACCGGGCGGCCGGCTACGGCGTGGCCCTGCAGTGGACCGCGCTCACCCCGGGCTCCACCATGGAGGCCGTCTTCAAGCTGAACCGGGCGGGCGACTTCGACGAGTTCCGGGCCGCCGCGAAGGACTTCGCCGTCCCCGCGCAGAACCTGATCTACGCCGACACCCGGAACAACATCGGCTACCAGGCGCCCGGCGTGATCCCGGTCCGGGCCAAGGGCGACGGCCGCTGGCCCGCGCCGGGCTGGGACTCCAGCTGGAAGTGGACCGGCACGATCGACTTCAAGTCGCTGCCGTACAGCTACAACCCCGCCTCCGGCTACATCGTCACCGCCAACCAGGCCGTGGCCGACGCGAGCTACCCGTTCCTGCTCACCACCGACTGGGAGTACGGCACCCGGGCCAAGGAGATCAACGACCAGATCCAGGACAAGCTGAAGAACGGCGGCAAGATCTCGCCGGACGACATGCAGGCGATCCAGCTGGACGACACCAGCGTGATGGCCAAGACCCTGGTCCCGCTGCTGCTCAAGGTGCAGATCGACGACCCGTACGTGCGCGAGGCCCAGGACCTGCTGAAGGACTGGAACTACCGGCAGGACGCCGACTCGGCGGCCGCCGCGTACTACAACGGGGTCTGGCGCAACCTGCTCACCCTGGCCTACGGCCAGAAGTTCCCGGCCGACCTGCGGGCCGAGGGCGACTGCCTGCTGGTCCGTCAGAAGCGCGACTCGACGCTGCCCGACGACGCCGTCGGCGGCGCCGCCCAGGCGGTCACCGAGTGCGGCACCCGCAAGCCCTCGCAGGCCCAGCCGGACGGCGGCGACCGCTGGATGGAGGTCGTCCGCCAGCAGCTCACCCAGCCGGACAGCGGCTGGTGGGAGTACATCGACTCCAACCACCTGCCGCAGAAGGGCATGGACAAGCTGCTCGCCGAGGCGATGAAGGACGCCCGCCAGGAGCTCACCGCCAAGCTCGGCAAGGACATCTCCACCTGGACCTGGGGCCGGCTGCACACGCTGACCCTCAAGGAGCCCACCCTCGGCACCGACGAGTCGTCGGTCGCCTCCGGCCTGGTGCACCGGCTGCTCAACCGCGGCCCGTACCAGCTGGCCGGCGGCACCGCGGCGGTCGACGCGGCCGGCTGGAACGCCGCCGCCGGGTACGAGGTGGACTGGATCCCGTCGATGCGGATGGTCGTGGACCTCAGCAACTTCGACGCCTCGCGCTGGATCAACGTCGGCGGCGCCTCCGGCCACGCCTTCCACCCCAACTACAACGACCAGACCGAGCTCTGGGCCCGGGGCGAGCTGCTGCCCTGGGCGTACTCGGCGGACGCGGTCGCCAAGTCCGCCCAGCACGTCCTCTCGCTGACCGCCGGTTAGCCGGCGGAGGGCAGGCGGCGCAGGCCCGTCGGGGTGACCACGGCGTCCACCGGGAGGTCGTGGTCCTCGGCGGGCACCCGGTCGACCAGTTCGTGCTCGTACAGCAGGGTGGCCAGCAGCGGGCGGGCGCCGGCCCGGGCGAGGCGGGCCAGCACCCGGTCGTAGGAGCCCCCGCCGCGGCCGAGCCGGATGCCCCGGCCGTCCACCGCCAGGCCCGGCAGCAGCACCGCGGCGGCCCCGCACACCGCCTCCGGGCCCAGCCGCGGCCCGGTCGGCTCCAGCAGCCCGCGGGCGGCCGGCGCCAGCTCCCCGGCGCCCGCGTACTCGGCCCAGTCCAGGTCGTTGTCCGGCAGCAGCACGGGCAGCAGCACCCGCACCCCGCGCCCGCGCAGCTCGTCCAGCAGCGGGCGGGTGCCCGGCTCGCCGCCCACCGACACGTACGCCGCCACCACCGCGCCCGGCGCGGCCAGGCCCGCCGCGTGCCCGGCCAGCGCGGCCGCCGCGGCCGCCCGCTCCTCCGGGCCCAGTGCCCGCCTCCGCTCCAGCAGCCGTGACCTCAGGGCCGCCTTGTCGTTGGGCAATGGATTGGCAGTCACCGGAAACTCCCCTGCTCGCCGTCGATGGTGCTGACACGAGCCTGACACGCGGAGGCCGCGCTATGTCCACCCCGCTCCTGGTCCAGGCGTTCGCCGGGCTCAGCGCGCCCGCGCTGGTCGCCGCGGGCTGGTACGGACTGCGGCTGCGCCGCACCGTGGCGGCCGCGCGCACCCGGGAGGCCGGGCTGCAGGAACGGATCTGCGAGCTGGAGCAGGAGCGCGACGAGCTCCGGCGCACCGCCTCCTGCGACCCGCTCACCGGCGTCTGGAACTACCGCCACCTGCAGATCACCCTGGACCGCGAGATCGAGCGGTCCCGCCGCGCCGAGGCGGCCGCCGCCGAACCCCGCCCGCTCGCGGTGCTGATGCTGCAGATCGCCGGCTTCGACGCGGTGGTCGCCGAGCACGGCCGCACCCGGGCCGGCGCCGTGCTGCGCGACCTCGCCCAGCGGCTCGGCCTGGAGATCCGCCGCTCCGACACCCTCGGCCGGTACGGCGGCGAGGAATTCCTGGTGCTGCTGCCCGACACCGGGGTCGAGGGCGCCGTGCAGGTCGCCGAACGGCTGTGCTGGACGGTCCGCCGCCACCGGCTGCTCAACTGGACGCCGGCCACCCCCGCCGAGCCCGACCCCGGCGCCCGCAGCGGCCTCACCGCCGCCATCGGCGTCGCCGTGCTGCCCCGCGACGGCTCGCACGCCGCCCCGCTGCTGCGCGCCGCCGACCGGGCCCTCGCCGCCGCCCGCGCCGAGGGCGGCGACTGCTGGCGCGGAGCCCTCAACCGCGCGGAAAATCCGCCGCAGAAGCCCGGTAGGGTGTCAGGCGGTCTCTCACAGCCGCTTCACTCCGCTCTCAGCCAGGCGGAAACCATGCCTCAGTAAGGTCAACGCATGACGAAGACGAACGCCCGCACCCCTGTCACCAAGGCCGTCGTCCCGGCCGCCGGCCTCGGGACCCGCTTCCTCCCGGCGACCAAGGCGACCCCCAAGGAGATGCTGCCGGTCGTCGACAAGCCGGCCATCCAGTACGTCGTCGAGGAGGCCGCCGCCGCCGGGCTCTCCGACATACTGATGGTCACCGGCCGCAACAAGCGGGCCCTGGAGGACCACTTCGACCGGGCGTACGAGCTGGAGGAGCTGCTCACCCGCAAGGGTGACCACGACCGCCTCCGCCGGGTGCAGGAGTCCGTCCAGCTGGCCAACATGCACTACGTCCGCCAGGGCGACCCCAAGGGCCTCGGCCACGCCGTCTCGGTCGCCGAGCAGCACGTCGCCGGCCAGCCCTTCGCGGTCCTGCTCGGCGACGACCTGATCGACCCGCGCGACCCGCTGCTCTCCCGCATGATCGAGGTCCAGCAGGAGCTCGGCGGCTCGGTCGTCGCGCTGATGGAGGTCGACCCCGCGCAGATCCACCTCTACGGCTGCGCCGCGGTCAAGCCCAACGGCCTCGGCGAGGACGTCTTCCGGATCACCGACCTGGTCGAGAAGCCGGACACCGCCGACGCACCGTCCAACTACGCCGTCATCGGCCGGTACGTGCTCGACCCGGCCGTCTTCGACGTGCTGCGCGAGACCGAGCCCGGCCGCGGCGGCGAGATCCAGCTGACCGACGCGCTGCGCGAGCTCGCCACCCGCGACGAGGACGCCGGCGGCCCCGTCCACGGCGTGCTCTTCAAGGGTCGCCGCTACGACACGGGCGACCGCGCCGACTACCTTCGCGCTATCGTCCGACTGGCGTGCGAGCGTGAGGACCTGGGCCCGGAGTTCCGGAGCTGGCTCACGCAGTTCGTCGCCGGCGAGATGCAGGGCTGACCCACGACGAAGGCGAGTGAGGCGATGACCGGGACCACCGACAGCTGCTGCGAGGGCACCCCGGCCCCGGCGTCGCCCCGCTACTGGACCGTCGACGAGCACCTCGCCGACGTCCTCGCCGCGGTCGGCCCGCTGCCCGCGATCGAGCTCCAGCTGCTCGACGCCCAGGGCTGCCGGCTCGCCGAGGACGTGGCCGCCGGCGTCGACCTGCCGCCCTTCGACAACAGCTCGATGGACGGCTACGCGGTCCGCACCGCCGACACCGCCCGCGCCACCGAGGAGTACCCCTCGGTGCTCGCGGTGGTCGGCGACATCGCCGCCGGCGCAGGCGACCTCCCCAAGGTCGGCCCCGGGCAGGCCGCCCGGATCATGACCGGAGCCCCGCTGCCCCCCGGCGCCGAGGCCGTCGCCCCGGTCGAGTGGACCGACGGCGGCACCGGCACCGGCCGGGCCGCCGACTCGATGGGCGCCGCCTCCGGCACCGGCACCGGCGACGAGGTGCGGGTGCTGCGACCGGTCTCCGAGGGCGCCCACATCCGCCGCCGCGGCAGCGACATCACCGCGGGCGAGCAGGTGCTGGAGGCCGGAACCGTGCTCGGCCCCACCCAGCTCGGCCTGCTCGCCGCGATCGGCCGCGGCACCGTCCGGGTGCGGCCCCGCCCGCGCGTGGTCGTGCTCTCCACCGGCAGCGAACTGGTCCGGCCCGGCGACCCGATCGGCCCCGGCCAGATCTCCGACTCCAACTCCTTCACCCTCACCGCCGCCGCCCGCGACGCCGGCGCCATCGCCTACCGGGTCGGCGGCGTCCCCGACGACGCGGCCACCCTGCGCGCCGTGCTGGAGGACCAGCTCGGCCGCGCCGACCTGATCGTCACCAGCGGCGGCGTCAGCGTCGGCGCGTACGACGTGGTCAAGGAGGTCTTCGAGTCCTACGGCGGCGTCGACTTCCGGCGGCTGCGGATGCAGCCCGGCAAGCCGCAGGGCTTCGGGCGGCTCGGCGGCACCGGCGGCGTCCCGCTGCTCGCCCTGCCCGGCAACCCGGTCAGCTCGTACATCTCCTTCGAGCTCTTCGTCCGCCCGGTGATCCGCACCATGCTCGGCGCCCCCGACGTGCACCGCCCGGTGGTCCGGGCCACCTGCACCGCCGCGCTGCGCTCGCCCGCCGGGCGCCGGCAGTTCCTGCGCGGCCGGTACGCGGACGGCACGGTGTCCCCGGTCGGCGGCGAGGGCTCCCACCTGGTCGGCGCGCTCGCCCGGGCCAACTGCCTGATCACCGTCCCCGAGGAGACCACCTCGCTCGACGCGGGCACCGTCCTCGATGTGGTCCTTCTCACGGACTGACCGGGTCGGGGCTGTACGGTAGCGCGGTATTCGACCCGCGCTGCATGGAGCCACCCCGTGACCGACACACCCCCCGGCGACCGCCTCACCCACGTCGACGACACCGGCGCCGCCCGCATGGTCGACGTCTCCGAGAAGGCCACCACCGTGCGCACCGCGGTCGCCGCCGGGCGGGTCCGGGTCTCGGCGCGCGTCGTCGAACTGCTGCGCGGCGAGGGCGTCCCCAAGGGCGACGCCCTCGCGGTCGCCCGGATCGCCGGGATCATGGGCGCCAAGAAGACCCCCGACCTGATCCCGCTCTGCCACCCGATCGCCATCTCCGGCGTCAAGGTCGACCTCGCGGTCACCGACGAGGCCGTCGAGATCACCGCCACCGTGCGGACCGCCGACCGCACCGGCGTCGAGATGGAGGCGCTCACCGCCGTGGCCGTCGCCGGCCTCACCGTCGTCGACATGGTCAAGGCCGTCGACAAGGCGGCGAGCATCGAGGACGTCCGGGTGCTCACCAAGACCGGCGGCAAGAGCGGCGACTGGCAGCGGGAGGCGTGATGCGCGCGCTCGCCGTCACCGTCTCCAACCGGGCCTCCGCCGGCGTCTACCAGGACAAGGGCGGCCCGCTGCTGGTCGCCGGCCTGCGCGGGATGGGCTTCACCGTCGACGGCCCCCGGGTCGTCCCGGACGGCGCCCCCGTCGAGGAGGCGCTGCGCGAGGCCGTCGCCGCCGGGTACGACGTCGTCCTCACCACCGGCGGCACCGGGATCTCCCCCATGGACCTCACCCCCGAGATGACCGCCCGGGTCATCGACCGGCAGATCCCCGGCATCGCCGAGGCCGTCCGGGCGTACGGCCGCGACAAGGTGCCCACCGCCGCCCTGTCGCGCGGCCTCGCCGGCCTCGCCGGACGTACCCTGATCGTCAACCTGCCCGGGTCCACCGGCGGCGTCAAGGACGGCCTGGCGGTCCTCGAACCGCTGCTCGCCCACGCCGTCGACCAGCTCGGCGGCGGCGACCACCCGCGCCCGGCCGACGGAGCCGGGGCGGACGAGGGGAGTACGAGCTGAACGCCGGCTGGCCGGTCGATCTGCGCGAGGGCGACGTCGAGCTGCGCCCGATCCGGGCCCGCGACCAGCGCTCCTGGCAGGAGGTCAGCCGGCGCAACCGCGACTGGCTGCGGCGCTGGGAGGCCACCGTGCCGCCCGCCCCGGCCGGCCGGTCCGCCGCGCCGCGGCCCACCTACCGGCAGATGGTCCGCTACCTGCGCGGCGAGGCCGCCGCCGGCCGGATGCTCCCGTTCGTCGTCCTGCACCGCGGCACCCTGGTCGGCCAGCTCACCGTCGGCGGCATCACCTGGGGCTCCATGTGCTCCGCCAACGTCGGCTACTGGATCGACGAGGCCGTCGCCGGACTCGGCATCATGCCCACCGCCGTGGCCCTCGCCGTCGACCACTGCTTCCTCGACCTCGGACTCCACCGGATCGAGGTCTGCATCCGCCCCGAGAACCGGCCCAGCCGGCGCGTGGTCGAGAAGCTCGGCTTCCGCGAGGAGGGCCTGCGCCCCCGCTACCTCCACATCGACGGCGACTGGCGGGACCACCTGGTGTACGCGCTCACCGCCGAGGAGGTCCCGGAGGGGCTGATGCCGCGCTGGCGCGCCATCAGGAACCGCCGCCGACCGGTAAATTGAATATCTGTTCGAAATAGATATCAATATGGCATCGCGCCCGGGGCGAGCCGCCACAAATACCGGCAAAATAGTCGGAGAATCAGCTTGATCGAACGACACGCCGCCCCAAATTGCTGCCAGCCCTTCCCCGGCGCCCGTACCGTGTGAAACGTGAGCAGTAGCGGCCTTATCTACGCGGTCATCGTAGGGGCCTGGGCTGCCTATCTGGTGCCGATGTGGCTCCGCAGGCAGGACGAGCTCAACGAGTCCCGTCCGACGGAACGCTTCAGCACCGCGATCCGCCTGCTGGCCGGACGGTCGGCCATGGAGCGGCGCGCGGCCCGAGCCCTCGACGACCAGCACCGCGACGACGACAGCGACCCCGCGTCCGCGGACGCGTCCGAACCCTCCGAGGCGGAGGAGCCGGGCGCGACCGAGGCGTCCCCCGCGCCGACCGGGCCGACCGCCGCGGCGGCGGGCCCCGACGCCGCGCCCGCGGCCGTGCCCGCGCCGCCGACCACCGGGGCGACCGGCACCGAGGCGTCCCGCGCCGACCGGTCCGCCGGAGCCGCCCGCGAGCCGCGGTCCGAACGGGAGGAGCGGGCCGAACGGGCCGAACGCGCCGCCCGGCAGGACGAGCACCGGCAGTCCGCCGAGCGCCGCGCCCGGCTGCTCGCCCGCCGCCGCCGTATGGTCACCCTGCTGTTCGTCGCCTTCGCGCTCGGCGCGATCGTCGCGGCGGTGGCCGGGATCGCCTTCATCTGGGTGCCCGCGCTCCCCGCCGTCCTGCTCACCGCCTACATCGGCCACCTGCGCCGGCTGGAGCGCCAGCGGTACGAGGTCAAGCTCGACCGGGTCCGCGCCGCGCAGGCCGCCGAGCGGTTCCGCGCCCGCGCCCGGGAGCGGCAGGACGCCGAGCCCGCGACCGCCCGGGCCACCGCGGCCCCGGCCGCACCGGCCGACCCCGAGCCCGCCGGCCCCGCCGAGCCGGCCCGGCCGCACCTGCGGCTCGCCACCGAGCCCGAGCACCCGGCCTCGGCCGTCGCCGACGCCACCGAGCACGAGGAGTGGGTCGACGGCATGCGCGAGCGCGCCGCCGCCGGCCCCGACTCCTGGGAGCCCGTCCCGGTCCCGCTGCCCACCTACGTGACCGCCCCGGTCGCCCCGCGGGTCACCCGCAACCTCGACCTCGGCGCGCCGGGCACCTGGGACTCCGGCCGCCAGGCTGCCGCGCCGGGCACCCAGCTCTTCGACCAGTACGCCGACCCGGCCCCGCCTCCGGCCGCAGAGGACTACGCGCCCCGCCCCCGCGCCGCCAACGAATGACCGCCCCGCCCCGCCCCGGACCACCGGTCCGACGGCGGGGCGACCCGCGTCCGGTGGTGGTCACGGGCGGGTCCGCGGAGGTGATAGAGTTTCTTCTCGTTGGGGCTGTGGCGCAGTCCGGTAGCGCACCTCGTTCGCATCGAGGGGGTCAGGGGTTCGAATCCCCTCAGCTCCACCCAACGGGAAATCCCGCTCGGTCCACTGGACCGGGCGGGATTTCTGTTTTCCCGACCGCCTGTCAGGCCGGTCCGGCGCGTCCGTCGGTGAGGGCGGAGAAGCCCGTGCTGCCCGGGTGTCGCTCGATGGGGTGGTTTTCCCGTGTGGAAGGCGTATTGGGGGAGGGGGGACGGTGCAGGCTCGGGACGGCAGGGACGTGGTGGACTCGACGATGGGGCGGTACCAGTGGCGCAGCCGTTCGAACTTCCGGATTTCTACGTGCCGTACCCGGCGCGGACCAATCCGCACTACGAGCAGGCGCGGGTGCACACCAAGGCGTGGGCACGGGGGTTGGGGATGCTGGAGGGCTCGGGCGTCTGGGAGGAGCACGACCTCGACTCGCACGACTACGCGCTGCTCTGCTCCTGCACCCACCCCGACTGCGACGCCGAGGCGCTGTCCCTGGTGACCGACTGGTACACCTGGGTGTTCTTCTTCGACGACCACTTCCTGGAGATGTTCAAGCGGACGCTGGACCGCGAGGGCGGCAAGGCGTACCTGGACCGGCTGCCGGCGTTCATGCCGATGGACCTCGCGGCCGGTTTCCCGGAGCCGACCAATCCGGTCGAGGCGGGCCTGGCGGACCTCTGGCGGCGGACGGTCCCGCACATGTCGGCCGACTGGCGGGCCCGGTTCGCCGAGTCGACCCGCCACCTGCTGAACGAGTCGCTGTGGGAGCTGTCCAACATCGACGAGGGCCGGATCGCCAACCCGGTCGAGTACATCGAGATGCGCCGCAAGGTCGGCGGCGCGCCCTGGTCGGCCGGCCTGGTGGAGTTCGCGGCGCAGGCCGAGGTCCCGGCGTCGGTGGCGCACTCGCGGCCGCTGCGGGTGCTGCGCGACGCCTTCTCGGACGCGGTGCACCTGCGCAACGACCTGTTCTCGTACGAGCGGGAGATCGGTGACGAAGGCGAGTTGAGCAACGGGGTGCTGGTCCTGGAGACCTTCCTCGGCTGCTCGACCCAGCAGGCGGCGGACTCGGTGAACGACCTGCTGACCTCCCGGCTGCAGCAGTTCGAGAACACCGCGCTGACCGAAGTGCCGCCGCTGATGCTGGAGTTCGGTCTGAGCCCCGAGGAGTGCGGGCGGGTCGCCGGCTACGTGAAGGGCCTGCAGGACTGGCAGTCCGGCGGCCACGAGTGGCACCTGCGCTCCAGCCGCTACATGAACGGCGGCGGCGCCGGGGCGCCCGCGCTCGCCCCGACCGGCCTCGGCACCTCGGCGGCGAGCATCCGCCTCGCGGCGGGCGTCCCCGGGCTGCGCAGCGTCGCCCACGTCCCGCGCCGGGAGGTCGGACCGACTGGGCGGCCGCCCGAGCTGCACATGCCGTACCCGACCCGGCTCAACCCGCACCTGGACGCGGCCCGCCGCGGCGTCGTCGAGTGGTCGGACCGGATCGGGCTGCTGGAGCCGCAGCCCGGCGTGCCGGCCTCCGACCTCTGGGACGAGCCGAAGCTGCGGGGGTTCGACTTCGCGCTCTGCGCGGCGGGCATCGACCCCGACGCCACCGCCGAGGAGCTCGACCTGAGCTCCGCCTGGCTCAGCTGGGGCACCTACGCCGACGACTACTACCCGGCGGTGTTCGGGCGCGGCCGCGACCTGGTCGGCGCCCGGCTGGCCAACGAGCGGCTGCGCGCGCTGATGCCGCTGGACGGCCCGGCCGGCACCGCGCCGCTGAACGCGCTGGAGCGCGGCCTCGCCGACCTCTGGGAGCGCACCGCCGGGCCGCTGGGCCCGGGCGGGCGGCGGACGTTCCGGCGGGCCGTCGAGGTGATGCTGGACAGCTGGCTGTGGGAGCTCGCCAACCAGGCGCAGAACCGCATCCCCGATCCGGTCGACTACATCGAGATGCGCCGCGCGACCTTCGGCGCCGACCTCACCATGGGCCTGGCCCGGCTCGGCCACGGCGGCGCCCTGCCGGACGCGGTGCTCTCCAGCGGCACCGTGGAGGCGCTGGAGCACGCCGCCGCCGATCACGGCGGGCTGGTCAACGACGTGTTCTCGTACCGCAAGGAGGTCGAGTTCGAGGGCGAGTTCCACAACCTGGTGCGGGTGGTGGAGAACTTCTTCGGCTGCGAGCGGCCGCAGGCGCTGCACATCGTCACCGACCTCGTCGACTCCCGGATGCGCCAGTTCGAGCACCTGATCAGCGGTGAGCTCCCGCTGCTCAAGGACGACCTCGCGCTCGGCGCCGAAGCCCGGCAGGCCCTCGACGACTACCTGGGCGAGCTGCAGGACTGGATGGCCGCCGTCCTCACCTGGCACCGGGAGACCCGCCGCTACCCGGACGCCGAGCTGGAGAGCGGCCGTGCCCCCGTCGAGGCCCCGCCCCGTCCGGCCGTCGGCGCCCCGTCCGGCCTCGGCACCTCGGCCGCCCGCCTCCTCGCCGACCTGGCGGCCGCCTCGCGCTGAGCCCGGGTACGGCACCGGCCCGGGAGCACCCCTGCTCCCGGGCCGGTCGCGTGGCAGCCGTCAGTTGCGGTACGGGTCGTACGGCGCCGGGGCCGGCGGCTGGGGGGCCGGGGCGGCCTGGCGGGGGACCGGCGCGCCGGTGGGGCGGTGGCCGCGCGGGTGGCGGGTGAGGCGGTAGCCCGCGACACCGGCCAGCGCGGCGAGGGCGCCGCCGGCGATCGTCCACCACCAGCGGGTGTTCCAGCCGGAGAACAGGTCCGAGTACCAGTGGGACTCGGGCTCGGCCGGAGCCGCCGCGTGCGGGGCGCCGGCCGACGGGGCGGCGGACGCGCCGGCGGCCGGGGCGGAGGCGGCGGCGGTGGAGCCGGGGTTGACCGGCGGGACCAGCGGCGCCTTCAGCGAGCCGCCCTCGGGCTGCGCGTCGTCCGCGCCGCCCTTGGCGCCGACGTGCAGCTTCACCTGCGCGGCGAGGCCGAGGTCGGCCTGCGGCACGTCGCCCACCGAGAGCCGGACGTAGTACGTGCCCGGCAGCGGGTCGCCGGACCACGGTTCGGCCCAGGAACGGATCTGCCGCAGGGTGCAGGCGACCGTCACCGTGGCGGCGCTCTGCTCGGCGGTGGCGTTCTGCGGCCCGGCGGTGCAGGACTGCCGGCGGCGCAGGCCGTCGAACAGCTCCACCGTCCAGGTCTGCGCGCCGTGCCGGTCGGCGGACGGCGGGAGCTCCACGTCGACCCGGACGGTGTCGGTCTGCCCCTCCGAGGCGGCGAACGCCCAGTAGAGGTAGTCACCGGTGGAGGCGGCGACGGAGGCGTCCTGTCCGGGCGCCAGCGTGGTCGCGGTCAGGAAGCTGGTCCCGGCCGAGTTCAGCGGTGCCTTGGCCGCGGAGCCGCCGGAGGCGGAGGCCGAGGGGGACGGCGAGGGCGAGGCCGCGACGGCGGCCGGGGCGGTGAGCGCGGTCAGACCCAGCACCAGGGCGGGCAGGGCGGCGCGGATGGAAGTACGCATCGTCAGTTCTCCCGCCAGACGGCGATCCGCCAGCGTGCCACCCAGCCGAAGACCAGGCCGGTGAGCAGGCCGGCCAGGGTGAGGACCAGCAGCAGGATCCAGCCGCGGCCCAGGCCCATCGCCGGGCCGTCCGGCGCGGGCGAGGCGGCGGCCACGTCCACGGTCAGCTCCAGCGGCAGACCGGGGTCGGCCTGGACGCCGGCCTGGCCGGCGAAGGAGTTGGAGACGACCAGGCAGACCGTCGTGCCGGCGGCCGCGGTGCCGGTCGGCGAGGCGGAGGCCCCGTCGTCGTCCGCCGCGGACCAGCGGACACCGGTGGAGGCGACGTCGGTGCGGCCGCTGCCCGCGTCGGTGCCGCGGACCAGCTCCTGCCCGTGCGTGTCGGTGGCCTGCAGCAGGACGCCGTAGTCCCGGGCGACGGCCCGGTCCGGGGTGACCGAGACGGAGGCGCGCAGCTCCTGACCGGGCTTCACCGGCACCCGGTAGACCCGGTGCTCGGAGAACTTCTGCCGGTCGGTGTAGACGCCGGGGCCGAGCAGCGGGGCGGTCTCGCACTTGTCGGTGCCGGTCGTCCTGGCGGGCGTCACCGCGTGGGTCTCGCCGGCCCGGCCGACCAGCTGCTTGACCTTCTGGGTCAGCTGCTCCTGGGTGCGGACGTCGGTGTAGGTGCCGCCGGTCGCGTTGGCGATGCACAGCAGCTGCTGGCGGGTCTTGTCGTCGTGCGCCAGGCCGAGCGTGTCGACGACCAGGTGGATGCCCTGGGCGGCGAGTTCGCGGGCCACGTCGCACGGGTCCGGCGGGGCGCAGGAGTCCTCGCCGTCGGTGATCAGGACGATCCGGCGGGTGGTCGGGCCGGTGCCCAGGTCCTGGGCGGCGCCGCGCAGGGCCAGGCCGATCGGCGTCCAGCCGCTGGGCCGCAGGGTGGCGACGGCGGTCTTCGCCTCGACCTTGTCGGTCTTCCCCACCGGGTAGAGCTGCTTGGTGTCCTTGCAGCCCTCGGTCTTGTTGTCGCCCGCGTAGGTCGCGCCGAGCGTCCGGATGCCGAACTCGGTCTCCGCCGGCAGGGCGTCGATCACCTCGTTCAGGGACTGCTGGGCGACCGCCAGGCGGCTCTTGCCCTGGATGTCGGTGGCCCGCATGGAGCCGCTGACGTCCAGGACCAGGTCGACCTTGGGGGGTTCGGCGGCTGCCGCCGGAGCGCCGGGTTCGTCGGCGTGGGCCGGCAGGCCCGCGAGGACGGCACCGGCGGTGATCGCCAGAGCTCCCAGCAGGCTCGCCGGTCGGACCGGCCATCGTCGTTTCGTCGTGATCACGGCCGCATCCTATGGAGCATCAGTTCACCGGCTTACCCCGGGCCTACCGCCACCGGGGCACACTGGGGCCGGACGGTGCGAGGGGGACGGATGCGGCTCGGTGCGGTGGGGAAGCGGTACGGCCGGGGCACGCCCTGGATCCTGCGCGACGCGGAACTCGCCGTCGGGTCGGGTGAACTGGTCCGGATCGAGGGCCCGAACGGCAGCGGCAAGTCGACCCTGCTGAGGCTGGTCGCCGGGATCGAGCGGGCCGACACCGGCGACGTGGTGGTCGACGGACGGCGGGCGTACGTGCCCGAGCGGTTCCCGCCCGCGCTGCCCTTCCACGCGCACGGCTACCTGCGGCACCTGGGCCGGATCCACGGGCTGCGCAGGGACGAGGCCGAGCGGCGGGCCGGGTACTGGCTGGAGCGCTTCGGCATCGCCGGGCGGAGCGGGACGCCGATCGCCCGGCTCTCCAAGGGCACCTGCCAGAAGGTCGCCGTCGCGCAGGCGCTGCTCGCCGAGGCCGACGTGCTGCTCCTCGACGAGGCCTGGACCGGCCTCGACCGGGTGGCCCGCGCCGAGCTCGACACCGCGGTCGCCGAGCGGACGGCGGGCGGCGGCCGGGTCCTGTTCGTCGACCACGACCCCAACCGGCTCGCGGGGACGACCACCGCGGCGTACGCGGTTGTCGACGGCACGCTGCGGGCGGCCGGGCCCGCCGAGCAGCAGCCCGGCGGGCCGCTGGTCCGGATCGAGGCCGAGGGGCCGGTGCCCGAGTGGCTGCCGGGGGCGCCGGCCCGCAAGCCGTTGGCCGACGGCGCGACGCTGCTGGAGGTGGACGCCCGCCACTCGGACGCGCTGCTGCGGCGGCTCCTGACGATCGATCCGCCCGCGCACATCCGCGCGGTGGGGGAGTCGGACGGCGGCCCGGGGCCGGTGCGGTCGGCGGCGCAGGCCCCGGCGGCCGCGTCCTTCGGCCCGGAGCCGGCCTCACCGGCGGGCGTCGCGGCGGCGGGGTCGCGCGCGCCGCTCGGTGCCCTGGTCGCCTACTACACCGAGCTGCTGCTCCGGTCGCAGCGCTGGCTGCCGCCGGTCCTCGCGTACGTGCTGCTGCTGGTCGTCGGGATGTCCGCGGGGGAGGAGGCGTTCGGGGCGCTGGCGTTCTCGGGGGCGGTGCTGGTGCCGGTGGCGGCCTGGCTGGTGCGCTGCGCGGTGACGGCGGAGCCGGCGGCGGCGCGGTCCTGCGTGGTGGCGGCGGCGGGCCCGGTGCGGACGCACCTGGGGGCGCTGCTGGCGGCGCTGCTCACCTCCTCGGCGCTCGGGGCGCTCGGGCTGGCGGCGGTGCTGCTGATGTCCGGGGACGCGCGGTCGGACAGGGCGTGGACGGTGCCGGCGGGCCTGCTGGTCACCGCGGTCTGCGTGCTGACGGGCGTGGCGATCGGCTCGCTGTTCAACCGCCCGGTGGTGCTGGGCGCGCAGTACGGGATCCCGCTGGGCCTGGCGGCGGCGACGCTGGCGCTGGTCACGGCCGGCACCCCGGCCAACCTGGTGCTGCGGGCGCTGATCGGCGCCTCGCGCCGCGAGCGCCTGCACCTGCCCGTCCTGGCGCTGCCGGAGGCGCTGCTGGTCGCCGGTGCTGCCCTGGCGGCGGCCGCACTGCTCGCCGGCCGCCGCCAGGAGTAGGGCCTGCGCAGGCAGGGGGCGTGCGCAGACCCGGGGGTTCCGGGCCCTACAGGCCCGGGATCCGGCGGTCCGTGAAGGCGTGGCGGACCGTTTCGGCCGCGCCGTCGCCGTACATCTGCCGGGCCGTCGCCACGGTCTTCAGCGCCGCGGCGCCGAAGGTGGTGTCCGGGGCGAAGGAGAACTGGGCGTTGACGATGATGCGGTCGGCGGTGCGGGCACCGAGCGCCTTGCGGATGTCGTACAGGGCCTGGGACCAGATCTCGCCGTCGGCGTGGACCTCGCCGACCACGTCGGCGTAGGTCTTGCCGGTGTCGAGGTGGCGCAGGCAGTGGACCGGGCCGGGGGTGTAGCCGGTGGAGTCCCAGTCGGCCACGCAGGCGTCGGGGGTGAGGCGCGGCCAGCCGTAGCGGGCGTCGGCGGCATTGGAGACCTCGACGGCGAGGTAGTCGCCGAAGGCCTCGCCGATCGCGCCGGCCTCGGGAGAGCTGCCGAACCCGGGCACCTGGGCCTCGTGCACGGCGTGGCCGTACTCGTGGACGATCACCTCGGCGTCCTCGGCGTCGTCGACGCCGCCCTTGCCGAAGCGGATCTCGTCCTTCTTGTCGGTGAAGAAGGAGTTGTCGGAGCCCCACTGGTTGAGCCGGACGTTCTGCACCCGGTTGTTGGCACCGGGCAGCTCGCTGCCGAAGCCGAGCGACTGCAGGTACTCCTGGGCCTCGTTGACCCAGAAGTAGGCCATCACCTGCTCGAAGCGGTCGTCGTCGCGGGTGTACCGGTAGTCGCCGGTGGCCGAGTACGCGGGGGTGCCGGTCTCGGAACGGACGGCGGCCCACCGGCCGGTGAGGTGGCCGCTGCCGTCGAGGCCGCGCAGGGCGACCGCGGCGTAGGCGGAGGCGGGGACGTCGGTGGCGGCGTCCTTGGTGTCGGTGAGGGACTCGTTCCCGGTGGACTGCACCGGGTTGACCATGAAGACGCTGCCGACCGGCGTCACGGGTCCGCCGGGGGCGGGCTTGGCGAGCGCCGGGGTGGCGAGGCCGGCCAGCGCGGTGAGCGCGGCGGCGGTGGCGAGGGCGAGCCTGGGCAAGACTCCTCCTGGGGTCGAGGGGTACCGCCGGGGATCATGCCGTACGCCATGCCCTGCTGAGAAGAGGCAGAACTTTCGGGTTTTCCAGTCGTAGGCCGAAAATCCTTCGGCAACACGCCCGTCCAAGCGGCAGATCCTCCCTGAACTGCCAAAAAATCGGACACACCGGCACGAACGAGAATAAATATGGCAAACCATGGCTAGGGTGCTGGGTGACCGTCACGTCCGCAGCGTCGGAAGGACCCCGCCGTGAGCAACCTGTTCGCCATCGCGTACCCCGATCTCGCCACCGCCCAGCAGGTACGGGACGAGCTGGTCGGCCTGCAGAAGCAGAAGCTGATCGAGCTGGAGGACGTCGTCGTGGTCGAGCGCCGCGCCGACGGGAAGGTCAAGCTGCACCAGGCGGTGTCCACCACCGGCGCCGGTGCCGCGTCCGGCGCGCTCTGGGGCGGGGTGATCGGCCTGCTGTTCTTCATGCCGTTCCTGGGCGCGGCGGTCGGCGGCGCGACCGGCGCGGCGGTCGGCGCCTCCACCGACGTGGGCGTGGACGACAACTTCATGCGCCAGGTCGGCGAGCAGCTCGAACCGGGCGGCGCCGCGGTCTTCGCGCTGGTCCGCAAGGCCACCGCGGACAAGGTGGTCCCGGCGGTGGCGGCCTTCGGCGGCCGGCTGATCCAGACCTCGCTGAGCCACGAGGAGGAGGAGCACCTCAAGGAGATCGCCAAGGCCGCCCAGCCGGCCGGCGTCTGACCGAGCGCCACCCTCAGTGGCCAATTCCCCGGCGACCGTCAGGGCGGGCGTGCCCGCCCGGCGGCCGGTCAGGACCCGGCGCAACACCGAACTGGCCCTGGTCCTGGCCGCCGTCCTGATCGCGGTCTTCGGCTACATCGAGGTCGGCGTCAACACCGACGGCACCGTACCGCCCGACACGGCGTGGTACGGTGCCGCGCTCGGTGCGCTGGCGCTGGTCGCGCACGGCGTGGTCCGCTGGCGCGCCCCGTACGCGGACCCGCTGCCGCTGCCGATCGCGGTGCTGCTGAACGGCATCGGACTGGTCGTCATCTACCGCCTCGACCTGGCCACCCCGGGCAGTTCCGCGGCGCCCACCCAGCTGCTCTGGTCGACGCTCGGCGTCGCGCTGTTCATCGCGGTGGTGGTGCTGCTGCGCGACCACCGGGTGCTGCGGCGGTACGCGTACATCGGCGCGCTGGTGGCGCTGGTGCTGCTCATCCTGCCGATCTTCTTCCCGCCGGTGTACGGCTCGCGGATCTGGATCCAGCTCGGCCCGCTCTCCTTCCAGCCGGGCGAGCTGGCCAAGATCCTGCTGGCGGTCTTCTTCGCCGAGTACCTGGCGGTCCGCCGGGACGCGCTGGCGCTCACCGGGCGGCGGATCCGGCGGTTCCAGCTGCCGCACGGGCGGGTGCTCGGGCCGGTGCTGCTGATCTGGGCGGCGTTCGTCGGCGTGCTGGTGCTGGAGACCGACCTCGGCACCTCGCTGCTGTTCTTCGGCCTCTTCGTGATCATGCTGTACGTGGCCACCGCGCGCAGTGGCTGGATCGCCATCGGCCTCTTCCTGGCGGCGGTCGCCGCCGTCGGGGTGGGCCGGTTCTCCCCGCACGTGCACAGCCGGGTCACCGACTGGCTGGACCCGCTCGGCTCGATCGCCGCCGGCCAGGGGCCCAACCAGATCGCCCAGTCGCTGTTCGCCTTCGCCTGGGGCGGCCTGCTCGGCACCGGCCTCGGGCTCGGCCACTCGATCCTGATCGGCTTCGCCGCCAAGTCCGACTTCATCCTGGCCACCATCGGCGAGGAGCTCGGCCTGGTCGGCCTGGTCTCGGTGCTGATGCTGTACGCGCTGCTGGTCTCGCGGGGGTTCAGGACCGGGATCGCGCTGCGCGACCCGTTCGGCCGGCTGCTGGCGATCGGCCTGGCCTCGATCGTCGGCCTGCAGGTCTTCGTGGTGGCCGGCGGGGTGCTCGACCTCATCCCGCTGACCGGCATGGCGCTGCCCTTCGTCGCCCAGGGCGGCTCGTCGGTGGTGACCAACTGGATCATCGTGGCGCTGCTGGTGCGGATGAGCGACAGCGCGCGCCGGCCCGCGCCGGAGGTGCCGGCCCAGGCCGTACCGGAGGGGTCATGAGACGCCGTACCCGCGAACGCTCCGCCGACGGCGAGCCGCAGGACCTGCCGGGCATCTCCACCACCGGGCGGCGGGCCGGCACCTTCTGCCTGGTGCTGATCGTCGCGCTGGCCGCGCAGGCCACCCGGGTGCAGGTCTTCCAGAAGAAGGCGCTGGACCACAACAGCGCCAACCAGCGCCTCACCATCGAGCGCTACTCCCAGCCGCGCGGCAACATCATGGTGGCGGGCGAGCCGATCACCGGCTCCGCCCCGACCGGCGGCAAGTACGCCTACGAGCGCACCTACACCGCGGGCCCCACCTACGCGGCGGTCACCGGGTACTCCTCGCAGACCTACGGCAACACCCAGCTGGAGGGCATCTACGACGACCTGCTCTCCGGCACCGATCCCCGGCTGGCGAGCTGGGCGGTGTGGGACGAGGTCGCCCGCCGGCAGCAGCCCGGCGGCGACGTGTACACCACCATCGACAAGGCCGCCCAGCAGGCCGCGATCAAGGGCCTGGGCGGCCAGCAGGGCGCGGTCGCGGCGATCGAGCCGGCCACCGGGCGGATCCTGGCGCTGGCCTCGACGCCGTCCTACGACCCCGGCACCTTCGCCGGCTCCTCGGCCGCCGACCAGCAGGCCTGGGACAGGCTGCAGGCCGACACCAACCAGCCGATGCTCAACCGGGCGCTGCGCCAGACCTACCCGCCGGGCTCCACCTTCAAGGTGGTGACGGCCGCCGCGGCGCTGGCGAGCGGCGTGGTCACCGACGTCGACGCGCCGACCGGCGCCCCGTACCCGTACGTGATGCCGGGCACCACCACGCCGCTGAACAACGACACCTCGGCCTGCAACGAGCCGAACCAGTCGCTGGAGGCCGCGATGGTCAACTCCTGCAACAGCGTCATGGGCTACCTGGGCGTGCAGGTCGGACTGGAGCGGATGGTCTCGACGGCCGAGGGCTTCGGCTTCAACGACGCCCGGCTGGACGTCCCGGTGCGCGCCGCCCGGTCCAACTTCGACACCTCGATGAACCAGTCGCAGGTGGCGCTCTCCTCGATCGGCCAGTACGACACCGCCGCCACCCCGCTGGTGATGGCGATGGTCGCGGCGGGCGTCGCCAACAACGGCAGGGTGATGCATCCGCAGCTCGTGGACAGGCTCGCCAAGAGCGACGGCACCAGCGTCCAGGTGATGCACCCGGCCACCTACCGGCAGGCGCTCAGCCCCTCGGTCGCCGGGCAGGTCCAGCAGTTGATGGTGGACGTGGTGCAGAACGGGACCGGCCGCAACGCGCGGATCGCCGGCGCCACCGTCGGCGGCAAGACCGGCACCGCCCAGCACGGGGTGGACAACAGCGGCGTCCCGTACGCCTGGTTCATCTCCTGGGCGAAGCCCGCCGGGTCGAACGACGTCCCGCCGGTGGCGGTGGCCGTGGTGATCGCCGACAGCGACGCCACCGACGTCACCGGCGGCGGCCTGGCCGCGCCGATCGCCCGGTCGGTGATGCAGGCCGTGCTCGGTGGCTGATCAGCAGCCATCTACAGGTTTGGTACTGTCCGTGCTTGATCAACCCTCACCAAGAAAGAACCACCCTCGTGAGCACCACCCAGTCCCTCGGCGCGCGGCTGCTGAGGCGCAAGCCCGTCGACACCCTGATCGCCGAGAGCGGCGCGGCCGAGGAGGGGACGGGCCAGGGGCACCTGCGCCGCTCCATCGGCCTCGGACAGCTCTCCGCCATCGGCATCGGCGCCACCGTCGGCACCGGCATCTTCTTCGTGCTCTCCACCTCCGTCCCGGAGGCCGGACCGGCCGTCGTCCTGTCCTTCGTGCTGGCCGCGGTCACCGCCGGCCTGACCGCGCTCTGCTACGCCGAGATGGCCTCCGCCATCCCGGTCTCCGGCTCCTCGTACTCCTATGCGTACGCCACCATGGGCGAGGTCGTCGCCTTCGGCGTCGGCGTGTGCCTGCTGATGGAGTACGGCGTCTCGGCCTCCGCGATCGCGGTCAGCTGGGGGCAGTACCTCAACCAGTTCTTCGACCTGGCCTTCGGCTTCACCCTGCCGGCGGCGGTCACCGCGCCGCCCGGCGACGGCGGCTACGTCAACCTGCCCGCGGTGGTCCTGGTGGCCCTGTGCGTGGTGCTGCTGGTCCGCGGCGTCAGCGAGTCGGCGAAGGTGAACGCCGTGATGGTGGCGATCAAGCTGGCCATCCTGGTGCTCTTCGTCGTGGTCGGCCTGACCGGCTTCTCCTCCGGCAACCTGACCCCGTTCATGCCGCTCGGCATGGCCGGCGTCCAGGTCGCCGCCTCCTCGATCTTCTTCTCCTTCATCGGCCTGGACGCGGTCTCCACCGCCGGTGAGGAGGTCCGGAACCCGCGCCGCACCATGCCGCTGGCGATCGTGATCTCGCTGGTCGTGGTCACCCTGCTCTACGTCGCGGTCGCGATCACCGCGGTCGGCGCCCAGCCCTGGGAGCAGTTCGAGGGCCAGGAGGCGGGTCTCGCGCAGATCCTGCAGAACGTCACCGGGCAGAGCTGGCCGGCCATCGTCTTCGCGCTCGGCGCCATCGTGTCGATCTTCTCGATCACCCTGGTGGTGATCTACGGTCAGACCCGGATCCTCTACGCGATGGGCCGCGACGGCATGCTGCCCGAGCGCTTCGCCCGGCTCTCCCCGCGCACCGGCACGCCGGTCTGGAACACCTGGGTGGTCGGCGCGGCCGTCGCGCTGCTCGCCGCGTTCTTCCCGCTGAAGCTGCTCGCCGACATGACCTCGCTGGGCACCCTGGTCGCCTTCACCGTGGTCAGCATCGGCGTGATCGTCCTCCGCCGGACCAGGCCCGACCTGGAGCGCGGCTTCAAAGTCCCGTTGTACCCGGTCGTCCCGTTGGCCAGCGTCGGCTTCTGCATCTACCTGATCACCGGCCTGCACCGGGACACCTTCATCGCCTTCGGCGTCAGCCTGGCGGTGGCCGTGCTGGTGTACTTCGGCTACAGCGTCAAGCACTCCCGACTGGCGCAGCCGCAGGCCGACGTGACCAAGGTCTGAGACGCCCTGGACTCCCCGGAACACCCCGTTCCACGAAAGCCCTTGTGAGACGGGGTGTCAGGAAGCTCCACAGAACAAGCACGCCGAGTCCTGGGACAGCACACGCTCCCCACCCCTAACCTTCCAGGCATGGCGAGCACCCGACCCCAGCACCGCGCCGAGCAGGCGGTATGCGCCGTGCAGGGGCACCCGGGACGAGCGGCCGGCGGCGGTGTCCCGCGCCAGCGCGGGCCCCGCACCGCCGCCGCCCGGTGGGCCGCCAACCCGGTCGTCCAGGCGGCCGGCTGCCTGGTCGCGGCCGGCTGGGCCGCCGCCTTCCCGCTCGTCTCCGACCTGCGCAACCAGGTCTTCTGGGGCTCCGTCGCCGCCCCCGCCTACCTGCTGGCCGGCGTCCTGTGCCTCACCCTGCCGCCCCGGATCGCGCCCCGGCTGGCCGCCGCCACCGCCGCGCTCGGCGCGGTCGCCGCGCCGCTCGTCCGGCTGGCCCTGCACGGGCAGCACCAGTCCGAGGTGATGGTCGTCGAACGCGCGGCCGACCTGCTGCTGCGCACCGGCAGCCCGTACCTGCCCGACCCGGCCCAGGTCACCGACTACAACCCCTACCTGCCCGCGATGGCGGTCTTCGGGCTGCCCCGGGCCGTGCTCGGCAGCGCCGGGCCGGTCAGCCGGGTGCTCGGGGACGCCCGGATCTGGTTCGCCCTCACCTTCCTGGTCTGCCTGCTGGCCGGCTGGCGGCTGCTGCAGCCGGCCCTGGCCCGCACCCCGGTGCTGCCGCTCGCGGTGCTCACCAGCTCGCCGCTGATCGCGATGGCCCTGGTGGTCGGCGGGGTCGACCTGCCGCTGATCGGCGTCTGCTGCCTCGCCATGGCGCTCGCCGCGCGCGGCCGCGCCACCGGAGCCGGGCTGGTCCTCGCCTTCGCCTGCACGCTCAAGTGGACCGCGTGGCCGGCGATGCCGGTCGCGGTGCTGATGCTCTGGCGGCTGTACGGCCGCCGGCGGGCGGCCGAGGCGGCGCTGATCGGGACCGGGATGAGCCTCGCGGTGATCCTCCCGATCGCGGCCGGCCACCTGCGGCAGCTCCGCGAGCAGGTGGTGCGCTTCCCGCTCGGCATGACGGCCGTGCACACCCCGGCGGGCAGCCCGCTGCCCGGCAAGGTGCTGGCCGGGCTCGGGCCGATCGGGCACACCATCTCGCTCAGCCTGCTCTGCGTCGGCGGCCTGGCCGTCGCGCTCTGGCTGCTCGCCTACCCGCCGACCTCCGCGGTGGCCGCCTGCGACCTGCTCGCCGCCGGGCTCACCGTCGCCTTCACGCTCGCCCCGGCCGGCCGGTTCGGCTACCTCGCGCTGCCGACCGTTCTGGTGATCTGGCCGCGGCTCGCCCGGCGCGGCGCCTCCCCCGAGCGCCGGACCGTAGGATCGAGCGGTGAACGGGCGGCGGCGGTTTCTGGGGTTGGCGGTCGGCACGGCAGCCGGTCTGACGGGGTGTGGCCCGGCCCGGACGGATCCGCCGCCGAACACTGACGACCCGTCCGGGACGGCGAGCCCGAGCCCGTCCCCGAGCGCCGCCCGGGACGAGGGCTCCCGGCCCGGCAACGCCGACTGGCGGGTGACCGACGCCGGTCCTCCGGGTGCGATCGAGGGCTTCGCCGACCGGGTGAGCGTGCTGCCGGGCGAGTCGTTCGGGCTGCACGTGTCGACCACCGCGCCCGGCTTCCGGGTCTCCGCGTACCGGATGGGCTGGTACGGCGGGGCCCGGGCCCGCCTGGTCTGGCGGTCCGGGCCGCTGGCCGGCGTCCGGCAGAAGGCGCCGACGGTCGACCCCGGCACCCGGATGGTCCGCACCGACTGGCCCCGGACCACCGCCGTGGACACCGCCGGCTGGCCCGAGGGCAGCTACCTGCTGCGGCTGGACGCCGACGGTGGCGCCGGCCAGCGCTACGTCCCGATCACCGTGCGCTCCCGCTCCACCGCCGGCCGCACGGTGGTGGTGAACGCCGTCGCCACCTGGCAGGCCTACAACGAGTGGGGCGGTCACAACCTCTACAACGGCCCGACCGGCGGCCTGCCGACCCGGTCGCTCCGGGTCACCTTCGACCGGCCGTACGCCTACGCCGACGGCGCCGGGCTGTTCCTGGTGTACGAGGCGCCGCTGATCGCGCTGGCCGAGCGGCTCGGCATCCCGCTGGCGTACACCACCGGCGTGGACGTGGCCGCCGACCCCGGGCTGCTGGCGGGGGCGACGGCGGTGCTCTCGCTCGGGCACGACGAGTACTGGTCGCCGGAGCAGCGCGCGCACGTCGCCGCCGCCCGGGACGCCGGCACCAACCTGGCCGTCCTCGGCGCCAACTGCTGCTACCGCCGGGTGCGCTACGAGCCGAGCGAGCTCGGACCGGACCGGGTCGTGGTCTGCTACAAGGGCGCCTGGCAGGAGGACCCCGGGTACAAGCAGGGCAAGCCCGCCACCACCGACTTCCGCTCCCCGCCGGGTGCCGACCCGGAGAGCTCGCTGCTCGGCGTGATCTACGACGGCTACCCGGTGGACGCGCCGTACGTGGTGACCGAACCCGGCCACTGGCTGTACGAGGGGACCGGCGCGAAGGCGGGCGACTCCTTCGCGCACCTGGTCGGCGTCGAGTACGACCGGGTGAACACCGCCTTCCCGACGCCGCGGCCGATCGAGGTCCTCTCCCACTCGCCGGTGGTCTGCGACGGCCGCAACAGCTTCGCGGACACCGCCTACCACTCGGCGCCCGGCGGGGCGGGCCTGTTCGCGACCGGGACGATGCGCTGGGTGGAGTCGCTGGACGCCACCGGGCCGGGCGGCAACGGCAACCACGGGCTGGACGGCCGGACCGGGGACTTCACCCGCAGGGTCACCGAGAACCTGCTGCGGGCGTTCGCCGCCGGCCCGTGCGGCCGGGCGCACCCGGCCGCCGACAACGTCGCCGCCGTCTACGGCAGGGGCTGACGCCCGGCCGTCGGGTCAGCCGTTGCCGATCCGCAGCAGCTTGGCGACGGCGGGGCCGGCGGACTGGGCGCCGTGCAGGCCGCCCTCGACCTCGGCGGCGACGGCGAGGTTGCCGCGGTAGGCGGTGAACCAGCTGTTGGTGTCCTTGCCGTCGACCTCGGCGGTGCCGGTCTTGGCGGCGGCGCCGGGGATGCCGGCCATCGGCTCGGCGGCGGTGCCGCTCTTCGCGGTCTGGGTCATCAGCGTGCGGAGGTTGCCCAGCACGTCGCCGGAGAGCTGTCGGGCGGCGGGCTTCTGCTCCATGCCGGGGACCAGGACCGGCATCTTGAAGACGCCGCTCTGGACGGTGGCGGCGACCGAGGCCATGCCGAGCGGGTTGGTCTGCACCTTGCCCTGGCCGATGAACTCGGAGGCGGCGCCGGCCATGTTCGACTCGGTGGGGATCTTGGTGTCGAAGTTGGACAGGCCGGTCTTCCACTCCAGGCCGAGGCCGAAGACGTCCTTGGCGATCTTCGGGAGGGTGTCCGGCTTGAGGACGGCGGCGCCCTTCTCGATGAAGGCGGTGTTGCAGGACTGGGTGAAGTCGTCGGCGAAGGTGTTGTTCGGCCGGGCGTCGGGGAAGTCGTTGGCGACCGGGCGGCCGGTGACCATGGTGGTGGCCGGGCAGGCCACCGGGGTGGACGGGGTGACGCCGGCCTCCAGCAGTGCGGCGGTGGTGACGACCTTCATGGTGGAGCCGGGGGCGGTGGCGCCGGAGAACGCCCGGTTCTGGCCGGTGGCCGGGGCGTTGGCGAAGGCCAGGATGTAGCCGGTGCTGGGCTCGATGGCGACCAGTGAGGCGGGCCGGGTGCCGCCCTTGGACTGCTCGGCCACGGCGGCCTCGGCGGCCTGCTGGAGGGTGGCGTCCAGGGTGAGCTTCAGCGCGGGGACGGGCTTGGGCTCCTTGATGGTGAAGAGCTTCTCCGGAGCCCCGCTGCCCGAGTCGGGGCTGATCAGCACGCCCGAACCGGCGTCCTCCGGGGAGCCGCCCTGCGGGGCCTGGGTCTTGAAGCGGTCCAGCACGCCGGTGAGCGAGGGGAAGCCGCCCAGCGGCTTGCCGTTGCGGTCGGTGACCGTGCCGGGGGTGCCGTAGACCGGCTTCACCGCGATGGTCTCGCCCGCGCCGAGGTGCGGGTGGATCACCGACGGGACCCAGTGCACGGCGGCCTTGCCGTCGCTCATCTTCACCAGGCCGAGGATGCCGTCGTAGGCCCACGGGGTGCCGGTCTCGGCGAACTCCATGCTGGCCTTGAAGGAGAGCGGGACCCCGGTCGGCGCGGCGGCTGTCGAGGCGGAGGCCGATGCCGAGGGCGCGGCCGGGGCGGAGGACTTGGCACCCGCGGACGCCGACGGCGAGGGGAAGCTGGTCGGACCGCCCGCGGTCAGGTGGACCGCGCTCGGCTTCACCTTGTCCTGGAAGGCGGTCAGCGCGGCGGTCGCCGCGTCCGGCGCGTCGGTCAGCCTGCCCGCCGCCATCACGTCGCCCTTGGCCCAGGCGTCGAGGAACTCCTTGGCGGCGGCCGCCGCCTGCTCGGCGGTCGGCGGCTCGGCCACCACCGTGCGCGGCTTGGCGGCGCTCGCCGCGTCCGAGCCGGTCAACGCACCGGCGATGTTGTACGCGCCGTAGCCGGCCACGGCCAGCATGGCCGTGGCGACGGCGGCGACACCGATCTTCGCGCCCTTGTTCACGCTGTCATCCCCCATGGGTCTGTATGCCGACGGATCCGGCCAGCCCACGGTAGACCAAGGGCATCAGATCCAGCTGGTGAACCACATCCTGGCCCGCCAGTCCTCCATCGGAATCGTCTGCCCTGTATAGAGGGGGTAGAAGTACAGAAAGTTCCACATGACGGCGAGAATCAGCAGACCCGCTCCGACTCCGCCCACTGAACGGCGGTCCTGGGACGCCCCGGCCGGCCCGATCATCGCGCCGACCATCATCGCCACCGCGAGCGCCACGAACGGCACGAACGCCACGGTGTAGAAGAGGAAGATGGTCCGGTCCTGGAAGAAGAACCAGGGCAGGTACCCGGCGGCCAGGCCGCACAGGATCGCGCCGGCCCGCCAGTCGCGGCGCATCAGCCAGCGGTAGAGGCAGTACCCGAGCGCCACGACGCCCGCCCACCACAGCAGCGGCGTGCCGATGCCCAGCACCTCGCGGGCGCACTCGGCGACGTGGCAGCCCGCCTGGCCGTTCTTCGGCGACTCGTAGAAGAACGACACCGGCCGGCCCTGCAGCAGCCAGCTCCACGGGTTGGACTGGTAGGTGTGCGGGCTGTGCAGGTTGACGTGGAACTCCTCCATCGTCACGTGGTAGTGCCACAGCGAGCGCAGCCAGTCCGGGCCGAAGCCCGGGTGGGTCAGACCCCAGTCCCGGTAGTAGCCGCCCTTGCCCGGCGCGGTCGAGCTGAGGATCCAGCCGGTCCAGGAGGAGAGGTACACGCCGAGCGTGACCACGCCCATCACCAGGCCGGCCAGGAACGCGTCCCACAGGCCCCACAGCAGCCAGTTGCGGCTGCCCGCCAGCCGCCGGGCCGAGGCGTCCCAGCACGCGGCGAGCAGTGCGAAGGCCAGCAGCCCGTACAGGCCGCTCCACTTGGTGGCGGTCATCAGGCCCAGGCAGGCCGCCGCCGCCAGGCGGTGGGGGCGCCAGCCGAGGAACAGCCAGTCGCCGGTCATCCCGTCCGCCAGCCGCTTCGCCAGCAGCGCCCGGGTCCGGTCGCGGTCCAGCAGCATGAAGCCGAACGCGGCCAGGAACCAGAACATCACCACCAGGTCCAGCAGCGCCGCCCGGCTCATCACGAAGTGCAGGCCGTCCACCGCGAGCAGCAGGCCCGCCACGCAGCCCAGCAGGGTGGAGCGGAACAGCCGCCGCCCGATCCGGGCGATCATCAGCACCGACAGGGTGCCGAGCACCGCCGTCATGAACCGCCAGCCGAACGGGTTCATGCCGTACAGCTGCTCGCCCAGGCCGATGATCCACTTGCCGACCGGCGGATGCACGATGTACGCCGGGTCGGTGCGGAACGGGATGTTCGGGTTCGGCGCGGTGATCTGGCCGTTGGCGTCGTCCGGCCAGGAGGTCTCGTAGCCGCCGTGCCAGAGCGAGTACGCGTCCTTGGCGTAGTACGTCTCGTCGAAGATCAGCGCGTTCGGCGTGCCCAGTCCGGAGAAGCGCAGCACGCCGGCGAAGACCGCCACCGCGATCGGGCCCAGCCAGCCGGACCAGCGGCACAGCCAGGCCCACAGCGGGGCGGGCAGCACGATGCCCAGCCGGGCCAGCGCGGGCGAGGCCGGGACGTCCTCGGGCGTCACCCCGGGACCGTCCGGCATCGGCGGCACCAGCCGCTGCGCCGGCACCACCGCCTTCGCCCGGCCCTCGGCCGGGTCCAGCACGGACACACCGCCCTGCTCGGGGTGGTCCATACCACTGTCCATGCGTTCCAGGTCGCCGCTCACGCGCCACATCGTAGGGGCGCAACCGGCGGCGCCGACAGGGGAGCGGGGATCTGCTCGCGACCGGCGCCCGGAGCGGCCGTCCCCGATCGTGGGGGAGGATGTGGGGGTGACTGGTGTGCTCGTACTCGCAGGGACCCCCATCGGCGACGTCGCGGACGCGCCGCCGCGGCTGCTCACGGAGCTGGCCGCCGCGGACGTGATCGCCGCGGAGGACACCCGCCGGCTGCGCCGGCTGACCCAGGCCCTGGGGGTGACCCCGGCCGGGCGGGTGGTGTCCTACTTCGAGGGCAACGAGGTGGCCCGGACGCCCGAGCTGGTCGAGGCCCTGGAGGGCGGCGCGCGGGTGCTGCTGGTCACCGACGCCGGCATGCCCTCGGTCTCCGACCCCGGCTACCGCCTGGTCGACGCCGCCGTGGCCAAGGGCCTCAAGGTCACCGCCGTCCCCGGCCCGTCCGCGGTGCTCACCGCGCTGGCGCTGTCCGCGCTGCCGGTGGACCGCTTCACCTTCGAGGGCTTCCTGCCCCGGAAGGCGGGCGACCGCTCCCGGCAGCTGGCCGAGATCGCCGCCGAGCCCCGCACCATGGTCTTCTTCGAGGCGCCGCACCGGATCGCCGAGACGCTGGCCGCGATGGCCGAGGCGTTCGGCGCGGACCGCCCGGCCGCGGTCTGCCGCGAGCTGACCAAGACCTACGAGGAGGTCCGGCGCGGCCCGCTCGCCGAGCTGGCCGCCTGGGCGGCGGACGGCGTGAAGGGCGAGATCACCGTGGTGGTGGCGGGCGCCCCGCCGGCCGCACCGCAGGACTTCACCCCGGCCGAACTGGCCCGGCTGGTCGCCGTCCGCGAGGAGGCGGGGGAGCGCCGCAAGGAGGCGATCGCCGCCGTCGCGACCGAACTCGGCCTGCCCAAGCGCGAGGTGTTCGACGCCGTGGTGGCGGCCAAGCACGCGGGGTGACCGGGCGTGCCGCCCGGCCCCGGCGCGCGTACGTTGGAGAGAAGCACTCCGTAAACCCGGGGTCGGCGAAGCTTCGGCCTCGGATTCCCCCAGGCCTCGCCAATTCGGGCCCAAGACTTGGCAAGCCGGGTGGCGGGGGTGGTGTCCCCGGGCATTCCCTGGGATGGAAAGACCCGTGCCGGACGGACGTCCGGCGGGCGCTGGGAGCCGGCTATGAGTGACACGATCGGTAGCTCTCCGAGTGGCAACGCACCGAGCGGCCTCGGGGTGACCTCGCGGCCGCGCTCCGCGGTCGAGACGGTCCGGGAGGCCTACTCGTTCGCCTGCCTGAGCTGCGGCTACGGCTGGGAGCAGGCCTACGACATCGAGCACCACGTGGCCGGCGACGGCCACATCCTCTTCGAGTACAAGGCGAACGGTGTCCGCGTGCCGTCCCCGCTGAAGGAACCGAGCTGCCCCGGGTGCGGCGGGCACAAGGTGCGGATCATGCGGGCGGGCCGGGTGGCGTCGGCGGAGGAGCTCTGGCACCACGCCCCCGGGTACCCGGCGCACGCCGAGCCGGCCGACCGGACCGGGCCCGGCGTGGTGCCGGCACCGACCCGCCGGCGCTGGTTCGGCTTCTTCTCCCGCCGGGCCGACTGACCCCGGGCCGATCCGACCGCGCGGCCGCCCGGACCGGGCCGCCGCCGGAGCGCGGGAACCGCCCCCGCCGTGAAACACGGTCGAGGGTGGTTCCTTCGCGCGACTAAGATTCGGTCGTATGGCGGCCACTGAAGACCACACCAGCACCGAGGCGCAGCGCTCGGCGTACTACGTCACCACCCCGATCTACTACGTGAACGACCGCCCGCACCTGGGCCACGCGTACACGACCGTCGCCGGCGACGTGCTCACCCGCTGGCACCGCCAGCGCGGCGAGAACGTCTGGTACCTCACCGGTACCGACGAGCACGGGCAGAAGATCATGCGCACGGCCGACGCCAACGGCGTCACCCCGCAGCAGTGGTGCGACAAGCTGGTCGAGGAGGAGTGGAAGCCGCTCTGGCAGCACCTCGAGATCGCCAACGACGACTTCATCCGCACCACCCAGAAGCGCCACACCGACCGGGTCCAGGAGTTCGTCCAGGACCTGTTCGACAAGGGCGAGATCTACAAGGGCGGCTACGAGGGCCCGTACTGCGTCGGTTGCGAGGAGTACAAGCTCCCCGGTGAGCTGCTCCCCGGCGCCACCGAGGACGAGAAGCTCTGCCCGGTGCACAAGCGCCCGGTCGAGTGGCTGGAGGAGGAGAACTACTTCTTCCGCCTCTCCGCGTACGGCCCGAAGCTGCTGGAGTTCTACGCCGCGAACCCGGACTTCATCCAGCCCGCCTCGGCCCGTAACGAGGTGCTGCGCTTCGTCGAGCAGGACCTCAAGGACCTGTCGATCTCCCGCTCCACCTTCAACTGGGGCGTCCCGCTGCCCTGGGACGAGAAGCACGTGCTCTACGTGTGGGTGGACGCGCTGCAGAACTACATCACCGCCGCCGGCTACGGCTCCGACCCGGAGCGCTTCGCCGAGCTGTGGCCCGCCTCCGTGCACCTGGTCGGCAAGGACATCCTGCGCTTCCACGCGGTGATCTGGCCCGCGATGCTGATGGCCGCCGGGCTGCCGCTGCCCAAGCGGGTCGTCGCCAACGGCTGGCTGATGGTCGGCGGCGAGAAGATGTCCAAGTCCAACCTGACCGGCATCGCCCCGCAGGACCTCACCTCGCACTTCGGCGTGGACGCGTACCGCTACTACTTCCTGCGGGCCATCCCGTTCGGCACCGACGGCTCGTTCTCCTGGGAGGACTTCACCGCCCGGTACACCTCCGAGCTGGCCAACGACTACGGCAACCTGGCCTCCCGGGTCGCCGCCATGGTCGGCAAGTACTTCGACGGCGCGCTGCCCGCCGCCACCGCCTCCGGCCCGGCCGAGCAGGCCGTCGTCGACGGCCTGGCCAAGGCGGTGTCCGAGGCCGACCGCAAGATCGGCGAGGAGCTGGACTTCGCCGGCGGCATCGCGGCGATCTTCGAGTTCGTCAAGCTGGTCAACGGCTACCTCACCGAGCAGGAGCCGTGGAAGGTCGCCAAGGACACCTCCGACGAGGGCCGGGCGCGGCTCGCCACCGTCCTGTACACCGCCGCCGAGGCGCTGCGGGCCACCGCCGTGCTGCTCAACCCGGTGATGCCCAGCACCTCCGAGAAGCTCTGGGAGTCGCTCGGCGCCGAGGCCTCGCTCGGCCCGCTCGGCTCGCAGACCATCGCCACCGTCGCCGACTGGGGCCGGCTGCCCGCCGGCTCCACCGTCACCAAGGGCGACATCCTGTTCCCCCGCCTGGAAGAGAAGCCCGCGAGCTGATGGCTCCCAAGGACGCAGACCGCTCGACGCCGCCGCCGCTGCCGGAACCCCTGGTCGTGGCGGTGGCCGACAGCCACACCCACCTGGACATGCAGTCCGGCACCCCCGCCGAAGGCCTCGCCAGGGCCGCCTCGGTCGGGGTCACCACCGTCGTCCAGGTGGGCTGCGACGTCCCCGGCTCGCGCTGGGCGGCCGACCTCGCCGCCGAGTTCGAGCAGGTGCACGCCGCGGTCGCGCTCCACCCCAACGAGGCGCCGCGGATCTTCCTCGGCGACCCCGACGGCTGGTCCGGGCAGCACCGGGCACCCGGCGGCGCCGCCGCGCTCGACGCGGCACTCGCCGAGATCGACGCGCTCGCCGCCCTCCCGCAGGTGCTCGCCGTCGGCGAGACCGGCCTCGACTACTTCCGCACCGGCCCCGAGGGCGTGGACATCCAGAAGGAGTCCTTCCGCCGCCACATCGAGATCGCCAAACGGCACGGCAAGGCCCTGGTCATCCACGACCGCGACGCCCACGAGGACGTCATCGCCCTGCTCCTCGAAGAGGGCGCGCCCGAGCGGACGGTCTTCCACTGCTACTCCGGCGACGCCGCGATGGCCAAGACCTGCGCCGAGCACGGCTGGTACCTCTCCTTTGCCGGCCCGGTCACCTACAAGGCCAACCACGTCCTGCGCGAGGCCCTGTCGGCGACCCCGCTCGACCGCGTCCTGGTCGAGACCGACGCCCCCTTCCTCACCCCGCACCCCTTCCGCGGCCGGCCCAACGCCCCGTACCTGATCCCGGTCACCGTCCGGGCCATGGCCGCCCACCTGGATCTCGCCGAGGACGAGCTCGCCACGGCGATCGCCGCCAACACGGCGCGCGCCTTCGGCTACTGAGCGGCCCGTATCCTGGGCGGGTGAGCAGCACCGACCCCACCACTGACAGCCACCTGCTGGGCGCCGCGGACATCCGCGAACTCGCCGCCGCGTTCGGCGTGAAGCCGACCAAGCAGCGCGGGCAGAACTTCGTCATCGACGGCAACACCGTGCGGCGGATCGTCCGGGCCGGCGGCGTGACCGCCGAGGACGCGGTGGTGGAGGTCGGGCCCGGGCTCGGCTCGCTGACCCTGGCGCTGCTGGAGGTCGCCCGGCACGTCACCGCCGTCGAGATCGACCCGCTGCTCGCGCGGCACCTGCCGACCACCGTCGCCGCCCGGATGCCCGCCAAGGCCGACGCCTTCGACCTGGTGCTCAGCGACGCCATGGAGGTCCGCGAGCTGCCCGGGCCGCCGCCCACCGCGCTGGTCGCCAACCTTCCCTACAACGTGGCCGTGCCGGTGCTGCTGCACATGCTGGAGACCTTCCCCAGCATCGAGCGCACCCTGGTCATGGTGCAGAGCGAGGTCGCCGACCGGCTCGCCGCCAAGCCCGGCAACAAGGTGTACGGCGTCCCCTCGGTGAAGGCCAACTGGTACGCGGACGTGAAGCGGGCCGGCGCGATCGGCCGGAACGTCTTCTGGCCCGCGCCGAACGTCGACTCCGGCCTGGTCTCGCTGATCCGCCGCGAGCCGCCGGTCACCAAGGCCACCCGGCGCGAGGTGTTCGCGGTGGTCGACGCCGCGTTCGCCCAGCGCCGCAAGACGCTGCGCGCCGCACTGGCCGGCTGGGCCGGCTCGCCCGCCGCCGCCGAGCAGGCGCTCGCCGCCGCCGGCATCGACCACAAGCTGCGCGGCGAGATGCTGACCGTGGAGCAGTTCGCCGCGATCGCCGAGCACAAGCCCCCGAAGGACTCCGAGTGAGCGTCACCGTCCGCGTCCCCGCCAAGGTCAACGTCCAGCTCGGGGTCGGCGGGCTGCGCGCCGACGGCTTCCACGACCTGGCCAACGTCTTCTTCGCGGTGGCACTCGCCGACGAGGTGACCGCCACCCCCGGCGAGGGCGTGACGCTCAGCTGCGAGGGCCCCGACGCGCACGTCGTCCCGCTCGACGACAGCAACCTCGCGGCCCGCGCCGCCCGGCTGCTCGCCGCCCACCACGGCCTCGCCGACCCCGGCGTCCACCTGCACATCGCCAAGGCGATCCCGGTGGCCGGCGGCATGGCCGGCGGCAGCGCGGACGGCGCCGCCGCGCTGGTCGCCTGCGACGCCCTGTGGGGCCTCGCCACGCCGCTCCCGGTCCTGCTGGAGCTGGCCGCCGAACTCGGCTCGGACGTGCCCTTCGCGCTGCTCGGCGGGGTCGCGCTGGGCCGCGGCCGGGGCGAGATCCTGGAGCCGCTGCCGGTCGCCGGCACCTTCCACTGGGTGTTCGCCGTCGCCGACGGCGGACTCTCCACGCCGGCCGTGTTCCGCGAGTGCGACCGGCTGCGCTCCGAGGCCGGCACCGGCTTCACCGACACCGACGTCCCCACCCCGGACGCCGACCCCGCCCTGCTCGCCGCCCTCGCCGACGGCGACCCGGTCGCCCTCGCCGGAGCCCTCGCCAACGACCTGCAGGCCGCCGCCCTCTCGCTGCGCCCCGCCCTCGCCGACACCCTCAGGGCCGGCACCGACGCCGGCGCCCTCGCCGCCCTGGTCTCCGGCTCCGGCCCGACCTGCGCCTTCCTCACCAAGGACGCCGAAGCCGCCGCCGCCGTCGCCGCCGCCCTCCGCGCCTCCGGCACCTGCCGCACCGCCCACGCCACCCACGGCCCGGTCCCGGGAGCGGTGGTCCGGACCGGTTGACCTGGAGTGCGCTCCAGAATCCAGACTCCTCGGCAGCGGCCGGAACCCACGGGCCGCCGGCGAGGGGAGTCACCATGAAGTACCGCACCATCGGCACCGACGCGCGGGGCCGCCGCGAGGTCAGCGTGCTGAGCCTGGGCGCCATGCTGTTCGGGACGCTGACCGACGAGGCGACCTCGTTCGCGATCCTCGACCGGTTCGTCGAGGCGGGCGGGACCTTCGTCGACACCGCCAACAACTACGCGTACTGGCTGGACGACAGCCAGGGCGGGACCAGCGAAGAGGTGATCGGCCGCTGGCGGCGCAGCCGGGGGATCACCGACGAGGTGGTGGTGGCCACCAAGCTCGGAGCGCGGCCGAAGGCGCCGGGGACGGGCTTCGTGGAGAACGGCGAGGGGCTCTCCGCCGAGGTGGTCCGGGAGCAGTCGGAGGCCAGCCGCAAGCGGCTCGGGGTGGAGAAGCTCGACCTGCTGTACGCGCACGTCGAGGACCCGAAGGTGCCGCTGGAGGAGACCGTGCACGCCTTCGGCGAGCTGGTGGAACAGGGCACGGTGGGGCTGCTCGGGGTCAGCAACCACTGGTCGTGGCGGGTGGAGCGGGCCCGCAACATCGCCGAGCGGGCCGGACTGCCCGGGTACCAGGTGCTCCAGTACGGCCACAGCTACCTGCGGCGCCGCGCGGACCTGCCGGGGCTGCTCTCCGAGGGCGGGGACAACGCGGCGGTCCAGGGCGACCTGCTGGCGTACGTCCGCGAGAACCCGGAGCTCGCGCTGATCGCCTACTCGCCGCTGCTCGGCGGCGGGTACGTGCGCCAGGACAAGCCGCTCGGCCCGTCCTTCGACCACGCGGGCACGCCGGCCCGGCTGGCCGCGCTGCACGAGGTGGCGAAGGACTGCGGCGCGACGCCCAACCAGGTGGTGCTGGCCTGGCTGCTCGGCGGCGCGGTGCCGGTGATCCCGCTGGTCGGCGCGTCCTCGACCGGGCAGCTGCAGGAGTCGCTGGACGCGGTCGACCTGGAGCTGACCGCCGAGCAGCGAGCCCGGCTGGACGAGGCCCGCTGACCGGCAGAGGTGACCGAGCGGAATCGGGCGCGGTCTCCGGCGAGGCGGACGAGGCCGCTGGACGCGGCGGTCGAGGACGCGGCCTTCGCGTACGGGCCCCGGCGCCGGGCGGGTCCGACGGCGGCGGCCACTAGGCTGGACGTACCGGGCGGGGAGCCCGGGTGTCCAGTCAGGGAGTAACGCAGCAGTGGCCGTCAACCTCGCCACCATCGAGTCCGTCAGCAAGGTCTACGGCACCAGGGCCCTGCTGGACGCCGTCAGCCTGGGCGTCAGCGAGGGCGACCGGATCGGCGTGGTCGGCCGCAACGGCGACGGCAAGACCACGCTGATCCGCATGCTCGCCAAGCTGGAGGAGCCGGACAGCGGCCGGATCACCCACTCGGGCGGGCTGCAGATGGCCGTCCTCACCCAGCACGACTCGCTCGACCCGAAGGCCACCATCCGGCACGAGGTGATCGCCGACCGGGCCGACCACGAGTGGCTCGGCGACGCCCGGATCCGCGACATCATCCAGGGCCTGTTCGGCGGCCTGGACCTGCCGGGCTTCGCGGACGGCCTGGACACCGTGATCGGCCCGCTCTCCGGCGGCGAGCGCCGCCGGATCGCGCTGGCCAAGCTGCTGCTCGGCGAGCCCGACCTGGTCGTGCTGGACGAGCCCACCAACCACCTCGACGTCGAGGGCATCGCCTGGCTCGCCAAGCACCTGCAGAACCGCCGCTCCGCGCTGGTCTGCGTCACCCACGACCGGTGGTTCCTGGACCAGGTCTGCACCCGGATGTGGGACGTCCAGCGCGGCGAGGTCCGCGAGTACGAGGGCGGCTACTCCGACTACGTCTTCGCCCGCGCCGAGCGCTCCCGGATCGAGGCCACCGAGGAGCAGAAGCGGCAGAACCTGGCCCGCAAGGAGCTGGCCTGGCTGCGCCGCGGCGCCCCGGCCCGCACCTCCAAGCCGCGCTACCGGATCGAGGCGGCCAACGCCCTGATCGCGGACGTGCCGGAGCCGCGCGACAAGTCCGAGCTGATGAAGTTCGCCAACGCCCGCCTCGGCCGCACGGTCTTCGACCTGGAGAACGTGACCGTCAAGGCCGGCCCGAAGCTGCTGCTGGAGAACCTCACCTGGCAGCTCGGCCCGGGCGACCGGATCGGCCTGCTGGGCGTGAACGGCGCCGGCAAGACCTCGCTGCTGCGGGCGATGCAGGCGGCGTTCGCCACCGAGGGCGACGTGCAGCCCGCGTCCGGCGTGATCAAGGTCGGCAAGACGGTCCGCCTGGCCTACCTCTCCCAGGAGGTGGCGGAGCTGGACCCGGCCACCCGGGTGCTGCAGGCCGTGGAGCAGGTGCGCGGCCGGGTCGACCTCGGCAAGGGCCGGGAGATGAGCGCCGGCCAGCTCTGCGAGCAGTTCGGCTTCGGCAAGGACAAGCAGTGGACGCCGGTCGGCGACCTGTCCGGCGGCGAGCGGCGGCGGCTGCAGCTGCTGCGCCTGCTGATGGACGAGCCGAACGTGCTCTTCCTCGACGAGCCGACCAACGACCTCGACATCGAGACCCTCAACCAGCTGGAGGACCTGCTCGACGGCTGGCCCGGCTCGATGATCGTGATCAGCCACGACCGCTTCTTCATCGAGCGCACCACCGACACCGTGCAGGCACTGCTCGGCGACGGCCGGATGCGGATGCTGCCGAACGGCGTCGACGAGTACCTGGAGCGCCGCGCCGCGATGGCCGAGGCCGCCGCCCCGCAGGCGCCCGCCCCCGCGGCCGCCGCCAAGCCCGCGGCGGACACCCGCGCGGCGAAGAAGGAGATGCAGAAGCTGGAGCGGCAGATCGCCAAGCTGGACGACCAGGAGTCCAAGCTGCACGCCAAGCTCGCCGAGAACGCCGCCGACTTCTCCAAGGTCGCGGAGCTGGACGCCCAGCTGCGCAAGGTCAAGGAGGAGAAGGAGGAGCTGGAGATGGCCTGGCTGGAGCTGGCCGAGGACGTCTGACCCGCCCCCGCGGGCCCGGGGCCCGGCCCCGGGCCCGCGGCGCGGCTCAGCCCTTGGTGAGGTGGACCGCGACGGTCTTCGTCGCGGTCACGTTCACCTGGTAGTCGGGGTCGAGGGCGGTCGCCGTCGAGGCCACCTCCACGTCGCCCTTCTGGAACGGGACCGCGCCCTCCGGCGCGACCGTGGCGCTCCACGCGACCGGCGCGCCCGGCGTGCAGTTCACGGTGGTGCCGTAGCTGCCGCGGATCAGCGCGCGGTGGCTGACCTGGGTCACCCGGTTGCTGACGTTCACCGCGACGGGCTTGTTGCAGGTCACGGTGCCGTGCACGGTGGCGTTGCCGTTGAGCGTGCTCGCCGTGCCGTCCACCGCGACGCCGACGCCCAGGGCCAGCTCGGCCGGCGGCGCCGGGTTGCTGAGGTGGACCTCGCCGCGGGCGGCCGCGGACCCGCCCTCGCAGTGCTGCTCGAAGGCGGCGTCCAGGGTCTGGACGTAGCCGTTCGGGCCGTACACCACGTCGGTGATGGTGAAGGAGCCGGTCAGGGTGTTGCAGCCGCGGCCGTCGCCGGACAGGCTCAGGCCGGGCTCGGCGGGGCCGTTGAAGGGCGAGCGGGTGGCACCGGTGTAGGTGCCGGCCTGCAGGGTCTGCCCCTCCGGCGCGGCCAGGTCGAGGTACCACCAGTCGCCGTGGGCGCCGCTCAGCGAGACGCTGATCGCCGTGTGCTCCGGGTTCGCCGTGACGTCGAGGCGGTCCTGGCCGGCGGTGGAGTAGCTGTAGGACTGGCCCCCGCTGATCCAGTCGCCCGGGTCGCCGGAGAAGGCGAGCGACCCGCTGGTGACGGTCTGGGCGTGCGCGGCGGATCCGGTGAGCAGGGTGGTCCCGGCGGCGAGCGCCAGGGCGAGGCCGACGCCCGCGGCGGACCGGGCGAGCGGGCGGTTGGGCAGGCTGAACGTCATGCTTCATCCCCCGAGAAGTGGTGACCGGACGGCCGACGGCGGGGTCGCCGCCGAGCCGAGAAGGAGTGTGGCAGCCGCCACTGACGGCAACAACCGCCTTTCGCCGTACCTCCGGTGTCCCCGGGTCGGCCCAGCAGGGCGTCCAGCTCGTCGGCGGCCGGCGCGAGCGCGATCCGCGGCGCCCGCAGCCGGAACGGCTCGACCCGGTCGTTCATGGTGGCGTGCATCGCGCCGAGCGCTGCGAAGGTGGCGAGGTCCAGCCGGCCCAGCAGCAGCCCCAGACCGAGCGGGACGGCCGTGCCGAGCGCCCCGCGCACCATCAGCGCCCGCGGCAGCGGCGGCCGGGCCGGCCGGGCGGCGCGCGCCCACCAGGCGGTCGGGCGGCCGGGGGCTGACAAGGGATCACGCGCCGATCCGGACGGGAGTGCCGCCGCCCGGTCCGGTCGGCGCCCCTGCGCTCAGCGGGGGTGGCGGAAGCGCCGGAAGGTCTCCCACCCGGAGGCCAGGACCAGGGCGCCGCCGGTGATCGCCCAGGCCGGTGAGCCGCCCTGCCGGACCTGGCCGACACCGAGGTCGAGCAGCAACAGGCTGAGGCCGAGACAGGCGACCGCGACGACCCGGTCGAACACCCCGTTCTCGTCGAAGAGATCCCTCATGCGTCCGCCCCTTCCACGCCGGGAGCGGTCACCATACCGCCGTCGGAGCCCGGACGCACCACCCGCGGCGCACCCGGACCGGTGCGCTCCCGAATCACCCTGCCGCCTGCTGTCCGCGCAGGTCAGCGACCGGACATCGTGGGCGGCATGACCCCTGACACCCCGTCGGCGACGGACCTGCGCCGGGTGGCCGCGGCCGCGCTCACCGGCACCGCCATCGAGTTCTACGACTTCTTCATCTACGGCACCGCCGCCGCCCTGGTCTTCCCCGCCGTGTACTTCCCCGACCTGGGCGGCGCCGGGGCGCTGCTCGCCGCCTTCTCGGTGTACGCGGTGGCCTTCCTCGCCCGGCCGCTCGGCGCGGTGCTCTTCGGGCACTTCGGCGACCGGCTCGGCCGCAGGGCCACCCTGGTGGCGTCGCTGCTGCTGATGGGCCTGTCCACGGCGGCGGTCGGAGTGCTGCCCGGCTACCGGGAGTGGGGCCTGTGGGCGCCGGCGCTGCTCACCGCGCTGCGCTTCTGCCAGGGCCTCGGCCTGGGCGGCGAGTGGGGCGGGGCGGCCCTGCTGCTCGCCGAGTACGCCCCGCCCGGGCGGCGCGGCCGGTACGGCGGGTACCTCCAACTCGGCCCCTGCACGGGTTTCTTCCTCGCCACCGGCGCCTACCTGCTGCTCGCCCGGACGCTCGGCGAGGCGGACTTCCGCGGCTGGGGCTGGCGGCTGCCGTTCCTGGCCTCGCTCGCCCTGGTCGCGGTCGGGCTGTTCGTCCGGCTGCGGGTGGCCGAGACGCCGCTGTTCCGGTCAGCCGGCGAACCGGTGCGGGTGCCGCTCGCCGAGGTGCTGCGGCGGCACCTGCGGGCGGTGCTGCTCGGGGCGGGCACGCTGGTGGTCGGGTACGGGCTGTTCTACGTGACCACCACGTACGCCCTCGCCTACGCCACCGGGGAGCTGGGGCTGGGACGCGGCCCGGTGCTCGGTCTGCTGATGGCCGGGTCGGTGGTGATGGCCGCGACCGGGTGGACCGGCGCCGGGGCGGCCGACCGGTACGGGCGGCGGCGCACCCTGCGGGCCGCGGCGGCCGCGGCCGCCGGCTGGGCGGTGCTGCTCTTCCCGCTGCTGGAGACCGGGCGGACCGGCTGGGCGGCGCTCGCCCTGATCGGGTCGATGGCGGTGCTCGGGGCCCTCTTCGGGCCGATCGCCGCGTACCTGCCGGAGCTGTTCCCCACCCCCGTGCGGTACACCGGCGCGGCGCTCGCCTACAACCTCGGCGGCGTGGTCGGCGGAGCGACCGCGCCGATCGCCGCCACCCGGCTCACCGCGCACTACGGCACCGCCCAGCCGGTCGGCTGGTACCTCGCCGCCCTGGGCCTGGTCTCGCTGGCCTGCCTCGCCGCGCTGCCCGAGACCCGGGGCGGCGACCTCGCCGTGCGCGGCGGTGCCGCGACGATTTCCCAACCGGCTCGCTGACCATGTAATGTCTTCCTCGTTGCGACGGGCAGGAAAGACGGAAGCCCGGAGCCGGCCCCTATAGCTCAGTCGGTAGAGCGTCTCCATGGTAAGGAGAAGGTCTGCGGTTCGATTCCGCATGGGGGCTCAGAGGATCGAAGGCCCCCCGCCACCGGCGGGGGGCCTTCGTGCTGTCCGGGCTCTGGCGAGAGCGGTGGGGATGCGCTGTGATGGTGCGTCAGCCGGTCGCGGAGCCGGGGACGGGGGTGCTGGGCGTTGAGTGCGCGACTCGTGGTGGTGGACGACCACCGGCTGCTCGCCGAGGCGTTGGCGGCCGCGCTGCAGCAGCGCGGCCACCGGGTGCTGGCGGTGGGCGCGCCGTCGGGCGCGGCGGTGGAGCTGATGGCCGGCCGCCGGCCGGACGTCTGCCTCTTCGGGGTCGGCGGGCACCCGCCGGACCAGGACCCGTACGCGCCGCTGCGGCGGCTGCGCCGGGAGCGGCCGGAGGTCGCGGTGGTGGTGCTCGGCCCGCTCGGGGTGCCGGGCCGGGTGGCCGGCGCGTTCGCGGCCGGGGCCTCCGGCTACGTCCGGGGCGACGAGCGGATCGACCTGGTGGACCGGGCGATCGGCCGGGTCCGGGCCGGGGAGGCGGCGGTCGCGGTGGACGTGCTGCGGACGGCGTTCGAGCACCTGCTGTGGCCGGCGGCGGAGCCGGACGACGAGGCGCTGCGGCTGCTGCGGGTGCTGACCCGGCGGGAGGTGCAGGTGCTGGTGCGGATCGCCGAGGGCGAGGACACCGCGGCGATCGCCGCCGGGATGGCGATCGCGTCGAGCACCGCGCGCACCCACGTGCAGCGGGTCCTGATGAAGCTGGGCGCCCGCTCCCGCCTGGAGGCGGCGGCGGTGGCCGCCCGCACCGGCCTGCTGGACCGCCTGCGCTAGCCGCTCCGTCCCCGTGGGGTCGGGGACGCGGCCGGCGGGGCCCAGCCGCCGGCGTAGGCGGTCGGGGGGACGCCGAGGGTGGCGGTGAAGTCGCGGGTGAGGTGGGCCTGGTCGCTGTAGCCGAGTTCGTGGGCGAGGGCGGCCCAGTCGACGGCGGTGCCGGTCTCGGCGCGTTCGATCGCCTCGTGGATCCGGTGCCGCAGGATCACCCACTTCGGGCCGACGCCGACCTGCCGGGCGAACAGCCGCTGCAGGGCGCGGACCGACAGTCCGGCGTCCGCCGCGAGGTCGGCGACCCGGCGCAGGGTCCGGTCGGTGCGGATCCGCTCGGCGAGGGCGACGGCCAGGTCGGTGTCCGGGTCCGGTTCGGGCCGCAGGCCCAGCAGCAGGGCGTCCAGCGCGGCGACCCGGTCGTCCTCGTCCGCGGGCCCGGTGACGGTGGCGGCGGGCGGGGTGCCGGGCAGCGCCTCGGGCAGCGGGACGCGCCGTCCGGTCCAGTGGGAGACCGGGTGGTCGCGGGCGAACGGGCCGAAGCCGCCGGGCCGGAACTGGACGCCGCAGACCCGGCCGGTGCCGGCCAGCCGCTGCCGGAAGACGCCGGGGGCGATCCCGGTGAGCTCGCCGTGCGCGGGAGCGTCGCCGTACCGCTGGAGCACCAGGTTGACCGAGGGGTGGGGCAGCACCCGGGTGGTGTACGGCCGGGGGAGGTCCCAGTCGATCAGCCAGTAGTGCTCGACGTACCGGCGCAGCGGCTCGGCGGCCTCGCGGCGGCGGAAGCGGACCAGGGAGAGCAGCCCGGCGGCGTCGAGGATGCCGCGGGTGTCCCGCCTGGGTGCCATGGCCCGATCGTACTGTCGCGTTTCTTCAAGCCCCGGGGCCGGCGCGCTGCCTAGCGTGGCCGGTATGACGACGATGATCGGCGGGTTGATCGACGGGGCGCTGCGGCAGGCGGCCCCGGTGGTGCGCGGGGTGGCGGAGGAGCAGCTGGAGCTGCCGACGCCGTGCGGCGACTACACGGTGCGGGAGCTGCTCGGGCACCTGATGCAGGTGGTGGTCAACTTCCAGGAGTTGGCCGAGAAGCGGCCGGTGGACTGGGCCGAGGACCGGGACTGGCTGGCGGGGGACTGGCGGGAGCGGTTCGTGCGGGAGGGCGAGCGGCTGGCGGCGGCGTGGTCGCGGCCGGCCGCGGTCGAGGGGGTGACCGGCGGGATGGGGATGCCGGCGGACCGGGTCGGCGGGATGGTGCTGCTCGACCTGACGGTGCACGTCTGGGACCTGGCGGCGGCGCTCGGGGTGGCGTTCGCCCCGGATCCGGCGGCGGTCGGGCACCTGGTGCCGCTGACGGCGGAGCTGGCGCCGACCGGCCGGGAGATGGGGATGTTCGCGGAGGCCGTCCCGACCGGGCCGGACGCCCCGCCGTTCGAGCGGTTGATCGCGCTGACCGGCCGCGACCCGGGCTGGCGCCGGAACTGACCGCCCCGCGCGGACCCACCGGCGCCCGGCCGTCCTCCGGGAGCGCGGCCATGTCCGGGAGTGTTGACTAATGTGTGGGTGTGTTTGAAACTGTCGGACATGAAGAGGACCGTGACCAAGCTCGCGGACGGCCGCGAACTCATCTACTTCGACAGTGACGAGTCCGCCGTCCGCGACTCCGCCGACCTGCGCCCGCTGGAGCCCACCGCGAGCCTGTCCGAGATCCGCCGGGACCCGGCGACCGGCGACCGGGTCACGGTGGCCGCCCACCGCCAGGGCCGCACCTACCACCCGCCGGCCGACGAGTGCCCGCTCTGCCCGTCGGCCGACGGCCGGCTCAGCGAGATCCCGGCCGACGCGTACGACGTGGCGGTGTTCGAGAACCGCTTCCCCTCGCTCGCGCCCGGCGCCCCGGCCCCGGCGGGGGACGGCGACCCGCTGCACGTGATCGCGGCCGGTGCCGGGCGCTGCGAGGTGGTCTGCTTCACCGCCGACCACGGCGCCTCCTTCGCCGACCTCACCCCGGCCAAGGCCCGCCTGGTGCTGGACGCGTGGACCGACCGGACGGCCGAGCTCTCCGCGCTGCCCGGCGTCGAGCAGGTCTACGCCTTCGAGAACCGGGGCGCCGAGATCGGCGTCACCCTGGCCCACCCGCACGGCCAGATCTACGCCTTCCCGTTCACCACCCCGCGCACCGCGAAGATGATCGCCGCCGCCGCCGAGCACCGGCGGCGGACCGGCGGCAACCTCTTCGAGGACCTGCTCGCCGCCGAGCGCCGCGACCCCGTCCGGGTGGTCCTGGCGGGCGAGCACTGGACGGCCTTCGTGCCCTTCGCCGCCCGCTGGCCGTACGAGGTCCACCTCTACCCCAACCGCCGGGTGGCCGACCTGACCGGCCTGAACGAGGCCGAGCGGGCCGAGTTCCCCGAGGTCTACCTGGAACTTCTCCGCCGCTTTGACCGGCTCTTCACGGAGCCGGGGGACAATACTTCCGTCGCCCCGACGCCGTACATCGCCGCATGGCACCAGGCACCCACCCTCCACGGCGAGGAACTGGCCCTGCACCTGGAGCTGTTCACGATCCGGCGGACGGTCGGCAAGCTGAAGTTCCTGGCCGGCGTGGAGTCCGGCATGGACGCGTTCGTCAACGATGTGTCGCCGGAGGCGGCGGCACAGCGCCTGCGGGAGGTTGCATCATGAGCAAGTACCTGGTCACCGGCGGTGCCGGCTACGTCGGCAGCGTCGTCGCCGCCCACCTGCTCGAGGCGGGGCACCAGGTCACCGTGCTCGACGACCTGTCGACCGGCTTCCTGGAGGGCGTCCCGGCCGGCGCCGAGTTCGTCCGCGGCCGGATCCAGGACGCCGCCGAGGTCCTCGACTCCTCCTACGAGGCGGTGCTGCACTTCGCCGCCTCCTCGCAGGTCGGCGAGTCGGTCGCCGACCCGGAGAAGTACTGGCGCAACAACGTGGCCGGCTCGCTCGAGCTGATCTCCGCGATGCGCAAGGCCGGCGTCCGCAAGCTGGTGTTCTCCTCCACCGCCGCCACCTACGGCGAGCCGGAGGAGGTCCCGATCGCGGAGACCGCGCGCACCGCGCCGACCAACACCTACGGCGCCACCAAGCTGGCCGTCGACCACCTGATCACCAGCGAGGCCGTCGCGCACGGCCTGGCCGCCGTCTCGCTGCGCTACTTCAACGTGGCCGGCGCGTACAAGACCTGGGGCGAGCGGCACGAGCCCGAGTCGCACCTGATCCCGCTGGTCTTCCAGGCCGCCCTCGGGCAGCGCCCGCACATCGCCGTCTACGGCGACGACTACCCGACCCCCGACGGCACCTGCGTCCGCGACTACATCCACGTCGCCGACCTCGCCGAGGCGCACCTGCTCGCCCTGAAGGCCGCCAAGCCCGGCGAGCACCTGATCTGCAACCTCGGCAACGGCAGCGGCTTCTCGGTCCGCGAGGTGATCGAGTCCGTCAAGCGGGTCACCGGCCGCGAGATCCCCGTGGTGGTCTCCGAGCGCCGCCCCGGCGACCCCGCCGTCCTGGTCGCCTCCGCCGCCCGCGCCCACCAGGCGCTCGGCTGGCAGCCCAGCCGCCCCTCGCTCGACGACATCGTCGCCGACGCCTGGAACTTCACCCTGGAGCACCGAGCCTGATGAACGACTTCCAGACCGTGTACGGCGCCGCCCCGGAAGGGGCCTGGGCGGCGCCCGGCCGGGTCAACCTGATCGGCGAGCACACCGACTACAACGACGGGTTCGTGCTCCCGATCGCCCTCCCGCACCACGTCCGGGCCGAGGCCCGGCGCCGCGACGACGGCGTGCTGCGCCTGTGGAGCGCCCAGGGCGACGGCGAGGTCGTCGAGCTGCGCCTCGACGGGCTCGCCCCCGGCGCGGTCGCGGGCTGGGCCAAGTACCCGGCCGCCGTGGTCTGGACGCTCCGGCAGGCCGGCCACCGGGTCGGCGGCGCGGACCTGTGGTTCGACAGCGACGTGCCGACCGGTGCCGGCCTGTCCTCCTCCGCCGCCCTGGAGTGCGCGGTCGGCGTCGCGTACAACGACCTGTACGGGCTGGGGCTCACGGCGCCCGAGCTGGCGCTGCTCGCGCAGAAGGCGGAGAACGACTTCGTCGGCGTGCCCTGCGGGGTGATGGACCAGATGGCCTCGATGTGCTGCGCCGAGGGGTCGGCCCTGCTGCTCGACACCCGTGACCTGGGGCAGCGCCAGGTGCCGATCGACCTGGCCGGCGCGGGCCTGCGCCTGCTGGTGATCGACACCCGGGTCAAGCACGACCTCGCCGACGGGGCGTACGCCGAGCTGCGGGCCGGCTGCGAGCGGGCCGCCGAGCTGCTCGGGCTGCCCGCCCTGCGGGACCTGCCGGCCGACGGCCTGGACGCCGCGCTCGGCCGGCTGCCGGCCGAACTGCGTCCGCTGGTGCGGCACGTGGTCACCGAGGACGGGCGGGTCCAGCAGGCGATCCGGCTGCTGGACGCGGGCGACCTGGCCGGGATCGGGCCGATCCTCACCGCCGGGCACGCCTCGCTGCGGGACGACTACCGGGTCTCCTGCCCGGAGACCGACCTCGCGGCGGACACCGCCGTGGCGGCCGGCGCCCTCGGCGCCCGGATGACCGGCGGCGGCTTCGGCGGCTCCGTCATCGCCCTGGTCGCCGCCGAACTGCTCGACACCGTGGCCGGCGCCGTCGCCGCGGCCTTCGCCGACGCCGGGTACGCCGCTCCCCGCGCCTTCGCGGCCACGCCGGCGGCCGGAGCACGCCGCCTGTAGGCCCGAGTCGGCCTTCGACAGGGGCGCGTGGGGACGATCCCGCACGCGCCCCTGTTGTGGTTGCTCGAACCATTTGTCGCTTGCGGGAACTTCACGAATCCCCCACGCCGTCGCCCCGTCCGCCCGTACGCTGAGTCCGGCACCGGTGGGGGTCGGGCCGTAGCAGGGGGGAAGTGACGATGGGGCGGATCCGCGTCCTGGTGGTCGACGGCCACCGGATCTTCGCCGAGGCACTGGCCACGGCGCTCGCCGCCGAGCCCGACGTGGACGTCGGCGCCGCGGGCAGTGCGGTCGCGGCCGAACGCGCCCTGGACCGCGCCGCCGCCGAACACCGCCCGTACGACGTGGTGCTGATCGACGCCGACCTCGGCGCCGGCCCCGTCCCGCCGCACCGCCGGCCCCTCGTGCCGGAGCCCCGCAGCACCGCCTTCGCGGTCCCGCAGCCCCGCCGCGCGGCCCCGCCCACCGCCCCGGCCCCGCCGCCCGCGGGGCCCGTCCCGGCGGCCCGGATCCACTCCGCCGTCGACGGCATCGCCGCGCTCGCCCGGGTCTGCCGTGCCCACCCGGCGCTGCGCGCCGTGGTGCTCGCGGCCGCGGACGACCCGCAGCGCGCCGTCCGCGCACTCCAGGCCGGCGCCTGCGGCTGGGTGGCGAAGGACAGCTCGCTCACCGCGCTGATGGCCGTCGTCCGCGGCGTGCTGCGCGACGAGACCCACCTGCCGCCCACCCTGCTCACCGGCGTGGTAAGGGAGTTGACCTCCGCCCGGCGGGACCGCTCGGAGAGCGAGCGGCTGGTCGCGGCACTCACCCCGCGCGAGGAGGAGGTGCTGCGGTGCATGGTCGCCGGCCTCGGCCGGCAGGCGGTCGCCGAGCGGCTCTACCTCTCGCCGCACACCGTCCGCACCCACATGCAGAACGTCCTGGGCAAGCTGGGGGTGCACTCCACCCTCGCGGCCGTCGCCGTGGCCCGCCGGGCGGGGATCGCCCCCTCCGACCCCCCTACCACCACACCCGAACCCTCTCCCGCTTCCGCTTCCCCGGCCGCGGGCCCCACCGTCGCCTCAACCGCCCCATCGACCGTCGCCTCGACCACGGGCCCGGGCGTCGGCTGAGCCCGCGCGCCGACCGGGTACCGAATCCGTGAGGTCAGGGATACCGGAGGACAGATGTCGCCGAACAGCACTGCCGCACGCCTGAATTCGATCAGTACACGGATTCCCGGACAGCCGGCCGGCCCGACCGGCCTGCGCGCCCTGGTGATCGGGGCCGGCGCCGCCGGGTCCGCCCTCGTCCGCGACCTGGGCCGAACACCGGAGTTCGGGCTGCGCCCGATCGGTGTCCTGGACGACGACCCCGCCAAGGCCGGCCTGGAGATCGCCGGCGTACCCGTCCTCGGCCGGCTGGCCGAGCTCACCGACCTGGCCGTCGCGCACCGCGCCCAGGTCGTGGTGCTCGCCATCCCCGGCCTCCCGCACCAGCAGGTAAGGGAGTTGGCGACCTCGGCGGCCGCCGCCGGGGTGGCCGTCCGCTACCTGCCGTCCTTCCTGTCGGCGCTCCGCCGCGAGGTGGTCGGCTCCGACATGCGCACCCTGGACGTGAACCGGCTGATCGGCCGGCACGAGGTGCACGTGGTCTCCCCGGACGTCCGCGCGGTGATCGAGGGGCGGAGAGTCCTGGTGACCGGCGCCGGCGGCTCGATCGGCAGTGAACTCTGCCGCCAGGTCCATGCGTTCGGCCCGTCCGAGCTCTACATGCTGGACCACGACGAGTCGAATCTGCACCGCCTCCAGCTGGAGATCTGGGGCGAGGCACTGCTCACCGACGACTCCCTGGTGATCGCCGACATCCGGGACCGGCCGCGGATCCAGCAGATCTTCCGCGACCTCAAGCCCGAGGTGGTCTTCCACGCGGCGGCGCACAAGCACCTGCCGCTGCTGGAGCGCCACCCCAGCGAGGCGGTGAAGTCCAACGTGCTGGGCACCGACAACCTGGTCGAGGCGGCGCTGGCCACCGGCGTCGAGCGGTTCGTGCTGATCTCCACCGACAAGGCGGCCGACCCGACCTCGGTGCTCGGCGCGTCCAAGCGGCTCGCCGAGCTGATCGTCCAGGCCAACGCCCGGGACGCCCGCAACCTCGGCACCGGCGTGTTCTCCGCCGTCCGGTTCGGCAACGTGCTGGGCTCGCGCGGCTCACTGCTCTCGGTGCTCGCCGAGCAGCTGCGCAGCGGCGGTCCGGTGACCGTCACCCACCCCGACGTGACGCGCTTCTTCATGACCATCGAGGAGGCGGTCGGCCTGGTGCTGGAGGCCGGCCGGATGGCCGAGGGCGGCGAGGTGTTCGTGCTCGACATGGGCGAGCCGGTGCGGATCGTCGACCTGGTGCACAACTTCGCCGAGCAGGTGCAGCTGGGCCCGGAGGAGGTGCAGATCCGGTACACCGGCCTGCGGGCCGGCGAGAAGCTCAACGAGGCGCTGTTCTCCGAGGGCGAGGAGCGGCTGCCCACCGAGCACGCCCGGATCTTCGCCACCGTCGCCGAGCACGACGCCGGCCCGGAGGACCTGGCGGGCGGGTTGACCGGGCTCTACCAGGCCGCGTCGGTCAACTCCGACCCGGAGGTCCGCCGTCGGCTGGCCGAGCTGCTGCCCGGCTACCGCACCCCCGCGGCGGATCCGGTCCCGGCGCTCGCCACCCCCTACCCGGACGGCTTCTGACGGGTGGACCGCGAGCTCGCCGAGGAGGCGGCACCGGTCACGTGGACGGGCCGCCTCCGCCGCGCGAAAGCCGTCGGGCGGGCGGCGCGGGTCAGCCGGCGCGGGTGGGCGGCGCGGGTCAGCCGGCGCGGTCGAACGGGGCGACCAGGGCGCGCAGCAGCGCGGCGAGCTCGCCCTGCTGGGCGGCGCTCAGCCGGGCGAGCAGCTCGCGCTCGTGGCCGAGCAGCCCGGCCAGTGCCTGGTCGGCCTTGTCCCGGCCCTCGTCGGTCAGCCGGACCAGCACCCCGCGACGGTCGTCCGGGTCGGGGAGGCGGACCACCAGGCCCTTGCCGGTGAGCCGGTCGATCCGGTTGGTCATGGTGCCCGAGGTGACCAGGGTCTGGGTCAGCAGCTGGCCGGGGGAGAGCTGGTACGGCGAGCCGGCCCGGCGCAGCGCGGTCAGCACGTCGAACTCCCACGGCTCCAGGCCGTGCTCGGCGAACGCCGTGCGGCGGGCGCGGTCGAGGTGCCGGGCGAGTCGGCTGACCCGGCTGAGCACCTCGAGCGGTTCCACGTCGAGGTCGGGGCGCTCTCGGCGCCATGCTGCGACCAGGCGGTCGACCTCGTCCTCCATGGCGATCAGTGTATCGGGGGTTGTGTCGATGTGAAGTCTCTTGACATCAAGAGATAACGCGATGGAGACTTTTCGTGGATATCTTGATGTCGAGATACTTTGCGAGGCCCGCCGTGACCACCTGGGATCCCCAGCAGTACCTCCGGTTCGCCGACGAGCGGACCCGGCCCTTCCGCGAACTCCTGGCCCGGGTGCCGGCCCTGCCGCCCGCGCCCGTCGTCCTCGACATCGGCTGCGGCCCGGGCAACTCCACCGAGGTGCTGCGCGAGCGCTGGCCCGACGCCACCCTGGTCGGCATCGACAGCTCACCCGAGATGCTGGCCGCCGCGGCGGGAGTCGCCGGCGCCGAGTACCGGCTCGCCGACGCCGCGACCTGGGACCCGGCCGGCGAGCGGCCCGACCTGATCGCCTCCAACGCGACCCTGCAGTGGTTGGGCTTCTCGGCAGCCGGCCAGGCGGCAGAAGGGCCCTCCTCGCCGAAGGCGGGCAAGGAGGGACGGGCCCCCGGCCACCTCGCCGTACTGACCCGCTGGGCCGCCGCGCTGCGGCCCGGCGGGGTGCTCGCCTTCCAGGTGCCCGGGAACTTCGACGCACCGAGCCACCGGCTCCTCGCCGACCTGCGCCGCAGCCCGCGCTGGCGGGAGGCGCTCGGCCAGGACGCGGTCCGCGCGGGGGTGCACCGGCCCGAGGAGTACCTGGACGTCCTGCTCGGCGCCGGCTGCGCGACGGCCGACGTCTGGGAGACCACCTACAGCACCCTGCTGACCGGGGACGACCCGGTGCTGGAGTGGGTCCGCGGCACCGCCCTGCGGCCCGTCCTCGCCCTCCTCCCCGACCCCGCGGAACGGGCCGCGTTCGAGGCCGAGTACGCCGCCCTCCTGCGCGACGCCTACCCGGCCGGCCCGCACGGCACGGTCTTCCCCTTCCGCCGCGTCTTCGCGGTGGCCGTCCGCACCGGAGCGCCCCGCTAGGGCCCGGCCGGCCGCCGGGCCCAGGGGAGCAGCACCAGGCCGGCCGCCGCCGCCACCGCGCACCAGGTGGAGACGAACGCGTAGTGCCAGAGCGCCGCGCAGACCAGGGCGCCGGCCCCGGTCAGGACGCCGAGCAGGCGCAGCGTCCGGTCGCCGCTGAGCAGGAGCGAGCCGACGGTCGCCAGCAGGTAGCCGGCGAGCAGCAGCGGGGCGTACGGCACGCCGATGCCGTACGTGAGGGTGTGGCCGTGCGGGCTCGCCGAGAGCGGATCCGCGGCGAGGTCCGCGGCCAGCGGGAGCGCCACCGCCGCGCCGACCGCGGTCAGGACGGCGGCGCTCCGGCGGCCGGTGGCGGCGAGCACCCCGGCAGGGACCAGCAGGGGGAGCAGCGGCAGGGCGATCACCGCCCAGGGCGTGCGGGCCCACGCCCCGCCCGACCAGACGGCCGCCTCCAGCAGCTGGTGCACCCCGAGGAGCAGCGGGAGGCAGGCGAGGGGGAGCCGGCGGACGTCGCGGACGGGGACCAGGCAGGCGACGCCGAGCGCGGCCACGGCGCCGCCCGCCACCGCATCGGCCTGGGCGCTCCAGCACATGGAGCCAGGCTAGGCCCCGTCCCGGTGGTTGCTCGCGGGCAGGTGCGGCAGGTGCGGCAGGTGGGTGTGGTGGCCCTGGCCGGGCATGGCGGGGTGGCGGCCGAGGACGACGACGCCGGTGACGACGGCGAGCAGGCCGAGGACCTGGGCGGTGACGGCGGCCGGGGTGACCCGCAGGGTGTCGCCGAGGAAGCCGACGGCGCAGGCGATGCCGGCGATGGGCTGGGCGGCGGTGAGCGCGGGCAGGGACATCCGCAGCGGCGCCGCCTCGAACGCGGACTGGACGAGCAGCAGCCCGACCACCCCGATGGCGATCACGGCGTACGGCTGCCAGCTCCGCAGCGCCTCGCCGATCCCGCCGTCCTCCAGTCGGTCCGCGCTCATCCGGGTGAGCGCGTCCTGGAGGCCGTAGAGGAGACCGGCGGCGAGGGCGAGCAGGGTGGCCTCCTCGAACAGGTCGAAGCGGCGGGCGATCGCGACCAGGACCAGCGCCAGCCCGGAGACCACGCCGACGACCAGCCAGAAGCGCAGGGGGCCGGCCCGGGCGCCGCCGCCGGTGGGCTGCCCGGCGGCGATGAAGACGGCCACGCCGAGGGCGATCAGCACGACACCCATCCAGCCGGAGCGGCCGAGCGAGGTGCCGGTGAGGACCCGGGCGAGGGCCATCGCGAAGACCAGGTTGGTGGCGAGGAGCGGTTCGACGAGGGCGACCTCGCCCTGGCCGAGGGCGAGGGCGCTGAGCACCTGACCGGCGATCATGAACGCGATGCCGAGCAGCCAGTCGGGCATCCGCGCCAGGTGGAGCAGCAGCCGCCAGTGCAGCAGATCGCTCTTGGGGGCGCGCTGGGCCGCGTGCTGCTGGAGCACGAACCCGAGGCCGAGGCAGCAGGCCGCGCCGATCGCCAGGATGAAGACCGCCACGGGAGACCTTCCGAACGTCGCCCGGCCAGCCTATGCCCGGGGCCCGGCGACGGCAGCAGCTCAGGTCTTGCGGTCGCCGACCAGCTTGGGGTGGCGCTCCAGTCCCTCCAGTCCGTGCCAGGCGAGGTTGACCAGGTGGGCGGCGACCTCGGCCTTGCCGGGCTTGCGGACCTCCAGCCACCACTGGCCGGTGAGGGCGACCATGCCGACCAGCATCTGGGAGTACATCGGGGCGAGCCGCGGGTCGAAGCCCCGGGACTTGAACTCCAGCCCCAGGATGTCCTCGACCTGGGTGGCGATGTCGCCGATCAGCGAGGCGAAGCTGCCGGTGGACTGCGCCACCGGCGAGTCGCGGACCAGGATCTTGAAGCCGTCGGTCGAGGTGTCGATGTAGTCCATCAGCGCGAAGGCGGCCTGCTCCAGCAGTTCCCGGGAGTGCCCGCCGGTCAGCGCGCCGGTCACCATGTCGAGGAGGAGCTGCATCTCGCGGTCGACGACGACCGCGTACAGCCCCTCCTTGCCGCCGAAGTGCTCGTACACCACCGGCTTGGACACCCCGGCCCGCTCGGCGATCTCCTCCACGGAGGTGCCGTCGTAACCGCGCTCGGCGAAGACCGACCGGCCGATTTCGAGCAGCTGCTCCCGGCGCTGCTTGCCGGTCATCCGGACCCGGCCGCCGGCCTTTTTGCCTCCGTTGCTCCCGTTCACCCCTACATCATGCTGCAGGACTCGCCTCATCCGGCGCGGCGGGCGTCGATCCGCTTGGCGGTCGGCCAGCGGACGTCGCTCGCCCAGCCCGCCAGCTCGAACCAGCGGATCAGCCGGGCGGAGGAGTCGACCTGGCCGCGCAGCACGCCGTGCCGGGCCGAGGTCGGGTCGGCGTGGTGCAGGTTGTGCCAGGACTCGCCGCAGGACAGCACGGCCAGCCACCAGACGTTGCCGGAGCGGTCGCGGGACTTGAAGGGGCGCTCGCCGACCGCGTGGCAGATCGAGTTGATCGACCAGGTGACGTGGTGCAGCAGCGCGACCCGGACCAGCGAGCCCCAGAAGAACGCGGACAGCGCGCCCTGCCAGGAGAGCGTGACCAGTCCGCCGACGACCGGCGGGATCAGCATCGAGATCAGGGTCCACAGCCAGAACAGCCGGGAGATGTTCCTTATGGCGGTGTCGGCGACCAGGTCCGGGGCGTACTTCTGCTGCGGGGTCTGCTCCTCGTCGAAGAGCCAGCCCATGTGCGCCCACCACAGGCCCTTGAGCAGGGCGGGCACGGTCTCGCCGTAGCGCCACGGCGAGTGCGGGTCGCCGTCCTTGTCGCTGTACCGGTGGTGCTTGCGGTGGTCGGCGACCCAGCGCACCAGCGGGCCCTCGACGGCCAGGCTGCCGGCGACCGCGAGGGCGATCCGCAGCGCCCGGCCGGCCTTGAAGGAGCTGTGGGTGAAGTACCGGTGGTAGCCGATGGTGATGCCGTGGCAGGTCAGGAAGTACATGCCCGCGGCGAGCGACAGGTCGAGCCAGCCCAGGCCCCACCCCCAGGCCGCCGGGACGGCGGCGACCAGGGCCAGGAACGGGATGCCGATGAAGAGGGCGAGGGTGATCCGCTCGGCGAGCCCCTGCTTCTCCCCGCCCAGCGTGGCGGAGATCGGCGGCGGCTCGGCCGCTTCGACGACGGCGCCGGGCGCCGCCTCGTCGGCCTGAATGGTCATGGGGGTTCCTGGGGATTCCGGAGGGACCGTGCCGATACCTACGTGGCCGTAACCTACGGCATCGTAGGTAACCCGGACCGCGAAGGGAAGACGTGTCGCAGACCGGGCGGTGAATGGTGGTGGATGTGCGCGCCCGCAGCCCGTAGGCTTAGCCGTGCCCGTCCCGGGGGCCCGGGGCGGAGGCGGTGACGGTCCCGGATCGTCTAATGGCAGGACAGCTGGTTTTGGTCCAGCTTGTGGGGGTTCGAATCCTCCTCCGGGAGCCCATCGGGCGATTCAGGTCACCTGACGTCGGTATCCTCGGTGCTCCCTCAGCCCACTCGTATCGAGGAGCCCCCGCGTTGAGCGCCAACCAGACCGCCGCCGTGATCGTGCTCGCCGCCGGTGGCGGTACGCGGATGAAGTCCAAGGCCCTGCCGAAGGTCCTGCACTCCCTCTGCGGCCGCTCCCTGGTCGGCCACGCGGTCGCCGCCGCCCAGGAGCTGACCCCCCGGCAGCTGGTGGTGGTCGTGGGCCACCTGCGCGAGCTGGTCGAGGAGCACCTGACGGCGCACTACCCCGGCGTGCGGACCGCCGTGCAGGCCGAGCAGAACGGCACCGGCCACGCCGTGCGCACCGCGCTGGAGGCGCTGGCCGCCGACGGCGTCGAGCTGGACGGCACCGTGGTCGTCACCACCGGCGACGCCCCGCTGCTCACCGGCGCCACCCTGGCCTCGCTGGCCGCCGCGCACGGCGCCCAGGGCAACGGCGTCACCGTGCTGACCGCGGTCGTCCCGGACGCCACCGGCTACGGCCGGATCCTGCGCGAGGCGGACGGCTCGGTCGCCGCGATCGTCGAGCACAAGGACGCCACCGAGGCGCAGCGCGCCGTCGACGAGATCAACTCCGGCGTCTTCGCCTTCGACGCCAAGCTGCTGGCGCACGCGCTCTCCCAGTTGAACACCGACAACGTGCAGGGCGAGGAGTACCTCACCGACACCCTGGAGATCCTGCGCACCGCCGGCCACCGGGTCGGCGCCGTGGTGGCGGACGACTTCCGCGACGTCGCGGGCATCAACGACCGGGTGCAGCTGGCCGAGGCCCGCCGGATGCTCAACGACCGGCTGCTGGAGCGCGCCATGCGCGAGGGCGTGACCGTGGTCGACCCGGCGTCCACCTGGTTCGACGTGCAGGTGACCTACGAGCCGGACGCGGTGGTGCTGCCCGGCACCCAGCTGCAGGGCGCCACCCACCTGGGCGAGGGCTGCGAGGTCGGTCCGAACTCCACGCTGACCGACACCTCGGTCGGCGCGGGCGCCCGTGTGAGCAACACCACCGCGGAGCGCGCCGAGATCGGCGAGCGGGCCCAGGTGGGCCCGTACGCGTACCTCCGTCCGGGGACGAAGCTGGGCCGCGGGGCGAAGGCCGGCACCTACGTGGAGATCAAGAACTCGGAGCTCGGCGAGGGCGCCAAGGTCCCCCACCTGTCGTACATCGGGGACGCCACGATCGGCGAGGGCACCAACGTCGGCGCGGCCTCCGTCACGGTGAACTACGACGGCGTGAACAAGCACCGGACGGTCATCGGGGCTCACTGCCGCACGGGGTCCGACAACATGTTCATCGCCCCGGTGACGGTGGGGGACGGCGCCTACACCGCGGCCGGCTCGGTCATCACCAACGACGTGCCGGCCGGCTCGCTGGGCGTCGCCCGCGCGCAGCAGCGCAACATCGCCGGCTGGGTGGCCCGCAAGCGGCCCGGCTCCAGCTCGGCGCAGGCCGCCGCGGCCGCGACGGGTGGGGCGGAGCAGCAGTAGCCGGTCGTGCGGGGCCCACGAGGATCTTGAGGGGTGGTCCCGGCACGCCGCCTGCTCCGAGGTACGCGTAACCTGGTGTACATACGTGCGCCACTGGGCCTCCTGTCCGCGCCTCGGCGTACTCCACATTCCCCCACCCACCTGCCCACCCGGGTCCTGCCCGGGTGTGCTCGGGTGGGGTAAAACGGCGGCAGCAACGCGAGGAGACGGTGCAGTGAGCGGGATCACGACGTCGGGTGAGAAGAAGCTGAAGCTCTTCTCCGGCCGTGCCCACCCCGAGCTGGCGGAGGAGGTGGCCCGCGAGCTGGGCACCGAACTCGTCCCGACCAAGGCCCTGGACTTCGCCAACGGCGAGATCTACGTCCGCTTCCTGGAGTCCGCGCGAGGCGCCGACTGCTTCGTGATCCAGAGCCACACGGCTCCGATCAACCAGTGGATCATGGAACAGCTGATCATGATCGATGCGCTGAAGCGGGCCTCGGCCCGCAGCATCACCGCGATCCTGCCGTTCTACGGGTACGCCCGCCAGGACAAGAAGCACCTCGGCCGCGAGCCCATCTCGGCCCGCCTGGTCGCCGACCTGCTGCACACGGCCGGTGCCGACCGCCTGATGGCCGTGGACCTGCACACCGCGCAGATCCAGGGCTTCTTCAGCGGCCCGGTGGACCACCTGTTCGCCCTGCCGATGCTGGCCGACTACGTCGGTGACCGGGTCTCCGACCGGTCCAAGCTGACCATCGTCTCGCCGGACGCCGGCCGGGTGAAGGTCGCCGACCAGTGGTGCGACCGGCTGGACGCCCCGCTGGCCGTGATCCACAAGCGCCGCGACCTGACCCAGGCCAACACCATCCTGTCGGCCCAGGTCGTCGGTGACGTCAAGGGCCGGATCTGCGTCCTGGTCGACGACATGATCGACACCGCCGGCACCATCTGCGCCGCCGCCGACGCGCTGTACGACAACGGCGCCGCCGACGTCATCGTCGCCGCCACCCACGGCGTGCTCTCCGGCCCGGCCGCCGACCGCCTGAAGAACTCCCGGGTCAGCGAGTTCGTCTTCACCAACACGCTGCCCACCCCGGCGCAGCTCCAGCTCGACAAGGTGACCACGCTCTCGATCGCCCCCTCGATCGCCGCCGCGATCAAGGAGGTCTTCGAGGACGGCTCGGTGACCAGCCTGTTCGAGGGCGTGCACTGACCCCCGCGGCAACTGCATGATCGTTTCGGCCCCCGGCGCCCGCGTGGTGCCGGGGGCCGATTTCGTCCCCCGCGCGGTGTGCGGTTAGACTCGGGAGACTGCTCGGCGAGGGATGCCTCTGCGCTCCGTGATCGACGCGCTGGATGAGTCCGCCGAGCGTCCCCTTGAACGTATCCGAGGGTGTGGCCGGCGGTTTGTCGTTTCTGCACCCAGTCGTATTCCACGAGGAGTGCAGTCGTGTCCGAGATCCGCCTTGCCGCCGAGCCCCGCACCGAGTTCGGCAAGGGTGCCGCCCGCCGCGCCCGCCGCGCCGGCTTCGTCCCCGGTGTCGTCTACGGCCACGGCCACGCCCCGGTTCACCTGAACCTGCCCGGCCACGACCTGATGATGGCCCTCAAGACCCCGAACGCCCTCATCGTGCTGCCGATCGACGGCAAGGACGAGTACGTGCTGCCGAAGGCCGTCCAGCGCGAGGCCATCAAGCGCAACATCGAGCACGTCGACCTGCTCCTGGTGAAGCGCGGCGAGAAGGTCACCGTCGAGATCCCGGTCCACACCGAGGGCGAGCTGGCCCCCGGCGGCAACCTGATCGAGAACGTGCTGAACGCCCTGCCGGTCGAGGCCGAGGCCACCCACCTGCCCGAGGCCGTCACCGTCTCCGTCGAGGGCCTGGAGGCCGGCGCCTCCATCACCGCCGGCGACATCGCCCTCCCGGCCGGCACCTCCCTCGCCGTCGAGGCCGACGCCGTCGTGCTGCAGGTCATCGGCGCCCAGGCCCCCGAGGCCACCGAGGACGAGGCCGCCGACGAGGCCGAGACCACCGAGGCCTGAGCCTCCGCTGCCTGAACCCGCTGCCCCGGCCGCTCCCCTGGAGAGGCCGGGGCAGCGGCGTGTCCAGGAAGCCGCGTTCAACGACATGATGGGGAGACCCGAGTGAGGAGCGGTCCCGATGACTGACGCGTACGACGGGCCCTGGCTGGTGGTCGGCCTCGGCAACCCCGGGGAGGGCTACGCCCGCAACCGGCACAACATCGGCTTCATGGTCGCCGACCTGCTGGCCGGCCGGATGGGCGCCAGGTTCAAGACCCACAAGAGCCGTGCCCAGGTCGCCGAGGGCCGGATCGGCGGCAAGCGGGTGGTCCTCGCCAAGCCGATGACCTTCATGAACCTCTCCGGCGGCCCGACCACCGCGCTGCGCGACTTCTACAAGGTGCCCACCGCCGGCATCGTGGCCGTCCACGACGAGCTGGACATCGACTACGCCACCCTGCGGCTCAAGCTCGGCGGCGGCGACAACGGGCACAACGGCCTGAAGTCCATCACCAAGTCGCTCGGGCCGGACTACCACCGGGTGCGCTGCGGCATCGGCCGGCCGCCCGGCCGGATGGAGGTCGCGGACTTCGTGCTCAAGGACTTCTCGTCCACCGAGCGCAAGGAGCTGGAGTGGTTCGTCGACCGGGCCGCGGACGCCGTGGAGGCCGTGGTCACCGAGGGGCTGGAGCGCGCCCAGTCCACGTACAACTCCTGAGCCGTCGTCAGGAAGACCCGGTGCATTACGCAACGGTCGTACAACGCTTGCCCGGTGGTTACCGGAACGGGGTCGGTACGGAGCGATCCATCGGATACGGTCGGACCGGTACGCAGGGGTTGGAAAACCGTTGTTGGGGGTATGGGGCGTGGTTCGGTCGGAACGTGTCGCGCGGGTAGTCGTTGGGGGAGCGGTCCTGTGCGCCGCGGCCGCCGGTTGGGCCGTGCCCGCCGCTGCGGCGGAGGCCAGCGGCTCGCCCGAGCCCGCCGCCGCCCAGCTCACCACCACCCCGCCCGCCTCCGGCAGCGTCGGATCGGCGGGCGTCTACGCCGTCGGCGGCGGCATGGTCCTGGTGGCCGGCGGCGCCGCCGCCTGGCTGCGGCGCAAGCGGGCCGGCAAGGTCACCGTCCACTGACCCGCACCCGGGAGGGCCGGCCCCGCGCAGCGGAGGGTCGGCCCTTTTCCGTTTCCCTGTCATCCGTTTCCGGGCCCCGGCGCGTCCAGGGGACATGAGACGGATGAAGGCGGACGGCACGGGGCACCAGCCTCCGGCGTTCGACGTGTTCGTGGCGGCCCGGTACCGGGCGCTGCTCCGCGCGGCGTACCTGATCACCGGGGACGTCCACGACGGGACCGACCTGCTGCACGACGCCCTGACCCGGGTGTACACCCGCCGCTCGGCGATCCGGGACACCGAGGCCACCGAGGCGTACGTGCGCCGCGCCATGGTGCGCGCCCACATCTCCCGCTGGCGGCGCACCCGGCGGGAGGCGCTCACCGCGCACCCGCCGGAACGCGCCGCCCCCGCGGTCGCCGAGACGGACGAGCGGCTGGGTGCCGCGCTGCGCCGGCTGCCGCCGCGCCAGCGGACCGCGGTGGTGCTGCGGTACTACGCGGACCTGCCGACCGGGCTGGTCGCCGAGGAGATGGGCTGTTCGCCCGCCACCGCCAAGACCCACCTGGCCAGAGCGATGAAGGCGCTCCGCCAGGAGCTGGCACACGACAGGGAGGCGATCGCACGTGGCAGCCGATGAGGACGGATTCGAGGCGGAGCTGGCGGAGGGGCTGGCGGAGCGCGCCCGCGGGCTGCGGCCGACCGGCGGGATCCCGCTGGACGAGCTCCGGGCGGCCGGACGGAGACGGGCCCTCCGGGTGCGCGCCGGCCGGGCGGTGGCGGCCGTCGCCGTGGTGGCGGGGTGCGCGGCGCTGCTGACGGTGCCCGGCGGCGCCGGGGCCCCGGAGGTCGGGCCGGCCGACCCGGTGGTCTCCGCCTCGCCGAGCCCGGCCCCCCTGCCCGGGCGGCCCGGCCTGCGGGAGTGCCGCGGCGGCCCGGCGGCGCTGCGCGGTCTGGTGGCGGACGGCCCGGCGACGCAGGGGGACGTGCTGCTTCCGCTGGACCTCGCGGCGCTGAACGGCACGGTCGCGGAGCTGGGCCCGACCGACCACCCGGACGTCCTGTTCGGGGTCTGCTGGGACGACCGGACGCTGTACGTGATGCGGTACCCCGGCAGCACCTTCGACACCCAGGTGGGCGCGGCCGCGGCCCAACGGCCTTCGGTGACGGTCGAGTTCGTCGACGCCGCGGCACCCTGGCAGGAGCAGTGCCTGATCGCGGCGCTGGTCCGGAAGGACCCCGCGGTCTCCGCGGTGTCGGTCCGGGCGGACGGCAGCGGCCTGCGGGTGGTCTCGTCGCAGACCCGGGAGCAGCTGGTGGAGCGGTACGGGCCGCTGGTCGCTGAGGTCGTCACCGGCTGAGCGCAGACACGAGGGGCGCGGGGAACCGCCGTGGTTCCCCGCGCCCCTCGCGGCGTACCGTCCCGGATCAGCCGGTGTTGCGCAGGCCGGCCGCGATGCCGTTGACGGTGAGGAGCAGCGCGCGGGCGCGCAGCGGGTCCTCGGGACGCCCGGCGGCGGCCTCCTCGCGCTGGCGGCGCAGCAGCGCGACCTGCAGGTAGGAGATCGGGTCGAGGTAGGCGTCGCGGACGTTGAACGTCTGCTTCAGCACCTCGTTGTGCTCCAGCAGTTCGCCCTCGCCGGTGAGCCGCAGCACCTCGCGCATGGTGAGGTCGTGCTCGGCCACGATCTGGTCGAAGACGTGGTGCAGCTCGGCGGGGACCAGCTGCTCGACGTAGTGGCGGGCGATCCGCAGGTCGGTCTTGGCCAGCGTCATGGCGACGTTGGACAGGAAGTTGCGGAAGAAGTGCCACTGGCCGTGCATCTCGTCCAGCACGTCGCCCAGGCCCGCCGCGCGGGCGGCGGCGAGGCCGGAGCCGACGCCGTACCAGCCGGGCACGATCTGGCGGGACTGGGTCCAGCCGAACACCCACGGGATGGCCCGCAGGCCGTCCAGGCCGGCGCCGGAGTCGGGGCGGCGGGACGGGCGGGAGCCCAGGTGCAGCGAGGCGAGCTGGTCGACCGGGGTGGCCGCGAAGAAGTACTTCGGCAGGTCCTCCTGCTCCACCAGGGCGCGGTACGCGGTGTGCGCGGCCTCGGAGACCTGGTCCATCGCGGCGTCCCAGCGGGCCAGCTCCTCGGGGGCCTGGCGCGGGGCGGTGTGCAGCGCGGAGGCGGCCAGGGTGGCGCTGAGGGTCAGCTCCAGGTTCTCCCGGGCGAGCGAGGGCAGCAGGTACTTGTCGGAGATGACCTCGCCCTGCTCGGTCACCTTGATCTCGCCCTCCAGGGTGCCCCAGGGCTGGGCGAGGATCGCCTCGTGCGAGGGGCCGCCGCCGCGGCCGACGGTGCCGCCGCGGCCGTGGAACAGGCGCAGCCGGATGCCGTAGCGGTGGGCGACGTCGCGCAGCCGGCGCTGGGCGCGGTGGATCTCCCACTGGGAGGTGGTGATGCCGCCGAACTTGGAGGAGTCGGAGTAGCCGAGCATGACCTCCTGGATGTCGCCGCGCAGCGAGACCAGCAGGCGGTACGACGGGTCGGAGAGCATCTCGTCCAGGATCCGGTCGGCCTCCTGGAGCTCGTCGGTGGTCTCCAGCAGCGGCACGATGCCGATCTTGGCGATCCCGGCGTGCAGGTCGATCAGGCCGGCCTCGCGGGCCAGCACGGCGGCGGCGAACACGTCGTCGGCGCCCTGGCACATCGAGATGATGTACGACTCGACGATCTCGTCGCCGAACCGCTCGAAGCCCTCCCGGATGGTGGAGAAGACGCCGAGGGTCTTGGCGCCGGCCGCGTCCAGCGGGGCCGGGGTGGGGGCCAGCGGGCGGCGCGAGCGCAGCTCCTTGGAGAGCAGGCGCTGGCGGTACTCGCGCGGCATGTCGGTGTAGCGCCACGCCTCCTCGCCGAGCCGGTCGAAGAGCTGGCCGAGCGCGTGGTGGTGCGCCTCGGCGTGCTCGCGGACGTCCATGGTGGCGAGCTGCAGGCCGAACGCCTCGATGGTGCGGATCGCCCGGGCCAGCCGGCCGTCGGCGATCAGCCCGCCGCGGTGGGCGCGCAGCGAGTCCTGGATCAGCTTGAGGTCGGCGACCAGCTCGCGGGTGCCCACGTAGTCGCGGCCGACCACGTGCGGGGTGCCGGAGGCCAGGCGGTCGCGGGTGTTCTCCAGCTTGATCCGGATGCAGGTGGCCTTGAGCCGGTACGGCTCCTCGGCGTTCATCCGCTTGTAGCGGGGGCTGAGCTCCGGCAGTTCCTTGAGGTCGGCCTCCAGCGAGGCCAGCAGCTCCTCCGAGGCGCCGGCCAGCCGGACCGAGGTGGACATCGAGGCGCGCAGGTCGTCGACGGCGGCCAGGGCGTCCTTGATGCCGTACTCGTGCTGGAGGTTGAGCACGTCCCAGGTGACCTTGGGGGTGACGTTCGGGTTGCCGTCCCGGTCGCCGCCGATCCAGGTGCCGAAGGTCAGCGGGCGGACGCCCTCGGGCAGCGCGAGGCCGACCCGGGCGAGCTCCTCGTGCAGCTCCTCCAGGACCTCGGGGACCGCGTCGCGGTACAGCTCGTCGAGGTAGTAGACGGCGTTGCGGGCCTCGTCGGTGGGCTCCGGGCGGGCGATCCGCAGCTCGTCGGTCTGCCAGAGCAGGTCGATCACCTCGGCGAGGCGGCGGTCGGCGCTGCGGCGGGCCGAGGTGTGCCGGGCCGGGTCGGCCTCCAGCAGGCCGGAGGCGGCGTGCTCGCGGTGGATGCGCTCCAGCAGCTCGCCGACCCGGCGGAGCTTGTTCAGCACCGAGCGGCGGGCGGCCTCGGTCGGGTGCGCGGTGAAGACCGGGCGGACCGCGAGGTTGGCCAGGGTGTCGGCGAGGTGCTTGGGGTCCGCCTCGGCCAGCTGGTCGACGGTCTGCGACAGCGGCGAGCCCTCGCGGGCCCGGCGGGCGGCGAACTCGCGGCCGCGGTGCACCTGCTCGGTGACGTTCGCCAGGTGGAAGTAGGTGGAGAAGGCGCGGACCAGCTTGGCGGCGGTGTCCAGGTCGATCTCGCCGAGCAGCTGCGCGGTGGCCTCGCCGTCGGTGCGGCTCAGCAGGCGGACCTGCTCGACCAGGCCCAGCAGTTCGGGGCCCTCCTGACGGACGAGCGTCTCGCCCAGCAGGTCGCCCAGGCGGCGGATGTCCGCACGGAGCGCTGCGTTGTCGGCGACGTTCGGCGATGGGTTGTCCGCCGAGTTGGGGACCGGAGCGGTCACGGCTGGCTCCCTGTGGTGGTGGGGTTCGGCAACGGCTCTGCATCACCCGCTGAGGGGTGACGTGTGCGGACCGCGCTGTCCGGACCGGACCAGCATAGGTGGCACCGGGTGCCGCGTCCGATGCCTGGCCGCATGGCGGACACCGAGCCGTGGCCGACCGGCACGCGACGCCACCCCGTGTGCCGGTCGGCCATAGTCTGTCTCCCATGAGCAAGACGCCGGAGGGGGACCGGAGCAGCGGGCCGTGGTGGTGGCAGCGCCGCCGCAGTGCCGTGCTGGACATCGGGCTGGCACTGCTGGCCGGGCTGGAGTGCGCGTTCGGCGCGTACGGGGTGGTGCACGACCGGCTGCACCTGGGGGTGCCCGCCGGGGCCGTCGCCGCGGCGCTGGGCGTGCTCGCCGGGCTGTCGCTGGTGGTGCGGCGGCGCTGGCCGGCGGTGCCGGTGCTGGCGGCGATGGTGTTCGTGCCGGGGCTGTTCGGCGTGGTGCTGCTGGTGGTGTCGCTGTACACCCTGGCGGCGACCTGGGAGTGGCCGTCGCGGCGGCTGCGGGTGGTGCTGCTCTCCGCGCTGGCGATGGTGGAGACCTTCGGCATGGCGCTGTTCGTGCTGTCCGTGCCCGCCGAGCCGGCCTCCGCCGAGCCGCTGCCGCCGTACTGGGTGTTCGTGCTGATCGCCGCCGTGATGGCGGTCGGCCTGGTGGTCGCCCCGGTCGCGACCGGCCTGTACGTCGGCGCCCGGCGGCGGCTGATCGAGTCGCTGAAGGACCGCGCCCACGGCCTGGAGACCGAGCTGGACCTGCTCGCCGAGCGGGCCCGGGAGCGGGCCCGCCGGGCCCGGCTGGAGGAGCGCACCCGGATCGCCCGGGAGATGCACGACGTGGTCGCCCACCGGGTCAGCCTGATGGTGGTGCACGCCGCCGCCCTGGAGCGGATCATCCCCAAGGACCCGGCGCGCGCCCAGGAGAGCGCCAAGCTGGTCGGGGACGTCGGCCGGCAGGCGCTGGACGAGCTGCGCGAGATCCTCGGCGTGCTGCGGATGTCCGAGACCGTCGAGCAGCCCGGGCCGGCCGCCGATCCCGCCGACACCCTGGCCGAGCTGCCCCGGCTGGTCGACCAGTCCCGGGCGGCCGGCATGGCGGTCACCCTGACGGTGCGCGGCGACCGGCTGCCGTACGCGCCGGAGGCCGAGCGGACCGCCTACCGGGTGGTCCAGGAGGGCCTGACCAACGCGCACAAGCACGCCGGCGGCGCGGCGGTCGCCGTGGTGCTGGCGTACGTGCCGAACGGCGTGCGGGTGGTGGTGGTCAACGAGCGCGCGGCGCGCGGCGCCGTCGGCGTGGTGCTGCCCAGCGGCGGGAACGGCCTGGTCGGGATGCGCGAGCGGGTGCTGGCGCTGGGCGGCAGCTTCGTCGCCGGGCCGGACGGGGACGGCGGCTTCCGGGTGGAGGCGGTGCTGCCCTCACGCCTCGCGGTGCAGCGGGACCGGCTGGTCCCGTGAGGTGCCCTCCGGGTGCAGCAGCCGGCCGAGCGGGGGCTGCACCAGCGGGGTGAACAGCCGCACGGTGCGCGGCAGCGCCAGCACCACCGCGAGGGCCAGCGCGCAGGCGCCGAGCAGCGGCAGCGCCGTCCACCAGTGGTGCAGCAGCCGGGCGTGGTAGATCCCGGACGCCTGGACCAGCTTCAGCGGCAGCCCGTGCAGCAGGTAGACGTACAGCGAGGCGGCGCCCAGCGCGGTGCACCGGGTGCGGCGGGCCGGCAGCACCGCGAGGAACGCGGCGCCGGCGACCAGCGCCAGCGCGCCCAGCGCGACCCGGACCGCCAGCCACACCGGGTAGCCGACCCTCAGCTGGGCGGCCGAGTCGGTGTACTCCAGCCAGCCCGGGTTCAGCAGCTTCGGGCCGACCACCCAGAGCGTCGCCGCGACACCCGCCAGCACCGCCGGGGCGCAGCGGCGCACGGCCCGGCGGTGCAGCAGCGCGAAGTGCTCCGGGCGGAGCACCAGGCCGAGCACGAAGAACGGCAGGAACCCGAGCGTCCGGCCGAACGCCAGCTCCGCCGGGAAGGCGTCCACCACACCGGTGGCGGCCGCCACCAGCACCGCCACCGGCAGCGGATGGCGCAGCGCCGTCCACAGCGGCACGGTCAGGCGCCAGATCAGCAGCGACAGCAGGAACCAGGTCAGCCAGCGCGGCTCCAGCAGGTGGATCGGCGCCAGCCGGCGCTCCAGCGCCATCCCGACCAGGTTGTACAGCAGCTGGAACACCACGTACGGGACGGCCAGTTGGCCGATCAGCCGCGGTCCGTCCACCTGCGGGCGGCCCGGACGGGGCCTGGCGAAGTACCCGCAGAGGGTGATGAACAGCGGCATCGAGAACGCCGCCACGGTGAGCACCGCGGCCGCCACCGTGCGGTCGTACGCCAGCAGCGGCATCCAGGTGTGGGCGCAGACCACCAGCGCGACGGCCGCGAACTTGGCGTTGTCGAAGAGCGGTTGGCGCTCACCCATCCGGATCTCCTCAAAAGCTCCACAACCGGGTGCGCCTCAGTGTGGCGGCAACCGACCGGTGGCGGGAGGGGATTCACCAATCCGGTGACGGGGTCGCGCCGTTGTGCTCGGGCCGGTCAGGCCCCGGTGGTCAGGCGGTGCGGCGCGAGGCCCAGGATCAGGGTGGCCAGCGCCTGGTCGATCGAGCGGCCCAGGAACCACTCGCCGGTGTGGTCCAGGCTGAACACCCGGCCGTGCTCGTCCACCGCCAGCAGCGCCTGCCCGTACAGCTCCTCGCCGAGCGGCGCCAGCTTGGTGCCCAGCGCCCGGCCCAGGTCGGCCAGGGTGCGCGGCTGGTGCAGGCCGGCCAGCGGATCCAGCAGGAACGGCGTCCGCGCCAGGGTGCGGCCAGGCCCGGGCACGTCGAAGGAGAGGCCGCCGAACTCGGCCCACGCCTCGATCGCGGCCGGGAAGACCGCGTGCTGCGGGTCCAGCGCCCCGCCGTGGGCGACCAGCGCGTCGGCCCACCGTTCGGCCTGCCGGATCTCCCACCGGCCGGGGTGCCAGCCGGCCTGCTTGAGGGCGGCGGCGACGTCGGCGGGGAAACGGGGCTGGGTGCGCAGGGTGCTCGCGTTCAGGGTCGGCTCCGGTGACTGGGGGACAGGGGCGGTGCGGCGGAGGGATCAGCCGGCGGCCGGGCCGACGGCGACGCTCGCCACGTTCAGGTGCTCCAGCAGGGGAGCGCAGGAGCGGCACGGCGGCGCGTGCGTACCGTGCGCCGGGTCGCCCTCCTCACGGATCCGCACCGTGGTCAGCCGGGCGCCCTTCAGCGACTTCCGGGCCTCCTGCACGGTCAGCGGCTTGCGCGCCGCCCGCTTGGAACGGCCCGCGTCCACCGAGACCAGGTACTGGGAGAGCAGCGCCGCCTCCGGGCAGCGGCCCATGAAGCGCTCCCGCTGCTCCACCGGAAGACCTGCCAGGAACTCCGCCACCAGCGGGTGCAGGGCCGGCGCCAGCTCCGACTTCTCACCCGCGAGGGTGTGCACCTCGCCGCCGCGCAGCGACAGCGCGGCCGCTACCGCGGGCAGCAGGCTGTCCCGGTGGTGGCGCAGTGCCGGTGGTCGTGCGTCCGGCTGGTCCATGGCTGTCTCCTCGGTCGTGCCCGGTGCACCGGCAGTTCTCGGCTGCCGGGGGTCTGCTGATGGACGGTGATCTCCCCGTGAGGGGACCAGCCTGCCAAACGCTTCCGACAATCTCCGAGCCGGGGTGTACGGAGGGCCCGCACGCGGCCACGCGCACGCCTGGCGCACGCTCCGCGCGCCGGTTCCGACCGCCCCCGGGTTTCCCGAATCGGCCCCTCGCCGCAGGCCGTGACCGGTAGCGTTCCAGTGAGCGCGGGCAAGGGGGGTCTTGCAATGACGAGCGCACCTAAGGACATGGCGCACGAAGCGCCGGGGGAGCACGTACCGACTCCGGGAGTCCCGGAACCGCGGTACGCCGAGAGGATCGGCCTGGCCGTGGTCGGCGCCGGGTACTGGGGGCCGAACCTGGTCCGCAACGCCCAGCAGACCGCCGCACTGCGGCTGCACTGGCTCTGCGACCTGGACGAGGCGCGCTCCCGGCGGGTCCTCGGCGAGTACAGCACCGTACGGTCCACCACCTCCTTCGAGGACGTGCTGGCCGACGAGCGGGTGCACGCGGTGGCCGTCGCCACCCCGGCCGCCGCCCACTACAAACTTGTCCGGGCCGCCCTGGAGGCCGGGAAGCACGTCCTGGTCGAGAAGCCGATCACCACCACCGTCGAGGACGCCGCCGAGCTCGTCGAGATCGCCGAGGCGCGCGGCCTGGTCCTGATGTGCGACCACACCTTCTGCTACACGCCGGTGGTCCGGCGGATCCGGGAGCTGGTGCACGGCGGCGAGATCGGCGACGTCCAGTTCTTCGACTCGGTGCGGATCAACCTCGGCCTCGTCCAGCCGGACGTGGACGTCCTGTGGGACCTGGCACCGCACGACCTGTCCATCCTCGACTTCGTGCTGCCGCCCGGCGTCGAGCCCGTCGGGGTGAGCGCCCAGGGCGCCGACCCGATCGGCGCGGGGCGGGCCTGCGTCGCCTACCTGACCGTCAAGCTCAGCAACGGCGCGCTGGCCCACTGCCACGTCAACTGGCTCTCCCCGACCAAGGTCCGGACGACGATGATCGGCGGATCGCGGCGCACCCTGGTCTGGGACGACCTCAATCCGCAGGCACGGCTGGCGATGCACGACCGCGGCGTCGACCTCACCCCGCCCGACGAGCTCACCGACGCCATCCGGCACCGCGCCCTGATCTCCTACCGGGTCGGCGACATGGTCGCCCCGGCGCTGGTCGAGCAGGAGGCGCTGCGCAACGTGATGGCCGAGTTCGCCGCCTCGATCACCGAGGGCCGGGCACCGCTCACCGACGGGCGCTCCGGCCTGCGCGTCCTCCAACTGCTGCACGCCGCCTCCCGCAGCCTCGAACTCGGCGGCGCCACCGTCCCGGTCGGCGCCGGCTCCGATGTGCAACTGATCACCGAACAGGAGAGGGCAGCCGCCCGATGAACGCCGTCACCGTCGAAGGATCCCGCTGCCTGGTCACCGGCGGCGCCGGCACCATCGGCTCCACCGTCGTCGACCAGCTGATCGAAGCCGGCGCCGGAGAGGTCGTCGTCCTCGACAACTTCGTCCGCGGCCGGACGGAGAACCTCGCCCACGCCCGGGCCACCGCCCGGCCCGGCCAACTGCGCGTCGTCGACGGCGACATCCGCGACCGCGCGCTGCTCCGCGAGCTCCTCGGCGACGACACCGACCTGCTCTTCCACCTCGCCGCCATCCGGATCACCCAGTGCGCCGCCGAACCCCGGCTCGCCCTGGAGGTCATGGTCGACGGCACCTTCGACGTCGTCGAGGCGGCCGCCGAGAAGGGCGTCAAGAAGCTCATCGCCTCCTCCACCGCCTCGGTCTACGGCCTCGCCGACGTCTTCCCGACGCCCGAGACCCAGCACCCCTACAACAACGACACCCTGTACGGCGCCGCCAAGGTCTTCAACGAGGGCCTGCTGCGCAGCTTCCACGCGATGTACGGGCTCGACTACGTCGCCCTGCGCTACTTCAACGTGTACGGCCCCCGGATGGACGTCCACGGCCGCTACACCGAGGTCTTCATCCGCTGGATGGAGCGCATCGTCGCCGGCCTGCCCCCGCTGATCTTCGGCGACGGCGCCCAGACCATGGACTTCGTGTACACCGAGGACATCGCCCGGGCCAACCTGCTCGCCGCCGCGGCGCCCGTCACCGACCGGGTGTACAACATCGCCTCCGCCACCGAGGTCTCGCTGCGCGGCCTCGCCGACGCGCTGCTGCGCGCCATGGACTCCGACCTCGACGTCGAGCACGGGCCCGCCCGCGGCACCGCCGGCGGCGTGGTCCGGCGCCTCGCAGACATCTCCGCCGCCGAACGCGACCTCGGCTGGAAGCCCGAGCGCGACCTCGAAGAGGGCCTCCGCCGGCTCGTCACCTGGTGGCGACAGCAGAGCTGACGAAAGCACCGCGCCAGCCACCGTCACCACCCAGTCAGATCGCGGCACGTGCAACTCACCCGGGTGAGGGCGATCAACGGCGCCGTACCCTCCGATCCGCGCCCCTGCCAGGAGTTCCGTACATGCAGACGATTCCCGTGATGATTCCTTGGCTCGGCGAGGAGGAGGCCGCGGCCGCGGCCGAGGCCGTGCGGTCGGGGTGGGTGGCGCAGGGGCCGCGGGTCGCGGAGTTCGAGCGCGCCTTCGCCGAGCACCTGGGCGTGCCGCACGCGGTGGCCGTGTCGTCGTGCACGACGGCGCTGCACCTGGCGATGGTCGGTGCCGGGGTGGGCCCGGGCGACGAGGTGGTGGTGCCGTCGCTGTCGTTCATCGCGACGGCGAACGCCGTCACCTACGTCGGCGGGACGCCGGTGTTCGCGGACGTGGACGCGGCGACCGGCAACCTGACGCCGGAGACGGTCGCGCCGCTGCTGACGGAGCGGACCAGGGCGGTGGTGGTGGTCGACCAGGGCGGCGTCCCGGTGGACCTGGACGCGATCCGGGCGCTGGTCGAGCCCCGCGGCATCACCGTGGTCGAGGACGCCGCGTGCGCGGCCGGCTCCACGTACCGCGGCCGTCCGGCGGGCGCCACCGCGGAGATCGCCGCGTACTCCTTCCACCCGCGCAAGCTGCTGACCACCGGCGAGGGCGGCATGGTGACCTGCCAGGACGGCGAGCTCGCCGCCCGGCTGCGCCGGCTGCGCGAGCACGGGATGAGCGTCTCGGCCGCCGACCGGCACGCCTCGGCGGGTGGCGGGGCGAGTCTGGTGGAGACGTACGACGAGATCGGCTTCAACCACCGGATGACCGACATCCAGGCGGCGGTGGGCCTGGTGCAGCTGGGCAAGCTGCCCGCGATGGTCGCCCGCCGCCGGGAGCTGGCGGCCCGGTACCGGGAGCTGCTGGGCGACCTGGCGTCCGGGCTGGTGGCGGAGCCCGAGCACGGGACGGGCAACTTCCAGTCCTGCTGGCTGCTGCTGCCCGAGGGCGCGCCGGAGCGCACCGAGGTGCTGGCCGGGCTGGCGCAGCGCGGCGTGTCCGCGCGGCGCGGCATCATGGCGGCGCACCTGGAGCTGCCGTACAAGGGCAGTGCCCGGGTGCCGCTGCCGGCGACCGAGCTGCTGACCGAGCGGTCGCTGGTCCTGCCGCTGTACCACTCGCTGACCGAGGAGCAGCAGGACCGGGTGGTCCGGGCGCTGCGGGAGTCCCTCGGGTGACGTCGATCCGGCACCTCGGGCACGCCGGCTTCGTGGTCGAGCACGCCGGTGTGCGCGTCCTGATCGACCCGTGGTTCCACCCGGCGTTCCTGGAGGCGTGGTTCCCGTACCCGGACAACCGGGAGCTGCTGCCCGAGGTGGTGGCCGGGTCCTACGACTACCTGTACGTGTCGCACACCCACGAGGACCACTTCGACGCCCGGCTGCTCGCCCTGCTCTCCCGGGACGTCACCGTGCTGGTGCCGGACTTCCGCAGCCGGGAGCCGGCCCGGCGGCTGCGGGCGCTGGGCTTCGAGCGGCAGGTGCGGCTGGGCCACCGCGAGGCGCACCGGCTCGGGCCGGACCTCGTGGCGACCATGCTGCTGGACACCAGCCACAAGGAGGACAGCGGGCTGCTGCTCGACCTGGGCGGCTACCGCTTCCTGGACCTGAACGACTGCAACACCCCGATGTCCGAGCTGCCGTCCGACGTCGACCTGCTGGCCGCCCAGTACTCGGGGGCCATGTGGTACCCGAACGCGTACGACTACCCGGCGGAGGTGATGGCCGCCAAGACGGCGGCGGTCCGCGCCGACCTGCTGGACACCCTGGCCCGCAAGGTCAAGCTGACCGGCGCCCGGACGTACCTGCCGTCGGCCGGGCCGGCGTGCTTCCTCGACCCGGAGCTGGACCGGTTCAACGACCGGGCGGCGACCATCTTCCCCCAGTGGGAGGACGTCGCGGACGCCTTCGCCGCGGCCTGCCCGGAGACCAGGGTGGTCCGCACCGCGCCCGGGGACCGGGTGGACGCCCCCTCGCCGCCCGGGAGCTGGGCCACCGATCCGGCCGGCTACCTGGCCGCGTACCGGGAGCGCCGCCGGAGCGAATGGCAGGCGTGGCACACCGAGCCGTGCGCGCCGGTGGGGGCGGACGAGGTCGCCGCGTACTTCACCCGGCTGCAGCGGCTCAACCGGCCGCTGCTCGCCGACTACCGCACCGGGATCCGGGTCGAGGCCGACGGCGCCGCGTGGGGGCTGACCCTGGGCGAACTGGCCGAGCGGGTCGACCTGGAGGACCCGCCGGTCGACCCGGCGTACACGATCCGGATCCCGCCGCGCGCCCTGCGCGCGGTGCTGGACGGCCGGGCCGGCTGGGAGGAGGCGCTGCTCTCGATGCGGCTCGGCCTGCACCGCGACCCGGACGTCTTCGACCTGACCCTGCTCGGCCTGCTGCGCTACGGCCACCGGCCGGCCCAGACCCGCCAGTTGGCGCGCGAGCGGTCCGGCCGCGGCGGCGAGACGATCAGCCGCGACGGGCTGCGGCTGCAGCGCTGGTGCCCGCACGCCGGCGAGGACCTCAGCCACGCGGTGATCGCCGACGGGGTGGTCGAGTGCCCGCGCCACCACTGGAAGTGGTCCACCGCCACCGGGGCCTGCCTGGAAGGCGGCGCCCTGCCCCTGCACGTCGAGCCCGAACCCGGCGATCCAGTGCCGGTCCTACCGGAGGAGCCCAGCGCATGACCGACATCCCGCTCGTCGACCTGCACGCCGCGCACGCCGAGATCGCCGCCGAGGTCCGCGAGGGCTTCGACCGGGTCCTGGCGAGCGGCGCGTACATCAAGGGCCCGGACGTGACCGCGTTCGAGCAGGAGTACGCCGAGTTCTCCGGCGTCCGGCACGCGATCGGCACCGCCAACGGCACGGACGCGCTGGAGCTCGCCCTGCGCGCCCTCGACCTGCCCGGGGGCGGCGGCGTGGTGCTGCCCGCCAACACCTTCGTCGCCACCGCCGAGGCGGTCGTCCGGGCCGGGCTGCGGCCGGTCCTGGTCGACGTGGACGAGGACCACCTGCTGATGGACCCGGAGCGGGTCGCCGACGTGGTGGACGACGCCGTCGCGCTGATGCCGGTCCACCTGAACGGCCAGCTCGCGCCGATGGCCGAGCTGCTCCGGGCCGCCGGCGGCCGCCCGGTGATCGAGGACGGCGCCCAGTCGCAGGGCGCCCGGCAGGACGGCCGGGTCTCCGGCTCCTGGGGCCGGATCTCCGCCACCAGCTTCTACCCCGGCAAGAACCTCGGCGCCTACGGCGACGCCGGCGCGGTCGTCACCGACGACGCCGAACTCGCCACCGCCGTCCGGCTGATCGGCGACCACGGCTCCGGCCGCAAGTACGTCCACGAGCGCTTCGGCTTCAACTCCCGGATGGACACCCTGCAGGCCGTCGTGCTGCGGGCCAAGCTGCGCCGGCTGCCCGGCTGGAACGAGGCCCGCCGGGCCGCCGCCGAGCGCTACGACAAGCTGCTGGCCGGGCTGGAGGGCATCACCACGCCGCGCGTCCTGCCCGGCAACGAGCACGTCTGGCACCTGTACGCGGTGCGGGTCGAGCGCGGCCGCGACGCGGTCCTCGCCGCGCTGCACGCGGCCGGGATCGGCGCGGGCGTGCACTACCCGGTGCCGGTCCACCTGCAGCCCGCGTTCCGCGGACTCGGGCACGGCGAGGGCGCCTTCCCGGCCACCGAACGGGCCGCGGCGGAGATCCTCACCCTGCCGCTCTTCCCGCAGATCACCGAGGGCCAGCAGACCCGCGTCGCGGAGACGCTGACCGCGGCGCTCAAGGCGAACGGCTAGGGGGACGAGGGCTCGGGGAACGGCGCGGCCGACCCCGAGCCCCCGAAGGCACCTGCGTTCCGAGCCCCTGGCGAATCCGCTGTTCGTGTCCCCTAGGCTGGTGGTCGAGGTAATCGCCTTCTGCCAGTGGGGGAACCCAGATGACGACAGGTCGGCCCGGCACCGCTGCCGCCGTGCCCAACTCGGCGTACGCGGGTCAGGTGGTCCGGTTCCCCGACCCGGTGCGCAGCGGGCTGCACCCGGCGGGCGTCCGGATCGACGAGTACGGCTTCCCCGACTTCGCCTCCTACGCGGCGGCCGCCGCCGAGGTCGCCGACCCGCCGCAGGGCTTCGGCGTGGACGAACTCCGGCTCACCGACTACGTCTCGGCGAACGCCGCGCTCTACACCCAGGGCCACCAGCTGTGGGCGGACGTGGAGAGCGCCGTCGCCACCCCGCCCGGCTGGACGTGGCACCACGCGGTCGGCCGGGCCGCCCCCGGCTGGCGGCGGATGGAGCTGATCCCGGTCGAGGTGAAGGCGCTGCTGCGGCACCACGGCGGCCTGGCCCGGTCCAGCGCCGACCACGGCCGGCGCGGCACCCGCCCGTTGCAGGAGCAGCGCCCCGCGCACTTCGGCCTGGCCAAGGACGGCGGCGACCCGATCGCCGTCACCGAGGACCTGGTCCAGCGCGCCGAGCAGCGCCTGGGCCACCCGCTGCCGCCCGCGTACCGCGACTTCCTCAAGCTGGCCGGCGGCCGCGCCCCGGTGGGCGTGGCACTGGACGTCGAGCTCGGCCTGCTGCTCGACCAGCCGTTCCTGACGCTCAGCGAGGAGTACGGCGTCCACGACCTGGTGTACGCCAACAAGTGCCTGCGCGACCACCTCACCAAGGACTACCTGGGCATCGCCTACGTCCAGGGCGGCCTGCTGGCGCTCAAGGTGCGCGGCGAGCGGACCGGCTCGGTGTGGTTCTGCCCGTACGACGACGCGCGCGACAACGGGGCCGACGCGTCGGCCGAGGCACGGGTGGAGCGGCTGCTGCTGCCCTGCGGCGACGGGATCGACGAGTTCCTGCTCCGGCTCGCGGGCAGCCCGCCCGAACTGGAGACGGTGGCGGAGCTGATGGTGGACGGCGGGTTCGCCCGCGCCGTCCCGGTGGACTGAGCCCGGCGCAACGCACCGGCTGTTGGCAGAACGAAGGGGTGTGGCGTTCGTGACGACGACGTACGCGCAGGCGCAGGAGATCGCCGAGGACTGGATCAACGCCGGGGTGCCGCGCTCCCAGCAGCGCGAGGTCCGGGTGCGGGAGTTCGACCTGGGCTTCGTGTGCTGGGCGGTCGCCCGCGAGGCCGGGCGGGCCGGGCACGACGGACCGGAGGGGACGGCCGGGCAGCCGGGCCCCGGTGAGCTGCGGCTGGTGATCGCCCGGGACAGCGGCGCCAGCACGCTCTGGCCCGCGCTGCCCGTCAACGAGGTGGTCCGGCAGTTCGAGGAGCTGTACGGCACCCGGGTCGAGCCCAACCCGGCCGGCGCGGCCAAGCCGGTGCGCGGCGCGATCGAGGCGACCTCCTTCCTGCTCAGCCCGCCGCAGTGGCTCCAGGAGGCGGGCGAGGCCGCGATCGCGGCGGAGTCCGCGCGCCTGGGCGAGGGCGGCGACGGCCCGGCCCGGCTGACCACCCCGCCCGAGTCCGGCCGCCCCGCCGGCGACGCCCCCACGATGCTCGCCCCGCCCGCCGTCGTCCCCGGACCGGCGCACGGCGCGGAGGACGCCACCGTCCGGATGCCCGAGGTGCCGCCGCTCCCGGTCGGCGCGGCCGGCCCGGTCGGCGCCGCGGTGCCGCCGTTCACGCCCCCGGGCGGCACGCCGACCCCGCCGTTCGCGCCGCCCGGCGGGGCGCCGGTGCCGGGCACGCCCGTGCCCCCGTTCGCGCCGCCCGGTCCCGGCGCCGCGGTGCCGCCGTTCACGCCCCCGGGTGGGACGCCGACCCCGCCGTTCGCGCCGCCCGGCGGGACGCCGGTGCCAGGCACGCCCGTGCCCCCGTTCGCGCCGCCCGGCGGCGGGAACGAGCACGCGGCGACGATGCTCGCCGCCCCGGACGGTCCGCCGCCGGGCGCGGGCGGTCCGTCGATCGACTACGCGCCGACCGTGCTGGCCACCGACGGCCCGCCCGGCCTGATGGGCCTGCCCGGCGCCCCCGGCATGCCTCCGGCGGCGCCCGCGCAGCCCGGACCGGCCGGTGCCGGCCGTGGCGGCCCGGGTGTCCCGCCGCCCCCGCCGCCCGCCGCCCTGCTCAACCCGGCAGCCGGCCCCGCCCACGGCGTGGCCGGCCGTACCGCGCCGACCGCGCCGCCGCCCCCGCCGCCGGGCGAGCTGCTCGGCGGTGCCGGTGGCCCGGCGGGCTCGGGCACCGGCCGTGGCGGCCCGGGTGTCCCGCCGCCCCCGCCGCCCGGCGCCCTGCGGGGGGAGGGTGCCGCGCCGCCCGCCCCGGCCGCCCCCGGCCCGGACGCGGCCAACGTCGCCCACCAGGCCACCCAGCTCGCGCCGGCCCTGGACCTGCCCGCCTCGGGTCCGTTCGCGCCCGGTGCCCCCGGTGCTCCGGGTGCGCCCGGTGGCGCGCCGTTCGGCCCCGGCGGCCCCGGCGGCCACGCCGCGCCGTTCCCGCCCGGCGGCCCGTTCCCGCCACCGGGTCCGGGCGCGCCGGCCGGGTACGGCTTCCCGGCGGCGGGCGTTCCGATGGGCGCGCCGCCGGCGCAGGCCGCGCCGCCCCCCGCTCCGGCTCCGGCCGCGCCGGTGCTGCCGTCCGGCGTGCCCGCGATCGGCCCCGGCACCCAGGCGGTGGTCAGCTACCGGGGTCCGGACGGCTCCGAGCAGACCGTGATCATGCGCAGTGAGCCGGGCACCCCGCACCCGGAGTGGAAGGCGCTGCACGAGATGCGGCGGCTGAACGTCCCGCCGGACCAGGTGCTGGAGCTGCACACCGACCTGGAGCTGTGCGACCTGCCGGGCGGCTACTGCGCCCGGATGGTGCAGGCGTCCTGGCCGAACGTGCGCATCAGCCACACCGTGCCGTACGGCAAGGACGTCGCGGGCCGGCAGTCCGGCATGGCGCTGCTGCACGACCACCTGGACCAGCTGCACCAGCTGGCGTCCGCCCCGCAGCGGCCGCGCGCCGTCCGGGTGCCGCTGCCCGCACCCGGGACGGTCCCGCCGATGCCGCCGGTGCCGCCGCAGCAGCTGGCGGCGGAGCTCGGGCAGGAGTTCGGCCTGTCGGTGTTCCGGTTCGAGCAGCGCGCGGTGGCCCGGCAGGGCGTGCCGGAGGTGGTCGCCCAGACGCTGATGTGGGCGGGCCTGCCCCGCGAGTTCCCGCCGTTCTTCTGGGCGCAGGCCCAGGAGGGCCGGCCGATCCCGACGCTGGCCGAGCTGGCCGCCGAGCGCGGGTTGCCGGGCGGTCCGGACTTCGGCGGCTACCTGGTCCTGGGCAACGACTACGGCCGGCAGCTGTGCGTGCAGTACGGCACGGCGGCGGTGGTCGCGGTGGACCTGGAGCGGGCCGGCGAGCCGCCGCGCTTCGTGAACAGCGGGGTGCCGGAGTTCGTCCGCAGCCTCGCGGTGCTCGGCCGGATGTGGCGGCTGCGCTTCGGGCTCACCCCGGAGCAGGCTGGGCGCTGGACGACCGACCTGCAGGCCCAGCTGATGGCGGTCGATGCGGCGGCCGTGCACACCCCGGAGTCGTGGTGGGGCGTGCTGCTGGAACAGATGTGGGACGGGTTGATGTGACGTCCCGTCATGAACTCGCGAAAGGGGGCCGTCCCGGTGGTCGGCACGGCCCCTTCGCGTGCGTCGTGGCGGGATGCTGTTTGGTTTGGTGCGTTATCTGCGCAAAATAGGTCAAGAGGATGGAGCAATTCATCCGATCTGATCACCGGACGAGGGGCCCCGGACCCCGCGCGTACGAGGGGAAGAGCCGATGAGTGACGCCGTCTCCCAGAACGGCTTCAGCGTTGCCCGCCGCGGTTACGCGCCCGACCAGGTCGACCGCGCCCTGGAGGCGCTCAGCGGTGAACGTGATGAGGCCTGGGACCGGCTGAGCGTCCTCGGCGCCGGCATCCGGGAAATGGAGAAGCGGCTCGCCGACGTCCGGCAGGCCGCCGAGGACGCGCCGGACCCCGACTTCGGCGTGCTCTCCGAGCAGGCCGCCGGCCTGATGAGGACCGCCCAGGCCGAGGCGCTGGCGGTGCGCACCGCCGCCGAGAGGGCCGCCGAGGACGCCCGCGACGCCGCCTACGACGCCGGGCAGGCCGCGGGGGAGGCGGCGAAGGCCTTCGCCCGGGCCACCCGCGAGGAGGCCGACGAGGCGGCCCGCCGGACGGACGACCGCAGCCGCGCCGAGGCCGAGCGGATCCGTGCCGAGGCCGACCGGGAGGCCCGCTCGCTGCGGGACGCCGCGACCTCGGAGGCCGCGAAGATCCGGCTCGCGGCCGCGGAGGCCGAGGAGAGCGCCGAGATGGCACTCGCCGACAGGCGCCGCAGGGCCGACGAGGAGGCCGCCGCCAAGGAGGCCGAGGGCGACGCCGCCGAGGCCGCGATCACCGCCAGCTCGGACCGGAAGGTCAGGGAGGCGGAGCAGCACCGCGAGGCGATGCTCGACGAGGTCCGGCGGATCGACACGCAGGCGCAGGCCGAGGCGGACGAGGTGGTCGCCCGGGCGCGGCGCGAGGCGGAGCGGATCAAGGCGGAGAGCGAGCGCGAGCAGCGCGATTTCGGCGCGCGGCTGGACAAGGTGCAGGAGCACCTCGACCACATCAAGAAGAACCTCGCCGAGCTGACCGGCTCCGCGGTCGGTGCCCCGGAGCCCGCCGCGGACGCCGCAGCCGCCGCAGACGCTGCGGACACCGGGGCGGCGGACACCGGGTCGGCGGGCGCCGACGAGGAGGACGGGCCGGCCGCTGCCGCGCCGTCCGCCGCCCCGCCGAAGCCCGCGATCGCCCCGGGCACCCCGCCCCCGCCGCCCGCCCCCTGGGCGAAGCCGGTCGTCGAACCGCCGACCGCCCAGGCCCGGACGGCGATCGTCCCGAAGATCGTGATCGTCGACGACGGCTCCGAGTACGACGAGGACGCCCACCGCATCACGCGGCGGTAGTCGTCAGGGGCTGATCAGAGCACTTCGACCGCCGCCCCGGTGACCCGGCGGCGGCAGTCGAGGACGTACCGCGAGTGCGCGACCACCGCGTCGTAGTCGAACTCGTCGTGGTCGGCGAGCAGCACCACCGCGTCGGCGGCGGCCAGCTCCTCCGGCGTGGCGTCGACCCGGCGGACCGAGGCGAGCGGACCGCCTTCGTGGTGGTCGACGCTGCGCTGGCCGGGGATGGCCGGCTCGGCGACGTGGACGCCCGCGACCACGTGCGGGTCGGCGGCGCGGACGTCGGCGCCCATCCGGGTGAGCAGCTCGACGATCCGGGCGGCCGGGGTCTCCCGGGCGTCGCCGGTGTTCTTCTTGTACGCCAGGCCGAGCACCAGCACCCGCGAGCCGTTGACCGACAGGCGCCGCTCGTTGAGCGCCTCCGACAGCCGGCGGACCACGTAGTCCGGCATGTGGTTGTTGACGTCGTTGGCGAGCTCCACGAAGCGGAAGGACCGGCCGAGCGCCCGCTCCACCCGCCAGGAGAGGTACGAGGGGTCGATCGGCAGGCAGTGCCCGCCGACGCCCGGGCCGGGGGTGAAGCGCAGGAAGCCGAACGGCTTGGTGGACGCGGCGTCGATCGCCTCCCACACGTCGATGCCGAGGTCGTGGGCGAACATGGCGAGCTCGTTGACGAGGGCGATGTTCACGTGCCGGAAGGTGTTCTCCAGCAGCTTGGTCAGCTCGGCCTCCTTGCAGGAGGAGACCGGCACGGTCCGCTCGACCAGCTGCCCGTAGAAGCCGTCCACGGCGGCGAGCCCCTCGGGGGTGGTGCCGGAGACGACCTTCGGGGTGTTCTCCAGCTTCCACTGCGGGTTGCCCGGGTCGATCCGCTCGGGGCTGTAGCCGAGGTGGAAGTCGCGGCCGGCGGTGAGCCCGGAGCCCTCTTCCAGCAGCGGGGCGAGCAGTTCCTCGGTCGTCCCCGGGTAGGTGGTGGACTCCAGCACCACGGTGGCGCCGGGCCGCAGGTGCCGGGCGAGCAGCCGGGCCGAGGACTCGATGTACGAGAGGTCGGGTGCCCCGTCGCGCAGCGGCGTCGGCACGGTGATCACCGCGATGTCGAACCCGGCGACGTCGCCGGGCTCGGCGGACGGCAGGTAGGCGCCGCCGTCCAGCAGCGGGCGCAGCCGCTCACCCGGGATGTCCTCCACGTAGGACTCGCCGACGGCGAGCCGCTTGATCCGTCGCTCGTCCACGTCGTACCCGACGACCTGGTGGCCGACTTCCGCGGCGCGTACCGCCAGCGGAAGCCCGACATAGCCCTGACCTGCGATGACGACGCGCATGACCGAAGTACCCCCTGCATCGCGAACGGTGTCCCCACACCTTCTTCACATGAGGGTACGGAGGCGCCGCGCCGCGCGGGCGGCTTCCGGCGAAGTGGGTCGGACCGGGGCCTCCCGGGGCCGACCGGGGCCGCAGACAGCGGCGCCGAGACCTGCGGCGCCCGTGCAGTGGGCGCCGCGGTCCCGGCGAAGGTGGCACGGGCGCCCCCACCCAGGGTCGCCCGGCCTCGCACACCCGACCCCCATCGGGGGTGCGACTCGCGCTGCCACAGCCATCCCCCACGGTTGGGTGCGGCGTGCGCTGAGACCATCTTGCGCGGCGACCATGGACGGACAGTGACAGGAGTATGTCCGATTCATGATCTCTGGTGTTGGCCTGACCGGACACCCCGCCACCCGGCGGGCATCGACGGGCGCCGCCGGTGCCGCCGCGCCGCGTACGCACCGGTCGTGCGGCGTAGGCTGGGAACCCCCGGGGCGCACCGCGTGCCGGGCCGTTCGCGCTGCCCGGCCGGCCGTCGCCGCCGGGCCACTCCGGCCGTGGAGAACTTGACGTATGAGCCTGTCCGGACTGCTCGATGTCGTCGTACGCGACGCCGCTCTCGCCGAGGCGATCGAGGCGGCCGCCACGGGACACAGGCAGCACCTCGACCTGGTCGGCCCGCCCGCCGCCAGGCCGTTCGCGATCGCCGCGCTGGCCCGCTCGCTCGCCGCCAGGAGCGGGGAGCTCGGCCGGCCGGTGCTCGCGGTGACCGCCACCGGCCGGGAGGCCGAGGACCTGGCGGCGTCCCTGCGCTCGCTGCTGCCGCCCGACGCGGTCGCCGAGTTCCCGGCCTGGGAGACCCTGCCGCACGAGCGGCTCTCCCCGCGCTCCGACACCGTCGGCCGGCGGCTCGCCGTGCTGCGCCGGATCGTCCACCCGCGTGCCGACGACCCGGCGGCCGGGCCCGTCCAGGTCGTGGTGGCGCCGGTGCGCAGCGTGCTGCAGCCGCAGGTCAAGGGCCTGGCCGAGCTGGAGCCGGTGGCGCTGCAGCGCGGTGAGCAGCACGACCTCGGCGAGGTGGCCCGCAAGCTCGCGGCGGCCGCCTACTCCCGGGTGGAACTGGTCGAGAAGCGCGGCGAGTTCGCGGTGCGCGGCGGCATCCTGGACGTCTTCCCGCCGACCGAGGAGCACCCGCTGCGGGTGGAGTTCTGGGGCGACGACGTCGAGGAGATCCGCTACTTCAAGGTGGCCGACCAGCGCTCGCTGGAGATCGCCGAGCACGGCCTGTGGGCGCCGCCCTGCCGCGAACTGCTGCTGACCGACGAGGTCCGCGCGCGGGCGGCCGAGCTGGCGCAGGACCACCCGGAACTGGCCGAGATCCTCGACAAGATCGCCCAGGGCATCGCCGTCGAGGGCATGGAGTCGCTGGCCCCGGTCCTGGTCGACGACATGGAGCTGCTGCTGGACGTGCTGCCCAAGGGCTCGGTCGCGGTGGTCTGCGACCCGGAGCGGGTCCGCACCCGGGCGGCCGACCTGGTGGCCACCAGCCAGGAGTTCCTGCAGGCCTCCTGGGTGGCCGCGGCGGCCGGCGCCGACCGGCCGATCGACATCGAGATGATCGACGTCTCGGCCGCCTCGCTCTGGCCGCTGGCCTCGGTGCGCGAGCACGCCGCCGACATCGGCCTGCCCTGGTGGTCGGTCAGCCCGTTCGCGACCAGTGACTCCAGCGTGAGCGAGATGCTGGAGTTCGACGCCGACACGCTCACCCTGGGCATGCACGCGGTGGAGGCGTACCGGGGCGACACCGCGCGCGCCATCGCCGACGCCAAGGAGCGGCTGAACGCCGACTGGCGGGTCGTGATGGTGACCGAGGGCCACGGCCCGGCGTCCCGGCTCGCCGAGGTGCTCGGCAACGAGGGCATCCCGGCCCGGCTGGTCGCCGACCTCGCCGACGCCCCGACCCGGGACGTCGTCCACGTCTCCTGCGGCTCCATCGAGCACGGCTTCGTCGACGAGACGCTCAAGCTGACCGTCATCACCGAGACCGACCTGTCCGGCCAGAGGTCCTCCACCAAGGACATGCGCCGGATGCCGTCCCGCCGCCGCAACGCGATCGACCCGCTCGCCCTCGCGGCCGGCGACTTCGTCGTCCACGAGCAGCACGGCGTCGGCCGGTACGTGGAGATGGTGCAGCGCACCGTGCAGGGCGCCACCCGCGAGTACCTGGTGCTGGAGTACGCGCCCGCCAAGCGCGGCCACCCCGGCGACCGGCTGTTCGTGCCGACCGACCAGCTCGACCAGGTCACCAAGTACGTCGGCGGCGAGGCGCCCACCCTGCACCGCCTCGGCGGCGCGGACTGGGCGAAGACCAAGCAGCGCGCGAAGAGGGCGGTCAAGGAGATCGCCGCCGACCTGATCAAGCTGTACTCGGCCCGGATGGCCGCGCCCGGCCACACCTTCGGCCCGGACACCCCCTGGCAGCGCGAGCTGGAGGACGCCTTCCCGTACGCGGAGACGCCCGACCAGCTGACCACCATCGCCGAGGTCAAGGCGGACATGGAGAAGTCCGTCCCGATGGACCGGCTGATCTGCGGCGACGTCGGCTACGGCAAGACCGAGATCGCCGTCCGGGCGGCCTTCAAGGCCGTGCAGGACGGCAAGCAGGTCGCCGTCCTGGTGCCGACCACGCTGCTGGTGCAGCAGCACTTCTCCACCTTCGCCGAGCGGTACGCCAACTTCCCGGTCAACGTGAAGGCGCTGTCCCGGTTCCAGACCGACGCCGAGGCGAAGGCCGTGCTGGAGGGCCTCTTCGAGGGCTCCGTGGACGTGGTCATCGGCACCCACCGGCTGTTCTCCTCCGAGACCCGGTTCAAGGACCTCGGCCTGGTCATCGTCGACGAGGAGCAGCGCTTCGGCGTCGAGCACAAGGAGCAGCTGAAGAAGCTGCGCGCCAACGTCGACGTGCTCACCATGTCCGCCACCCCGATCCCGCGCACCCTGGAGATGGCGGTCACCGGCATCCGCGAGATGTCCACCATCACCACCCCGCCGGAGGAGCGGCACCCGGTGCTGACCTTCGTCGGCCCGTACGACGAGAAGCAGATCGCCGCCGCCATCCGGCGTGAACTCCTGCGCGAGGGCCAGGTGTTCTACATCCACAACCGGGTCGAGTCGATCGACAAGGCGGCGGCGCGGCTCAAGGACCTCGTCCCCGAGGCGCGGGTCGCCACCGCGCACGGACAGATGGGGGAGACCCAGCTGGAGAAGGTCGTCGTCGACTTCTGGGAGAAGGAGTTCGACGTCCTGGTCTCCACCACGATCGTCGAATCCGGCATCGACATCTCCAACGCCAACACCCTGATCGTCGAGCGCGGCGACACCTTCGGCCTCTCCCAGCTGCACCAGCTGCGCGGCCGGGTCGGCCGCGGTCGCGAACGCGGCTACGCGTACATGCTCTACCCGCCGGAGAAGCCGCTCACCGAGACCGCGCACGAGCGTCTCGCCACCATCGCCCAGCACACCGAGATGGGCGCCGGCATGTACGTCGCCATGAAGGACCTGGAGATCCGCGGCGCCGGCAACCTGCTCGGCGGCGAGCAGTCCGGCCACATCGCGGGCGTCGGCTTCGACCTCTACATGCGGATGGTCGGCGAGGCGGTCGCCGAGTTCCGCGAGTCGCTGGAGGCCGGCGGCGGCGAGCCGGAGGAGGAGCCGCTGGAGGTGAAGATCGAGCTGCCGGTCGACGCCCACGTGCCGCACGACTACGCGCCGGGGGAGCGGCTGCGGCTCCAGGCGTACCGCTCGATCGCGGCGGTCAACTCCGAGCAGGACATCGTCCAGGTCCGCGAGGAGCTCACCGACCGCTACGGCAAGCTGCCCGAGCCGGTGGAGAACCTGCTGCTGGTCGCCGCCCTGCGGCTGTACGCGCGGCGCTGCGGGATCGGCGACATCACCCTGCAGGGCAACTTCGTCCGCTTCGGGCCGGTCGAGCTGCGCGAGTCGCAGGAGCTGCGGCTGAACCGGCTCTACCCGCGCACCCAGATCAAGTCCGCCGCGCAGCAGCTGCTGGTGCCCAAGCCCGCCAGCGGCGGGCGGATCGGCGGCAAGCCGCTGGTCGGGCGTGAACTCCTCGCCTGGTGCACGGAGTTCCTCACCACCATGTTCGACGACCTGGCGGGCGCCAAGCGCTGACGCCACCCCGCGCTCCTCGGCGGTCTCGGGCCCTCGGGCCGGAGGCCGCCGTCGCGTCTGTACGGGCCCTGCTGTGCGGGGCCCCGCTGTGCGGGCCTTGCTGTACGGGCCTCGCTGTACGGCCCCGCGTGCCGGTGGGTCAGCCGAGCTTCCACTGGCCGGTCTGGTCGGCGATGCCGCTGTCCAGGCTGAACTGGGCCTTGGCGAGCACCGCGTCCTTCGGCACCTCGAAGGTGAGGAAGCCGAGCACGCTCTCCCCCGGGGCGATGTTCGCCGGGACCTGGAACGACGGGCCCGCCTTGGTGTCCGCGATCGCGGTGCCGAACGCCTGGCCCTGCGCGTCCAGCAGCTTGGCGCTGTTCATCGGGGCGTCGCTGTACGCCTTGCTGCCGGTCGCCTTGATCCGGAACTGCACCGCGACGAAGCGCTTGCCGTCGGCCGGCTTGGTGAACTCGTCCTCCCCCTCCGCGTTGTCGACCACCTTCACCAGGGTGACGTCGGCGGTGTTGCTCTTCTCGATGCCCTTCAGCGCGATCGTGTCGCCCACCTTGGCGGCGGCCGCGGCCGGCTTCGACTCGGCGGCACCGGCACCGGCACCGGCACTGGCGGCGGCGGACGCCGGAGCGCTCGGCTTCGCCTCGGTGGACACCCCGCTGTCGGACGGGCCGCAGGCGGTGGCGCCCAGGACCAGCAGCGAAGCACCCAGCAGGAACGCGGCGCTACGGCGGGCGGTGGTGGTGACGGCCATGACTGACTCCTCGGTCTGTTCGGTCTGTTCTGTCGGTGCTGCCTGTCGCCCGGGGTCTCCCTGGCGACGACTAGATCAGACCATGCTGCTGTGAACCATGTCAACAGTCATTCATGAAACTGCTCTGTTCACATGTGAACGGAGTCGGTTGGGTTCGATCGCTATGCTGTGTGGTCACAGTCGGTCGTGAACGTGAGGAGCCAGCGATGCCGGACCGCCCCGAGGTGACCGCCGTCGAGATCGCCCGGCTCGCCGGCGTCGGCCGGGCCGCCGTCTCCAACTGGCGCCGCCGTCACCCCGACTTCCCGCGCCCGGTCGGCGGCACCGACAGCAGCCCGACCTTCCCGCTCGACCAGGTCGAGCAGTGGCTCCGCGACCAGGGCAAGATCGCCGAACTGCCGCCGCTGGAGCGGGCCTGGCAGCAGCTGGAGACCCTGCGCGACCCCGACGGCCCCCCGGTCGCCCCGCTGATCGGAGCCGGCGCCTTCCTGCTGCTGCTCCACCGCGACCCCGCCGCCTGGACCGCACTCGCCGACCGGCCCGACACCCGGCTCGCCACCGACCTGCCCCGCGCCCTGCGACACGCCGCCCGCGCCGCGATCGGCCCCGACGCCACCGACCGCCTCGGCCTCCCCCCGCTGGTCGGCCCCACCTACCTCGACCTGGCCCGCCTCCTCGCCCGCCTCGCCGACGCCCACGGCGCGCCGGCCGCCTACGAGCAGCTGCTCACCCGCCACGCCGAGGCCAACACCCGCCAGCTCGCCCCCACCCCGCCCGAAGCCGCCGCCCTCCTCGCCGCCCTCCCCCAGACCGGCACGGCGCCGCACGCCGCCGAGACGACAGGCGCCGCTGCGGCCCGGCCGCACCGCGCCGCGGACGCGGGCGGGGCACCGCTGGACGAGCCGGGCGTCGCGCCGTGGCACACCGGCGCCGTGTCGCGACCCGACTCCGGAGCGGCCGACGGGCCGTCCGGCGCCGCCGCCCCGGCCTGGCCGCACGCCGCTGCCGCTGCCGGTGGCCCGGCGGTTCCGCCCGGTCCGTCGGCTGCCGGGGCGGTGACGGTGCTCGACCCGGCCTGCGGGCTGGGGGCGCTGCTGCTGGCGGCCGGGCCGGGGGCCGTCCGGGCCGGGCAGGACCTGGACGCCGGGTACGCCGCGCTCGCCGTGCTGCGGCTCGCCCTGCAGACGCCCGGCGCGTGGCCCGGCCCGCTCGCGGTCGACCTTCGTCCCGGTGACGCGCTGCGGGCCGACGCGCACCCCGGCCTGCTCGCCGACGCGGTGCTCTGCCAGCCGCCGTACAACGAACGCGACTGGGGCCACGACGAGTTGCAGTTCGACCCGCGCTGGTCCGGCGGCGTCGTCCCGCCGCGCGGCGAGTCCGAACTGGCGTGGCTGCTGCACTGCCTGTCGCACACCCGCCCCGGCGGCCTCGCCGCCCTGCTCCTGCCGCCGACCGTCGCCTCGCGCCGGGCCGGCCGCCGGGTCCGCTCCGAGCTGATCCGCACCGGCGCGCTGCGCGCCGTGGTCGCGCTGCCCGCCGGCACGGCCCCGCCGTACGGCGTGCCGCTGCACCTGTGGGTGCTGCGCCGGCCGCGGCCCGGTGACGACTTCCGGCAGGTGCTGCTCCTGGACGCGGCCGCCGCCCACCCGGCGGCGGAGGGCGGCCGGGACCGGATCGACTGGCCGGCGCTCACCCGGACCGTCCTCGACACCTGGTACGCCTTCGACGCCGCCGCCCGCTCCGGCGGCCCGCTCCCGGCCGACCGCCCGGGCGTGCACCGCACCGTCACCGCGCTGGACCTGCTGGACGACGAGACCGACCTGTCGCCCGCCCGCCACCTGCCGGCCGCCCCCACCGCACCGCCCGACACCCTCTCCCACCTGCGGACCCGTGTCGGCGAGCTGCTCGGCACGCTCGCCGACCTGGACGCCCGGCTGCCGGAGGTCACCGCCGTCGCCGAGCCGGTCGTCCCGCCGTCGGTCACGGTCGGGGAACTCGCCCGCGCCGGTGCCCTGGAGGTCCACTCCTCCGGTCAGGGCCCGGCCGCCGGCACCGGCGCCACCCCGCTGCTCACCGACCAGGACCTGCTGGCCGGCCGCCCCCCGTCCGGCACCACCGACGCCACCGACGCGCCGACCGCGCGTCCCGGCGACGTCCTGCTGCCCGCGCTGGGCGGCGAGACCGCGCACGCGGTACGCGCGGGCGACCCGTACGACGGCGCGGTGCTCGGCCCGCGCCTGCACCTGCTGCGTCCCGACCCCGAGCAGGTCGACCCGGACTACCTGGCGGGCCGGCTGCGCGCCACCGGCGCCGCCCGCCGGGCCAGCAGCTACGCCTCCACCACCACCCGCCTGGACATCCGGCGGCTCGAACTGCCGCGCCTCCCGGTCGAACGCCAGCGGGTCCTCGGCGCGGCGTTCCGCCGCCTCGCCGACTTCCGGACCGACCTGGCCCGCACCACCGAGCTGGCCGACACGCTCACCCGGACCCTCACCGACGCCCTCGCCGCCGGCACCGTGGAGCCCGCCGACGGCGGCGGGGAGAGCGACGGATAAGCGATCCCGGCGTGTCGCGCGGGGGCGGTACGGTGTGCGAAGCACCGTCACCGTCCGCCGCCGCCACCGTTGCTGAGGAGCGCGCATGCCCGGCCCCGCCGCGTCAGGTCCCTACCGCGTCGGCCCGACCGTCCTGTGCTGCGCGCTCCCGCTCCTGACGCTGGGAATCCTCGGCATGGTGCCGTCCACGGTGCTCGCCGTCGGCCGCCGCCGTCCGGCGGACATCGTCGGCGCGGTGGTCTTCGGCCTGCTCCAGCTGACCCTCTACGTGTCGGCCGCGCTGGCGCCGAAGGCCGGCGGCTCGGTGTGGGACACGCTCGGCACGATCGTCGTCCTCCCGATGTGGATCGGCGCGCCGCTGCACTTCCTGCTGATGAACCGTCGGAGCATGTGGCCCGGCCTGAAGCCGCTCGCCCAGCCGTACCCGCAGGCGTACCCGGCGTACCCGCCGACCTACCCGACGTACCCGCAGCAGGCGGCGGCGTACCCGCAGTACACCCCGTACCCGCAGCCGTACCCCGCGCAGCCCACCTACGGTTACCCGCCCGCGGCGGCGCCGGCCGCGACACCGGTGCCGGCCGCGACACCGGTGCCGACCGCGCCGACGCCCGCCGCGCCGACGCCCGCCGCGCCCGGGCAGGTCCCGGCGCAGGCCCCCGCGCCGTCCGCGACCGGCGAGGAGCTGCGGCAGCTCGGCGAACTGCTCCGGCGGCAGGCGCAGGAAGGCCGCCCGTGACCGCCGGCCGGGTGGTCGACGGCCGCTACCGGCTCGCCGAGAAGATCGGCCACGGCGGGATGGGCCAGGTCTGGGCGGGCTTCGACGAGCGGCTGGAACGACACGTCGCCGTGAAACTGCTGCGCACCGACCTGCTGGCCGACCCGTCCGACGCCGCCGCGAGCCGCGGCGAGGAACTGCGCCGCCGCTTCCTGCGCGAGTGCCGGGTCAGCGCCGCCCTCGACCACCCCGGACTGGTCACCGTCTTCGACGCCGGCTCGGACGGCGGCGAGCTGTACCTCGTGATGCAGCGGGTGCCCGGCCTCAGCCTCGCCGACCTGATCGCCGAGGACGGACCGCTGCCCGTCGAGCAGGCCGCCGCCGTCGCCGGCCAGGTGTGCGCCGCGCTCGCCGCCGTGCACGCCGTCCCCGTGGTCCACCGCGACCTGAAACCCAGCAACGTGATGGTCCGGGACGACGGCCGGGTGGTCCTGCTCGACCTCGGCATCGCCACCGCCCTCGACCCCGACGCCACCCGCCTCACCCTCACCGGCAGCCCGATCGGCAGCCCCGCCTACATGGCCCCCGAACAGGCCCTCGCCGCCGGCGCCGACCCGCGCAGCGACCTGTACGCGCTCGGCTGCATGCTGCACGAGATGCTGACCGGCCAAGCACCGTTCCCCGCTCCCACCGCGCTCGGCGTCCTGCGCCGGCACGTCGACGACCCGCCGGTGCCGCTGCGCGCACTGCGCCCCGAGCTCCCCGCCGCCGTCGAAGTCCTCGTCCTCGACCTGCTCGCCAAACGGCCCGCCGACCGGCCCGCCGACGCCCAGCAGGTCCACGCCCGGCTGCTGCCGCTGCTCCCCGCCCCGACCGTCGCCCCGCAACCGCCGCACGGCGCCGTCCCGGACCCGACCCGTCCCTACCGCTACCCGCACCACCCGCAGCCGCCGTCCGGTACGCGGCCGGGCCCGCCCCGGCCGGACCGCCGACCCGGACCCGGCACGCCGCCACCGGCCGCCGCCTCCGTCCCCGTCGTGATGCCCGCGCTGCCCGACCCCCGCCTCGCCCCCACCGGCCCGGCCCCCACCCCGGTCCCCGCCCCGGAGGCCGGACCCGCCGGCAGGGCGGAAGCCCTGGCCGAAGCCTGCGCCCGGCTCTCCGACCTGGTCGCCGCCGGCCGGCACGGCGAGGTTCTGGCCCTCGCCGCCGACCTGCTGCCCCGCGCGGTCGCCGAACTCGGCCCCGGCGCACCCCTGGTCCTCACCGTCCGCACCATCCGGGCCCGCACCCTGCTCGCCGCCGACCGCCCCGCCGACGCGCTCGCCGAGTACCGGGCACTGCTCGCCGCACACCCGGCCGACTCCCCGGCCGTCCCCGGCCTGCGCGAGCGCGCCGGACTCGCCCAGGTCGCGGCCGGCGACCGCGAGGGCGGCTGGCAGGCCCTCCTGGAACTGCTGCTCGACACCGAACGCCGGCTCGGCCCGCACCACGAGGACGTCCGCCGCCTGCGCCGGCACCTCGAACAGCTCGGCGCCACCCGCACCACCAGCGGCAACCCGTACACGGCCTGAGGCCCCGGCGGCCCGTTGCCGCAGCGGTCTGGGCAAGGGCGGGCAGTGCGCTCTACTGTTCGTCCCAGCTCGTCGAACCACCCCAGGAGTACCACCGGAACGCACCGGCCCCACCCCACCCCCGGGAGGCACCTCGTGATCCGCACCAGCTCCATCCGCCGCCGCACGCGGACCGCCGTCGGCGCCGCGGGCCTCGCGCTCGCCGCCGCCGCGCTCACCGCCTGCGGGACGCAGCCGGCGCACCAGGGCGCCGCAGCGGTCGTCGGCGGCCAGCGGATCAGCATCGCCGCGGTGGACGCCCGGGTCGCCGAGGTCCGGGACGGCGTCGCCGCCGCGCAGGGCCAGAACGGCGGCGCCCACAACGAGCGCGCCGGCCTCGCCCGCAAGACCGTCTCCGACCTCGTCCTGGACCGGGTCATCGCCCAGGCCCTCACCGACCACGGCCTCAGCGTCACCGACACGGAGATCGCCGACGGGCGCAGCGCCGACGCCAAGGCACTCGGCGGGGAGGCCCAGCTCGCCCGGGAACTCCTGCTCCGGCAGGCGGTGCCGAGCGGCGGCATCGACGCGTTCTACCGGCAGCAGCTCGGCATCCAGAAGCTCGCCGCCGCGCAGGGCGAGGACCCCCGCACCGACGCCGGCAACGCCGCCATCCGCAAGGCCCTGGTGGCCGCCGGCACCGAACTCGACATCCAGGTCAACCCCCGCTACGGCCACTGGGACGTCCAGCAGATCGGCCTCGCCGACACCGTCGACCCCTGGCTCCCCCAGAACACCAACCCCGCCTGACCCCTCCGCCCCCGCCGCCGGGCCGGCACTACGCGCGCCCTGCGGGGGCCTGGCGGCAGTCGGTTCGCGGAGCGTCCCCGCCGGAGGCGGTCGTCGGGCGTGTGCCGCTCGCGGAGCGCCCTGCGGGAGGCGTCTGGTGGCAGCCGGTTCGCGGAGCGTCCTGCCGAAGGCGTCCCGTGCATGCCGCCGTCGCGCAGCGCCTCGCCGGAGGCGCTTGGCGGCAGCCGGTTCGCGGAGCGTCCTGCCGAAGGCGTCCCGTGCATGCCGCCGTCGCGCAGCGCCTCGCCGGAGGCGCTTGGCGGCAGTCGGTTCGCGGAGCGTCCCCGCCGGAGGCGGTCGTCGGGCGTGTGCCGCTCGCGGAGCGCCTTGCCGGAGGCGCCCTGCGCATCTCGCCGTCGCGCAGCGCCTCGCCGGAGGCGCTTGGCGGCAGCCAGCTCGCGGAGCGTCCTCGGGGGATGGTGGGCGGGGGTCGCGGAGGGCCGGGCGGCTGGTGGGGGAGCGGGTAGGTTCTGGGGTGTGGACACTCCGAAGCTGACGTTGCTCACCACTACTCACCGCGTGGCCCCCGGGCTGCTCTCCTGGCCCGCGTGGGAGGCGTTGCGGTCCGCGCCGCGGGTCCTCGCGGGCGACGCCTCGCACCCGCAGCTGCCCGCCGTCCGCCAGGCGGGCGTCGTGGTGGAGGTGGTGGAGCGGGGTTCCGCTCCGGCGCTGGCACGGATGCTGGTGGAGGCGGCGCCGGTGCTGTGGCTGGGCAGTGCGGACGGTGACCCGGGGCTGACGGACGCGCTGGCGCGGATCTCGGTGGAGGAGGCGGGCCGGGTGCCGGAGATCGAGGTGCTGCCGGGCTCGTACGACCTGCCGGGTGCGCGGCTGCTCGACCTGGCGTCGGTGATGGACCGGCTGCGTTCGCCGGGGGGCTGTCCGTGGGACGCCGAGCAGACGCACGCGAGCCTGGTGAAGTACCTGGTGGAGGAGGCGTTCGAGCTGGTCGAGGCGATCGAGGAGGGGGATCGGGAGACCCTGCGCGAGGAGCTCGGCGACGTGCTGCTCCAGGTGTTCTTCCATTCGCGGATCGCCGAGGAGCACCCGGACGACCCGTTCTCGATCGACGACGTGGCCGGCGACATCGTGGAGAAGCTGATGTACCGGCACCCGCACGTCTTCGGTGACGTGGAGGCGTCGGGTGCGGCGCAGGTCGAGGCGAACTGGGAGCAGTTGAAGGCGGCCGAGAAGCAGCGGGAGTCGGTGCTCGACGGGGTGCCGGCGGGGCTGCCGGCGCTCGCGTACGCGGCGAAGCTGGTCTCCCGGGTGCGGCGGGCCAACTTCGTGGGCGTGCCGGACGGCGCGTACGAGCTGCCGGCGGAGCTGACCGAGCGGTCGGCGGGCGACCTGCTGCTCGCGATCGCCCAGCGCGCGTACGACGCGGACGTGGACGTGGACGCCGCCCTGCGGGCCGCCGCCCGCCGCTACCGCGCCGCGGTGCGACAGGCCGAGGGCCTCAACCCGTAGTGACCCGCCGGGCTGCGGTCACCAGCGCAGCCCCGGGGCCCCGGGCGCCGGGAGCGGGATGCCGGGAGCGGGACGCCGGGGGCCGGGGGCCGGGGGCTAGGCGACGGCGGCCGGCTCCGGGCTGCGCCGCTGCTGCGGGACGACCTCGCCGATCGCCTCGCCGAGCAGGGCGAGGAGGTCGGCGAGCGGGTCGAGGTGGTCGGGGAGGTCGGCGAGCTGGACGATCCGCTCGCCGTCGGGGCCGGCGACCGCGAAGAGGTCGATCGGGCCGAGGTGCTTGACGGCGGTGGAGACCAGCGCGGCGATGTCGCTGGGGCGGTGGATGTCACCGGAGACGCCGACGACGTGGCAGTCGGGCCGGTCGAGTTCGGTGGCGAGGTCCTCGGCGACGCCGGGCCGCAGGTCGGCGATGAGGAGGCGGGCGGCGCCGGCGGCGGTGAAGCGGCGGGCGAGTTCCGCCCCCGAACCTCCGTCGAGCACCGCGATGACCACCACTGCCCCGGTTACCCGCATGGACTGCTCCTCCTTGAGACGCCCGGTGGCCGGTCCGCACGCCGCCCACCAACGGTTGTCGGAGGATCGTAGGCACGCCACGACCCTCCGCAACAGGGATTACCCGCCAGGTGACCAGACTCACGCAGGTCGGGGCACCGGATACCGTCAAGGCATGTCCCACACGCCCGAGACCACCCGCCCGGAGCTCTTCACCTGGGAGTTCGCCGCCGATCCGTACCCCGCGTACGCGTGGTTGCGCGAGCACGCGCCGGTGCACCGGACGACCCTGCCGAGCGGAGTGGAGGCGTGGCTGGTGACCCGGTACGCGGACGCGCGGCAGGCCCTCGCGGACAGCCGGCTCTCCAAGAACCCCGCGCAGCACAACGCGCATGCTCATCGCAGCGGCCGGGTCGGCATCCCGGGCGAGCGCCAGGCGAACCTGATGACGCACCTGCTGAACATCGACCCGCCCGACCACACCCGGCTGCGGCGGCTGGTGTCGAAGGCGTTCACGCCGCGCCGGGTGGCGGAGTTCGAGCCGCGGGTGCAGCAGCTCACCGACCGGCTGATCGACTCCTTCGCGGAGCGCGGCTCGGCGGACCTGATCCACGAGTTCGCGTTCCCGCTACCCATCTACGCGATCTGCGACCTGCTGGGTGTCCCGGCCGAGGACCAGGACGACTTCCGGGACTGGGCCGGGATGATGATCCGGCACCACGGGGGGCAACGCGGGGGTGTCGGCCGGGCGGTGAAGCGGATGCGCACGTACCTGGCCGAACTCATCCACCGCAAGCGGGCGGACCTCGGGGACGACCTGATCTCGGGGCTGATCCGGGCCAGCGACCACGGCGAGCACCTCACCGAGAACGAGGCCGCCGCGATGGCGTTCATCCTGCTCTTCGCGGGTTTCGAGACCACCGTGAACCTGATCGGCAACGGCCTGTACGCGCTGCTGCGCAACCCGGGGCAGCGCTCGCTGCTGCAGGAGTCGCTGGCCCGGGGCGAGAGCGGGCTGTTGGAGACCGGGGTGGAGGAACTGCTGCGCTACGACGGGCCGGTGGAACTGGCGACGTGGCGGTTCGCGACGCAGCCGCTGTCCATCGGCGGGGTGGACGTCCCGGTCGGCGACCCGGTGCTGGTGGTGCTGGCGGCGGCGGACCGCGACCCGGCCCGGTTCGCCGGGGAGAACACCCTCGACCTGGCCCGCGCCGACAACCCGCACCTGGGGTTCGGGCACGGCATCCACTACTGCATCGGCGCGCCGCTGGCCCGGCTCGAGGGGCAGCGGGCGCTCGCCACGGTGCTGACCCGGCTGCCCGATCTGCGTCTTGCCGCCGACCCGTCCGAACTGCGCTGGCGGGGCGGTCTGATCATGCGCGGCCTGCGCGAACTGCCGGTCTCCTTCACTCCGGTGCACGCCTGACGGCGCGTCGTGTCGCGGGGGCTGAATGCGGATCAAACCGGACGTACCTGCATAGTTCGTACCCGAGTTGTGACGCTTCGTAATTCTTGCGTGATACCGGTGATATGAGCTTGTGATTGATCGTCGGATCTGCCTACTCTCCCTCTGCTCGCAGCCGCGGGCCCCGGGTGCGGAACGCCGAATCCTGTCCGCCGCGCCGCAGGGAATCCGACAACGACCCGGACAGGGGCGGGGGAACCAGGTTTGACGCCGTCCCCCACGGCTTGGGGTGAAGCCGCCTTCCCGGCGGCCGGGCCACCTCCCGGTCCGAACCCGACAGCTCACCTCGCAGGCGTGCGGAGAGGATTCGCCATGCTGTTCACCGGTTCCGGCCGCCACCGTCGCAGTACCAAGGCCGAGAAGGCCATCGCCGCCGCGGGCGTCGCGGGCGTGGGTCTGGCCCTGCCCCTGCTGACCGCCACCGGCGCCCAGGCCGCCCCGGTCTCCGTCTGGGACAAGGTCGCGCAGTGCGAGTCCGGCGGAAACTGGTCGATCAACACCGGCAACGGCTACTACGGCGGCCTGCAGTTCAGCTCCTCCACCTGGAAGTCGTTCGGCGGCGGCCAGTACGCGCCGCGCGCCGACCAGGCGAGCAAGGGGCAGCAGATCGCCGTCGCCGAGAAGGTGCTCGCCTCGCAGGGCCCCGGCGCGTGGCCGGTCTGCTCGAAGCGCGCGGGCCTGACCAAGGGCGGGTCGTCGGCCCAGACGGACACCGCCTCGCGCTCCGAGACCCGCGCGGCGGCCCCGAAGGCCGCGACGCCCAAGGCCGCGACGCCGAAGACCGCGACCCCCGAGGCGGCGGCGCAGGGCGCGACGTCGCAGAGTGCGCCCCGGGTTGTGCCGCAGGGCGCCCAGGCCCCGGCCGCCGCCGGCGGCGGCTACACCGTGCGCCCCGGTGACACGCTGTCCGGCATCGCCGCCGCCCAGCACGTGTCCGGCGGCTGGCAGAAGCTGTACGAGTCCAACCGTCCGGTGATCGGCGGCAACCCGGACCTGATCATGCCGGGTCAGGTCCTGTCGTTCTGACGGCTGCGGGAGCGGGCACTCCGGACCGTCCGGCGTGCCCGCTTTTGCGGGGCATTCAGATGAACTACCGGCGAGTAGCGCGCCACACGGTGAGACGGGACGAAGGTCAACGTGGACCGGAAGCCCGGGACGGTTAGGCTCTGGTCGTAACGACTACACATCCGCTTCCGCTAGGAGATGCCTCGTGCCGTCCATTGATGTCGTCGTAGCCCGCGAGATCCTCGATTCCCGCGGCAACCCCACGGTCGAGGTCGAGGTCGGCCTCGACGACGGCAGCACCGGCCGTGCCGCTGTCCCGTCGGGCGCGTCCACCGGCGCCTTCGAGGCGCTGGAGCTCCGCGACGGCGACAAGAACCGCTACTTCGGCAAGGGCGTCGAGAAGGCCGTCCTCGCCGTGATCGAGCAGATCGGCCCGGAGCTGGTCGGCTACGACGCGACCGAGCAGCGCCTGATCGACCAGGCCATGCTGGACCTGGACGCCACCCCGGACAAGTCCTCGCTCGGCGCCAACGCCATCCTCGGCGTCTCGCTCGCCGTGGCGCACGCCGCCTCCGAGGCCAGCGACCTGCCGCTGTTCCGCTACCTGGGCGGCCCGAACGCGCACGTCCTGCCGGTCCCGATGATGAACATCCTCAACGGCGGTTCGCACGCGGACTCCAACGTGGACATCCAGGAGTTCATGATCGCCCCGATCGGTGCGGAGTCCTTCTCGGAGGCCGTCCGCTGGGGCGTCGAGGTCTACCACACCCTCAAGGGCGTCCTGAAGGAGCGCGGCCTGTCCACCGGCCTCGGCGACGAGGGCGGCTTCGCGCCGAACCTGGACTCCAACCGAGAGGCCCTGGACCTCATCACCGAGGCCATCAAGAAGGCCGGCTACGTGCCGGGCAAGGACGTCGCGCTCGCGCTGGACGTCGCCGCCTCCGAGTTCTACAAGGACGGCGCCTACCAGTTCGAGGGCAAGGCGCTCTCCGCCGCCGAGCTGATCGAGTACTACGCCGAGCTGGTCGCCGCGTACCCGCTGGTCTCCATCGAGGACCCGCTGGACGAGTCGGACTGGGACGGCTGGAAGGCCATGACCGTCAAGCTGGGCGACAAGGTCCAGCTGGTCGGTGACGACCTGTTCGTCACCAACCCGGCCCGCCTGGCCCAGGGCATCGAGACCGGCACCGCCAACGCGCTGCTGGTGAAGGTCAACCAGATCGGTTCGCTGACCGAGACCCTGGACGCCGTGGAGCTCGCCCAGCGCAACGGCTACCGCTGCATGATGTCGCACCGCTCCGGCGAGACCGAGGACGTCACCATCGCCGACCTCGCCGTCGCCACCAACTGCGGCCAGATCAAGACCGGCGCCCCGGCCCGCTCCGAGCGCGTCGCCAAGTACAACCAGCTGCTGCGCATCGAGGAGATCCTCGACGACGCCGCCGAGTACGCGGGTCGCGGGGCGTTCCCCCGCTTCAAGCACGAGGGCTGAGCCAGCCTGACCGGTGCCCCGGCTCCCACCGCGTAGGGTGGGGCCGGGGCACCGGCATGTGCAGGAGGGGTACGAGATGGCCAAGTGGAGGATCCCGGGGCTGGCGGCGCGGCCGCGCTTCACCAGCCGCGCCACCGTGCTGGTGCTCGTCCTGTGCTCGCTGATCGCGATACTCGCGTATCCCACCCGGCAGTTCATCGCCCAGCGCTCGGAGATCGCCGCGCAGCGCGCCAAGGCCGAGCAGGCCCGGCAGCAGGTCGAGGAGCTGCGCCGCGAGCGGGCCCGCTGGCAGGACCCGGAGTACGTGAAGGCGCAGGCCCGCGAGCGGCTGCACTACGCGCTTCCGGGCGAGACGCCGTTCGTCTCGGTGGACCCCAAGCCCACTTCGGACGGCCGGCCCCCCGCCGCCGGTGCCGTGGCCGGTGTCCGGCCGAAGGCCGCCAAGCCCTGGTACGCCGAGCTCTGGGATTCGGTCGATCTGGCCGACACCGCCCAGCCGGGTACCGAACCCCCCGCATCCCACTGACAGACAGACCGCTGATGACCAACGAACCCGCTGCCGTTCCCGACTCCGACATCGCCGCCATCGCGGCCCAGCTGGGCCGCGTCCCGCGCGGCCTGCGCGCGGTGGCGCACCGCTGCCCGTGCGGCAACCCGGACGTGGTGGAGACCGCGCCCCGGCTGCCGGACGGCACGCCGTTCCCCACGCTGTACTACCTGACCTGCCCCAAGGCGGCCTCGCTGATCGGCACCCTGGAGGCCGAGGGCGTGATGAAGGACCAGACCGCCCGCCTCGCCGAGGACCCGGAGCTGGCCGCCGCCTACCGACGCGCCCACGAGGACTACATCGCCCGCCGGGACGCGATCGAGGTGCTGGAGGGCTTCCCGAGCGCCGGCGGCATGCCGGACCGGGTGAAGTGCCTGCACGTGCTGGTCGGCCACTCGCTGGCCGCCGGCGAGGGCGTGAACCCGCTCGGCGACGAGGCGCTCGGCATGCTGGAGGACTGGTGGGCCAAGGGCCCGTGCGTCTCCCCGGCCGAGGTCGAGGCCGCGGGTGCGCGGGTCCTGAAGAACCGCGCCAAGGGCGAGGACCACGCGGCCGTGATCGCCGCCAAGCAGCAGAAGACGGCCGAGCGCGCCGAGAAGAAGCGCCAGGCGGAGGAGGAGCAGAGTTGACCATGACGCGCGTGGCCGCGATCGACTGCGGCACCAACTCGATCAGGCTGCTGATCGCGGACCTGGACCCGGAGACCGGTTCGATCACCGACCTGGACCGCCGGATGGTCATCAACCGGCTGGGCCAGGGCGTGGACAGCACCGGCCGGCTCCACCCGGAGGCGCTGGAGCGGACGTTCGCCGCCTGCCGCGAGTACGCGGCGCTGATCGCCGAGCACGGGGTCGGTCCGGACCGGATCCGGATGGTCGCCACCTCCGCGTCCCGGGACGCCGAGAACGCCGCCGAGTTCACCGACGGCGTCCGGGAGATCCTGGGCGTCACGCCGAGCGTGGTGAGCGGTGACGAGGAGGCCCGGCTGTCCTTCACCGGCGCCACCAAGGAGTTGACCGCCGGCCCGCACAAGCCCCCCTACCTGGTCTTCGACCTGGGCGGCGGCTCCACCGAGTTCGTGCTGGGCGCCGAGGACGTGCAGGCGGCCCGGTCGGTGGACATCGGGTGCGTGCGGCTGACGGAGCGGCACTTCGCGGGTGCCGGGCTGCCGACCCAGGCGCAGATCGCCGCCGCGCAGGCCGACGTGCTGGCCGCCCTGGACGAGGCCGCGAAGACGGTGCCGCTGGACGCCGAGGCCACCCTGGTGGGCCTGGCCGGCACGGTCACCACGGTGGCCGGCATCGTGCTCGACCTGCCGGAGTACCGGTCCGAGCGGATCCACCACGCGCGGCTGACCGTCGAGCAGGTCCGGGAGACCACCGCCCGGCTGCTCTCCTCGACCCACGACGAGCGGGCCGCGATCCCGGTGATGCACCCGGGCCGGGTGGACGTGATCGCCGCCGGGGCGCTGGTGCTGCTGGAGATCATGGAGCGGACCGGGGCCTTGGAGCTTCTGGTCAGCGAGCACGACATCCTGGACGGGATCGCCTGGAGCATCGCCTGACGCGTGTCGGCGGAAAAGGTTCGTGAATTTCTTCACATGACGAACCATGCTTTCGTCGCACCCAGGTGTCCGGTCCGTCCGATATGTGGGACCGAAGGCTCTGTCGGCGGGTCTGCCAGCGGATCGCAGGCCAGGCCCGCCGACGGCCGGGTAAATCGAAAAAGCGGCCGGGAACCCGCGCCCCACCTGGATCGTTGCTGCTCAGCGGGGCTCCGCGTGTCCGACCGCTCACCGCGGGCGCCCGGCGGCGGTGAGCCGAAGGCCCCGACCGGCTTGTGCGGGCGCGTAGTGTAGCACCCGCTGTCCAGCACCTTGTGACTCCCCTCACGAAGTGCCGGTCGGGAGGGGGTGGATACTTTCGGATATGAGCACCACGGAGCGTCCTCGCATCCTCATTGTCGGCGGTGGTTACGTCGGCCTGTATGCCGCGATGCGCATCCTCAAGAAGATGCGCTACGGCGAAGCGACCGTCACGGTCGTCGACCCGCGGTCGTACATGACGTACCTGCCCTTCCTTCCCGAGGCGGCCGGCGGCAACGTCGCGCCTCGCAACCTCGTCGCGCCGCTGCGCAGCGCCCTCAAGAAGGCGGAGGTGCTCACCGGTGCGGTCACCGGTGTGGACCACGCCCGCAAGGTCGCCACCATCCAGCCCGCAGCCGGCGACTCCTACGAGCTGCCCTTCGACTACCTCGTCGTCGCCACCGGCTCGGTCTCCCGCACCTTCCCGATCCCGGGTCTGGCCGAGCACGGCATCGGCATGAAGACGGTCGAGGAGGCGATCACCCTCCGCAACCACGTCATGTCGCAGCTCGACAAGGCCGAGTCCACCACGGACGAGGGGGTCCGCCGCAAGGCGCTGACCTTCGTGGTCATCGGCGGCGGCTTCGCCGGCATCGAGACCATCGCCGAGATCGAGGACATGGCCCGCGACGCGGCCAAGCTCTACAAGACGGTCTCCCGCGACGACATGCGCTTCGTCGTGGTCGAGGCGGCCAACCGCATCCTCCCCGAGATGGGCCCGGACCTCGGTCTGTGGACCAAGGAGAAGCTCGAGGAGCGGAACATCGAGATCTACATCGAGACCTCGATGGACTCCTGCGTCGACCAGCACGTGGTGCTGAAGAACGGCCTGGAGATGGACGCCTCCACCATCGTGTGGACCGCCGGTGTGAAGCCGAACCCGGTGCTGAACCACTTCGGCCTCCCGCTCGGCCCGCGCGGCCACGTCGACACCGCCGCGACCCTCCAGGTCCAGGGCTTCGACTACGTCTGGGCGGCGGGCGACAACGCCCAGGTTCCGGACCTCGCCGCCGGCGAGGGTGCCTGGTGCCCGCCGAACGCCCAGCACGCGGTCCGTCAGGCCGCCGTCCTCGGTGACAACGTGGTGGCCGGCATGCGCGGCTTCCCGCAGTCCGAGTACAAGCACAAGAACCTCGGTGCGGTCGCCGGCCTCGGCCTGCACAAGGGCGTGGCGATCCTCTTCGGCAAGGTCAAGCTGAAGGGCCGTCTGGCCTGGTGGTTCCACCGCGGCTACCACGGCGCGATGGTCCCGACCATGAACCGCAAGGTCCGCGTCTTCACCGACTGGACCCTGGCGATGTTCCTCAAGCGCGAGACCGTCGGCCTCGCCGAGATGGAGAAGCCGTTCGCGGCGTTCCAGGAGGCGGCCGGCCCCGCGCCGAAGCCCGCCGTCGCCGCCGAGCCCGCCAAGGAGCTCGCGACCAGCAAGTAAGCGACCAGACCCGACGGATCTCGGGGACGAGTCGGAGGCCCTCCGCCCGGCAGCGCTGCCGGACCACGACCTCCGTGGTGCTCAGCCGGTTGTGCGAACCGGGCGGAGTACAGAAGTGCAGAAGTGCCGAAGGCCCCCCACCCTCGCGGGTGGGGGGCCTTCGTGCGTTCCCGCCGGCCGGGGCCGGTCGACGGGGCGTCAGTCCGTCTTGATGGAGGTCAGGATGTCCAGCCGGGACGCCCGGCGGGCGGGCCACAGGGCGGCGATCACGCCGACCAGCGCGGCGAGCGCCAGGAAGACCAGCATCTGGCCGTAGGGGATCACGGTGGTCAGTCCCTTCAGATCCGGGGCGATGGTCTGGTTGGCGGCCCAGGCCACGAAGCAGCCGAGGCCCACGCCGATCAGGGCGCCGAAGACGGAGATCACCACCGACTCCAGCCGCACCATCCGCTTGATGCCGCGCCGGTCCAGGCCGATCGCGCGCAGCATGCCGATCTCGCGCTTGCGCTCGAACACCGACATCGCCAGCGTGTTGACCACGCCGAGCACGGCGACCAGGACGGACATCGCGAGCAGGCCGTACATGAGGTTCAGGACGAAGGAGATCTGCCGGCTGAACTCGTCCTGCATGTCCTGCTTGGTCTTGACCTCGATCACCGGGTTGTTGCCGGTGGCGTCCTTGATCGACTGCTTGAGCGCGCCGGTCGCGCCGTCGGTGCCCTTGACCAGGATGTCGCTGATGTAGGCCTCGGGCTCGTGCTTGAGGACCTCGGCGTTGGCCATCAGCACGGGGGAGAGGGTCTCGGCGCGCTGGAACACGCCGCCGACCGTCACGGTGCCGGTGGTCTCGTCCGGGTACGCCACCTTCAGGGTCGAACCGACCTTGAGGTTCGCGCTCTTCGCCACCTCGTCGTTGACCAGGATCTGGCCCTGCTGGAGGGCCCCGGTGGACCCGGAGTCCATGGTGACCTTCATCAGCCTGTCGAGGGCGGCCGCGTCGAAGCCCTGCACCGCACGGGTCTTGCCGTCGAAGTCCCAGTACACGTTGGCGACCGGGCTTGAGGCGGCGACCCCGGGGGCCTTGGCGACCAGCTTGCCGACCTCCGGCGAGAGCTGGCCGGCGCCGCCGGCCATGGCGACGTCGTAGTCGGCCTTCATCGAGCCGGTCACCGAGCGGGCGACCGCGTCGTTGACCGACGTGCCCAGCACGGTCAGCGCGCTGACCAGGGTCAGGCCGATGGTGAGCGCCGCCGCGGTGGCGGCGGTGCGGCGCGGGTTGCGCAGTGCGTTCAGCCGGGCCAGCCGGCCCGCCGTGCCGTACAGCCTGCCGAGCACCGGGCCGACCACGGAGATCACCGGGCGGGAGAGCAGCGGCAGCAGGATGAAGATGCCGATCAGGGTGATCGGGGTGCCGGCCTCCAGCAGGGTGCGGCCGTCCTTGCCGGCCGAGGCGCCGGCCAGGATCAGCGCGATGCCGCCGGCCGCGATCAGCGAGCCGATCGTGTTGCGGATGATCAGGCCCTTCTGGGTGGCCGGCTGGTCGCCGCCGGCCATCGCCGCGACCGGGGGGATCCGGGCGGCGCGGACGGCGGGCAGCACTGCGGAGAGCACGGTGACCAGGACGCCCACCACCAGGCCGGTGACGACGGTGGCCGGGGCGACCACCAGCGAACCGGTCGGGAAGTTCGGGTTGAGCAGGGTCATGCCGCCCTGCAGGCCGGCGCCGATCCCGATACCGGCCAGCAGACCGGCCACCGAGGCGGAGACGCCGATGACCAGCGCCTCGGCCAGCACCGAGAGGGTGACCTGGCCGCGGCCCGCGCCGACCGCGCGCAGCAGGGCCAGCTCACGGGTGCGCTGGGCGATCAGCATGGTGAAGGTGTTGGCGATGATGAAGATGCCGACGAAGAGCGAGATCCCGGCGAAGACCAGCAGGACGGTCTTGAGCGCCGTGGTGGAGCTGGCGACCATCTCCTGCTGCCGGTCGTCGAGCTGCTTGCCGGTCTGCACCACGAACCGGGTCTCGCCGGGCACCTTGGCCAGCGCCTGGGTCTGCAGCGCCTCCTGGGTGACGCCGGGCTTGGCGGCGAGCACGATCGAGCTGTACTGGCCGGGGGTGAGCAGCGCCTTCTGGGCACTGGCGGTGTCCATCAGGGTGAGCGTGCCGCCTGAGCTGACCTCCGGGTCGTCGGTGGTGAAGACACCGGTCAGCCTGGCGTCCTGGGCGGCGGCGTTGCCGGCGATCCGGACGGTGTCGCCGACCCGGTAGCCGCCGGCCTTCGCGGTCTCCCGGTCGAGCGCGATCTCGCCGGGCGCCTTCGGGCCGCGGCCCTCGGCCATCGGGTAGCGGGCGTCCTTGCCGGTCGCGTCCGGCACGAAGTTGGTGCCGCGGGCGCTCCACGCCTGGCCGATCAGGTTGCCCTGCTTGTCGGCGACCCCGGTGAAACCGGAGACCACCGGGCGTACCGACTGGGTGCCGGGCAGGGCGGCGAGCTGGGCGACGGTGGCGTCGGTCAGCTTGCCGGCCGCGCCCTCGCTCTTCTCCCGGGCGGAGGCGTGGCCGCCGGCGGCGTTGTCGGTGACCATCACCGAGACGTCGGAGTAGCTCTTGGAGAAGCTGTTCTTCATGGCCTGGCCGGCGGTGTCGGAGAACACCATCGTTCCGGCGACGAACGCCGTGCCGAGCATGACGGCCAGTGCCGTCATCAGCAGTCGGCCCTTGTGGGCCAGCACATTGCGCAGTGCGGTGCGATACATGGGGTCAGTCCTGGGTGGTCGGGGCGGCGGCCTGTGCTGTCAGGGCGTCAGCTCGTCCGGCCCTTGGCGTCGAAGCGGCGCATCCGGTCGAGCACCGCGTCGGCGGTGGGGGCGGCCAGCTCGTCGACGATCCGGCCGTCGGCGAGGAAGACCACCCGGTCCGCGTACGAGGCGGCGACCGGGTCGTGGGTGACCATCACCACGGTCTGGCCGAGCTCGCGGACCGAGTTGCGCAGGAAGGAGAGGATCTCGGCGCCGGAGCGCGAGTCCAGGTTGCCGGTGGGCTCGTCGGCGAAGACGATCTCGGGCTTGGAGGCCAGCGCCCGGGCGCACGCCACGCGCTGCTGCTGGCCGCCGGAGAGCTGCGACGGGCGGTGGCTCAGCCGGCCGGACAGGCCGACCGTCTCGACCACCCGGTCCAGCCACGGCCGGTCGACCTTGCGGCCGGCGATGTCCATCGGCAGCGTGATGTTCTCCAGCGCGGTCAGCGTCGGCAGCAGGTTGAACGCCTGGAAGACGAAGCCGATCTTGTCGCGGCGCAGCTGGGTCAGCTGGCGGTCCTTCAGCCCGACCAGCTCGGTGTCGCCGATCATCGCCGAGCCCGAGGAGACCGTGTCCAGCCCCGCCATGCAGTGCATCAGGGTGGACTTGCCCGAGCCCGAGGGGCCCATGATCGCGGTGAACTCGCCGCGCGGGAACACCACGCTGACGTCGTCCAGCGCCACGACGCGGGTCTCGCCGTCGCCGTAGACCTTGTTCAGGCCGGTGGCGCGGGCAGCCGCGAGGCCGGTGGCGGCGGGCCGTGCGGTCGTCGTGGTCATCGAGGGCTCTCCTGTCGGGAGGGGGCGGCGGAACGTCCGGACGGCCGGAGCCCGGGGCTCCGACCGCTGTTCCATCCTCCGCCTCGCGATCATGGTTTTCCGTCGCTCCGGCGGACGGTTGGACCCACCCCGCCAGGCGTACTCCGGCGCGCCGGTCTCCTCCTGCGGTATGACACCGCCCCCGACCCGGCCCGCCCTGGCCGATTCCGGTGCACCGCTGGCCGAATCACGGACGGTTCGTCAGAAGGCAAGGAAGCATGACAACTTCCGCGGCCGGAAATATGCGAAACGGGCAGGAAGGAGACTAGGCTCAGGGGTAGCCCGTACAGGGGCGGAGAGTGGTTCGCCCGGGTGGTGGAACGCAGACACGGGCAGCTTAAAACTGCTTGGCCGCGAGGCCGTGCCGGTTCGAGTCCGGCTCCGGGCACCAACTCCGCCACCGCGGCCCCGCGAGATCGTCCTCGCGGTTGAGGCGGATCCTTTTGCCAAACCATTACCCTGGTGTCCGTGGGCGGCGACGTGCCGTCCCGGAGGGAATGTGATGAGAAGCAGCAACCCGGTCTTCTCGCGGGAGGGGTCCTTCACCCGCGACGCCGCCTACGCCGGCTTCGGGTCGAGCACGACCCAGCAGCAGCCGTACGGCAGCAACCCCTACGGCAACAACCCGTACGCGCAGCAGACGATGACCGACGGGCAGCTCGCCGAGATGTACCAGCGGCCGGCCGCCGGCCCGCTGCAGACCGGCCGGATGACCATGGACGACGTGGTCGCCCGCACCGGCCTCACCCTGCTCACCCTGGTCGCCGCCGGCGCCCTCGCCTGGTTCGCGCTGCCCGTCGAGACCTACGCGGCCCTCGGCCTCGTCTCCCTCGCCGCCTTCGGCGTCTACCTCGTCATCATGTTCAAGCGGGCCGTCAGCCCGCCGCTGATCCTCCTCTACTCCGCGCTGCAGGGCGTCACGCTCGGCGTGGCCTCCAAGGTCTTCGAGACCCTCTGGCCGGGGATCGTGGTCCAGGCGGTCCTCGGGACGACCGCGGTCTTCGCCGGCACGCTGATCGCCTACAAGAGCGGCCGGATCCGGGTCACCGCGCGGTACTTCCGGATCGGTTTCTCGATCGCGATCGGCTTCATGATCCTCATGATGGTCAACGCGGTCGCGTACTGGCTCGGGGCCGACCTCGGTCTGCGCTCCGGCCCGCTCGGCATCGTGGTCGGCCTGATCGGCATCGCGCTCGGTGCCTTCTTCCTCACACTGAACTTCGCGGAGGTGGAGGAGGGCATTCGGGGCGGTGCGCCGGAGAAGGAGGCCTGGTGGGCCGCGTTCGGCCTGACGCTGTCGCTGGTGTGGATCTACCTGGAGATGCTCCGGCTGATCGCCATCCTGCGCGGCGACGACTGACGCCCCCGGCGTGACCGTAGCCCCGGGGAGCCCGCCCCCCGGGGCTACGCTCGTCCTCATGCCCGATCAGACGCCCTTCACGGCCGCCGTCGACCGCCTGGCGGATCGTTTCCGCTCCATGCCGCAGAGCCGCCTGCTGGGCGCCGTGCCCGGCCACCCGTCCCGCGCCGCCGCCGGACTCGCCCTCGCCCGTCGGCTCGCCGCCACGGCCCTCGCCCTGGAGGGCCGCCCCCCGCAGGACGTCCCCGACGCGGGCCCCTTCGCGGTCGGCGACCAGCTCGCCGTCACCGGCCACGACCTCGCCGCGGTGGCCGACGCCGAGGCCCTCGCAGCGGCCCTGGCCGACGTCGAGGCGACCGGAGCCGCCCTCTGAGCCCGCCCCTGTCGGACCACGCCGGGCGGCCGCGGCCGGAGCGCGCACGCCCCCCGGCCGGGAGGCGCCCCCGGGCCCGGCTGCTGGATCAGATCGAGGCGACCACGCGGTCGGCGAGGACGTAGACGGCTTCCTCGTCGGTGGAGAAGGTCAGCGAGTACGAGCCGCTGAAGCGCGAGCCGCCGAGCAGCCGGACGTCCTCGCCGGCCCGGACCGCGTCGATCAGCCGGTAGGCGGCCTCACGGTCGCCGGGGGCCACGCACAGGGTGGTGCCGTCGGCGAAGGCGTACACGTCGAGGGTGCCCAGCGGGCCGGGACGGACGTCGATCAGCGCGACGCACTCCTCGGCGAGGGCGGCCAGCCGGTCGTCGGTCCACTCGCGGGACGGCGTCGGGCTCGGCACGAAGTCCGGGTGCGAGGGGTGCCGGCGCGGGTCGGGCTTGGCGGCGGGCTCGGTCTCGGCGTCGAGCAGCCCGGCCTCCAGGCCGGTGGCGAGCAGGTCGGCCTCGCGGCGGGCCCGGGCGTCCCCGGCCGGGTCGACGGGGACCGGGGCACCGCCGCCGGCCGCCGGGTGCGACGGGTGCGCGGGCCGGACGCCGCCCTCGTCGGAGCCCGCGGCGGGGGCGCCGCCGTTGCCCTCCTTGATCAGGTCCTCCAGGGCGCTGCGCAGCGCCTCGCCGAACTCCGGGTCCATCGTCCCGGCGTTGTCGGCGGCGTCCTGCGGCCCGGTGGGGCGCGGGAAGAAGAGCGGCCAGTCCTCGCCGATGGTGGTGAGCGGGGCGTCGAAGAGCGGTGCGTCCTCCGCGGCGCGGGCCTCCTGCTCGGCCCAGAACGCGCGGGCCTCGGTGATCTCGCGCTCGCGGTCTGCGGCGAGTGCCTCGGTGACGGCGCGGCGTATGAGCGCCTCGTCGACGCCGCCGGTCCGCCCCGCCCCCGGACCGGCATCCAACTTGCGGGTCAGCGCGCGGACGTGGATCAGGGCGGCGGTCGACACGGCGACCAGGATCAGCAGCAGGGAGGTGTAGACGACGCTCACGGAACGTACTCCCAACGAGGGGCGGAACGGGGTTACGTCTCCACACTGCCGTATGTGCGTCCGTAACAGCAGGGGCTGATGTCCGATTTGTCCCGGACTTTCTGCCTTGTCCTCAAATTGTTAGGTAAAGCCCCTCTACGCTGCGGAGTTGATCCAATTCGGACCGTCGACAAATCGGTCTCCGGGGGTGCGGAAGAGGGCCGAATCGCATCGCGGATGTGATTCGGCCCTCAATTACGCAGCGTGACTCCACATGGGTGAGTCGATCAGCTCAGGCGCTCGATGACCATGGCCATCCCCTGGCCGCCGCCGACGCACATGGTCTCCAGGCCGAACTGCTTGTCGTGCCACTGGAGGGAGTTGATCAGGGTGGTGGTGAGGCGGGCGCCGGTCATGCCGAAGGGGTGGCCGACGGCGATGGCGCCGCCGTTGACGTTCAGGCGGTCGAGGTCGATGCCGAGGTCGCGGTAGGAGGGGATGACCTGGGCGGCGAAGGCCTCGTTGATCTCGACCAGGTCAATGTCGGAGATCGACAGGCCGGCGCGCTTGAGGGCCTGCTTGGAGGCCTCGACGGGGCCGTAGCCCATGATCTCGGGGGAGAGGCCGGAGACGCCGGTGGAGACGACGCGGGCGAGGGGGGTGAGGCCGAGCTCGCGGGCCTTGGTGTCGGACATGATGACCAGGGCGGCGGCGCCGTCGTTGAGCGGGCAGCAGTTACCCGCGGTAACGGTGCCGTCGGGGCGGAACACCGGCTTGAGGCCCTGGACGGCGTCGAGGGTGACGCCGGCGCGCGGGCCGTCGTCGGTGCTGACGACGGTGCCGTCGGGGGTGGTGACCGGGGTGATCTCGCGGGCCCAGAAGCCGGACTCGATCGCGGCCTCGGCGAGGTTCTGGGACCGGACGCCGAACTCGTCCTGCTCGGCGCGGGTGATGCCCTTGAGGGCGGCGAGGTTCTCCGCGGTCTGGCCCATGGCGATGTAGGCGTCCGGGAGGAGGCCGTCCTCGCGCGGGTCGTGCCACTCGCCGCCGCCGTGCTCCGCGCGGTGGGCGGTGCGGGCGATCGCGTCGTCGAAGAGCGGGTTGGTGGTGCCGGGGATGCCGTCGGAGGAGCCCTTGGCGAAGCGGGAGACGGTCTCGACGCCGGCGGAGATGAAGACGTCGCCCTCGCCGGCCTTGATCGCGTGCAGGGCCATCCGGGTGGTCTGCAGCGAGGAGGAGCAGTAGCGGGTGATGGTGGCGCCGGGCAGGTGGTCCATGCCCATCTGGACCGCGACGATGCGCGCCAGGTTGTGGCCCTGCTCGCCGCCGGGCAGGCCGCAGCCGAGCATCAGGTCTTCGATCTGCCGCGGGTCGAGCTCGGGGATCTTGGCGAGGGCGGCGGTGATGATCTGGGCGGTCAGGTCGTCGGGGCGGACGTCCTTGAGCGAGCCCTTGAACGCGCGGCCGATCGGCGAACGGGCGGCGCTGACGATGACGGCTTCGGGCATGGCGGGCTCCTCGCTGAACGGCCTGGTGGTCGGGTGCCCGGCACCGGCCGGACGCCCGCGCGCCAAGTTACCGCTTGGTAGCTCCGACGTCACCGGTCCCGGAGTGTGAGGTCGGCGACGCGCTCCGCGTCTCCTCCGCGCCCGGGAGTCCGAGCCGCAGCCGGTGCTTGAGCAGGGCCCAGCGCCAGGCCCCGGCCTCCGGTCCGGCGGCGGCCACCTCGGTGCCCGCGCGCCCGGCGGCCGCGGCGGCGGCGATCGCCACCGGCAGCACGGCCTGCGGCTCGATCGGCTCCGGCCCGGTGGCCGGCTCCTCCGGCCACAGGTCGAGGATCGCGCAGAGCGAGGGCAGCAGGGCCATCGCGGCGGTGGCGTACCCCTGGGCGGACGGGTGGTAGCGGTCGGCCGCGAACATCTCCGGCCGGGCGGCGAACTCGGGGCCGAGCAGCGAGCCGAGTGAGACCGTCCGTCCGCCCGCCTCGACCACGGCGATGGTCTGGGCGGCGGCCAGCTGCCGGCTGAGCCGCCGAGCCACCCAGCGCAGTGGCGGCCGGACCGGCTTGATGGTGCCGAGGTCCGGGCAGGTGCCGACGACCACCTCGCAGCCGCCCGCGCGCAGCGTCCGGACCGCGTCGCCCAGCTCCCGCACCGAGACGGCGGCCGGGCTGTGCCGGGTGACGTCGTTGGCGCCGACCATGATCACCGCGAGTTCGGGCCGCTCGGCCAGGGCCTGCTCGACCTGCTGGGCGAGGTCGCAGGAGCGGGCGCCGGACTTGGCGACGTTGACCAGCCGCACCCGCCGCTCGGCGATCGCGGCGAGCCCGGCGGCGAGCAGCGCGCCGGGGGTCTCCTGGGCCCGGGTGACGCCGAGCCCGGCGGCGGTGGAGTCTCCGACGAAGGCCAGCGCCAGTGGCGGCCGGGTGTCGTCGGCGTCGGCGAAGGCGGCGCCGTACACGCCGTCGGCGCGCGGCGGGTCGCCGTCCAGTATGCCGATCGCCCGGACGGCGAGGCGGCTCTCGGTCAGCAGCACCCCGGCCAGGCCCACGCCGAGCAGCCCGAGCCCGCCCCCGCCGTACGCGGCGGCGGTGGCGATCCTCCGGGCCACCCGGGCCCTCGACGCCTGTGCCCCTGGCATCCGGTACCCCCTTGGATTCGAGGCGGCTGACGTTGCGTACCCCACTGGTACCCGTCCGGGCGGCGCGCTACCGACCCGCATCGGCCATCCGTGGCCATAGGCTTTCCGTACCCACAGTCACAGCTGCCACACACCGGGAGGACCCCCGTGAGGTACCACAATTCGATCATCGACCTGGTCGGCAACACGCCCCTGGTGAAGCTCAACAAGGTCACCGAGGGGATCAGCGCCACCGTGTTGGCGAAGGTCGAGTACTTCAACCCCGGCGGGTCCGTGAAGGACCGGATCGCGATGCGCATGATCGAGGCCGCCGAGGCGTCCGGCGCCCTCAAGCCCGGCGGCACCATCGTCGAGCCGACCTCGGGCAACACCGGCGTCGGCCTGGCGATCGTGGCCCAGCAGAAGGGCTACAAGTGCATCTTCGTCTGCCCCGACAAGGTCTCCACGGACAAGATCAACACCCTGCGCGCCTACGGCGCCGAGGTCGTGGTCTGCCCCACCGCGGTCGCCCCCGAGCACCCGGACTCCTACTACAACGTCTCCGACCGCCTGGTCCGGGAGACGCCGAACGCCTGGAAGCCGGACCAGTACTCCAACCCGGACAACCCGGCCTCGCACTACCACTCCACCGGCCCCGAGCTGTGGGAGCAGACCGACGGCCGGATCACCCACTTCGTGGCGGGCGTCGGCACCGGCGGCACCATCTCCGGCACCGGCAACTACCTGAAGGAGGCCTCCGGCGGCAAGGTCCAGGTGATCGGCGCCGACCCGGAGGGCTCGGTCTACTCCGGCGGCACCGGCCGGCCGTACCTGGTCGAGGGCGTCGGCGAGGACTTCTGGCCGACCGCCTACGACCGTGACGTGGCCGACCGGATCGTCGCGGTGTCCGACAAGGACTCCTTCCAGATGACCCGCCGCCTGGCCAAGGAGGAGGGCCTGCTGGTCGGCGGCTCCTGCGGCATGGCCGTGGTCGCCGCGCTGGAGGTGGCCCGCGAGCTCGGCCCGGACGACGTCGTCGTGGTGCTGCTGCCGGACGGCGGCCGGGGCTACCTGTCGAAGATCTTCAACGACGACTGGATGGCCGACTACGGCTTCCTGCCCACCGCCACCGACGAGGCCCACATCGGCGAGGTGCTGGCCCGCAAGGACGCGCTGGAGCACGAGGGCATCCCGCAGTTCGTCCACATGCACCCGGGCGAGACCGTCGCCGAGGCGGTCCGGGTGCTGCGCGACTTCGGTGTCTCGCAGATGCCGGTGGTCTCCCCGGGCGCCGGGCACCCGGACATCATGGCCGGCGAGGTGGTCGGCTCGGTGGTCGAGCGCGAGCTGCTGGAGGGCCTGTTCGCGCAGCGCATCCAGCTCACCGACACGCTGGACAAGGTGATGTCCAAGCCGCTGCCGGTGGTCGGCTCCGGCGAGTCGGTCACCAACCTGATGACCGTGCTGGAGAACTCCGACGCGGTGGTGGTGCTGGTCGAGGGCAAGCCCCAGGGCATCGTCACCCGGCAGGACCTGCTGGCCTTCCTGACCGCCCGGGCCGGCCACTGAGGAAGCGTCACCGGTTGTGCGCCGAACGGGTGAACAGGTGCCGCCCCGGCTGGTTGGTACGCGGACGTCACCTCCGCGCATCACCGGGTTAACAACCGTTCGGCAATGTAGTGGTCGACGGCGAGAACGCCGAGCAGGACGACAGCGAAGACCGGGAGCGGCTCCCCGGCACCGCGGCCGTCCCGGACACGTCGGTCGGCCCTGACCCGGCCCACCGTGTCCGCCCGCGGGGGCTGCCGTCGTCCCGCCCCTGCCCGGCGCTGCCGGCGGCAGGGTGCGGCGGCTCCCGCGGCAACCGTCGCGCCGTGAGGCGCGGCTCCGTACCGGCTCCCGGGTGGGGGTGCCGCTGCGGAGCGGCGGGGCCGGTCCCGGTATCCGGGACCGGCCCTCGCCGTATCCCGGCGCCGACGTTTCCGGATACCTGTCCGAACCCCTACGCTCGCTGGCATGACCAGCACTGACCTGCCCGAGCAGGACGCACCGCGTTTCGTACGCCTCACCATCGAGCTCATCGCCGAGATCACGGACGAGAAGGCCCTCAAGGCCGCCGCCCTGTCCCAGGTCACCGAGGACGAGTACCTGGACGACGAGGAGCGCGCCCAGGCCGTCGAGGCGATCGAGGTCGACCCGTCCGGGTCGCTCGCCCACTTCGTCGACCCGGTGGCGCTGCTCGGCGACGTCCCGGGCGTCGAGCTGGCCTCGGCCACCTGGGAGTCCGCCACCACCGACTACGACCCGGACGACGAGAGCTGGGACGAGTACGAGGTGCAGTGAGCCCTGCGTCACATCGAGAACCCGGTCCGGAACCATCCGGACCGGGTTTTTGTCCGTTATGGCGACCGTATGGGTAGTCTCGTACGATCTGAACACTTTCGTACGAGTCCAGGGAGCGTGACGTGACGGCATCGGAGAAGCGGGACCGGCCGCGCGGCGGCAACTGGACCCGGCGCGGCGTCATCGGCGGGCTGCTGGGCGCCCCGATCCTGTTCGTGGCGGCCTGCAGCGGCGACAAGGACACCCCGTCCGGCGGAACGGGCGCCGGAGCCGGCGGCACCGGCGCCACCGACGCCTCGCCCAGCCCCGAACTCTCCATCGCCAAGATCACCGTCGTCCCCGCCGACGGCACCACCGCCGCCCCGTTCGACCAGCCGGTCAAGGTCACGGTCGCGGACGGCATCCTGCAGTCCGTCACGGTCACCGGCGGGAACGGGAAGAAGATAGTCGGCCAGCTGGGCCTCGACGGCACCAGCTGGACCTCCACCGACCCGCTCGCCAGCGGCACCAAGTACACCGTCGCCGTCGTCGCCCTCGACAAGAAGCAGCGCGAGGCCGACGCCAACACCGTCTTCGGCACCGCCTCGCCCGCCAACACCTTCGTCGGGTACTTCACCCCGGAGGACGGCACCACGGTCGGCGTCGGCATGCCGGTGTCGATCAACTTCAACAAGGCGATCACCGACCGCGCGGCCGTCCAGTCGGCGATCACGGTGGTCGCCGAGCCGGGCGTCGAGATCGTCGGCCACTGGTTCTCCAGCACCCGCCTCGACTTCCGCCCCGAGACCTACTGGGCGAAGGGCACCAAGGTCACCCTCAAGCTCCGGCTCAAGGACGTGCAGGGCGCCAAGGGCGTCTACGGCACCCAGTCCAAGGACGTCGGCTTCACCGTCGGCCGCAGCCAGGTCAGCGTCGCCGACCTCAAGGCCGACACCCTCACCGTCACCACCGACGGTCAGGTCACCGCCACCTACCCCGTGATCGGCGGCGCGCCCGACCACACGACCTGGGCCGGCAAGATGGTGATCTCCGAGCAGTACAAGGAGACCCGGATGAACTCCGCCACCGTGGGCCTCGGCAGCGAGTACGACATCCCGGACGTCCCGCACGCCCAGCGGCTCACCACCTCGGGCACCTTCATCCACGGCAACTACTGGTCGCCCGCCTCCCAGTTCGGCAACGCCAACACCAGCCACGGCTGCATCGCGCTGCGCGACGTCCAGGGCGCCGGCGACCCGACCACCAACGCCGCCAAGTTCTACGCCTCCTCGATCATCGGCGACGTGGTGGAGGTGGTGAACTCCGGCGACCGGACGGTGGACCCGGCCAACGGCCTCAACGGCTGGAACATGCCCTGGGCCCAGTGGAAGGCCGGCAGCGCGGTCTGAGCTGCGACCGGTCCGACCTGCGAAGTCCCGCGACGGCCCCGGCTCCGGGGGCCGTCGGGGGCTCCCGGTAGTTTGTTCGCGACACTCGGCGAATAACCAGGTGTGGGCACCGGTGCCGCCGTGGTTGGCTGGCGCCGCCGCCCAGCCTTTCCACAGGAGCCAGCCATCAACACCGCCATACGCCGCACCGCCCGCCTGACCGTGGCGGCCACCGCGTGCGCCCTCGCCCTCACCACCGGCCTCACCGCCTGCGGCACCGTCAAGCAGCTCACCGCCGGCGAGAAGATCGCCGACGCGTTCGACAAGCTCGGCGACGGCAAGACCTTCAAGGCCGAGCTCTCCGTCGACGCCACCGCCGACCAGCTGGTCGCCTTCGGCAAGGCCGTCGACGACCCGATCGAGCGGAACGCCGCCGAGGCCCTCGCCGACCTCAGCCTCACCGTCTCGGTCAGCGCCAAGAAGCCGCTCAAGGACGTCGAGGACTTCAAGAAGGCCCAGGCCGGCGGCGACTACAACGCCCTCGCCACCAGCAAGGACGTCGACCTCGCGTACGAGATCGGCGGCAAGAAGAGCGGCAAGAACTACTTCGACTTCCGCGTCGTCGGCGGCAAGGGCTACCTCAAGGTCGACGCCCGGGGCGTCGCCCAGCTGACCGGCGAGTCCACCGCCGGGATCGACGAGATGTCCGCGGCGCTGCCGCCGTCCTTCAAGGTCGCCAAGGACCTGCTCGACGGCAAGTGGATCTCCTTCGACCCGGCCCTGGTGGAAGAGCTCTCCAAGCAGGCCGAGAGCGCCACCGGCAAGGCCGCGGCCTCGCCCAGCGCGGTCCCCTCGCTCGACCCGAAGGCCGTCGAGGGCTTCGGCAAGGCGCTCAAGGACGTGTTCGCCAAGAACGTCACCCTGGAGGACCGCGGCGCCAGCGCCGGCCTGCAGCAGATCCACGTCTCCGCGAACGCCCGCCCGATCGTCGAGGGCTTCCTCAAGGCCGCGAAGCCGCTGGTCAAGGACCTCCCGACGGACACCCCGCTGCCCGACTCGGCGCCCGCCACCGTCCCCGACCGCAAGGTCGGCGCCGACGTCTACCTGCGCGACGGCGCGCTCTCGCACGCCACCTTCGACATCGCCCAGCTCACCGACAAGGCCGGCCCGGAGATCCACTTCCCGATCCGGATCGGCTTCGGCCGCGACGTCCCGGCGATCGAGGCCCCCGGCGGCGCCACCGAGGTCACCAAGAAGGACGTCGAGGACCTCACCAAGGGCTTCGGCGAGATGGCCGGCGGCGACATCGAGGACGGCGGCCCCACCACCGGCCCCGGCGACGCCGCGCCGCTCACCGACGCCCAGCTCGCCGAGCTCGCCAAGCTCGGCATGAGCCGCGAGCAGGCCAAGGCCATGAACGAGGCCGGCTTCACCTTCGAGGAGCTCAAGGAGTTCGTCCAGCTCAAGAGCTGACCGACCCCGCACCCACGGGCCGCCCTCCGGCGGGGAACGCGACGTCCGTTTCCCGCCGGACGGCGGCCCGCGCGCCGTCCAGGATGGACCGCGTGACCGCACTCGACGTCCGCCCCATCGCCCCCGCCGTCCTCACCGCCCTGCGCACCGCCGACGACGCCGGACGGCCCCCCGTCCACTCCGTCGACACCGCCGGCGGCGCCCCGCTGCGCTGCTGCCTCGACCGCGCCCGCCCCGGCGACCGGATCGCCCTGCTCGGCTACGCCCCGCTGCGCCGCTGGGCCGCCGAGACCGGCGCCGACCCCGGCCCCTACGACGAACTCGGCCCGGTCTTCGTGCACGCCGACCCCTGCCCCGGCCCCGCCGGCGGCTGGCCCGGCGCCATGCACGGCGGCCCGCGCGTGCTCCGCGCCTACGACGCGGCCGGCCGGATCCTCCGCGGCGTCCCCGGAGAACCCGACGAGCTCCCCGCCCTGGCCGCTGAACTCCTCGCCGACCCGGACGTCGCCGTGGTCCACGTCCGGGCCCTCGCCTTCGGCTGCTTCATGCACGAAGTGCGGCGCGCCGCACCGGATCAGCCCTGCGCGTAGTCGGCGAAGCCGGTCCAGTCGATCACCACGCAGGCCTCGTCGCCGACCACCCAGGCGTCGTGCCCCGGCGCGCAGATCATCACGTCGCCCGGGCCGAACTCCTCGCTCTGCCCGTCGTCCATCACGACCTTCATCCGGCCCGACACCATGTACCCCATGTGGGACGCCTGACAGCTCTCGGTCTTCGCGATCGGCTTCACGTGCTTCGACCACTGCCAGCCCGGTTCGAACACCGCGCGTCCGACCGCGCCGCCCTCCAGATTCACCAGCGCCAGCTGTCCGGTCCCGCCCTCGAACGGGCGGACCTCCTCCGGCTCGTCAAGACTCATCCGCACCAGCCCGGCCATGACCGCTCCTCACCCTGTCACGAGGGGCACCGCCACCGGCCGCGCCGGCATCCACGCGCCCCGCCGACCCTTCCAGTCTCCGCCCGGCCCCCGGCCCCCGCGAGGCGCGGGGCACGGATCAACCGGACCGGCCGACGCGTCCCGCACCGGACCGCCCACCGCCCCGGTGCTCACTGGGAGAAGTACGTCTTGATGCTGACCGCCGGGCCGCCCGAGTACTTCGCGACCGCCTCCTGCGCCGCACCAGTCACGGGGACGGTCACGGAGCCGTGGGCCGGGACGGTGGTCAGCCCGCCGATGGGCACGACGGCGACGGCCTGCTGCGAAGTCCCGTCCCGCGGCTGGTCGTAGACGATGTAGACGGTCCGGACCGACACCGCGGCACCGTTCGGATTCTGCAGCACGACCTGCCGGAACCGGTCGAACTTGCTGATCGACCCGCCACCCTGGTCGGCGGCCCGGGCCGTGACGTAGTCGGCTCCCGCCGGAGCCGTCGCAGGGAGCACCCGGGTCACCGAGACGGTCACGCCCGCCACCCGGGCCCTGTCGGGCCCGGAGAAGGCCAGGACGTCGTACGCGCCGCCGCGTCCCGGGCCGACGACGAGAGTTCCGCGATCGCTGCCGTAGGCAGTGGACACGGACACCCCGGCCACGGGCCGGCCCGAGCTGTCCACGGGCGTGATCGCCAAGGTGGGGACGACGGACCCGGTCGCCGTGCTGGTGACCACGAGGGTCTGGTCGATGTACTCCTGGCCGCCCTTCGCGTGGTAGCTGAACGACAGGTCCGCGGCCGAGGGCGCGGGGCTCGCGGTGGTCGGCGCGGGGCTCTCCCCGGTCGGCGCGGGGCTCGCCGCCGCTGGTGCGGGGGCGCCCGGGTGGTCGGCGGGCGCCAGGGCGCAGCCGACCAGGAGGACGGCGCCCGCGGCCACTCCGGCAGCGGTCCGGGAGACGCGCAGCCCCCGGACCGGTGTCCGCCGCTGGTTCGGGAGCTCCGCGGCACGTCGTACGGTCGTGATCACGCGCGGAGGCTATCGCAGCGCCACCGGCCGGGACACGGCCCGGCGGCTCCGCGGCGGGCTGCGGGGCTTCGGGGCCACTAGGCTCAGGAGTATGACCGAGCACCAGCTTTCCCAGGGCTTCGAGACCCTCGCCATCCACGCGGGTCAGGAAGCGGACCCCCAGACCGGGGCCGTCGTCACGCCGATCTACCAGGTGTCCACGTACAAGCAGGACGGGGTGGGCGGCCTGCGGGGCGGCTACGAGTACAGCCGCAGCGCCAACCCGACCCGGACCGCGCTGGAGGAGTGCCTGGCGGCGCTGGAGGGCGGCGTCCGGGGCCTCGCCTTCGCGTCCGGCCTGGCGGCCGAGGACACCCTGCTGCGCACGATCCTCAAGCCGGGCGACCACATCGTGATCCCCAACGACGCGTACGGCGGCACCTTCCGGCTGTTCGCCAAGGTGCTGACCCGCTGGGGCGTGGAGTTCTCCGTCGCCGACACCCACCACGTGGAGAAGGTGCGCGAGGCGATCCGTCCCAACACCCGCGCGGTGTGGGTGGAGACCCCGTCCAACCCGCTGCTGGGGATCACCGACCTGACCGCGGTCGCGGAGATCGCGCACGCGGCGGGCGCGCTGCTGGTGGTGGACAACACCTTCGCCAGCCCGTACCTGCAGCAGCCGATCGCGCTCGGCGCGGACGTGGTGGTGCACTCCACCACCAAGTACATGGGCGGCCACTCGGACGTGGTCGGCGGGGCCCTGGTGGTGGCCGAGGCGGGCCTGGCCGAGGAGGTGGCCTACCACCAGAACGCGATGGGCGCGGTGTCCGGCCCGTTCGACGCGTGGCTGGTGCTGCGCGGCATCAAGACGCTGGGTGTCCGGATGGACCGGCACAGCTCCAACGCCGAGCAGGTCGCCGAGCTGCTCACCCGCCACCCGAAGGTCAGCCAGGTGCTATACCCGGGCCTGGCCGAGCACCCGGGGCACGACGTCGCCGCGAAGCAGATGAAGGCGTTCGGCGGCATGGTGTCGTTCCGGGTCGCGGGCGGCGAGGAGGCGGCGGTCGAGGTCTGCAACCGCACGCAGCTGTTCACCCTCGGCGAGTCGCTGGGCGGTGTGGAGTCGCTGATCGAGCACCCGGGCCGGATGACCCACGCCTCGGCGGCCGGCTCCCCGCTGGAGGTGCCGGCCGACCTGGTGCGCGTCTCGGTCGGCATCGAGTCGATCGACGACCTGCTCGCCGACCTCCAGCAGGCGCTCGGCTGACGGAGGGTCGGCTCTCGGGCCGAGGGTTCGCCGGGTTCGCCGGGTTCGCCGGGTGCGGTTCAGCTGCGCCCGGCGAAGCGGTTGAGCGTCCCGGCGAGCCGCTCGGTGGGCGGGGGAGTCCGTGGTGGCGGGCGTCGGGCGCCGTTCACGCGGTGATCGTCACCGCTCGCGCCGCGTGACCGGTGCGGCGCGGATCACGGCTTCCGGTCGGTCGAGTACGACTCGAGGGAGTCGTTGAAGCGGGCCAGCAGCCGGCAGAACGCCCGCTGCTCCTCGGACGGCCAGTCGGCGGTCAGGCTGCGGATCAACTCCTCGCGGTCGGCCCGGACTTCGGCGAGCCGACGGCCGCCGAGCGGAGTCAGGGCGAGCCGGACGGTGCGACGGTCGGCCGGGTAGGGGACGCGGCCGACCAGATCGGCGCGGACCAGCGGGGCGGCCTGCCGGGTGACCGTGGAGGAGTCGATGCCGAGCGCCTCGGCCAGGGCCTTGACGTTGGCCGGGCCGTGCCGGGCGAGGTGGTCGAGCAGCAGGTAGCCGGCCCGGTCCAGGGCGCCGACCGCGCCGTGCCGGGCCTGTTCCATCCGTCGGGCGAACAGTGCCACCTGGTACTGGAGTTGGGTGTGGAGGGGGTCGTTGCTGCCGGGGTCGTGGGGCGAGGGTGTCGTCATCGCGGCTCACGTTCGGGGGTGCGGTGAGGGTGCTTCGTACGGCTGGACCGGGCGGCGCGGAGTGCGGGGTTCGGGCGGCGTGTGCCCAGCAGCGTACGCGCGGCGGGCAGCGGCGGGAACAGCCCGCGCTTCACGGGCCCGGGGCCCGGACCCGGCTAGCCTGAGCCGCATGCAGAGTTGGCCGGTCACCGTGGACGACGTCCGGGGCGCCCAGAAGATGCTCGCCGGGATCGCCCGGGTCACGCCGATGGAGAGCAGCCGGTACCTCTCCGGGCTGGTCGGTGCGCCGGTGCACCTCAAGTGCGAGAACCTGCAGCGCACCGGTTCGTTCAAGCTGCGCGGCGCGTACGTGCGGATCGCCGGGCTGTCGCCGGTGGAGCGGGCCTGCGGGGTGGTGGCGGCGAGCGCCGGCAACCACGCGCAGGGCGTGGCGCTGGCGGCCTCGCTGCTGGGGGTGCGTTCGACGGTGTTCATGCCGGTCGCGGCGCCGCTGCCGAAGGTGTCGGCGACCCGGGACTACGGCGCCGAGGTGCGGCTGCACGGCTCCACCGTGGACGAGGCGCTGCGGGCGGCGCAGCGGTACGCGGACTCCACCGGCGCGGTGTTCATCCACCCCTTCGACCACTGGGACGTCATCACCGGCCAGGCGACGATGGGCCTGGAGATCCTGGAGCAGTGCCCGGAGGTGCGCACGATCCTGGTGGGGGTGGGCGGCGGCGGACTGCTGGCGGGGATCGCGGCGGCCGTGAAGCCGCTGCGGCCGGACGTCCGGGTGGTCGGCGTGCAGGCGGCGGCCGCCGCGGCGTACCCGCCGTCGCTGGCGGCGGGCCGGCCGGTGTCGCTGGAACAGTTCTCCACCATGGCGGACGGGATCATGGTGGGCCGCCCGGGCGACATCCCGTTCGAGGTGGTCAACACCCTCGCGGACGGGGTGCGGACGGTCTCCGAGGACGCGCTGTCGCGGGCCCTGCTGGTCGGCCTGGAGCGGCTGAAGCTGGTGGTGGAGCCGGCCGGGGCGAGCCCGATCGCGGCGCTGCTGGAGCAGCCGGAGGCGTTCGAGGGCCCGGTGGTCGCGGTGCTGTCCGGCGGCAACATCGACCCGCAGCTGATGCAGCGGGTGCTGCGGCACGGCCTGGCGGCGGCCGGCCGGTACCTGTCGCTGCGGGTGCGGCTGGCGGACAAGCCGGGCGCACTGGCCGACCTGCTGGGCGTGCTGACCCGGGTGGACGCCAACGTGCTGGACGTGGCGCACGTGCGGATCGACCCGCGGCTGGGCCTCGCCGAGGTGGAGGTGGACCTGCACCTGGAGACCAAGGGGCCGGAGCACTGCGCGTCGGTGGTCTCGGAGCTGCGGGACGCCGGGTACGTGGTGGGCCAGTAGCCGGAAATCGCTTGACGCGATATATCGCGTACTGCCAGCATCTCGCGATGTATCGCGAGCTTCGGCCTGCGCCGGTTCGGGTACCACAGATCAGGACAAATCACCCTAATCAGGAGATGAGGCAGGTCCATGGCGCCAGCCATCCAAGCCGAGAACCTGGTGAAGACCTTCGGCGACGTCCGGGCCCTCGACGGAGTGAGCCTGGACGTCCCCGAGGGCACCGTGCTCGGGCTGCTCGGCCCGAACGGCGCCGGGAAGACCACCACCGTCCGGGTCCTCACCACCCTGCTCCGCCCGGACTCCGGGCAGGCCGTGGTGGCCGGCGTCGACGTGCTCAAGCACCCCAACAAGGTGCGCAGCCTGATCGGCCTCTCCGGCCAGTACGCGGCGGTCGACGAGTACCTGACCGGCCGGGAGAACCTCCAGATGGTCGGCGAGCTCTACCAGATGAGCAGCCGCGACGCGAAGGCCCGCGCGCTGGAGCTGCTGGAGTGGTTCAACCTCACCGAGGCGATGGACCGCACCGCGAAGACGTACTCCGGCGGCATGCGGCGCCGGCTCGACCTGGCCGCCGCCCTGGTCGTCCGCCCGCCGGTGATGTTCATGGACGAGCCGACCACCGGCCTCGACCCGCGCAACCGCCTGGCACTGTGGGAGGTGATCGAGACCCTGGTCGCCCAGGGCACCACGCTGCTGCTCACCACCCAGTACCTGGAGGAGGCCGACCGCCTCGCCAACGACATCGCGGTGGTCGACCACGGCAAGGTGATCGCCCGCGGCCCTTGACTCTCCACCCTTCCCTCACCCCCTTCTCTCCCTTCTCTCTTACCCTCTATCCCCCCTCCCCTCTCCCTTACCCCCCCCCCCTCCCCACCCCCCCCCCCCCCCACCCTCCCCCCCCCCACCCCCCCTCCCCCCCCCACCCCACCCCACCCCCCCCCCCCCCCCCTTCCCCCTCCCCCCCCCCCCCCCCCCCCCCCCCCCCCTCCCCCCCTCACCCACCTCCCCCCCCCCCCCCCCTCCCTCCCCTCCCCCCTCCCCCCCCCCCCTTCCTCCTCCCTCCCCCCCCCCCCTCCTATCCCCTCTCCCCCTTCCCCCCCCCCCCCCCCCCCCCCCCCCCCCCCCCCCCCCCCCCCCCCCTCCCACCCCCCACCCCCCCCCCCCCCCCCCCTCCCCCCCTCTCACCCCTCCCCCTCCCCCACCCCTCCCTCCCTCCCCCCCCCCCCCCTCCCCCCTCCCCCCCTTCTCACCCCCCCCCTCCACCCCCTCACCCCCCCCCCCCCCTCCCCCCCACCCCCCCACCCCTTCCCCCTCCCCCCCCCCCCCTCCTCCCCCCTCCTCCCCCCCCCCCCCCCCCCCCCCCCCCCCCCCTTCCTCCCCCCCCCCCCCCCCTCCCCCCCCTCCTTCCCCCTCCCCCCCCCCCCCTCTCCCCTCCCCCCCCCCCTCACCCCTCCTCCCACCCTTCTCTCCCTCCCCCCCCCCCCCCCCCCTCCCCCCCCCCCCCCCCCCCCCCCACCCCACCCCCCCCCCCCCCCCCTCCCCCCCTTCCCCCCCCCCCCCCCCCCCCCCTCCCCCCCCCCTCCCCCTCCCCCCCCTCTCCCCCCCCCCCCCCTCCCCCTCCCACCCCCCCCCCCCCCCCCCCCACCCCCCCCCTCCCCCCCTAAGACCGACCACCGCGAGCACCTCCACCGAGCACGCCATCGGCCAGGCGCAGGTCCGGCACCGCACCGGTGCCGCCGCGACCCTGCACGACTCCTGGGTGGTGGCCAAGCGCAACCTGCGCCGGATGACCCGGATCCCCGAGATCGTGGTCTTCGGCCTCATGCAGCCGGTCATGTTCGTGCTGCTGTTCTCGTTCGTCATGGGCGGCGCGATCCAGATCCCCGGGACGACCGCGAGCTCCGACGCCTACACCCAGTTCCTGATGGCCGGCATCTTCGCCCAGACCGTCACCTTCGCGGTCGCCGGCGCCTCCGCCGGCATCGCGGAGGACATGACCAAGGGCCTGGTCGACCGCTTCCGCTCGCTGCCGATGGCCCGCGCCGCGGTGCTCACCGGCCGCACCTTCGCCGACCTCGTCCAGACCGCCTTCACCCTGCTGGTGCTGGCCCTGGTCGCGCTGCTGGTCGGCTGGCGGATCCACGAGGGCGTCCTCAAGGCGCTCGGCGCGTTCGCGCTGCTGCTCCTGCTCGGCTACGCCTTCTCCTGGATCGGCGCGCTGATCGGCCTCTCGGTGCGCAGCCCCGAGGCGGCCACCTCGGCCGGTCTGATCTGGCTGTTCCCGCTGACCTTCATCTCCAACGCGTTCGTGCCGATCAGCTCGATGCCGGGCTGGCTGCAGCCGATCGCCTACTGGAACCCGTTCAGCGCCACCGTGCAGGCCTGCCGCAACCTCTTCGGCAACCAGGTCGGCCCGGTCGACGACGCCTGGCCGATGCAGCACGCGGTGCTGGTGTCGGTGGTCTGGTCGCTGGTCATCATGGGCGTGTTCTCCTGGCTGTCGGTGCGCAAGTACCGCTCCGCGGTCCAGTAGCGCCGGCCGCTCCGCGGTCCGGTAGCGCCGGCCGCTCCGCGGTCCGGTAGCGCCGGCCGCTCCGCGGTCGGGCAGTGCGACGGACGAAGCGGCCGTCCCCCGTACGGGGGACGGCCGCTTCGGCGTGTCGGGAAGGCTCAGCCGGTGAACGGCTTGGCGTCGACGATCTTCACGGACGTCTTCCTGCCGTTCGGCAGCTCGTACGTGGCGTCCTCGCCGACCGCCTTGCCGGTGATGGCGCGGCCCAGCGGCGACTGCGGGGAGTACACGTCCAGCGCGCCGTCGACCACCTCGCGGGAGGCGAGCAGGAACTCCATGGTGTCGTCCAGGTCGCCGTCGAAGGCGACCTTGACCAGCATGCCGGGCGCGACCACGCCGGAGTCGGCCGGGGCCTCGCCGACCTTGGCGCGCTCCAGGATCTGGGTGAGCTGGCGGATCCGCGCCTCGCCCTTGCCCTGGTCGTCCTTGGCCGCGTGGTAGCCGGCGTTCTCCTTGAGGTCGCCCTCCTCGCGGGCGGCCTCGATCTTCTGGGCGATCTCGATGCGCCAGGGGCCGGTCAGGTGCTCCAGCTCAGCCTTGAGCTTGTTGTAGTGGTCCTGAGTGAGCCAGGTCACGTCATCGCTGGTCTGGGTCACAGGTGCTCCTCGTCGGTGCTGGCGGTGCTGAGGGGTTTTTCGTCAGCAGTGGCGGTGTCAGGCGGCATTACAAAGCAACGCCCGCTTCCGTGCCGCTCGGCTCGGAAGGGGCGAAACCACGAGCCTAACAATTTCCGGGGGCGGACGGGAGTCTCCGTTCCCGCCCGCTCCCTCGAATATGCGCCCGAACGGGTGAGCCGTGCAAAAGCCCGTCAGCCGCGCGGCGTGCAGCCCAGCAACTGGGCGGTGGTGCCGCGGGCGGTGGTCCGCAGCGTCACCACGGCGCTGTAGCGGTCGCCCTCGGCGGGCACCGGGAAGTCGTACTGGCCGACCACGCCGCCGTCCTCGCCCTGCGAGCGGACCGTGCACACCCCGGCCGTCCCCTCGCGCTTGCTGACCGACAGCTGCAGCTGCAGCTCGCTGTCCGAGACCGCCTGGAAGGTCGGCACCGAGCCGTTGATCGCGGTCTCCCGCAGCAGGTACGAGGTGCCCAGCCAGCCGACCAGGCCGAGGAAGAGCACGCCGCAGACGATCGCGGCCGTCCGCAGCCGGCGGTCCGCCTCCTGGTCGGTGCGGCGGCTGTACCGGCCCTCGGGGAGGGACGTAGTGCTCTGGTCCATGGCGGGCTCGGTCCTTTCGACGAGGACGGGTCCGCCTGCCGGGGGAATGGACGCGCCCTTCAGTCCGTCACTATAGGAGGGGCACGTCCGCGCCGGAGGCGGCGGGGGAGGCCGCCCGACGAACCGGACATACCTGGAAGGAACCAGGCGTTGACTGAGCAGTTGCGACTGATGGCGGTGCACGCCCACCCGGACGACGAGTCCAGCAAGGGCGCCGCCACCATGGCGATGTACGTGTCGCAAGGGGTGGAGGTGCTGGTCGCCACCTGCACCGGCGGCGAGCGCGGGTCGGTCCTCAACCCGAAGCTCCAGGGTGACAAGTGGGTCGAGGAGAACATCCACGAGGTCCGCCGCAAGGAGATGGACGCCGCCCGGGAGATCCTCGGCGTCCAGCAGGCGTGGCTCGGCTACGTCGACTCGGGCCTGCCCGAGGGCGACCCGCTGCCGCCGCTGCCCGAGGGCTGCTTCGCCCTCGAGGAGGTGGAGGTGGCCGCCGGCGCCCTGGTCCGGCTGATCCGCGAGTTCCGCCCGCACGTGATCACCACGTACGACGAGAACGGCGGGTACCCGCACCCCGACCACATCATGACCCACAAGATCACCATGGTCGCCTTCGACGCGGCCGCCGACCCCGCGGCGTACCCCGAGGCCGGTGAGCCCTGGCAGCCGCAGAAGCTGTACTACAACCACGGCTTCCCGATGCAGCGGATGCGCGCCCTGCACGCGTACCTCACCGACAACGGCCACGACTCCCCGTACGGCGAGTGGATCGCCGGCTGGGAGAAGAGCGGCCGCAAGGAGCGCGAGATCACCACCCGGGTGAAGTGCGACGACTTCTTCGAGGTCCGGGACAAGGCGCTGATCGCCCACGCCACCCAGATCGACCCGGACGGGCCGTGGTTCCGCGTCCCGCTGGACGTCCAGCGCGAGGTGTGGCCCACCGAGGACTACGAGCTGGTCCGCGCCCACGTCGACACCGACCTGCCGGAGAGCGACCTGTTCGCGGGCCTGCGCAAGTAGCCCCCGCGGTACCCCGGTGACCCGGCCCCCGCAGGGCCGGGTCACCATGGAGGAATGAGCACCCCCATGAACCTGTCGTACCTCGCCCTCGACGAGGCCAAGGTGACCCCCGGCCTGCTGGGCTTCGTGGTCTTCGCCGCCCTCGGCGTGGCCACCTGGTTCCTGCTGAAGTCGATGAACACCCGCTTCAAGAAGATCGACTTCGTCGAGGAGCCCGAGCAGCCCAAGGAGTAGCCGCTCCGCCCGCGGGATGCGCAAGGATGGGGGCATGCCGAACCGTCTCGCGGACGCGACCTCGCCGTACCTGCTGCAGCATGCCGACAACCCGGTGGACTGGTGGCCCTGGGGGCCCGAGGCCTTCGCCGAGGCCGAGCGGCGCGGGGTGCCCGTGCTGCTGTCGGTCGGCTACGCGGCGTGCCACTGGTGCCACGTGATGGCGCACGAGTCCTTCGAGGACAAGGCGGTCGCCGAGTACCTGAACGAGCACTTCGTCGCGGTGAAGGTGGACCGCGAGGAGCGGCCGGACGTCGACGCCGTCTACATGGAGGCGGTGCAGGCGGCGACCGGGCAGGGCGGCTGGCCGATGACGGTGTTCCTGACGCCCGACAAGGAGCCGTTCTACTTCGGGACGTACTTCCCGCCGCAGCCCCGGCACGGGATGCCCGGCTTCCGGCAGGTCCTGGAGGGCGTCGCGGCGGCGTGGCGCGACCGGCGCGACGAGGTCGGCCAGGTGGCCGCCCGGATCAGCGCCGACCTGGCCGAGCGGGCCTCGGTGTACGCGGTGGGCAGCGGCGTGATGAGCGCCCCCGGCGAGGCCGAGCTGCACGGCGCGCTGACCGAGCTGGGCCGCACCTTCGACGCCGAGCACGGCGGCTTCGGCGGGGCGCCGAAGTTCCCGCCGTCGATGGTGCTGGAGTTCCTGCTGCGCTTCCACGCCCGGACCGGTTCCGAGGCGGCGCTGCAGATGACCGAGCAGACCTGCGAGGCGATGGCCCGCAGCGGCCTGTACGACCAGCTCGGCGGCGGCTTCGCCCGCTACGCGGTGGACGGCGCCTGGGTGGTGCCGCACTTCGAGAAGATGCTCTACGACAACGCCCTGCTGCTGCGGGTCTACCTGCACCTGTGGCGCACCACCGGCAGTGGCCTGGCCCGCCGGATCGCCCTGGAGACCGCCGACTTCCTGCTGCGCGACCTGCGCACCCCCGAGGGCGGCTTCGCCTCCGCGCTGGACGCCGACAGCCTGGACGAGGAGACCGGCAAGCAGGCCGAGGGCGCCTACTACGTCTGGGAGCCCGGCCAGTTGGTCGACCTGCTCGGCCCGGCCGACGCCGCGACCGCGGCCCGGCTGTTCACGGTGACCGCCGCCGGCACCTTCGAGCACGGCACCTCCACCCTGCAGCTGCCGGTCGACCCGCAGGACGAGGCCGAGTACCTGCGGATCCGCGCCGCGATGTTCGAGGCCCGTGCCGCCCGCCCGGCGCCCGCCCGGGACGACAAGGTGGTCGCCGCCTGGAACGGCCTGGCGATCGCCGCGCTCGCCGAGGCCGGCGCCCTGCTGGACCGCCCCGACCTGGTCGACGCCGCCGAGCGCGCCGCCGACCTGCTGATCACCGTCCACCTCACCGCCGACGGCCGGCTGCTGCGCACCTCCCGGGACGGCCGGGCCGGCACCAACGCGGGCGTGCTGGAGGACTACGCGGACACCGCCGAGGGCTTCCTCGCGCTGTACGCCGTCACCGGCGACTCGGCCTGGCTGGACCTCGCCGGGGAGCTCCTCGACATCGTGCTGCTGCACTTCGCCGACACCGTCTCCGGCGCGCTGTACGACACCGCCGACGACGCCGAGCAGCTGATCCGCCGCCCGCAGGACCCCACCGACAACGCCGCCCCGTCCGGCTGGAGCGCCGCCGCCGGCGCCCTGCTGGGCTACGCCGCGTACACCGGCTCGGAGCGGCACCGCACCGCCGCCGAACGGGCGCTGGCCGTCGTCGGCGCGCTCGGCACCCGGGCCCCCCGGTTCACCGGCTGGGGCCTGGCCGTCGCCGAGGCGCTGCTCGACGGGCCGCGCGAGATCGCCGTGGTCGGCGCCGCCGACGACCCGGACCGGGCGCTGCTGCACCGCACCGCGCTCGCCGCCACCGCCCCCGGCGCGGTCGTCGCGGTCGGCGAACCCGGCCGCGAGGACGTCCCGCTGCTCGCCGACCGCCCGCTGCTGGACGGCCGCGCCGCCGCGTACGTCTGCCGCCGGTTCACCTGCGACGCGCCGACCGCGGACGCCGGCGAGCTGGCCGCCCGGCTCGGCCGGACGGAGCGGTAGCCGTTGCTTCGTGGGCGGCGGCAGTAGGCGCAACACCGGCCGGAAAGCGGTGGTGGGCGGCGGGGCCGATCGGTTAGGGATGGACCCATGACGTGGACCATCACCGCATCCCTGGACGAGTTCCGGGCCGCCGCCGGGGAGTACCTCGCCGCGCACCCGGCCGAGAACACCGCGCTGCTGACCATCGCCGACCGGCTGGAGCGGAACGGGCTGAACGCCTTCGGCGCGCAGCCTCCCCGGTTCGGGTGGTGGCGCCCGCGGCCGGACGCCCCGGTCGACGGCGTCTTCCTGCAGACCCCGCCGTACCCGCCCAGACTCGGCCGCACCCCGGTCGGGGCGGGCGCCGCGCTCGCCGACGCCCTGCACGCCCGGGGCGAGGCGCTCGCCGCCGTCTCCGGGGGCAAGGCCGCGGCGCTGGCCTTCGCCGAGCGCTGGCAGCGGCTGACCGGCGCCGAGCCGGCCGTCCGCACCGACGAACGGCTCTACCGGCTCGACGGGCTGACGCCGCCCTCGCCGGCCCCCGAGGGCCGCTTCCGGCTCGCCCGGAGCGCCGACCGGGAGCTGCTGATCGAGTGGCTGACCGCCTTCGTCGCCGAGGCCGGGGTGATGGAACCCGACCTGGACGCCGCCGCCATCGTCGACCAGCGGATCGCCGAACGCAGCTGGCACGTCTGGGAGTCGGCCGGCCGACCGGTCTCGTTCGCCGGGGCCAGCCCGGTGATCGCCGGGATGTCCCGGATCGGCCCGGTCTACACGCCGCCGGAGCACCGCCGCAACGGCTACGCCGGCGCGGTGGTCGCCGGGGCCTCCGCGCACGCGGTCGCCGAGGGCGCCGGCGAGGTGCTGCTCTACACCGACCTCGCCAACCCGACCAGCAACTCCGTCTACCAGAAGCTCGGTTACCGCCCGGTCGAGGACTGCATCGTGCTGGACCTGAACTGAGCTACTCCCAGTCCCAGGAGATGCCGAGCAGGCAGGGCCGCAGGGCGGACGCCACCAGGTGCACGCAGTGGTGCCCGTCCAGGGTCAACTCCTCCGTCTCGTAAGGGGCTGCCCCGGGCTCCCGGGCCGCGAAGCGGGTGCAGCGGACCGGCAGCGCGTCCGGGTGGAAGCTGACCTGCAGGACGTACTGCCCGGCGCCCGCGTTGAAGCCGCGGACGTACTCCTGGCTGGCCTCCGCGGCCGGCGCGTCGTCGAAGCCGTACGACAGCAGGTGGGTGTCGCCGGTGCGCAGCCGCCGGTCCAGCAGGAGCTCGGCGACCAGCAGCTCGGCCGCCCGGTCGCGGCGGATCCGGCCGGGCCGGCAGTTCTCCTCGGCGCGGACGGCGACCCGTTCGATGTCGCAGCCCGGATCGCCCTGGTAGATCGCCAGGTAGCGGTCGATGCCGTCGCGGTGCGCGCGCAGCACGTGCTGCGAGTCGCGGCTGACCTGCCGCCGGTCCGCGCCGACCCGGATCCGCTCCAGGTGGGTGACGGTGTGCAGCGCGGTGCCCGGCGGCCCGGACAGGACGGCCAGCAGCCCGTCCACCGCCTCGGCCGGCGCGATCAGGTCGCGGTAGGGGCGGGTGGCCGGGGCGGCCGGGCCGGGCGCGGCCTGCCGGGGGCCCAGCAGCCGGGTCAGCGAGTGCGCGGGCAGCTCCAGCACCTCCTCCAGCGCCCGGACCGCGCGCAGCGACTCGGGCCGCTCGGGCCGCCGCCGGCCCTGCTGCCAGTAGCTCAGGCTGGTCACCCCGACCCGCACCCCGCGCTGGGCCAGGTGTTCGCGGACCCGGTGCAGCGCGAGCCCGCGGGCGGTGATCGCGGTGCGCAGGGCGAGGTGGAACGGCCCGGTGCGCAGGGCGGTCACCAGGTCGGGCCGGTCGGCGTACGGCATCGGCACCTCCGGGAGTAGAGCGTGAATATTCACACCCGTGGGCGCCGTTGTCACCGGTCCCGGCGATTTCCGCGCTGCTCGCAGCCGCGCCGTTCACATCGGGACGCGGTCCGTTCACATCCGAACGCCGGCGCGGGGGACGGGCGTTGACCGGTACCCGGCAACGCCGGATGCTCATCGGCAGCGCGTCCGGACGCCGCTGCCCCCACATCCCTCTCCTGCGCAGACGCAAGGAGGAAATCCCCCATGCCACGCACTCGGACCCGGCTGCGCCGTGCCGTCGCTGCGCTCGCCCTGGGCGTCCTCGCCCCCACCCTGACGGCGGTGACCACCGCCCCGGCCCGGGCCGCCCAGGCGGCCGTCCCCGCCGCCCTCGCCGCGCCCGGCGCCCCCACCGCCGCGGCCGCCCTGGACGGCACCTGGCGCAAGCTCAACATCACCATGCAGCAACAGCAGCAGACCAACTGGTGCTGGGCGGCGAGCGGCAACACCATCGCCACCTTCTACGGCTACGGCTACAGCCAGAACCAGTTCTGCAACGCCGCCTTCGGCCGCTCGGTCAACTCCAGCTGCCCCAACAGCCAGGCCACCCTCGGCGACGTCCAGAACGGCCTCAGCTGGATCGGCATCAACCCCGGCTCGTACGTCACCGGGTACCTGCGCTACACCACCGTGCAGACCGAGGTGGACGCCAACCGGCCGATCGAGACCCGCATCCAGTGGAGCTCCGGCGGCGGCCACATGCACGTCGTCTACGGCTACGACACCGCCAACAACTGGGTCTACTGGGGCGACCCGTGGCCGTCCAACTACCGCTACAACTGGGCGGACTACTGGTACTACGTGAACAACAGCTCGTTCTCCTGGACCCACTCCCTGTACCGGATCGGCGCGTGAGGAGCGAGCCATGACCGATTACCGCAAGCACCTCGCCCGAACCGCCGCCGCCGCCCTCCTGGCGGCCGGCCTCGCGCTCGCCGCCGCGCCGCTCGCCACGGCGGCCGGCGGGCCGGCGCAGCCCGCCCCGCTCGGCGCCGGGGACCTGGCGGCCGCCCGGGGCGCGGCGCAGACCCCGGCCGTCCTGGACCAGCTGGGGCACTTCTTCGCCCGCAAGGGCGTCCCGCCGAACCAGCAGCTCGCGATCGGGGCCGCCGAGGAGGCGCGGGCCGCCGGCGAGGCGGCGCCGCGGCTGACCGGCGACACGGTGGCGGTCTACAGCCTCTCCGCCGAGTTCGTCGCCGGGCGACCGGACGCGTCGGTCGCGACGGCGGAGTTCGCCGCGACCACGGCGGTGGCCGCCGACGGGCAGCGGGCCTCGGTGTGGACCGTCCGGCAGGGCGCGTCCTGGAAGGTGGTGAACATCGCCTCCGGCGGCGACGAGGCCGACTACGCCGCGAAGGCGGCGGCCGGTGGCGGCACCGCCTTCCGGGAGCCGCAGATCAACGCCTGGTACGTGCTGCGCGGCGACCGGGTGCTGCCGCTGGACGACGAGGCCCGCCGGTCCGTCGGCGAGGGCGGGACGAGCGTCGCCGGGTACCAGAAGCTGGTGCACCAGCGGTACGGCGACAAGCTGCCCGGCTCGGCGTACGACCGGGCCGGCAAGGGCGGCGGCTACGACGACGCGGCGGCCGACCGCGGCGGCGTCCTGCCGCTGGCCACGGCCGGCGCGGCGGTCGGCGTCACCGCCGTCACCGGGCTGACCGTCGCGCTCCGGCGCCGCCGGACCTGACCTTCACACGGGCTCCACCGGTGTTGCCGCAACGTTGACCCCCCGTTCGCCCCACCGGGTGCTGCACATGTCACCCTGGGTGGGGATGGATCTGATGCCCAATCAGACGACGGGGGGTCTTCGCATGGAGTTCGGTCCCGAGCAGTTCTGGGGCGGCGTGGCCGCGGTCGCCGCCGCCCTCGCGGTGGTGGCGGGCTACCTGCTCGGCGGCCCCCGGGCGGTCTGGGCGGTGTCCGCCGTGGAGGTGCTCGCGGTGATGGCCTACGTCGGCCGCCGCTTCAGCTCCAGGGCGCACGTGCGCAGGGCGGGCGACGGGCCCGACGCGGCGCACTGCGAGCGCTGCCGCCGGGCCCGGGAACGGCTGGACGCCGCCTGAGCGGCGGGGCCTCAGGCCGCCGTGTAGGCGACGATCGAGATGCCCACGTACTGGACGATGAACGCGCCCAGGGTGAACGCGTGGAAGACCTCGTGGAAGCCGAACCAGCGCGGTGACGGGTCGGGCCGCTTGAGCCCGTAGACCACGCCGCCGAGGGTGTAGAGCACGCCGCCGACGATGATCAGGGTGAGTACGGCGGCGCCGCCCTTGTGCAGGAAGTCCGGCAGGAAGAAGACCGCGGCCCAGCCCAGCGCCACGTAGCAGGGCGTGTAGAGCCAGCGCGGAGCGCCGACCCAGAACACCCGGAAGGCGATGCCGGCGAGCGCGCCGCCCCACACCAGCCAGAGCAGGACCTGCTGCCGCGCCCCGTCCAGCAGCAGGATGGTGAACGGGGTGTAGGTGCCGGCGATGATCAGGAAGATGTTGGCGTGGTCGAGGCGCCGCAGCACGGCGTCGCCGCGCGGGCCCCAGGCGAAGCGGTGGTACACCGCGCTCACGCCGAAGAGCATCCAGGCGCTGACCGAGTAGACCACGCAGGCGACCGTGGCCGCCGTCGTGCCGGCCAGGCAGATCAGCACGATGCCCGCCGCGACGGCGGCCGGGAACATCCCGGCGTGCAGCCAGCCGCGCCACTTGGGCTTGATCAGGAGGGCTTCCGCAGCCCCGTCCGCTGTCGCTTCCGCAGTCATGGGCAGCATCCTACGGAACCGTAGGTTACTGGCCCGTAGTCAGTGGCGATCGTCACTTTTAGACGTTCTGGAGTGTTGAGGACGGTCACCCCGGGCCTCGCGAGGTGTCACCAAGCCCTCCGCAAGCCCGTCGATTCTGCCACTTCGTAGTAAAGATTGCGTCAACTGCTCCGTTCTGCCGAAGGGCGGGCTGGTGTACGGGGCTACGGTGTAAGCACCCTCAACCAACCGCGATGCCGTCTCCTGGCCGAGATGGTGTGAAACGGAGCGATCGTGTCCCTCGAGATCTCTGCGCTCGCCGAGTCCGCGCCCACCCGCCACCAGCGCCTGGTGGACTGGGTCGGCGAGATCGCCGAGTTGACCCAGCCGGACCGCGTGGAGTGGTGCGACGGCTCCGAGGAGGAGTACCAGCGCCTCGCGGACCTCCTGGTCGCCCAGGGCACCTTCACCAAGCTCGACGAGACCAAGCGCCCCAACTCGTACTACGCCGCCTCCGACCCCACCGACGTCGCGCGCGTCGAGGACCGCACCTTCATCTGCTCCGAGAAGGAGGAGGACGCGGGCCCGACCAACCACTGGAAGGCCCCCGCCGAGATGCGGGAGATCTTCGCCGGCGCGAACGGCCTCTTCCGGGGCTCGATGAAGGGCCGCACGATGTACGTCGTGCCGTTCTCGATGGGCCCGGTCGGCTCCCCGCTGGCCGCGTACGGCGTCGAGATCACCGACTCCGCCTACGTCGCCGTCTCGATGCGCGTGATGACCCGGATGGGCCAGGCCGTGCTCGACCAGCTCGGCGAGGACGGCGAGTTCGTCAAGGCCGTGCACACCGTCGGCGCCCCGCTGGCCGAGGGCGAGCAGGACGTGCCGTGGCCCTGCAACAGCACCAAGTACATCTCGCACTTCCCGGAGACCCGTGAGATCTGGTCCTTCGGCTCCGGCTACGGCGGCAACGCCCTGCTCGGCAAGAAGTGCTACGCGCTGCGGATCGCCTCGACCATGGCCCGCGACGAGGGCTGGCTGGCCGAGCACATGCTGATCCTCAAGCTCACCCCGCCGTCCGGCGAGGTCAAGTACGTCGCCGCCGCGTTCCCGTCCGCCTGCGGCAAGACCAACCTGGCGATGCTCCAGCCGACCATCCCCGGCTGGAAGGTCGAGACGATCGGCGACGACATCGCCTGGATGCGCTTCGGCGCCGACGGCCGGCTCTACGCCATCAACCCCGAGGCCGGCTTCTTCGGCGTCGCCCCCGGCACCGGCGAGGACACCAACGCCAACGCGATCAAGACGCTGTGGGGCAACACCGTCTTCACCAACGTCGCGCTGACCGACGACGGCGACGTCTGGTGGGAGGGCCTGACCGACGAGGCCCCCGCGCACCTGACCGACTGGCGCGGCAACGACTGGACCCCGGCGTCCGGCACCCCGGCGGCCCACCCGAACGCCCGCTTCGCCGTCCCGGCCGCGCAGTGCCCGACCATCGCCCCCGAGTGGGAGGACCAGGCGGGCGTCCCGATCTCCGCCATCCTCTTCGGTGGCCGCCGGGCCACCGCCGTCCCGCTGGTCACCGAGTCCTTCGACTGGCAGCACGGCGTCTTCCTGGGCGCCAACATCGCCTCCGAGAAGACCGCCGCCGCCGAGGGCACCGTCGGCGAGCTGCGCCGCGACCCGTTCGCCATGCTGCCGTTCTGCGGCTACAACATGGGCGACTACTTCGCGCACTGGCTGAAGGTCGGCGCCTCGGCCGACGCCGGCAAGCTGCCGAAGATCTACTACGTCAACTGGTTCCGCAAGAACAGCGACGGCCAGTTCGTCTGGCCGGGCTACGGCGAGAACAGCCGCGTGCTCAAGTGGATCGTCGAGCGCCTGGAGGGCACCGCCGAGGGCGTCGACACCCCGATCGGCGTGCTGCCGACCGTCGAGGGCTTCGACCTGGACGGCCTGGAGCTCTCCGCCGCCGACCAGGAGCTGCTGTTCTCGGTGGACGCCGACATCTGGCGCCAGGAGGCCGCGCTGGTCCCGGCCCACCTGGAGATGTTCGGCGAGCACACCCCGACCGAGCTCTGGGACGAGTACCGCAGCCTGGTCAAGCGCCTGGGCTGACCCGCACACGGAAGGGCCCCGGGGAAGAAACGTTCCCCGGGGCCCTTCCGGTGTTTCCGGCGCGGTCGCGGCTGCGGCTACGGCTGGACGTACCCGGCCAGGAAGTCGCCGATCCGGGTGACCGCGTCCGTGATGTCCTCCGGGCGCGGCAGGGTGACCAGGCGGAAGTGGTCGGGCTCGGGCCAGTTGAAGCCGGTGCCCTGGACGATCAGGATCCGCTGCGAGCGCAGCAGGTCCAGGACCATCTGCGCGTCGTCCTTGATCTTGTAGACCTGCGGGTCCAGCCGGGGGAAGGCGTACAGCGCGCCCTTGGGCTTCACGCAGCTGACGCCGGGGATCTGGTTCAGCAGCTCGTACGCCGCGTCGCGGGAGGCCAGCAGCCGCCCGCCGGGCAGCACCAGGTCCTTGATCGACTGCCGGCCGCCGAGCGCCGCGGCCACCGCGTGCTGGGCCGGCATGTTGGCGCACAGCCGCATCGAGGCCAGCACGTTCAGCCCTTCGATGTAGCTGCGGGCCCGGTGCCGGTCGCCGGAGAGCACCATCCAGCCGCTGCGGAAGCCGGCCACCCGGTACGACTTGGACATGCCGTTGAAGGTGACGCAGAAGAGGTCCGGCGCCAGCGTCGCCAGCGGCACGTGCACCGCGTCGTCGTAGAGGATCTTGTCGTAGATCTCGTCCGCGTAGACCACCAGCTTGTGCCGCCGGGCGATCTCGACGATCCCCTCCAGCACCTCCTGCGGGTAGACCGCGCCGGTCGGGTTGTTCGGGTTGATCACCACGATGGCCCGGGTCCGGTCGGTGACCCTGGCCTCGATGTCCGCCAGGTCCGGGTACCACTCGGACTGCTCGTCGCAGCGGTAGTGCACGGCGGTGCCGCCGGCCAGCGAGACCGACGCCGTCCACAGCGGGTAGTCCGGCGCCGGGACCAGCACCTCGTCGCCGTCGTCCAGCAGCGCGGTCATGGCGAGCTGGATCAGCTCCGACACGCCGTTGCCGAGGAAGACGTCGTCGACCGTCAGGCCGTGCAGGCCGCGCTCCTCGTAGTGCATCACCACGGCGCGGCGGGCCGAGAGCAGGCCCTTGGAGTCGCCGTAGCCGTGCGCGGAGGCGAGGTTGCGCAGAATGTCCTGCAGGATCTCCGGCGGCGCCTCGAAACCGAAGGCGGCCGGGTTGCCGGTGTTCAACTTCAGGATGCGGTGGCCCTGTTCCTCCAGCCGCATCGCCTCGTCGAGCACCGGGCCGCGGATGTCGTAACAGACATTGGCGAGCTTGCTGGACTGGATGACCTGCATACCCACCCACTTTACGGCGGTGTTACGCCGATTACTCCGTGGTGTTCGCCACCTGGACACGGACGGGCGACTAGTCTCGCCCCCAACCGGACGGGGGAGGGCCTGTGGACTGGGCATGGACCGGGGCCGCGGTCGGACTGCTGCTCGCGCCGCTGCTGCGCGCCACCGCGGTGCGCTTCGCCGTGCCGTCCGGAGAGCCGCGCCGCGACTGCTGCCCGCGGCCGCTGCCGGCGCTGCCCACCGGGCGCTGCGCCCGCTGCCGCAGCCGGACCGGACCGCCGCCCGGCAGCGTCGAGGCGGTCTGCGCCGCGGTCGGCTGGGCGGTCGCCGCCACCGCCGAAGCGCCGGTGGTGCTGCTGCTCGCCTGGACGGCCGCCTTCGGCGTGGTGCTCGCCTTCGTGGACGCCGCGGTGCACCGGCTGCCCGACCCGCTCACCCTGCCGCTGCTGGCCGGCACCGCCGTCCTGCTCCCGCTGGTCGAGCACCGGCCCGCCGTGCTGCTGCGCTGCCTGCTCGCCGCCGCCGCGCTCGGCCTGCTCTTCGGCCTGCTCGCGCTGTTCGCGCCGCTCGGCTTCGGCGACGTCAAGCTCGCTCCCGCCCTCGGCGCCGTCCTCGGCCTCTACGGCCTGCGGGCCCTCACCAGCGGCCTCTTCTACACCTGCCTGCTGGCCGGCCTCTGGGCCGTCGCCCTCCTCCTCACCCGCCGCGCCGGGCGCGGCACCGAACTCGCTTTCGGTCCGGCCATGCTTCTTGGCACACTGCTCGCCCTGGTGAACCACTGAGGGAGTAGTGCCGCATGGCGACCGAGCAGAGCCGACGGAGGGCCAACCGGCCCCTGGGCGCCGGCCGCGGTCGGACTGCTGCTGGTCCTGCTCGGCGGCGGGGCGTACCTGGGGCGCCGACTGCGGCGGTGAGGGTGCGGGGGAATGGGCGGGGCCCGCCGTACCCCAGCGGTACGACGGGCCCCTATTCAAGTGCGGTGGCCCCACCCTCAAGAGGCGCCGCACGTTCAGGAGTTACGGCATGGCGTGGGCGAAGTTGCCGACGTTGGTGGAGAAGTCGTTGCCGTTCTTCTGGTCCCAGTTGGTCGACCAGGTCATCGCACCGCGGATGGTCGGCCACTTGGCCGGCGGGACGAAGCTGCCGCAGTGGTTGCCGGTGGCCAGGCAGTCCAGCGCGTTGTTGACCACGGTGGAGTTGACGTAGCCGCCGCCGGCCGCCTGGGAGGACGCCGGGACGCCGATGCCGACCTGGTCGGGACGCAGGCCGCCCTGGATGTGGGTGCAGACCTGCGCGGTGATGAAGTCGATGGTGCCCTGGGTGTACACCTTGCCGTCGCAGCCGTTCATGCCGCCCGAGTTGTAGAACTGGGTGTTGACGACCGTCAGGATGTCCTTGGTGTTCAGCGCGAGCTGGAAGTACGCACCGGCGGTGGAGTACATGCCGATGGTCTCGGGCGCCATGGTCAGGATGAAGTTCGGCCCGACCTTGGACTGCAGGGTGTGCAGCGACTGCGACATGTACGTCGGGTCGACGCCGTTCTCCAGGTCGATGTCGATGCCGTCGAAGCCGTACTGCTGGATCAGCGCGTACGCGGTGTTCGCGAAGTTGGTGGCCGCGGTGGCGTTGCCGACGCTGATCGCGCCGTTCTGGCCGCCGACCGAGAGCACGACCCGCTTGCCGGCCGCGTGCTTGGCCGCGATGTCCGCCTTGAAGTCGGCGTCGGTGTAGCCGCCGAGCTTGGAGGCGAGCGCCGGGTCCAGGGTGAAGCTGATCGCGCCCTGGGTGGTGGTCGCGTCGGCGAAGGACACCGCGATGATGTCGTAGTTCGCCTGGACGTCCCGCAGGCGCTGGACCGGCGCGCCGTTGTCGAAGTTCTGCCAGTAACCGGTCAGCACGTGCTTGGGCAGGTTGCCGGTCGGCGGCTGGGTGGTCACGGTCGCGGACGGGCTCGGCGAGGTCGAGGTCTGCGAGGGCGACGGCGACGCGGAGGTCCGCGACGGCGACGGCGAGGCCGAGGTCTGCGACGGGGAGGGCGACGCGGAGGTCTGCGACGGGGACGGGGAGGCGGTGCCGCCCGGGCCGATCAGCTGGACGTCGTCGGCGCTGTACGCGGACTGGCCGTACCAGCCGTGCACGTACAGGGTGACGCTGGTGGTGTTCGCACCGGTGGTGAAGGTGGTGGACAGCTGGTTCCAGGCGCTCTGGCTCGACCAGGTGGACGGGTCGGTGCCGCCGGTGCCCCGGGCGCCCAGGTAGACGTACGGGCCCTGGACCCAACTGGACAGCGTGTACGAGCTGTTCGGCAGCACGCTGACGGTCTGGGTGCACTCGGCGGTGGCGGCGGCGCTCGGGGTGGCGGTGAGCGCGTACGAGCCGGTGTGGACCGGGGCGGAGGCGACGGCGGCGGTGCCGGCGCAGCTCCAGCCGGACAGGTTGCCGGCCTCGAAGCCGCCGTTGCCCACCAGGTTGCCGACCGCGGCATCGGCGCCGCCGGCGAACAGGGTCAGGCCGGTGGCGGCCAGGGCCGCCGCGGTGGTGCCGGCGGCGAGCACGGCGGGGAGCTTGTTGCGGCGCCGGTGGGACGGCTGCTGCAGCGTACGGGCCATGTGGGGGTCTCCTGGGGTGGTTCCTGGGAAACAGGAGCGGGAGGGAAGGAGCCGCCGCGGTGGGGGGCGCGGCGGCTCCGCTGTGGGGGAGGGTCCGCAGTGGTGCCGATGTGGTGCTGACCACACGCTGGACTAGACCAATGGCAAGCGTCAAGGACCCGGATCGGGGCTTAGGGGCCGCTTAAGGAAGCGGAGACCGTTCCGTATCCGAGTGCGGACTGTGACAACTCCGGTACCTGCGGCTTTACCGCCGTCCACCCACCCGGAGTAGGCTGCGCCGGGGGAGTTCGCACCCGGGTCAATCAGCACGGAGGGGCCGTACACAATGGGTCTGCGCGATGTGGTCGAGCGCACGCCGGGGCTTCGGAGCCTGCTGGACAACGCCTACCGGCTCTACGGCCGCCGGGTCGAGGTGCACCTCAACAACACCCCCCGCCACATCGGCGTGATCCTCGACGGCAACCGCCGCTGGGCCAAGGCCACCGGCGGCACCACCGCCTACGGCCACCAGCGCGGCGCCGACAAGATCAGTGAGTTCCTCGGCTGGTGCGACGAGACCCACGTCCGGGTCGTCACCCTCTGGATGCTCTCCACCGACAACCTCTCCCGGCCCGCCGAGGAGCTGGTGCCGCTGCTCGGCATCATCGAGGACGCGGTGCGGGGGCTGGTCGCCGCCGGGCGGTGGAAGGTCAACCCGGTCGGCGCGCTCGACATGCTGCCCGACCGGACCGCCGAGGTGCTGAAGGAGGCCGCCGCGACCACCGCGCACATCCAGGGCATCACGGTCAACGTCGCGATCGGGTACGGCGGGCGGCAGGAGATCGCCGACGCGGTCCGCTCGCTGCTCCAGGAGCACGCCGGCCGCGGCACCTCGATCGAGGAGCTGGCCGGGATCCTCGACGTCGAGCACATCGCCGAGCACCTCTACACCAAGGGCCAGCCCGACCCCGACCTGGTCATCCGCACCTCGGGCGAGCAGCGGCTGTCCGGCTTCCTGCTCTGGCAGAGCGCGCACAGCGAGTTCTACTTCTGCGAGGCGTACTGGCCGGCCTTCCGCAAGGTCGACTTCCTGCGGGCGCTGCGGGACTACCAGCTGCGCAACCGGCGGATGGGCCTCTGACGCTCGCCCCCGGTCTGCCACTCGCCTCCGGCGGGGGTCTTCGACACGTGGGGCTTCGGGCCTCTGAGAGTCGCCTCCGGCGAGGGCTGCCGCACGCCGGGGCGTGGGCCTGCGGCCGGGACCGTCTCCGGTCCGTACGGTGGCTGACCGCCGGTCAGGTTGGCATACCCGCAGGTCGGGGAGGGGAAACGTTCACCGGTTGTGATCCCGCTGTTCGCTCCGGCGGGTTCATGGTAGGCCTCCGGTGGGCATAGACCACTCAGACCGGTACCCCGGCCACCGGGGTCGCGGGGACCGGTGAGCCGCGGGTGACGTCGGGTCACCCGCTCTGGAGGCCTAGTGGTCAGTACCAAGAGCCGCCGGACACCAGACCGGCGCACGTACGTTCTCGACACCAGCGTGCTCCTGGCCGACCCGTTGGCCATGACCCGCTTCGAGGAGCACGAGGTCGTCCTGCCGGTGGTGGTGGTCACCGAGCTGGAGGCCAAGCGGCACCACCCGGAGCTGGGCTACTTCGCCCGCCAGGCGCTGCGCATGCTGGACGACTACCGGGTCCGCCACGGTCGGCTGGACGAGCCGATCCCGGTCGGGGACCTGGGCGGCACGATCCGGGTCGAGCTGAACCACTCGGACACCTCGATACTGCCGGCCGGCTACCGGGTCGGGGGCGGCGAGGCGGACACCCGGATTCTCGCGGTCGCCCGCAACCTGCAGGCGGAGGGGTACGACGTCACCGTCGTCTCCAAGGACCTGCCGCTGCGGATCAAGGCGAGCTCGGTCGGCCTGCTGGCCGAGGAGTACCGGGCCGAGCTGGCGATCACCTCGGGGTGGACGGGCATGACGGAGCTGCACGTCTCCGGCGACCAGGTGGACACCCTGTTCAACGCGGAGCACGTCCCGGTGGACATCGACGGCGCCGCCGAACTCCCGGTGCACACCGGTCTGGTGCTGCACTCGGAGCGGGGCAGGGCGCTCGGCCGGGTCACCCAGGACGGGCAGGTCCGCCTGGTGCGCGGGGACCGCGAGGCGTTCGGGCTGCGCGGTCGCAGCGCCGAGCAGCGGATCGCGCTGGACGTGCTGCTCGACCCCGAGGTCGGGATCGTCTCGATGGGCGGCCGGGCGGGCACCGGCAAGTCCGCGCTGGCGCTCTGCGCCGGCCTGGAGGCGGTGCTGGAGCGGCAGCAGCACCGCAAGGTGATGGTGTTCCGGCCGTTGTACGCGGTCGGCGGCCAGGAGCTGGGCTACCTGCCGGGCAGTGAGGCGGAGAAGATGGGCCCCTGGGCCCAGGCGGTGTTCGACACCCTCTCCGCGGTCACCACCCCGGACGTGATCGAAGAGGTGATCTCCCGCGGGATGCTGGAGGTTCTCCCGCTCACCCACATCCGCGGGCGCTCGCTGCACGACGCCTTCGTGATCGTGGACGAGGCCCAGTCGCTGGAGCGGAACGTCCTGCTCACCGTGCTGTCCCGGATCGGCCAGGGGTCGCGGGTGGTGCTCACCCACGACGTCGCCCAGCGGGACAACCTGCGGGTCGGCCGGTACGACGGCGTGGTCGCGGTGGTGGAGAAGCTGAAGGGCCATCCGCTCTTCGCGCACATCACCCTGACCCGCTCGGAGCGCTCGCCGATCGCCGCGCTGGTGACCGAGATGCTGGAGGACATCCAGCCCTGAAGTGGGACATAGTCGGGCAAAGGGAGTCTGTCGCATAGCGGCAGACTCCCTTTGTTGTCATCACATCTGACTGGCGCTCGTCCGACTTTTCGCCAAACCCCCAGCTCGGCGAAGTCTGTGAGATCCGCCACGCAACCGGGAATTGCGTAGACACGTCCCGGTGCGGCATGGTGAGGGTTCTGTCAGGCCCCGCGTACGGCAGATCCACGCCCGGCAACTCCGGTCGGCGGGCGGAAAACTGAACACCGAAAGGCCGTACGCCGCTCGATCCAACCGCCCGTCCGAGGTCAGCTCGGCCGGTCGGCCGGGCCAGCGCCTCCCGTGACCAGAGCAGTGCGGAGGCCGGTGCAAGGGGCAGATCGCACCCGTACGGTCGCGCACGGGAGCTGCTGGAAGGAAACCATGTGACTCGGATCTCGGTCCGGGGAGTCGCTGTCGCCTCCGCCACCGCGGTGACCGCCGTCGGTGCCGTCGTGGGTGCCGCCTCGGGTAGTGAGGGCAAGGCCGTCCAGACGGTCGACGTCGCGAGCGCCACGCTGCTCGCCGACGTGCCCACCGGCCTGCAGGCGCAGAACGTCAGCGACGGCTTCGCCGCCCAGGCGAACGCCCAGCAGGTGGCCGCCGACGCCGCCGCCAAGAAGGCTGCCGAAGAGGCCGCCCGGCAGAAGGCCGCCGCCGACGCGCAGGCCAAGGCCGACGCGGACAAGGCTGCCAAGGCGGCCGACGAGAAGCGCAAGCAGGAGGAGGCCAACCGGTCGGCCGCCCGCAGCGCGCTCGCGTCGATCAGCCCCGGGTCCGTCCAGGACATGGCGCTGCAGATCATCGGCGACGCCAACCAGTTCCAGTGCTTCAGCCAGATCGTGAAGCGCGAGAGCGGCTGGGACTACACCGCCACCAACGCCTCGTCCGGCGCGTACGGACTGGTCCAGGCGCTGCCCGGCTCCAAGATGGCCTCGGCCGGCGCCGACTGGCGGACCAACCCCGCGACCCAGATCAAGTGGGGCCTGAACTACATGAACAGCCGCTACGGCAGCCCCTGCGGCGCCTGGTCGTTCTGGCAGTCGCACCACTGGTACTAGGCCGGTACCGACCGTGCCGAAGGCCCCGCTCCGCGCTTGCGGAGCGGGGCCTTCGTGCTGCCGCGAGACAGCGGCCTGCGGAGCGCCGGCAGCGCCGCCCGGGCGGCGCTGACCAGTGCGCTCACGGGCGGTGCGGCCGGTGGTGCGGACGCGGGGAGCCGGAGAGGGTCCTGGTACCTCCGGCCCCGGCCGGTCCGCGTTCAGTTGGCTCTACCGGCCTCCTCCCCACCCCCGACGGTCTGAAACCGGATGGTCCGTCCCGATTTGTCACCAGCGGTTCTCCGTCGGCTTCCGGGGCCGTCGCCACACTTGCCTGACGGCCGGGTAGCGTCGTGGGGACGGCCGTGGCGCGATCCACGGCGGAGCGGTCTAACGGGGGTTGTCATGCCGGAAGAGGAGCGGGACTCGAAGGGCTGGCGCGGGCTGGCCAAGGCCGGGGCGGTGGCGGCCGGCGCGCTCGCCGCCGCCGAGCGGCACCGCCGCGCCCTGGCCGCCGCCGAACGCGCGGAGGCCGAACGGGCGCAGGCCGAACGGGAGGCCGCCGAGGCGCGGTTGCTGGCCGCCCGGGTCGAGCGCCTGCACGCCGCGGTCCCCGCGGCGGCCGCCGGCCGGGACGCCGCCGGGCGAGAGCCCGCCGACGCGGCGGACGGCGACCGGGCCGGGCAGGGCGTCCCCGCGCCGCGCACGCCGGTGCGCTTCGCCGCGCCGAGCACCCATCCGCTCGGCCGGCCCGCCACCCCCGCCGAGGCCGTGCCGTGGGGCCTGCGGGTCGCGGCCGAGTCCGCCTGGCGGCTGCTGCTGCTGGGCGTCGCCCTCTACATCGTCTTCCGGGTGGTCGACACCCTGCGGCTGGTCGCCTTCGCGCTGCTCGCCGCGATCCTGATCTCCGCGCTGCTGGAGCCGACCGTCTCCTGGCTGCGCCGGCACGGCGTGCCGCGCTCGCTCGCGGCGGCGGGCACCTTCCTCAGCGGCATCGCCGGCATCGGGCTGGTCGGCTGGTTCGTGGTCTGGCAGGTGTCCACCAACCTCGACAAGGTCACCGGCCGGGTCCAGGAGGGCGTCACCTCGGTCCGCGACTGGCTGGTCGACGGGCCGCTGCACCTGACCCAGCAGCAGATCAACGACTTCGCCGACCAGATCTCCAAGGCGATCGGCACCAACTCGGAGCAGATCACCTCGGCGGGCTTCACCGGGGTGACCATCGCCGTCGAGGTGCTGACCGGCGTGGTGCTCACCGCGTTCAGCACCTTCTTCCTGCTGTACGACGGCGCCCGGATCTGGGGGTGGGTGCTGCGCGGCCTGCCGCTGCACTCGCGCTACGCGATGGCCGGAGCCGGCCCCAAGGCGTGGGCGACGCTCACCGCGTACGTGCGCGGGACGGTGGCGGTGGCCTTCATCGACGCCCTGTTCATCGGCGTCGGCATGGAACTGCTCGGGGTGCCGATGGCACTGCCGCTGGCGGTGATCATCTTCCTGGGGGCGTTCGTGCCGCTGGTCGGCGCCCTGGTCACCGGGACGATCGCGGTGCTGATCGCGCTGGTCGCGGTCGGGCCGTTCACCGCGCTGATGACGCTGGTGGTGCTGGTGGCCGTCCAGCAGATCGAGGGCCACATCCTGCAGCCGCTGATCCTGGGCCGGGCGGTGCGGGTCCACCCGCTCGGGGTGGTGCTCGGCGTCGCCGCCGGTTCGATCGTCGGCGGCATCGCCGGCGCGATCGTCTCCGTCCCGCTGATCGCGGTCACCAACACGGTGGTCGGCCACCTCCGCCGCCGCAACGCCGCCGGCCAGGAGGTCTTCGAGGCGCTGGAGGCCGCCCGGGTGAAGTAGCGCGACGAAAACGGAAGGGGCCCGAGGACCTGTCGGTCCTCGGGCCCCTTCCGTCGTCCGGTGGGCCGGGCTCAGACGAGCTGGGCCTCGGCGTCGAGCACCGCGGCGACGGCCTGGACCGTGGCGGCGATCTTGATGGAGGCCTGGATCACCTCGCGGTCGACACCCGCCTTGCGCAGCACGCCCTCGTGCGAGTCGAGGCACTGGCCGCAGCCGTTGATCGCCGAGACGGCGAAGCACCACAGCTCGAAGTCGGCCTTGTCCACGCCGGGGTTGCCGATGATGTTCATCCGCAGGCCGGCCCGCATGGTCCCGTACTCCTTGTCGGAGAGCAGGTGCAGCGTCCGGTAGTAGACGTTGTTCATCGCCATGATCGCGGCGGCGCCCTTGGCGGCCTCGTAGGCCTCGGGCTTGAGGTACGAGCGGGCCTCGGGCTCCAGCTCGCGCAGCACGGCCGCCGAGCGGGTGGCCATCGCGCAGGCCAGCACGGTGCCCCAGAGCTGCTGCTCGGGCAGGTCGGAGTTGCCGATGACCGAGCCCAGGTTGAGCTTGAGGTCCTTGGCGTACTCGGGGAGCGCGGCCTTCAGTTCGTCCAGGGCCATGGGTCAGCCCGCCAGCAGGGCCTGGGCGTCGAGGGTGTCCTCGCCCTTGTTCCAGTTGCACGGGCACAGCTCGTCGGTCTGCAGGGCGTCCAGCACCCGCAGGACCTCCTTGGGGTTACGGCCGACGGAGCCGGCGGTCACCATGACGAACTGGATCTCGTTGTTCGGGTCGACGATGAACACGGCGCGCTGGGCGGTGCCGTCGGCGGCCTCGACGCCGCAGGCCTGCATCAGCTCGTGCTTGATGTCGGCCAGCATCGGGAAGGGCAGGTCGCGCAGGTCCTTGTGGTCCTTGCGCCACGCGTGGTGGACGAACTCGCTGTCGCCGGAGACGCCGAGGATCTGGGCGTCACGGTCGGCGAACTCCTCGTTCAGCTTGCCGAACGCGGCGATCTCGGTCGGGCAGACGAAGGTGAAGTCCATCGGCCAGAAGAAGACGATCTTCCACTTGCCCTCGTAGGTCTTGTGGTCGATCTGCGCGAAGGCGTTCGCCGCGTCGAGGTCCACGCAGGCGTTGAGTTCGAACTCGGGGAACTTGTCACCGATCGTGAGCACGTTCGCTTCTCCTGGATAGGGCGTGAGGGGAGGGTGCGTCCGGATTGCGGACGTGATCCACAGTCCCACATCGTGGACTGATCGGGGAAATAGCTACACTCGATGTATCTGATCGGAGAGAGCTATCAGTACTGTTCAGCCCAGGCACCGCACCCCGACCGTGGCCCAGCTGAGGGCCTTCACCGCCGTCGCCGAGCACCTGCACTTCCGCGACGCCGCCGCCGCGATCGGCACCAGCCAGCCCGCGCTGTCCGGTGCGGTGGCCGCCCTGGAGGAGGCGCTCGGCGCGCAACTGGTGGAGCGTACGACACGCAAGGTGATCGTCACACCGCTGGGGGAGCGGGTCGCCGCCCACGCCCGCCGGGTGCTCGGCGCGCTGCACGAGCTCACCGAGGAGGTGGAGGCCGCCCGCCGCCCGTTCACCGGCCCGCTCCACCTGGGCGTGATCCCGACCGTCGCCCCGTACCTGCTGCCCACCGTGCTCCGGCTGGTCCGCGACAGCTACCCCGACCTGGAGCTGCACGTCCACGAGGAGCGCACCCCCTCGCTGCTGGAGGGCCTGGCCGCCGGACGGCTCGACGTCCTGCTGCTCGCGCTGCCAGCGGGCGGCGCCTCGCCGACCCGCGACATCCCGCTCTTCGACGAGGACTTCGTCCTGGTCACCCCGCCCGAGCACGACCTCGCCGGCCGGATCGACGTCCCCAGGGACGTCCTGCTCGACCTGGACGTCCTGCTCCTGGAGGAGGGCCACTGCCTGCGCGACCAGGCGCTCGACATCTGCCGCGAGGTCGGCGCCGACGCGGGCGGCTCCACCACCCGGGCCGCCGGCCTCTCCACCCTGGTCCAGCTGGTCGCCGGCGGGCTCGGGGTGACCCTGCTGCCCGCCACCGCCCTCGACGTCGAGGCCGGCCGCACCGACCGGCTGGCCGCCGTCCGCTTCGCCGCCCCCGCCCCCGGCCGGCGGATCGGCCTCGCCCACCGCCCCGGCTCCGCCCGCACCCCCGAGTACGACCGCTTCGCCGCCGCGCTGCGCGAGGCGCTCGGCGAGCTTCCGGTCCGGATCACCGATTGGAGCAGCCCCCAACGGGGGCATACCTCCGGTACGTGATCGAGTCGACGGGGGTGGGCCGTGTACGTGTCGCGGGTCAGGGTTGCCGGGCTCAAGTGCTTCGCCGGGCCGCGGGAGGTGGACCTCGCGCTGGACGGCGAACCGGGCTGGACGGTGCTGGCCGGCCCGGCCGGCGCCGGGAAGACCACCCTGCTGAAAGCGCTCGCGCTGGCCCTCGGCGCGCATCCGCCGGTCGCCGCCGCCCGCTGGCTCGCCCCCGGGCAGCCGGACGCCGTGGTCGAGGTCGACGGGGCCCCGCGCTGGCGGCTGTCCACCGCCTCCTCCACCCGGCTGCGCCGCGCCCACTACGTCACCGCCCGGCCCGGCGCCCCGCTCGTCCCCGCGCTGCTCGCCGACGGCATCCTGCCGCCCGGCTGGCAGGTCTCCGACCCGGTCCGCCGGTACGTGGTCCGCGACGGCCTGGAGGTGCCGCTCGCCGACCTCGGCGCGGGCACCGCCGCCCTCGCCCTGCTCGCCTCCGCGGTCGCCGCGGCCGCCCCCGCCGACGTCCCGATCCTGATCGACGACGTCGACGCCCACCTGCACCCCGCCTGGCAGCAGCGCATCGGCGGCTGGCTGACCGGCCACTTCCCGCAGGCCCAGTTCATCGTCGCCGCGCACAGCCCGTACGTCTGCCAGGCGGCCGACCCCGGCGCGCTGGTCCACCTGCCGTCCGCCGACTCCGGCCGCGCCCCGTACCGCCTCGACGAGGACCTGCACCAGCGGATCCTCTACGGCAGCGGCGACGACACCGCCGTCTCCGACCTCTTCGGTCTGCCGAGCAGCTACTCGCCGGCCGCCGAGGCGGAGCGCCGCCTGCTGGTCCGCCTCGAACGCAAGCTGTACACCGGGCAGGCCTCGGACGCCGAACTCGCCGAGTACCGCGAGCTGGGCGCCAAACTGAACTCCTCGCTCGGCGCCCGCGCGGACGAGGTCGCCGCCCGGCTGCTCGGCAGAGAGCCGTGATCCCGCTGCAGCGGCCGCGCCTGCAGCCGCACCTCGCCGCCGAACTCGCCCGCCACACCGCCGCCATCCACACCGCGGGCCCCAACACCGCGACCGGCCGCGCCGCCTGGCACAAGGCCGTCCGGCAGAAGGCCCAACTGCGGCTGATGCTGCGCCAGATGGCACCCGGACTGGAACGCTGCATGTACTGCGGCGACAACCTGGGCACCGACATCGACCACTTCGAGCCGATCGCCCAGGCGCCGCTGCGCACCTTCGACTGGCAGAACCACCTGCTGGCCTGCGCCCACTGCAACAGCAACCAGAAACGCGACCGCTTCCCGCGCGACCCGGACACCGGCGAACAGCTGCTGGTCGACCCGTCCCGCGAGGACCCGGCCGACCACCTGCGGCTCTACCTGGCCTCCGGCGACTACGACCCGCTCACCCCGAAGGGAGCGGCCACCATCGAGGTGTTCGGCCTGAACACCCGGGCCGAACTGGTGCGCGGCCGACGGATGATGTTCACCGTGGTCAAGGCGCTGCTGCTGACCTGGCACGCGGCCGCGCCCGCCGACGCCGACGAGTACGCCGAGGCGCTGCGCCTGCTGCACCACGCCGACGTCCTGCGCGCCGTGCTGCGGCTGCGCGGCCTGCCCGTCCTCGCCGAGGCCGTCCTCGGCCCCGACGTGCTGCTCGCTCTCCACCAACTCGCCCGCACCGACCGCAGGTTCCGCTAGGCCGGCTCCTCCGGATCGCGTCGGGCGGCCGCTCAGGCCCCCGGGCCCGGCCGCGGCAGGCGCTGCTCGAACCACACCACCTTGCCGGCGCCCAGCCGGGTGGCGCCCCAGCGGTCCGCACAGCGGGCCACGATCTGCAGGCCGCGGCCGCGCTCGTCGTCGGGCGCGGCCCGGCGGGGGCGGGGCAGGGCCGCGTTGTCGTCGCCGACCTCGCAGCGCAGCAGCGAGGTGCGCACCAGCCGCAGGGTGACCGGCCGGGTGGCGTGCTGGATCGCGTTGGTGACCAGCTCGCTGACCATCAACTCGGTCTTCTCGGTGAGGTGTTCCAGCCCCCAGCGGCGCAACGCGTGGGCGGCCAGCCGGCGGGCCCGGCCGGGCGTCTCGTGCCGGGGCTGGAGGTACCAGTAGGCGACGTCCTCGGCCGGGATGCCGTCGAAGGCGGCGGCGAGCAGCGCGATGTCGTCGCCGCGGTCGCCGGACGGCAGGATCCGCAGCGCCTCCTGGCACAGGTGCTCGGGGGAGTGCGCGTGCGCGCCGGCGAGCCGGGCGCGCAGCAGTTCGAGACCGGTGGTGAGCGAGCGCCGCCGGGTCTCCACCAGCCCGTCGGTGAACAGCAGCAGCGCGGAGCCGGGCGGCGCGGGCAGCTCGACGGAGGCGAAGTCGACGCCGCCGACGCCGATCGGGGCGCCGGCCGGCAGGTCGAGCAGTTCGGCGCCGCCGTCGGGGCGGACCAGCACGGGCGGGACGTGCCCGGCGTTGGCGACCGTCACCCGGTTGCCGATCGGGTCGTAGACCGCGTACACGCAGGTCGCCAAGTGCTGTTCCCGGCCCAGGCGTTGGGCCTGCTCGTCGAGGTGGTAGAGGACCTCGTGCGGTGGCAGGTCGAGCCCGGCGAGGGTCTGCGCGCTGGTGCGCAGCTGGCCCATCACGGCGGCCGAGGTGAGTGAGTGGCCCATCACGTCGCCGACGATCAGGGCGACCCGGTTGCCGGGCAGCGGGATGGAGTCGTACCAGTCGCCGCCGACCTGCGCCCCGCGCTCGCCGGGCAGGTAGCGGTGCGCCAGGCGCACGCCGTGCGGCTGCGGGAGGTGCGCGGGCAGCATGGAGCGCTGGAGCTGGTCGGCGATCTCCCACTCGCGGGTGTAGCGCAGCGCGGTGTCGACGGCCAGCCCGGCCTGGGTGGCGAGGTGGCCGGCCGTGGCGGTGTCGGTGCCGTCGAAGCCGGCCGGGCCCTCCTTGCCGGGGCGGCGGACCAGCAGCAGCATGCCGAGGGCGGTGTCCCGCCCGTGCAGCGGGAGGGCGAGCAGCGCCGTGCCGGCGGGCAGCCGGCCGAGGCCGCGGGCGCCGAGGAGTTCGGTGAGGAGCGGTCGGTGCGGGTCGGCGCCGGGCCGGCCGAGCACCACCGGGCCGGTGGGCAGGCGCAGCCGCAGGGCGCGGGCGAGCGGCCCGCCGGGGTCGACCGGGCGGAGCCGGGAGCGGCGGCCGAGCCGGGTGCCCTGGGTGTGGTGGACGCGCAGCGCGGCCGGTTCGCCGGTGGCGAGTTCGACGTTGGGCAGCGGGTCGCGCAGCTGGACGACCAGGGCGTCGGCGAGTGCCGGGACGAGCACGCGGCCGAGGTTGCGCAGGGTGGTGGCGAGGTCGAGCGAGCTGTTGATCCGCCGGGCGGCGGTGTCCAGGCGGGTGAGCCGCTCCGCCAGCCGGGGCCGGTCCGACGCGGGCGGGCGGTCGGTCGGGCCGTCCTGCGACGCCGGGTGCCGCTGGACCGGGACGGTCGGCGGCTGGCCCGCGAGGGGTTTTCGATGGTCGCGCACGGGCTGCCCTGTTCTTCAGACGGGTCAGACGTCGATCGCCCTTCGCCGGGTGTACCGGCCTTCGAGAATATGCGTGATCTCCGGCGGATGGGGCACCTTTCCGGCCAACTCGTGACCCATGGGGCCAATCCCACCGGACGGTGGAAGCGCGGGGTGCGGACGGGGTGGTGAGCGGAGCCGTTTCGCGCCGCATGGCGCGCACTCCCGGGAACCGCGCCGACCTGCGCGGACGTCCTTGGCGACGGTGCGTACGGCGACGTTTATCGAACGTCAATCGGGACCTGGCAGAGTCTTCCTCAGCGCCGGGGAAGCGTCAGGGCGTTCCCGCAGCCGGGGGGCTGCGGGAACGCCGACGCACCGAGGGGGGAAGGCCGCCGGTCCGGGGGGAGAGGCGGCTACGGCGCGGGGGGAGCGGTGGGCTCGGTGTGCTGATCGGAGATGAGGCTCTGCACGGGGAGGGCCTCGGGCACACCGAGCCGGGTGAAGACCGCGTGCGCCTCGCTCAGGCACGCCAGGCCGCGGGCCGGCTGCCCGAGCGCCAGCAGCGCCTCGCCGAGCGCCGCGTTGGCCAGCCCCTGGCAGTAGGCCGCGTCGATCTCCTGGGCGATGGACAGCGACTCCTCGGCGGCCTCCGCCGCCTGCGGGTGCTGGCCCTCGTCCAGCAGGCAGGCTGCCAGCCGGGCCAGCGCGTAGCCCTCCCAGAACCTCAACTGCTGCGACTGGAACAGTCCGTGCGCCTCGCGCAGCGCGCGCGCCGCCTCCGCCGTCGAACCGGTGGCTCTCAGCACCACGCCCAGCTGGTACAGGGTGTCCGCCAGGCACGGCGTGTTGCCGGCGGTCCGGGCCACCGCCACGGCGGCCCGCGCCGACTCCACCGCCTCCGCGTGCCGGCCCAGCCCGACGTACGCCCGGGCCATGTTGCCCAGCAGCCGGGCCTCGCCGATGGAGGCGCCCAGCGCCCGGCTGATCTCGTGCGCCTGCTGGTAGAACGGCAGCGCCTCGTCGGTCCGGCCGGCCAGGTCCAGGACGACGGCCAGCTCGTTGGCGACCGACGCCCGCAGGTGGGTGAGGTCGTCCGGTGCCTGGAGGCCGAGGCTCTGTCGCAGCGAGGCCTCCGCCTCGGTGAGCTCGCCGGTCATCTGCTGGACGTGGCCCAGCGCGTACCGGATCCGGGCCAGCGCGTCGGTGTCGCGCTGCGTCTGGGCGCCGGAGGCCGCGGTGCGCAGGGCGTTGCCGATCCGCGGGCTCAGCGTCGGGTCCTCGACCAGCGCGCGCAGCACCAGCACCACGTCGACCCCCGGCCGCAGCAGGGCCGGCGGGCCGTCGACGGCCCGCTCCACCGCGCTGAGCAGGAGCGCGAGTTCGGACCGCAGCCAGTCCCGGGCGGAGGTGCTGTCCGCGAGCCGCAGACCCGCGGTGGTCGAGTCGTGCAGCAGCTCGCTCAGCTCGTCGTCCGGTTCGAGCACCCGGGCGGCGTTCTGCAAGGTGGCGAGCAGCAGGTCGAGCAGCCGCAGCAGGGCGGCCTGCTGTTCGGCGGTGTCCCCGAGGCGCTCGTTCTGCCGCTGCGCGTACAGCCGCAGCAGGTCGTGGTAGCGGTAACGGCCCGGGGTGAAGCACTCCAGCATGTTGGCCTCGACCAGCGCCTCGGCCAGGTCCTCGGCCGCGCGTTCCTCGGTGCCGAGCAACGCGGCGACGGCCGACAGCGGCAGGTCGGGCGAGTCGACGACGGAGAGCAGGCGGAACGCCCGAGCCTCCTCCGGCTGCAGCTGGCCGTAGCCGAGACCGATGGTGGTCTCCACGGCCAGATTGCCGAGCTGGAGTTCTTGGAGCCGGTTCCGCTGGTCCGCTAACCGCCGCGCGAGGTCCGAGACGCTCCAGCGCGGCCGGCTGGCGAGGCGTGCGGCGGCGATCCGGACGGCGAGCGGGAGGAAGCCGCACGCGGTGACCACGGCCAGCGCGGCCTCCGGTTCGGCGGCCACCCGTTCGATCCCGACGATGGCCGAGAACAGTGCCAGCGCCTCGTCCGGGGTGAGCTCCTCGATGTCGATCAGGTGCGCGCCGGGGATCTCCGCCAGCCGGGAGCGGCTGGTGACCATCACGGCGTTGCCGGAGACCCCGGGGATCAGCGGCAGCAGTTGCCGGGCGTCCCTGGCGTTGTCGAGCAGGATCAGCATCCGCTTGTCGGCCAGCAGCGAGCGGTACAGCGCAGCGCGCTGGTCGAGCGAGTCGGGGGTGTCCGTCACGCCGAGCGCGTGCAGGAAGTCACCTAGCACCACGGCCGGTTCGGCGGGCGACTCGCCCGCGCCGCGCAGGTCCACGTACAGCTGGCCGTCCGGGAAGTCCGGGCGCAGACCGTGGGCGACGTGCACCGCCAGGGTGGTCTTGCCGACGCCGCCGATGCCGGCCAGCGAGGTGACCACCACGGCCTGCCCGGAGCCGGCTCGCAGGACGTCCCGCAGCTCATGAACGATCTTGGATCGCCCGCTGAAGTCGGATACGTCCGCCGGCAGTTGGGCGGGCGGCACGAAAGCGGCCGACTCCTCGACCTCGCCGCGCGGCGCGGCCGCCGCGGTCGGCATCAGCGTCGGGTCGCCGGCCAGGATCCGGGCGTGCATCGCGGCCAGCCCGCTGCCGGGCTCGACCCCGAGCTCCTCGATCAGCAGCTTGCGGGTGTCCGCGTAGACACCCAGCGACTCGGCCTGTCGGCCGCAGCGGTACAGCGCCAGCATCAGCAGCTCGCGCAGCCGCTCGCGCAGCGGCTGCGCGGCGCACAGCGCGCTCAGCTCGGAGACCACCTCGGCATGCAGGCCGATCTCCAGTGCCACGGCGCAGCGCTCCTCGGCGACCGCGATCTGACGCTCGGCCAGCCGGTTGCGCTGCGCCTCCGCGTACGGGCCGGGCACCCCGGGCAGCGGTTTGCCGCGCCACAGTGCCAGGGCGGAGAGCAGGAGGTCGTGCGAACCGCGGTAGTCGCCCGCCGACTTGGCGTCGGCGGCCTCGGCGACCTGCCGCTCGAAGCTGGCGAGGTCCAGCGACTGCGCCGGGATCCGCAGCGCGTACCCGTCGGAGACCGAGACCAGGATCTCGGCCGGCTTGCGGGTCTCGCGGTTCGGTTCGATGACGGTGCGCAGGCGGGAGACGTACGTGCGCAGTGCGGCCAGTGCCTGCGGCGGGGTGCGCTCGCCCCAGATGCCGTCGACCAGGTCGTCGGTGGTGACCGGGCGGCCGTGGCTGAGCAGCAGTGCGGTCAGCACGGCCTGTTGCTGCGGCGAGCCGAGGGCCAGTGCCCTTTCGCCGTGCCAGGCCTGCACCGGGCCGAGCACCTGGAACCGCAGTGCGTCGGTGGACGGTGTCCCCTGATGCTCCATGTCCTCCCCCGATGTGATGGCTGGTCCGCCCGTGAAGTGTCCAGCCTATGAGACCGCGCGCAAACATCCACGAACAGGAAAGGGCGTGGATCGTTTATAGGACATTTAACGGTCCCTACGATACTGTCCGGGCGCCCAGGAGGATCCTTCCGGGCCGTTCGATCTGATGACCCGAAAGGCGGCCCAAGCCATGGCCGACGAGACCACCACCCCGGTTGCTGCCGAGACCGTGCCCACCGAGCACAGCGCGACCCCGGTCGACCCGAACGCGATCGAGCAGGCGCTCGAACTGCTGGCCGCCGACCCCGAGCCGACCGTCGAGCCGGCCACCGAGGAGCCCAAGAACGACGAGGTCTTCGAGCCGCTCGGCAACATCACCAGCCGCCCGTGACCCGACGCACCGAATGCCCCGGTCCGCACGGACCGGGGCATTCGTCGTTCGCGGGGCCTACTCGGCCGAGCGCACCCGCAGGCTGGTGATCAGCGGGCCGTCGGTGACCTCGGCGAAGAAGTCGTTGCCCTTGTCGTCCACCACGATGAACGCGGGGAAGTCCTCGACCTCGATCCGCCAGACCGCCTCCATACCGAGCTCGGGGTACTCGAGCACCTCGACCTTCTTGATGCAGTCCTGGGCCAGGCGCGCGGCGGGTCCGCCGATCGAGCCGAGGTAGAAGCCGCCGTGGGTGCCGCAGGCCTGGGTGACCTGCTTGGAGCGGTTGCCCTTGGCGAGCATCACCATCGAGCCGCCGGCCGCCTGGAACTGGTCCACGTAGGAGTCCATCCGGCCGGCCGTGGTCGGGCCGAAGGAGCCGGAGGCGAAGCCCTCGGGGGTCTTTGCCGGGCCCGCGTAGTACACCGGGTGGTCCTTCATGTACTGCGGCATGCCCTGGCCGGCGTCCAGCCGCTCCTTGATCTTGGCGTGCGCGATGTCGCGCGCCACCACCAGGGTGCCGGACAGCGAGAGGCGGGTCTTCACCGGGTACTTGGACAGCTGCGCCCGGATCTCGCTCATCGGCTGGTTCAGGTCGACCCGGACCACCTCGCCGTCGAGGTGGGCGTCGGTGGTCTCCGGCAGGTACTTGGCCGGCTCGGTCTCCAGCTGCTCCAGGAAGACGCCCTCGGCGGTGATCTTGCCCAGCGCCTGGCGGTCGGCGGAGCAGGAGACCGCCATCGCGACCGGCAGCGAGGCGCCGTGCCGCGGCAGGCGGATCACCCGCACGTCGTGGCAGAAGTACTTGCCGCCGAACTGCGCGCCGATGCCGATCTTCTGGGTCAGCTCGAAGACCTTCTGCTCCAGCTCCAGGTCGCGGAAGCCGTGGCCGGTCTTCGCGTCGCCGCCGGTCGGCAGGTTGTCCAGGTAGTGCGCCGAGGCGTACTTGGCGGTCTTCAGCGCGAACTCGGCGCTGGTGCCGCCGACCACGATCGCCAGGTGGTACGGCGGGCAGGCCGCGGTGCCCAGCGAGCGGATCTTCTGCTCCAGGAAGGAGAGCATCGACGACTCGTTGAGGATCGCCTTGGTCTCCTGGTACAGGTACGACTTGTTGGCCGAGCCGCCGCCCTTGGCCATGAAGAGGAACTTGTACGCGTCGCCGTCGGTGGCGTACAGCTCGATCTGGGCCGGCAGGTTGTTGCCGGTGTTCTTCTCGTCCCACATGGTCACCGGGGCCATCTGGGAGTAGCGCAGGTTGAGCTTGGTGTACGCGTCGTACACGCCGCGGGCGATCGCGGACTCGTCCTGGCCGGAGGTGAGCACGTTCTGGCCGCGCTTGCCCATCACGATCGCGGTGCCGGTGTCCTGGCACATCGGGAGGATGCCGCCGGCCGAGATGTTGACGTTCTTCAGCAGGTCCAGCGCCACGAAGCGGTCGTTCGGGCTGGCCTCCGGGTCGTCCAGGATGCGGCGCAGCTGGGCGAGGTGCGCGGGGCGCAGGTAGTGCGAGATGTCGTGCATCGCCTCGGCGGTGAGCAGCCGCAGCGCCTCGGGCTCCACCTGGAGGAACGTGCGACCGCCGGCCTCGAAGGTCGAGACGCCCTCGGAGGTGATCTTCCGGTACGGCGTCGGGTCGGCACCGAGCGGGAGCAGGTCGCTGTAGGCGAACTCTGGCGTGGGAGCCATGGGGGAGATCCTCAGTTCTGTCAGCTGCGTCGACGAAGCACCCTCCAGGGTAGGTGCACCCGGTCGGTGCCCGGCGGCCAGGTGGGCCTGCGTGACAGGGGTCACGCCCAATCCGCCGAACTGCCGTTCGGTGCCGGGTGGGCCTGGATAGGCTGTGTGACGTGGACAACGCTGCAGCCCAGGACGGCCCGGGCACCGAGGGCCGCGAGCCCGTACCGATGAACAAGGCCGTGACCCGGCCCGAGTCCGCCCCCGTCGCCGAGGCGGACCTGCGCTGCTCCGACGCCGACCGCGAGCGGGTCGCCGAACTGCTCCGGGACGCCTACGCCGAGGGCCGGCTGACCGTCGACGAGCACGCCGAGCGGATCGAGGCGGCCTACGGCGCCAAGACCTTCGGCGATCTCGTCCCGCTCACCCGCGACCTGCCGGTGGCCGGCGGGACCCCGCGCCCGTCGATGGAGAAGCCGCCGCTCGGCGGGAGCACCCAGCTGCCCCCGGCCCGCACCGAGTCCCCGTCCATGGTCGCGGTGTTCGGCGGCGCCACCCGCAAGGGCCGCTGGCGGGTCGGCTCGCACCTGCGCGCGATCGCCGTCTTCGGCGGGGTGGACATCGACCTCACCGACGCCGTCTTCGAGTCGCCCGAGGTGGTGATCGAGGTGGCCGCGGTCTTCGGCGGCGTGGACATCAAGGTGCCGGAGAACGTCTCGCTGCACGGCAGCGGCGTCGGCATCTTCGGCGGCTTCGACGTCAAGGAGCAGACCTCGCCGGACCCGTACGCGCCGGTGGTGCGGATCAAGGGCGGCGCGGTGTTCGGCGGCTGCAGCGCGCGGCCGCGCCGGGGCAAGAAGCTCAAGGAGTGGGTGCGCAAGCAGCTCGACGGCTGACGGCGCCGGTCGGCGGCCGGGCGGCGGAATCCTGCGCTCCGTCAATTCCCGCGCGGGCACTCGGCGTTGCGTCGAGTGCACTGCGTAGTCGGTTGCGTGCGGTGTGCATGAATCGGGATACCGCGGGGTAGTTCCCCTCGCACACTTCCCCGTGCCATGCCAAGCCATGTCCCTGGTCAGTCAGGAGTACGCCGTGCTGCATCCCATCGAGTCCAGCACCCCCCGCGCCGCCGCGGTGGAGGACGACCCCTGGCACACCGGTGCGGCCTGCCGCAGCGACGAGGCGGGGCTGTTCTTCGCCCCCTCCAAGGAGCCGACGGCGGCCCGGCTGGCCCGGGAGGAGCAGGCGAAGCGGGTCTGCGCGCGCTGCCCGGTGCTGCTGGAGTGCCGCGAGCACGCGCTCGCGCAGCCGGAGCCGTACGGCGTCTGGGGCGGTCTCACCGCGGCCGAGCGCAGGGTCGTCCTCACCCGCCGCCGGCGCCGCGACCTCGAACTCCGGGACTCCCGCCGGCTCGCCGCCGAGCCCCGCCGGATAGCCGGCTGAGGGGCGCGGGGCGGGCCGTGGCGGGGGGCCGGGGCTAGTTCGCCCGGTCGAAGTCGATCGCGCTGTACGCCCGCAGCTTCGACAGCCGGTGGGTGGCGTGGACCTCGCGGATCGTGCCGCTCTTGGAGCGCATCACCAGGGAGCTGGTGGTGGCGGTCTCCTGGCGGTAGTGCACGCCGCGGAGCAGCTCGCCGTCGGTGATGCCGGTGGCCACGAAGAACACGTTCTCGCCGCTGACCAGGTCGTTGGTGGTCAGGACGCGGTCCAGGTCGTGCCCGGCGTCCAGCGCCTTCTGCCGCTCGGCCTCGTCCTTCGGCCACAGCCGGCCCTGGATCACGCCGCCCATGCATTTCATGGCGCAGGCCGCGATGATGCCCTCGGGGGTGCCGCCGACGCCCATCAGCAGGTCGACGCCGGTGCCCTCGCGGGCCGCCATGATGGCGCCGGCCACGTCGCCGTCGGAGATGTACTTGATGCGCGCGCCGGCCTCGCGGATCTCCCGGACCAGGCCCTCGTGGCGCGGGCGGTCCAGCACCACCACGGTGACGTCCTCGACGGCGATGCCCTTGGCCTTGGCGACCCGGCGGATGTTGACCGCGGTCGGGGCGGTGATGTCGACGAAGTCGGCCGCCTCCGGGCCGGTCACCAGCTTGTCCATGTAGAACACCGCGCTGGGGTCGAACATGGTGCCGCGGTCGGCCACCGCGAGCACGGCGACGGCGTTGTGCATGCCCTTGGCGGTCAGCGTGGTGCCGTCCACCGGGTCCACCGCCACGTCGCACTCCGCGCCGGTGCCGTCGCCGACCCGCTCGCCGTTGTAGAGCATCGGCGCTTCGTCCTTCTCGCCCTCGCCGATGACGACCACGCCGTTCATCGAGACGGTCGAGACCAGGGTGCGCATGGCCTTCACGGCCGCGCCGTCGGCGCCGTTCTTGTCGCCGCGGCCGACCCAGCGGCCCGCCGCCATCGCGGCGGCCTCGGTGACGCGGACCAGTTCGAGGGCGAGGTTGCGGTCCGGGGCCTCCGGAGCGACCTCGAGGGAGCTGGGGAGGTTGTGCGGGTACTGCGCGGTCATCGTCGTTACCTCTCTGTACGCGACGGCCTGTGAGCGCCCGACTACTGCCTGCGTCGAACGCCGTGGTGAGGGTGGTGCGATCGTATCCGCCCACCGGACGGGTGTCTGTGGCGCACCTCCCGGCCGGCCGGCCGCCGGGTCCCGGGCGCAGGGCCCCGGGTAAGCCCGCCTACCATGGGCCGGGTGGCAGGCAACAGCAGCAAGAGAGGCCGGCAGACCGTACGGGACATGATCCTGTCGATGCTGGCGGTAGGCGGCGTCGCGGCCGTGGGCTTCGTCTTCCTCCCGCACTCGGCGGGCGACGGCGTCCACACGGTCGACTACCGGAGCGCGCTCGCCTCGGCGAAGCGGGCCGCGCCGTTCCCGGTGCTCGGTCCGCAGGGGCTCTCCGACCAGTGGCGGGCGACGTCGGTCGAGTACCGCGCGGACAAGAACGGCCACGAGGTCTGGCACCTGGGCTTCGTCACCCCGTCCGGGCAGTACGCGGCCGTCGAGCAGAGCGCGGTCGACCGGGACGCGCTGCTCGCCGACAAGGTGCCCGGCTTCACCGCCGACGGCAGCTCCACGGTGGCCGGCCAGGAGTGGCCGCGCTTCAAGGGTGAGCGCTACCGCGGCCTGACCCACCCGGCCGGCACCACCGGCACCACGGTGGTCACCGGCACCGCGACGTACGAGGAGCTGGCGCAGCTCGCCGAGGCGCTCAAGTAGCCCTCCCGGTCGCAGGACGCGAGAAGGGCCCCCGCCGGAGCGGGGGCCCTTCGCCGTCGCCGTCCGGTCAGACGGTGGTGACGACCTCGTCGTAGGCCAGGCGCGGGCCGCGCGGGAACCAGGCGTTCTCGCCGGGCTTGCCGATGTTCACCACGGCGAGGACGGTGTGCTCGCCGTCGCCGAAGAACTCCTTGTCGATGCCCGCGGCGTCGTAACCGGCCATCGGGCCGGCGGCCAGGCCGGCGGCGCGGACGCCGATGATGAAGTAGCCGGCCTGCAGGGCGGCGTTCATCGCGGCCATCGGCTCACGGCCGGCGCGGTCGGAGAGCATGTCCTTGGCGCCCGGGAAGTGCGGGAACTGGGTCGGCAGCTCCTCGTGGAACTCGTTGTCCACGGCCAGGATGGCCACCAGCGGGGCGCTGGCGGTCTTCTCCTTGTTGCCGTCGCTCATCAGGTTGACCAGGCGCTCGCGGGCCTCCGGGGTGCGGACCAGCACCACGCGCAGCGGCTGGGCGTTCATGGCGGTCGGGCCGAACTTGACCAGGTCGTAGATCGCCTGGACCTGCTCGTCGGTGACGGGCTCGTCGGTGAACGTGTTGGCCGTGCGGGCCTCACGGAAGAGCAGGTCCTGAGCGGCGGCGTCGAGAGCCAGGGTCATGATGTCCTACCTCATGCTGAATTCGGATGGCGGCATTGGTGCCGCACACCCGCTTCCAACAGTGGGTGAACGTTAAACCATTCCGTGCGGACAAGTGATACGCATCACAGCCACTCCGTCACGGCCGGGCCTGCGGGTCGCCGTCCGCCCCCTCCGCCGCCAGCGCTGCGTCCAGCCGGGCCCGGGCGCCGTCCAGCCAGCGCTGGCACACCTTCGCCAGCCGCTCGCCGCGCTCCCAGAGCGCCAGCGACTCCTCCAGCGAGGTACCGCCGGTCTCCAACCGCCGCACCACCTCCAGCAGTTCGTCCCGCGCCTGCTCGTAGCCGAGCGCGTCGTCCGCCCCCGGCGCCGTACCGGTGACCTCGCCGTTGCCCTGATCAGCCATGGCGCCCAGCGTAGGGCCTGTCGCCGACAAAACCCGCTGCGCCCGGCACGGGCCGCGCCTATCCTGCGCGCCATGACCCCCGAACGCCCCGTTCCGGCCCGCGCCGCGGTGCCGCGCCCGACCCCGGTGCGCCCCGCCCGGCCCGCCGACGCGCCCGAGCTGGTCCGCCTGCGCGGCCTGATGTTCGCCGCGATGACCGGCGCCGAGGACCACGGCCCCTGGCGGGCCACCGCCGAGGCGGAGCTCCGGGCCCGGCTGGCCGAGCCCGTGCGGACCCTGGCCGCGTTCGTGGTGGACGACCCCGCCGACCCGGGCCGGCTGGCGTCCTGCGCGGTCGGCACCCTGGAGCGCCGACTGCCCGCGCCCGGCCACCCGGACGGGCTCTTCGGCTTCGTCTTCAACATCTGCACCGACCCCGGGCAGCGCTCGCGCGGCTACGCCCGCGCCTGCACCGAGGCCCTGCTCGCCTGGTTCGACGCCCACCGGGCCACCAGGATCGACCTGCACGCCAGCGACGGCGGCGAGGCGCTCTACCGCAGCCTCGGCTTCCACGAGCACTCCACGGCGCTCTCCCGCACCCGGCCGCTCGAGGGCTGACGCCGGGTCACTTGTCGCCGAGGGCGTGCCGCAGGTTGGCCCGGGCCCGGTAGGTGAGGGTCTTCACGGCGCCCACCCGCAGGCCGATCCGGTCGGCGATCTCGTGGGAGCTCAGCTCTTCCCAGTACCGCATGGTGAGCACGGTGCGCTGCCGGTCGTTCAGCGACTCCAGCGCCGCCCAGACCCGGTCGGCGTCGACCGCCGCCAGCACCGCCTCCTCCACCCGCACGCCGGAGTCGGTGTCGGCGACCGTCGCCACCGCCGACTCCCGGCGGGTGGAGCGGCGTTTGTCGTGGTCGAGCATCACATTGCGCGCGATGGTCACCATCCACGCGCCGATGTCCTTGCCGGTCCAGCGGAAACCGTGAATTCCCGCCATTGCCCTGACAAAAGTGTCCTGGGCGAGATCCTCGGCCAGGACGCGATTTCCGGTCCGCCGGATCAGGAACGCCAACACCACGCCGTGATAAGCGAGATAGAGCTGTGCCCAGGCCTCGCTGTCCCCGGACTTCGCGGCCTCGACTAGGGAAGGTCTCACTTCCATGGGAACCTCCGGGAAAGGGGAGGCGTCACGCTACGAGCCGTTGTGCCCGACGGCAAGCGATTCCCCGAAAATGCCCCCCGATCGGCCGCAGCGCCCGCCCGCGAGCCGCCGCCGGGGGCTCGAACCCCGGGCGTCCGGCGCGAAATCCCGGCAATTTTCCGCAATTCTCCAGGTGATCTTTCCGTCGGGAGTACGCTCACCCCCCACCCCGACCGATCGCGAAAGCGAGCACGTAATGCGGGAAATCCTGCCTGCCGCCGTCCTCTGCTGCCTGGCCGTCGCCGGCCTGGCCGGCACCGGGTACGCCATCGCCCGGCTGCGCCGCTACCTGGGCGGCGCCCAGCAGCGCGAGGCCCGCGCCCTGGCCGAGCTGACCTCCGCCCAGACCAGCGCCGTCCTGCTGCGGCTGCTCGCCGACGTCCACGCCGAACTGCGCCGCGCCAACGCCGAGCGCGGCCGGCCGCGGGACGCCCGCGAGCCGCTCAGCCGCCGTCCGGAGCAGCCGCCGTGACGTCGAACCCGCCGCCCGCCACCCGGGCGTGCAGCGTCTCGCCCGCCGCCACCCGCGCCGGGTCGGTCACCACCTCGCCGTCCGCCTTCTGCAGCACCGCGTAGCCGCGCTCCAGCGTCGCCAGCGGCGACAGCGCCACCACCCGGGCCAGCGCATGGCCCAGGTCCGTCTGCGCGTGGTCCAGCCGGTGCCCGAGCACCCGCCGGGCCCGGCCGAGCAGCGCCTCCAGCTCCTCGCCGCGCGCCACCAGGGCCTGCTGCGGCGCCGCGAGCGCGGGCCGGCTGCGCAGCGCGGCCAGCCCGGCCAGCTCCCGCTCCACCCGGTGCCCGACCGCCCGGCGCGCCCGGTCGCGCAGCTGGTGCACCCGGGCCAGCTCCTCGCCGACGTCCGGCACCACCCGCTTGGCCGCGTCGGTCGGGGTGGACGCCCGCAGGTCCGCGACGAAGTCCAGCAGCGGCTGGTCCGGCTCGTGCCCGATCGCACTGACCACCGGGGTGGTCGCGGCGGCCACCGTCCGGATCAACTCCTCGTCGGAGAACGGCAGCAGGTCCTCCACGCTGCCGCCGCCGCGGGCCACGACGATCACGTCCACCTCCGGGTGGCCGTCCAGCTCCCGTACCGCCGCGGCGACCTGGCCCGCCGCGCTGGGGCCCTGCACCAGCACGTTGCGGACCTCGAAGCGGACCGCCGGCCAGCGGCGGCGGGCGTTCTCCAGCACGTCGCGCTCGGCCGCCGAACCGCGGCCGGTCACCAGGCCGATCCGGTCCGGCAGGAACGGCAGCGACCGCTTGCGGGCCGGCTCGAACAGGCCCTCCTCGAACAGTCGGCGCTTCAACTGCTCCAGCCGGGCCAGCAGTTCGCCCAGCCCCACCAGCCGGATCTCGGTCGCCCGCAGCGAGAGCGTGCCGCGCGCGGTGTACCACTCCGGCTTGGCGTGGACGATGATCCGCGAGCCCTCCTGGACGGCCTCCGCGACCTGGTCGAAGACCGAGCGGAAGCACGTGACGGTCAGCGAGACGTCCCGCTCCGGGTCGCGCAGCGTCAGGAACACCATGCCCGCCCCGGGCCGCCGGTTCAGCTGGGCGATCTGCCCCTCCACCCACACCTCCCCGAGCCGGTCGATCCACCCGCCGATCAGCGCGGAGACCTTCCCCACCGGTACCGGGGCTTCGGGCGAGCTCGTGTTGGCCATGGGGACGAGGCTACGGCCTGACCCCGTCAGCCCGCCGCGACTGCGCCAGCAGCACCGCCAGCCCGACCAGCAGCCACAGGGCCCCGACCAGCAGGGCGGTGGACGAGGCCTCCACCAGCACCCAGACGATCACCGCGATGCCCAGCACCGGCACCACCGTGTGGCGCCACCACGGCCGCGCGCCCTGCCGGACCACATACCACCCGATCACCGAGGCGTGCAGCAGGGCGAACGCGGTCAGCGCGCCCACGTTCACCACGCTGGTCAGCCGGTCCAGCCCGTCGTCGCGGCTCGCCGCCCAGACCGCCGCCGCCATGGTGACCGCGGCCGTGGTGAGCAGGGCCCGGCGCGGCACCGCCGACACCGGGTCGACCGCGCCCAGGAAGCGCGGCAGCCGCCCGTCCCTTCCCATCGCGTACACCAGCCGCCCGGCCGCCGCCTGCCCGGCGAGCGCCGCGAACGCCGCCCCGATCGCCTTGCTCGCCGCGATCAGCACGTGCAGCCAGTGCCCGACGCCCGTCTCCACCGTGTCGTAGAACGCCGACCCCTGCTGCGCCGGGTCCGCCGCCAGCTCGGCGGGCGACAGCGGCTCCAGCAGCGCCGCCAGCCAGGTCTGCGCCACGAACAGCAAGCCCGCCAGCGCCAGGCACCACAGCAGCGCCCGGGCGACCGCCGCCGACGCGCCCACCGCCTCCTCGACGAACGAGGCGATCGCGTCGAAACCCAGGTACGAGAGCACCGCGACCGAGACCGCCGACACCACCGCGGTCAGCGAGAAGCCGCCGACGCCCTCCACCGGGGACAGCCAGTCCCGAGCCGAGCCGTGCCGCAGGAGCTCCACGGCGGCCGCCACCAGGAACACCGCCAGCACCGCGATCTCCATCGCCAGCACCGCGAACCCGACCGCCGCCGCCGTCCGCACCCCGACCAGGTTGAGCCCGGTGGTCACCACCACCGCCAGCGCCGTCCACACCCACCGGGAGACCCCGGGCACCAGCGAGTTCAGCGCGATCCCGGAGAACAGGTACGCCACCGCCGGGATCAGCAGGTAGTCCAGCATCGCCATCCACCCCGCGACGAACCCCGGCCCCTCCCCGAGCCCCGCCCGCGCGTACGCGAACACCGAGCCGGTCTGCGGCACCGCGCGCACCATCCGGGCGTACGACCACGCGGTGAGGCCCATCGCCACGGTCGCCAGCAGGTACACCGCCGCGACCGCGCCGCCGCTCTTGGCGTCCAGCACCCCGAACACCCCGACCGGGGCCATCGGCGCGATGAACAGCAGGCCGTACACCATCAGGTCGCGCACGCCCAGGCTGCGCCGCAGGGCCCCGGCTTCCGATCGATCGCTCATTCTCCCCATTCGACCACCGCCGCCGCGCCGCGCCGGAGGGCCACGCGGGCCGGGCGCGTCGGCAGCCCGGACCGGCGCCCGTACGATGGAGCCATGTCCACCAGTGCTCAGCGCCGTGTCCTGCTCGCCGCCCCCCGGGGCTACTGCGCGGGCGTCGACCGCGCCGTGATCGCCGTGGAGAAGGCCCTGGAGCAGTACGGGGCGCCGATCTACGTCCGCAAGCAGATCGTCCACAACAAGTACGTCGTGCAGACCCTGGAGAAGAAGGGCGCGATCTTCGTCGACGAGACGGAGGAGGTGCCCGAGGGCTCGATCGTGGTGTTCTCCGCGCACGGCGTCGCGCCGTCCGTGCACGACGAGGCCCGGGTCGGCAAGCTCGCCACCGTCGACGCCACCTGCCCCCTCGTCACCAAGGTGCACAAGGAGGCCGTCCGCTTCGCCGACGAGGACTACGACATCCTGCTCGTCGGCCACGAGGGCCACGAGGAGGTCATCGGCACGATGGGCGAGGCCCCGGACCGCATCCACCTGGTGGACGGTGCCGAGGACGTGGCCAACGTGCAGGTCCGCGACGAGTCCAAGGTCGTCTGGCTCTCCCAGACCACCCTCTCCGTGGACGAGACCATGGAGACCGTCGGCGAGCTGAAGAAGCGCTTCCCGCTGCTGGTCAGCCCGCCCAGCGACGACATCTGCTACGCCACCCAGAACCGCCAGGTCGCGGTCAAGCAGCTGGCCCCCGAGGCCGACCTGCTGATCGTGGTCGGCTCCAAGAACTCCTCCAACTCGGTCCGGCTGGTCGAGGTCGGCCTCGAGTACGGCGCCAAGGCCGCCCACCTGGTCGACTTCGCCGAGGAGATCGACGAGGCCTGGCTGGACGGCGTCACCACGGTCGGCCTGACCAGCGGCGCCTCCGTCCCCGAGGTGCTGGTCGACGGCGTGCTGGAGTTCCTCGCCGCGCGCGGCTACGACACCGTCGAGACCGTGAAGACCGCCGAGGAGCACCTGACCTTCTCGCTGCCCAAGGAGCTCCGCCGCGACCTGCGCGCGGAGGCCGCCGGCAAGCTCTGACCCGCCGTCCACGACGCCCGGCCCCGACCCCAGGGGCCGGGCGTCGTGCTGTTCCGGATGTTCCGGGCCGTACTGCTTCAGCTATCGGGCTGCGGGCGCGAATCCCCGCCCGTAGCGTTGTGCACAGGCTGTGGACGACGACCGCGCGCAACGGAGGGCAGCGGCAGATGACGACGGTATTCGGCGTGGACATCGGCGGTTCGGGCATCAAGGGGGCCCCGGTCGACCTCGAGGCCGGGGCCCTGGCCCAGGAGCGGCTGAAGGTGCTCACCCCGCACCCCTCGGGTCCCGAGGCGGTGGCGGCGGCCGTCCAGGAGGTGGTCCGCAGCTTCGACCACCGCGGGCCGGTCGGCCTGACCTTCCCCGGCGTGGTCGTCGACGGGCGGACCCGTACCGCCGCCAACGTCGACAAGGGCTGGATCGGCCGGGACGCCGCCGCGCTCTTCTCCGACACCCTCGGCCTGCCCGCCACCGTCCTCAACGACGCGGACGCGGCCGGCGTCGCCGAGATGACCCACGGCGCCGGCCGCGGCCGCGGCGGCGTGGTCCTGGTCCTCACCTTCGGCACCGGCATCGGCAGCGCGCTCTTCTCCGACGGGGTGCTCGTCCCCAACACCGAGCTCGGCCACCTCGAACTGCGCGGCAAGGACGCCGAGCGCCGGGCCTCCTCGGCCGCCAAGGAGCGCCACGACCTCAGCTGGGCCGACTGGGCCGGCCGCGTCGACGAGTACCTCGACCTGGTCGAGATGCTCTTCTCCCCGCAGCTGCTGATCATCGGCGGCGGGGTCAGCCGCAAGCACGACAAGTTCCTGCCGCTGCTCAAGGACCGCACGGCGGAGGTCGTTCCGGCGCTGCTGCGCAACGACGCGGGCATCGTCGGCGCCGCGATGGCCGCCGCCCAGTACTGAGCCCGGATCCACCGGGCTGTGACTGAGGTGGGGACGGGCTGACGCAGAGAGGTGCCTGCTGAGCTGGGAGGATGGGAGTTCTCTACGCTTCCGTCCGGCCCAACCAGCAAGGCACCTCGTAAGTGAAATCCTCCCACAGCTCCGCCGCGCTCACCGCCGCGTTCGACGAGCCGAACCTGGTCGCGGACGCGGGGCTCGTCCCGCTGGTCCGGCTGGCCGAGCGGGTCGGGCTTCCCGGACTGGTCGAAGACAGGCTGAGGCTCGACGGTGCGGGCAACAGCGGCGGTGCCAACCCGGCTGCGAAGGTGATGACGCTGGTCGCGGCGATGTGCGCCGGGGCCGACTCGATCGACGACACCGGCCGGCTGCGGCACGGCGCGATGGGCCGGCTGTTCGGCGGGGTGCGCGCGCCCTCCACGCTGGGCACGTTCCTGCGCGCGTTCACGCACGGGCACAACCGGCAACTCCATGCGGTGCACCGGGACTTCCTCGCCCGTCTCGCACGGGACACCCCGCTGCTGCCCGGCCTGGACCGGGTGGCGTTCGTGGACGTCGACCCCACCCACCGGCGGGTCTACGGACGCGCCAAGCAGGGTGCCGAGGTCGGCCGGTTCAAGGGCGTGCGCACCCTGCACCCGATCCTGGCCACCCTCAGCACACCGACGGCCCGCCCGGTGGTCGCGGCGGTCCGCCTGCGGCGGGGCAAAGCGGCCGACGCCCGCGGCGCCGGACCGTTCACGAGCGAGGCCCTGGCGGCCGCCCGCCAGGCCGGGGCGGGCGGAACCGTGATCGTCCGCGCGGACAGCCAGTTCTACAACGCCGACGTGGTGGCCGCCTGCCGCCGCGCGAGAGCGCACTTCTCCGTGACGGTGCGGATGAACCCCCACGTCGCCGCCGCGATCAGCGCGATCGGCGAGGACGCTTGGACGCCGATCCGATACCCCGAGGCGTTCGTCGACCCGGACACCGGCGAGCTGGTCTCCGACGCCGAGGTCGCCGAGATCACCTACACGGCGTTCACCGGCCGCAGGAAGACCGAGCACACCACTGCCCGGCTGATCGTGCGCCGGGTCCGCCGCCTGAACGCCGAAACGGCTGCCGGGCAGGGCGAGCTGTTCACCGCCTGGCGCTACCACCCGGTGTTCACCGACAGCCCCTTCGCCACGCTCCAGGCCGAACTCCACCACCGGCAGCACGCCACGATCGAGCAGGTCATCGCGGACGGCAAGGGATCGGCCCTGGCCCACCTGCCCTCCGGGAACTTCCAGGCGAACAACGCGTGGCTGACCCTGTGGGCCATCGCCCACAACCTGCTGCGAGCCGCCGGATCCCTCGCCGGGACCTTCCACGCGAGAGCCACCACCGCGACCCTGCGGGCCCACCTGATCCACGTCCCGGCCCGCATCGCCCGCTCGGCCCGCAGGCTGACGCTCCACCTGCCCGACCACTGGCCCTGGCAACACGCGCTCACCGATCTGTTCGACGCCGCCCACCCGCCACCGGCCTGATCACCAACCCGACCACCCGCCCGACAGGGCCCGACCGGAGCAGACGTGGAAAAGCTGGGCAGACCAGCAAACACCCCACACCCACCACCCAGTCACCCCCGCCAAAACCCAGATCCGATCACTCCAGAATCAGGTCGGTGGATTCGGGCTGAGTACCGGCCACCACCCGTCGGCCCCTCACGGGGGCCGGCGGGAATCGCCGGACCGGCCTCAGCGGGTGCGGCGCAGGCGGCGCCGGGCGACGAAGCGGGCGGCCACGATCGCCGTCGCCAGGCCGGTGCCGGTGAACAGCCAGCCGGCCCGCAGCGCCAGCCCGCCGGCCAGCGCCACCACCTCGCCGGTCACGCCGTCCGCCGCCACCGGCTGGACCACCAGCAGCGCCGCCGCGAACGCGATCGGCCCGCTGATCGGCGCGGCCGGCAGGTCGGTGAACCGCACCCGCACCGCCAGCTGGAAGCAGACCACCAGGTAGCCGAGGCCGAACAGCACGCCCAGGCCGCCGAACAGCAGCCGGTCCGCACCCGCCACCAGCAGCATCGCGGCCACCCCGGCGACCCCGGTGCCCATCCCGGTCAGCCGGGCCGGGCGCCCGGTGCCGGACCGCCCGCGGCCGAGCGGCAGCCGAAGCCGCAGCCGCACCCGCGGCACCGACCGCCCGGCCGAGGCGGTCCGCAGCCGCGAGTCGGGGGGCGACGCGGGTCCGGGTACGGCGGCCTCGGCGGCGCCGCGCCCCGGCGGTCGCCTTCTCGGCCCTGGCGGCGAGGTTCGGATGCTCTGCTCCACCGGTCCAACGTACGGTCCGATCATCGGCACCCTGTGTAATGGGCGCGAACGGGTTCTTCCGTGTCCGCGTACGGAGTAACGTTCGGTTGGAACGATCATCAGGGGGGGTGGACGGTATGACCGGGACGACCGGGTTCTCGTTCGACAGGCTGCACCACGTCCAGCTGGACGTGCCGCCCGGTGCCGAGGAGCGCTGCCGGGCGTTCTGGGGCGGCCTGCTCGGCATGACCGAGCTGGCGAAGCCGCCCGTCCTGGCCGCCCGCGGCGGCTGCTGGTTCCGCGGCGGCGGGTACGAGGTGCACCTCGGCGTGGTCGCCGGGCACGCGCCCTCGCCCAAGGCCCACCCGGGCATCCTGGTCACCGGCCTCGACGCGCTCGCCGAGCGCCTGGCCGCCGCCGGCCACCCGGTCGGCTGGGACGAGGACTTCCCCGGCTTCCGCCGCTTCCACAGCGCCGACCCGTTCGGCAACCGCCTGGAGTTCCTGGAGCCCGACCGGTCCGCCTGAGCGCGCCCCGTAGACTGGGGGATCGGCCCGCAACCCCGCGCCGCTCCACGCCCTCCAAGCCACGGGACATCGCTTCATGTCGCTCTCGATCGGAATCGTCGGCCTGCCGAACGTCGGCAAGTCGACCCTGTTCAACGCCCTGACCAAGAACGACGTGCTGGCGGCCAACTACCCGTTCGCCACCATCGAGCCCAACGTCGGCGTGGTCGGCGTCCCGGACGAGCGCCTGGCCGTCCTCGCCGGGATCTTCGGCTCGCAGCGGGTCCTGCCCGCCACCGTCGACTTCGTCGACATCGCGGGCATCGTCCGCGGCGCCAGCGAGGGCGAGGGCCTGGGCAACAAGTTCCTCGCCAACATCCGCGAGTCGGACGCGATCTGCCAGGTCGTCCGCGCCTTCACCGACCCCGACGTGGTCCACGTCGACGGCAAGGTCTCGCCCAAGGACGACATCGAGACCATCCACACCGAGCTGATCCTCGCCGACCTCCAGTCGGTCGAGAAGGCCCTGCCGCGCCTGGAGAAGGAGGCCCGGCTCAAGAAGGACACCGCCGCCGTGCTGGCCGCCGCCAAGGAGGCCCAGGCGATCCTGGAGACCGGCAAGACCCTCTTCGAGGCCGGCTTCGACGCGACCTCGATCCGCGAGCTGCACCTGCTCACCACCAAGCCCTTCCTCTACGTCTTCAACGTGGACGAGGACGAGCTGGCCGACGAGGACTTCAAGAACGCCCAGCGCGAGCTGGTCGCCCCCGCCGAGGCGATCTTCCTCAACGCCAAGATCGAGTCCGAGCTGATCGAGCTGGACGACGCCGAGGCCCTCGAACTCCTCCAGTCCATGGGCCAGGAGGAGCCCGGCCTGGCCACCCTCGCCCGGGTCGGCTTCGACACCCTCGGCCTGCAGACCTACCTCACCGCCGGCCCCAAGGAAACCCGCGCCTGGACCATCAAGAAGGGCGCCACCGCCCCCGAGGCCGCCGGTGTGATCCACACCGACTTCCAGAAGGGCTTCATCAAGGCCGAGGTCATCTCCTTCGCCGACCTGGTCGAGACCGGCTCGATCGCCGAGGCCCGCTCCAAGGGCAAGGCCCGCATCGAGGGCAAGGAGTACGTCATGCAGGACGGCGACGTCGTGGAGTTCCGCTTCAACGTCTGACGCACCGGCAGCACGCGAGGAGACCGGCCCCCGGGGTTCCCGGGGGCCGGCCTCCTCTTGATCCCGGTTCGTTCCCGGTGCGGTCAGGCCCGGATGCGGCGGCGGGTGGCGACCAGGGCGCCGGCGCCGAGGAGGACGGCCGCGCCGCCGGCGGCGGTGAGGGCGCCGAACGGCGTCTCGGTGCCGGTGGAGGCCAGGCGGTCGGCGGTGGTGGTGCCGCTGCTGCCGGTGCCCCGCGCGGTGCCGGCGGTGGTGTCGGACGCCGGGGTCACGGTGGTGCCGGTCTGCTGGTTGCCGGTGGTGGCGGCGTTGTCCCGGGCCCGGGCCGCGGCGAGGCCGCTGGTCAGGAAGGCGCGGTACGTCGCGGCGTCGCCGGTGCCGAGCGCGGCGAGCGCCGCCTTCCGCACCGCGGGACCGCCGCTCTCGGCGAGCTGGGAGATCCGCAGCTGGTCGTCGGACCGGCGGATCGACGGCAGGTCGGCGAAGAACCTGTCGACGTCCGCGGCGGTGCCGCCCATGGCCTTCTGCGCGGCGTCCTCCAGGATCCGGCCGTGGTCCTTGGACGCGATGAGCCGCATCAGCTCGACCCGCTTGTCGTGCTCCTGGATGCTCGCCAGCCGGTGCTCGAGGAAGGCCAGGACGTCGGCGTCGCTGCCGTTCAGCGCCTGCTGCGCGGCCTCGCGGACGGCCGGGCTGCTGGCCGGGTCGGAGTAGATCTGCACGACCCGGACCCGGCGGTCGCTCGCCTGGACGGCCGGCAGCTCGACGTCGAGGAAGTGCCGGATCGCCGCGTCGCCGGCCTTGAGCGCCTTCTCGGCGGCCTCGCGGACCCGCGGGCTGTTCTTCGGGTCGCCGGCGGCCCGGGCCACCCAGACCCGGAGGTCGTCGAGCTGGATCTTCGGCAGCTCGACGGTGAGGAAGTGCTCGACCGCGGCGTCGCCGCCGTCGAGCGCCTTGCCCGCCGCCTCGCGCAGGTAGTCGGACGCGTACGGGCCGGCCATCGCGGCGGCCACGGCGGCCCGGTTGTCCTCGGCGCGGGCCCTGAACTGGTCGACCTCGAGGAACTTGGTGATCGCCGCAGGGCTGCTGTCGCTGAGCGCGGCATTGGCGGCCGCGCGTACGGCCTTGCCGCCGAGGGACATGATCTGGACGACGCGGAGCCGGTCGTCGACGAGCTGGGCCGAGGCCCGGCCCGCGTCCAGGAACTGTCGGCGGTCGGCCGGGGTGCCGGCGAGGGCCTGCTCGGCGGCCTCGCGGACGATGGGGCCGCTCTTCGGGTCGGCCTTGATCTGCTCGATCTTCGCGCGGTTCTCCGCGTCCTTCTTGGCGGCCTCGTCGTCGGCCTGGCCGGTGGCGGGTGCGGTGTCCGGCTGCGACTGGCCGGTGGGGAGCTCCTCGGCGAGGGCGGGAGCGGCGCCGAAGGCGGTGGGCGCGGCGACGGCCGCGACGAAAAAGGCAGCCGCCAGCGAGCGACGGATGTTCACGAGAATTCCCCCCGAGGAAACTGAACAGACGATCGAAGTGATCATATGTCAGTAGTGCTGGTCGTCGGCGAACGGATTTCGCGGGTGTCGCGTGCCGCGGGCCCGCCCGTAGAGTGGCCGGCATGTCGCCGATCGCCGCCCTGCACGCCGTCGTCCTCGACTGCGCCGACCCCGACGAACTCGCCGAGTTCTACCGGAAGATCACGGGTTGGGAGGTCAGCTACCGCAGCGGGACCTTCGTCTTCATCGGCGAGGGTGCCACCCGGATCGGCTTCCAGCGGATCGGCGGCTACCTGCGTCCCCGGTGGCCGGGCGGCAATCCGCGGGCCCACCTGGACTTCACGGTCCCCGACTTCGCGACCGGGATCCCGGCACTGGTCGCGGCCGGCGCGAGCCTCCCGGACGACCAGCCGGGCGGGGACGACTGGAAGGTCCTGCTGGATCCCGCCGGACACCCGATGTGCGTCACCGAAGCCCGATAGCCCGATAGCCCGATCGCCGGACGCGGTCGGCCGGCGGACGACCGGCCGAGGGCCGGGCCGAAGAAGGGCCGTTCACCGCACCTCGACCGTGAGGATTCCCTCGGCGCCCGCCGTGACGGTGACCCCCAGCAGGTCGGGGGCGTGCACGGTGGGCCGCTGGGCCCCGGCGCGCGGACCGATGCCGAGGACCGGCATGCCGGCGGCCCGGCCGGCCGCGATGCCGGCCTCGGAGTCCTCCAGGACCAGGCAGTCGGCGGGCTCGAAGCCCAGCTCGGCGGCGGCCTTCAGGAAGCCCTCCGGGTCGGGCTTGCTCGCGCCGACCCGTTCGGCGGTGACCAGCAGCGGCGGGAGGCCGAGCCCCGCCGCGCCCATCCGGGCACGGGCGAGCGGCTCGTCGGCCGAGGTGACCAGCGCGTGCGGCAGGCCGGCTAGCTGGGCGAGCAGGGCGGCCGCGCCGGGCACCTCCACGACGCCCAGCAGGTCCGCGGTCTCCTCGGCGAGCATCTGGCGGTTCTCGGCGAGGTTCTCCTCGACGGGCCGGTCGGGGAGCAGCTCGGCCATGGTGAGGTGGCCCTGGCGGCCGTGGGCGACGTGCAGCACGGTGTCGGCGTCGAGGCCGTGCCGGGCGGCCCAGCGGCGCCAGACCCGCTCGACGACGGCGTCGGAGTTGACCAGGGTCCCGTCCATGTCGAGGAGCAGGGCGCGGACGGTCAGGGCGGCGGTGGTCATCGGGGGGTCCTCCGGAGGTGCCGATGGCTTTGTTTTTCCATGATACAAAATCATCCGCCGAGCAGGTGGGCGTTGACCGCCCGGGCGGCGTCCGCCAGCTCCGGCAGCTCGACCACCTCGATGCCGGCCTCCTCCAGCAGCTCCGTCCCCTGGCAGGCCGCGACGAACAGGGCCGGCTCCCGCCAGGCCACCACCACCCGGGGGATCCCGGCCGCGATGATCAGCCGGGCGCACGGCCGGGGCCGCGACTTGCGCTCCCCGCACGGCTCCAGCGTGGAGTAGACGGTGGCGCCGCGCAGGCGCGGATCGCCGTCCGGCAGCTTGGCGAGGGCGGCCTCCTCGGCGTGGTTGTGCGCGTCCAGCTCCCGGCTGTAGCCCTCGCTGAGCACCTCGCCGTCCGCGCCGACGATCACCGCGCCCACCGAGAACGCGCTCTCGGACGGCGGGCAGAGCCGGGACAGCTCGACCGCCCGGGCAAGAAAGGCCAGGTCACCCCTGGCCGGGCCGTCGTTCACCGGGTCACCACTCACGCGTCGGACTCCTTCGGGGCGTAGCGCAACAGCACGACGTCCCCCACCGTACGTGCCTCCAGCAGGCGCATCCGGTGCCGCGGGCCGCCGGGGTAGTCGGCGGTGCCGAGGAAGCGCGGCGCGTCGGCCTGGCCGACCAGCAGCGGGGCGACGGCCAGCTGCAGCTCGTCCGCGAGCCCTTCGGCGAGGAACTGGGTGTGCACGCTGCCGCCGCCCTCGACCATCAGCCGCCGCACCCCGCGCGCCCCGAGGTCGTCCAGCACCGCGCCGAGCCCGACCCGCGACCCGACCCCGACGACGTCCGCCAGCCCGGCCAGTTCGGCGCCGAGCCGGGGCGCGGCGGCGTCGGTGGTGTACGCGACCTTCGCCCCGCCGGTGTGCCAGAAGTTCAGGGCGGCCGGCAGTCCGCCGCTCGCGCTGAGGGTCACCTTCAGCGGGTGCGCCGGGAGGCCGGCGGCGACCCGCTCGGCGCGCCGGGCCTCGGAGTTGACCAGCAGTCGGGGGTTGTCCCGGCGCAGCGTGTTGCCGCCGACCAGGATCGCGTCGCTGCCGGCGCGCAGCTCGTCGACCCGGTCGAAGTCCTCCGCGCCGGACAGCAGCAGCCGCTCGGGGGAGGCGTCGTCGAGGTAGCCGTCGACCGACACGGCAGCGCTCAGCAGGACGTACGGACGTGGCACGGCGGGCTCCTTCGGCTGGCTCTGCCCTCACCGTACGTCCGCCGGCCGCGGCTCCCGACCGCACGGCGGGTCGGCTGCCCCTCCTGCCGGACACCTCCCGGACGGCGGCACCGAGGCGGAGGGCGCCGGTCCGGCGTCAGCCGGCGGTTCCGCCCGCCGCCCCGGCCCGCTCGGGCCGGGGCGGCAGCGGCAGGGGCAGCGCCGGCAGGCCGTCGATGCTGGTGGCGATGTACGGCTTGCCCTCGCAGTAGGTGTTGAACTCCTCGTCCGTCTTGCGGTCGAAGTACTGCTCGTGCAGCTCGCGTTCGCCCCGGTAGTCCATGAACGGCACCGCGAACCCGCACGAGTCGCTGACCCGCTCGGCCCGCACCAGCACGATCGCGCGCAGCGCCGAGCCGTCCGCCGCCGGGTCGAAGCGGCCCAGCAGCTCCGCGAACCGCGGGTCGTCCCGGAACACCGCCTCGCCCTGCCCGTGCACCCGCACCACGGTCGGCGGACCGTCGAACGCGCACCACATCAGCGTGATCCGCCCGTTCTCCCGCAGGTGCGCCAGGGTCTCCGCGGTCGACCCGCCGAAGTCCAGGTACGCCAGGGTCAGTTCGTCGAGGACCACCAGCGTCCCCGAGCGGCCCTTCGGCGAGAGGTTGACGTGCCCGTCCGCGCCCAGCGGCGCGGTGGCGACGAAGAAGACGGGCTGACGATCGATGAACTCCCGCAACCGGCCATCGATGCGTTCGTATGTCTTTCCCATGCCCGCCAGTCTAGGTGTCTCGCTCCTCAAGATGGCGATTACCGCCTGATGAGACGGGCTGGGTGGAATCCGTTTGCCCGGGGCTCCGCGCCGACGGTACGTTCCCCCGCGATCGCGACCGACGGACCGCCCGACAGAAGGACCCGCATGCCCGACACCGCCCACGACGCGCCCGCCGCACCGGTCTCCGAGCCGGATCGGCCGGTGACCGTCGGCTGGCAGCGACCGATGACCAGGTTCGCCATTGCCTCGGTCGCCACCGGGGTGCTCGGCCTGTGGCCGCTCGCCGCCGGTTTCGCGGTCACCGCGCTGGTCAAGGTGCGCAAGGGGCGGCGCGGCAAGGGCCTGGCGATCGTCGGGCTGGTGCTGTCGGTCCTCGGCGCGCTGGTCACCACCGTGCAGTTCCTCCACCTCGACCGGCCCGACGGGGGCAGGACCGTACCGGTGGAGGCGCTGGAGACCGGGGACTGCTTCACCTATCTGGACGGCGCCGGGAGGGGGCTCGACCTCTCGGACCACTCCCGGATGCCGGACGCCGTCGTGGTGCTCCCGTGCACCGAGCCGCACAACGGCGAGATCACCGCCGCCGCGCCGCTGAAGCGCGGCACCTACCTGGAGGACGAGGCGCTGCGGCAGGCCGGCGCGCTCTGCGGGCCGGCCCTCGCGGGCTACCGGCCCGACCGGTGGAGCCTGCCGGAGGGTGTCGTGCCGTCGTACTACTACCCGGCGGCGACCTCCAGGCTCACCCGGGGCGAGACCATCCACTGCTTCCTCGCCAGCGGCCGGACCCTGGTCACCGGATCGCTCCGCAGCGCCCGTCCGGAGGGCGCCCAGGCCGCCTACCTGGCGGCGGTGGAGCCCTACGACTCGGCGGTCGCGGCCGCCGTCCCGGAAGCGTGGGCCTCCGCCGACCCGTCGGCCTGGGAGCCCTGGCGGACGTACGCGGCCGCCGTCGCCGAGGCCGAGCGGAAGTCGGCCGACGCCCTGCGCAAGGCGGCCCTGCCCGACGCCCAGCGGCCCGCGGCGGCCGCCCTCGCCGACGGGCTGGCCGCGAGCGCCGACGCCTGGCAGCAGGTGGAGGGGGCCGGCAACCCCACCCGGCAGAAGGCCGCCGTCCAGGCCGCCCAGGACGCCGACGCGGCCCTGGACGAACTGGCCGCGCCGCTGCGTCGGGCGCTCGCCCTGGCGTCCACCCCGCCGACCGACTTCTACGCCCTCTGACGCGCCGGGCCCGCCCGCGCCCGCGGTTCACACGCTGTTGACGTTCGGCGTTACTCGCCGGTAGCAAAGGGTGGGTACGGTCGGGTCCGAGGTTGGCGCGCCCGGCCCGACCCCCACCGGGCCGGGATCGCTACCGTGGCGGGGTGGAGACCAGTTTTCGGGTGATGCGGCAGGACGACAACGGCAACCGTTTCCCGGTGGCGGGAGGGTTGGGCCGGTCGGCGGCCGAGGAGATGGCGGCGGAGTTCGAGGCGCGCGGCCACAAGCAGCTGTACTGGGTCGAGGCCGAGGTGCGGATCGTGGTCGGCGGCGCGCTGGTCCGCGACGGCCGGGTGCTGGCGGCCCGGCGCAGCACGCCGGCCGAGGTGGCGGGGTTCTGGGAGTTCCCGGGCGGCAAGGCGGAGCCGGGGGAGTCGGTGGAGCAGGCGCTGGAGCGCGAGCTGGCCGAGGAGCTGGGGGTGCGGGCCCGGGCGCTTCGGCAACTGCCGGGCAGCTGGGTGGTCCGGCCGGGCCTGGAGCTGCGGATCTGGGCGGCGGAGCTGCTGGAGGGCGAGCCGCGCGCCCTGCTGGAGCACTCCGAGGTGCGTTGGCTGGGCCCCGCCGAGCTGGAGTCCGTCGAGTGGCTGGCGCACGACCGCGAGGTGCTGCCGCACGTCGCTGAGCTGCTGCGCGCACGCTGACCCGGACGGTGCGGCGCCCCGGCCCGGACGGCCCCTCGCATGGGGCAAAGACGACCCGTATGCCGGGATAGTGCCGCGTTCCACGGGGTATGTCACTGTTCGGCAGCATTCGTCACCATCGGTGATCCGAGACCGCGTCACGCGGCGCTGCCCGCACCCGCGGCGCCCGCCGCGGTGCGCGGTCCGACGGCCGGAGGCCCGCTAGGTGTCGAGTTCGGGTGACGCGGGGCGCCGAGCCCGCCCCGTGGGCGCGTTCGGCGGTGCGGCGGCCCGTGCCCGGCTGCGCCGCCGTCGGGTGGCGGCCCGGGCGGCGGCGGAGGCGCAGGCCGGCCCGGCGGGCACCCAGGCGGTGGACGGCGCGGTGCCGGTGCTGCCGGTGCGCGGCCGCCCGACCGTCCCGTTCCCCGGCACTCCGGCGCCGCTCCCCTACGGCAGCGGCCCGAGCGGCGCTCCGGCCACCCGCGGCAGCCTGCTGGACGTGGTGAAGGTCGCGATCATCATCCTGGACACCGCCGGCCGGGTGGTGCTGTGGAGCCCGGCGGCGGAGGACATGCTGGGCTGGCCGAGCGAGGTGCTGGTCGGCCGGACGATCGAGGAGCTGATCAACGACCCGGGCATGGTGGACCGGGTCCGGGCGGCGATCCAGGAGACCCTGCGGCTGGGCAACTGGCACGGCTTCACCGAGCTGAACGACCGGGACGGGGCGCCGATCGCGGTGGAGGCCCGGCTGTCGCTGCTGGTGGACGGCGACGGCACGCCGTTCCTGCAGGTGGCGCTGGCCGACGCGGGCACCCTGCAGGCGGTGGAGCGCGACCTGGCGGTCCGCGACGCGCTGTTCGAGCAGTCGCCGCTGGGCATCGCGGTGCTCGACACCGACCTGCGCTACACCGCGGTCAACCGGACGCTCGCCGACATGAACGGCGTCGCCCCGGAGGAGCACGTCGGCCGGACCACCGGCGAGACCCTGCCGGAGCGGGCCGCCGACGAGATCACCGCGATCCAGCGCCAGGTGCTGGCCACCGGCGAACCGGTGATCGACGTGACGCTGGCCTCCCCGGTGACCGCCCGCTCCGGCTTCCGCTCGATCTCCTACAGCCGGATGACCGACCGCTCGGGCCGGGTGCTCGGCATCTCGGGCACGGTCATGGACGTCACCGAGCGGTACCGGGCGGTCGCCAAGGTCGAGCACGCCCGGCGCCGGCTCTCGCTGCTGAACGAGTTCGGCTCCCGGGTCGGCGACCTGCTGGACGCCTCCCGGATCGCCCAGGAGCTGGCCGGCGCCGTGGTGCCCCGGCTCGCCGACTACGCCGGCGTGATCCTGCTCCAGGCCGTCGCGCACGGCGACGACCTGCCCCGGCACGGGCACGACCGGCGCACCTCGCTGCTGCAGCTCGGGGTGGCCTCCGTCCAGGACGGCCCCGAGGTGGAGGTGATGCTGCGGCGCGGCGCCCGGATCACCTTCGCCGAGGACTCCGCGTTCGGCCGGGTGCTGCGCAGCGGCGTCCCCGAGCTGCTCTCCGGCAGCGACGAGCTGAGCGACGTCTCCTACCCCGGCGACCCCAAGGTGCAGGCCGCGCACGAGCTGGGCGTGCACTCCCGGCTGGTGGTCCCGCTGCGCGCCCGGGGCATCGTGATCGGCCTGCTGGTGGTCTCCCGGGCGGGCTACCGGGAGGGCTTCGACCGGGACGACCTGGCGTTCACCGTGGAGCTCGCCGACCGGGCCGGCAGCTCGCTGGACAACGCCCGGCTGTACGCCCGGGAGCGGACCGCCGCGCTGACCCTGCAGCGCACCCTGCTGCCGCAGCAGGTCCCGCAGCCCGCCGGGGTGGAGGTCGCCTACCGGTACGTGCCGGGTTCCAGCGGCACCGAGGTCGGCGGCGACTGGTTCGACGTCATCCCGCTGCCGGGCGACCGCACCGCCCTGGTGGTCGGCGACGTGATGGGCCACGGCCTGCGGGCGGCCGCCACGATGGGCCGGCTGCGCACCGCCGTCCGGGTGCTGGCCGCCCTGGACCTGCCGCCCGACGTGCTGCTGCGGCACGTCCACGAGCTGGCCGACGACCTCGCCCAGGGCCCGGACGAGGCGCTGCTCGCCACCTGCGTGTACGCGGTCTTCGACCCGGCCGGGCAGCGGCTGACCGTGACCAAGGCCGGGCACATCCCGCCCGTCCTGGTGGTGCCGGGGCCCGCGCCGGGGGAGGAGCCGGCCCGGACCGGCGGCCCGTTGCCCGGCGGCGTCGGCCAGGTGCTCGACCTGCCGTCCGGCGCGCCGCTGGGCGTCGGCGGGGTGCCGTTCGAGTCGATCGAGCTGGAGATCCCCGAGGGCAGCCTGCTGGCGCTGTGCACCGACGGCCTGGTGGAGTCCCGGGACAAGGACCTGGACGTGGGCCTGGGCCGGCTGGTCAGCGTCCTGGAGCAGCCGTACGCCTCGATCCAGCAGGCCTGCGAGGCGGTGCTGGACACCATGGAGCAGGGCCGCGAGCCGGACGACGTGGCGCTGCTGCTGGCCCGGCTCGGCCGCGGCCAGGCCGGCACCCCGACCGCCGGGTGGACCCTGCCCGCCGAGCCGACCGCCGTCTCCCGGGCCCGCCGGCTGGTCCGCGGCACCCTCTCCGAGTGGCACGTCGAACAGCTGACCGACACCGCCGAGCTGCTGGTCAGCGAGCTGGTCACCAACTCCGTCCGGTACGCCAGCGCCCCGATCGGGGTGCGGCTCACCCTCGGCGACACGCTGCTGGTGGAGATCTCCGACCCGCTGCCCGACCCGCCCCGCGAGCGGCACGCCGCCGAGGGCGACGAGGGCGGCCGCGGACTGGAGCTGGTGCGCAGGCTCGCCCTGCATTGGGGGGCCCGCGCGGAGGGTATGGGCAAGGTCGTCTGGTTCGAACTCGCCCTGGAGGAAGGTGCCGTTCAGCCACCCGATTCGATGTTGTGACGTCCGGGACGTGTGCGCCCGCGCCCGGATGATGAATACTCGGACGGAATACCTCGGTCTTCTCGACATCCGGATGGGCGCGGATATTGGAGGGGTCGGTCCGTTGAACAGCATCCCGGCACGCAACGCGACGAGTGGCAGCGGCCGCGCCGCCGTGCCCGGCCAGCCGGGCGCGCAGTCACCGCACCCGGCGCCCTCGTCGTACCCCGTCGCGCCGCCGCCCGGCTGGGGCCACGACCCGAAGTCCGGCTCGATCTACGACTACATCCGGGTCGCCACCTTCGCGATCGGCCCGGACGGGCGGATCGCCCAGTGGAGCGACCGGGCCGCGGAGTTCTTCGGCGTCCCGGCCGCCGACGCGGTCGGCGCCGACCCGATCACCACCTTCGTCCCGCGCGAGCTGTGGCAGCGCGGCCGGGCCCGGCTGGAGCGGATCCTCTCCGGCGAGGAGTGGGTCGGCACCGCCCCGTACCGCGACTCCACCGGCGGCGAGGGCCTGGCCGAGGTGTACGTGATGCCCGCCAGGGAGGCCGGATCCGCCACCTGCCTGGCCGTGGACCTGGGCCGGCTGCGCTCCGTCGAGACCCAACTGGCCGCCTCCGAGGCGGTCTTCGGCCAGACCCCGACCGGCTTCTTCCTCTTCGACCTCGACCTGCGGCTGCAGCGCGTCAACGACGCCTTCGCCGCCGGGGTCGGGCTCGCCCCGGAGGCCCTGCAGGGCCTGACCGCCGAGCAGGTCTTCCAGCCCGGCGACGCCGACCGGCTGCAGGTCGCCCTGCGCAAGGTGCTGGCCGGCGACGAACCCGTGCTCGACCTGCGGCTCAGCGCCGCCCACCACCCCGAGCGCCGGCCCGCCGGCCGCGGCGACCACCGCACCTGGGCCGTCTCGCTGTACCGGCTCAACGGCCCGGCCGGCCGCCCGATGGGCGTCGCCGGGCAGGTCCAGGACGTCACCAGCCGGCACATCGCCGAGCGCGAGGCGGCCGGCGTGCGCCGCAACCTCGCCCTGCTAAACGAGGCCTCCAGTCACATCGGCTCCACCCTCGACCTGGAGACCACCGCCAAGGAACTGCTCGACGTGATCGTCCCGCAGTTCTGCGACGTCGCCACCGTCGACCTGTACACCGCGCTGCTCTCCGGCGACACCGCCCCGCTCTCCGCCACCCCGGAGACCGGCGAGCTGCGCCGGGTCGCCGTCTCCAGCGTGGTCGGCAACGCCCCCTCCGTGCTCGGCACCGAACGCGGCGGCGTCCGCGTCGCCGAGGCCGGCGGCACCCTCTGCTACCCGCCGCGCTCCCCGCACGCCCGGGCCCTGCGCACCGGCCGCTCCACCGTCCCGCAGCCCGGCCCGGACCCGCTGCTGCGCTCCACCCTGGTCGTCCCGCTGGTCGCCCGCGACCGGGTGCTCGGCCTGGTCCAGCTCTCCCGGGCGATCGGCAGCGAGCCGTTCGACGCCCGCGAGGTGGCGATCGCCGAGGAGCTGGTCGCCCGTGCCGCCGTCTGCATCGACAACGCCCGGCTCTACCGCCGCGAGCACGAGCGGGCGCTGATCCTCCAGCGCAGCCTGCTGCCCCCGGGCAACCCGGCCGCCAGCGGCCTGGAGATCGCCCGCCGCTACCTGCCCGGCAACAACAACACCGAGGTCGGCGGCGACTGGTTCGACGTCATCCCGCTGCCCGGCTCCCGCACCGCGCTGGTGATCGGCGACGTGATGGGCCGCGGCCTGCGCGCCGCCGTCGCCATGGGCCAGCTGCGGACGGCCGTGCGCACCCTCGCCATGCTCGACCTCGATCCCGCCGAGGTGCTCTCCGCCCTCGACGAGATCGCCCGCGGCCTCGGCGGCGAGGACACCTCGCCCGGCGAGGAGCTCTACCTGGCGACCTGCGTGTACGCGGTGTACGACGCGGTCAAGCAGCGCTGCACCTTCGCCAACGCCGGCCACCTGCCGCCGGTCGTGCTCAGCCCCGGCGAGGGCGCCCGCATGATCGAGGTCCCGCCGGGCCTCCCGCTCGGCGTCGGCGGCGAGCCGTTCGAGGAGGTCACCGTCGGCCTGGAGGCGGGCGCCGTGCTCGGCCTCTACACCGACGGACTGGTCGAGTCCCGCAAGCACCAGCTGGACGAGGGCCTGCGGGCCTTCCGCACCGCGCTCACCAACGGCTCCAGCGAGCTGGAGCTGCTCTGCGACCAGGTGCTGGAGGAGCTCAACCCGCACCACGGCGAGGACGACATCGCCCTGCTGATGGCCAAGGTCCGGGCGATGCCGTCCGGTGCCGTCGGGGACTGGAAGCTGCCGCCGGAGCCCACCTCGGTCGCCAAGGCCCGCGAGGCCGCCTGCGGGTGGCTGCTGGAACGCGGCCTGGACGAGCTGGTCGACACCTCCGAGCTGCTGGTCAGCGAGCTGGTCACCAACGCGCTGCGGCACGGGCGCGGGGAGATCCGGCTGCGGCTGCTGCGCGACCGGACGATGGTCTGCGAGGTCTGGGACGACGGCTACGCCCAGCCCCGCCAGCGCCGCGCCCAGGAGACCGACGAGGGCGGTCGCGGCCTCCAGCTGGTCAGCCTCCTCGCCGAACGCTGGGGCAGCCGCCGCACCCCCAAGGGCAAGATCGTCTGGTTCGAACTGGCCCTGTAGGCGGGCCGGACACGAGACCGTTCCGCCGTGCGGGTGCATCGACGGGTACCGTCCGCCGTGTCCTGACGCGCGGGGCGCCGTTGTGCCGTTCAGTGGTCCTCTGGTCCACCGGACGGAGGCTCGGATGCGCGCCCACCAGTACCTCGCCCCGGCGGTCGCCCTGCTGCTGGCCGGATCGCTGGCTGCCTGCTCGGACGACGCCGCGCCCGCCCCGGCCGGCGACGTCCCGACGGTCGACCGGTCCGAGGTCCGGGACGGCGGCACCCTGCGCTGGGCGGTGGACGCCGTCCCCGCCACCCTGAACGTCTTCCAGCCCGGGGCGACCGAGGACTCCGGCCTGGTGGCCCGCGCCCTGCTGCCGACGCTGTTCCGGCTGGACGCCACCGCCCGGCCCCTCCCCGACCCGGACTACCTCGCCTCCGCCGAGTCCACCCCGCCCGGGCAGAGCCCGCAGACCGTCACCTACCGGCTCAACCCGAAGGCGGCGTGGAGCGACGGCACCCCGATCGGCGCCGCCGACTTCACCGCGCAGTGGAAGGCGCTGGCGGGCTCCGACCCGGCGTACGTCGCCGACCTCCCGGCGGGCTACGGCGCCATCGAGTCGGTGGCCCAGGGCAGCGACCCGCGCGAGGTCCGGGTGGTCTTCAAGCAGCCGTACGCGTCCTGGAAGGGGCTGTTCAGCCCGCTCTACCCGGCGGCCGCGACGGCGACCCCCGAGGCGTTCAACCGTCCGCTGACCGAGGTGCCCTCGGCCGGCCCGTTCACCCTGCAGGCCGCCGACGCCGCGGCGGGCCGGGCGACGGTGGCCCGCAACCCGAAGTGGTGGGGCGCCCCGGCGAAGGCGGAGCAGATCGACTTCCTCGCCGTCCCGCCCGCCGACCGGCTCGACGCCCTCGACCAGGGGAAGCTCGACGTCGCCGCGCTCACCGACGCCATCGACCGGGCCACCCCGCCCGGCACCGCCAGGACCGCCCCGCCGCCGGACGCCGCCGCGGTCGCCCAGGCGTCCGCCCAGGCGCTCAAGCGGGCCGAGGCGCTGCCCGGCCTCACCCTGCACCGGGCGGCGGCCGCCGGATTCACCCAGCTGACGCTGAACTCGACCCGCGGCCCGCTCGCCGACCAGACGGTGCGCCGCGCGGTGGTCCGCGCCGTGGACCGCCGGCAGGTCGCCGACGCCGCGCTCTCCCCGCTCGGGGTGCGGGCCGTCCCGCTCGGCAACCACCTGCTGATGAACGGCCAGGTCGGCTACCGCGACAACAGTGCCGCGGCGGGCTCCGAGCCCGCCGCCCAGCTCCTCGACCAGGCCGGCTGGAAGAGCGGCGGCGCCTCCGTCCGCAGCAAGGACGGCAAGGAGCTGGTCCTCACCCTGCTGCTCCCGGACGGCTCCGCCACCGCCCGCCGGACCGCCGACACGCTGGCCGCCGAGCTGTCCGGGGCCGGCATCACGGTCCGCCCGCAGCCGGTCGCGCCGGACGCCTTCGTCAAGGACCACCTGGCGACCGGAGACTTCGACCTGGCCCTGTTCTCCTGGCCGGCGACCGGCTACCCGGCCGCCGACGAGCGGGCGCTGTACACCAAGCCGCGGCCCGGCCCGGACGGCCACCCGGTCGCCGGGCTGAACTACGCGGGCACCGGCAGCGCCGAGCTCGACCAGCTGCTGGCCCGCGCCGCGGCCGAACTCGACCCGGCCGTCCAGCGCACCCTGCTGCAGGAGGCGGACGCCCGGATCTGGCAGCTGGCCCACTCGGTGCCGCTCTACCAGCGGCCCGACCTGGTCGCCGTCCGCAGCACCGTGGCCGGGGCCGGCGCGTACGGCTTCAGCACCCCGCGCTACCAGGACGTCGGCTTCAAGAAGTAGCCGGGCCCACGCTCTCGCGCGGGTCGTCGACCTCGATCACGTTCAGCCCGATCCGTGCCTCGACCAGGGCGATCCGGGCGAGGCCGGGCATCGCCCGGCGGGCCCGGTCCAGCTCCGCCCGGGCCTGCTCGGGCCGGCCGACGGAGGCCAGCGCGGCGGCGTGGCTGCAGGCGGCGTGGGCCTCCCAGAACCGGTCCACGGTGCGCCCGGCGGCCTTCCCGGCCAGTCGGACGGCCTCCTCCCGGCGGTTCTCCAGCAGGGCCAGGTCCGCGTCGGCGGGCAGGCTCCGCAGCAGCATCGGGCTCCAGGTGCGCAGCAGCCCGACGGACTGGCCGAGCCACGGCACGGCCTGGGTGGCCGGCAGCGTCCCGGTCTCGGCGGCGCCGACCAGCGAGGCGGTGCGCAGGCCGACGGCGACGGCCGCGTACCGCGGGTGGGGCCCGGCCTCCAGCGCCCGGTTCACCTCGACGGCGGCCTCGGTGTACCGGCCCTCGGCCAGGTCGACGCCGGCGTGCACCAGGTGGCTCTGGAACCCGGGCGCGCCGTCGTCCGCGACCCGCTCCAGGGCGGCCCGGGCGTCCTCGACCCGGCCGTCCCGCAGGGCGCGCGCCGCGAGCTCCTCGCCGGGGCGCAGCGCGTACGTGGTGAGGGCCTCGGCGGGCAGGAAGGGCATCCTGAAGAGCACCCAGCCGATGGTCAGCGGCAGGTTGAAGGTCGCCAGCATGACCAGCGCGAACACCAGGAACGCCATGGCGCCGGGGAAGGCCCAGGCGGGGGCGGAGCGCAGCAGCCACAGCCCGGTCCCGATCTGCGCGGCGAGCTGGAGCAGCGCGGAGACCACCAGCCGCCACCGCAGGCCGGGCCGCCGGATCGGCGCCCAGACCACCGACACGAAGGGGAAGGGCAGCCGCCGGACATTGACCGGCACCCCGCCGATCCGGGCGGACAGGAGCCGCCGGCCGTAGCCGAGCTCCACCGCGGTGACCGCGAAGCCGGAGAACCGCCCGAGGACCAGCACCCAGACCATCGTCAGCTGGAGCGAGAGCAGCGCGCCCAGGCCTGCGGTCAGCCCGGCGGCGAGCGGGCCCCAGCTGCCGGAGACGCCGTCGCGGACGACGACGCCGAGCGCGAGGATCAGGCCGACCTTGAGGAGGATCTGCCGGCCGCGGCCGGCGGCGGGCTTGGGGGAGGAGCTCATCGGAACAGGCTGGTGGATCACCGTCGCCGGGCAGAAGACCTGTGACGCACTTGTGATCTCGGCCTCGCCGGGCCTGCCCGTTTCGGCTCCGTTGGGGGGTTCCCCGTACGATAGGAGGAAGCCGTGGCATGTCCTGCCCGGCGGGTGGACCGGTGGTAACGATTACGCGGCCGGGCACCGTGACCCACGATTCCGGGAGAATCAGCGCCGCATGCCCACGCGCAACGACATTCGTAACGTCGCCATCGTCGCCCACGTCGACCACGGCAAGACCACCCTGGTCGACGCCATGCTGAAGCAGGCCGGCGCCTTCGCCGCCCACCAGCAGCTGGACGACCGCATGATGGACTCCAACGACCTGGAGCGCGAGAAGGGCATCACCATTCTCGCGAAGAACACCGCGGTCAAGTACCACCCCAAGGACGGCGGCAAGCCGATCACCATCAACATCATCGACACCCCGGGTCACGCCGACTTCGGTGGCGAGGTCGAGCGCGGCCTGTCGATGGTGGACGCGGTCGTGCTGCTGGTGGACGCCTCCGAGGGCCCGCTGCCGCAGACCCGCTTCGTGCTGCGCAAGGCGCTCACGGCCCGCCTGCCCGTCATCCTGTGCATCAACAAGACCGACCGTCCGGACGCCCGGATCGACGAGGTCATCAACGAGACCTACGACCTGTTCCTGGACCTGGACGCGGACGAGGACCAGATCGAGTTCCCGATCGTCTACGCCTGCGCCCGTGACGGCGTCGCCTCGCTGACCAAGCCGGAGAACGGCACCGTGCCGGCCGACTCCACCAACCTGGAGCCGTTCTTCTCCACCATCCTGGAGCACGTCCCGGCGCCGACCTACGACGAGGCCGCCCCGCTGCAGGCCCACGTCACCAACCTGGACGCCGACAACTTCCTCGGCCGCATCGCGCTGCTCCGCGTCGAGCAGGGCGAGCTGCGCAAGGGCCAGACCGTGGCGTGGATCAAGCGCGACGGCTCGATCCAGAACGTGCGCATCTCCGAGCTGCTGATGACCGAGGCGCTCACCCGCAAGCCGGCCGAGGTGGCGGGCCCGGGCGACATCTGCGCGGTCGCCGGCATCGGCGACATCATGATCGGCGAGACCCTGGCCGACACCGAGAACCCGATCGCGCTGCCGCTGATCACGGTGGACGAGCCGGCCATCTCGATGACCATCGGCACCAACACCTCGCCGCTGGTCGGCAAGGGCGGCTCCGGCAAGGGCGCGGACGCCAAGGCCGGCGCCAAGGTGGACCGCAAGGTGACCGCCCGCCAGGTGAAGGACCGCCTGGACCGCGAGCTGATCGGCAACGTCTCGCTGCGCGTGCTGGACACCGAGCGTCCCGACGCCTGGGAGGTGCAGGGCCGCGGTGAGCTGGCGCTGGCCATCCTGATCGAGACCATGCGCCGCGAGGGCTTCGAGCTGACCGTCGGCAAGCCGCAGGTGGTCACCCGCGAGATCAACGGCAAGACCCACGAGCCGGTCGAGCGCCTGACCGTGGACGTGCCCGAGGAGCACATGGGTGCCGTCACCCAGCTCATGGGCGTCCGCAAGGGCCGGATGGACAACATGTCCAACCACGGCTCCGGCTGGGTGCGCATGGAGTTCGTCGTGCCGTCCCGCGGTCTGATCGGATTCCGGACGGAGTTCCTCACCAGCACCCGCGGCACCGGCATCGCGCACTCGATCCACGAGGGCTACGAGCCGTGGTTCGGCAACCTGACCACCCGTAACAACGGCTCGCTGGTCGCCGACCGCTCCGGCGTGGTCACCGCCTTCGCGATGACCAACCTGCAGGAGCGCGGCGTCCTGTTCACCGACCCCGGCACCGAGGTGTACGAGGGCATGATCGTCGGCGAGAACTCGCGCTCCGACGACATGGACGTGAACATCACCAAGGAGAAGAAGCTCACCAACATGCGTTCCTCGAACGCCGATGTGGCCGAGTCGATCGTCCCGCCGCGCAAGCTCTCGCTCGAGCAGTCGCTGGAGTTCTGCCGCGAGGACGAGTGCATCGAGGTGACCCCGGAGACCGTGCGCATCCGCAAGGTCGTCCTGGACGCCAAGGACCGCGGCCGCACCGCGTCCCGCGCCAAGAAGGGCTGACCCGCCCCCTGACGGCCCGAACGGCCGGCGTCCTCCGGGACGCCGGCCGTTCGGTTTTCCGTGACGTTGCGTGATGTACCGCCGGTGGCCGTCTGTTCGCTTTCCGGACGCTACTGTCCGTCATGCGTGACAACTGTCCGTTTTGGGGGTGTCTGCGTATGTCTCTTATGTCCGATTCCTGGGATTAATTGGCCGTTCATGTGACCAAATTGAGATCGGTAGTGGTCACCTTCGTATCCGTACGTGACTGATAGTGGGATCAGTCGAGCTCGGGTCAAGGCTCATGCGCAGGGGTGCGCGCCAGGCCGCGAGTGTGTAACACGGATTCAGGAGGCACACCGATGCGCGGTGCCAGCCAGGTCAAGTGGGTCGTCGCAGCAGCTGCGGTCGCCCTCGCCGCTACTGCCTGCGGCAGCAGCACCGGTTCCACCGACGCGGGTGGTCCGGTCAACGCCGCGGGGACGCTCAGCTACCAGAGCAGCGAGCCGCAGAACCCGCTCCAGCCGGCCAACGCCATGGAGGTCGGCGGCGGTCGCGTCATCAAGTCCCTCTTCAAGGGCCTGGTCGACTACGACCCCGCGGACGGCAAGCTGCGCAACCAGGTCGCCGAGAAGATCGAGACCACCGACGCGCAGAACTACACCGTCACCCTGAAGTCCGGCTGGACCTTCCACGACGGCACCCCGGTCACCGCCGCCTCCTTCGTGGACGCGTGGAACTGGTCGGCCAACGTCAAGAACAACCAGATCAACTCGGACTGGTTCTCGGACATCGAGGGCTACGAGGCGGTCCACCCGGAGAAGGGCGACCCGACCGCCGAGACCATGTCCGGTCTCAAGGTCGTGGACGACACCCACTTCACCATCAAGCTGACCGGCCCGGTCTCGTACTTCCAGTACAAGCTCGGCTACACGGCCTTCTCGCCGCTGCCGAAGGCGTTCTACGCCGACCCGGCCAAGTTCGGCCAGTCGCCGGTGGGCAACGGCCCCTACAAGTTCGTCTCGTGGGAGCACAACAAGGCGATCACCGTCGCCGCCTTCGACAAGTACGCGGGCGTCGACAAGCCGAAGAACGGCGGCATCGTCTTCAAGAACTACACGCAGGCCGAGGCCGCGTACAAGGACCTGGTCTCCGACAACCTGGACGTGCTGGACCAGGTCGACCCGGCCGACCTCGCCTCGTACAAGAACGACCTGGGCGACCGCGCCGTCGACCAGGCCCAGGGCGCCATCCAGAACATCTCGTTCGCGATGTACCAGGACGGCTGGAAGCCGGTCGACAAGGCGAAGGTCCGCCAGGGCCTCTCGATGGCGATCGACCGCGACACCATCACCAAGACCGTGCTGAACGGCTCGCGCCAGCCGGCCACCAGCTGGGTCGCCCCGGGCGTCATGGGCTACAAGGAGAACTCCTGCGGCGACGCCTGCAAGTACGACCCGGCCAAGGCCAAGCAGCTGGTGACCGAGGGCGGCGGCGTCCCGGGCAACAAGATCACCATCGTCTACAACTCCGACGGCGGCCACAAGGAGTGGGTGGACGCGGTCTGCAACTCCATCCGCCAGGCCACCGGCGTGGAGTGCATCGGCGACCCGAAGCCGGACTTCAAGACCTCGCGCGACCTGATCAAGAAGAAGCAGGTCCAGAGCATGATGCGGACCGGCTGGGTGCAGGACTACCCGCTGAACGCGAACTTCCTGCGTGACGTCTACGGCACCGGTGCCGCGGCCAACGACGCCGGCTACTCCTCGCCCGAGTTCGACAAGTTCGCCGCCGAGGCCGACAAGTCCACCACCGTGGAGAAGACCGCCGAGCTGTACCAGCAGGCCGAGGCCCAGCTGGCCAAGGACATGCCGGCCATCCCGCTCTGGTACTACAAGACGACTTCGGGCTACTCGAAGAACGTCCAGAACGTGAAGTTCGACTCCTTCGGCGACCCGGTCTTCACGCAGATCGAGGTCAAGCAGAAGTAACCAGGTCGGCACCACAACGGCCTGGAACGACACGGCCGGTGCCCGCGCCCGCCCCACAAGGGCGGGCCGGCGCCGGCCTTGTCGCGCGACGACACCTCTGAATCGGGATGACGGCCCGTCAGAGCAGCGAATTGGAGGCACGATGGGGCGTTTTGTCGCGAGGCGACTGCTCCAAATGATCCCGGTCTTCCTGGGCACGGTCACCCTGATCTTCTTCATGGTGAACGTGCTGCCCGGCGACCCGGCAGCCGCGATGTGGGGCGACAAGGCCGCCGACCCGGCCCAGCTCGCCGCCTTCAAGCACGCCCGGGGACTCGACCAGCCCCTGATCCAGCAGTACGCCGACTACATGGGCAAGCTGTTCACCGGTGACTTCGGCACCGCGATGGACGGCCGCAAGGTGATCGACAAGATCTCCGCCGCCATGCCGGTGACGATCCGCCTGGCGCTCCTCGCGTTCGGCATCGAGCTGCTGATCGGCGTGGCGATCGGCCTGTTCGCGGGGCTCCGCCGCGGCAAGGCCTTCGACAAGGGCTCGCTGGTGCTGACCCTGCTGCTGATCTCGATCCCGGTCCCGGTGCTCGGCTTCATCTACCAGAACGTCTTCGCGATCCAGCTGAAGTGGATCACCCCGACGGTCCAGGACTCGATGAACCTGGGGCAGCTGGTCCTCCCCGCCATCGTGCTCGGCTCGCTCTCCCTCGCGTACGTCGCCCGGCTCACCCGGACCTCGATCGTCGAGAACATCAAGTCCGACTACATGCGCACCGCGGTCGCCAAGGGCCTGCCCAAGCGCAAGGTGATCGGCACGCACCTGCTGCGCAACTCGATGATCCCGGTGGTCACCTTCCTCGGCACCGACCTCGGCGCCCTGATGGGCGGCGCGATCGTCACCGAGGGCATCTTCAACGTCAAGGGCGTCGGCTTCGAGCTCTACCACGCGATCAACCTCAAGGAGGGCGCGACCGTCTCCGGCTTCGTCGTCGTCCTGGTGCTCGTGTACCTCGCCGCCAGCCTGCTCGTCGACCTGCTCTACGCGGTCCTGGACCCGAGGATCCGGTATGCCTGACCTGCTCGCCAAGAACCCGGAGATCCCCGCGCAGCGCGCGGGCGAGCCGGCCGAGCCGAAGCCGGAGAAGGCCCGCAGCCTGGGCCTGGACGCCTGGCACGACCTGCGCAAGCGGCCGATCTTCATCATCTCCGCGGCACTGATCGTGCTGCTGATCGCCTTCGCGATCGCCCCGAGCCTGTTCACCTCGGTCGACCCGCGCGCCGGCGACCTGCGGGCGCACTACCTGGCCAAGCCGAACTACCTGCACGTCTTCCAGCCGGACTGGTTCGGCTACGACGGCCAGGGCCGCTCCATCTACGCCCGCATGATCTACGGCGCCCGCGCCTCGGTCGTGGTCGGCATCTGCGTCACCGCCGGCGTCACGGTCCTCGGCGGCCTGGCCGGCATGCTCGCCGGCTACTTCGGCGGCTGGGTCGACACGATCGTCTCCCGGGTCACCGACATCTTCTTCGGCATCCCGCTGCTGCTCGGCGCGCTGGTCATCCTGAACGCCTTCTCGGTGCGCACCGTCTGGTCGGTGGTCTTCGCCCTGGTCGCCCTCGGCTGGACCCAGATGACCCGCGTGATGCGCGGCTCGGTGATCACCGTGAAGCAGGCCGACTACGTGACCGCCGCCAAGGCGCTCGGCGCCGGCACCGCGCGGATCATGTTCAAGCACATCCTGCCGAACGCCATCGCCCCGGTGATCGTGGTCGCCACCATCGCCCTCGGCGGCTACATCGCCACCGAGGCCACGCTGAGCTTCCTCGGCATCGGCCTGCAGGACCCGACCATCTCCTGGGGCATCGACATCAACTCGGCCCAGAAGGTGATCCGGACCGCGCCGTTCGCGCTGTTCTTCCCGGCCGGCATGCTCAGCATCACGGTGCTGGCGTTCATCATGCTCGGTGACGCGGTGCGCGACGCCCTCGACCCGAAGCTGCGCTGAGAGAGGCGGACGCACATCATGACCACCGCACTTGAGAAGCCCCTGGCTGCCAAGGACAAGCTCACCCCGGGCACCCCGCTGCTCGAGGTCCGCGACCTGCACGTGGAGTTCAAGACCCGCGACGGCGTCGCCAAGGCCGTCAACGGCGTGAACTACTCGGTCGCCGCCGGCGAGACCCTCGCCGTGCTCGGCGAGTCGGGCTCCGGCAAGTCCGTCACCGCCCAGACCATCATGGGCATCCTGGACATGCCGCCCGGTCGGGTCACCGCGGGCGAGATCCTGTACCGCGGCCAGGACATGCTGAAGATGTCGGGCGAGGAGCGCCGGAAGATCCGCGGCCGCAAGATCGCGATGATCTTCCAGGACGCGCTCTCCTCGCTCAACCCCGTCCTCTCGGTGGGCTACCAGCTCGGCGAGATGTTCCGGGTGCACGAGGGCGCCTCCAAGAAGGAGGCCAGGGCCAAGGCGATCGAGCTGATGGACCGGGTCCGCATCCCGGCCGCCAAGGAACGGGTGGGCGACTACCCGCACCAGTTCTCCGGCGGCATGCGCCAGCGCATCATGATCGCGATGGCGCTGGCCCTGGAGCCGGACCTGATCATCGCCGACGAGCCCACCACCGCGCTGGACGTCACCGTCCAGGCCCAGGTGATGGACCTGCTCGCCGAGTTGCAGGCCGAGTACCACATGGGCCTGATCCTGATCACCCACGACCTCGGCGTGGTCGCCGACGTCGCGGACAAGATCGCGGTCATGTACGCCGGCCGGATCGTCGAGACCGCGCCCGTGCACGAGCTCTACGCGAACCCCGCCCACCCCTACACCAAGGGCCTGCTCCGGTCGATCCCGCGCCTGGACCAGAAGGGCGAGGAGCTCTACGCGATCAAGGGCCTGCCCCCGAACCTGTACAAGGTCCCGGCCGGCTGCGCCTTCAACCCGCGCTGCGACGTCGCCACCGACCTCTGCCGCACCGAGATCCCCGCGCTGCACCAGGTGACGGACAAGGACGGCGCCGAGCTCGCCGGCCGCAAGAGCGCCTGCCACCTCTGGAAGGAGACCCTCCATGGCTGAGCCCATCCTGGAGGTCAAGGACCTGGTCAAGCACTACCCGCTCAACCAGGGCGTCCTCTTCAAGAAGCAGGTCGGCGCGGTCAAGGCGGTCGACGGCATCTCCTTCGCCCTGCACAAGGGCGAGACGCTGGGCATCGTCGGCGAGTCCGGCTGCGGCAAGTCGACGCTCGCCAAGGTCCTGATGAACCTGGAGCGCGCGACCTCCGGCCAGGTGCTGTACAAGGGCGAGGACATCTCGCGGCTGTCCGGCTCGGCGCTGAAGGCCGTGCGGCGCAACATCCAGATGGTGTTCCAGGACCCGTACACCTCGCTCAACCCGCGGATGACGGTCGGCGACATCATCGGCGAGCCCTTCGAGATCCACCCCGAGGTGGCGCCGAAGGGCGACCGCCGCAAGGCCGTCCAGGACCTGCTCGACGTGGTCGGTCTGAACCCGGAGTACATCAACCGGTACCCGCACCAGTTCTCCGGCGGCCAGCGCCAGCGCATCGGCATCGCCCGCGGCCTGGCCCTCAAGCCCGAGGTCATCATCTGCGACGAGCCGGTCTCCGCGCTGGACGTCTCGGTGCAGGCCCAGGTGATCAACCTGCTGGAGAAGCTGCAGAAGGACTTCGAGCTCTCCTACATGTTCATCGCCCACGACCTCTCGATCGTCCGGCACATCTCCGACCGGGTCGGCGTGATGTACCTCGGCAAGATGGTCGAGATCGGCTCGGACGAGGAGATCTACGAGCACGCCACCCACCCGTACACCCAGGCACTGCTCTCCGCCGTGCCGGTGCCGGACCCGACCGGGCGCGAGGGCCGCGAGCGGATCATCCTCTCCGGCGACATCCCCTCGCCGGCCAACCCGCCGTCCGGCTGCCGCTTCCGCACCCGCTGCTGGAAGGCGGAGGAGCGCTGCTCCACCGAGGTCCCGCTGCTGGCGGTGCCCGAGGTGCTGAGCGGCCCGGCCAAGCACCAGTCAGCGTGCCACTTCGCGGAGGTCCGGACCGAGGCCGCCGCGGCCTGACCCGCAGTCACCGGAACTCCCCGGACCCGCTCGGCGGGACCGGGGAGTTTTGTGCACCCATCCGGCGGAGCCGGAGTCGCGCCACCGCGACGGCGACCTTCTCATGGGGTGAGATGCGTCTCATACACCCCGAGGAGGACATCCATGCCTGCAGCCCGAATGCGCTGGGCCGTCGTCGGTGCGACATCCGTGGCCCTGGTGGCCACCGGGTGCAGCAGCAGCGGCGGGGGAGGCGGTCCGTCCAACTCCAGCGCGACCTTCAGCTACCAGTCGAGCGAGCCGCAGAACCCCCTCCAGCCCGCCAACGCCAACGAGGTCGGCGGTGGACGCATCCTCCAGAACCTCTTCAAGGGCCTGATCGACTACGACCCCAACAGCGGCGAGATGCGCAACCAGGTCGCGGAGAACATCGCGTCCAGCGACGCGCAGACCTTCAACGTCACGCTGAAGTCGGGCTGGACCTTCCACGACGGCACCCCGGTCACCGCCTCCTCCTTCGTGAACGCCTGGAACTGGGCGGCCAACACCAAGAACAACCAGATCAACAGCTCCTGGTTCTCCGACATCGAGGGCTACAACGACGTCCACCCGTCCGGCGCCGGCGCCACCCCCACCAAGGACACCATGTCCGGCCTGACGGTGACCGACGACACCCACTTCACCATCAAGCTGACCAGCAAGGTCGCGTACTTCCCGATGAAGCTCGGGTACATCGCGTTCTCGCCGCTGCCCGAGGGCTTCTTCAAGGACCCGGACGGCTACGGCCAGAAGCCGGTCGGCAACGGGCCCTACCAGTTCGTGAGCTGGGACCACAACTCGCAGGTGGTCACCAAGACCTATCCGAACTACCAGGGCGTGGACAAGCCGAAGAACGGCGGCGTCGTCTTCAAGATGTACACCACCGCCGAGGCCGCCTACGCGGATCTGCAGTCCAACAACCTGGACGTGATGGACCAGGTGCCGCCGTCGGCGCTGGCGAACTACAAGAACGACCTCGGCGACCGGGCGATCGACGCCCCGCAGGGCGCCATCCAGAACGTCGGCTTCACGCTCTACCAGCCCGAGTGGTCCGGGCCGAACACCGCCAAGGTCCGCCAGGGCCTGTCGATGGCGATCGACCGCGACACCATCACCAAGACGGTGCTGCAGGGCTCCCGCTCGCCCGCCAGCGCGTGGACGGCCGAGGGCGTGGACGGCTACAAGGCCGGCACCTGCGGCGACTTCTGCACCTTCAACGCCGACAAGGCCAAGCAGCTGATCACCGAGGGCGGCGGCGTCCCCGGCAACTCGCTCAAGATCACCTACAACGCGGACGGCGGCCACAAGGAGTGGGTCGACGCGGTCTGCAACTCGATCCGCCAGGCCACCGGCGTCAACTGCGTCGGCGACCCGAAGACCGATTTCAAGACCGCCCGCGCGGCGATCACCGGCCACCAGATCAACGGCATGTTCCGCACCGGCTGGGTGCAGGACTACCCGCTGAACGCCAACTTCCTGGCCGACGTCTACAAGACCGGCGCGGCCTCCAACGACTTCGGCTACTCCAGCCCGCAGTTCGACCAGCTGGCCAACCAGGCGGACCAGGCGGCGTCCGTGCAGGACTCGGCCACCGGCTACCAGAAGGCCGAGGCGGTGCTGGCGCAGGACATGCCGGCGATCCCGCTCTGGTACTACCGGACCAACTCCGGCTACTCCACCAAGGTGCAGAACGTGAAGTTCGACTCCTTCGGCAACCCGGCCTGGACCCAGGTCGAGGTCAAGGGCTGACGCCACCCGACGCCGGCCCCGTCCTCCCCGCACGGAGGGCGGGGCTCCGGCACTGAGTCACCCCTTCGGAAGGAGGTTCGATGGGCCACTACGTCATTCGGCGTGTCCTGCAGATGATCCCGGTCTTCTTCGGTGCCACGTTCCTGATCTTCATGATGGTGTACATGCTGCCGGGCGACCCGATCGCGGCGATGTTCGGCGACAAGGCCGCCGACCCGGCCCAGGTCGCCGCCCTGCGGCACAAGTACCACCTCGACGAGCCCTGGTGGAAGCAGTACTTCATCTACATGGGCAACGTCTTCCAGCTGGACTTCGGCACCAGCTTCACCGGACGCCCGGTCTCGGAGATCATGGCGGACGCGTTCCCGGTCACCATCCGGCTCGCCTTCGTCGCCTTCTTCTTCGAGATCGTGATCGGCCTGCCGCTCGGCCTGCTGGCCGGCCTCAAGCGCGGCTCGTTCGCCGACACCGGCGTGCTGCTGATCACCCTGGTGGTGATCTCGATCCCGGTCTTCGTGCTCGGCTACATCGCCCAGACGATCTTCGCGACCAATCTGGGCTGGGTCACCCCGACCGTGCAGGACTCCACGGACATCACCCAGTTGATCCTGCCAGGCGCGGTCCTGGCATCACTGTCCTTGGCGTACGTCGCCCGACTCACCCGCACCTCGATCGGCGAGAACCTGCGCGCCGACTACATGCGCACCGCCATCGCCAAGGGCCTGCCGCGGCGGACCATCATCAGCCGGCACCTGCTGCGCAACTCGCTGATCCCGGTGGTGACCTTCCTCGGCACCGACCTCGGCGCCCTGATGGGCGGCGCGATCGTCACCGAGGGCATCTTCAACATCGCGGGCGTCGGCAACATCCTCTACAAGGCGATCCGGACCAAGGAAGGCCCGACCGTGGTGGGCATCGTCACCGTCCTGGTGATCGTCTACCTGGTGGCCAGCCTCGTGGTGGACCTGCTCTACGCCATCCTGGACCCGAGGATCCGCTATGCCTAGCAACGACCTCCCCGACGACCACGACCCGCTGCGGCACATCCAGCCGACCGACAGCGACCACCTGGACTACGTGGGCCAGCAGGGGCTCGCGGTCGAGCAGGACACTTTAATCGAACCGGATCCGGAGAAGCGCGAGGCGGCCCGCAGCCTCTGGGGCCACGCCTGGCGGGACCTGCGCGGGCGGCCGATCTTCATCATCTCGGCGCTGCTGATCATCCTGCTGCTGCTGATGGCGATCTGGCCGGGCCTGTTCACCGACGCCGACCCGCGCCAGGCCGACCTGCAGAACGACTTCCTGAAGAAGCCCGACTGGTCCGACTTCTTCGGGGCCGGCTGGTTCGGCTACGACGGCCAGGGCCGCTCGGTCTACGCCCGGGTGATCTACGGCGCCCGCGCCTCGATCACCGTCGGCATCTGCGTGACCCTCGCCGTGACCATCACCGGCGGCCTGGCCGGCATGATCGCCGGCTACTTCGGCGGCTGGACCGACGCGGTGATCTCCCGGATCATCGACATCTTCTTCGGCATCCCGCTGCTGCTCGGCGCGCTCGTCCTGCTGAACGCCTTCGCGGTCCGCAACGTCTGGTCCGTGGTGATCGCGCTGGCCTTCCTCGGCTGGACCCAGCTGGCCCGCGTGATGCGCGGCTCGGTGCTGACGATCAAGCAGGCCGACTACGTGGTGGCCGGCAAGGCGCTCGGCGCCGGCACCGGGCGGCTGATGTTCAAGCACATCCTGCCGAACGCGCTGGCCCCGGTGATCGTGGTCGCCACCATCGCGCTCGGCGGCTACATCACCGCCGAGGCGACGCTGAGCTTCCTCGGCATCGGCCTGCAGGACCCGACGATCTCCTGGGGCGTGGACATCTCCTCGGCCCAGAAGTTCATCCGGCAGGCGCCGTTCGTGCTGTTCTTCCCGGCCGCCGCGCTGTCCGTCACCGTGCTGGCCTTCATCATGCTGGGCGACGCGGTCCGCGACGCCCTCGACCCGAAGCTGCGCTGAGCGAGGGAGACGCACCGTGACCACCGCTGTCGACCGCACCGAGCCGGTACGGGAGGAGCCCTATTCCGGGCCGCTGCTGGACGTTCGGGACCTGCACGTGGAGTTCAAGACCCGGGACGGCGTCGTCAGGGCCGTCAACGGCGTGAACTACGACGTCAGCGCGGGCGAGACCCTCGCGGTGCTCGGCGAGTCGGGCTCCGGCAAGTCCGTCACCGCGCAGGCGATCATGGGCATCCTGGACATGCCGCCGGCCCGGATCCCCAAGGGGGAGATCCTCTTCCGCGGCCAGGACATGCTGACCATGGGCCGGGAGGAGCGGCGCAGGATCCGCGGCCAGAAGATCGCGATGATCTTCCAGGACGCGCTCTCCTCGCTCAACCCGGTCCTCACCGTCGGCCACCAGCTGGGCGAGATGTACCGCGCCCACCGGGGCACCAGCCGCAAGGACGCCAAGCTCAAGGCGATCGAGCTGATGGACCGGGTCCGCATCCCGGCCGCCGCGGAGCGGGTGGGCGACTACCCGCACCAGTTCTCCGGCGGCATGCGCCAGCGCATCATGATCGCGATGGCGCTGGCCCTGGAGCCGGACCTGATCATCGCCGACGAGCCCACCACCGCGCTGGACGTCACCGTCCAGGCCCAGGTGATGGACCTGCTCGCCGAGTTGCAGGCCGAGTACCACATGGGCCTGATCCTGATCACCCACGACCTCGGCGTGGTCGCCGACGTCGCGGACAAGATCGCGGTCATGTACGCCGGCCGGATCGTCGAGACCGCCCCCGTGCACGAGCTCTACGGGCGGCCCGCCCACCCGTACACCCGCGGCCTGCTCGACTCCATCCCGCGCCTGGACCAGAAGGGCCAGGAGCTCTACGCGATCAAGGGCCTGCCGCCCAACCTGCTGCGGATCCCCCCGGGCTGCGCCTTCAACCCGCGCTGCCCGCGGGCCCAGGAGATCTGCCGGCAGGAGGTGCCCCAGCTGTTCCAGGTCACCGAGGACGACGGCACGCCGATCGCCGGCCGGAGGAGCGCCTGCTTCTTCTGGAAGGAGACCATCCATGACGCCTAACGGATCGTCGGCAGCCGGCGCGCTGGTGCCCGAGGAGGTCTCCTTCGAGAAGGAGGTCGAGCGGGGCGAACCGATCCTGGAGGTGCGCGACCTGGTCAAGCACTTCCCGCTGACCAAGGGCATCCTGTTCAAGAAGCAGGTCGGCGCGGTCAAGGCGGTGGACGGCGTCTCCTTCGACCTGATGCAGGGCGAGACGCTGGGCATCGTCGGCGAGTCCGGCTGCGGCAAGTCGACGCTCGCCAAGGTCCTGATGAACCTGGAGCCCGCCACCGGCGGCTCGGTGAAGTACAAGGGGGAGGAGATCTCGCGGCTGTCCGGCTCGGCGCTGAAGGCCGTGCGGCGCAACATCCAGATGGTGTTCCAGGACCCGTACACCTCGCTCAACCCGCGGATGACGGTCGGCGACATCATCGGGGAGCCGTTCGAGATCCACCCCGAGGTGGCGCCGAAGGGCGACCGCCGCAAGGCCGTCCAGGACCTGCTCGACGTGGTGGGCCTGAACCCGGAGTACATCAACCGGTACCCGCACCAGTTCTCCGGCGGCCAGCGCCAGCGCATCGGCATCGCGCGGGGGCTGGCCCTCAAGCCCGAGGTCATCATCTGCGACGAGCCGGTCTCCGCGCTGGACGTCTCGGTGCAGGCCCAGGTGATCAACCTGCTGGAGAAGCTGCAGGGCGAGTTCAACCTGTCGTACATGTTCATCGCGCACGACCTCTCGATCGTCCGGCACATCTCCGACCGGGTCGGCGTGATGTACCTCGGCAAGATCGTCGAGATCGGGACCGACGCGGAGATCTACGACCACGCCACCCACCCGTACACCCAGGCGCTGCTCTCCGCCGTGCCGGTGCCGGACCCGACGGCCCGGGAGTTCCGGGACCGGATCGTGCTGACCGGCGACGTGCCCTCGCCGGCCAAACCGCCGTCCGGCTGCCGGTTCCGCACCCGCTGCTGGAAGGCCCAGGAGAAGTGCGTGCAGGAGGTGCCGGCGCTCACCGTCCGGGAGTGGCTGGACGGGCGCGCGGCGCACGACTCCGCGTGTCACTTCGCGGCGGAGCGCGAGATCGGGCAGAGCGCGGCGGAGCGCGAGGCCGAGTAGTGCGCGGCGGAGCGCGAGGCCGAGTAGTGCGCGGCGGAGCGCGAGGCCGAGTAGAGCGCGGCGGAGCGCGAGACCGGGCAATGACCGAGCAATGACGAAGGGCCCCCGGTGAACCGGGGGCCCTTCGTTCTGGTCACTCCGCGTCGCGCGGCTCCGGGACCAGGGTCTTGGCCGGCTTGGCCGTCACCCCGTCCTCGGGGAAGTGGCAGGCCGTGAGGTGGCCCGCCGCGCTGCCGCCGAGCTGGATCAGCGGCGGCTCCTCCGAGGCGCACTTGTCCTGCGCCTTCCAGCACCGGGTGCGGAAGCGGCAGCCGGACGGCGGGTTGAGCGGCGACGGGACGTCACCGGTCAGCCGGATCCGCTCGATGGCGTCGGAGTCCGGGTCGGCGTCCGGCGCGGCCGACAGCAGCGCGTGGGTGTACGGGTGCCGCGGCGCGTTGTACAGCGAGTCGCGGTCGGCGATCTCGACGATCTTGCCGAGGTACATCACCGCGACGCGCTGCGAGAAGTGCCGGACGATCGACAGGTCGTGCGCGATGAAGACGAAGGCGATGCCCATCTCGCGCTGGAGCTTCTGGAGCAGGTTGACGACCTGCGCCTGGATCGACACGTCGAGCGCGGAGACCGGCTCGTCGGCGACGATCAGCTTCGGGTTCAGCGCGAGCGCGCGGGCGACGCCGATGCGCTGGCGCTGGCCGCCGGAGAACTCGTGCGGGAAGCGGTTGAAGTGCTCCGGGTTGAGACCGACGATCTCGAGCAGTTCCTTGACCCGCGCCTCGCGGCCCCCGGGCGGGTTGATGCCGTTGATCTCCATCGGGCCGCTGATGATCGTGCCGACGGTGTGGCGCGGGTTCAGCGAGGAGTACGGGTCCTGGAAGATCATCTGGATCTCGGACCGGATCGGCGCCAGCTCCTTGCGGGAGGCGTGCGCGATCTCCTGGCCGAGGTACTTGATCGAGCCGGCGGTCGGCTCGTACAGCCGGGTCACCAGACGGCCGGTGGTCGACTTGCCGCAGCCGGACTCACCGACCAGGCCCAGGCTCTCGCCCGCGCCCACGGTGAAGCTGACGTCGTCGACCGCCTGGACGGCACCGACCTGGCGACGGAACGGGAAACCGCCCATCACCGGGAAGTGCTTGGTGAGGCCGCTCACCTCCAGCAGGGTCTCGCCGGGGGCGGTGGCCGAGGCGGCCGGCTCGGTCAGAGTCTGCTCAGCGCTCATGGTTCATTGCTCCTTAACCGAGTTCCGGACTCAGCTGCTCAGCCGGGGCAGGATCTGCTCGGTGAGGATGGACTGCTTCTGCGCGGCCGTGAGGTGGCAGGCCGAGAGGTGACCGTTGGCGAGCTCCAGCGCGGGGCGCTCGGTGGTGCACTTGTCGCCGACGACCAGCTCACGGTACTCGCAGCGCGGGTTGAACGCGCAGCCGCTCGGCGGGTTCAGCAGGGACGGCGGGGTGCCCGGGATCGGCTGCAGCGGGATGTCCACGGAGGCGTTGATCCGCGGGATCGAGCTGAGCAGGCCCCAGCCGTACGGGTGCTGCGGGGACTTCAGGATCTCCCGCATGGTGCCGCGCTCGACGGCCCGGCCCGCGTACATCACCAGCACGTCGTCGGCGATCTCGCGGATCACGCCGAGGTCGTGGGTGATGAAGATGATCGAGGTGCCCATCTCCTGCTGGAGGTCCTTCAGCAGGTCGACGATCTGGGCCTGCACGGTCACGTCGAGCGCGGTGGTCGGCTCGTCGGCGATCAGCAGCTTCGGGTCGCAGACCAGCGCCATGGCGATCATGGCGCGCTGGCGCATGCCGCCGGAGAACTGGTGCGGGAAGTCGTCGACGCGCTTGTCGGGCTGCGGGATGCCGACCTTGGTCAGCATCTCGATGGCCCGCGCGCGGCCCTCCTTCTTGTTCGCACCGGTGTGCTTCATGAAGGGCTCGGCGATCTGGCGGCCCACCGTGTAGTACGGGGAGAGCGCGGCCAGGGCGTCCTGGAAGATCATCGCCAGCTTGTTGCCGCGGAGCTTCTCCAGCTCCTTCTGCGGCAGACCGAGCAGCTCCTGGCCGTCGAGCTTGATCGAGCCCTCGATGGTGGTGTTGCGCGGGTTGTGCAGGCCCATGACGGCCAGGTTCGACACCGACTTGCCGGAGCCCGACTCGCCGACGATGCCGAGCGTCTTGCCGGCCTCCAGCTCGAAGCTCAGGTTGTTGACGGCCTTGACGATGCCGTCCTCGGTGCGGAAGCGGACCTGCAGGTCCTGGACGGACAGGAAGCTGCTCACGGCCTTCTCCTCGGAAGCGTGGTGCGGGGCGGGGGCGGATGCTGCGGTGGTCATCCGATCCTCACCCGGGGGTCGAGGAGGCCGTACGCGGCGTCGACGATGATGTTGAAGATCAGGATCGAGGCGGCGCTGACCATCAGGACACCGAGCTCCAGCATGGTGTCCTGGGTGAGCACCGAGCGGACCGCGAGCATGCCCAGGCCGTGGATGCCGAAGGAGAACTCGGTGATGATCGCGCCGGAGAAGACCGCGCCGAGGTCGATGCCGAAGATCGTGATCACGGGGGCCATCGCGCCGCGCAGCGCGTAGCGCCACCAGACGTAGCCGGACGACATGCCCTTCGCCCGGGCAGCCCGGATGTGGTCCTCGGAGAGCTGCTCGATCATCAACGAGCGGACCTGGCGCGAGTAGTTCGACCAGAAGATGACCGACATCACGAGCCACGGCAGCAGCATGCCGGCGACCATGCCGGCCGGGTCCTCGGTGAAGGGGACGTAGCCGGGCTTCTCGAGCCAGTGCAACGCGGTGACGAAGATGCCGATCGACAGCGGGGCGATGAAGTAGATCTGGGTCGACTGGCCGAGCAGCGAGATCGAGCTGGCGACCTTGTCGAACGTGCTGCCCTGCTTCCAGGCGGACAGCATGCCCAGGGTGACGCCGATGACCAGGAAGCACACCGCACCACCGGCGGCCAGCACGAAGGTGGCCGGGTAGTTGCTGAGGATGATGTTCCACACGTAGTCGTGGCGGCCGTACGAGTAGCCCAGGCAGGGGGCGTTGCAGAAGCCGTCGCTGTACTGCGTGCCGAGGACAAGGCCCTTCATGTAGCTGTAGACCTGCTCCACGAGCGACTTGTCCAGACCCATGTTGTGCCGGATCGTCGCGAGCTGCTGCGGTGTACAGCCCTTGGGGCAGTTGAGCAGGGCCTGGTCGACCGGCAGGGTCATCACTGCCAGATAGGTCAGCAGGACCAGCAGGAAGAGGATGACAATCGCGCCGAGCGCCCGGCGGATGAGAAATCTGAGCATGGGTTGGGCTCTTCCGAGTGAGGGCGCCGGCGGCGGCCGCGTCGTGGAGAGTGCCGGGCACGGTCGGGGCCCTGATGAGGGCCTGTGGGTGGTCGGCAGTGGGCCCGGTGGGGCCGCTCGGTAAGAGCGGCCCCACCGGGTCGGGTGCGGGAGCGGGTCCCGCTGCCCGGGGTGGTGCTTACTTGACGAAGACGCTGTTCACGTCGGTGGCGCCGATGACCTCGTTGTAGGCCACGCCGCCCAGGCCCGCGCCGTACACCTGGTAGAACTTGCCGTAGGTGGTCGGGATCTTCGGGACGTCCGCGAGGATCTTGTCGGCCAGCTTCATCCACTCCTCGTTCGCCTGCTTGGCGTCCGAGATCTTCAGGATGCGGTCGATCTCCGCGTTGGTGGCGTCGCTGTTGTAGTGCGAGTAGTTCGGCGAGCCGTCAGCGATCTTGCGACCGTCCAGGGTCGGCGGGATCACGGTCGCGCCGACCGGCCAGTCCGCGCCCCAACCGGTGCGGTACAGGTCGTACGGGTTGTCCTTCTTGCCGATCACCGAGTAGTAGGTGGTCGGGTCCAGCTCCTTGCGCTCGACCTTGAAGCCGGCCGAGTTCAGGGCCTCCTGGACGGCGGCCGAGATCGGCTGCCAACGCGGGGTGTTCGCGTAGGCGAGGACGATCGGGTAGCCCTCCTTGCCGGCCTCCTTCAGGAGCGCCTTGGCGGCCTCCGGGTCACCCTCCGGCTTGGCCTTGAGGCCCAGCGGGTCGGTGTCCTTCCAGCCCGAGACGGTCGGGCTGATCAGGTTGGTGGCCATGTCGCCGGTGGCGGCGCCGCCGAGCAGCTTCTGCACCTGGGCGCGCGGGAAGGCCAGGGCGAGGGCCTTGCGGACCTTCGGGTCCGTCACGCGGGTGTTGTTGATGTCGAAGGTGTCGACGAACGGCTGGAACTTGTTGATCAGGCGGTCCTTGTAGGACGCGTCGGCCGAGATCTTGGCGATGTTCGGCGCGTCGGCGTTCTGGACCAGGGTCAGCGCGTTCTTGTCGTTGCCGTTGCCGGCCATCAGACGGGTGGTCAGCGCCGGGTTGGTGATGCCCAGCTCGAACTCCCAGGAGTCCACGAACTGGTGGCGGATCGGGTCCGACTTCGGGTCCCAGTTGGGGTTCTTGACCAGCTTGAGGGACTTGTCCGGCTCGTGGCTCTCGATCTTGTAGGGGCCGATCGAGTCCGGCTTGACGTCGTACTTCTCCTTGGTGTCCTTCGACTTCTGGATGGCCGTGATGTTCGGCATCGCCGCCGCGTACGGCGCGTCGTTGTGGGACTCCTTGAAGTGCAGGACGATCGTCTTGGCGTCCGGAGTGCCGATGACGTCGTCACCGAGCTCCTTGCCGTCGTACGGGCCCTCGTAGGTCTTGCGGTAGTCCGCGCCCGACAGCCACTCCTGGATGAAGGTCGGGCCCTGGTCCTGGTAGGTCGCGTACAGGCGCTCGATGCCGTACTTGACGTCCTTCGAGGTGATCGGCGAGCCGTCCTCGAACTTCAGGTTGTCCTTGAGGGTCCAGGTCCAGGTCTTGCCCTCGTCGGAGGACTTGCCGGTGTCGGTCGCCAGGTCACCGACCAGGATGGTCTTGCCGGTGGCCGGGTCGATCTTGTAACCGGTCAGGCTGCGGCTGTAGAGCTGCGCCAGGGCCTGGTACTCGTTGACGTAGATCTGCCCGGGGTCCAGGTGGTCGAAGCCGGCGGCCTCGATGCCGTAGGCAACGCCACCGGTCTTGGCGCCCTTGACCTCCGGGGCCGGACCGGTCGAGTCGGCGAGGGTGCCCAGACCGAAGTTCTGCACCTCGGACTTGGCGCCGCCCTTGGTGCCGCCGTCGCCGGACTTGCTGCCGCTGCCGCTGGAGCAGCCGGTCAGGGCCAGGGCGCTGATGGCCAGCATCGCGGGCACGTACGCTGCCTTGCGAAGTCTCATGGATTCCTACCTGTCACTGGACATGTGATGTCTGGTCAGCGCGGACCGCCTGGGCCGCCGGGACTGCCGGACTGGGGGTTGCGGGTCTTGCGGGTACTACGTGTGCAGGGGTGCAGGGTGGTGCGGTGTTACGCGATGGTCTTCGGGTCGAGAGCGTCCCGGACCGCGTCCCCGAGCAGGTTGAACGCGAGGACGAAGATCGTCAGCGTGAGGCCCGGGAAGAGCAGGTAGGTCAGATCCGTGTCGTAGTACTGCGCCGCGTCCGAGAACATCCGACCGAGGTCCGGAGTCGGGCTCACCATGCCCACGCCGAGGAAGGACAGGCCCGCCTCGGTGGTGACCATGGCCGGCAGCAGGAGCGTGGTCTGAACCAGGATGGTGGTGGAGAGGTTGGGCAGCAGCTCCTTGAAGATGATCCGCCGGGAGGAGGCACCGGCGATCTTCGCGGCCTCGACGTACTCGCGCTCGCGCAGCGAGAGGGTCATGCCGCGCAGGAGGCGGGCGAGGCCCATCCAGCCCAGGAGGGCCAGCACGGTCCACATCGCGAGGATGCGGATGTGGGTCGGGGTCTCCTTGTCGATCGGCACGAAGAGGTTCAGCACGATCGGCGTGAAGGCGATGAAGAAGAGCTGCGAGGGCATCGCGAGCAGCAGGTCGCTGAAGCGGCCGACGAAGTAGTCGAACTTGCCGCCGAGGTAGCCCTGGGCGATGCCGATGACCGCGCCCAGCAGGGTCGAGATGATCACGATGACCACCGCGATGCCCAGCGAGGTGCGGACGCCGTAGATGACGTTGGTGAAGATGTCCTGACCGGTCTGCGGCGAGATGCCGAACCAGTACTCACCGCTGATGCCGCCGTTGGCTCCGGCCGGCATGTTGAACTCGTCCAGCAGCGAGACGTCCCGCAGGCCGTAGAAGGTGTACGGGTCCTTGCCGTACAGCGCGGAGATCAGCGGGGCGCACAGGGCGACCACCACGTAGAAGATCACGATCCAGGCGCAGATCACGCCCGTCCGGTTGCGCTTGAAGCGGCTCCAGGCGATCTGGCCCGGCGTGCGCCCGAGGAGCTCGCCGGGCTTGTTGCCGGGCACGTCCTTCGTGGGCTCGACGAGGACGGGGTCGGCCTCTGTCGTGGCCCCTGGTGGCGTCGTCATGGTGCAAAAGCTCCCGACCGTGGTCCGTGCAGCAGCAAGGAGTAAGAAGTTGGATGCACGGACTCTTGCAAGTCGTTTATCGAACGTCAAGAGTTTCTCAGTTGCTGGCCAGCCATTTTTTTCATCGTGCTGGAATGTCAACCACTTCGTAGTTCGAAACTTCTTGACAGCCTCCCGGTGAGACGGTCAAAACCGGACATAGCGCCCCGAACGTGGTTCACACGTCCGTAACCCGAGCGCGACAAGTCCGGTATCAGGACGCGACGTGCGGCTGGGCGGTCGCGCGACGCGTGTAGATCGGCTGCCCGAATTGCCATCAATACAGTGAATTGTTCACTGTAATTGGGTGTCCGATAATCGGACACTATCGCGGCGAGGGGTCCGCCCGCTATTTAGAGGGGTCGGTGCATCCGAATTAGGTCGAGCGGGGGCTACCCGGGTCGGCTGGCAATTTCACGCCATTGGCGAGTTTTCGCCGGACGGTTACTTCAGCAGCCCGATGTTCTCGTAGACGAAGTCGGACAAACCCGGCGCCCCGAGATTGGCCACGTTCTTCCGGACCCCGTAGATGGCGGGCCGCTGGTACAGCGGGACCATGCCGGCGACCTCCCACGCCTCGGCGTCCGCGCGGTTGATCGCCTCGGTCGCGGCGTCCGGGGTGTCCGCCCGGGCGGCGTCCGCCATCGCCTTGTCCAGGGCCTTGCTGCCCACCTGGGCGTAATTGCCGCCGGCGTCCTGCTGGAAGGTGCTGGTCGAGCCGGTCGCCGGGAAGGGCGTGCCGAGCAGCGCGAACGCGGTCAGGTCGAAGTCGTGCTTGTAGACGTACTTGTCGAAGAAGTCGGCGGCCGGCACGGCCTGCACCGTCACCTTCACCCCGACCTGGCCGAGCATCCGGGTCACCAGGGTGCTCTCGTTGGCCGCCACCTGGTTGCCGGTCGGCACCACGAAGCGCAGCGCCAGCTCCTTGCCCTCCCGGATCCGGACGCCGGCCGGGCCGGCCTTCCAGCCCGCCTCGTCCAGCTGCTGGGCGGCGGCCTGCGGGTCGAAGCGGCTCAGCCCGTCCGAGTTGTCCTGGTAGCCGTGCTGGCCGGGCACCAGGAAGTGGTTGTTCATCGGGACGTAGGGCCAGTCCAGGCCGGCCAGGTCGGTGCGGGTGATCTCGGACCGGTCCAGCGCCCGGAACAGCGCCTGGCGGACCCTGGCGTCGGTCAGCAGCGGGTTGCGGCCGTTCAGCACGATGTGCCGCAGGTTGGGGCCGCCGGCCTTGCGCACCTCGGCGCCCGGGGTCTCCTGGATCTTCTTGTAACCGGCCGCGTTGGGGCCGTTGTTGTAGAAGTCGACCTCGCCGCGGGCGAAGGCGTCCGGCATCGCGCCGGTGTCGATCGCCTTGAAGACGATCCGGTCCAGCATCGGCTTGTCGCCCCACCAGTCCGGGTCGGCGACCACCGTCACGGTGCGCGCCGCGGGATCGAGCCTCTCCAGCTTGAACGGGCCCGCGGTGACCGGGATCCGGCCCTTGAAGGCGGTGTTGAACTGCTCGGGCCCGGAGATGTACTCGGCGGGCAGCAGCGGGGCGTTGCCTGCGTTGTTGAACATCGCCTGCCAGTCGGAGAACGGCTCCTTGAAGACCATCACGGCCTGGAAGTCGTCCGCGCCCCTGGTGACGCTCTCCACCTGGTCGAAGCCGGAGGTGTTGGAGGGCTTGTACGCGTCGTCGGTGCCGTTCAACGCCTGCCAGGTGGCCTGCAGGTCGCGCCAGGTGATCGGCTTGCCGTCGGACCAGTGGGCCTTCGGGTTCAGCGTCCAGACGACCACCTGGCGGCCCTGCCGGGTCTCCGTGCGGACGTCGCGCAGGTAGGCCGGGTTGGGGGTCTGGGTGCCGCCGGCGTCGGAGCGCCAGAAGGTCGGCAGCAGCGACTTCATCACGTCGTTGGTGGAGGCCTCGGAGCCGTCCGTGTGCAGCGGGTTCCACTGCCCGGAGAACTGGTCGATCGCCCAGTTCAGCGTGCCGCCGCGGCGCAGCTGGTCGCGCGGCCGGCTGTTCAGCGACTGCTGGGTCATCCGGGGCGCGCCGCCGTCCGCCGCCGCTGCCGCCGCCGCCCGGTCGCCCGCCGGGACCCCGTCCGGTTGGGCGCAGGAGCACAGCGCGAAGGACAGCGCCGCCACCGAGGCGGCCAGGGCGAGCGGGATCCGGGGTCTCGGCAGCATGCGGGCCATCTTGGAGATCATCGACGGCCGTTGTCGATGCCGGGCCCCGCCATTGGCGAGGATCCGCCAAACGGCGCCGGGGCCGGCGCCCCGGAGGGACACCGGCCCCGGCGAACGGGGTTGAGCGGGGATCAGCTGGTGAAGCGGAACACCCGGTCCTTGCCGGTCTTCTCGAAGGCCGAGGCGATGCCGTCCGCCACGTCCTGCGCGGTGATCGGCACCGACTGGCCGCCCTTCTTGAACTTCAGCTTGTCGAAGGAGGTGCCGTAGGCGGCGGCCAGCTTGTCCAGGTCCCACTTGGGCACCAGCTTGCCGGAGGCGTCCGGTACGAGGGTGAGCGCCTTGGCCGCGGTGGCCTTGCCGAACTCGAACTTCTTGACGGTGCCGACGTAGACCTGCACGTTGCCGGCCAGCACCTGCTTGCCGAGCGAGTCCGCGGCGGCCTGCAGCGCGTCCTGTCCGACCTTGGGCTGGGCGGCCGCCAGCGGCAGCGCCACGTCGCCGTCCGGGCGGCCGGCGGCGCGGTTGCGGTACGCCTGCTCGACCTGGGCGAGGGCCGAGGCGGAGTCCACCGCCTGCCCGGCCTTGCCCGGCACGACCTCGGGGCCGGCGTCGGTGAAGCGGACGTAGCCCTCCTGCAGGCCCTGGCCGGACTTGCCCGCCAGGTCGTCCAGCGCGGCCTTCAGCTTGGACTTGTCGATCCGCACCTGCGGCTCCACGGCCTTGCCGCCGCCCGCCAGCGAACCGATCACCTCGACCGGGTTCCAGCTGTGCTTGGTCAGCCCGTCCACGGTCGCGGTGGTGTCGAAGCTCAGGCCGGCGCTGGCCGGGTCCAGGTCCACCGCCTTGTCGCCGATCTTCAGCTTGAGCGGCTGCTGGCCGGTCTTCGCCACCGAGCCGTCCAGCGCGGTGACCGCCTGGTCGCGGGTGTCGCCGCCGATGTCGGTGCCGAGCACCGTGGTGCCCTTGGGGATGTCGGCCTGGTTGAGCATCAGGCCGGTGCCGTACGCGGCCGCGCCGGCGAACAGCAGGCCGCCGACCGCGTAGCCGGCCAGCTTGCCGGCCCTTCCGGACTTCTTCTTCGCCGGGGCGGCGGACGCCGGGGCCGCCGCCGGGGCGGCCTGGGTCTCGGCCGCGGCGGGCTCGGCGCCCTTCGGCGCGGCCGCCCGGGGCGAGCCCGGGAACGGCTGGGCCGGCTCCGGCGCGTCGGCGAAGCGGCCGCCGCCGGGCGGGCGGGCGGTGAACGGGTCGGCGGCCTGCGAGGCGGCGGGGCGCTGGAACGACTGGCCGGTGCCGAACGGGTCGGTGCCGAACGGGTCGGCCGCGGGCCGGGTGCCGAACGGATCGGCGGAGCCGGCGGCCGGGGGAGCGGACTCGAACGGGCGGCCGTTCGGTCCCCCGGGTATGCCGGGGCCCTGGCGGGGCTCGTCCTCGATCGGGTCGAAGCCGCCGATCTGGGTGTCCTCGGGCTCCTCGACCGGTGCCGGACGGGTGGCCCCGGCCGGACCCGGGCGCGTCGTCGCGAACGGGCCGGCATCCGCGGCGAACGGGTCGGCGCCCGGGGCGGGACGACCTGCGGCGAACGGATCGGCTCCTGGGGCGGGACGGCCCGCGGCGAACGGATCGGCCGCCGGGGACGGCGCGGCGGCGAACGGGTCGTGGAACGGCTCCCGGAACTGGTCCTGGTGCGGCGAGCCCGCGTACGGGTCGCCCGCCGGGCGCTCGACGCGGCCGCCCTGCCCCGGCCGGCCGGCCGGGGCCCCGGCCGCCGCCGGGGCGAACGGCGAGGCGGGCGCGCCGGTGGGCCGGGGTGCCGCGGGGCGGCGCGGCTCGCCCTGGGCGGCCGGCGCGGGTCGGCCCGGCGCCGGGGCCGCCGCCGGTGCGGGGCCGCCGGCCGGGGCGCCGGCGGGCACCTGCGCGGGTGCGGGCGCGGCGCTGCCGGCCTTCTGCCGGGGCTTGAACCACTCGCCGGTCGACTCCGCCTCGGAGGCGGCCGGCGCGGGCGCCGGCTCCTGCCACTCCGGCGGGAGGTTCGGCGGGGTGGTGGTCCGCGGGTTCGCGTCCATCACGCCGCGCACCGGGTCGTTGCCGCCGCGGTGCCGGGGCCCCTGGGGCTCGGCCGGCTCGGCGGCGGGCTTCTCGTCCTTCACCGGGCTGCGCACCACGACCGGCGGGATCGGCCGGGAGCCCGGGATGTTGATCCGCACCCGGGTGGTCAGCGTCGTCTCGGTCTTCGGGACGTCGTCCGGCTCCGCGGCCGGTTCGGCGCCGAAGCCAGCGGGCAGGCCGGTGCCGTACGGCGGGGTGCCCGACGGGTAGGCGTCGGGGCCGCTGCGACGAGGCGGCGGGAAGGCGCTGTCAGATTCGCGGCTGCTCAATGCTGCTCTGCTCCGGATTCGCGGCCGGGCCGGCGGGGGCCGGCGGCGGCTTTGTGCCAGCTGTTCTCGAGACTGCGGCCGACTCGCCGCAGCAACACCTTACTGGGCGGCAAAACCGGCCGGACGGCAACCTCGGTATCCGATATGCCCGGTTCGCCCGGTACGGGACTACGGTCGGCCGTTCCTGACTGCCTGTCGCGGCTCGGCCGGCGGAACGCCGAAGCCGAAACCGGACCGGGTCGGCAGCGTCGCGCACACCACCCCGGCCACCGCCCCCAGGAACAGGTACAGGTAGGAGGTCACGCTCGCCTCCAGGACCAGGTCGCCCTCCTGGCGCGGCGCCAGAAGCACCATCAGCACCACGAACCAGCCCGCCAGCGGCACCCCGGCACCCAGCTTCGTCCCGGTCGCCCGCAGCCCGGCGTAGAACAGCGCCGCGGTCGCCACCAGGGTCAGCAGCAGCCCGACCGGGGGCCACACAGTCTGCACAAAGGCTCCAAAGAGCGACACCAGGCCGCCCAGCAGGAAAAGCGCCGCGTACAGCGCGATCCGCACCCCGCGCGGCGGCAGCGGCTCCTTGAGGCGCTGCTCCCTGGTGCCCAGCACCCGGCTGACGACCTTCACCGTGCCACCCCCGCGAACAGGTCGGTCTCCGGACGGTCCGGTCCGGCCTCGCCGCGGACCAGCTGGTAGTACTCGGTGGCCAGCAGCGGCTGGCCCAGGCCGTTGCTGAGCGCGAAGAACGGGCCGTCCACGGTGACCTGGGTGGCGTGCGCCGCCATCGCCCGGGCCTTCGCCCCGGCGTACGCCGCGCCGTCCAGCACCGTGGTCACCAGCTCGTCGTCCACCACGCCCGGCACGTCGCCCGGCGCCGCGACCCCGGGGAACGGAGCCTTCGCCGCCACCTCCGCGAGGCCCCGCTCGATCACCGAGCGCGGCATCCGGTTCCAGTAGACCTTGGCGATCCGCCACGGCCCGCCGAGCTCCGGGCGGTACGCGGGGTCGGCGGCCAGCTCGTACGCGCGCATCGCCACCCGGTGCGCCTGGATGTGGTCCGGGTGCCCGTAGCCGCCGTCCTCGTCGTAGGTCACCAGCACCTGCGGGCGGACCTCGCGGACCACCGCGACCAGGTGCCCGGCCGCCTCGTCCACGTCCGCCCGCCAGAAGCAGCCCGGCACGTCGTTGTCCGCGACGCCCATCATCCCGGAGTCGCGGTAACGGCCGACCCCGCCCAGGAAGCGGTGGTCGGCGACGCCGAGCTCGCGCATCGCGGAGCCCAGCTCGCCGATCCGGTGTTCGCCGAGGGTGTCCTCCCGGTCCGCCGTCAGGTGCGCCAGCTCCGGCGGGATCACCTCGCCCCCCTCGCCGAGAGTGCAGGTCACCACGGTGACCCGCACTCCTTCGGCCGCGTAGCGCGCCATGGTGGCGCCGTTCCCGATCGACTCGTCGTCCGGATGGGCGTGCACCAGCAGCAGGCCGCGCGTGGACTGGGCAGAGACGGAAGTCATGCCCAGCAGCCTAGGGCCTGGCCGACCGTTCCCGCCGGGCGGTCGGCCAGGCCCCGGGCCTCCACCCGGCGGCTCAGAGTTTCAGGCCGTTGATCATGCCGGCGACGTTGGCGGTCACCTGCTGGATCGACGGGGCGATGGAACTGGACGCGAGATAGAAGCCGAGCAGTGCGCAGACGATCGCGTGCGTGAGCTTCAGGCCTGAGCGCCGGACCAGCACCCAGACGATGACGAGCATCAGCACCACTGCGGAGACGGACAAAGCCATTGCGGCTCACACCCTTCCTCGAGTGCGCCGCCCAGGGACGGGGCGACGTCGAAAGGTTGGTCAACAGATACCCGATCGGTGACCGTCGCATCACGTCGAGTGACCTCTCCTTGCGCCGAACGAGTGATCATCTTCAGCCCTGCCCCTAGGCTCTGCTGTCATGACCACCGAGCACCCTCAGGACACCTTCCCCCGGCAGTCGGCGCGGACCCTGCGCTACACCGTGGGCGCGCCCCGTTCGTTCGCCGTCGCACCGGACGGCTCCCGGGTCGTCTTCCTCCGCTCCCGGGGCGGCGGTGACCGGGCCAACCTGCTGTGGACCCTCGACCCGGCGACCGGGGTGGAACGGGTCGCGGCCGACCCGCACGCGCTGCTCGTCGGCGGCGAGGAGCACCTGTCGGCCGCCGAGCGGGCGCGCCGCGAGCGCAGCCGCGAGGGCTCGGCGGGCATCGTCGGCTACGCGCTGGACGGGGCGGGCGCGCAGGCCGCGTTCGCGCTCTCCGGCCGGCTCTTCCTGGCCGACCTGGTGGGCGGTCAGGTCCGCGAACTGCCGGCCGCCGGTCCGCTGCTGGACCCGCGCCCGGCCCCGGACGGCGCGCACGTCGCGTACGCCAACACCGCCGGCGAGCTGCGGATCAGCCGGACCGACGGGGCCGGTGACCGGGCGCTCGCCTCGCCGGAGGCGGACGGGGTGACCTGGGGTCAGGCCGAGTTCATCGCGCAGGAGGAGATGGACCGCGACCGCGGCTACTGGTGGGCGCCGGACGGGCGGTCGCTGCTCGCCGCCCGCGCCGACGACGCCCCGGTGCAGCGCTGGTACATCGCCGACCCGGCCAACCCGGGCACCGTGCCCGCCGAGGTCGCGTACCCGGCGGCCGGCACCGGCAACGCCGCCGTCACGCTCTGGCTGATCGGCCTGGACGGCTCGCGCACCGAGGTCCGCTGGGACGCCGACGCCTTCCCGTACCTGGCCCGGGTGCACTGGTCGGCGGGCGGCCCGCCGCTGCTACTGGCCCAGGCCCGCGACCAGCGCACCCAGCAGCTCCTGACGGTGGACACCGCGAGCGGCGCCACCACCGTGCTCGTCGAGGAGACCGACCCGGTCTGGCACGACCTGTTCCCCGGCGTCCCGGCCTGGACCCCGGACGGCCGGCTGGTGCGGATCAGCGACGAGGGCGGCGCCCGGCACCTGCGGATCGGCGACCGCGCGGTCACCGGAGCCGAGCTGCACGTGCGCGCCGTGCTCGCCGTCGGGGCGGACGAGGTGCTGTTCACCGCCTCCGCCGGCGCCGCCGACGAGGCCGCCGAGCCCGGCCGGACCGGCCTCTACCAGGCGGGCCCGGACGGCGTCCGCGAGCTCGGCCCCGAGGACGCCGGCACCGCGAGCGCGGTCCGCGGCGGCGCCACCACCGTCCTGCTCACCGCCTCCGCCGACCGGCCCGGCACCACCGCCCGGGTGCTGGTCGACGGCAAGCCGGTCGCCACCGTCGACTCGCACGCCGAGGTGCCGCTGCTCACCGCCCGGCCCGCGTTCACCTACGCCGGCGAGCGGCGGATCCCCTGCGCGGTGTTCCTGCCGACCGGGTACGACGCCGAGCGCGACGGCGCCCTGCCGGTGCTGATGGACCCCTACGGCGGGCCGCACGGGCAGCGCGTGGTGCAGGCGCACAACGCCCACCTGACCTCGCAGTGGTTCGCCGACCAGGGCTTCGCCGTGGTGGTCGCCGACGGCCGCGGCACCCCCGGACGCAGCCCCGCCTGGGAGAAGGCGATCGCCTTCGACTTCGCCGGCGCCACCCTGGACGACCAGGTGGACGCCCTGCGGGCGCTCGCCGAGCGGTACCCGCTCGACCTGCAGCGGGTGGCCGTCCGCGGCTGGTCGTACGGCGGCTACCTGGCGGCGCTCGCCGCGCTGCGCCGCCCGGACGTCTTCCACGCCGCCGTCTCCGGCGCCCCGGTCACCGACTGGCGGCTCTACGACACCCACTACACCGAGCGCTACCTGGGCCACCCCGAGCAGCGCCCCGAGGTGTACGACGCCAACTCGCTGATCGCGGACGCCCCGAAGCTCCGCCGGCCGCTGATGATCGTCCACGGCCTGGCCGACGACAACGTGGTCGCCGCGCACACCCTGCGGCTGTCCTCGGCGCTGCTCGCCGCCGGCCGCCCGCACACCGTCCTGCCGCTCAGCGGCGTCACCCACATGACCCCGCAGGAGCAGGTGGCCGAGAACCTGCTGCTGCTCCAGGTCGACTTCCTGAAGCAGGCCCTCGGCACGGCATGACATCTGTCATGCCGCAGACGCGACGGCGGGCACTGCCGGGCGACCCCCCGTTCCGGGGACTCTGAAGAGGTCGGAGAAGACGACTCTCGGAAGAGGAAACGATGAGTGCGGGAACGGGGGAGGTCGCGGCCTTCCGGAACGTCAGCAAGAGCTACGGCCGGGTCCGGGCCGTCGACGGCCTGGACCTGGTGCTGCGGCCCGGGGAGACGGTCGCGCTGCTCGGCCCGAACGGGGCCGGCAAGTCGAGCAGCCTGGACCTGCTGCTCGGCCTGCGCGAGCCCGACGACGGGACCGTCGAGCTGTTCGGCGGAGCGCCGCGGGCCGCGATCGAGGCCGGCCGGGTCGGCGCGATGCTGCAGAGCGGCGGCCTGATGAGCGACGTCAAGGTCCGCGAACTGGTGGCCTTCGCCTGCGCCGTCCACCCGCGCGGCCACCGCCCCGAGGAGGTGCTGGAGACCGCCGGCATCACCGAGCTCGCCGACCGCAAGGTGGACAAGCTCTCCGGCGGCCAGGAGCAGCGGGTGCGCTTCGCCCTCGCGGTGGCCGGCGCCAACGACCTGATCGTCCTCGACGAGCCCACCACCGGCATGGACGTCTCCGTCCGGCAGCGGTTCTGGGCCGCCATGCGGGCCCAGGCCGACGCGGGCCGGACGGTCCTCTTCGCCACCCACTACCTGGAGGAGGCGGATTCCGTCGCCGACCGGGTGCTGGTGCTGCACCGCGGCCGGCTGATCGCCGACGGCACCTCCGCCGAGATCAAGGCCAGGGCCGGCGCCCGCCGGATCAGCTTCGACCTCCACCCCGAGGACGGCCCGGTCGACGAGGGCCTGCTGCGCGCCCTGCCCGGCGTCGTCGGCCTGGACGTCACCGGCCGGCCCGACGCGGTGCGCACCGTCCGGATCCGCTCCGCCGACGCCGACGCGGACGTCGCCGCGCTCTACCGCGCCGGCCTGCAGCCGCGCGGCCTGGAGGTCACCGGACTCGGCCTGGAGCAGGCCTTCCTGACCATCACCGGCGAGCAGGACGCCGTCGAGACCCTCGAAACGGAGAGCGCGCGATGACCACCCTGATCCGGCTGGAGATCCTGCGCACCCTGCGCAACAAGCGGTACCTGATGTTCACGATCCTCTACCCGGCGCTGCTGTACGTGTTCTTCATCAGCGCCTACAGCGGCGGCAACGTGGCCGGCGGCATCCCGGCGAAGTCGTACTTCATGGTCTCGATGGCCACTTTCGGCGCGGTCGGCGCGGTGCTCACCGGCTCCGCGCAGCGGATCTCGCTGGAGCGCAAGAACGGCTGGACCCGCCAGCTGCGGCTGACCGCGCTGCCCGGGCGGGCGTACACCGTCGGCAAGATCGCCTCCTGCGCGGTGACCACCCTGCCCGCGATCCTGGTGGTCTTCGCGATCGGCGCGATCGAGGGCGTCAGCCTCTCGGCGGCCCAGTGGCTGGGGCTCGGCCTCGCGCTCTGGCTCGGCAGCTTCGTCTTCGCCGCGCTCGGCGTCGCCCTCGGGTACGCGGCGCAGCCCGACGCGGTGCAGCCGATGGTGATGATCGTCTACATGCTGATGGCGCTGTTCGGCGGCACCTGGTTCCCGGTGGACGACTCGCTGAAGGCCTTCGCCCGGTTCAACCCGGTGTACGAGTACAACCGGTTGGCCACCTTCGTGCAGCCCGGACACGCGCTGGACACCGCCGCGGTCGCCTTCCTGGCCGGCTTCCTCGCCCTGTTCGTCGCGGCCGCGGCCCACCTGTACCGCAAGGACGCGCGGCGGGCATGATGGCCCGCATGCTGAAGACCTTCCGGGCCCGTCGCCCCGCTGCCGCGGAGGAGGCGGGCCCGGACGCCCGCGGCTACGGCAACATCCCCGGCGCCGTGGTGGAGAACCGGCGCCAACTGCTGGTCAAGCTCTGCTGGATGTCGCTCTGGCTGGTCTACCTGGTCTACCCGGTCAAGGACCTGGCCGGTGGGAAGCACACCACCGCGGCCACGGTGGCGGGCGCGGTGGCCCTCGCGGTCTTCCTCACCGCCTACTTCTCGCTGGTGACGATCCGCTCCACCCGGGCCGACGGCTACCGCGGCAAGTACGTGCCGGTGGCGGTGATGTCCACCCTGGCGGTCACCACCACCTTCACCCTCGGCGAGTCCTGGCTCACCCTCTTCACGTACACCACCGTCTGCATGGCCATCGTGCTGCCGCCCCGGCGCAGCGTCCACGGCGTGCTGGCCGTCACCGCGCTCGCCCTCGGCATCGGCCTGCTGGTCGACGCCGACCGGGACACCGTCGGCGCGATCGCCCTGCCCTGCCTGCTCGGCGGACTCGCCATGACCGGCCTGCAGCGGCTGATCGCCACCATGCGCGAGCTGCGCGAGGCCCGCGCCGCCGTCGCCCACCTCGCCGCCTCCGAGGAGCGGCTGCGACTCGCCCGCGACCTGCACGACCTGCTCGGCCACTCGCTCTCGCTGATCACCATCAAGAGCGAGCTCGCCGGCCGCTTCCTGGACGCCGGGAAGACCGCCGAGGGGCGCGCGCAGGTCGCCGACATCGAGAGCGTCGCCCGGCAGTCCCTGATCGACGTCCGGGAGGCCGTCAGCGGCTTCCGCCGGCCCACCCTCGCCGTCGAGCTGGCCGCCGCGCGCACCGCGCTGACCACCACCGGGGTCCGGTTGGAGACCGACCCCGCGCTCGCCGACGGCCGCCCCGGGCTCGGCGGCGACGAGGCCGGCGCGCTGGCCTGGGCGCTGCGCGAGGCCGTCACCAACGTCGTCCGGCACGGCGCCGGCGCCACCCGGTGCACCGTCACCCTCGACGAGACCTGGGAGGACGACGGCACCCGCTGGGCCGTCCTGGACGTCACCGACAACGGGCGCGGCCCCGGCAAGTCCGCCCCCGGCAACGGGCTCTGTGGCCTGCGCGAACGGCTCGCCCAGGTCGGCGGCCGGCTGGAGACCGGCGCCGGCCCGCACGGCAGGGGCTTCAGCCTGCGCGCCCTCGTCCCGCTCCGCCCGGCCGCGACGGGCGGCTAGGCCGGGCGGGCGGGCCGGGGTGGGTGCGCCGGGTGGGTAGGCTGCGCTGCCATGACCCCCGCATCCCCTGAACTGGCCTCGCTGCGCGCCGAGATCGACGGCCTGGACGAGCGGATCGTCGCCCTGCTCGCCGAGCGGATCGCCGTCGTCCACCGGGTCGCCCGGCACAAGACCGACGAGACCGCCGTCCGCGCCCCCGACCGCGTCCAGCAGGTCGTGGACAGGGTCCGCGCGCTCGCCGACGGCCACGGCATCCCCGCCGACCTGGTCGAGAAGGTCTACCGGCTGCTGATCGCCGAGCTGACCGAACTGGAGCTCGACGCCTTCGGCCGCCCGTAGGCTGACGGCATGACAGACGAGGCGCGTTCGGTGAGGGTCCTGCTGGCCGAGGACCAGGGAATGGTGCGCGAGGCGCTCGCCGCCCTGCTCGGCCTCGAACCGGACATCGACGTGGTCGCCCAGGTCCCGCGCGGCGACCAGGTCGTCGACGCCGCCGTCGAGCACGACGTGGACGTCGCCGTGCTCGACATCGAGATGCCCGGCATGACCGGCATCGACGCCGCCGCCGAACTGCGCCGCCGCCGGCCCGGCACCAAGATCGTCATCGCCACCACCTTCGGCCGGCCCGGCTACCTGCGCCGCGCCATGGAGTCCGGCGCCGACGCCTTCCTGGTCAAGGACGCCCCGGCCGGCGAACTCGCCGAGGCCATCCGCCGGGTGCTGCGCGGCGAGCGGGTCATCGACCCGACGCTCGCCGCCGCCGCGCTCGCCGAGGGCGCCAACCCGCTCACCGGCCGCGAGCTCGACGTGCTCGCCGCCGCCGCCGACGGCTCGGTCAACGCCGACATCGCCCGCCGGCTGCACCTGTCGGAGGGCACCGTCCGCAACTACCTGTCGATGGCGATCCAGAAGACCGGCGCCCGCAACCGCGCCGAGGCCGTCCGGGTCGCCAGGGAGAAGGGCTGGCTGTAGCGGAGGGCCGGCCGTGGCGGAGGGCCGGCCCCCGGCCCCTCAGTTCAGCCGGTGGCGGGCGGCCCGCGCCTCGTGCCGGACCTTGGCCGCCGCCTCCGGGTTGAACGCGTCGAGGATCTCCGCGTAGGCCTCCATCTCGGCCGCGCCGCCCAGGAAGTCGCCGGTCTTCACCAGCAGCTCGGCCCGCTCCAGCCGCAGTTGCGCCGGATGCCGGGGCAGCAGCAGCCCGAGCTCCGCCGCCCAGAGCTGGGTCCGGGCGTGCTCCGGGCGGTCCGCCGCCCAGCTCCGGATGTTCCCGAGCACCCGCAGCACGATGTCCAGCGGCTGCGCCGGGGTGAGCAGTTCGGGCGAGTACCGGTGGCCCGCCGCGATCACCAGGCGCTCCACGTCCGGCAGGTCGAGCAGCCGCCCGCCGTGGAACGGATCCGCCAGCACGTACTCCTCGCCGCCGGCGGGCCCGCCGACCGCGACGATGAAGTGCCCCGGCAGCGCGATCCCGTGCACGGTCAGCCCGGCCCGCGACGCCACCGCGCTCCACACCAGCGACAGCATGATGGGCAGCCCGCGCCGCCGCCGCAGGACCTCCGGCAGCAGCGAGGACTCCAGCCGCCGGTAGTCCGACTGCTGCCCGTGGAAGCGTTCCCGCCCGCCGAGCACCGCCGCCAGCAGCGCGGCCGTCTCCTCCGGCCCGGACGGCCGCCGCTCGGCCACCGCCTGCCGGATCGCGGCGGCATGCCGGTCCAGCGCCGCCTGGCAGGCGGAGAGCAAGGCCTGCAGGGTCGGCCTCTCCCCGGTGTCGCCCGGGTCGGCGCCCAGGTCGCCGAGGGTGTGCTCGGCGGCCGCGAGCACACACAACAGCACCGGGTCGGGATGCTCGGCGCGGGCCTCGGCCCGGAAGCGGGATCTGCTCTGCTCGGTCACAGCAGCCTTCGGTTCAGCAGCCTTCGGTACGGAAGAGGTGGGGCGACGCGCGAGGGCTACGGAAGACGCGCGTAGTGGTAAGTGTGACTGGTCGCGAAGCCCAGTCCGTCATACAGCGCGATCGCCCCCGCGTTCTCCGCCTCCACCTGCAGGCACGCGGCACCCGCCCCCTCCTCGGCCGCCCGGGCCGCGAGCACCGCCATCACTGTGGTCGCCAGACCCGTCCGGCGGGCGTTCGGGGCGACCTCGATCGCGCCGAAGCACGCCCACGCGCCGTCCACCGCCAGCCGGCCGATCGCCAGCGGCGCGCCGCCGTCCGGCCCCGGCACGGTGGCGAACCAGACCGAGGGGCCGCCGTGGATCACCTGACGGGCCGCCTCCTCCACCGCCGGGTCGGCGGTCACCCGCCGGTACAGCGACATCCACCGCGGCCCGGCGGTGCGCGACAGCCGCACCCTCTCGTGGCCGCGGCCGAGCTTCGCCAGCGGCGCGAGCGGTGCGGTGCGCACCAGGGTCGGGGCGTACGCCGCGCCGATCCGGTCGAGCTCGGCGGCGAGGTCCGGCGGCGAGCCCGGGGTGATCACCTCGACGTACCCGGGCAGGCCGCGGGCCGCGTACCAGCCGCGCACCCGGTCCAGCGCCTCGCCCAGCGGCAGGCCAGGATCGCCCAGCGCCTGCACCGAGTTGGCCCGCCGGGTGAAGCCGGCCGCGGCCCGCAGCGTCCACTCGCCGAGCGGCTCGTTCTCCACCGCCGGCCAGGAGCGGGCGGCGATCCGCTGCAGCTCCAGCGGGGTCGCGGACGGGGGCCGCACCCGACGGGCCGGGAAGAGCGGCACGGTCTTGCCCGCGACCAGCCGGTCGGCCGGGAAGGTGACCGACTCGCCGCTGCGGGGCACCACCGAGATGCCATGATCGTCCCAGGACTCGAGAACGCCGATCAGATCGCGGAACACCGGCCGGTCGCCGACGAACTCCGAGACACGCCGGACGGACACCCGTCGTCCCACGTCAGACCGGTCTATCCGGACCTCGGGACGGCCCTCCACCGGCGTTCCACTCGGGCTCATCGGCACCTCCTGTGCATTTGCGGTCTCCGACCCGCGATACTAGGGGCGGGCATCGACGACGCCGCGCTCAATTGCGCGACCGAGTAAACAGTAGGGCGGCAGCCCTTCCGAGGAGGAACGACAGCGTGACCTACGTCATCGCGCAGCCTTGTGTCGACGTCAAGGACAAGGCGTGCATCGAAGAGTGCCCGGTCGACTGCATCTACGAGGGCGAGCGCTCTCTGTACATCCACCCGGATGAGTGCGTCGACTGCGGTGCGTGCGAGCCGGTCTGCCCGGTCGAGGCCATCTTCTACGAGGACGACACCCCGGAGGAGTGGAAGGACTACTACAAGGCGAACGTCGAGTTCTTCGACGACCTCGGTTCGCCCGGTGGCGCTTCCAAGCTGGGCCTGATCGAGCGGGACCACCCGTTCATCGCGGCCCTTCCGCCGCAGAACACCGACCACTGATCGGTGGCATCCGAGCTGTGAGCACCAAGAACAGCACGTCCGCGCCGTTCCCGGGACACCCGGGGGCGGCGCGCCGCGTATCCGACCGCCTTCCGGTCTTCCCCTGGGACAAGCTGGAGCCGTACAAGGCGACCGCGCTCGCCCACCCCGGCGGCCTGTGCGACTTCTCCGTCGGCACCCCGGTCGACCCGGTGCCGGACGTCATCCAGAAGGCCCTCGCCGACGCCGGTGACGCCCCCGGCTACCCGACCGTCTGGGGCACCGCGGAGCTCCGCGGCGCCGTCTCCGGGTGGCTGCGGCGGCGCGTCGGCGCGGAGATCGGCCCCGAGGCGGTGCTCCCCACCGTCGGCTCCAAGGAGCTGGTCGCCTGGCTGCCCGGGCAGCTCGGCCTCGGCCCCGGCGACCAGGTCGCCTACCCGCGGCTCGCCTACCCCACGTACGAGGTCGGCGCGCTGCTCTGCGGCGCCGAGCCGGTCGCGTACGACAGCGTCGACGAGCTCGACGGCTCGCGGGTGCGGCTGCTGTGGCTGAACTCGCCGTCCAACCCGACCGGGCGGGTGCTCGGCGCGGAGGAACTGCGCGCCGCCGTCGCCTGGGCCCGGGAGCACCGGGTGCTGCTGGTCAGCGACGAGTGCTACCTGGAACTGGGCTGGGACGCCGAGCCCGTCTCGGTGCTGCACCCGTCCGTCTGCGGGGAGCAGGGGCACGAGGGGCTGCTCGCGGTCCACTCGCTCTCCAAGCGCTCCAACCTGGCGGGCTACCGCGCCTCGTTCGTCGCCGGCGACCCGGTGGTGGTGCGGGAGCTGCTGGAGATCCGGAAGCACGGCGGCATGATCGTGCCGGCGCCGGTGCAGGCCGCGACGATCGCGGCGCTCGGCGACGACGCGCACGTGGTCGAGCAGCGGGAGCGGTACGCGGCGCGGCGGGCCGCGCTGCGGGCCGCCCTGGAGGCGTACGGCTTCCGGATCGAGCACTCCGAGGCCAGCCTGTACCTGTGGGCGACCCAGGACCGGCCGTGCTGGGAGACCGTCGCCGAACTCGCGGAGCTGGGCATCCTGGTGGCGCCCGGCGACTTCTACGGGCCGGCGGGGGAGCGCTTCGTCCGCGTGGCGTTCACCGCGACGGACGAGCGGGTCGCCGCCGCGGTGGCGCGCCTGCGGGGATAGCGCAAGCACGACAGGGGCGCGAGGAACTGCGCGACCGGCCATGCACTCGGTAGAGCGATGGTCGGCGGCGCAGTTCCTCGCGCCCCTTCACGTGGTCGGCGTCAAGCGCTGGTGCGAGCGGGAGCGGGGTTGGCGTCGCTCACGCGGCGGAGCCGCAGATCGGACAGAGCCCCGAGCCCCTGTCGGTGAGCCTCTGCCGGTGAGCCCCTGGTGGGGCCTTCTCAGCCGCCGAGGAGCGGGAGGCCGCCGCCCAGCAGGCCGCCGACCGGGCCGAGGGCGCCGGTGGCGCCGCCGAGCGGGCTGCTGCCGCCGCCGAGGCCCGGCATGGAGCCGAGGCGGTTCGCGGACTCGTGCTCCGCCAGGCCGCTGAGCGCCGAGCCGCCCGGCAGGCTCTGCGCGACGCCGGTCACCGGCGCGAGCGCGCCGGCCGCCGGCAGGCTCTGGGTCAGGCTGCTGGTCGGCAGGCCCTTGGAGACGGTGCCGAGCGGGCTGGCGGTGGCGGTGCGGGCGGCCGGGACGACCTTGTCGGTGACGGCCGGGCCGACCTTGTCCTGGACGGCGGGGGCGGCCCGCTCGGTGAGCGTGCCGAGCTGGTCGGTGAGGACGGAGGCCTTGCCGACCGGGCCGAGCTCGCCGAGCGCGTCGTCGGTGTCCGGCAGGGTGCTGGCCAGGGTGTTGCCGGCGGCGTCGCCCGCGGCGGGGCCGCCGGCGGCGAGGGTGGCGGAGCCGGTGGTGCCGACCACCTGACCGATCTCGTGGGTCGCCCCCTGCACCGTCGAGCCCGAGTTCGGCACGTCGGCCAGCTTGGTCACACCGGCGCCGAGGTCGGTCGGCGGCACCACCTCGGTGGCGGAGGCGGACCCGGCTGCGGCGAAGGGCGCCGCGCTCGCGGCGACGACCAGCGCGGCCTGGGCGATCCGACGCGTGAGGGGGAGGGACATGGTGCTCCTAAGAGGTGAGGTGAACGGTCCGCCGGGCGGACTCGTTGCTTACCGCTAGGGGAGCGAGAAGGTTTCGGCCGGTCAAGGTAAAGCAACCCCCAAGCAGGGGCCGCGGGAAGGCGCCGAGGGAACGTCACTTCCCTTGTGTCACAAGCGAAGTGGCCGCGAAACCCGAGGTCAAGCGCGGTTGACCGGAATCACCCGGAGAGCGGCAACCCGCTCACCAGTCCGTCAACCGGGTGCACCGTCACTTCTTGGCGGGGGCGCCCAGGGTCACCGTCACGCGGTCGGCCGGGGCGCCGGAGGGCTGCGCCTTCCAGCCGTCCGCGGGCTTGTCGACCCGCCACACCTTGCCGTCGAACGCGACCGCGCCGACGCCGAGCTCGACGGCGTGCGCGACGGTCCACTGGGCGGCCGCCCAGCCGACCTGGCGGGCGGCGCCGGGGCCGGAGTCGGCGCTCGCGGTGGCCTGCGGGGTGAGCACCAGCACCTTGCGCGGGTCCTTCGCGGCCGGCGTTCCCGGCGCGACGGTGACGACCTTGCCGAACTCGCGGCGGATCCGCTCGCCCAGGTCGGTGGGCTGCTGCCCCGGCGCGGGGGAGGGGTCGGGGGCGGGCTGCGCCAGGTCGTGCACCACGCAGCTGAGAGCGGCCGGCTCGCGCCCGGTCAGCGCGGAGGAGACCAGCGTCGCGTTGGTCTCGTGCTTGGCGTACGCCTGCGGGTAGCCGGACTTCTGCACCTGCTGGGCGGCGTCGGTGAGCGGCATCCGCGCGTACCCGGGCACCTTCACCAGGCCGTCCAGGAACTTGTTGGTGGCGTACACCGGGTCCTTGATCTGGTCGGCGGTGCCCCAGCCCTGCGAGGGCCGCTGCTGGAACAGGCCGATGGAGTCGCGGTCGCCGCCCTCCAGGTTGTGGATCTTGGACTCCTGCATCGCGGTGGCCAGCGCGATGGTCACCGCGCGCTCCGGCAGACCGCGGGACATCGCCACGGCGGTGATGGTGGCCGCGTTGGAGGCGGCCGACAGGTCCAGCGTGCCCGAACCGGCGGCCGTCGCGACCGTGCACCCCTCCGGCGGCAGCGTCAGGTGCTCGCGGTTCAGGTACAGCACCAGGCCGCCGACCACGGACAGTGCCACCAGGCCCACCGCGATCCGGCCCCACGGCCGCCGCCCGCGCCCGGCCTGCCCGCCGTCCGTGCCCTCGGCGTGCTCGGTCACCTGCGGCTCCTCTCGCTCCGGTCCCGCCGTTCGCGGACACCGTAACCGGTCGGACGGTTGTACGGCCGCCATCGGTTGCGACCGTTACGGAGAGTGAACCGTTCCGGTACAGTTGCCGACCATGAGCAGCCCTGACACGCCCCTCGACCTGACCATCGACGGCGGAGCGCTGACCGCCCGGCTCGTCGACTTCCCCTCCGTCAGCGGGAACGAGAAGGCCCTCGCCGACGCCGTCGAGAACGCGCTGCGGGCCTACCCCCACCTCACCGTCGACCGGCACGGCAACAACATCGTCGCCCGCACCCAGCTGGGCCGGGCCGAGCGCGTGGTGCTGGCCGGCCACCTCGACACCGTGCCGATCGCCGGCAACGTGCCCTCCCGGGTCGACGGCGACCTGCTCTGGGGCTGCGGCACCTCGGACATGAAGTCAGGCGTCGCCGTGCAGCTGCGCCTCGCCGCCACCCTGCCCGAGCCCAACCGCGACCTCACCTTCGTCTTCTACGACTGCGAGGAGGTCGAGGCGTTCCGCAACGGCCTCGGCGTGCTCGTCCAGGCCCACCCGGAGTGGCTGGCCGCCGACTTCGCGGTGCTGATGGAGCCCAGCGGCGGTGTGGTCGAGGGCGGCTGCCAGGGCAGCCTGCGCTGCGACATCGTGCTGCGCGGCACCCGCGCGCACTCCGCCCGCAGCTGGCTCGGCGACAACGCCATCCACAAGGCGGCCGAACTGCTGCGCCGGCTCTCGGTGTACGAGCCCCGCCGGGTGGTCATCGACGGCCTGGAGTACCGCGAGGGCATGAACGCCACCCGGATCGAGGGCGGCGTGGCCGGCAACGTCATCCCGGACGAGTGCCGGGTGCACGTGAACTTCCGGTACGCCCCCGACCGCACCGTGGAGGAGGCGGAGGCCCACCTGCGCTCCGTCTTCGAGGGCTACGACCTGGACCTGGTCGACGTCTCCCCGGGCGCCCTGCCGGGCCTCTCCCAGCCCGCCGCCCGGGACTTCGTCGCGGCGATCGGCGGCGAGCCCCGGGCCAAGTTCGGCTGGACCGACGTGGCCCGGTTCAGCGCGCTCGGCGTGCCCGCGGTCAACTACGGCCCGGGCGACCCCAACCTCGCCCACAAGGTCGACGAGCACGTCTCGCTGACCGCCATCGCCGAGGCCGAGGAGCGCCTGCGCGCCTGGCTGAGCTGAAAGCCGGCCGTTGCCCGGTGTTCCCCGGAATGTCGGGCGGCCGGGCGTAGGGTTTCGTCATGACAGCCACCGGAGATGACAAGCACTACGGGCACGGACCCGAGGAAGCCGCCGCGCCCGAACGCAAGAAGCCCTGGCCCGAGAAGCAGAAGGGTCCGGTGCTGCTGCGCCGCGACCAGGTCGGCACCAGCACCACCGACCAGCGCCTGCTGGACACCACCGGCCCCACCGACTGGCTGCACACCGACCCCTGGCGGGTCTGGCGGATCACCTCGGAGTTCGTCGAGGGCTTCGGCGCCCTCGCCGAACTCCCGGCCGCCATCAGCGTGTTCGGCTCCGCCCGGACGCCGGTCGACTCGCCCGAGTACGCCGCGGGCGTGGCCATCGGCCGGGCCCTCGCCGAGGCCGGGTACGCCGTCATCACCGGCGGCGGCCCCGGCGCGATGGAGGCCGCCAACCGCGGCGCCTCGGACGCCGGCGGGCTGTCCGTCGGCCTCGGCATCGAGCTGCCCTTCGAGCAGGGCCTCAACGAGTTCGTCGACCTCGGGCTCAACTTCCGCTACTTCTTCGTCCGCAAGACGATGTTCGTGAAGTACGCGCAGGGCTTCGTGGTGCTGCCCGGCGGGCTCGGCACCCTGGACGAGCTCTTCGAGGCGCTCACCCTCGTGCAGACCAAGAAGGTCACCCGCTTCCCGGTGATCCTCTTCGGCAGCTCCTACTGGGGCGGCCTGGTCGAGTGGCTGAAGAACACCCTGGTCGCCGAGGGCAAGGCCGCCCCGAAGGACCTCGAACTGTTCCACGTCACCGACGACGTGGACGACGTGCTGAAGATCCTCGAGGACAGCCGCCGCCCCGCCGGCACCGAGATCTGAGCCGCTACGCCAGCCCCCGGCGGGCCACCGCCGGGGGCCGGGTGCCGCGGATCGAGGCCACCATGTCCAGCACCTGCCGGGTCTCGGCCACCTGGTGCACCCGGTAGACCTGCGCGCCCAGCCAGGCCGAGACGGCGGTGGTCGCCAGCGTGCCGAGCAGCCGCTCGTCCACCGGCCGGTCCAGCGTCTCGCCGACGAAGTCCTTGTTGGAGAGCGAGACCAGCACCGGGAAGCCGGTCGCGGTCATCTCCGGCAGCCGCCGGGTCGCCTCCAGCGAGTGCCGGGTGTTCTTCCCGAAGTCGTGCCCCGGGTCGATGATCAGCGCGTCCCGCCGCACCCCGAGTTCCGCCGCCCGCTCCGCGAGGCCCACGGTCACGCCCAGGATGTCGGCCATCACGTCCTCGTACCCGATCCGGTGCGGGCGGGTCCGCGGCTCGGCGCCGCCCGCGTGCGTGCACACCAGCCCCGCGTCGTACCGGGCCGCGACCTCCGCCAGCTTCGGGTCCACCCCGCCCCAGGCGTCGTTCAGCAGGTCCGCGCCGACCTCGCAGACCGCCTCGCCGACCTCGTGCCGCCAGGTGTCCACGCTGATCACCACGTCGGGGTGGCGCTTGCGCAGCTCCGCCACGAACGGCACGGTCCGGCGCAGCTCCTCCTCGACCGTCACCTCGTCGCCGGGGCCGGCCTTCACCCCGCCGATGTCCAGGATCGCCGCACCCTCGGCGACCGCCCGCTCCGCCGCCGCGAACGCCGGCTCGTCGGCGAAGGTCGCGCCGTGGTCGAAGAAGGAGTCCGGAGTGCGGTTGACGATCGCCATGATCACCAGCTCGTCGGGGCCGAATTCGCACGGGCCAAGACGTAGTGCCACCGGTGTCTCCTCCACAGCTCGCCCGGGTGCAATGATGGGCCCCGGCCTACACAGGGACCATGATCCCACCGGCCGTGGCGTACCGGGGACTGACGGAGGACGACTCGTGTTCTGGGTGATCGTGGCCGCGATGGCCGTGGTGGTCGGCGGTGCGGCGCTGGTGGCGCTCGGCGGTGGCGGTTCGCTGCCGGAGGCCGAGCACGACCGGCTCGTCCCCCGCCTCCCGCAGGACCGTCCGCTCAGCCGCTTCGACGTGGACGAGCTGCGCCTGCCGATGGCGCTGCGCGGCTACCGCATGGAGGAGGTCGACGACGTCCTCGACCGGCTCGGCGCCGAGCTGGCCCTCCGCGACTCCCGGATCGCCGAGCTGGAGGCCGTCGCGGTGGTCCGCGGCTCGGTCGAGGCCGGCGCGGGCGCCGAGGCGGGCGCGGGCGAGCCGCTGCCGGGTCTGGAGTCCTTCGCCAAGGTCGTCGAGCCGGAGGAGGGGCCGGCCGCTCCCGAGCAGCGCAAGGAGCTGAAGTGACCGCCGCCGTCCTCGGCGCGGACGGCCTGCTGCGCTGCCCGTGGGGCGACTCGGCGGACGACTACCGGGTCTACCACGACACCGAGTGGGGCGTGCCGGTGCACGGGGACGGTCCGCTGTTCGAGCGGATCTCGCTGGAGGCCTTCCAGTCCGGGCTGTCCTGGATCACCATCCTGCGGCGCCGCGAGGGCTTCCGGGCGGCGTTCGCGGGCTTCGACATCGAGCGGGTCGCCGAGTACGGCCCCGCCGACGTGGAGCGCCTGCTCCAGGACGAGGGCATCATCCGCAACCGGGCCAAGGTCGAGGCCACCGTCGCCAACGCCCGGGCCGCGCTCGACCTCGGCGAGGGCGAGCTGGACGCGCTGGTCTGGCGGTACGCCACCGATCCCGCCCGGCCGGCCCCGCGGACCCTCGCGGACGTCCCCGCGGTCACCCCGGAGTCCACCGCGCTGGCCAAGGACCTCAAGAAGCACGGCTTCCGGTTCGTCGGCCCGACCACGGCGTACGCCCTGATGCAGGCCTGCGGCCTGGTCAACGACCACCTGGCGGACTGCGGGTACCGGGCGCCCCGCTGAGGCCCGCCCGACGGCGGGCCCGGGGCACCCGGCGGGGGCTCAGCGCCCGACGTAGGCGGGCTTCTCCTTGGCGACGAACGCCCGCACCGCGATCGCGTGGTCCTCGCTCTGCCCGGCGAGCGTCTGCAGCTCGTCCTCCTTGTCGAGCAGCTCGCCCAGCGAGTGCGAGGCGCCGTAGGCCAGCGACTCCTTGATCGCGCCGTACGCCACGGTCGGCCCCTCGGCCAGCCGCTGGGCGAACTCCCGCGCGGTCGCGGCCAGCTCGGCGGCCGGCACCACCCGGGTGGCGAGGCCGAGCGAGAGCGCCTCGTCGGCCTTGACGGTGCGCGGCAGCATCAGCAGCTCGGTGGCCTTCGCGTGCCCGACCAGCCGGGGCAGCGTCCAGGACGCGCCCGAGTCCGCGGTCAGCGCGACGCCCGCGAACGAGGTGTTGAACCCCGCGGTGTCGGCGACGATCCGGAAGTCGCAGGCGAAGGCGAGCGAGGCGCCCGCGCCGGCCGCGACGCCGTTGACCGCGGCGACGGTCGGCTTGCGCATCCCGGCCAGCGCCCGCACCAGCGGGTTGTAGTGCTCGGCGACGGTGCGCAGCGCGCCCTCGCCGGTCTCCTCCTGGCGCTTGAGCAGCCCGAGGTGCTCCTTGAGGTCCTGGCCGACGCAGAACGCCTTGTCGCCGGCGCCGGTGAGCAGGACGGCGCGGACGGCGCTGTCCTCGGCGACGGCGATCAGGGTGTCCCGCAGCGCGACCTTGGTGGCGACGTCGAGGGCGTTCATCGCGTCGGCGCGGTTGATGGTGACGACGGCCAGGCCGCCGTCGAGCTCGTGGCTGACGGTGTCGGTCATGGGCGAGGGCTCCCGGGGTTCGTGGGTGGTCGTCCGCCAGCATGCCGGAGCGGCGGCCCGGCTGGGGAGTGTGAGGTGCCGCACCTTCGGGGCGCGTGTCGGCCCGTGGCGGGATGCGGCTTCCGGCAGGTAATCAGGGGTTTCGGCCCGGTCCGGGCGGGTGTGCGGAGAGAGTGATGTTGGTCATCCGGGCGTCGCATGCGGGATAATGGCTTCCGATCAATGCGTTCGATACCGGCGGTGGACGGACTGCCGGTACGTAGCTGAGCGGTTGCAGGAAGGGGAACGAGCATGGCGGCCATGAAGCCGCGGACGGGTGACGGCCCGCTCGAGGTCACCAAAGAGGGGCGGGGCATCATCATGCGGGTCCCGCTCGAGGGCGGCGGTCGCCTGGTGGTGGAGCTCACGCCGGACGAGGCCGATGCCCTGGGCGAGGCGCTGAAGAAGGCCTGCGGCTGACGTCGGCAGGTATCCCCTCTGATCCTGGGAGAGCCCGGGTCCGTCACTCCGACGGGCCCGGGCCTTCTTTCGCTCCGGGCCCGTCGGAGCGACGGCGCCCGCCGCTCAGTGGCGCTTGACCGCGCAGAGCAGCCCGTCGCTGACCGGCAGCAGCGCGGGCAGCAGGAGCTCGCTCTCCCGGACCTCGCGGACCAGCTCCCGGACGGCGTGCGTCTGCGGGTCGTCCAGCTCGGGCTCGGCGAGCCGGCCCTCCTGGAAGACGCCCTCGAAGCAGACCATCCCGCCGGGCCGCAGCAGGCGCAACGATTCTGCAAGGTACGACTGGGATTCCGCCGGGTCGCCGTCGCAGAACACCAGGTCGTACTGGCCGTCCGCGAGCCGCGGCAGCACGTCCAGCGCCCGGCCGGGGATGAACCGCGCCCGGTTGGGGGCGAAGCCGGCCGCGTGGTACGCCTCGCGGGCGTACTGCTGGCGCACCGGCTCGGAGTCGACGGTGGTGAGCACCCCGTCCGGCCGCATCCCGCGCAGCAGGTAGACGCCGGAGACGCCGGTGCCGGTGCCGATCTCGGCGACCGCCTTGGCGTCCAGCGCGGCGGCCAGCAGCCGCAGGCAGGCGCCGCCGCTCGGGCCGATCGCCCGGATCCCGGTGCGGGCCGACAGCGCCCGGGCGTAGGTCAGCACCGCGTCCTCGCCGACGTAGGTGTCGGCGAGCGCCACCCGCGCCGGCCCGAATTCGGTGATGGCTGCCCCTCCGCAGCGGTGGTGCCGACCCGATGTCGACATTTCCCGGCACAGACTACTGGCCGGGCGGGAACCGTGTTCGGCGGCTGGCCGTTGAAGTCCTACGGGTTGGCTTTCAATCGCTTTTATCCGGATCCGACGGGTGAGGTGGATATGGTGGTGGCTCTGCTGGGCAGAAGAGCCGACCGAGGAGGTGTGGCCGAGGGCGACGTCCCTGTGCAGCGGCACTCCCGCGGCATTGCGTCGGCCCGTACGCCGAAGCCCGTGATGAACCAGACTCTGCACTCCCCCCTGGACAAGTCGGACGAAGACGACTCGACGACCGAGACCGTCGGCACGCTCGCCACCTTCGCCGAGGGCCCCGACGCGCAGAGCTGGACGCCGCCCAGTTGGGAGGAGATCGTCGAGGCGCACAGCGCCCGGGTCTACCGCCTGGCCTACCGCCTCACGGGCAACCAGCACGACGCCGAGGACCTCACCCAGGAGGTCTTCGTCCGCGTCTTCCGGTCGCTCTCCACCTACACGCCCGGCACCTTCGAGGGCTGGCTGCACCGGATCACCACCAACCTGTTCCTGGACATGGTGCGCCGACGCCAGCGGATCCGCTTCGACGCCCTCGCCGAGGACGCCGCCGAGCGGCTGCCCAGCCGCGAGCCCAGCCCGGCCCAACACTTCAGCGACACCCACTTCGACGCCGACGTCCAGCAGGCGCTGGACACCCTGGCGCCCGAGTTCCGCGCCGCCGTGGTGCTCTGCGACATCGAGGGCCTCTCGTACGAGGAGATCGCCGCCACCCTGGGCGTCAAGCTCGGCACGGTCCGCAGCCGGATCCACCGCGGCCGCTCGCACCTGCGCGCCGCGCTCAAGCACCGCGCGCCGAACACGGCCGCCGGCCGGGCCCGCCGCGGCGGCTCCGCCGAACCGGTGCCGGTCGGCGCGGAGCCCGCCGACAGCGATCGGAGGGGCTCATGAGCGAGGGCCGCACGGAAGGCGGCAGCCGCTCCCGCTGGGCGCAGCTCGCCCGGCGCTCCGAGCAGCCCGCGCCGGCCGCCGCGCCCGAGCTGCGCGCCCTGCCGGTGCGTCCGGTCGAGCCGGCCGTCGAGGAGCACCTCGGCGACCGCCTCTCGGCGTACCTGGACGGCGAACTCGGCCACGACTCCCGCGAGCGGGTCCAGGCCCACCTGGCGACCTGCCCGGACTGCCTGGCGGAGGCCGAGTCGGCCCGCGCGGTCAAACGCGCCCTGCACGGCACCGGCACCCCGCCGCCGTCCTCCATGCTGATGGCCCGGCTGCTGGCGGTCGCCGCCCTGCCGGACGACTCCGACGGCGCCCAGGGCCCCGGCCCGCAGCCGCCGCACTCCGCGACCGACCCGCACACCGGGCGGGACGAGCCCGGCCCGTCCACCGGCGTGTTCGGCGGCAGCCGGCTGACCGGCGGCTCGTTCGGCCGCGGCGCGGGCTCCACCTTCGGCGGCGGCGCGCTCGGCGCGGACGCCCCGATACCCGGGATCGACCCGCGCGCCCGCCGCCCCTTCGGCGAGCCCTTCGCGGGCCGGCGCGGCCAGTCCGCGCTGCCGCGCCCGCTCGCCGCCGTCGCCGGGGCCCCGGTCCTGCGCGCCGCCCCGCGCGGCCGCCGACTGGTCTTCGCCGCGGCCGGCGCCGTCTCCGTCGCCGCCGTCACCCTCGGCAGCGTCGGCAGCCTCCCGGCCGCCTCCGGGGGCGCCCAGCGCCCCACCACCGTCACCCCGGCCGGCGGCGTCGTCCCGGTCAACGCCCAGCTCACGGCCGACTTCCGCGACTACCCCTCGCACGGCCGGTCCGGCCCGACCGAGCCGGGTGACCCGCACGGTCTGCTGCGCTAACCTGCGGCTCCATTACCCTGTAGAAGACCGTAGTCGGGCGCTGGGGAGCACACGTGTTTTCAGACATAGGCGGGCTGGAGGTCGTGACGCTGGCCATCATGGCCATCGTCATCTTCGGGCCTGACAAGCTCCCGAAGCTCATCCAGGACACGATGGGCTTCATCCGCAAGATCCGCTCCTTCGCCGACACCGCGAAGGAGGACATCCGCAGCGAGCTCGGCCCGCAGTTCCAGGACTTCGAGTTCGAGGACCTGCACCCGAAGACCTTCGTCCGCAAGCAGCTGCTGGGCGGCAACGACGACCCGCTGGGCTTCAAGGAGATCAAGGACGGCCTGGACCTCAAGTCCACGCTGAACGGCGGCTCCGCGCCCGCCGCGGCGCGCACCGACCTCGGCAAGCCGGCCTCGCCGATCGCGAGCGCGTCCGCGCCGCTGGCCGCCGGCGAACGGCCCCCGTTCGACCCGGACGCCACCTGAGCCGTCCCGCCCCGCCCGCCCGACGCCCCGTCCCCGTGGACGGGGCGTCGGCGTCCGCGCCGCTATTGTGCTGACTGACTCCGCCGCGCGGTCCGTCGCCGCCGTCCGCCACCACCGGACGTGTCGGTGCCGGAATGCGCGCCGGAGCAGCCGCGGTGCGCCACCATGGAGCGCGCTCCGGCCGGAGCCAGTCGCCTGAGGAGGACCGGGGATGGACGCGACGACAACCGGGAGCACGGGGGCCACCGCCACCGCGCGCACGGTGGGGGCCCAAGCGGGCCCGATCGACCCGCTGGCGCCCTACCTGGCCGCCGACTTCCCCTGGTACGGCCTCGACGAGGGCTGGACCGGCCGCCGCTGGCTCGGCCAGGTCGGCGCCGGACAGACCGGCCGCGCCACCGCCGACACCCCCGCCACCGCCGACTACGGCACCCTCGGGCACGGCGACGAGCCCGCCCGGCAGGCCGACCCGCGCGACGCCCGCGACATCCGCCGCTTCGCGGTCGTGGTCACCGTCGCCCGCCGCCCCGGACGCCGCTCCGCGGACAACACCGGCACCCTGGAGGCCACCTCGGCCTCCTCGGCCGCCTGGCTGGCCGGTTCCGGGCTGCTCGCCGCCACCTGGCCCGGCAACCTCGACCGCACGCTCCGCCAGGACTGGCTCGACCAGCAGTCCGCGCTCGCCTGGGACCTCGCCGACGACCTCGACGGCCCCGGCTGGTCCTCGCTCACGCTGCCCGTCAACGGCCTCCCGCAGCCCTTCCGCTACCGCGAGTCCGAGTACGGCTGGGTCCTGGCCGGCGAGGCCCCCGGCGTCCTCCTCGGCGCCTACGGCCGCGGCGTCTCCGCCTACGGCACCGGCTTCACCACGGTGCCCGACCTGACGGTCTACAACGGCCGCTGACCCGCGCGCGACGGCCCCGGGCGCTCCCGCCCGGGGCCGTCGGTGTCCGCCGCGTCAGAACTTGTTCAACTCGGGCGGGATGCCCTCTGACCTGCGGTGGAAGTGGGTCACTCGGGCCCTTGGGCCGTCGTGGGGCCGTCAGCCGCATCGGGGCCACCCCCGAAGACCCGGTCGACCGCCTCTTTGGTCCGCTTCTCGCTGCTGGGCATCAGGTGCGTGTAGGTGCGGAGCGTGAAGCCCGGGTCGTGGTGACCGAGGTACGCGCTCAGGGCCTTGATGCTCTCCCCGGCGTCGAGCAGGACCGAGGCGTAGAAGTGCCGCAGCGCGTGCATGCCGTTGTCGCGACCCAGCGGGACGCCGGCCGACGTGAGGGCGGGACGCCAGACCGTCCGGTTGAACTCGTTGCGGTGCAGGTGACGCCTCTTGGCGTCGACGAACAGCAGGTTGGCGGTGACGGGCGGGCCGTCCACCCGGACCCAGGGGAGCGTGATGCTGACCGGAGGATGAGCCGTGATGTGCGTTCGCAGCTCCCGAGCCACGGTCTCCGGAAGCGGTACAGGCCGGGTCTTGCCACCCTTCGGCGGAGAGAAGACCGGCCGATTGCGGATGAGCCGAATCTGCCGGACGACGTGCACTGTGCCTTCGATGAAGTCCACCTGGTCCACGGCCAGGCCGAAGGTCTCCCCCTGACGAAGACCGCATCCAGCGGCCAGGTCCACCAGCGGGCGGTAGCTCTCCGGGAGGGCTTTCCGCACGGAGAGGACCTGATCGAGGAGCCAGGGCGTGATCCTGCGGGTGTCCAGCTTCGGAGCCTTCACCGACGTCGACCTGCACGGGTTGTTCGGGATCAACCGGTCCTCGACTGCGGCGGTCAGCATGGTGCCGAGGTTGGCGAACACCCCTCGCTGGCTTGCCGCCGACAGGCCTCCCTCTGCGAGCTTCACCAACCACTCGCGCAGGTCGGACGGTCGGAGCGATGCCAGGGGCCGCATGCCGAGGTGCGGCACGACGTGCAGTCGGACGCGCTGCTCGGTAGTGACGTACGAGAGCGGGTCCATGGTGAGCGACGCCAGCCACTTCTCGGCGAACTGCTTGACCGTGATGCGCCCGGCGTTCGGGTCGATGAACTGGCCGCGCGCCATGTCCGCCTCGATCTGGGCGAGCCACTGATCGGCCTGCCGCTTCTGGCGGTCCGGGAACGACTTGCTCCGCTCGCTACCGTCCGGGCCGACGTACCGAGCCCGGTAGCGGCTGCCGGTTCCGTGCCGGTCGGTCTTCACCCGGCGCGACTTGCCGTCGGGGCCGGTCTCGGTCTTGTACCAGCGGTCCTGGATGTGTCCGGCCACGGGTCAGGCCACCTCTCGGCTCTGGTCGGCCACCCACTGGGCGACGGCGTTGGGGTCGTAGCGCAGGTGTCGGCCGACGCGGAATCCGGGCGGGCCGGTGCGCTTGCGGCGCCACTGGTAGACGGTCTCCAGGGGGACGCCGAAGAGGGCGGCGACGTCCTCAGGGCTGAGGTAGCGGGCGGGCAGGCTCGGTGGGGCACCGGGGCCGCTGCCGTGGGTGCTGAGGCTGTGGAGCAGTCGCGCGGCGTCGGATCGCTGGCGGCTGGTCATGAGGCGGGACTCCTCTTCGAGGCATGGTGAGCGGCAGTTGACTTGGCGGTTGGTGCCGCTCCGGTTTGGCCTAGCGCTAGCGGCCGGCGGGGTGCCGGGCCACTGGCGCGGGCGGGCTTCCGGGTGGTGCTGGGGGCGGTGCTAAGGCGCTAGGCGACTGGTCAGGGCTGATTTGGGTCGCTGGCGACCTCGCTAGATCTAGCGAGGTGTGCGCTAGGCGCTGGGCGTCACTGACAGTGGCCGTACTGGAGAGTGGGTACTGGGGATTCCCAGCGGGAGAGGCCGTTTTGGGCCCCTGGAGGGGCGTCTACTGGCTAGTGGCGTGGTAGCCAGTACCCAGTACTCAGTAGCTGTGAGTGACCAAGTGGGCTGGCCGGTGGTTGTCGGGTCGGGTGCCATCGGACCGCTACCGCTAGTGCCAGCTGGTGCTGCTGGTAGCGGCTGTGTCGGGGGTCGGAAACCCGGGGTTGGGGCGGTTTTCGGGGTTACCGGCGGTGGGGTGCTATCCGCTAACACCCAGGCCGGGCGGGCTTTGGGCTGCTAACGGGGGTGCTATCGCTAGCGGGTGGAGGTGCTAGCGATAGCGGGCCTGCTACCGGGCTTCGGGCACTCCGGGGGCTGGCCGAGGTGCTGCAGGCGGGGAGTAGGCGGCGGTGCCGGACTGCTTGCGGCACTGTCAGCGAGGTGTCAGGGGCGGGTGTCAGCGGGTGTCAGCGGGCCCTGACACCCGCGTTTGCCTAGGGGTTTGGGTGTCAGGGGTGTCAGGTGTCAGGGGTGTCAGCCCGGAGCGGGGCGGGGCGCGTGTGTCCCAGGTAGGGATTTCTGCGTCACCGCGACATCAGCGTCATTTAGCGCTCTGACCTGCGGTTTTCGGGTGACGCAGGAATCGAGGGGATTCGGGTGTGCGTCACCGGGTGACGCAGGCTGCGTCCTGGAGGTGACGCGGTGACGCAGAGGTGACGCAGAGGAAGCCGTCTGCGTCACCTTTGTTGTCGCAGGTCAGGGGCCGTTTTTCGGCTCGGGTGACGAAGGTGACGCAGCGTCTTCTACTTAGGAAAAAAGAGGGGCTGTTCTTGTACTTAGGCGCTCTCTCAGAGCAAAAGGAGGAGCCGCTTCGCGGCACGACCTTCGGGCGGCTTCGCCGAACAGCAAGAGGAGCACCCCGCGCCGGGCGGGCCGGTGCTCTTCTTGCCGTTAGGGACGCGAGTGCCGCGCGGCCGGTAAGCGTCTTCGTCAGCGGCGCGGCTTGGTCCAGGGGGCGCGCTCGCGGCTGCTGGAGGGGGCGGAGGCGGCGACGGCGGACAGGCCGGCGGGCAGCCCGGTGGCGGTCAGGTAGGCGCGGAACGCGTCGCGGGAGATACGGACCTGGCCCCGGCCGTTGCCGACCCGGTAGGCGGCCAGGGTGCCGCTGCGGGCCATACGCCAGACGGTCTCCTGCGACAGTCGCAGGGCGAACGCGACCTGGGGCACCGTCAGGTAGTCGGTCGGGTCCGCGAGCGCGGGCGGGGTCGGGTCGGCGGTGTGCGAGACGGTGGTGTCCATGCGGGTCTCCTCGGTCGGGCGGCGGGCCCGAAACAAGTGGGTTGGGTCGGGTGCTCACCGACGCTCACGAGCGCTCACGGGGCGCTCACGGCCGGTCGGGCGGCGGTGCGAAGGAGGGTGCTGGTCGGGGTCTGGCCTGCGTGGATCGGCCGATCCCGGGGCCGGGAGTCGGGGGCGCGCTCACCGGCGCTCACGTGGTGCTCACGGACGCGCTCACCGGGTCGGGTTACGGTTCCGCCGCAGGCCACCGGCGGCTACGTCGTCCCGTGGCGGTCGGTCCGCCGGAACGTTCCCAAGATCGGGTACACCCCGGGGAACGGCCTGGCTGGTCACCGGTGAGCGCGGGCAATCAGGCCGTGAGCGCGCTCACGACGGTCTATGCGGCCATCCAGCCTTCGGCGATCAGCTCCTCGGTGGACTGCACCGTGTACGGGAACGGGACGACCTTGACGCGCTGCGCGTCGGCGCGATTCGCCTGGGTCCAGGTGAGCATGGCCGCCATGTCCTCGGCGCTGGAGATCCGGCGCTTGGACGGGAAGCGCTGCCGGAAGGCCCGGTGGTCCGCCGGGGTGTCCTCGAAGCGCATCAGCGACAGGTGGAACGAGCGCAGGAACTCGCCGTCCGCCTGGACCTGCTCCAGGCCCAGGCGCTCGACGCCCTGCGAGACCCAGGCTTCGGTCTGGACTTCACCGGTCGCGCTGAAACGGCTGCGGTCCGGCATGTCCGAGGCGTATAGCGCCACCGCGCGAGCCGTGCCGGACAGGACCGCAGAGGCAGGGGAAAGCTGCGGAGTGGAGAGCGTTGCGTGCATGATGGAGCTCCCTTCGAGGGGCGTGGAGCGGTGGTTGACTTGGCGGTTTGGCACCGCTCCACGGCAAAGCCTTTGGCATCGTCCGCATTGTCCGAACAATGCTGCCGGTGAAGAGATTGGCACGCTCTGCGATCGCCGGTCAAGCGCATCGTCCGCATTGACTGGACAATGCGTCCTGAGCTGCGGTTCCATGGACGGCATGTCAGCGATGCGCTCCGGGCGAGCCCCGATGTACCAGCAGATCTCTGAAGCTCTGCGGCAGCAGATCGCAGATGGAACGCTCCCGGCCGGTGCGCAGCTGCCAACCGAGGCTGACCTGACGGAGCGGTACGGTGTTGGGCGCGGCACGGTCCGCCAGGCGCTCGGAGATCTGGTCAACGCGGGGCTTGTCGTGCCGCAGCGGCCCCGCGGCTACTTCGTGCGGGAGCGCCGGCCGATGGTGTTCCGGCCCCAGGCTGAGTTCCGAAAGCGGCCGTTCTCGGCCGAGATGGACGCGTTTGTCCTGGAGCACTCGGCTGACGGGCGGGAGCCCCGTCAGCTGATCGAGGTGGCCATCGTGGAGCCCGCCCCGGACATTGCGAAGCGGCTGCAGCTCGAACCGGGTCAGCTGGCTGCAGTGCGGCGCCGGATCCGGTGGCTGGACGGCGAACCATTCAACCTGAACGACAGTTACTTCCCGCTGGACATCGTGCGGGAGTCCGAGATCATGCGCCCCGAGGACATCACGCGTGGTGCCAACGAGGTGTTGGCTGAGCTGGGCTACCGTCAGGTGACGGCCCTTGATGAGGTCTACGTGCGGATGCCCACCCCGGATGAGGTGCACCGCTTGGAGCTGGGACCGGGAACGCCGGTCGGCTACCACGTTTGCACGGGCTATACCGCGGAGGGCAAGCCGGTGCGCGTCGCGGTGACCGTCCTGCCTGGCGATCGCCACGTGATTTCCTATGAGCGCCGCTGGGAGCCCCAGGACGGTGCCGAGTGACCGCATTGGAGATGCGCGCCGCCCGGCCGGATGAGCTCGGCTTGGTCGAGGACCTGCTGGCGGGCGCTTCGGAATGGCTTGCCTCGCTGGGGAGCGATCAGTGGCAATTCCCGCCCCGCCGTGAGCGGTTGATCGAGTCAATGAGCCGAGGTGAGTGCTTCCTTGCCTCTCTTGACGGTCGGGTCGTCGGCACGTTGACCGTTGACGAGCAGGCTGACCCGGAGTTCTGGCAGCCGGGCGACGAACCCGAAACGGCGCTGTACGTGCACCGGATGGCGATCGCCCGGGATGCGGCGGGACAGGCGCTCGGGGCCCGGATGCTCGACTGGGCGGCCGGCCGCGCGGCGGCTGTGGGCAAGTCGCGGCTCCGGCTCGACGCGTGGAAGACCAACCCCGCGCTTCACCGGTACTACCGGGGACAGGGCTTCAACCTGCTTCGGACTGTTGACCTGCCGCATAGGCAGTCCGGGGCGCTCTTCGAGCGGGAGGTGGGCCGCCAGCCGGGGCTGCCTGCGGGCGGTCAGGTGGTTTCCCGCGCTGACCAGAGATGAGCGGAGGGGCTGCGGACGGTGTCCGCGGCCCCTCCGATTGCTTGCGTGTTACGAGTTTCGCTACTTCATCAAGGCGCGCACGGCGCGCCAGCGCGCGGCCCTGGCCGCTCGCCGACGCTCCTGTCTTCGCCCCGCTCCGGCGGTGCCCCGGCCGCGCCGGCGGACGGACGGCAGAGGAGGGCTGAGCCCAGAACCTCGCCTGGGCTGGGGGCGGGCGGCTCCACGGTTTTACCCACCTGCCAGGACCGGGACCCGCACCGAGCAAGACAGGGGGCCACTCGGCCAAATTGCGGTCAGGCCCAAGAGCCCTGACCGAGTTGCAGCAGCTTGCGGCCCCCGATCATGATCGACCCAGACCAGACAGGACACCGGCCAAAACCGCTCCACCACCCGCGTTCCTGCGGTGTGCCCACCTGCAGGGTGCTCACAGCGCTACGATCCGAATATGCCTCCCTACATCGTCCGGAGCATGTCCGGTGCGGCCGATACGTCAGCGCTCATTAGTGCCGCCCAGAGGGCGAAAGGCGGAGGCCTGTCACTCGACCTTTCTGGCACCCACGCCATCTACCCCAACGGCGCGGTCCCGATGGCGACAGCATTGGAGTACTTTCGTCAAGAAGGGCTCAGGGTTGCCGCATCGGGCCTCAATGAAAATGTCAGGCGAACAAATTTCCTCAACCCCCTCCCCGCCACGCGGAGGAATTTGGACGCCAATCCCCTTAGCAATGTCGTATGGAAGTACAGCAGCGAGACTCAGGCGAATGATCTGTGCAACGCTTTCATTAGGATGCTCGAAGAGAACGCACTGTGCGAAGACGGTGTAATCGAGTCGCTAAATTGGTGCCTATTTGAGGTTCTCGACAATGTATTTCAGCATAGTCATGCAGATTGCGGCTATGCGATGATGCAGATCCATCGAAAGAATAGGCTCTGCACCGTTGCCGTATCAGACTATGGCATCGGAATCCATAAATCATTCATCGAGAGTCAAGTATATTCGGCCAAGAATGCATATGAAGCCATCATGCTGGCCGTGCAAGAGAAAGTCACCAGCAAGGCCAAGAACATGGGCAACGGCCTGTACGGCCTGATGCGAGTCGTCGGGCTGAACCGGGGGAGCCTGCAAATCCGATCAGGGCGAGGATGGCTGGAGTTCCAGGATGGAAGCCTCAAGGGCGACTGCTCCTATTCGGTGCCACTTCTCGATCTCAACGATCACCATGGCACAACAGTGGATTGGCAGCTAGATCTAAGTCGCCCAGTGAGCCTGGTCGAGGCGCTCAACTTCCCAGAGCCAAACCTTCTGCTTGAGCGGATCGAGGACGAGGCCGGGGAGCATAGAATCAGTGTGGCTGAATTTGAAGAAGGACTAGGCACCAGGCGCTCGGCCGAGCAAGTTCGAACGAAGTTGGTAAACTACCTGAATCTAGGCGCGCCGCGCCTAATTCTGGACTTCAGTGGCGTAAATGTCGTTTCCTCAAGCTTTGCCGATGAAGTTCTAGGAAAGTTGGCGCTTGAAATGGGCATCGTGGCATTCATCAACCGGTTTAATCTGGAGGGGATGACGCCGACCGTCACTGCCATTGTGAACCGAGCAATCTCTCAGCGAATCGCTGAGGGGGATCTTGGAACTCCCGGCTCGTCGGCGAGGCGCTAGCGAACGCCCGGGGCGCGCCGAGCTGGGTGTCTAACGGCGTTACAGCGGCCCCGCGTGGAGCCCAAGGGCCGCTTGTCCAACGTGAAGTGGGACCAGCTCCGGAACCTGGTGCGCCGGTACATCTCGCACGAGCTGGACCAGTGGGAACACTGGCGTGTCGAGACACCGTACGGGGCCGGTGTACGTGACTCTCACCAACGCGATGCCGCCCCACGTTCCACCAGAGCTGTTCCGCACGGTGTAGGCGGGCGCGTGTCCCAACCGTGCCCGAGCGGGCGGGCGAGAGCGACAAACCACGGTCAATGGCGACCTGCGGTCGGGCCGGGCGAACCGGCCGGACGGTCAGCATGACTGCAGGTGAAAGCGGCTGGTGGATCAGCTTAGCAGCGAGATTCCCAAGCTCAGAACGCACTCCCAGGTTCGACTTCGATCATTAGGACTCCACCACCCGCGTGGTCAAGGTGCTCCACGGATCGGCCATCATATGCGTCTAACCTGTCACTAAGCGGCACTGGCCGGCCATTATCTGTCGATCCGGCCCATCGGCGTGACGGCGGCCATCTCCGGGCCCTAAGAAGTGCTCATCGCGCCTAGCAATTCTTAGGAGTCCCTGTGACTACGATCGCTGAAGAGATGAACACGCTCCGGCTCCGGAGGCTCAAGATCCTGGATGACTACCACCAGGCTCAGGGGAGGCTGCGACGGGGTGTGGATGCCCTGCTCCGAGAAGTCGACAACGAGATCCGGCAGCTGGGGGACCGAAGCTCCAGCCTGCCGTGCCTTGTGCGATGCACCCCGGGGCCGAGTCTGACCGTCTACCACTCGGCCGACGCCCCATGCGGGCGAGTACACGACCGCCGCAATTTCCGGGAGATGCCAGAGGTTGAAGCCATGGATGCGTCGCCGCACGTATACCTGGAACGTTGTACGGCTTGCTATTGGCGAAGTGCTGCTACCACCCACGGGAAGCGGCTCCTGAACGCCTAGACGCCCATCACAACGCAGTGCCCTCCTCGTGGCCGACCAGCTGGTACCTAGCGGGGAAACGGCAAGGTGCCCACTCCTGCCCCGGATCGGCGAGTGCGCTGGTCAGCGGTCGGCTGGTGCTGTCACCCTCAAGCTGGGCATCGACCGTGCCGCAGTCGTGCCAGGTCGGGCGGCACGCCACGGTCAGCCGGGACACTAGCGGGCCGGCTCGCCGGTCTCGGTAGAAGCGGCATCGGCGCAGGTCATGACAGGTGAGCATGGCCCGCCTTCTGGAGGCGGGCATCTACTGTCGATGGCTTGACTTCGGGCATTGAGACTCCACCATCCGTAGCGACGCGCACTCGCCAGCGGTCCGTCAAGCTTGGACCAGGCGCAGCTGTGGCTTCGCAGAACTTGATGCTTCGCTTCCCCCGTCGAGAGCTAGTGGCACCAAACCGAATACATGCATATTTAGCTCATCGACGGTGAGATTCAAGTCGCGCGCCATGGTCAAGGGTGAGATTTTTTCGGACCTCAAAACAGAAAATACCTTGCCGAGTAGTTGGGAGCTCTCCCGGCGAATTCCGTTTGGCTCCCCGCTGCGGTATCCCATCTGTGAAAGCTGCTTCACGGACGTTCGATACCCCCACTCGGAGATGAGCTCCATGTCTCGGAGGCGGTAGGCTAGCGCGACAGCGGCCACTTCCCATTTGCGCTTTGCGCTAAGAATTCTTGCCGTGTCAGCACTGTGAAGCATTTGGGCATGCAGGCCGGATCGAGGCATCAAGAAGGCTGAGGCGAACTGTTGGGCCTCCTGCTCTGCATCCGGGCCGTGCGGAATTCTATGCTCTGCATGAAGAACCAAATGTCCAAGTTCGTGAGCTGCATCAAACCTGCCTCGCTCGCCACTCTTTTCGAGGTTCAGGACCACGAAAGGTCGAGTTCGCTGCCATCGAAAAGAGAATGCATCTACGACGGAGCAGTCGCTCGCGAGTGAAAAAACCCTAACGCCGTGAGCTTCGAGAAGATGCACCATGTTAGGAATCGGCGCTTCGCCGAGTCCCCATAGCGCCCGAACTCGCTCGGCAGCATCTTCCGGAGATAGGTGAGGGAGCGTCGGTACATCGGACTTCGGAAGACTGAAGAGATGCTCGATCCAGTCGTTGATCTCTACGGCGATCCGGCCGGCGCTCCGCGCAGAGTCCCGATCAAGTGCGCTTATCTTTGAGGGCGCCCGGAAGCTGATGGCGTCGACTTCAATCTCGTCGACGTCGGATGCCAGGAAGAATGACACAGGCAGCTCAAGAGCCCGGGCCAGAGACTCGATTGTCTCTGGTGCCGGGTTCTTGTGGCCATTTTCAAAGGCCGTCAAGCTGCGGGTCGATACACCCGACATCTTGGCAAGGCTGGCAAGTGTCATGCGCCGCCTCTTCCGCGCAAGGATCAATCGCGAAGAAGTCAGCATGACACTCTCTCCTAAAAAGTAGTGCTTTAGATCGCCCCCCGGAAGCCCACCGGAACGTCAACGGCGGGGCCTTCCAATACCGCGTCCAGCTTCTTGATGTCGAATTGAGGACCGGCGAACGGGTTGTCCGGCAAGATGATGCGCTCTTGCCATGTGTCGACGTACTTGCCGTGCATCTCAACAGGCATGGAAAGCTCGAAGGAGAGTCCCTCCTCGCCGGACTTGTACAGCAAAAACCATGTGGGGATTGCATTGATTTCCTGGTCATCGACCGGAAATCCAGGCAACGAGAACAGGGGTAGCTGCTCGAAGTTCCGCTGGACCAGCTTTGCTACTGCTGCACCCTTCGGGTTCTTTGAGCGCACGTCCCCGGACCAGGCCGCGTCCTCATCGCCAACCTTACCGGAACCGCTCACGGCGGTGATCGCGAACCTCCGCGACGGGTGAATGCAACGCAAGATGGTCTGGGAGTTGCTGTAAGTCCACCCGTGACGCTCCTGACGTTCCCGGAAAAACCGGTTTGTGCGGGACCAGAACACGTACCCGGCCATGCCGGGCGAGTCCATGTCGGTGCAGAGGCGGGCCTCGGCAGCCGCAGCTTCGAGCGGACGGTGCAGGTCGCGGGGAGCCAAGTCGAGGCTCTGCAGGCGCGCAACTGCGTTGACGCCCACGTGAAGCACGGGGTCCATGCCACCTCCTGTGTCAGTTCCAAAAATCGTACCTCATCTGAGGCGGGATTTTTGGAACCAGCAAGATCGAACGTTAGTTCCTATTTCCTGCGCTGGTCAAGGTCTGAGGGGAACAAGTCACGGCCCCGGCGGGTGAGCCGGGGCCGTCTGTGGGCCGTGCGACGTAAGCCGAAAGCAACCAACGTTGACGGTTGATGACAGCAAAAAGGCTGGTCAGCGGGGTGGGCGAGGGCCCAGCCGCTGACCAGCCCGGTGCTTGATCAGAACTTGTTCTTGGGGGTGAGGCCCAGGGACAGGCCGGAGAGGCCGCGCTGGCGGCCGCCGAGCTTGCCGGCGACGGCGCGCAGGGCGGCGCCGGCCGGGGAGTCGGGGGCGGCCAGGACGACCGGGCGGCCGTCGTCGCCGCCCTCGCGCAGGCGGACGTCGATCGGGATCGAGCCGAGCACCGGGACGGTCGCGCCGACCGAGCGGGTGAGCGCGTCGGCGACGGTCTGGCCGCCGCCGGTGCCGAAGACGTCGATCATCTCGTCGCAGTGCGGGCAGGGCATGCCCGACATGTTCTCGATGACGCCGACGATCTTCTGGTGGGTCTGCAGGGCGATCGTGCCGGCCCGCTCGGCCACCTCGGCGGCGGCCATCTGCGGGGTGGTGACGATCAGGATCTCGGCGTTGGGGACCAGCTGGGCGACCGAGATGGCGATGTCGCCGGTGCCCGGCGGCAGGTCGAGCAGCAGGACGTCGAGGTCGCCCCAGTAGACGTCGGCGAGGAACTGCTGGAGGGCGCGGTGCAGCATCGGGCCGCGCCAGACGACGGGCGCGTTGCCGGGGGTGAACATGCCGATCGAGATGACCTTCACGCCGTTCGCGGACGGCGGCATGATCATGTCCTGGACCTGGGTGGGCCGGCCCTCGACGCCGAGCATGCGGGGCACGCTGTGGCCGTAGATGTCGGCGTCGACCACGGCGACCTTGAGGCCGTCGGCGGCCATCGCGGCGGCCAGATTGACGGTCACCGAGGACTTGCCGACGCCGCCCTTGCCGGAGGCGACCGCGTAGACCCGGGTCAGGGTGCCGGGCTTGGCGAACGGGATCTCCCGCTCGGGGGCGCCGCCGCGCAGCAGCGTGGAGAGCTCGCGGCGCTGCTCGTCGCTCATCACGTCCAGCTCGACGGCGACCGAGGTCACGCCGGGGACGGCGGACACCGCGTCGGTGACCCGCTGGGTGATGGTCTCGCGCATCGGGCAGCCGGAGACGGTCAGGTAGACGCCGACGCTCACCGCGCCGCCGTCGGCGATCCCGACGGATTTCACCATGCCGATCTCGGTGATCGGGCGGTTGATCTCCGGGTCGTGCACGGTCGCCAGGGCCTCGCGGACGGATTCCTCCGTCACACCGGCCGCAACCTCAGTCTCGTTGGCCATGCCTTGATGGTACGGCGCCGCGGAAAAGCGCCTGACCCATCGGTGGCGTGCCGCCGGTCACAACGCTTCGGAGGATTCCTTCTGCCCGTCCAGCTCCTTGAGCAACTGCTGCAGTTCGGAGCGAATGAAGTCGCGGGTGGCGACCTCGCCGAGGCCCTGCCGGAGCGCGGCGACCTCGCGGGTGAGGTACTCGGTGTCGGCGATGTTGCGGTCCGAGCGGGCCCGGTCCTGCTCCATGTTGACCCGGTCGCGGTCGTCCTGCCGGTTCTGCGCGAGCAGGATCAGCGGCGCGGCGTACGAGGCCTGCAGGGAGAGCATCAGGGTGAGGAAGATGAAGGGGTAGTCGTCGAAGTGGACGGCGTCGGGCAGCAGGGTGTTCCAGACCACCCAGGCGATGATCACGACGGTCATCCAGACGATGAACCGCCCGGTGCCGAGGAAGCGGGCGATCCGCTCGGAGAGCTTGCCGAACGCCTCCGGGTCGTAGGTCGGCAGGGTGATCAGCCCGGGCCGGCCGGTGCGCGGCTGGTCGAGCCGGACCCGGCCGGTGCCGGTCGTGGTCTCCGGCCGCCGGTCCCGGCCGCCCTCGCGGGCGCGCAGCTCGCGCAGCTGGCGCAGCTCCCGCAGCTCGCCCTGGATCCGCTGGCGGGGGGAGTCCTCGCGGCGCCCCTTGCGGTCAGCGTCCACCGGACACCTCGCTCTCCGCCAGGTCGTGCAGCGACGCCTCGCGCCAGTCCTCGGGCAGCAGGTGGTCGAGCACGTCGTCGACGGTGACCGCGCCGAGCAGGTGGTCGCCCTCGTCGACGACCGGGGCCGCGACCATGTTGTAGGTGGCCAGGTAGCTGGTGATCAGCGGCAGCGGGGTGTCCGGCGGCAGCGGGTCCAGGTCGTCGTCGATCAGCGAGCCGACCAGCGTGTACGGGGGCTCGCGCAGCAGCCGCTGGAAGTGCACGGTGCCCAGGTACTTGCCGGTCGGGGTCTCGTTCGGCGGCCGGCAGACGAACACCTGGGCGGCGAGGGCCGGCTTGTTGTCGGAGATCCGCACCCGGGCCAGGGCCTCGGCCACCGTCGCGTCCGGCTCCAGGACGATCGGCTCGGTGGTCATCAGGCCGCCGGCGGTGTCCTCCGCGTAGGACAGCAGCCGGCGCATCTCGGCCGCGTCCTCGGGCTCCATCAGGCGCAGCAGCCGCTCGGCGTCCTCCTCGGGCAGCTCGCTCAGCAGGTCGGCCGCGTCGTCCGGGTCCATCGCCTCCAGGACGTCGGCGGCGCGCTCCTCCTTCAGCTTGCCGATGATCTCGACCTGGTCGTCCTCCGGCAGCTCCTCCAGGACGTCGGCGAGCCGGTCGTCGTCGAGGGCGGCGGCGACCTCGGCGCGGCGCTTGGACGAGAGGTGGTGCATCACGTTGGCGAGGTCGGCGGCGCGCAGCTGCTCGAACGTGGCGAGCAGGTTGGCCGCGCCCTGGCCCTCCTCGGTGAGCGAGAAGCCGGTGACGGCGGACCAGTCCAGCAGCAGCGTCTCGGCCTTGGCCCGGCGCAGCCGGCTGACCTTGCCCACCTGGACGAAGACCTTGTCGATCTCCCACTCGCGGACCCGGGCCTGCACCATCGCCACGTCCAGCACGGTGACCTCGTCGCCGTGCTTCACCCGGGTGACCGTGCGGTCCAGCAGTTCGGCGAGGACCAGGGTCTCGGACGCGCGCTGCTCGAAGCGCCGCATGTTGACCACGCCGGTGGTGAGCACCTGGCCGGACTCCAGGCTGGTCACCCGGGTCATCGGGAGGAAGATCCGGCGCCGCCCGATCACCTCGACCACCAGGCCGAGCACCCGCGGCGGGCGCCCGCCGATCCGCAGCGTCACCACGACGTCGCGGACCCGGCCGACCTGGTCGCCGTTGGGGTCGAAGACCGCGAGGCCGGAGAGATGCGAGATGAAGACCCGGCCGCCCGGCCCTGCCATGGACTTCCTCCTCGCGCGCGTGGTCCCGGGCCCAGGCTACCCGTGCGCCCCCGCCCGGGCTCGGCGGCCTCGCCCGGGTTTACCTGCTTTGCCGTCGCTTGAGGAGCAGCTTGGGCAGGCCCGCCGGGACGGGCTTGCGGGTGGTGGCCGGGGAGGGCATCGGCTGGGCGGTGAGCGGACCGTCCGGCATGGCGCCGGGCTGCTCGGTCAGGCCGCCGGCGGGCTCCAGGCGCAGCACCCGGCACTCGCGGGCCCAGCGGTCGCCGATGGTGTCGGTGTCGGGCGCGTTCAGCCGCTTGCCCTTGAGCTCCTCGACGGCGCCCTGCCAGCCCTCGCTGCCCGGGGCCAGCTCGCTGACGGCCGCGGTCCAGCCGGTGAGGCGACCCCACTTGTCCTTGCTGCGCACGGTCACCACCGCGGTCGAGCCGGCCGCGAGGCCGTGCAGCGGCTGCTCGGAGCCGTCGCCGACCACGACCACCGCGCCGTCGTGCCAGGCGTGCCACAGCGCGCGCGCCTGCGGCTGCCCGGCGGGCAGCACCCAGAGCAGCCCGGACTTCTTCGCGGCCTCCTCCAGCAGCGCCCGGTCGAGGAAGTCGGCTGCGGCGGTCGTCGTACGCTCCATGGCGCACAGCGTACGGCCTGGCCTCACCCCCCGTCCGCCGGGTGTCTCACGGCCCGGGACGACAGTTCCGTCCCCGCTCGACAGGCCTTACCGTAGTGTCTCCCCGGTCCGTTCCGCCCTGATGAGGAGTGCCGTGCCCGCCGCCCGGCCCGACACCGCGCTCGCCCCCGCCGCGGCCGCCCCCACCGACACCGGGGCCGGCCTGCCCCGGGTCGACCTGCTGCTGCTCGCCGTCTCGATCGCCGGCATCTCGCTCTCCGCGCCGCTGATCAGCGCCACCGCCGCGCCCGCCCTGGCGATCGCGTTCTGGCGCAACCTGATGTCGGTCGGCGTGCTCGGTCCGTACGCGCTGCTGCGGCACCGGGCGGAGCTGCGCGGGATCGGCCGCCGGGCGCTGCTGCTGGCGATGGCGGCGGGCGTCCTGCTGGCCGTGCACTTCGCGCTGTGGATGCCGAGCCTGCGGATGACCTCGGTGGCCTCGGCGACCGCGCTGGTCACCACCACCCCGCTGTGGACCATCCTGCTGATGCGGATCCTCGGGGTGCGGGCGCCCCGGACGGTGTGGCTGGGCACGGGCGTGGCGTTCGCCGGCGTGCTGGTGCTGACCGGCGTCGACCTGTCGCTGTCGCCGCGCGCCCTGCTCGGCGACGCGCTGGCGCTGGGCGCGGGCCTGGCCGCGGCCGGGTACATGCTGCTGGGCGCGGAGGTCCGCAGGACGGTCTCCACCACCGCGTACACCCTGGTCTGCTACGCCACCTGCGCGGTGGCGCTGCTGGCCGTCTGCCTGGTGGCCGGGGTGGACCTGGGCGGCTGGTCGGGCGGCGTGTGGTGGCAGATCTTCCTGCTGATGGTGGCGGCGCAGCTGCTCGGGCACTCGCTGTCGAACCGCGTGGTCCGCACCCTGGGTCCGTCGATCACCTCGACGGCGATCCTGCTGGAGACCCCGGGTGCGGCACTGATCGCGGCCCTGTGGCTGGGCCAGTGGCCGCCGGTGGCCGCGTACCCGGCGGTCGGCCTGATCCTGCTGGGCCTGGTGCTGGTCGCCCGGCCGGCGAAACGTTAAAGCCAGCCGTTGCGGCGGAAGCCGCGGTACATGCCGACACAGATCAGCGCGACCGCGCCGAGCACCATCGGATAGCCGTACTTGTGGTGCAGCTCCGGCATGTAGTCGAAGTTCATGCCGTAGACACCGGTGATCATGGTGGGCACGGCGAAGATCGCCGCCCAGGCGGTGATCTTGCGCATGTCCTCGTTCTGCCCGACCGACACCTGCGCCAGGTTGGCCTGGAGCAGCGAGTTGAGCAGCTCGTCGAAGCCGTGCACCTGCTCGGTGACCCGGGCCAGGTGGTCGGCGACGTCCCGGAAGTACTTCTGGATGTCCGGGTCGACCAGCCGCTGCATCGGCTCGGAGAGCTGCTGCATCGGCCGCAGCAGCGGGGTCACCGCGCGCTTGAACTCCAGCACCTCGCGCTTGAGCTGGTAGACCCGGCCGACGTCGGTGCCGCGGCCGCCCTTGTTGGCGAAGACGTCGTACTCGATCTCGTCCACGTCGGTCTGCAGCCGGTCGGCGACCAGCAGGTAGTTGTCCACCACGTGGTCGGCGATGGCGTGCAGCACCGCGTGCGGGCCCTTCTGCAGCAGGCCCGCGCCGTCGGCGTCGGCCTCCAGCCGGTGCCGCAGCTCCTGCAGCGAGGAGTGGCCGCCGTGCCGGACGGTGATCACGAAGTCCTGCCCGGCGAAGACCATCAGCTCGCCGGTCTCCACCACCTCGCTGGTCGGGGTGAGCTGGTCGTGCTCCACGTACCGGATGGTCTTGAAGACCGCGAACAGCACGTCGTCGTAGCGCTCGACCTTGGGGCGCTGGTGCGCGTGCACCGCGTCCTCGACGGCCAGCGGGTGCAGGCCGAAGCGCTGGGCGATGCCCTCGAACTCGGCCTCGGTCGGCTCGTGCAGGCCGATCCAGCTGAACGAGCGGCCGTCCTCGTGCCCGCCCGCCGCGCGGACCCGGCGGGCCGCCTCGCGCGGGCTGCAGGTGTCACCCGCCCGCTTGCCGTGCTGGTACACCGCGCAGTCCACCACGGCGGACGGCGCGTGGCCCGGGCGGAGCGTGTCGTACGAGTCGTCGGCGCGGCGGCGGGCCGGACGGACGGCGGCGCGAAGGTTGTTGATCATCGACATGGCAGCTGGCTCCTTGCGCGGGAGCCGTCGCACGGCAGGTCATGGGGCGGCCTGGGGCGGCGGCGGGATACACCGATGGACACGCCGGTGCCTGGGCGCGCGCCAAGAAACCGCCGAGGGCGATGGTTTGGGCGGTCAGACTCCGGGGAAGGTGCTCTCCCGGCCAGGGAAGTGACGCCGCGTCGAGAGGCCGCAGATCAGCGGGCGAGGGCGCAGCGGAGGTCGGCAGGCCGGGCAGAGCTGCCGGTACTGCATGGTCGACTGCTATCCACCGCGACCACCTCCTTCACGCCGAGGCCCCGGAGACAAGGATCCCCGGTGGCCAGCTGCTCACACTAACAGTTGTTCTGCCCCGCCCGCTGGGGTGTCCGGGAACGCACGGCCCGTGGCGCGCTAAGGTCGCGTGCATGGCGCACGACTTCCCGCTCTTCGGCGACTTCTCCGACCCGGACGCCGGCTCCGAGCTCACCCGCTCCGCCGTGCTCGCCGCCGTCGAGGCCCGGCTGCTCGCCACCTTCGGCGAGCCCAGCGGCCGGGCGGCGGTCACCTTCGTCGGCGCCGACCGGATCGAGGTGCTGCGCTTCGGCCCGGACGCCGACGGGCTGGTCCGCTACGCGACGCTCGGGATGGCCGGCGCACCGATGGCCGACCCCACCTCGGCGGTCGCCGACCCGGTCCGGGGCCCCCGTGCCGAGTTGGTGCTCACCGTCCGCGGGGGGCGCGACGAGGTGCACCGCGCGCTGGCCGTCTTCGCCTCGACCCCGCAGGTCGAGGGCCTGGTGGTGGCCCCCGGCGGCTCGCTCGACCTCGGCTCCCCGCTGTGGACCGGAGCCCCGTTCACCTCGGTCCTGGCGGCCGAACCGGGCGGTCTGGTCGAGGACCTGGAACTCGCCGATCCGGCCGAGCCGGTCCGCTTCCTGCCGCTGCTGCCGATGACCCCCAACGAGGCCGCGTTCAAGCGCGTCCAGGGCGCCGCCGCGCTCGAGGAGCGCTGGCTGAAGCACGGCACCGACCTGCGCGACCCGCAGCGCCGGGGCGTCCCGCTGGACTGACCCGGGTCCGCGGACGCAGGGGGGCGACGGCCGCGGCAGCGGGTCGGACCGGCCGGACCTGCCGGACCGGCGGGTGACCAACGCCACACCGCCCCCGCCCGCCGCGCCGCGGTCAGCCGGTGACCGGCTTCGCCCCGCTCGCCTGCGCCACCAGCGCCTCGTACACCGCCGGGTCCGTGGTCCACTCGCCCAGCCGGACCGTCTTGCGGTGCCCGTGGTAGTCGCTCGAACCGGTCACCAGCAGTCCCAACTCGCCTGCCAGCCCTCGCAGGTGGGCCCGGGTCGGCTCGTCGTGGTCCATGTGGTCGACCTCCAGCGCGGCCAGCCCGGCCGCCGCCAGGTCCGCGATCACCTGGTCCGAGACGGTCTGCCCGCGCTTCACCGCACCCGGGTGCGCGAACACCGGCACCCCGCCCGCCGCCCGCACCAGCCGGACCGCCGTCACCGGGTCGGTCTCGTGCTTGCGGACGTCAGCCCGGCCGCCGTTGGCCAGCCAGTCGGCGGTGAACGCGTCCGACACGGTCGCCACCACCCCGGCCTCCACCAGCGCGGACGCGATGTGCGGCCGGCCCACCGAGCCTTCGCCCGCGATCCGCTCGACCTGCTCCCAGCTGATCGGCGCGCCCAGCTCCCGGCAGCGCTCCACGATCGCCCGGCCGCGCCGGAAGCGGTCGCCCCGGACCGCGTCCCGCTCCGCCGCGAACTCCGGCTCCGCCGGGTCGAACAGGTACGCCAGCAGGTGCATCGAGATCTCGCCGGCCCGGCAGGACAGCTCCGCGCCCGGCACCAGCGTCAGTCCCGTCCCGGCCAGCGCCGCCGTCGCCTCCCCGTACCCGGCCACCGTGTCGTGGTCGGTCAGCGCCACCACGTCCAGTCCGGCCGCGCGTGCGGCCGCCACCAGCTCGGCGGGGGAGTCGGTGCCGTCGGACGCGTTGCTGTGGGCGTGCAGGTCGATGCGCATGCCGTCCAGGATAGGGAGCCCGGCGGCGCCGCCTGCCTCAGCCCAGCAGGCGGGTGCTGAGGGCGCCGCAGGGGAGCAGGCCCAGCTCGGCGCCGGCGTCCCGGAGGTCGGTGAGGACCAGCTCGTCGTGCATCAGCAGCGCCGACTGCTCGGGCCAGGCGATCGCCCACAGCCACAGGCCGCGCGCCTCGCCGACGTACACCGCCCGGTCGTCCGGGGCCTCGGGGACGTGGAACATCGGGGTCGGCCGCCCGGCCGCCATCAGCTTGGCGTCGGCCGGCTTGTAGAGCGACACCGAGTCGCCCGGATCCGGGCCGACCAGCCCCGCGTACCGGGCGCCGAGGCCCACGCCGAGCTCCTCCGCGACCAGCACCAGCTCGCCGAATCCGCCCAGCGGCGCCGGACCGGAGCACGCCACCGCGGTGGCCCTGGCGCCGGAGAGGTCGTCACCCGCATGGGCGATGCCGGTGAACAGCCAGCCGACCGGCAGCGGCCACGGCATCCAGACCGGCACCTGCGAACGGGTGACCGCGACGTTCAGCGCCTCCACGCTCGGGGGCAGCACCGGTTGCATCGGGTACACGGCGCCGTGCTGGTCGCACTGCCAGGTGTCGGAGAAGAGACCGGGGGCGCGGACCCGACCGGCGCACCTCGGGCAGCTTGGCTCGCCCCTCATAACCGACAACGGTCCTCCCTCCGGACAGCCGCGTCAAGGACGATCACCCGTAAGGGGTGTGTCACGGTGTGTCACCGGCCGTCGACCGGCGGCCGCCGCCGATCCGTTCGGGGGATGTCCCGCCGGGGGCGCCGCCAAACACCGCGCTGGTCGGGGCCGGGCCCGGACGCACTGACGCCCCGTCGGCCGCGCGCTGCGCGATGACGGGGCGTCAGTCGGGTATCGGGACGTCAGTGGCGCCCCGATCGTTCAGCAGGCCTCGCACGGCCGGATGTACAGGCGCTCGCCGGCGAGCGCCGCGGCCTTCACGTACTCGCTGACGGTCTCGGCGTCGGCGATCAGGCGATCGGTGGCGACGCCGTTGGTGTCGTCCAGTCGGAGGATCTCGAAACGCATGGGCTTCTCCCTTCCAGGTCTATCGGTCGGGCGTCCGGGACGGTGGCACCGGGGAGAGGCGGGAGTGCCTCGGTGTGGCGATGGAACAACGGTGCCCTGCGGTGGAGTCGGAGCGGTTGCCCGCCCGTTAAGTCGCTGTTTCAGTCGAGATGGTCGGCTGTTCGCGCGTGCAGTGATCCCGGACAGAATCAAATATTACCCGAGCTAACGATTTCTGTCGCCCCAATTGTCCCGAGCACCGGTCAAGCGCCGCTCAAGCGGACCAGAAGTCCGTCAACACGGCGGCCGTCTCGGCCGGTCGCTCGGCGTTCGGGGAGTGCCCCGCACCCTCCACCACCGCGCGCCGCGCGGACAGCCGCTCGGCCATCGCCGACTGCTCCGGCACCGGCCACGCGTAGTCCTCCACGCCGGACACCACCAGCTTCGGCAGCGGCACCGCCGCCAGCTCGTCCACCCGGTCCGGGGCGGCCACCAGGTGCGAGCCGGCCGCGGACAGCGCGACCGGGACGTTGGCCAGCCAGCGGCGGTGCAGGAACTCGCCGATCTCCGGCGCGGGCGCGGGCCTGTCGGCGTCCATCTCGCGCATGATCTGCCAGATCGTCTCCAGGTCCAGCGATCCCAGCGCGTCGACCAGCAGCTGGGTGCGGGCCGCCTCCGCCGGGTCGATCGCGCCCGGGCCGGTCGACAGCAGGGTCAGCGAGCGCCACGGCAGCGGCTCCCCGGACGCGTGCGCCGCGAGCACCGCCTCCCGCACCACCTGGCCGCCGAAGGAGTGGCCCAGCAGGTGCAGGCCGTCCGGGTCGGCGAGCCGCGCGGTCAGCGCCAGGACGTCCCGGCCGAGCTCCGCCACCGCGTACGCCGCCGGGTCGGGCTCGCCGCCCGTCTCGTACTGCCCGCGCTGGTCCACCGCGACCACCCGGAACCCCGCGCCGGCGAGCGGCTCCAGCAGCGCGATGAAGTCCTCCTTGCTGCCGGTGAAGCCGGGGACCAGCAGCGCCGTCCCGCGCCGCGGCCCCGCCGCCGGCTCAGCCCACAGCGCCGCGAAGGCACCGCGGTCGGTCTCGACCCGCAGCGCGCGGGCACAGGCGGGCAGCTTGAGGAACGGGGGAGTGCTCACAGCGGGCTCCAGCAGGGGTGAGGGTGGGCGCACCGCCCTCGCGCCGGGGCCCTGGAGACAGCCGAGGGGCGCGGGGAACTGCGCGAGTCGGCAGGAGCCTACCTCTGTGCCGCTGCCCTCCGGTGGAGGTGCGGCGGTCGGCTCTACCGCTGCGCGCGGTTCCCCGCGCCCCTGGTCAGGACGGTTCCGGTCGGTGTCAGCCCTCGGCGACGACCTCGGCCACGGCCTTGGTGGCGCGCTTGCGCGGCGCCGGGATCTCCTCGGCCGCGGTCGCGGCCGTCTTGCGGGCCGTCCGCTTGCGCGGCGCGGGGGTGGTCGCCTCCGCGGTGGCGTCCGCCTCGACGGCCTTCTTGGCCCGGCTGGCCCGCTTGCGCGGGGCGGCGGGGGCCTCCTCCGCCGCCGGGGCGGGGGCCTCGGCGGCCGGGGCGGCGGCCTTGCGGACCGCGCGCTTGCGCGGCGCGGCGGGGGCCTCCTCGGCCGCCGGAGCGGCGGTCTCGGCGGTCTCGACCGCGGTGGCGTCCGCCTCGACGGCCTTCTTGGCCCGGCTGGCCCGCTTGCGCGGGGCGGCGGGGGCCTCCTCCGCCGCCGGGGCGGGGGTCTCGGCGGCCGGGGCGGCGGCCTTGCGGACCGCGCGCTTGCGCGGCGCGGGGGCCTCCTCGGCCACCGGAGCGGCCTCGGCGACCGGAGCCGCGGCGGTCTTCCGGGCCGCGCGCTTGCGCGGGGCGGCCGGAGCCTCCTCGACCGGCGCGGGGGCCTCGACCACCGCGGTGGTCTCGGCGGCGGGCGCGGTCTCGGCGGTCTTGCGGCTGCGGGTCCGCTTGCGCGGGGCGGCCGGAGCCTCCTCCGCGACCGGAGCGGCCTCGACCACCGGGGTCTCGACCACTGGGGTCTCGACGACCGGGGTGTCGACGACGGGGGCGACCTCCGCGGCCTTGCGGGCACGGGTCCGCTTGCGCGGGGCGGCCGGGGCCTCCTCGGTCACCGCAGCGGCCTCGACCGGCGCGGGGGCCTCGACCACCGCGGTGGTCTCGGCGACGGGGGCGGTCTCGGCGGTCTTGCGGCTGCGGGTCCGCTTGCGCGGGGCGGCCGGGGCCTCCTCCGCGACCGGAGCGGCCTCGACCACCGCGGCGGCCTCGACCACCGGGGTCTCGACGGCTGCCGCGGCGGCGTTCTCCCCGCCGCCCCGGCGGTTGCGGGTGCGCTTGCGCGGGGCCCGCGCCTCCTCGGTCACCGGCGCCTCGACGGCGGCCGGGGACGCCACCGACTCGGTGGCGACGGCGCCCGCCTCCAGCTGGCTGCCGCCGCGGGTACGGCGGCGCTCGCGCTTGCGGCGCGCCGGACGCTCGGCAACGGCCTCGGCCGCCGCAGCGGCGTCACGCCCGCCGCCCGAACGCCCGTCGCGGCCGTCCCGACCGCCGCGCGCGTCACGGCCGGCATCCCGGCCGCCGTCGCGCCCGCCGCGGCCGCGGCCACGGCCGCCGGTCTCGCCGAGGTCCTCGACCTCCTCCGCGTTCAGGCCGGCCCGGGTGCGCTCGGAGCGGGGCAGGATGCCCTTGGTGCCCGGAGCGATCTTGAGCAGCTCGTACAGGTGCGGCGAGGTGGAGTAGGTCTCCTCCGGCTCGTTGAACGGGAGGTCCAGCGCCTTGTTGATCAGCTGCCAGCGCGGGATGTCGTCCCAGTCGACGAGCGTGACGGCGGTACCCGAGGCGCCGGCGCGGCCGGTGCGGCCGATCCGGTGCAGGTAGGTCTTCTCGTCGTCCGTGCACTGGTAGTTGATGACGTGGGTGACGCCCTCGACGTCGATGCCGCGGGCGGCGACGTCGGTGCACACCAGCACGTCGACCTTGCCGTTGCGGAAGGCGCGCAGCGCCTGCTCGCGGGCGCCCTGGCCGAGGTCGCCGTGGACGGCGCCGGCCGCGAAGCCGCGCTTGGTCAGCTGCTCGGCGACGTCGGCGGCGGTCCGCTTGGTGCGGCAGAAGATCATCGCCAGTCCGCGGCCGTCGGCCTGCAGGATCCGGGAGACCATCTCGACCTTGTCGAGCGAGTGCGCACGGAAGATGTGCTGCTCGATGTTGGCGACGGTGGCGCCCTGGTCGTCCGGCGCGGCGGCGCGGATGTGGGTGGGCTGGCTCATGTACCGGCGGGCCAGCGAGATGACCTGGCCGGGCATGGTGGCCGAGAAGAGCAGGGTCTGCCGCTTCGCGGGCAGCATGGTGATGATCTTCTCGACGTCCGGCAGGAAGCCGAGGTCGAGCATCTCGTCGGCCTCGTCGAGGACCAGCGCGCGGACCTTCGACAGGTCGAGCTTGCGCTGCCCGGCGAGGTCGAGCAGGCGGCCGGGGGTGCCGACGACGATGTCGACGCCCTTCTGCAGCGCCTCGACCTGCGGCTCGTACGCGCGGCCGCCGTAGACCGCGAGGACGCGGACGTTGCGGACCTTGCCGGCGGTCTGCAGGTCGTTGGTGACCTGGGTGCAGAGCTCGCGGGTGGGCACCACGATGAGCGCCTGCGGGCTCTGCGAGAGCTGGTCGGCGGTGGCCCGGCCGGCGTCCACGTCGGCGCGCACGACGACCCGCTCGATGAGCGGGAGGCCGAAGCCGAGGGTCTTGCCGGTGCCGGTCTTGGCCTGGCCGATGACGTCGTGGCCGGTCAGCGCGACCGGCAGGGTCATCTCCTGGATGGGGAAGGGGTGGACGATGCCGACGGCCTCCAGGGCCTCGGCGGTCTCCGGGAGGATCCCCAGGTCCCGGAAGGTGGTCTTGGTGGGTTCAGCGGTGGTGGACAGGGTGCTGCCTCTTCCATGTGGGGGGCCGAGAGCGAGCAGGCGGTGCGCGTGCCGGTCGGTCGCAGGGGCCGGGTGCGGACGCATCGCGCCCGCTCCGCAGCTGCCTGTTCCGACCGCACGACCGCGCCGTTACCCCAGCGTCCTGCCCACCCGGGCAGCCCATGAACGGGCGCGTCGGGCGGCGGCGCGGGGGAGGATTCCCGTGAGGGGTTCGGCGCGGGACCTGCGCCATGGGGCGCCGTCCGCGGCGGCCCTCGCTCGGCCACTGATGCGGTGCCTGGGCCCGAGGTCCGGGCCAAGGTCGGAGCCGATCGGGTCTCCGACCGGGCATCCGCGTACGTGAGCGCCGGGTGCACCGTGCTGAGCACGTCTGCGCGGCCTGCCGGTGAGGGCGGGCCGCGCGAATACACCAGGCCTCGCTACCACCATACAGTCAAGCGAGGACTCGAACACGTGACGCGCACAACCCCGCCGGTGGCGGGGGCTAAGGTTTCGTGCCATGGAGACTCTGGAAACTGGTGACGGCGCCCCGTTCGAGTCGATCGGCGACTGGGCGACCCGGGCCGCCGATCCCGGCTACCGGGCGGCCGTGCTCGACCTGCTCGGCGCCCTCGCGTACGGCGAGCTGAGCGCCTTCGAGCGGCTGGCCGACGACGCCAAGTTCGCGCCGGGGATCACCGAGAAGGCGGCCCTGGCCCGGATGGCCTCCGCCGAGTACCAGCACTACCAGCTGCTCCACGACCGGCTGGCCGAGGTCGGGGCGGACCCGACCGAGGTGATGACGCCCTTCGTCGAGGCGCTGGAGAACTTCCACCGGCTCACCGCCCCCTCCGACTGGCTGGAGGGTCTGGTCAAGGCGTACGTCGGCGACGCGATCGCGACCGACTTCTACCGCGAGGTGGCCGTCCGGCTGGACGACGACACCCGGGAGCTGGTGCTGCGGGTGATGTCCGACACCGGTCACGCCGAGTTCGCGGTGGACCGGGTGCGGCAGGCGATCGAGGAGGACCCGCGGGTCGGCGGCCGGCTGGCGCTGTGGGGCCGGCGGCTGATGGGTGAGGCGCTCAGCCAGGCCCAGCGGGTGGTGGCCGAGCGCGACGCGCTCTCCAACCTGCTGGTCGGCGGCGCCGAGGTGCACGGCTTCGACCTGGTCGAGGTCGGCAAGATGTTCAACCGGATCACCGAGGCGCACACCCGCCGGATGGCCGCGCTCGGCCTCGCCTCCTGAGCCGTCGCCCCGGGGGCCGTCCGACGGCTCCCGCCGGGCGGCCCTTCAGGCGGGCCGCTGCCGGCGGTGCGCGCCGCGCGGCCGCGGCGCCCGGTCCGGCCGGGCCGGCACCGACACCAGCAGTACCGAGCAGACCGCCGCGCTGACCAGCTGCACCGGCATCGAACCGCCGTCCAGCACGTAGCCGGTGAGGTGCCCGGCGAGCAGCGCCGAGACCACCCCGGTGGCTACGGTCACTGCCCGGGCGGCGGCGAACCACCCGGGTAGCAGCGCCAGGGCGGCGGCCCCCACCGCGAAGCCGATCAGGGCGAAGGCGATCGTCTCGAAGACCACGGGGCTGCCTCCCGGGGAGTGGTGGGCGACGCTGCGTACCGACCCCGGCCCCATACCCCGGGCGGGCGGTCGGTACGCGTCCGGCCGCGGAAGCCCCCGCACATGCGGAAGTCCCGTCCCCCCGGTGGGGGAACGGGACTCCGATGCGGTCGTCGCCTCAGAGGTTGCCGAAGCCGACCTTGCGCGAGGCGGTCTCGCCGATCTCGACGTAGGCCAGGCGCTCGGACGGGACGATCACCCGGCGGCCGTGCTCGTCGGCGAGAGTGAAGACCTTCGAGCTCCCGTCCAGAGCCTTGTCGACCGCGTCCGCGACCTCTTCGGCAGTCTGCGAGCTCTCGATAACGATCTCTCGGGGCGCGTTCTGCACGCCGATCTTGACCTCCACGGCTTCCGTCCCTCCGGGTTGCAGCCATCCACGCGCTCGAACCGCTGTTCGCGGGCGTCGCGCCGTACGGCTTCACCTTAGAGCAGCCGCCCGGCGGAACGGTGAAGGTCCGCTGACGCTCCGCTGAGGGCTGATTCCGGCCGGAACGGGAATTTATTCGGCCTCGGAGGGGGAGGACTCCGCGACCGGGTGCATCGGGAAGCCCTTCAGGCCGCGCCAGGCCAGGCTGGCGACCAGCCGGACCGCCTCGTCGCGCGGGATGTCCTTGCCCTGCGAGAGCCAGTACCGGGCGGTGATCTGGGCCAGGCCGCAGACGCCGGCGGCGAGCAGCTTGGACTCCGCCTCGGGCAGGTCGGTGTCCTCGGCGATCACCTTGGAGACCAGGGTGGCGCTCATGTCGCTGGCCCGCTCCACCCGCTCGCGCACGGCCGGCTCGTTGGTCAGGTCCGACTCGAAGACCAGGCGGAAGGCGCCGGACTCGCTGGAGACGTAGTGGAAGTACGCCTCCATGGTCGCGGCCACCCGGTGCCTGTTGTCGGTGGTCGCCTCCAGCGCGTCCCGGGTGGCGTCGACCAGGGCGTCGCAGTGCTTGTCCAGCAGCGCCAGGTAGAGCTCGAGCTTGCCCGGGAAGTGCTGGTACAGCACCGGCTTGCTCACGCCGGCGCGCTCGGCGATGTCGTCCATGGCGGCCGAGTGGTAGCCCTGGGCGACGAACACCTCCTGCGCGGCTCCGAGCAGTTGTTCACGGCGGGCGCTTCGCGGCAGGCGGGCACCGCGCGGGCGCTCCTGCGCCTCCTGGATGGCCGTCACGGCGCTCCTCACTTCACGGTCTGCGATGGGCTGGCTGGGTGGTGATTGATTCTACTTTTCGGTAACCCCGTTGGCGCGGGGTGAAGCCGAGTAAAGCGCAGATCCCGCCCTGTCGGGAGCCCACAATACGGCTCGGGCCTGCGCTGTCCACAGGGTGAGACCGGCTCGGTACGCGCTGCGCCGGCGCCCGGCTCACTACCATCGTGCTCCATGAGCGCCGACCAGCACCCCGTCACCGCCACCGCGCCCCACCGCACCGTCCGGGTACCGGGGGCCGTCCTGGCGGTCAGCGCCCCGTCCGCCCCGGCCGACGGGCTGCCGCCCGCGCTCTTCGTGCACGGCCTCGGGGGCTCCTCCGACAACTGGCACGAGCTGATGCAGGAGCTCTCCGGCGAGGTCGCCGGCGAGGCGGTCGACCTGCCCGGCTTCGGGTACTCCGCACCGCCCGCCGACGGCAACCTCTCGGTCTCCGGCCACGTCCGCGCGGTGATCGGCTACCTGGAGGCCTCCGGCCGCGGCCCGGTCCACCTCTTCGGCAACTCGCTCGGCGGCGCCGTCTCCGTCCGGCTCGCGGCCCTCCGCCCCGACCTGGTGCGCAGCCTCACCCTGATCTCGCCCGCGCTGCCCGAGCTGCCCCCGCAGCACTCCGCCTGGCCGACCGGGCTGCTCGCCGTCCCCGGCGTCCCCTCGCTGCTGCGCCGCGCCCGCGAGCGCAGCCGGCAGACCGCCGAGGACGCCACCGAGGAGCTGCTGCGCCTCGTCTACGCCGACACCTCGCGGATCCCCGCCCGCCGCCGGGCCGAGGCGGTCTCCGAGTACCGCCGCCGGGCCGCGCTGCCGTACGCGCTGGAGGCCATGGTCGGCTCCGCGCGCGGCATCGTCACCGCCTACACCGAGCGCGGCGAGCAGGCGCTGTGGCGGCAGGCCGAGCAGGTCGAGGCGCCGGTGCTGCTGGTCTACGGACTGAAGGACAAGCTGGTCTCCTACCGCTCCGCCCGGCGGGCCTGCGCCGCCTTCCGGGACGCCCGGCTGCTGGTGCTGCCCGACTCCGGGCACGTGGCGATGCTGGAGCACCCGCAGCAGGTCGCCCGCGCCGTCCGGGAGCTGCTCGCGGAGGTCTGAGCGGCGTCCGGGCGGCGCCGGAACGCGGGCGGCGGCGCGAGGTCACGGGCTTTCACTCGTTCAGGTGGCAAGGCGGTCGGCGGCCCTAGGGGCGCCTCGGTGGCGCTCTACCGTCGTGTTGTCAGACCGAACAGGTGTGGGGGGCGCAGGCGAGGGGCGGCGGTCGCGGGGAGCGGCCGGCCGGCCCGCGGTCGTCCGCTTCCGAGTGCCGGTGCCACTAGCCGATAGGTGGACGGACTCCCTGTCTCGTCGTGGATCCCGAGTCCGCCATGGAGGCGTCGTGCGCATCGCTCTGCTCACCGAGGGCACCCGGACCAATGCACAGCGTGGCGACGGTGGCTGGTGCGGCCGCCTGGTCGAGGGGCTGCCCGAGCACGAGTTCCGGCTCTACCGGCTGGTCCGGGCCGGCCTGCCGGCCGCCCCGACCGGCATCCCCGGCCTGCGCGGCGTGCACGAGCTGCCGATGTGGGGCCGCCGCCCCGGCGGCCGCGGGCCCGCCCTGCACCGGCGGCGGGCGTACGGCCGCGCGTACGAGGAGCTGGTCGGCTCGCTCGTCGTCCCCGGCGACCGGGCGCTGTTCGGGCCCGCGCTCCACCGCCTCGCCGAGCTGAACCGGGACGACGACGCGCTGCCCGCCTACCTCTCCTCCGGCCACGCCCAGCGGGTGCTGGAGAGGGTCTGGCGCTCGCCCGGCGCCGACACCGCCGCCGGACAGCCCCAGGTCCGCGACGTCCTGGTCGCCGCCGACCTGCTGGAGCAGTGCCTGCGGCCGCTCTCCGCGCCCTGGTACGGCACCGGCACGGCGGGCCTCGGCGGCGCCGACCTCTGCCACGTGGTCGGCGGCGGGCCGGCCGCCCTGCCCGCGCTGGTCGCCCGGCAGCTCCACGGCGTCCCCTTCGTCGTCACCGAGCACGGCCTCCACCTGCGCGAGCAGTACCGCAGCTACCGCACCGCGCCCTACCGCTGGCCGGTCCGCGCCCTGCTGCTCGCCTTCTTCCGGCAGCTCACCGAGGAGACCTACCGGCACGCCGCCGTCCTCACCCCCGGCAGCGCCTACGACCAGCAGTGGCAGCGCCGCTGCGGCGCCGACCCCGCCCGCACCCGCGTCGTCCACGAGGGCACCCCGGCCGTCGCCCGCGACGCCGCCGGGCCGGAGCCCGAGAAGCCCACGCTGGTCTGGGCCGGCGCGCTGGAGCCCGGACGGGACCCGGAACTGATGCTGCACGCGTTCGCCCGGATCCGGGCCGAACTGCCCGACGCCGAACTGCGGATGTACGGCGAGGAGGGCGTCCCCGGCTACCGCGGGCACTGCGAGGCCATCGCCGGGAGGCTCGGCATCGCCGGCGCCGTCCGGTTCGAGGGCCGGCCGCGCGCCACCGCCCCGATGTGGGAGACCGGCAGCGCCGTCGTCTTCACCGCACTCGCGCAGCGCAGCCCCGGACTGCTCGCCGACGCCATGCTCAGCGGACGGGCCGTCGTCTCCACCGAGGTCGGCGTGGCACCCGAGATGCTCGGGCCCAGCGGGCTGCTGGTGCCGCCGCGCAGCCCGCAGGCGCTCGCCGCGGCCTGCCTGGCGCTGCTCGGCGACGCCGAACGGCGAGCCCGGCTCGGGCTCGCCGGGCGGCTGCGCGCGCAGGAACGCTTCGCGGTCGAGCCGGTGGTCGGCGCCTTCCGGGAGATCTACCTGGAACTGGTCTCCCGCTTCCCGGCCTTCCCGGCCGGGGCCGCGCAGCCCTTCGCCCGGCCCGCCGAGTACTGGGTCGCGGGGGAGACGCCGGCGGCCCCCGCGAGGGCCGCCGGAGCCAGGCCCACGGCGCTCGCGGAGGCGGTGTGACGGGCGCCGACCCGGTGCGGGAGCTGCTCCACGCGCACCGGGAGCTGTGCGAGCAGGCCGTCGACGACCTCGACATCGCCGCCGGGCTGGAGGACGCCGGGATCGGACCCGAGAGCGCCGCGCGCTACCGGCACGCGGACGTCTTCGGCCTCGCCGAGGAACTCCACGCCCGCGTCCCCCGTCGGCCCGGCGCCCCGGGCGGGGCGCCGCCCGCCGTCCGCCGGCGCACCCGGGCGGCGGACGCCACCCGATCGGCGCTGCTCCACCTCGTCCCCGTCGCCGTCCTCGCCCTCGCCGCCGGTCACCCCGCCGCCCCCGCCCTCGCCACCGCCGCCGGCGCCGCCGCGCTCACCACCCTGGACCGCCCCCGCCGCCGGCCGGACCCGGCCGGCGGTCGGTGCACCGCTCCGCGGGGCGGCTCGCCCTCCGGACGGGAACGGCCTCGGGCCGGGAGGGCCGCGCGGCCCCCGGGGGCCCGGGCGGGTGCCGGGTGGAGCCGTCTGTGGGCGGAGGCCGGGGCGGCGGTGGGGGTCTCGGTGGTGTTGGTCGTGGTGGCGCGGGCGTCGGTGGCGTCCGGGGTGGCGGCGGCGGTGGGGGCGGGGGCGGCGCGGTGGTGGGTGGGGTGGACGCGGGGGGTCGGGCGGGCGCAGGTGGGGTCGGCGGTGACGATCGCGGAGTTCGGGGCGCGGATGCGCCCGGTGCTGCCGGTCGCGGTGCTGGCGCAGGTGGTGCTGGCCGGGGTGCTCGTGGCGGCCCCGCGCGGCGGGGCGGACGCGGCCGCGTGGGCGGGGCAGGGGGCGCTCGCGGTGCTGCTGCTCCTGGCCGGGGTGGTGCGGGCGTGCGGCCGGCCGGCGGTCGCCGCGGTCGGGGTGCTGGTGGCGGCGGCGGGGGTGGTGCTGGTGGTGCTGCGGGGTGATCCCGCGCTCGCCGTTCCGGCGGGCTGCGCGGTGCCGGTGGCGGTGCTGCTGCCGTACGCGTGGCTGCTGCTGGGGCGGCCGGGGTCGCACCGGCCCGGGCCGCCCGCCTGACGGACATGTGACGGACAACCGAGAACTGCAAGCAATCGCCGGGCCGGGGAGAACCGGCCGGGCCTCGTGGAAGGACACACGCCCGATGAGGGTGCTGCTGCTGGGTGCCGACGGTTTCATCGGCCGCCGGGTCGCCGATCGCCTGCTGGCGGAGGACGGCCTCCAGACGACGGTGCTGGGCCGACGGGACTCGGCCGACATCCGCTTCGACCTGACGACGGGCAGTCCGGGGGCGCTGGCCCGGTTCCTGGACGCGGTGGCGCCGCAGGTGGTGATCAACTGCGCGGGGGCGACGTACGGCACCTCGCGGGCGCTGATCCGGGCGAACACGCTGGCGGTGGCGACGGTCTGCGAGGCGATCCGGCGCAGTCGCGAGCCGGCCAGGCTGGTGCACATCGGGTCGGCGGCGGAGTACGGGCCGGTGCCGCCGGCGGGGCCGATCCCGGAGAGCGCCGAGCCGCGGCCGGTGGGCCCGTACGGGGTGTCGAAGCTGGCGGGGACGGAGCTGGTGCTGGCGTCCGGGCTGGACGCGCTGGTGCTGCGGATCTTCGACGTGGTGGGCCCGGGTTCGCCGACGGCGTCGCTGTTCGGGCGACTGGCGGAGGGCCTGCGGCGGGCGCTGGAGCAGGACGAGCACCAGGTGCGGATGCCGGACCTGTCCGGATACCGGGATTTCGTGGACGTCCGGGACGTCGCCCGGGCGGTGCAGGCGGCGGCGGTTTCGGCGGCCACCGGGGTGATCAACATCGGCAGCGGGCACGCGGTGCGGGCCCGGGAGGCGGCGCAGCTGCTGGTCCGGGCCTCGGGTTTCGAGGGGCAGGTGACCGAGGACGCGCGCCAGGTGGTGCTGCCCGCGCAGGCGGCGTCCGGGGCGGACCCCGGGCGGCAGCTGGACGCCCGGCCGGTGCTGGAGCCGGTGCAGTGGCGGCAGGCGGACGTGCGGACGGCGCGGGACCGTCTCGGCTGGCGGACGCAGGTGCCGCTGGAGGAGTCGCTGGGTGACGTCTGGCTGGAGACGGCCTGCCGGGTCTGACCCGGGGCGGGGGCCCGGTCCCAGCATCCGGTGTCGGGCATCTCACGTGCTGGAACGCCTGTCTCGGAATACCCCGGGCACGTGACACTGTTGGCGTAGTCAATTGTGAACTGACGACCATCGGAGTCCCCGTGTCGCTGCCACCCCTGGTCGAGCCGGCCGCCGAGCTCACCGTCGACGAGGTCCGCCGGTACTCCCGCCACCTGATCATCCCCGACGTGGGCATGGACGGGCAGAAGCGGCTGAAGAACGCCAAGGTGCTGTGCGTCGGTGCCGGTGGCCTCGGCTCGCCCGCCCTGATGTACCTGGCCGCCGCCGGTGTCGGCACGCTCGGCATCGTCGAGTTCGACACCGTCGACGAGTCCAACCTGCAGCGCCAGATCATCCACGGCCAGTCCGACATCGGGCGCTCCAAGGGCGAGTCCGCGCGCGACTCGGTCAAGGAGATCAACCCGTACGTCAACGTGATCCTCCACGACGAGCGCCTCGACAACGACAACGTCATGGAGATCTTCGCCGGCTACGACCTGATCGTGGACGGCACCGACAACTTCGCCACCCGGTACCTGGTGAACGACGCCGCGGTGCTGCTCGGCAAGCCGTACGTGTGGGGCTCGATCTACCGCTTCGACGGCCAGGCGTCGGTGTTCTGGGCCGAGCACGGCCCGTGCTACCGCTGCCTCTACCCGGAGGCCCCGCCGCCGGGCATGGTCCCGTCCTGCGCCGAGGGCGGCGTGCTGGGCGTGCTGTGCGCGTCCATCGGCTCGATCCAGGTCACCGAGGCGATCAAGCTGCTGGCCGGGGTCGGCGAGCCGCTGGTCGGCCGACTGATGATCTACGACGCCCTGGAGATGCAGTACCGCCAGGTGAAGGTCCGCAAGGACCCGAACTGCGTGCTCTGCGGCGACAACCCGACCGTCACCGAGCTCATCGACTACGAGGCCTTCTGCGGCGTCGTGTCGGAGGAGGCCCAGGCGGCCGCCATGGGTTCGACGATCACCTCCAAGCAGCTCAAGGAGTGGATCGACGAGGGCGAGAGCATCGACATCATCGATGTCCGCGAGGTCAACGAGTACGAGATCGTGTCGATCCCGGGCGCGCGGCTGATCCCGAAGAACGAGTTCCTGATGGGCAACGCCCTGCAGGACCTGCCGCAGGACAAGCGGATCGTGCTGCACTGCAAGACCGGCGTCCGCTCGGCCGAGGTGCTGGCCGTGCTGAAGTCCGCGGGCTTCGCGGACGCGGTGCACCTGGGCGGCGGCGTGATCGGCTGGGTCAACCAGATCGAGCCGCACAAGCCGGTGTACTGAGGAGCTCGGACGGAAGGGCCCGGGGCGCACGCCCCGGGCCCTTCCGTCGTGCTGCGGCCGGGTCTAGAGCGCGCCCTTGCGCTGGAGCACGTTGTAGGCGATCCAGCCGGGCGCCACCGGAAGCCAGAAGGTGAGCAGGCGGTAGAGGAAGACCGCCGGGGTGGCGGCGGTGGCGGGCACGCCGGCCACCGTGAGGGCGGCGATCAGGGCGATCTCGACCGGGCCGATGCCGCCCGGGGTGGGGATCGCCGAGCCGGCCGCGTTGGCGGTCAGGAAGACCACCGCGACGGCCGCGAAGGTGACGTGCGCGCCGCCGCCGAAGGCCTGCACCGAGGCGTCCAGGCAGGCGGTGAAGGAGAGCGTCAGCAGCAGGATCCCGCCGAAGCCGGTGACCAGCTTGGACGGGGTCTGCATCAGGTCGAGCATCCGCGGCACCACGCCGAAGAACAGCACCCGCAGCCGGTTCACCACGAAGCGCCGCAGCGGCGACACCGCCGCGATCACCAGCGCCAGCACGGCGGCGGACAGCACGCCGATGATCACCGCGCGGGAGGCGCCCAGGTCGCCGTTGGTCTGGGTGCCGGTGATCAGGCCGAAGGAGAACAGCAGCAGCAGGTGCCCGGCCAGGCCGGCCAGCTGCGAGGCGCCGACGCTGGCCACCGCCTGCACCGGCCGGATGCCGGCCTTCTGCAGGTAGCGGGTGTTGAGCGCGATGCCGCCGACCGCGGCGGGCGCGACCAGCTTCACGAAGGAGCCGGCCACCTGCGCGGCCACCGTCCGGCCGAACGGCAGCCGCTCCGGGACGAAGCCGGTCAGGCTCATCGAGGCGGCGACGTAGCTGGTCGCGGAGGCGAGCAGGGCGAGCGAGGCCCAGGCCCAGTTCATCTCGGAGACCTTGAACTGGTCCGGCCGGATGGTGGTGACCGCCAGGTAGGCGGCGAAGGTGAGCGCCACCACCATGATCAGCGTCTTGGGCTTGAGCCGCTCCAGCTTGGCCGGGGCGATCGGCGCCTCCGGGGCGATCTGGAGGATCTGGCCGCGGATCCGGCTCAGCAGGTCCTCGCCCGCGACGGCGATGTCCTCCTCCGCCTGCTGCTGGGTCTTCACCCCCGCCGCGACCTGCTCCAGGGCCAGCGCCTGGGCGGCGGCTTTCCGCTCCTTGGTCATCTTCTGCAGGTCGGCACGGGTCTGCCGGCTCAGGCCGACCGGCTGGAGCAGCGGCAGCGAGTCCGCGACCCGGGTCGGGCCGAGCACCCGGTTGGCGACCGCCACCGCCCGCTCCGGGCCGACCCGCAGCGCGAAGGTGGTGAGCAGCTGGGCCACGTCGATCCGCAGCGTCAGGTCGCCGGCCGCGATGTCGCCGCCGGAGAGGTTGACCAGGCAGCCGGTCTTCTCGTCCACCGCCAGCAGCGACTCGCCGGTCAGCCGGCGGTGGGCGATCCGGCGCTCGTGCAGGGTGCCGACCGACTCCCAGAACGAGGCCATCACCTCGTCGGTGATCTCCTCGTCCGCCAGCTCGTCGAGGGTGCGGCCGGCCACGTTCTCGTAGACCAGGATCGCGGCGTCCGGGCCGAGCTCGGAGGTGGCCACCAGCTGCGGGGCCCGGGCCCCGGAGGCGGCGGCCGCGTACGCGATCAGGGCCTCCTGTTCGAGGGCCTGGCGCAGCGACTGGGGGCTGCGGCGGACCGCCACCGAGCGCAGCCGCAGGCGGCGCCAGGCGCGGTAGAAGAAGCCGGAGGCCTGCTGCTCGCGGTCGATGATGTGGACGTCCAGCAGCGGGCCGTGCTGCTGGGTGACCAGGTAGCGGCGGGTGCCGCCGGGCGCCTCCGGGGCGGTGTGGGCGGCGGACGGCGTGAAGCCGACCTTGCGCAGGCCGATCATCAGGCTCTTGCCGGTCGGCCGGATGTTCGGCGAGCCGATCGCGTACAGCGTGCCGTACGCCACGGACCAGCCGATCAGCACGGTGAGGATCAGCGACAGCGGGGTGGTGTAGCCGCTGATCAGCTCGGTCGCGCCGCTGAGGATCACCACCACCCACAGCGCCACCCGCCAGCGGGGTCTGGAGGACATCCCGACCGCGGTCATGTAGGCGATCACCGGCGCCAGGTAGCCGTGCACCGGGTCGGTCAGGGTGTCCCCGCCGCCCGGGGGGAACTGGGTCAGCGCGTTGCGGATCGCGTCCGGGGCGCTCGCCGCCACCCACCAGTCCACGCCCAGCGAGACGCCGTACGCCAGCACCGAGGCGAGCACGCCGTCGGCGACCCGCAGGCCGTCCCGCTTGATCAGCCGCTCCACCGCGAACGCCAGCGGCACCGCCAGCACCGCCACGCTGGAGACCAGCGCGGCGATGGTGGAGAGCACGCTCGGGATGTGCTTGGCGTTGGCGGTGATGTCGCTCTCGATGCCGGTGGTGGTGGAGACCGCCACCTGTGCGAGGACGAACACCGCGATGATGCCGAGCACACCGGCGGTGAACCGGATCAGGTCCGAGGGGCGGTGCGCCCGCGGCGGCAGCAGCGGTTCGTCGACCGCCAGGTGCTCGCCGGTCGGCTCCTCGTCCGGTCCGGTGTCGTCAGGGACCACCCCGTCAGGTGGTCCGTCGTACGCGACCACGTTCTCGTCCTCCCCCGTGCCCGCCTCCGGAACCGGTCCGGCGGGTGTCTTGTGCAGTGAGACGGCGGGTGGCTCGACCTGCGGGTGCCCGGCAGAACCGTCGGTCGCGGACTCCCCGGAGCCCTCGTCCACGTTCAATTCTGCCGTCCCGGTCATCTGGTCTTGTCCTCGTATCACCACGCACTGCCCCGAAGATGCTGCCATGCCGGACGGTCCGGCGCCGGGCAGGGGGCGCATCAGGCGCGGCGGATCGCCCGCTCGGGGTCCTGGAAATCGACCGGATGGGGAAGAATGCGGCGGATGACCGAGAGTACGCGCGAGGACGGCCCCGCGGGCGCGGACGACGGCGCGGAGCTGCCGCCGTTCGCGGAGGCCGTGCTCGACCTCACCGAGCGGATCCCACCGGGCCGGGTGATGACCTACGGCGACGTCGCCGAGTACCTCGGCCGGGGCGGCCCGCGCCAGGTCGGCCGGGTGATGGCGCTCCACGGCGGCGCCGTGCCCTGGTGGCGGGTGATCCGCGCCGACGGCCGCCCGCTGCCCGGCCACGAGCACCGTGCCCTGCCCGAGTACCGTGCCGAGGGCACCCCGCTGCGCACGGTCGGCGACTCGCTCCGGGTCGACCTGCGACAGGCCCGCTGGGACGGGCGGTAGTCGTCTCTTTTTCGCCCGATCCCGTGCGCGGGAGGGGGTTGTCGGTGCAGGATCGTAGGCTCGGTGCGGGCGAGGTCCGTTGCGGCCCCGCCCCGCACATGCCCTGGTACAACCCGTCTGGACCGCAGTGACCCCGCCCTTCCGCCTGGTGCGCAGCCCCCTCGCACAGCCCGAGCCGCCCGTCCTGGACCCGTACCAGCAGGCGGTGGTCGAGCACGCCGGTGGGCCGCTGCTGGTGCTGGCCGGGCCCGGCACGGGCAAGACCACCACGTTGGTCGAGGCCGTCACCCGGCGGATAGCGGACGGCACCGATCCCGAGCGGATCCTGGTCCTCACCTTCGGCCGCAAGGCGGCGATGGAGCTGCGCGACCGGATGACCGCCCGGGTCGCCGCGGGCGTCGCCGTGCCGCAGGCGACCACCTTCCACTCCTTCTGCTACGCGCTGCTGCGCGCCCACCAGGACCCTGAGGAGTACGCCGAGCCGCTGCGGCTGCTCTCCGGCCCCGAGCAGGACGTGATGGTCCGCGAGCTGCTGGCCGGCGACGCGGAGGACGCCAGGGCCGGCGTCGGACGGATCGGCTGGCCGCTCGACCTGCGGGCCTGCCTGACCACCCGCGGGTTCGCCGACGAGGTCCGGGCCGTGCTCGCGCGCAGCCGCGAGCTCGGGCTCGGCGAGCACGAGCTGGCCCGCTTCGCCGAGGGCGTCCAGCGGCCCGACTGGGCGGCCGCCGCGCACTTCCTCGCGGACTACCTGGACGTCCTGGACATGCGGGGGGTGCTGGACTACGCGGAGCTGGTCCACCGGGCCGTGCTGCTCGCCGAACGCCCGGAGGTCGGGGACGCGCTGCGCGGCCGGTACGACGTGGTCTTCGTCGACGAGTACCAGGACACCGACCCCTCCCAGGTGCGGCTGCTGCAGCAGCTCGCCGGAGGCGGCCGCGACCTGGTCGCGGTCGGTGACCCGGACCAGTCGATCTACGCCTTCCGCGGCGCCGACATCAACGGCATCCTCGACTTCCCCGACGCCTTCCGGCGGGCCGACGGCCGGCCGGCCGAGGTGGCCGTGCTGCGGGTGTCCCGGCGGTCCGGGGCGGTGCTGCTGGCCGCCTCGCGGGAGCTCACCCGGCGGATGCCGATGGGCCGGCTGCCCGCCGACAAGCTCGCCCAGCACCGCGCGCTGCTGCCCTCCCGCGAGGGCGGGGCGGTCGAGGTGTACACCTACCCGACCCCCGGCGCGGAACTGGACTCGGTCGCCGACCTGCTCCGCCGGGCGCACCTGGAGGACGGGGTGCCCTGGGGCGAGATGGCGGTGCTGGTCCGCGCCGGCGGGCGGACCATCCCCGGCGTCCGGCGGGCCCTGGGCGCGGCCGGCGTGCCGCTGGAGATCGACGGCGACGACATCCCGCTGCGCGACGAGCCCGGTGTGGTGCCGCTGCTGACCGCGCTCCGGGTCTGCGCGGAGCCGGCCGAGGCGATGACCGTCGACATCGCGCACACCCTGCTCACCGGCCCGATGGGCGGCCTGGACGGCTCCGACCTGCGGCGGCTGGGTCGGGCACTGAGGGAGGAGGCGCGAGCCGAGGGGCACGAGGTGGTCGCCCCGGCCGAGGCGCTGATCCGGGACGCCCTCGCGGAGCCCGAGCGGCTGATGCTGCTGGACGGCCCCTACGCCCGCCGCGCCCGCGAGCTCGGGACGCTGCTGCGCAAGGTCCGGGAGCTGCTGTCCGGCGGCGGGGGCGCCGAGGACGCGCTGTGGGAGCTGTGGGACGGCAGCCGCCGCTGGCGCGAGCGGCTGGAGCGGGCCGCCCTGCGCGGCGGCACCGCCGGCCGCAACGCCGACCGAGACCTGGACGCGCTGTGCGCGCTGTTCGAGACCGCCGCGCGGGCGGAGGAGCAGGTGGCGGGCCACCGCAGCGCGCTGGACCTGCTCGCCGAGCTGGAGGCGCAGGACATCGCCGCCGACACCCTCACCGTGCGCGCCGTGCGGCCGGACGCGGTCCGGCTGATGACCGCGCACCGCTCGAAGGGCCTGGAGTGGCGGGTGGTCGTGGTGGCCGGCGTCCAGGACGGCCTCTGGCCGGACCTCCGCCGCCGCGGCTCCCTGCTGGAGGCCGACCGGATCGGCCGGGACGGCCTCGCCGAACCGCTCACCCCGGCCGCGCTGCTCGCGGAGGAGCGGCGCCTCTTCTACACCGCGGCCACCCGCGCCAAGGACCGGCTGATCGTCACCGCGGTGAAGGCCCCCGCCGAGGACGGCGACGAGCCGTCGCGGTTCCTGCGCGAGCTCTACCGGGAGGAGCTCGACCCGCGGACCGGCAAGGTGCGCTCCCGCACCCCCCAGGTGACCGTCGCCGAGGTGACCAGCCGGCCGCGGCGGCCGCTGTCGGTGTCCGCCCTGGTGGCGGAGCTGCGCGCGGTCACCGTCGACCCGGCCCGCTCGCCGGAGCTGCGCCGGGCGGCGGCCGAGCGGCTCGCCCGGCTGGCGTCCGCGCTCGACGAGGACGGCCACCCGCTGGTCCCCTCCGCGCACCCCGACCGCTGGTGGGGCCTGGACGAGCAGACCGCCGCGCCCGAGCCGCTGCGGGCGGACGGCGTACCGGTCCGGCTGTCCGGCAGCGGCCTGGAACAGCTCGACGACTGCGCGCTCCAGTGGTTCTTGGAGAAGGACGTGAGGGCCGGCACCACCACCACCGCCGCCCAGGGCTTCGGCAACGTCGTCCACGCGCTGGCCGACGAGGTCGGCTCCGGCCGCACCCCCGCCGACCTCGCCGTCCTGATGGAGCGGCTGGACACGGTGTGGGACGCGCTGGCCTTCGACGCGCCGTGGAAGTCGCAGCAGGAGAAGGCCGAGGCCCGGGCGGCGCTGGAGCGCTTCCTGCACTGGCACGTGCTGGAGCGGGAACGCACCCTCGTCGCCACCGAGCACGGCTTCGACCTGACCCTGGACGTCGGCGGGATCGCGGTCCGCATCCGCGGCTCGATGGACCGCGTCGAGCGGGACGCGGCGGGCCGCGCGTACGTCGTCGACTTCAAGACCGGCAAGCAGATCCCGACCGACAAGTCGCTGCCCGAGCACAAGCAGCTCGCCGTCTACCAGCTGGCCGTGCGCGGCGGCGCGCTGGACGGGCTGCCCGGCTTCGACGACGGCGCCGCCACCCCGGGCGGCGCGGAGCTGGTGCACCTGCGCGAGCCCGCCAAGGGCGAGCCCGAGGCACCGAAGGTGCAGCGGCAGCTGCCCGCCGAGGGCGAGCCGTGGATCGAGAACCTGCTCGCCGAGTCGGCCGGCCGGGTGCTCGCCGAGCGCTTCGTCCCCACCGTCGGCGAGGGCTGCGCGCGCTGCGCCTTCCGCGGCAGCTGCTCCGCCCAGCGCGACGGGCGCCAGCTTGTCGACTGACCCCGGCCACCCGGACCCCCTCCCGCCGCGGGCGGAGCCGCTGCGGGAACCCGGGGCGCGGGTGGAGCCGGCCGCGTCGCTTACGGTTGGGGGCGTGCTCAGCGATCCCGAGGAACTCAAGGAGCTGCTCGGGATCCCGTTCAACCCCGAGCAGATGCGGGCCATCGGCGCACCGCTGGAGCCCGCGGTGATCGTGGCGGGCGCCGGGTCGGGCAAGACCACGGTGATGGCGGCCCGGGTGGTGTGGCTGGTCGGCTCCGGCGCGGTCCGCCCCGAGCAGGTGCTGGGCCTGACCTTCACCAACAAGGCCGCCGGCGAGCTCGCCGAGCGGGTGCGCACCGCGCTGCTGCGCGCCCGCGTCCTGGACCCGGACGAGGACGCCCTCGGCGAGCCGCAGATCTCCACCTACCACGCGTTCGCCGGCACTCTGCTCAAGGAGCACGGCCTGCGCCTGGGGATAGAGCCGGACGTCCGGCTGCTCGCCGACGCGACCCGCTTCCAGCTCGCCGCCAAGGTGCTGCGCTCGGCGCGCGGCCCGTACCCGGCGCTGAGCGGGACCTTCTCCTCCCTGGTCGCCGAGCTGATCGCGCTCGACTCCGAGCTGGCCGAGCACCTGGTCGACCCGGAGCGGCTGCGCGGCCACGACTCCGAACTGCTCGACACCCTCGCCACCAAGAAGTTGAGCAACGAGGACCTGCGCGCCGTCCCGAAGGCGGCCCGGGCCCGGCTGGAGCTGCTGGAGCTGGTCGAGGACTACCGGCGGCGCAAGCGGGCCGCCGGGCTGATGGACTTCGGCGACCAGATCGCCGCCTCCGCCCGGCTCGCCCAGGAGCGGCCGGAGGTCGGCCGGCTGCTGCGCGCCCAGTACCGGGTGGTGCTGCTGGACGAGTACCAGGACACCTCGGTCGCCCAACGGCTGATGCTGTCCGGCCTGTTCGGCGGCGCGCACAGCACCGGGCACCCGGTGACCGCGGTCGGCGACCCCTGCCAGGCGATCTACGGCTGGCGCGGTGCCTCGGTCGCCAACCTGGACGACTTCCCGGCGCACTTCCCCAAGCAGGACGGCTCGCCGGGCGCCCGGTACGCGCTCAGCGAGAACCGGCGCAGCGGCGGCCGGCTGCTGGCGTTCGCCAACCACCTGGCCGAGCCGCTGCGCGAGATGCACGAGGGCGTGGAGGCGCTGCGCCCGGCGCCCGGGGCGGAGCGGGACGGCTTCGTCCGGGCCGCGCTGCTGCCCACCCACGCGGAGGAGGTGGCGTGGCTGGGCGACCGGATCGCGCACCTGGTCCGCACCGGGACGGCGCCGGGCCGGATCGCGGTGCTGTGCCGGGCGGGCAGCGCCTTCCCGGACATCCACGCGGCGCTGGTCGCCCGGGACGTGCCGGTCGAGGTGGTGGGCCTCGGCGGCCTGCTGCAACTCCCCGAGGTGGCGGACCTGGTGGCGGTCTGCGAGGTGCTGCAGGACCCGACCGCCAACGCGGCGCTGGTCCGGCTGCTGATCGGCCCGCGCTGGCGGATCGGCCCGCGCGATCTGGCGCTGCTCGGCCGCCGGGCCGCGGACCTGGTCCGCACCGCCCGCCCGGACGGCAGCGACCCGCTGGCGGCGGCGGTCGCCGAGACCGACCCGACCGAGGTGGTCTCGCTCGCCGACGCCCTGGAGACCTTCCTCGACGCGGAGCAGCCCGACGAGCTGCCGTTCTCCCCGGAGGCCAAGGTCCGCTTCGCGCGCCTGGCCCGGGAGGTCCGCGAGCTGCGCCGGGCGCTGGCCGAGCCGCTGATGGACGTGCTGCACCGGGTGCTCGCGGTGACCGGTCTGGAGGTGGAGCTGTCCGCCTCGCCGCTGGCGCTGGCCGCCCGCCGGCGGGAGACCCTGCACGCCTTCCTGGACATTGCGGCGGGCTTCGCCGACCTGGACGGCGACCCGGGCCTGGCCGCGTTCCTGGCGTTCCTGCGGGCCGCCCAGGAGTACGAGCGCGGCCTGGACAACAGCCTGCCCGGCGGCGAGGACACCGTGAAGGTGCTGACCGCGCACAAGTCCAAGGGCCTGGAGTGGGACGTGGTCGCCGTCCCCGGGCTGGTCAAGGACGCCTTCCCCAGCAACAAGGGCCGCGAGCGCTGGACCAGCACCAAGAAGGTGCTGCCGCACGCGCTGCGCGGCGACGCCGCCACCCTGCCCGCCGACCCGGAGTGGACCGGCAAGGGCATGGGCCTGTTCAAGCAGGCGATGATCCGGCACTCGGCGGTCGAGGAACTGCGGCTCGGCTACGTCGCGTTCACCCGGCCCCGGTCGCTGCTGCTGGCCTCCGGGCACTGGTGGGGGCCGAGCCAGAAGCGCCGGCGCGGCCCGTCCTCCTTCCTGCTGGAGCTGAGGGCGCACTGCGAGCGGGAGGCGGGCAACGGCGAGTTGGACGTCTGGGCCGAGGAGCCGCTGCCGGACGCCGAGAACCCGGCGTTCGCGGTCTCGGTGGAGACCCCGTGGCCGCTGCCGCTGGACCCGGCCGCGCAGACCTCCCGGCGGCGGGTGGCGGACGTGGTCCGGGCCCGGCTGGCCGGACTGCCCGCGCCCGAGCCGGAGCGGATGGCGGTCGAGGACCAGCGCCTGGTCGCCTCCTGGGACCGCGATCTCGGCGCGCTGCTGGGCGAGTTGGAGCGCTCCCGGCGGGCCGTGCGGGACGTCGAGCTGCCCGCCTCGCTCTCCGCCACCCAGTTGCTGCGCCTCGCCGCCGACCCGGACGGCTTCGCCGCCGAGCTGGCCCGGCCGATGCCCCGCCCGCCCGCGCCCGCCGCCCGCCGGGGCACCCGCTTCCACGCCTGGGTGCAGGCGCGGTTCGACCAGCCGCTGCTGCTCGGCCCGGACGCGCTGCCCGGCCTGGACGAGGACGGCATCGAGGACGAGAAGGACCTGGAGCGGCTCAAGGAGGCCTTCCTGCGCGGCCCCTACGCGGGCCGCCGGCCGTACCGGGTCGAGGAGCCGTTCCACCTGGTGCTGGCGGGGCGGGTGGTGCGCGGCCGGATCGACGCGGTGTACCGCGACCGTGACGGTGGCTCAGCGTCACCGGAGTCGTACCGGTACGAAGTGGTCGACTGGAAGACCGGCCGCGAGGAGAGCGCGGACCCGCTGCAGCTCGCCGTCTACCGGCTGGCCTGGGCGGAGCGGACCGGTGTCCCGGCCGAGCAGGTCACGGCGTCGTTCCTCTACGTGCGCAGTGGCCGGATCGTGAGACCGTCAGGACTTCCCGACCGAAAAGAGTTGAGCGAGCTCCTGATCGGGAATAGCTCATAAGAAGTCACTCAGAGCATCCAAGTCGTCACAAGATCGAGCGAAACCTGTGCGCTGTGCACGTTTCGCGCCTATTGTGGGGTCGGTAACCGGTCATCTCCCCGTACTCCGGCCGCCGGCAGGGGCCCAGCCCCTGACTTTCCGTCATCACCGCAGGTGTCCACCGGCACCGGCCACCTTCCGCTGGAGAGACCGACGTTGAGCGCGACCGGATGGATCAGGGACAGATTCACCGGCCCGCCCCCGGGGGGCGTGCCGGGCACCGTGACGGGCACCTGGCCGAAGACCTCCCACGCCCTGCCGCTGATCGGCATGGTGCTGGTGGTCTCCCTCGACTACTTCACCAACAGCGAGGTGACCGTCGAACCGGCGATCACCGCCGTTCCCGCGCTGGCCGCCGTGGTCAGCCGGCGCACCTGGTACCCGCTCTTCGTCGGCGCCGTCGCCGAGCTCTGCTCCTTCCTGATGGCCTGGTACAACGGCGTGCTCGGGGAGTCCGTGCACACCGCGACCGTGCTCGCGGTCGCCCTGGTCGCCGGGATCGGGTACGTCAGCGCCACCCTGCGGCTGCGCCAGGAGCAGGCGCTGGCCGACGCCCGGCTGGTCGCCGACATCGCCCGGCGGGTGCTGCTGCGCCCCGTCCCCGACCGGGTCGGCAGCGTCCGGGCCGCCGTCCACTACGCGGCCGCCGCCGCCCAGGCCTCGATCGGCGGCGACCTGTACGAGGTGGTCAACACCCGGCACGGCGTCCGGGCCGTGGTCGGCGACGTCCGCGGCAAGGGTCTCGCCGCGGTGGAGACCGCGGCGGCCGTGCTCGGCGCGTTCCGCGAGGCCGCGCACCAGGAGCCGGCCCTCGACCGGGTCGCCGGCTGGCTCGCGGTCAGCCTCGACCGCGCCCTGCACGAGACCGACCACCCCGGGGTGGAGGAGGAGTTCGTCACCCTGGTGCTGATCGGCGTCTGCCCGGACGGCTCGGTGGAGATCGTCAACTGCGGCCACCCGGCGCCGCTGCTGCTCACCGCCGACGGCTGCCGGGCGGTGGAGCCGGAGGAGCCGGTGCCGCCGCTCGGCGTGCTCGACCCGGCGGACGTTCGGCCGCCCGTCCAGCGGGTCGCCGTACGGCCGGGGGACCGGGTGCTGCTCTACACCGACGGCGTGATCGAGGCCCGCGACCACCGCGGCTCCTTCTACCCGCTCGCCGGCCGGATCGGCGAACTCGCCGTCGGCGGGCCGGTCGAGGTGCTCCGGCGCCTCCACGAGGACGTCGTCCGCCACGTCGGCCACAAGCTCGGCGACGACGCGGCGATGCTGCTGCTGCAGTACGAGCCGCCGGCCCCCGAGCTCCCGCAGCCCCGGCAGGGCCGCGAGGCCCTGCCGGACAGCGGCTCCGCCGCGGGGCGGGCCACCGGTTCCTAGATCCGTACGTCGACGACCAGGGGCCGGTGGTCGGAGACCGCGGTGCGGGGGGCCGAGACCGAGCCGACGGCGGTGCGCGGGACGCCGATGCCGAGGATGTGGTCGAACTGGACCGCCGGCCGGTGCGACGGGTAGGTGGGGGTGCGGGCCAGGTCGTACCAGCCCTGGAGGCGCGGGCGCGGCTCGCGGGTGCGGCGCCGCCGCAGCCCGGTCCGCGCCTGCCGGGCGTTGCGGACGCGCTCGCGCGAGGTGGTGCGCTCGATCGCGGCGGCGCTCCCGAGCACGGTCCGCGGCACCGCGCCGATCAGGTTGAAGTCGCCGAGCACCAGGTACGGCTGGGGCAGGTCGGCGATCCAGCGGCGGATCCCGGCGAGCTGGGCGACGTTCCAGCCGGGCACGAACGACAGGTGCGCGGCGACCACGGTGAACGGCCCCTCGCTGCCCTCCAGGACGGCGGCGATCGCCGCCCGCGGCTCGTCCGGGACGGGCGTCAGGCCGCGCCGGCCCGCGACCTTCAGCGGCAGGCCGAACGGCGCGGGCGCGAACCGGCGGGCCCGCCAGTGCCGCACCGGGAGCCGGGTGAGCAGCGCGGTGCCGTACGAGGGCTGACCGGTGGCGGTGTCGACCTCGGCGGGACCGTACACCTGGAGGCCGGGGAGGTCGGGGTCGGGGAGCCAGCCGGAGAGCGGCGCGGGGGTGCCGTGCAGGGCGGCGGCGAACCGCCAGTCCGCGGCGCCCATCGCCTTGGCGGCGACGGCGGCCTGGTCGACGCAGCCGGAGCGCTCCTGGTACCGGTCGACCTCCTGGAGCGCGAGCACGTCCGCGTCCAGGTCGGCGACCGCCTCGCCGAGCGGGGCGCCGGCGTCGGCGGGGTAGGGGTCCGGGCTGCCGTCGGCGGCCAGCGGCTGACCGTGCAGCAGGTTGTAGGTCGCGATGCGCAGATGGCTCACCGGACTCACGGTACCGGCTGCGCGTGAACGCCCTGTTGCCCGCCGCCCTCCGTCGTGCGAGGGGGGTGCGTTGCCGGACGCCGTGCATACCGGGTATACATACTCGGTATGTCGATCCGTCACGGCCTGCTCGCCCTGCTCGACCAGGGCCCGCGCTACGGCTACCAACTGCGCACCGAGTTCGAGGCCCGCACCGGCGCCACCTGGCCGCTCAACGTCGGCCAGGTCTACACCACGCTGGGGCGCCTGGAGCGCGACGGCCTGGTGGAGCCCGCCGGTGAGGACGCCGAGGGGCACCAGTTCTACGCCGTCACTGAGGAAGGACGCGCGGAACTGCGCCGCTGGTTCGACAGCCCGGTGCAGCGGACCAATCCGCCGCGCGACGAGCTGGCGATCAAGCTGGCGATGGCCGTCACCGTGCCCGGGGTGGACGTCACCGCCGTGGTGCAGGGACAGCGCCGGCACAGCATGCAGGCGCTGCAGGACTACACCCGGCTGAAGGGCCAGGCACTGGTCAACGACACGGGGGCCGGCGAGGACCTGGCGTGGCTGCTGGTGCTGGAGCAACTGATCTTCCAGGCCGAGGCGGAGATCCGCTGGCTGGACCACTGCGAGACCCGGCTGGCCCGGCACGCGGAGCGTGCGCGGGCCGAGGTGCCCGCGACCACCGAGGCGCCGGCGAACGCCCCGCGCCGCCGCAGCCGCATCCGATGAACATGGGGGAAGCCATGAGTACAACCGAGTCCCAGGCCCCGGTGCTGCACCTGGAGCAGGTCAGCCGGGTGCACGGCCACGGCGCCGCCGAGGTGCACGCGCTGCGCGCCGTCGACCTGAAGGTGCACCCGGGCGAACTGGTCGCCGTGATGGGCCCGTCCGGGTCCGGCAAGTCCACCCTGCTCACCCTGGCCGGCGGCCTCGACGCCCCGACCGGCGGCCGGGTCCTGGTCGAGGGCGCCGACCTCGGCGCGCTCTCCCGCAAGCAGCAGGCGGCGGTGCGCCGCCGCTCGGTCGGGTACGTGTTCCAGGACTACAACCTGATACCGGCGCTGACCGCCGCCGAGAACATCGCGCTGCCCCGCGAGCTGGACGGCGTCTCCGCCCGGGCCGCCCGCCGGGAGGCGCTGGCCGCGCTGGAGGAGCTCGGCATCGCCGAGCTCGCCGACCGCTTCCCGGACGACATGTCCGGCGGCCAGCAGCAGCGCGTCGCGATCGCCCGCGCGCTGATCGGCGACCGCCGCCTGGTGCTGGCGGACGAGCCGACCGGCGCCCTGGACTCCACCACCGGCGAGACGGTGCTGGCCGTGCTGCGGGCCCGCTGCGACGCCGGCGCGGCCGCGATGCTGGTCACCCACGAGGCGCGGCACGCCGCCTGGGCGGACCGGGTGGTCTTCCTGCGCGACGGCCGGATGGTCGACGAGACCGCCAACACGGACGCCGCGGGCCTGCTGGTCGCCGCCGCGACCAACAGCGTGAAGGGCGGCGACGAGGCGTGAGGATCACCGCCTGGCGGGCCGCCCTGCGGATCGCCCGCCGTGACGCGATGCGGGCCAAGGGCCGCTCCGCCCTGGTCCTGGCCATGATCGCGCTGCCGGTGCTCGGCGTGGCCGGCGTGGACGTGGTCGCCCGCAGCGCCCAGCTGGAGCCCGCGGAGCAGGCCGTCCGGATGATGGGCGGCGCCGACGCCCTGGTCTCGCTCGACGGGCGCGGCTCGACGGTGCTGCAGGCCCCCAACCACCGCGCGGAGAGCCAGACGGTCGGCCCGACCGAGGGCCAGGCCCCGACCCCCGAGCAGAAGCGCAGCTCCGGGACCGAGCCCGACGTGCTGCTCCCGCAGCTGCTGCCGCCCGGCACCACCCTGGTCCCGGTGCCGTTCGGACCCCGGGCCTCCGCCACCACCAAGGAGGGCCGGCTCTCCGTCGGCACCACCGAGGCCGACCTGACCGACCCGGTCTGGCGCGGTCTGCTGGACGTGGTCGAGGGCGCGGCCCCGAGCGGGGACCGGCAGGTCGCCGCCACCCGGGCCTTCCTCGACCAGTCCGGTCTGCGGATCGGTGACTCCACCGCCCTGCGCGGGCTGGAGGCCACCCCGTACACCATCACCGGCGTGGTCGAGTACCCCGAGGACCTGGGCTCCGTCGAACTCGTGGCCCGCCCGGGCGGGTTGATCGCCGCGCTGGACAAGGCCCGCGGCTCCGAGCAGGGCGACCGGGGGAACCCCGGCCGCGGTGGCGACTGGCTGGTGAAGCTGCCCGCCGGGCAGACCCTGGGCTGGCCGCAGGTGCTGGAGCTCAACAAGTACGGCTTCGGCGCCACCAGCCGCACCGTGCTGCTGGACCCGCCGGCCCGCTCCGAGGTGCCGCTGTACGCGTACAAGGCCCAGCACGGCTACGACGACAGCCGGATCGACGCCGCCGCGCTCGCCGTGGTCGCCACCGTGGTCGGCATGGCCCTGCTGGAGATCGTGCTGCTGGCCGGCCCGGCCTTCGCGGTCGGCGCCCGCCGCTCGCGCCGCCAGCTCGGACTGATCGCGGCCGGCGGCGGCGACCGCTCGCACGTACGGGCCGTGGTGCTCGGCGGCGGCGTGGTGCTCGGCCTGGCCGGCGCCGTGGTCGGCGTGGTGCTCGCCGTGGCGCTGGTCGCGGTCGGCCGCCCCTGGCTGGAGGAGTGGGGCGGCCAGCGCTTCGGCCACTTCGACCTGCACCCGCTGGACCTGCTCGGCATCGCCGCGGTCGGCCTGGTCACCGGCCTGCTGGCGGCCGTGGTGCCGGCCGTCCAGGCCGCCCGGCAGAACGTGGTGGAGGCGCTCACCGGCCGCGGCTCGCTCAAGCCCGCCAACCGCTGGATCGCGATGCTCGGCCTCGTGATGGTCGCCGGCGGCGCCGCGCTCGCGCTGCTCGGCAGCGCCCTCGGCGCGGGCCGCGGCCTGCCGGTGCTCGGCGGCTCGGTGATCGCCGAGCTCGGCATGGTGCTGTGCACCCCGGTCCTGGTCGGCCTGTTCGGCCGGCTCGGCCGACTGCTCCCGCTCAGCCCCCGGCTGGCGCTGCGCGACGCGGTCCGCCACCGCGGCCGGACCGCCCCCGCGGTGGCCGCCGTGATGGCCGCCGTGGCCGGCTCGGTCGCCGTCGGCATCTACACCACCAGCTCCGACGAGCAGAACCGCCGCGAGTACGTGGCCACCGTCCCGTCCGGCGCCGTGGTCCTGCGGGCCGGCTGGAACCCCGATTCCACCGACCGGTTGCCGCAGCTGAGGGCCGCCGTCGAGCAGTCGGTCTCCGACCTCGGCCCGCGCGGCGACACCTGGGACGTCAGCTACGGCGGCGACTGCCGCAAGGCACCCGGCAGCTGCGGCGACGTGCGGCCGAAGCTGCCCGCGGAGCTGCGCTGCCCCGCCGACGAGCTGCAGGAGGCCGGCGAGGTCGGCGTCGGCCGGCCGACGGACGACCCGCGCTGCCGCCTCCACGGCGGCCGGGAGGACCGGTACGGCATGTCGCTCGGCGACGCGACCGTGCTGCACAACCTCTTCGCGGTCCACGACCCCGCCGCCGAGCAGGCCCTCGCCCAGGGCAAGGCGGTGGTCTTCGACCAGCGGTACGTCAAGAACGGCAAGCTGATCCTGGCCCTCACCGAGCCGGTGCGCGCCGAGGAGGAGGCCAAGGCGGCAGCCGAGGGACGCCGGGTCCGTCCGGCCACCCACGAGATCACCGTGGACGCGGTGTACGCCGCGCCCACGACGCCCGGTGAACTCGCCCTGCTCACCCCGCAGGCGGCCCGCGCCGCCGGGCTCGGCGCGACCGAGTCCGGGTCGGTCTGGCTCCCCGCGGCGGCGCCGGCCGGGGTCGCCCAGCAGCGGGCCGACGCGGCCCTCTCCAAGGTCGACGAGGACGCCTTCCTCCAGGTCGAGCGCGGCTACGAGGGCGGACGCGACCTGTACGCGCTCGGCCTGACCGGCTTCGCCGCGCTGGTCGCGCTCGGCGCGGCCGGCATCGCCACCGGCCTGGCCTCCGCCGACTCGCAGAACGACCTGGCCACCCTGGCCGCGGTCGGGGCGACCGGCGGGATCCGGCGACGGCTGTCCGGCTTCCAGTGCGGGGTGATCGCCGCCATGGGCGCGGTGCTCGGCACCCTGTGCGGCGTCGTCCCGGCGGTCGCGCTGCGCCGGCTGGAGGCCGCCTCGCAGAGCGCGGTCACGGAGGCCGGCGGCATTCCCCGGGAGACCGTGATCGCCTTCCCGTGGCTGAACCTGGGCCTCACGCTGATCGTGCTGCCCGCGCTCGCCTGCGGCCTCGCGATGCTGGTCACCCGTTCCCGGCTGGTGCTGGCCCGCCGCGCGGGCTGACGGGCACGGCCGACGTGATGCGGCCCGCCCCCGGGTGACGGTCGTCACCCGGGGGAAACCCGGGCCGCATCCACCCGCCCGGGCGAACTAAAGTCGTCCGTATGACGAAAACCCCGGACAGCGTCGTCCGCTCCTACATCGACCAGCACGAGGCCGGCTTCCTCCAGGACCTCGCGGACTGGCTGCGCATTCCCTCGGTCTCCGCCGATCCCGGCCGGGCCGACGAGGTCCGCCGCTCCGCCGAGTGGCTGGCCGCGAAGCTGCGCGGGACCGGGTTCCCGGTCGCCGAGGTGTGGGAGACCGACGGTCTGCCGGCGGTGTTCGCCGAGTGGCCCTCCGGCGACGCCGGGGCGCCCACCGTGCTGGTCTACGGCCACCACGACGTGCAGCCCGCCGCCAAGGAGGACGGCTGGGACACCGAGCCGTTCGAGCCCACCGTGGTCGGCCGCCGGATGTACGCCCGCGGCGCGGCCGACGACAAGGGCCAGGTCTTCTTCCACACCCTCGGGGTGCGGGCCCACCTCGCCGCCACCGGCCGGACCGCCCCCGCGGTCAACCTCAAGCTGCTGATCGAGGGCGAGGAGGAGTCCGGCTCGCCGAACTTCGGCGCGCTGATCCGCCGCGAGGCCGAGCGGCTGGCCGCCGACGTGGTGATCATCTCCGACACCGGGATGTGGTCCGAGACCACCCCGACCGTCTGCACCGGCATGCGCGGCCTGGCCGACGCCCAGATCGACCTCTTCGGCCCGGACAGCGACATCCACTCCGGCTCCTTCGGCGGGGCGGTGCCGAACCCGGCCGACGTCGCGGCCTCGCTGGTCGCCGCGCTGCACGACGCCGACCGCCGGGTGGCCGTCCCCGGCTTCTACGACGGCGTGGTCGAGCTGACCGCCGAGGAGCGGGCGCTCTTCGCCGAGCTGCCCTTCGACGAGGCCCAGTGGCTGAAGGTCGCCAAGTCGTACGGCACCCTCGGCGAGGCCGGCTACTCCACCCTGGAGCGGGTCTGGGCCCGGCCCACCGCCGAGGTCAACGGCATCTGGGGCGGCTACACCGGCCCGGGCCAGAAGACCATCGTCCCGGCCGAGGCGCACGTCAAGCTCTCCTTCCGGCTGGTGGCCGGCCAGGAGGTGGAGAAGGTCCGCGAGGCCGTCCGCTCCTGGGTCGCCGAGCAGGTGCCCGAGGGCATCCGGTACGAGCTGGTCTTCCCGGGCGCCACCCGCCCGTGCCTGACCCCGCTGGACCACCCGGCGCTGCAGTCCACCGCCCGGGCGATGGGCCGGGCCTTCGAGCAGAAGATCCTCTTCACCCGCGAGGGCGGCTCCGGCCCCGCCGCGGACCTGCAGGACGTGCTCGGCGCCCCGGTGCTGTTCCTCGGCATCTCGGTGCCCTCCGACGGCTGGCACTCGATCAACGAGAAGGTCGAGCTGGACCTGCTGCGCAAGGGCGTGGAGGCCTCCGCGTACCTCTGGGCCGACCTGGCCGAGACCTTCCGGCCGTGACCACCGTGAGCACCACCGCGAGCGGCGCCACGAGCACCACCACGAGCACCACCGCCGAGAGTTCGACGACGCGAACGGGGATGGACGAGTTGAGCAGTCTGCCGGAGACCCAGCCGCTGGCCCTGGCCCGCGCCGGGGTGGACCGCGCCGCGCACCACCGCTTCGACGAGCCGTGGCTCGCCGCGGCCTGGAGCCACCCGACCACCAAGGTGCTGCCGATCGCCGGCGGCGAGGCGTTCGTGGTCGACACCGAGGCCGGCAGCGAACTGGTGCTGCTGCCCTCCTTCGAGGCGCCGGAGGCCGGGGACCGCTTCTTCCTCGGCACCGACGAGGACGGGGTCAACTACTTCGCGCTGGCCGGCGAGAGCCTGCCGGGCCGGCTGGACGGCGACGCCCGTCCGGCCGGACTGCGCGAGGTCGGCGGCTCGCTCTCCGACCGCGACGCCGGGCTGCTGGTGCACGCGGTGGCGCTGGAGCACTGGCACCGGCTGCACAGCTTCTGCTCCCGCTGCGGCCACCCGACCGAGAAGGCCGGGGCCGGCCACGTCCGCCGCTGCACCTCCTGCGCGGCCGAGCACTACCCGCGGACCGACCCGGCGGTGATCATGCTGATCACCGACGGCGAGGACCGCTGCCTGCTGGGCCGTCAGGCGCTCTGGCCGGAGGGCCGCTGGTCGACCCTGGCGGGCTTCGTCGAGCCCGGCGAGTCGATCGAGCAGGCGGTGGTCCGCGAGGTGCTGGAGGAGGCCGGGGTCCGGGTCGGCGAGGTGCAGTACGTGGCCAGCCAGCCCTGGCCGTTCCCGTCCAGCCTGATGCTGGGCTTCCTCGGCAAGGCCGACCCGGCGGGCACCGCGATCACCGTGGACGGCGAGGAGCTGTCCGAGGCGCGCTGGTTCTCCCGCGCGGAGCTCAAGGCGGGCATGGAGGCGGGCGAGATCCTGCCGCCGTCCGGCATTTCGATCGCCCGGCACCTGGTCGAACTCTGGTACGGCGGTCCGCTGCCCGCGGCGGCCCGCTGGTAATGGCCCGGAACGATAAAGGGGGCGCGCGATTTATGTCGCGCGCCCCCTTTATTCATTTCACTTCGATCGGCGGCGGCTCGACCGCCAGCCAGCAGCTGACCGTCTTCCCGGTCAGCCGGGTGGTGACCGCCCAGCGGGTGCACAGCGCGGAGACGATCGCCAGCCCGCGGCCGTTGGAGTCCTCCTCGCCGGCCGCGCGCATCTGCGGCATGCCGTGGCCGTAGTCGGCGACCGAGATCTGCAGCGCCGACTCCTGCAGCGTCAGGCTGATCGACACCGCCCCCCGGCCGTACCGCACGGCATTGGTGACCAGCTCGGACACCACCAGTTCGACGCTGTCCGCCAGGTGCTTGACGCCCCAGGCGGACAGCGCGGTACTCGCCAGCCGGCGGGCCCGGGCGACGTTCCGCGGCAGCGGCGGGAAGGTGGCCCCCGCCGTCCAGGCGCCGCGCTCGGCGGCGGGGAGGACCCGGCCGGGGCGCGCCTCGGCGCCGGACGAGTCGGTCGTGTCGGCGTGACGTGCGCTCCGCCGTTGCGGGGTACTGCTCACGGGCATGGATCCGCCCCCGGGGTGTGCGTGGTCAGTAATACATTCGAATGCGATCGAAAGGATCCGGGCCAGGGTACGGAATCCCCAATCCCGGCCAATGTTGACGGGTTTCGCTGAAAAGGCGCAAGCAGAATGGCTACATTCACTCGGGTGACGATCCCCCGGGGCGGTGCGCCCGCTCCCAAGTACCAGCGGCTCGCGGCGGACCTGCGCCGCCGCATCGAGGCCGGCGAATGGCAGGACGGCGCCCAGCTCCCGGTCGAGGGCGAGCTGGAGGAGCAGTACGGGGTGGCCCGGAACACCGTCCGCCTCGCGGTGGACGTGCTGGTCAACGAGGGCCGGCTGGTCCGGATGCAGGGCAAGGGCACCTACCTGCGGCACCGGCCGGTGCTGGACCACCGGGCCCACCGGCCGTCCCGGCTCCCCGGCCAGCGCGGCGCCCTGGCCGACCCCGGCGAGCTGTACGCGCGCGAGGCCGCGCTGGCCGGGCGGCAGCTGACCGTGGAGTTCGACGTGATGGTGGTGCGGGCCCGGGCCGACATCGCCGAGCTGCTCCGACTCCCGGCCGGCGACGCGGTGATGGTGCGCCGTCAGCTGCGGCTGATGGGCCGCGAGCCGTACTCGATCGAGGAGAGCCACTACCGGGCCGGGCTGGCCGCCGGCACGCCGCTGATGGAGCCCGATCCGGTGCCCGGCGGCGACGAGGTGGTGCTGGCCGCGCTCGGGCGGACCGAGACCACCGCGGTGGACCGGGTGGCGGCCCGGATGCCCGGGCCCGAGGAGGCGGCCTGGTTCGAGATCGGCCCCGGCGTGCCGCTGCTGGTGCAGACCCGGGTCACCCACGACCGGCGCGGCCCGGTGCGGGTGGTGGAGACCCGCTACGCGGCCGACCGCTGCCGGCTGGTCTTCGAGGTCGGCGACGGCCACGGCACGGGCGAGGGACACGGAGCCGGCGAGGGGCACGGGGCCGGCCAGGGGCACGGCAAGGGTCAGGGGCGCGAGCCGGACTCGCGCCCCTGACCCGTGGCCCGTCGGGTCAGACCAGGGCGGCCTGGACCTGGCGCAGGCTCGGGTTGGTCATCACGGTCCGCTCGCCGGAGGCGGAGACGACGACCACGGTCGGGACGGTCTGGTTGCCGTTGTTGACCGACTCCACGAACTCCGCCGACGCCGGGTCCTGCTCGATGTTGATCTCGGTGTAGCCGATGCCCTCGCGGCCGAGCTGGCCCTTGAGGCGGTTGCAGTAGCCGCACCAGGTCGTGCTGTACATCGTCACGGTGCCGGACATGGCAGTGGACTCCTTCGTGGTGGAGGTGGACGGTCGCCGGGTGCAACGTCCACCGGTGCGGGCTCATTCCGAGCAGTCTTCAGGGTGTGATTATCGGAGCGATCTGGTGGGCCTGTGGACGGAGCGCCGCAGACTGTCAGGTGTGCCTGAGAGGATGGAAGGCATGCAGGAAGAGCTTCTCGGTATGACCGGCCCCTCCGACGGCCCGGGCCCCGGCGCGTTCGGCCCGTCGATCGGGGCCGACGCGGTGCTGGCCGGGCTCGACCCCGAGCAGCGGGCCGTCGCCACCGCCCTGCACGGCCCGGTCTGCGTGCTGGCCGGCGCCGGCACCGGCAAGACCCGGGCCATCACCCACCGGATCGCCTACGGCGTGCGCAGCGGCGTCTACCAGCCGCAGCAGGTGCTCGCCGTCACCTTCACCGCCCGCGCCGCCGGCGAGATGCGCGGCCGGCTCCGCCAGCTCGGGGCGGACGGCGTGCAGGCCCGCACCTTCCACTCCGCCGCGCTGCGCCAGCTCCAGTACTTCTGGCCGCGCGCCGTCGGCGGCGAGCTGCCCCGGCTGCTGGAGCGCAAGGTCCAGCTGGTCGCCGAGTCGGCCGGCCGCAGCGGCCTGCGGGTCCAGCGCACCGAACTGCGCGACCTCACCGCCGAGATCGAGTGGGCCAAGGTCACCCAGATCGTTCCGGACGACTACCCGACCGCCGTCGCCAAGTCCTCCCGCGAGGCCCCGCGCGACCCCGCCGAGATCGCCAAGGTCTACGCCGCGTACGAGCAGGCCAAGCGCGACCGCAACGTGATCGACTTCGAGGACGTGCTGCTCCTCACCGCCGCCATCCTGGAGGACCGTCCGGAGATCGCCGACCGGGTCCGCGCCCAGTACCGGCACTTCACCGTCGACGAGTACCAGGACGTCTCCCCGCTCCAGCAGCGCCTCCTCGACCAGTGGACCGGCGGCGGCGCCAGCCTCTGCGTGGTCGGCGACGCCAGCCAGACCATCTACTCCTTCACCGGTGCCACCCCCGACTACCTGCTCGGCTTCCGCACCCGCCACCCCGAGGCCACCGTGGTCAAGCTGGTCCGGGACTACCGCTCCACCCCGCAGGTGGTGCACCTCGCCAACGGGCTGCTCTCGCAGGCCCGCGGCCAGGCCGCCCAGCACCGGCTGGAGCTGGTCTCCCAGCGCGAGGCCGGCCCCGAGCCGGTCTACCGCGAGTACCCGGACGAGCCGACCGAGGCCGAGTCCACCGCCCACCTGATCAAGGACCTGCTGGCGAGCGGCGAGCGGGCCAGCGAGATCGCCGTGCTGTTCCGCACCAACAGCCAGTCCGAGGTGTACGAGCAGGCGCTGGCCGACCTCGGCATCTCGTACCAGCTCAAGGGCGCCGAGCGCTTCTTCGAGCGCCCCGAGGTGCGCGAGGCGGGCGTCCTGCTGCGCGGCGCCGCCCGCGCCGGCGACGACCCGCTGACCACCGGCGCGCCCGACCTGGCCGCCCAGGTGCGCGCCGTGCTCGCCACCCGCGGCTTCACCGCCGACCCGCCGGCCGGCTCCGGCGCGGTCCGCGAGCGGTGGGAGTCGCTGGCCGCCCTGGTCCGGCTCGCCGAGGAGTTCGAGGCCACCCGCCGGGAGGCCGGCGGGCGCGCCGACCTCGCGGCCTACGTCGCCGAGCTGGACGCCCGCGCCGCCGCCCAGCACGCCCCCGCCGTCGAGGGCGTCACGCTGGCCTCGCTGCACGCCGCCAAGGGCCTGGAGTGGGACGCGGTCTTCCTGGTCGGCCTGACCGAGGGCACCCTGCCGATCATCTACGCCAAGACCGACGAGCAGGTCGAGGAGGAGCGCCGGCTGCTCTACGTCGGCGTCACCCGGGCCCGCCGGGTGCTCACCCTCTCCTGGGCGCTCTCCCGTTCGCCGGGCGGGCGCGCGAGCCGCAAGCCCACCCGCTTCCTGGACGGGCTGCGCCCCGGCTCCTCCGCCGCCGGCCCGCGCTCCCGGGGCGGCTCCGGCGGCATCGAGCGCGGCGAGCGCTCCGCCGGACGCAAGGCGCGCGGCCCGGTCAAGTGCCGGGTCTGCGAGCGCACCCTGATCGACGCGGTCGAGCGCAAGCTCCGCCGCTGCGAGGGCTGCCCGTCCACCATGGACGAGGGGCTGTTCGAGCGGCTGCGGGAGTGGCGGGCCGCCAAGGCCAAGGCGCAGGGCGCCCCGGCCTACGTGGTCTTCACCGACGCCACCCTGATGGCCATCGCGGAGGACTGCCCGGGCACCCCGCAGGAGCTCGCCCTGATCTCCGGAGTGGGTGCGATGAAGCTGGACAAGTACGGCTCCGACGTGCTCTTGTTGTGTGCGGGGGAGGTTCCGGAGCTCGTTGACGAGCCCGTTGAGCAATCGGTTCTGAACTCGCCGGAAAAATAGTTTGCGCGCCGCGTGTAAGGCGCAATAGCCTGCCGGAGCGGTCAAGGGGACGAGACCGCAGCGCTCGCGAAGGGCTTCCTTCCGCCTGCGCGCGACCATAATCAGACATCGGGGCCCGGGTGACCGGGCACCGCGAGACGCCGAGAGGAGGCGAGTGCAGTGAAGATCAACAACGTGACCAAAATGACTGGCCAGACCGTTGTCCTCGGCATGCCCTCGCGCACCTCGGCGTTCGGTCTGGGTCTCGGTACCACCGGTCTCTCCGTTGCCGGCCCCTGCCTTGTCAGTGGCCCGCGCAATGCTGAGGGCACCCGTGTCGAGACGGGTCTGTCCCGTGACTGGGCGACGTTTGTCGACGGCCTCGAGCTGCGTGATGAGCGACCGACCCAGGCACCGAAGGCAGAGGTAGCAGCGGCCGAGCACGGCCACTATGCCGCCGCAGTCGGTGCCGGATCCGAGCAGCAGGACCAGCAGATTCACCAGGCCATGGCCGCCTTCTCGGGCGCCAAGGCCATCCGGATGCGGGCCTTCCGCGGGCCTGAACCCTGGAGCGAACGAACCTGAGTCAGCCTCAGGTCGGCTTCTCCAGGGCCGCGGAACCCGTCACATTGGGATCCGCGGCCCTTCTGTTTTGTCCGGTACGCAAGACCCACCCAAGGCCCCTCGGGGCCTCCGGCCCAGCCCACCAGCCAACTGGGCCGGATCCACATCGAAGACGAGGAAGACGCCCACAGTGTCCACGGTCATCACACCGCCCCTCCCGTCCGTACCGACCGACAAGACCGTCAAGGCCGACCAGGCCGACCCCCCGGAGGTAACACTCATGCAGCTCACCGCCATCGACGAGGCCGACACCCTCGGCCTTCCGATCCCGTGCCGCGCCTTCGACCCGGAGGTGTTCTTCGCGGAGACCCCCGCCGATGTCGAGTACGCGAAGTCCCTCTGCGGCACCTGCCCCGTGAAGGCCTCCTGCCTGGCCGGCGCCCTCGAGCGCCGCGAGCCGTGGGGCGTCTGGGGTGGCGAGCTCTTCGTCCAGGGTGTGGTCGTGGCCCGCAAGCGGCCTCGTGGCCGCCCGCGCAAGACCGAGGTCATGGCGTGATTTCCGCCGCTCCGATCTCCGGTCACGGATCCGGTGCCGTCCGCAGGGGAGAGCAGCCCCCGCTGGACACCGCACTGCGCCGCTCCGTACGCCGCGCCGCCGCCAAGGCCGACGCAGCCCTCGCCCGCACCACTCCGACGACGCACCACGAGCAGGACCACCACATGAACCCGTCCTTCGACACCGCGGCCCGCCGCACCACCCGCCGCGAGCAGACCACCGAACTCCAGATCCGGAACAGGACCCTCGAAATGCATCTCATGCACGAATCCCTCGCCCGCGCCCATATGCAGGAACGCCTCCACGAGGCTGAGGAGCAACGCCTCGGCCTGCGCGTCCTGCAGGCGGCACGGCTCCGACGGAAGGCCGAACGGGCCTCCCTCCGCGCCCGCAAGGCGCTCGCCGTCGCCCTGATGTAACACCACGCGCAGCCGCACGATCCCCTGTCCGCCGATGGCCGGCCCGCCCGCTCCCCCCACCCCCCGGGAGCCCGCGGGCCGGCCATCGGCGCGTGCGGACTCCTCGGCGGGCGGACCCCTCGACGGGCGGTGGCCCCGGCGTGCGGACCCTCAGCGGGCCGGGGCCTCCTCGGCGAAGCCGGGCAGCCATTCGAGCATCTCGGCGCGGAACGGCGCGTTGGCGCCGAGCTGGCACAGCACGCCGATGGTGGAGAGGGTCACCCGGTGGATCAGGAGGTAGGCCGGGGGGAGGTTGAGCTGCTTGCCGAGGTCGTAGGCGGGGGAGCGGGGGTCGGCGATCCGGGCGGCCTGGGAGCGCATCCAGGCACGGGTGAAGTGGAAGGTCTCCACGGTGGCCGGCTCGATGATCGGCAGCAGGTAGTCGAGCACCGCGTCGGCGTCCAGCTGGATGGAGGGCTTGACGAAGCCCTCCTCGCGGAGCCGCTCCAGCACGCCCGCCGCGTCGCCGGCCAGGGCCATCCGCAGCGAGTCGCCGATCGGCGCGGGCAGCCCGCCGGGCAGCCGGTCGACCGTGCCGAAGTCCATCACGCCGAGCCGCCAGCCCTCGACCGGGCCGTCGTCCTTGATCAGCCGGAAGTTGCCCGGGTGCGGATCGGCGTGCAGCAGCCCCGTCCGGGACGGGCCGGCGAACAGGAAGCGGGCCAGCAGCTGCCCGGCCCGGTCGCGCTCCGCCTGGCTGCCGCGGGCGATCACCCGGGCGAGCGGCACCCCGTCCATCCACTCGGTGACCAGCACCTGGTCGGCCTGGGCGACCACCCCCGGCACCCGGATGTCCGGGTCGTCGGCGAACTCCTCCGCATGCCGGCGCTGCGCCTCGGCCTCCAGGCCGTAGTCCAGCTCCTCGGCGACCCGCTCGCGCAGCTCGGTGATCAGCGGCTTGATGTCCAGCCCCGGGATCAGCGGACCGAGCAGCCAGGCGACCCGGCTGAGCTGGCCCAGGTCGGAGAGCAGCGCGTCGCCCGCGCCCGGGTACTGCACCTTGACCGCGACGGCCCGGCCGTCCCGCCAGACGGCCCGGTGCACCTGCCCGATCGAGGCGGCGGCGGCCGGACGGTCCTCGAAGCTGCGGAACTTGCGCCGCCAGGTCTTCCCGAGGCGCTGCTCCAGGACGGCGTGCACGGTGGCGGCGGGCATCGGCGGGGCGGCGTCCTGAAGCTTCGTCAGGGCGGCCCGGTACGGCCCGGCGACCTCCTCGGGCAGGGCTGCCTCGAAGACCGACAGGGCCTGCCCGAACTTCATCGCGCCGCCCTTCAACTCCCCCAGCACCTTGAAGAGCTGATCGGCGGTGGCCTGCTGGAGCTCGGCCGTGACCACCTCGGCGGAGCGGCCGCCGATCCGCTTGCCCAGGCCGAGGGTGGCCCGGCCGGCGATCCCGAGCGGCAGGGCGGCCAGCCTCGCCGTACGGGTCACTGCCTTGCGCGGAAGATCGCTCACCCCAGGCCTCCCAATCAGCCGCACCGGCCGGCACGCCACCGGCGGTGGTCACTACGCCATTGTGCCCGCTCGACCCGCCGTGACGGACTGCCAGAGACAGCCGCAGTCCGGGTGGCTGCGGAGCCGCAGCCGGCGGGTCATTCCGTCCGCCGCGGACAGCTCGCACCAGCCGTCCACGCTCGGTGGCAGCACGCCGTCCAGGTACAGCTGGACGTGCAGCGCGGCCAGCCCGGCGATCGCGGTGGCCAGCGCGCTGTCGCAGGCCGGGACGCGGGCCCGGCCCGGGCCGCTGTCGATCAGCTGGGCCAGCAGCCGGGGCCAGGCCTCGTCCTCGTCCCGCCGGGACAGGGTGGCGCAGCTGCCGCACGCGGAGGCGCCGGGCACGACCAGCGGCCCGACCACGCCCAGGTGCTCCAGCACCCCCGTGTACAGGTGGGGGACGCCGGCCCGCATCAGCTCCTGCGCCTCCACCGCGGCGCCGGTGAAGGCGCCGGAGCCGTCGCGGGGGGCCAGCACCACCAGGGCGGGCGGGGGCGGTGCGGCCGGCGAGCGGCGGTACCGCTCGCCGACCGCAGCCCCGGCGGCCCGGTGCACCACCTCGCGCCCGGCGGTGGCCCGCAGCCGCCCGACCTCGGTGGGCGGGAAGCCGGCCGGCGAGACGTCCCGGGCGGCGACCCGGCCGCGGTCGAGCAGGGCGACGTCGCCGACCCCGCCGGCCGCCAGCACGGCGGCGGTCGCCGCGCCGACCCGGCCCGCGCCGCGCACTTCGACCCGGGCGCCGGCCCTGGCGCGCAGCACCGCCGCGGCCTCGCCCGGGGCCGGGTGGACCAGGGAGAGCGAGGCGAGGTCGGGCACCAGCTGCTCGCGGCGCGGCGGCGGGAAGGCGGTGAGCGCCTGCCGGCCCGCCTCGGCGTCGTCGAGCAGCTCGCTGCGGGCCAGCGAGTCGAGCATGGCCTCGCAGTACTCCGCGTCGAGGCCGAGCCGCTGCCCGGCGGCGACCAGGGCGGGCCCGTCCCGGGTGCCGTCGATCAGGTCGAGGAAGGCGGCGAGCGGCCGGTCGACGTCGTCGATCAGCCGGGCGTGCCGGCGCACGGTGCCGAACTGCAGGGTCTGCTTCTCCCGCCACAGCCGGGAGAGGGCGGGCTTGAGGACGGGGCGCATGGTGACCTCCTGGCCGGGTCGGGATCCGCTCGGTGGATGCAGGATGCCCGGGGCCGCAGGAGGTGGGAAGCGCGTTGTCCACAGGCCCGAGCCGATCATCCGAAGATCTGTTTGCACACCCTGTGGACAACTTCACGGCGCGGGCACCGGGTTTCTGTCGGTGCGAGCGGGTACCGTCGTGTGCCATGGCAGCCGAACGGGACTCCCAGGCGGCGGCGTCCCGGTCGGCGGCAGCGTCCGCGACGGCGCCCGCGCCGATCGACCGTGCCAAGGTCGAGGTCCGACGCAGTGCCCGCCGCAGCCGGACGGTCTCCGCGTACCGCGAGGGCGACCGGACGATCGTGCTGATCCCGGCGCGGATGTCGCACAGCGAGGAGCAGCGCTGGGTCGCCCAGATGCTCGACAAGCTGGCGGCCCAGGAGAGCCGGCGGATGCTGGGGGACGACGCGCTGGAGGCGAAGGCCCGCGAGCTGTCCCGGGCGTACCTGGGCGGGCGGGCGGTGCCCGGCAACGTCCGCTGGGTGACCAACCAGAACACCCGCTGGGGGTCCTGCACGCCGAGCGAGCGGACGATCCGGCTGTCGCACCGGCTGCAGGGCATGCCGGAGTACGTCATCGACTACGTGCTGCTGCACGAGCTGGCGCACCTGCTGGTGCCGGACCACGGGCCCCGGTTCTGGGCCCTGCTGGACGGCTACCCGCGGACGGAGCGGGCCCGCGGCTACCTGGAGGGGGTCGCCTCGGCGGCCCGGCTGCCGCACGTCCCCGGCCAGGGGAGCGACTGCGGGGCGGACTGACCGGGTGCCCCGGGGGCACCCGGCCGGTCGGGTCAGTCCACCAGCCCGCGGGCCAGGGCCACCAGGTCGCGGACGGAGACGTCCGTCAGCTCCGGCAGGTGGTCGTACTCGAACCAGCGGAGGTCCAGGGACTCCTCGCTGATCATCTCCTCGGCGTGGGCCGGGGCGAGGGCGACGTACTGGACGTCGAGGTGGGTGTTGGCGGGCTGGTCCTTGCCGGTGCAGTGGACCCGGTGGCGGTCGAGCTTGACCGGGCGGACGGCGCCGTCGAGGGCGAGCAGTTCGAGGCCGGGGATGCCGGACTCCTCGGTGGCCTCGCGGAGCGCGGCGGCGGCGAGCGTGGCGTCGCCGGGCTCGCAGTGGCCGCCCATCTGCAGCCACATGCCGACCTTGGGGTGCAGGGTGAGCAGCACCCGCCCGCCGGCCGGGTCGACGACCACCGCGCTGGCGGTGATGTGGGCTGGCAGGCAGGCCCGCCACATGCCGTCGGGGCGGTCGGCGAGGTGGTCGAGGTAGTCGCGGCGGAGCCGGTCCTGGTCGGGGTCGGCGACCGCCCACCCGTCGAGGGCGCGGACGGCGTCGGCGTGCAGGGCGGTGGCGGCGGCCGTCACTCGGCGGTCCCGTCCTTCCGGTCCTCGTCCCTGCCGCGGCCTTCGCCCGCGCCGCCTTCGCCGCCGTCGCCCTTGCCGTCGGTGGGGGCGTCGTTCGCCGGGCCCGCGCCCGCGGGGCCGCCCTTCCTGCCCTCGGCGGCCTCGCCGAGCAGCTTGTCGAGCGCGTCGAAGTCGAAGCCGCCCTCCAGCGCGTCGCCGGCGGTGTCGCGGTGCACGAAGCCGTCCGGGTCGTCCAGGTCGGCCGCGGTGGGCAGCATGTCGGGGTGGTTCCACAGGGCGTCGCGGCCGTCGATGCCGCGGGCGTCGGCGAGCGAGGCCCACAGCCGGGAGGCGTCGCGCAGGCGGCGCGGGCGCAGCTCCAGGCCGACCAGGGTGGCGAAGGTCTGCTCGGCGGGGCCGCCGGTGGCGCGGCGGCGACGGAGGGTCTCGCGCAGGGCGCCGGCCTGCGGGAGGTGGGGCTCGGCGGCGGCGTGGACGACGGCGTCGACCCAGCCCTCGACGAGGGCGAGCGCGGTCTCCAGGCGGGCCAGGGCGGCCTTCTGCTCGGGGGTGTCCTCGGGCTGGAGCAGGCCGCCGGCGAGGGCCTCCTGGAGGGCCTCGGGGTTGGTGGGGTCGAGCTGGCCGGCCAGCTCCTCCATCCGGGAGGTGTCGACCTTGATGCCGCGGGCGTAGGCCTCGACGGCGCCGAACAGGTGGGCGCGCAGCCACGGCACGTGGGCGAACAGGCGCTGGTGGGCGGCCTCGCGCAGGGCCAGGTAGAGCCGGACCTCCTCGGCGGGCACGCTCAGGCCCTCGCCGAACTCGGCGATGTTCTGCGGCAGCAGGGCCGCCTTGCCGGAGGGGGCCAGCGGCAGGCCGACGTCGGTGGAGCCGAGCACCTCGGCGGCGAGCGCGCCGAGCGCCTGGCCGATCTGGGTGCCGAACATGGCGCCGCCCATCGAGCGCATCACGCCCATCAGCGGACCGGCCATCGCCTGCATCTCGGGCGGCAGCACGCCGCCCATCGCGTTGCCGACCCGCTCGGCGACCGGGTCGACGAGGTCCTTCCAGACCGGGAGGGTGGCCTCGATCCACTCGGCGCGGCTCCACGCGACGGCGGTGGAGGAGGCGGTGGGGAACTCGGTGGCGGAGTCCAGCCACAGGTCGGCGAGCCGGACCGCCTCGGTGACCGCGGTGCGCTCGGCGTCGCCGACCGAGCGGTCCTTGGACCGGCCCTCGGGCTGCTCGGCGACCACGGTCTGCCGGGCGATGTTCTTGGCGAGCTCCCAGTTGACCGGACCGCCCTCGAAGGACAGCATCTGGCCGAGCTGCTGGAAGGCGGCGCCCAGGTCGTTCGGGTTGAGGCCGCCCATCATCGCGGCGAAGGGGTTGTCCGCCCCGGCGCCGCCGCCGGGGCCGCCCATGCCGAACAGCGCCCCGAGCGGGTTGCCCGTGCCGAAGCCGAACGGCTGCTGCGGAGCGGAGCCGCCCTGGTCACCGCCCTGCTCGCCGTCCTTCTTGCCCTTGTTGTCGCCGTCCTCGGGCTCCTCGGGGGGAACTCCGAATCCGAAGGGGAGGTCGCTCACGGGGTCCTCGATCTGGTCGGCCGTCACGCGGGGGAGTGGCGGGTGGTGGTGAAGCGATCGGATGCGCGCCGTAACAATGGTCTCGCGGACCGCACGTGCCGGGCGCACCGCTGGGCCCGAGCCTCGGGCAGGATGGACCGTACGTGACACTCGTACGTACGCACATAAGCTAACCGTGGAGGATGGCCGGTGAGTTCCCCGCCTTCGGACGTTCGCTCTGGGCTGACCGGGGACGAGGACGTGCCGGCTGCGGCCGGTTCGCCGTCTCCAGCCTACGGCGGCAAGCCGTTGACCGTGGCGGTCACCGGTGCCGCCGGGGTGCTGGGCGAGCGGGTCGCGGCCCGCATGGTCGCCTCGCCGCACGTGCGCAAGGTGCTCGCGGTGGACGACCGCCGCGGCGAGGTCGCCGGGGTGCAGTGGCGGGTGCTGGACGTCCGCGACCCGGCGGTGGCCGAGCGGCTGGCCGGGGTGGACGTGGTGGTCCACCTGGCCATGGACCTGGGCATGGAGTCCGACCCGCGCGCCCGGAGCGCGTACAACGTGCGGGGCGCGCAGACCGTGCTGACCGCCGCCGCGGCCGCCGGAGTGCACCGGGTGGTGCTGTGCACCTCGGCGATGGTCTACGGCGCGCTCCCCGACAACGAGGTGCCGCTGGCCGAGGAGTCCGAGCTGCGGGCCACCGAGGAGGCCTCGCTGGTCGGCGACCTGATGGAGATCGAGCGGCTGGCCCGCCGCGCCCCGCGCGCCCACCCGGGCCTGCAGGTGACGGTGCTGCGCCCGGCGGTGGTGGTCGGCCCCGGCATCGACACCGTGCTGACCCGGCACTTCGAGGCGCCCCGGCTGCTGGTGGTCGCCGGCTCCCGGCCGTGCTGGCAGTTCTGCCACCTGGACGACCTGGTCGCGGCGGTGGAGTACGCCGCGCTCGGGCTGGTCGAGGGCGAGGTGACGGTCGGCTGCGACGGCTGGCTGGAGCAGGAGGACGTGGAGACGCTGTCCGGGATCCGGCGGATGGAGCTGCCGGCCTCGCTGGCCCTCGGCACCGCCGCCCGGCTGCACCGGCTCGGCCTCACCCCGGCGCCGGCCGCGGACCTGGCGTACACCATGTACCCCTGGGTGGTCTCCGGCAGCCGGCTGCACGAGGCGGGCTGGCGGCCGCGGTTCACCAACGAGGAGGTGCTGGCCGAGCTGCTGGCCCAGGTCTCGGGCAAGCACGCGGTGGCGGGCCGGCGGCTCGGCGGCAAGGAGGCCGCCACCAGCCTGGGCGCGGCCGGTGCGACGGTGGCGCTGGTCGGTACGGCCGCACTGGTCCGGCGGGCGAGGAAGCGCCGCGCCTTCTAAGTAGATTTTCGTATTGCGGAATGACGGAATCGTGATGTGGAATCACCTGCCCGGGTCGGCCGGGATGGGGAATCATGGTGACCATGTCCGAGAACCACGACCCGATCCGCCTGCTCGCCATCCGCGACACCCCGCTGTCGCTGGACGAGGTGTACGCCGCCGTCGGTGACGACGCCGCCGGCGGCACCACGCTCTTCGTCGGGACGGTCCGCGACCACGACGGCGGCAAGTCGGTCGCCGCGCTGGAGTACAGCGCGCACCCGAGCGCCGAGCGGGAGATGCGCCGGATCGCCGAGAAGATCTGCGCGGACTTCCCGGTCCGCGCGCTGGCCGCGGTGCACCGGGTGGGCCGGCTGGAGATCACCGACAGGGCGGTGATCGTCGCCGTCTCCTGCGCCCACCGCGGCGAGGCGTTCGCGGCCGCCCGGCGGCTGATCGACGACCTCAAGCACGAGGTGCCGATCTGGAAGCACCAGGTCTTCGCCGACGGCGAGGAGGAGTGGGTCGGCGCCGGGGAGTGCTGAGCGGCCACCGGGCCCTCGCTCGCCCGTTCGGCGGCCTGCGGTACGACGAATACCCCCCGGAGGTGAGCGCGGAATCGGGGCCGTAACCCGGACGGCGCCCGCACCGTTCCCGTGTCGTGCAGTTAATCTGCTGATAGACACGACGAGCCTGTGGGGAGTACGGATATGGCTGCGCTCGCCTGGTTGATCATCCCGATCGTCGCCGCGCTGCTGGCGATGGTGTGGGCCGGCTGGGCGGCCCGCCCGCCGAGGGCCATGACCGATCCCAGCTCGCTCGCCGAGCACCAGCGCTTCCTCGCCGCGATGGAGCGCAGCACCGCCGGCGGCGGGTCCGGTGAACGCGTCGGCGAGTGATCCCGCGCGCCACCCGGAGGGCACGCGGAAGCGGTCGTCCCGTACTGTCGGACCCATGCCACGCCGCTCCGCGACGATGCTCGCCGCCACGCTCCTGCTGATAGGCCTGCTCTGCGCCTCCGTGCTGATGAAGGTGCCGTACACGGAGATGAGCCCCGGGCCGACCTACAACACGCTCGGCCAGCAGGACCGGACCGGCGAGCCGGTGATCACCATCACCGGGCGCGAGACGTACCCGACCTCCGGGCACCTCAACATGACGACCGTCCAGGTCACCGGCGCCAACTACGAGCCGAGCCTGGTCTCGGCGGTGGTCGGCTGGCTGCGCGACGACGTGCTGGTGGTGCCGCACGAGAACGTCTACCCCGAGGGCCAGACCGACCAGGAGGCCCAGGAGCAGAACGCGGAGGAGTTCGCCTCCTCCGAGGACAGCGCCAAGACGGCGGCGCTCAACCAGCTGGGCATCCCGGTCGGCACCGAGATCCGGGTGCGGGCGGTCAGCTCCGGCGGTCCCTCCGAGGGCAAGCTGCACGCGGGCGACCAGATCATCGCGGTGGACGGCGCCAGGGTCACCACCCGGGAGGGCGTCGCCGAGCAGGTCACCAAGCACAAGCCGGGCGAGACGACGGTCTTCACCGTCGTGCCGCACGACAAGGCGGGCCCCTCGCACACGGCGGCGGACGAGGTGCAGGTGCCGATCACCACGGCGAAGGCGCCCGACGGGGACCGGGCGATCGTCGGGATCACCCCCGCGGCGGTGCACACCTACCCGTTCACCATCGACATCGGGCTGCAGGACGTCGGCGGGCCCAGCGCCGGCCTGATGTTCGCGCTCGGGATCATCGACAAGCTGACGCCGGACGACCTGACCGGCGGCAAGTTCGTGGCCGGCACCGGGACGATCACCGACAACGGCGAGGTCGGGCCGATCGGCGGCATCCAGATGAAGCTGATCGCCGCCCGCGACAAGGGCGCCGAGTACTTCTTCACCCCGGCGGAGAACTGCACCGAGGCGGTGAAGAACACCCCGGACGGGCTGACCCTGGTGAAGGTGGACACCCTCGGCCAGGCGATGGACGCCCTCGGGAAGATCAAGGCCGGCGAGAAGGCCGGCCTGCCGAGCTGCGCGAAGTGAACGCCCCCGGCGGGGCGCCCACACCCGTCAGGAGAAGGTGGCGAGCAGCGCCCCGGTCAGGTTGGGGACCAGGTCGGGGCCGGTGAGGACCTCGCGGGCGACGTCCTTCTCGCGCAGCCGCAGGGCGCACTCCTTGGCGCCGTCGCGCAGGACGGCGGCGGTGATCCGCACCTCCTGGCGCTGAGGGTGCTCGGCGATCCAGGCGGCGATCTCCTTCTCGGTGGCGTTCTTCGGCCGGGAGGACTCGGCACCGGGCGGCAGCATCAGCCGCTCGACCACCAGGGCGCAGCCGACCACGCCGTCGGGCCAGGCGATGGTGCCGAGGAACTTGTCCAGCTCCATGCCGGCGGGCAGTTCCTCCTGTTCGACCGGGGTGAGGCCGGTCGGGTTGTCGGTCAGGCCGAGCTGCTTGGCGAGCCTCGGATTCGCCTTCAGCATCTGGGCGTTGTCGACCAGGGCGAACAGCCGGGCGGGCATGTCCCAGCCGAGGGAGGAGGCGTGCTCGTCGATCTCCAGCGCGGCCCGGGTGAGCGGAGTCGCGGCCGGCAGGCCGGCGGCGGCGGAAAGGTCAGGGGCTTCGGACATGCCCCAATCCTCACACGGCGGGGGCGGGCTCCCGAACTCCGACGCAATCCGTGGGAACTCCGGTAAAGACCGATTAAGTTGCACAGGAGACCGAGAGACCACGACGACACGACACAGCCGAGGTGGAGCCTTGACCTTCCAGATGCCGGACCGCCCGGGCCCGGGGCCCGGATTCCGAGCGAGAGTCGGGCCGCCGTCCCGCCGGACCAAGGTGCTGCTGCTGACCTTGGGCGTCCTGGCGGCGCTCTTCCTGCTGTTCGTCCTGGTCTCCGGGCTGTGGACCGACTGGCTGTGGTTCAAGTCCGTCGACTACTCCTCGGTGTTCCGTTCGCAACTGCTGACCAAGGCGGCGCTGTTCGCCGTGTTCGGTGTGCTGATGGCCGTCGTCGTGGGCGCGAACATCTGGCTGGCGTACCGGCTGCGGCCGCCGCTGGCCGCGATGTCGGTGGAGCAGCAGTCGCTGGACCGCTACCGGATGGGCATCGCCCCGTTCCGCCGCTGGGCGCTGATCGGCGTCTCGCTGCTGGTCGGCGCGGCCGCCGGCGCCGCGGCCTCCGGCCAGTGGCGCACGTGGATGCTGTGGACGAACGAGACCCCGTTCGGCGTGAAGGACAGCCAGTTCCACCTGGACGTCTCGTACTACGCCTTCGAGCTGCCCTGGTACGAGTTCCTGCTGGGCTTCGCGTTCAGCGCGGTGATCGTCTCGCTGCTGGCCTCGGTGCTGGTGCACTACCTGTACGGCGGCCTGCGCCTGCAGGGCCCCGGCCGGCGGGCCAGCCGCGGCGCGCAGGGGCACCTGGCGGTGCTGCTGGGCGTCTTCGTGCTGCTGAAGGCGGTGGCGTACTGGCTGGACCGGTACGCGCTGGTGGTGAAGACCGGCTCGTACAAGCAGGTCGACGGCTGGACCGGCCTGCGCTACGTGGACGCCAACGCGTTCCTGCCGGCCAAGACCATCCTGTTCTTCGTGGCGATCATCTGCGCGCTGCTGTTCTTCCTGACCCCGATCCGGCGGACCTGGGCGCCGGCGCTGATCGGCTTCGGCCTGATGGCGCTCTCCGCGGTGCTGATCGGCGGGGTGTACCCGGCGATCGTGCAGCAGTTCCAGGTCAAGCCGAACGAGCAGGCCAAGGAGACGCCGTACATCCAGAAGAACATCGACGCGACCCGGCAGGCGTACGGCATCTCCGCGAGCGAGTCGCAGCCGTACGACCCGAAGGTCACGACCAGCGCCGACGCGGTCAAGCCGGACGCCCAGACCATCGCCGACATCCGGCTGCTGGACCCGAACGTGGTGTCGCCGACCTTCCAGCAGAACGAGGCCCTGCGGAAGTACTACGCCTTCCCGCGGACGCTGGACGTCGACCGGTACGGCCAGCAGGACACCGTGCTGGGCGTGCGCGAGCTGGACCTGAGCGGCGTCCAGCAGCGCAACTTCATCAACGACCACTTCCAGTACACCCACGGCTACGGCGTCGTCGCGGCCAAGGGCAACCAGGTCGACAAGAACGGCAACCCGGTCTACACCGAGCAGTCGCTGCCGACCACCGGCACCCTCGGCACCTACGAGCAGCGGGTGTACTACGGCGAGAAGACCGCCGGCTACTCGATCGTCGGCGGCGCCGGGATGTCGGAGATCGACTACACCTCCGAGTCCGGTGCGGTGCAGTCCTTCACCTACAACGGCGGCAGCGGCGTCTCGCTGGACAACGCGCTGACCCGGGCCGCGTACGCGGTGAAGTTCGCCGAGCCGCAGATCCTCTACTCCGGGGCGATCAAGGACGGCGCGCGGATCCTCTACGACCGCACCCCGAAGGAGCGGGTGGAGAAGGTCGCGCCGTGGCTGTCGATCGACGCCGACCCGTACCCGGTGGTGCAGGGCGGCCGGCTGGTCTGGGTGCTGGACGGCTACACCACCTCGGACGGCTACCCGTTCTCCTCGAAGACCACCCTGGGCGACGTCACCAAGGACTCGCTGACCGACCAGCGCGGCCGCACCCTGACCGCGGTCAACAAGGTCAACTACATCCGCAACTCGGTGAAGGCCACCGTCGACGCGTACACCGGTGAGGTCACCCTCTACCAGTGGGACGAGGCCGACCCGGTGCTGAAGACCTGGATGAAGGCGTTCCCCGGCACGGTGGAGGCGAAGACGGCCATCCCGGCCGACCTGCTGCCGCACCTGCGCTACCCGCAGGACCTCTTCAAGGTGCAGCGCGACCTGCTCGGCCAGTACCACATGACCGACGCGACCAGCTTCTTCAACGGCACCGACATCTGGCAGGTGCCGATCGACCCGACCACCAACTCGGGCGAGGTGCAGCCGCCGTACTACCTGACGGTCCGGATGCCCGACCAGCAGGACGCCACCTTCTCGCTGACCACCTCGTTCGTGCCCAGCGGCCGCGACAACCTGGCGGCCTTCGTGGCGGTCAACGCCGACCCGGGGCCGGACTACGGCACGATGCGCATCCTCAAGGTGCCGACCGGATCCAGCGCGCTCGGGCCCAAGCTGACCCAGGCGAAGCTCAACTCCGACCCGGCGGTGGCCAACCAGCTGACCCTGCTGAAGACCGGCACCGACTCCGACATCGAGTACGGCAACCTGCTGACCCTCCCGGTCGGCGGCGGCTTCCTCAACGTCGAGCCGGTGTACCTGCTCGGCCGCAGCGCCAAGGCGCCGGTGCTGCAGAAGGTGCTCGCGGTCTACGGCAACTCGGTCGCCCTGGAGGACAACCTCGCCAAGGCGCTGGAGAAGGTCCTGTCGGGCGCCGCGTCCGGCGCGACCACCACGCCGACCGCCCCCACCACCCCCACCGCGCCCGGCACCACCACACCCGGTGGCACCACGAGCCCCGAGCTGACCAAGGCGCTGGCGGCGGCCCAGAAGGCGTACGACGACGCGCTGGCCGCCCAGCGGGCCGGCGACTGGGCGGCGTACGGCGTGGCCCAGAAGGCGCTCGGCGACGCCCTCAAGGCGGCCGCCGACGCCCAGGCGAAGAGCGGCGCGCCGACGTCCTCGCCGTCGCCCTCGGCCTCGCCCCCACCGAGCGCGAGCCCCTGAGCTGCGACAACCGATTGTTGGTTCACCCCGCGACCGTGCTATGGTTCAACCACCGACGCGGGGTGGAGCAGCTCGGTAGCTCGCTGGGCTCATAACCCAGAGGTCGCAGGTTCAAATCCTGTCCCCGCTACTCAGTAGCACGAAGGCCCGGAGGCTCGCCTCCGGGCCTTCGGCATGCCCGCCGCCGTGTCCGGCGCCATTTGTGGGGGAGAAGTGGTGATCGACTCCGGTACTATGCGTGGCCGGGGTTTGTGGGGCTCAAGTGTCGGGAAATCGACAAAGCGCTGAAGCAATCTCGCCGGGCTTCGGCCCCGCTCCGCCCAATTCGGTCGGAGCCGGTGTACGCGGGTTGCGGGTGATGCGACGATGGACCACATGGGGGATGGGGCAAGGCCGTTGACCGGCCGTCGGCTCCGTGGCGCCCCCGGCCAAAGGCTCGGCACTCGGGGGGAGCGGGAGTCGGCATGAAGCTTATCGGCAGGAACGGGACGGGAGAAGAGCTGCCGGGTCGCGCACACACGGACGTCGACACCGAGTCCTGGGCCCAGAGCCCCGACGACCCGAACCGCACGCTGCCCGGCCAGCGCACCTCGGCCGGCTACGGCCCGGAGAGTCTGGTCCACCTGACGGCCCGGCAGGTGGCCGACACCGCCGCGCCGCACCGCGCCGCCCTGGTCGTCGACGAGCCCGAGCAGGCCGCCAGCTTCGAGACCGTGCTCGCCGCCCGCGAGCAGGCCGCCCTGGAGGCCCGCCACCGCGCCGCCGCCGACGACGGCGACCCGAACGCCGCGAGCCAGCTCGGCGCGCTGCTGCTGCGCCGCGGCGACCTCGCCGACGCCGAACCGTACCTGCGCCGGGCCGCCGCCGCCGGGCTGCGCGCCGCCGCCAACAACCTCGGGGTGCTGCTGCACCAGCAGGGCCACCGGGCCGAGGCCGCCCAGTGGTGGCGGCAGGCCGCCGTGGCCGGCTCCGCGCCGGCCGCGCACGCGCTCGGGCTGCAGCTGCGCGACCAGGGCGAGGAGGAGGCCGCCGAGTACTGGCTGCACTTCGCCGCCGAGCACGGCCACCCGCTGGGCGCGTACGCGCTCGGCGACCTGATGGAGCACCGGCGGGACGTCCGCGCCGAGCGCTGGTTCAAGCTCGCCGCCGACTCCGGCCACCGCGAGGCCGCGTACCGGCTCGCCCGGATGCGCGAGGCCGCCGGCGACAAGGAGACCGCCGAGACCTGGTACCGCACCGCCGCCGCGCGCAGCCACGCCCGCGCCGCGCTGCGGCTCGGCGTGCTGCTCGAGGAGCGCGCCGCCGAGGAGCCCGGCTGCCTCGACGAGGCCGCCCGCTGGTACCGGCAGTCCGCGCAGAACGGCGAGCCGCGGGCCGCCTGCGCCCTCGGCTTCCTGCTGCGCGACGCGGGGGACGCCGCCGCCGCTGCCGACTGGTGGCAGGAGGCCGCCGAGGCCGGGGACGGCACCGCCGCCAACGCGCTCGGCGCGCTGCACGCCGGCCGGGGCGAGGCCGCCGAGGCCGAGCGCTGGTACCGCATGGCGCTGGACGCCGGCGACCACAACGGCGCCTTCAACCTGGGCCTGCTGTGCGCGGGCGCCGGGCGCGGCACCCAGGCCGAGCAGTGGTACCGCAAGGCCGCCTACGCCGGGCACCGCGAGGCCTGCAACGCGCTCGCCGTGCTGCTGCTGCAGCGCGGCGACGAGTCCGGGGCCGAGCCGTGGTTCTCCAAGGCGGCGGAGGCCGGCAGCGTCGACGGCGCCTTCAACCTGGGCGTGCTGCACGCCGGGCGCGGCGAGCACCGGCACGCCCAGGAGTGGTACGCGCGGGCGGCCGCCGAGGGGCACGGCGAGGCGGCGCTGCAGCTGGCCGTGGCCCAGGAGCAGCGCGGCAACCCGACGGGCGCCCTGGAGCGCTACCGGCAGGCGGCCGGCGGCGGCTCCGTGGAGGGCGCGTTCCGGCTCGCCTCGATGCTCGACCGGCGCGGCGACGCGGACGCGGAGGCCGAGCACTGGTACGCGGTCGCCGCCGACGCCGGGCACCGCCGGGCGCAGGTCCGGATGGGCGTCCGGGCGGCCGAGCGCGGGGCGCTGCAGATCGCCGAGAGCTGGTACCGGCGGGCCGCCGAGGCGGGCAGCCGCAGTGCCGCGTTCAACCTCGGGCTGCTGCTGGCCCGGCAGGACGCTGAGGCGGAGGCGATGCTCTGGTACACCCGGGCCGCCGACGCCGGGCACGGGCGGGCCGCGCTGCGGCTCGCGCTGCTCGCGCTGCGCCGCGGCGAGCCGGTGCAGGCGGAGAACTGGTGCAAGCGGGCCGCCGAGTACGGGCCGGCCGAGGTGGCGGAGCGGGCGGCGCGGCTGCTGGGTGCCCTGCACTCGGAGCTGAGCGCGTAGCGCCTGCCGCGGGCGGGGCCTGCTGCCGGTGCGCGACCGCGGGCCGTGCGCTCCCGCCGCGCGCCCCGCGGCGGAGCCGCTGGTCGACGGAGCCTCGCCCCTGTCGGGCCGCCCGCGTCCGGGCTGGAATCTCCCCCGGGGGGAGGTCGTACCTTCTCGATCGGCCGCAGGGCGCGGCCGGCCGAGAGGGGTGTGTGTCATGGCGACGTTCGTTCTGGTGCCCGGGCTGTTCATGGGCGGCTGGGCGTGGGAGGCGGTGGCCGCCGAGCTGGAGGCCGCGGGGCACCGGGCGGTGGCGGTGACGCTGCCGGCGGAGCCGGCGGCCGGGCTGGCGGACCACGTGGACGCAGTGGCGCAGGTGCTCGCCGCCGAGGGGCCGGGGACGGTGCTGGTGGCGCACAGCTACGGGGCGTTCCCGGCCGTGGGCGCGGTGGACCGGCAGCCGGAGCTGGTGTCGCGGGTGGTCTTCGTGGACACCGGCTACCCGGAGTCGGGTGAGTCGGTGGTGCTGTCGATGCCGCAGGTGGACCTGCTGTCGGGGGTGACGGGGGACGTCGTCCCGGTGCCGAAGGAGATCCCGGCGGTGCACGCCGTGCCGGAGGCGGAGCACGAGCGCTGGAAGCGGCTGGCCGTCCCGCAGCCGGTGCGGACGGTCACCGACCCGATCGAGCTGACCGGGGCGTGGCTGCGGGTGCCGACCACCGGGGTGTTCTGCCTGGCGAGCAGGTTGAGCATCGAGTTCGCCCGGTCGCTGCACGCGACCGGCATGCCGCGGTTCGCCAAGCTCGCCGAGCCGGGGGTGACCTTCTTCGAGCTGCCGACCGGCCACTACCCGATGCTGTCGGCGCCGAAGGAGCTGGCGGACGTGCTGGAGCGCGCCGCGGACGGCGGGGGCGTCGGCCTGTACGAGGACTGAGCCGGTCCTACCGGGCCTGGCCCGCGCAGTTCGGGCACAGGCCGCGGTAGGTGATCTCGGCGCTGGAGATGACAAACCCGAAGCGTTCGGCGGCCGGGAGGGCGGAGAGCGGGTCACCCTGGGGGTGGACGTCGCGGATGGCCCCGCAGCCGGAGCAGACCAGGTGCTGGTGGGCGTGGTGGGCGTTCGGGTCGTAGCGCTTGGCCCGGCCGTCGGTGGAGACCTCCAGGACCTCGCCGAGGACGACCAGCTCGCCCAGCGTGTTGTAGACGGTCGCCCGGCTGATCTCGGGGAGCCGCTCCACCGCGCGGGCGTGCACCTCGTCCGCCGTGAGGTGGACATGATCACCGTCGAGTACCTCGGCGACCACCCGGCGCTGCGAAGTCAGGCGCCAGCCCCGTCCGCGAAGTCGTTCCAACAGGTCGCTCATGAGCACAGACTAAGCGACGATCCGAACTTGGTTCCAGTGTTGACTTAGACAAAGTCCAAGTTAGGATCGAGTCGTTCCGACCGGACAACGCGGAGGCAATACCCGATGACCACCCAGGACGAGCTGCGTCCCACCCTCACCACGGAGTCCGGCGCTCCCGTGGCGGACAACCAGAACACCGAGACCGCCGGCGTCGGCGGCCCGGCGCTGATCCAGGACCAGCTGCTGTTCGAGAAGCTCGCGCACTTCAACCGCGAGCGGATCCCGGAGCGCGTGGTGCACGCCCGCGGCGCCGGCGCCTACGGCACCTTCACGGTGACCGCGGACGTCACGGCGTACACCCGGGCGAAGTTCCTGTCCGAGGTCGGCAAGCAGACCGAGACGTTCCTGCGCTTCTCCACGGTGGCGGGCAACCTCGGCGCGGCGGACGCGGTGCGCGACCCGCGCGGCTGGGCGCTGAAGTTCTACACCGAGGAGGGCAACTACGACCTCGTCGGCAACAACACCCCGGTGTTCTTCATCAAGGACGCCATCAAGTTCCCGGACTTCATCCACACCCAGAAGCGCGACCCGTACACCGGCTCGCAGGAGGCGGACAACGTCTGGGACTTCTGGAGCCTGTCGCCCGAGTCGACCCACCAGGTGACCTGGCTCTTCGGCGACCGCGGCATCCCGGCGTCCTACCGCCACATGGACGGCTTCGGCTCGCACACCTTCCAGTGGGAGAACGAGGCCGGCGAGTACTTCTGGGTGAAGTACCACTTCAAGACCGACCAGGGCATCAGGAACCTCACCCAGGACGAGGCCAACAGGCTGGCCGGTGAGGACCCGGACAGCCACCAGCGCGACCTGCGCGAGTCGATCGAGCGCGGCGACTTCCCGACCTGGACCGTGCAGGTCCAGATCATGCCGGCGGCGGACGCGGCGACCTACCGCTTCAACCCCTTCGACCTGACCAAGGTCTGGCCGCACGCGGACTACCCGCCGATCGAGATCGGCAAGCTGGAGCTCAACCGCAACCCCGACAACGTCTTCGCCGAGGTCGAGCAGTCGATCTTCTCCCCGGGCCACTTCGTCCCCGGCATCGGCCCGTCCCCGGACAAGATGCTGCAGGGCCGCCTGTTCGCCTACCCGGACGCGCACCGCTACCGCGTCGGCATCAACGCCGACCACCTGCCGGTCAACCGCCCGCACGCCACCGAGGCGCGCACCAACGGCCGCGACGGCCACCTCTACGACGGCCGCCACGGCCGCCGGAAGAACTACGAGCCGAACAGCTTCGGCGGGCCGGTGCAGACCGGCCGTCCGCTCTGGGCCGCCGTCCCGGTCAACGGCCTGACCGGCAACCACGTCGCGCCGGTGCACGCCGAGGACGACGACTTCGTGCAGGCCGGCAACCTCTACCGGCTGATGGGCGAGGACGAGAAGCAGCGCCTGGTCGCCAACCTCGGCGGCTTCATCGCCAAGGTCTCCGCCGACCGCGACGACATCGTCGAGCGGGCGATCGAGAACTTCCGCAGGGCGGACGCCGACTACGGCCGCCGCCTGGAGGAGACGGTGCGCGAGCTGCGCAAGCAGAAGTAACGCGCCCCACGACTGCGGGCCCCGGGACGCGTGGTGCTCCCCGGGGCCCGCGACCACGCCCGGTCGCGACCGCGCCCGGCCGCGGCCGCAGCGGATCACAGCCGCAGCAGCCCGTCCCTGATCCGCTCCAGCAGCGCCACCGACGGGTCGCCCGCGAGCTGCTCGTGGACCGTCACGTACCGCTCCGCCGCCAGGTCGGCCACCAGCACCCGGGCCACCCCGAGCGGCACCGGCAGCAGCGCCGCCAGCTCCGCCACCGAGCGCGGGTACTGGCACAGCTCGACGATCCGGTGGCGCTCGAAGCCGAGCGGCGCGGAGAGCGCGGCGGGCGCCGCCGACACCAGCGTCTCGATCCGCAGCTCCTCGCGGACCGGCCGGGTCCGCCCCGCCGTCACCACGAACGGGCGGACCACCTCGCCCTGCTCGAAGCCGGACCCGCTCACACCGGCACCTCCGCCCGGGCCAGCAGGCCCTCCGGCAGCAGCACGCTCGCCGTCACCCCGTTCACCGGCGAGGGCGTCAGCCGGACCCGCGCCCCCAGCCGGGCCGCCAGCCGGCCCGCCACGTAGTGGCCCAGCAGCCCGTCCCGGCCGACCAGGAAGCTCTCCCGGCCGCTCAACCGGGCGTTGGCCAGCTCCAGCTCGCCGTCCGCCATGCCGCGGCCCCGGTCCACCACCGCCACCAGGTAGCCCCCGGAGCCGCGCCGGGCCCAGACCTCCACGTCGGTGTCCGGCGGCGAGGCGGCCAGCGCGTTCTCGATCAGCTCGGCCAGCAGGTGGGCGACCTCGGCGACCGCCCCGCCGTCCAGCCGGGCCTCGTCGACCTGCCGCAGCACCACCCGCCGGTAGTCCTCCACCTCGCCGAGCGCCGAGCGGATCACGTCGCCCATCCCGACCGGCAGCTCCCAGCGGCGCGGGCTCACCTCGCCGACCAGCACCAGCAGCGACTCGGCGTTGCGCCGCATCCGGGTGGCCAGGTGGTCCAGCTCGAACAGGTTGGCCAGCACCCCCGGGTCGTGCTCGCCGCGCTCCAGCGCCGACAGGAAGCCCAGCTGACGGGTGACCAGCGCCTGGTTGCGGCGGCCCAGGTTGGCCAGCGACTCGGCGGTGTTGCGGCGCAGCGCCGACTGCTCGACCGCGAGGCGCACCGCGGTCGCCGAGACCCGGTCCAGGGCGGCACCGAGCGCCACCAGCTCCGCGGGCCCGCCGACGGCGGTCGGCGCGGTCGGCCCGGCCGCCCCGCCCTCCTGGGCCCGCGCCACCGCGGCCGGCAGGACGGCCTCGGCCAGCTCCTCGGCCCCGGCGACCAGCGCCGCCACCGGGCGGGTGACCGACCGGGTGGCCAGCCGGCCGAGCGCCGCCGCCCCGGCGACCGCCGCCAGCGCCAGGCCGACGTCCAGCAGCAGCCCGCGCAGCGCCGCCGAGCGCAGCGCCGCGGCCCGGGCCCGGGCCTCCGCGGCGGCCTCCGACTCCACCCGGTGCAGGTCGTCCACCAGGGTGGACGCCGCCTGCCACCAGTCCGCCGCGCGGACCGGCAGCCGCTCGGCGGCGAAGCCGTTCAGGGCCTGCTGCTCCATGCCCGCGACCGCGGTGGCGGCGGGGGTGCGCAGTGCCGCGTCCAGCGAGCCGGTCCGGGCCGCGGTCGCGGTGCGCGGCACCCGGTCCAGCGCGGCGCCCTTCACCGCGGTGATCCGCACGAACGCGGGGTAGTCGCCGCCCCGGAAGGCGCCCGCCGCCAGCACGCCGTTGAGCGTGCCGCGCTCCAGGGCCGCGGCCTCGGTGGCGTCCGCCAGCGAGCGCAGCGTGGCGAGCGCGGCCGCCAGCTGCGGGTCGGCGCCGCCGGTGGCGTCGGTGAAGGCGGCCGCGGTCAGACCGGTGACCGCGTCGGTGAAGAAGGCGAGCGCCTCGGTGCGGGTGGCCGTCCCGGTGTCCGCGCGGCCGCGCAGGGCGGCCAGCCCGGTCAGCGGCGCCAGCGCCCGGCGGACCGGCCCGGCGCCCGGCGGGTCGCCGGCGAGGAGGCGGTCCAGGGCCTGCCGGGCCTGGTCGGCCGCCGCCCGCCGGGCGCCGAGCTGCGCCCGGAAGCCCTCCTCGCCGCCGAGCAGGCCGGCCGTCAGCCCGCGCTCGCGCTGGAGTTCGCGGACCAGGTCCTCGGTACCGGCCACCACGGCCACCCGGTCACCTGTCCGGCCGGCCTCGGCGTACCGGCCGGCCTGCGCGGCGGTACCCGTCGCGGCCAGCACCACCAGGGCGCCGGTGGGCAGGGCGAGCAGCAGCGCCAGCCGGTGGCGGATCGTGCGGAGCGTACGCACAGGGGAGCCCCCCAAGCAGCAGCCCGGCGGGGTGGCGCACGGGGGAACGGGGGCCGGCCGCGGTGCCGGCCCTTGGCCCGACCGAGCCTAGGGGCCGCCGGTTGCACCGGGGTTGCGCCCGGCTCAGCGCCGCCGGAACGCCGAAGCGGGCCGCCGGAAACCCCGGAGACCCGCGTCCGAAACCCCGCTGTCGATCCGTCAGACGGACAGGCGGTGCAGCGCCTCCGCGTGCAGCAGGCCGTTGGAGGCGACGGCGTCGGCGCCGTTCGGGCCGTCGAAGCCGTCCAGGCCGGTGAACCGGCCGCCGGCCTCCTGCACCACGATGCACGGGGCCGCCATGTCCCACAGGCTCAGCTCCGGCTCGGCGGCGATGTCCACCGCGCCCTCGGCGACCATCATGTACGACCAGAAGTCGCCGTACGCCCGGGTCCGCCAGCAGGCCCGGGTCAGGTCCAGGAACGGGTCGAGGCGGCCGCGCTCCTCCCAGCCGGTCAGCGAGGAGTAGGAGAACGAGGCGTCCTCGATCCGGGACACCTTGGAGACGCCGATCCGGCTCGCCTTCGCCAGGCTGCGGCCCGCGAACGCGCCCAGGTCCCTGGCCGCCCACCAGCGGCGGTTCAGCGCCGGCGCCGAGACGATGCCGACCACCGGCTGCAGCTCGCCGTCCGGCTGCTCCTCCAGCAGCGCGATCAGCGTCGCCCAGACCGGGACGCCGCGCACGTAGTTCTTGGTCCCGTCGATCGGGTCGATCACCCAGCGGCGCGGGCCGGTGCCCTGCAGACCGTACTCCTCGCCCATCACCGCGTCCCGCGGGCGGGCCCGCTGCAGCACGCTGCGCACCAGCTCCTCGGCGGCCTTGTCGGCGTCGCTGACCGGCGTCAGGTCGGGCTTGGTCTCGACCTTCAGGTCCAGGGCCCTGAAGCGCTCCATGGTGATCGAGTCGGCCGAGTCGGCGAGGACGTGGGCGAGTCGGAGGTCGTCGTGGTAGTCGGCCATGCCCGAACCCTAGCGGACTCAGTGGCCGCTGCCGCTGAGCTGGAGACCGATCACGCCGGAGATCACCAGGGTGATCGAGACCAGCTTCAGGGTGCTCGTCGACTCCCCCAGGAAGACCATGCCGTAGACGGCGGTGCCGGCCGCCCCGATGCCGGTCCAGACCGCGTAGGCGCTGCCCACCGGGAGCGTCTTCAGCGACAGGGTGAGCAGGCCGAAGCTGCCGAGGGCGAAGACGCAGAAGCTGACGGTGGGCCAGAGCTTGGTGAAACCGTGGCTCAGCTTGAGATTGACCGCGAAGCCCGTCTCCAGCAGACCGGCGAGGATCACCATGGCCCATGCCATCGGGTTGTCTCCCTGTCGGAGGGGAATCGGCTGACCTTCCTATGATCGCCAGCCGACCCGGATCCGACACCTCGACACGTCAGTCGCCCTCGTGGGCTTCCTTGGTCGACAGCAGGCGGCGCAGCGAGTACAACCGGGCCGGGTCGGCGTGGCCGTCGGCGACCCAGGCGTCCAGCGCGCAGTCCTGCTCGTCGTGGCTGCAGGCGCGCGGGCACTCGACGGTTCCGGGCTCCAGGTCGGGGAAGGCCAGGATCACCCGGGACGGGTCGATGTGGGAGAGGCCGAAGGAGCGGAAGCCCGGGGTGTCGATCACCCAGCCCGGGTCCAGCGCCTTCTTCGAGCCGGGCCTGGCGCCGGGCGGCGGGGGCAGCCGCAGCGCCAGCGCGGAGACGGTGGTGTGCCGGCCGCGCCCGGTGACCGCGTTGACGTGCCCGGTGGACCGCCGGCGCTCCGGGACCAGCGCGTTGACCAGGGTGGTCTTGCCGACGCCGGAGTGCCCGATGAAGACCGTGGTCCGCCCGCGCAGGTGCTCGCGCACCGCCTCGGCACCGGCCGTCTCCAGCTCGTCCTGGCGGGTCACCACGTAGCGGATGCCGAGCGTCGCGTACGACTCCAGCAGCCGCTCCGGCGGGGCCAGGTCGGACTTGGTGAGGACGAGCAGCGGCTCCATCCCGGCGTCGTACGCGGCGACCAGGCAGCGGTCGATCAGCCGCGGCCGCGGCTCCGGGTTGGCCAGCGCGGTGACGATGGCCATCTGCTCGGCGTTGGCGACGACGATCCGCTCGTACGGGTCGTCGTCGTCGTCCGCGGTGCGGCGCAGCACCGAGCTGCGCTCGGAGACCCGGACGATCCGGGCGAGGGTGTCCGGCTCGCCGGAGAGGTCGCCGACCACGCTGACGGTGTCGCCGACCACCACGCCCTTGCGGCCCAGCTCGCGGGACTTCATGGCGACGACCTGCCGCTCCTGCTTGGTGCCGCCGTCGACCAGGCAGGTCAGCCGTCCCCGGTCCACGGTGAGGATCATCGCGTCCGCGGCGTCCTCGTGCTTGGGCCGGATCCGGGTGCGGGGGCGGGAGCCCTTGCGACCCGGGCGGTTGCGGATGTCGTCCTCGTCGGCGTCCTTGCCGTAGCGGCGCATGCTCGTCGTCCCCCGTCAGCCCTGGCCGAGGAGGTCGGCCCACATCTGCGGGAAGTCGGGCAGGGTCTTGGCCGTGGTGGCCACGTTCTCGACCTGGACGCCCTCCACCGCGAGGCCGATCACCGCGGCGGCGGTGGCCAGCCGGTGGTCCTCGTAGGTGTGGAAGACCCCGCCGTGCAGCGGGCGCGGCCGGATCCGCAGGCCGTCCTCGGTCTCGGTGACGTCGCCGCCCAGGTCGTTGATCTCCTTGGCGAGCGCGGCGAGCCGGTCGGTCTCGTGCAGGCGCAGGTGCGAGATGCCGTACAGGTGCGACTCGGAGTCGGCTAGCGCGGCGACCGCGGCGATCACCGGGGTGAGCTCGCCGACGTCGTGCAGGTCGACCTCGATGCCGTGCACCTTGCCGGTGCCGGTGAACTCCAGGCCCTCGTCGGAGAAGCGGCACGAGCCGCCCATCGCGGTGTAGATCTCGCGCAGCTGGTCGCCCGGCTGGTAGGTGTGCTTCGGCCAGTCCCGGACGGTCACCCGGCCGCCGGTGACCAGCGCGGCGGCGAAGAACGGCGCGGCGTTGGACAGGTCCGGCTCGACCACCAGGTCGCGGCCGAGCAGCGCGCCCGGGGTGACCCGCCAGACGTCCTTCTCGCCGCCGTCCTCGGGGGCGTCCACCTGGCCGCCGGCCTTGCGGATCATGTCGACGGTCATCCGGATGTGCGGCAGCGAGGGGACCGTCCCGCCGGTGTTGCGGATCTCCACGCCGTTGTTGAAGCGGGCGCCGGAGAGCAGCAGGGCGGAGATGAACTGCGAGGAGGAGGAGGCGTCCACGTCGACCGGGCCGCCGTCCAGCGCGCCGGTGCCGTGCACGGTCAGCGGGAAGCCGCCGCGGCCGCCGTCGTCGATCCGGGCGCCGAGGGCGCGCAGCGCGTTGATCACGCCGTGCTGGGGGCGCTCGTACGAGCGCGGGTCGCCGTCGAAGTGGACCGCGCCGTCCGCGAGCGCCGCGACCGGCGGCAGGAAGCGCATCACCGTGCCGGCGTTGCCCACGTCCACCTGGGCCGGGCCGTGCAGCTGGGCGGCCGGGATGACCCGCCACGCCTCGCCGCCGCCGGTGCCGCCGCTGGCCGCGTTGACCGTCTCCTCGACGGTCACGCCGAGCGCCCGCAGGCCGTCCGCCATCAGCTGCGAGTCGCGGCTGCGCAGCGGCCGGCGCACCCAGCCCGGGCCGTCCGCCAGGGCGGCCAGCACCAGCGCGCGGTTGGTCGCCGACTTGGAGCCGGGGATGGTCACGGTCGCGTCCACGGCGGCGGTGGCGACGGGAGCGGGCCACAGGGTCTCGGTCATGCGCCAAGTCTATGGGCGCGGCGGGAGGGCGGGGCGCTCCCCGACCCGGGCCTGTCAGGTGCCGGAGACCAGCCAGGTGGCGCCCGCCAGCAGGCAGGCGAGGGCGAGCACCAGGAAGAGCGTCACCCAGAGGATCGCGCCCACTCCGGTCAGCCGGGCCAGCTGGTCCGCGTCCGAGTCGCGCGCCCCGCCCTGCCGCCGCTTCGCCTGCAGCTCCACCACCGGCCGCACCCCGGCGAGCAGCAGGAACCAGACGCCCAGGTAGGCGAACGCCGCCTGCAGCTCGGTCGAGCCGTACCAGGAGATGGCGAGGAACGCCCCGCCGGTGGCCAGCACCGAGACCACGCCGAAGGCGTTGCGGATCATCAGCAGCATGCCGGCGAGCAGCGCGATCGAGATCCACAGCAGCGCGGTGATGTGCCCGGAGGCGAGCAGCGCGGCGCCGCCGAGGCCGAGCAGGGACGGCGCGGTGTAGCCCGCGGCGGCGGTCAGCACCATGCCCGGGCCGGTCGGCGGACCGGAGGAGAGGGTCAGGCCGGAGGTGTCCGAGTGCAGCCGGATGCCGGACAGCCGGCGGCGGGTGAGCACCGCGACCAGGCCGTGGCCGCCCTCGTGCGCGATGGTCACCACGTTGCGGCTCAGCCGCCAGAGCGGGCGGACGGCCACCGCGAGCAGGGCGATCCCGGCCGCGCCCAGGACCAGCCAGCGCGGCGGATCCGGCTGGACGTCCACCAGCCGGTGCCAGATCTCGGAGATGTCCACGGGTTCCCGCCTTCCGCCGCTCGGAGCCGCTGCCGAACGGGCAGCCTCCCACGAGGGGACGGCCCGGCGGTAGCAGCGGGTTGCCCCGACGGGAGGACGACCTGGCGGAAGGCGTCCGCGTGGCAAGCTGGCCGCCATGTGCGGACGCTTCGCCTCCACCACCGAGCCCGAGGACCTGGTCGAGATGTTCGGCGTCCAGCAGTGGGACCCGAGCGAGACCCTGGCCCCCAGCTGGAACGTCGCGCCGACCGACTCGGCGTTCGTGGTCCTCGACCGGGCGCCCAGGGGAGAGCGGCAGCCGGTCCGGCAGCTGCGGGTGCTGCGGTGGGGGCTGGTGCCGTCCTGGGCGAGGTCGGCCGAGACCGCGGTGAAGATGATCAACGCGCGGGCCGACACCGTGCACGAGAAGCCCGCCTACCGGCAGGCCTTCGCCTCGCGGCGCTGCCTGCTGCCGGTCGACGGCTACTACGAGTGGCAGACCACGGGCACCGAGGGCAGGCGGGGCCCGCGGCAGCCCTACTTCGTCAGCCGGGTCGACGGGGCGCCGCTCGCGCTCGCCGGGCTGTACGAGTTCTGGCGCGACCGGTCGGTGCCCGCCGACCACCCGGACGCCTGGCTGGTCACCTGCACCGTGGTCACCACCGAGGCGGAGCCGCTGCTCGCCCCGATCCACGAGCGGATGCCGCTCTTCCTCGACCCCGGCGCGTTCGACGCCTGGCTGGACCCCTCGCTGGACGACCCCGACGAGGTGCGGCGCCTGCTGGTGCCGCCGGGCCCGGGCGCCCTGCGGGTCCACGAGGTCGGGCCGGCGGTCGGCAACATCCGCAACAACTCGCCGGACCTGGTGCGGGAGCTCACCGACGAGGACCGGACGACGTTGTTCTGATCGGCGAACGCGCCCGGGCCGGCGTCCGTACCCTCGGAACCGTGCAGGAGATCATCGGGACCCCGGTCGGGGATGCGCGGTTGACGTGGTTCGAGGCGGCGCGGGCGAAGGCACTGGTGGTGCTGGGGCACGGCGCGGGCGGCGGGGTGGAGGCGGCGGACCTGCAGGCCCTGGCGCGGGCGCTGCCGGGCCGGGGGATCACCGTGGTGCTCGCGGAGCAGCCGTGGCGGGTGGCGGGCAAACGGCTCGCACCGGCGCCGAAGACGCTGGACGCCGGCTGGCTGCCGGTGGTGGAGCGGGTGCGGCGGGCGGGGCCGCCGGTGTTCGCGGGCGGCCGGAGCGCCGGGGCGCGGATGGCGTGCCGGACCGGCCGGCAGGCCGGGGCGGCGGGCGTGGTGGCGCTGGCGTTCCCGCTGCATCCGCCGGGGAAGCCGGAGCGGAGCCGGGCCGAGGAGCTGCTGGCCACCGGGCTGCCCACGCTGGTGGTGCAGGGCGGCGCGGACACCTTCGGCGGGCCGGAGGAGTTCCCGGCCCTGCCGGGGGGCCACCGGATGGTGGAGGTGCCGTACGGCTCGCACGGGTTCGGGGTCCCCAAGCGGGCCCCGGTGGACGGGGCGGCGACGCTGGGGCTGATCACCGGGGCGGTCGGCGACTGGATCCTGGAGATGACCTGACGGATCGCGGCGCGTCGGGAATGTACCGGGCTCCGGCGGGGTTGACTCGTACCGTCAGCAGTGGTGTCCGGGTGAAAGGCAGCGTCCATGGGTTCGATCGCGTGCCCCGAGCGGCCGGAGGAGCGTGCGGCGCACCAGTCGCTCGTGCCCGACTGGTCGGAATGGCTTGTCGCGGGCGAGAAGCCGGTGGCCCCGATATCCTCGCTCTCGGGTCGGCCCGCGGTGGGTCGTGCCCGCGATGCCGAGGAGGTGGGTCCGGTCGTCGGGACCGAGGACGAGGCCGTGTCGGGCGCGGGAGACTCCGAGGAGGGTCTGCCGGTGGGCGAGGCGCTCTCCGGTGACGAGCTGGCCGAGGCGATCGGCGAGGACACCTTCCGGGTGTCCGCGGACGAGAGCGAGGAGAGCAGGCGGGAGCGCTTCGAGCGCGACGCGCTGGGCTACCTCGATCCGATGTACTCGGCCGCGCTGCGGATGACCCGCAACCCGGCCGACGCGGAGGACCTGCTCCAGGAGGCGTTCGCCAAGGCGTACGCGTCCTTCCACCAGTTCCGCGAGGGCACCAACCTCAAGGCGTGGCTGTACCGCATCCTCACCAACACGTTCATCAACTCGTACCGCAAGAAGCAGCGGGAGCCCCAGCGCACCGCGGCGGAGGAGATCGAGGACTGGCAGCTGGCCCGGGCCGAGTCGCACATGTCGACCGGTCTGCGCTCGGCGGAGGCCCAGGCGCTCGACCACCTGCCGGACAGCGACGTGAAGGACGCCCTGCAGGCGATCCCGGAGGAATTCCGGATCGCGGTCTACCTCGCGGATGTCGAGGGCTTTGCGTACAAGGAGATCGCGGACATCATGGGTACACCCATCGGTACGGTGATGTCGCGACTGCACCGGGGCCGCCGCCAGTTGCGCGGCATGCTGGAGGACTACGCCCGTGAGCGCGGGCTCGTTCCGGCGGGCAGCGGTGCAGGGCAGGAAGCGAAGGGCGCGCGCTCATGAGCTGCGGCGATCCGCACGAGACCGAGTGTGGCGAGGTGCTCGACCACCTCTACGAATTCCTCGACAACGAGATGGCCGAGGGCGACTGCGCCAAGCTGCGCGTGCACTTCGAGGAGTGCTCGCCCTGCCTGGAGAAGTACGGCCTGGAGCAGGCGATCAAGGCATTGATCAAGCGTTCCTGCGGCTGTGACGACACCCCGGTGGACCTGCGGACCAAGGTGCTGGCCCGGATCGACTCGATCCGCGCCAAGCAGCGGTCCGGCGAGGGCGTCGAGGTGGTGGAGTCCACCGAGATCACCGTGACGGTCGAGGGCTCGGCCGGGCACGGCGCAGCGGTCGCGGCGGAGTAGCGGACAGCGGAGCCGGACGACGCGAAGGCCCCGGGGCGCACAGCCCCGGGGCCTTCGCGCACCGGTACGCCCGCGCATGCTCCGCCGTCACCCGTTCGAGTGAGCTGTCGCTGCTCCGACTGCGGCAATCCGCGATCGTGCGGCCCAGCCCCCGGACCGGGCCCTATCCTCCTGACGGGCCCTCACACCCGGGAGGGCCGGGAAGCGGGGCGGGGAGGCCGACATCGCCAGCGAACGCGAGGGCGCGGCCCTGTCCGGACCGGCGATCGGATACGTCGCCGCGGTGCTGCTCGCCGTGCCGGCCTGCCTGCTGTGGCCGGTCTCCGGCGGGCAGGTCGACTGGCCCCGGGTCGCGCTGCTGGCGCTGCTGCACGGCTGCCTGGAGTCGCTCGCCCAGGGGGCGCCCACGCCGTGCGCCCGGCTCTGGTACCGGCTGCGCGGGCGGACCGTGCCCGAGGCCCCGGCGGAGGGCGGGCCGCGCGGCGGCAGCTTCTTCCCGGTGCTGTTCGCGGCGGTGCTGATGCTGCCGCCGGCCGCGGCCGCGCTGGTCGCCGTGCCCGGGGCACTGCTCGGGCCGACCACCGCCCCGCGCACCCTGCGCCGGGTGTGGAACGCGGCCCAGCTCGCGCTCGCCGCGTTCGCCGCGGCGGCGGTGTTCCGCGTCCTCGGCGGGGAGCGGCTGCTGGCCGGTTCGCGCTTCCCCGGGGCGGCGCTCGGCGCGCTGGCCGCGGTGCTGGCGTTCTGCCTGGTCAACGGCGTGCTGGTGGGGGTGATGCGGCGGCTGGCCGGCTGCCGCTCGGGCACCGGGCGGGCCGGCCGGCGGCTGGCCGGGTCGGTGCCGCCGGCCCTGCTGCACGGCGCCGGCGGGCTGATGATCGCGGTGCTCTGGCAGGGCACGTACGGGGCGTTCGCCGCGGTGCTGGGGCTGCTGCCGCTGTCCATCTCGGCGTGGGTCTCGGCCCAGGGCGACCGGGAGCAGGCCGCGCACCGGGCGACCGTCCGGGCGCTGGTGCAGGCGGTGGAGATCAAGGACGCGTACACCCGCGGCCACAGCGAACGGGTCGGGCGGGCCTCGGTGCTGATCGCCCGCCAGCTCGGCATGGCGGAGGAGCGGGTCCGCACCCTGCACTTCGCCGGGACGCTGCACGACGTCGGGAAGCTGGCGGTCGCCACCGAGCTGCTGCGGCGCAACGGGCCGCTGACCGAGGCGGAGCGGCGGGCGGTGGAGGTGCACCCGGTCTTCGGGCACCGGCTGGTCCGCGAGCTGGCCTTCCTCGGCGAGGCCCGGGAGGGCATCCTGCACCACCACGAGCGGATGGACGGGCGCGGCTACCCGCACGGGCTGGAGGGGGACGGCATCCCGGAGTTCGCCCGGATCATCTCGGTGGCGGACGCCTTCGACTCGATGACCTCGACCCGGTCCTACCGGCGGGGGCGACCGGTCGAGGAGGCGGTGGCGGAGCTGGAGCGGTGCGCGGGCAGCCAGTTCGACCCGGTGATGGTGCGGGCGCTGGTGGTCGCCGTCGGCGAGCACGGGTGGCAGCCGGAGCCCGCGCCGCCCGGTGGGTGGGACGGCGAGGTGCCGGACATCCCGCTCGGGGTGCCGGAGCCGGCCCGGCGGCTGCCCGCGCAGGGGCGGGCGGTGTCGACCGGCGGGGGGTCCCCGTGAGACGGGTCCGGCCGACCGCGGCCGGGGCGGTGCGCGGCGCGGCCGCACTGCTGCTGTGCACGGCCGCCGTCCACCTGGCGGCGGACGGGCTGGTCGAGCCGGAGGTGGCGCTGGCGTTCGGCGGGCTGGTGGCGCTCGGCGAGTGCGTCCGGGTCACCCTGCCCGGCGACCGCGAGCAGGCGCCGATCGGGACGGCGGCGGCGCTGGCGTACGCGCTGCTCGGGCCGCTGCGCGGGCTGCCGACCGCGCACGGGGTGCTGCAGGTGGTGGTGGTCGCGGGGGCCGGGACGCTGGTGGGCGCGACGCTGGCCGGGGCCGGCCGGCTGCTGCGGCGGCGGGCGGAACGGGCCGGCCGGGCCGGTCGGGGACGGCGGTGGGGGAGCGCCCCGGCCCCCGCTGCCCGACCGGGCGGCGGTGCCGTGCGGGCGGACGTGTCCGCGGGCGCGCAGCGGGTGCTGGTGGTGGGGTTCGCGGCGGTGGTCTTCCAGCCGCTGTACAACGGCGGGGTGCTCGACCGGCTGGTGGGGGCGGGGCCCGGGTACTGGGTGGTTCCGGCGGGCGTGGCGGCGCTCGCCGCGCTGGCCGACGCGGCGCTGGCCGCGGTGCTGGAGCGGGAGCGCACCGGCCTGCGGTTCGGTGCGGCGCTGGACGACCGGCTGCGGTCGCTGCTGTCGATCGGATCGGCGATCGTCGCGACCGGGCTGCTGCTGAGCCTGCTGGCGGGCGAGGTGGGACTGTGGGCGCTGCCGCTGTTCTGCGTGCCGCTGCTGCTGGCGCAGACCTCGTTCCGGCGGGCGGCGGCGGTCCGGGCCACGACCGGGCAGACCATCGGGACGCTGGCGCGGGCGACCGAGGTGGCGGGCTACACCACGCCGGGGCACGCGCGCCGGGTGGCGGACACGGCGTGCGCGCTGGGGCGCGAGCTGGGCCTGGGGAGCCGGGACCTCGCCCTGCTGGAGTACGCGGCGCTGATGCACGACATCGGCCAGCTGTCGCTGGTGGAGCCGGTGCCGGGCGGGGCGACGGCACTGCTGCCCGACCCCGAGCAGCAGCGGATCGCCCGGCTGGGCAGCGAGGTGATCCGGCGGACGGGTGTGCCGCACCAGGTGTGGCAGCAGGTCGCCCGGCTGGCGGACCCGTGCCGGCTGCCGGACGGCCGCCCGGACGCCACGCTGCCGCTGGCGGCACGGATCATCCGGGTGGCGAACGCGCACGACGACCTGGTGACCGCGGCCCGGGACCGCGGGGTGCCGGAGCCGGCCGGAGGGTTGGAGGCGCTGGAGCGGCTGCGCCTGGAACGGGGCCGCTCCTACGATCCGGCGGTGCTGGACGCGCTGGCCAGAGTGGGCAGCAGGGTCCGCGGAGCGGACTGAACGGGTGTGCGGGGAGCGCGGCCGGCGGGTGCCGTGGTTGGATGCGGTCGAGAGGGGAACACCACCCGGTGACCACGACGGCAGGGACGGAACGTGAGGATCTTCCATCGCGCACGGCACCGGCCGTCTGCCACCTGGCGGCAGACGACCGACCGGGCCTTCACGCTGATCGGCGACGGCCGGTACGAGGACGCGGGGGCGCTGCTGGTGATGGCGGCCGACCTGGAGCCGTGGCTGTCCGACTCCTGGTTCAACCTGGCCCTGCTGCACAAGTTCCGCCGGGACTGGGAGCAGGCCCGCAGCGCGGGCCTGCGCGCGGTCGCGCTGCTCGACCGCCAGCACGGCGCCCCGGACTGGTGGAACCTCGGCATCACCGCGACCGCCCTCCAGGACTGGCCGCTGGCCCGCCGGGCCTGGCAGGCGTACGGCCTGCGGCTGCCCGGCGCGACGGTCGGCGCGGACGGCCCGATCGAGCTTGACCTGGGCACCACGCCGGTGCGGCTCTCCCCGGACGGCGAGTCCGAGGTGGTGTGGGGCCGGCGGCTGGACCCGGCCCGGATCGAGGTGCTGTCGATCCCGCTGCCGTCCTCCGGCCGCCGCTGGGGCGAGGTGGTGCTGCACGACGGCGCCCCGCACGGCGAGCGGGTCGCGGACGGGGTGGCGTACCCGGTCTTCGACGAGATCGAGCTGTGGGCGCCCTCGCCGGTGCCGACCTGGGTGGTGCTGCTGCAGGCGGCGACCGCCGGCGACCGGGACGCGCTGGAGCGGCTGGTCGCGGACGCCGGGTACGCGGCGGAGGACTGGACGTCCTCGGTGCGGCTGCTGTGCCGGGCCTGCTCGGAGAGCCGGATGGCGATCGACGACGGCCACACCGCGCACCACGACCCGCACGACGACGGCGATCCGCTGCACCCCGGGCACCTGAGCCACCTGAGCCAGGCGGGCGCCGGGATGTCCTGGCTGGTCGAGCGGGAGTGCGGGATCGCCGCGCCCGCCTCGCTGGTGCGCACCCTGCTGGACCGCTGGGTGGCGGCGTCCCCGGCCACCCGGGCGTACCGGGATCTCGAGGAAGTGTGCTGATCCGCCCCGTAGGCTGGACCGGTACACCCCGAGTGGATCGACACGGAGCGGATTGAGGCATGGCGGACGAGCACGACCACGAGCACGACCACGAGCACGACGAGACCCAGGTCCAGAAGGTGGTCGGTCAGGAGCCGGACCTCAGCAGGGGCACCGCGCGTCCGATCACCGTGGTCGGCAACCCGGTGCTGCACCGCGAGACGAAGACGGTGACCGAGTTCGACGCCGGGCTGTCCGCGCTGATCGACGACATGTTCCAGTCGATGTACGCGGCCGAGGGCGTGGGCCTGGCGGCCAACCAGATCGGCGTCGACCTGAAGGTCTTCGTCTACGACTGCCCGGACGACGAGGGCGTGCGCCACATCGGCCACGTGGTCAACCCGGTGCTGGAGGACCTGCCGGCCGGCCGCCGCACCCTGGACGACTCGCAGGAGGGCTGCCTGTCGGTGCCCACCGCCTACCAGGAGCTGGCCCGCCCGGACCACGCCGCGGTCACCGGCCAGGACAAGGACGGCAACCCGATCCGGGTCGAGGGCAGCGGCTTCTTCGCGCGCTGCCTGCAGCACGAGACCGACCACCTCTACGGCTACCTGTACATCGACCGGCTGTCCAAGCGCGACCGCAAGGACGCGCTGCGGCAGATGGCCGAGGGCACGCCCAAGTACGCGACCGTGCCGAACGACTGACGGGTCGTCGGGCGAAGGGCCGCTCCCGCGGGTCGGGGGCGGCCCTTCGTGCTGCCGGGACGCGAGAGCGCGGCCACACCGCCGCCACACCGCGGCTGCCTAGATTCGGTGGCACCTGACAGCTATCGGAGAGGAGACGACATGCCGTCCCAGACCGTGGAACTGCCGAAGACCGAGGTGGCCGCCGAGTCGGCGCCCAGCATCACCACCGACGCGCCGCACGAGCGCGCGTGGTTCCCGCCGTACCTCGCCCCGGCGAAGTAGCGGCACCGGCGGCGGGCCGGTCACCCCGGGCGACCGGGGTGACCGGCCCGCCGTCCGCGCGCAGCCAGGTCCGCACTCCGATCCCATGAGGTGAAGCCTTGCCGTCCTCCGCACCGATCGACCGCATCCTCGGCACGGACCCGCAGTTCGGGGACAGCGCCGCCATCGAGGCCAGGAACATCGCCCGGTTCCGGCTCGGTCTGACCGTCCTCGCCCGCCGCTTCCCCGAGGCGGCCGACCGCTTCGAGCGGCTGGGCCGGGAGGCCGACCCGGTGCTCCGCCCGTTCCTCTACGACCCGGTGCTGCGCAACGCCTTCGAGGACGACCTGGTCGCGCTGGAGAACCACCGGCAGGACCCGAGTGAGCTGGCCGCCCACCTGGGCGCGGCCGACCTGGACGCCGCCGACGGGCTCGGCCCGTGCGAGCGGCTGATGGACCCGCGCCACCGCCCCTGGCCCGGCCGCGGCGTCGGCTGGGTGTGGACCGACGTCCGCCCCGGCACCGGCGCACTGCCGCTCGCCGCCCGGCTGGAGGAGCTCTGCGCGGGCACCTTCGCCGACCTGCGCGGCGCCCGCCGGGTCAGCCCCGACGAGAAGGCCGTCACGGGTCTGACCCGGGGCGCCGAACTGCTCGCCGAACTCCTGCCGCACTCCGGGGCCGGCGTCTTCCCGCACATCTCGCTGGTGGGCCTGGCCCGCGGCGAGACCGACGACGGCGAGCTGTACTCGCTCTCCGGCGGCGACCCGCTGCCCTCGGCGCTGTTCATCGCGCCGGAGCACCTGGACGACCCGTGGGCGACCGCCGAGATCCTGCTCCACGAGGGCCTGCACCTCAAGCAGTTCGACGTGCTGCGCACCGGCTCGCTGGTCGCCGACCCCGGCCACCAGGTGGAGATCCCGTGGCGGCTGTCACCCTGGTCGCTGACCCGGGTGCTGGCGGCGCTGCACGTCTACGCCCACATGGTGCTGTTCTTCGCGGCCGCCGCCGAGGCGCCGGCCGGGCTGCGCGAGCGCTTCGGCGAGCCGCCCGTCACCGAGGACGTCGGCGTGCCCACCCCCGGCAGCCGGGCCGCGCTGGAGGGCGGGTTCACCACCAGCGCCCAGCGGGCCACCTACCTCGGGTACCAGGCGCTCCAGGTGCACGGCGGGGCGCTGACCCCGGCCGGGCGGCGGTTCGTCGAGTGGCTGCTGGACGCGGTCGCGCCGCTGGTGCCCGCGGTGCGGACCCCCGAGCCGGCCGCCGACGGCCGCGCCGACGCGCCGGCCGCCGACCGCTCCGGCGAGCCGCCCGCGCCGGAGCCGCGCGGCTACCGCAAGGTCGAGCCGGTGGCGGTCTGCGCACTGCCCGAACAGCGTCAACTGCTGGCGTACGCGCCCGGGCCGGCCAGGTTCCACTGGTTGAACGAGCACGCCTGGCTGATCTACGCGCTCTGCGACGGCAGCCCCCTGGGCGCGATCGAGGAGCGGTACGCCGCGCAACTGGGCACGGTGGACCGGCGCCTGGCAGCCGGACTGGCCGGCCTGGTGGCGGCCGGGCTCGTCGCCCCGGTCGGCGACTGAGGGGCCGCGCCACCACCTGGCGGATCCGGCACACGGAAGTTCGAGTGCGGTGCATCCTGGTAGTCCTTGAACCGGGCACGACCGGGATGCCCCCGGGACGCCCGGCTGCGACACCCGGTGGAGGGGAACCCTGCATGACCGTCCTGTCTGACCTACCGGCCCCGGCCGCCACCGCGGCCGGGCCGGCCGGACCCGAGCAGCACCGGACCACCCGTCTCGGACTGCTCGGCCCGCTCCGACTGTGCCGCCAGGGCACCGAGATCGCCGTCCCGGCACCCAAGCACCGCGCCCTGCTGGCCCTGCTGGCGATCAACGCCAACCGGCCCGTCCAGGTCGACCGCATCATCGGCGAACTGTGGCAGGACCGCGAACCCAAGACCGCCCGCAAGACCCTGCAGGGCTACGTCTGGCGGCTGCGCACCCTGCTCGGACCCGGCGCGCTGCACACCACCGGCAACGGGTACGAACTGCGCGCCGCCGCCGACGCGATCGACGCGGTGCGCTTCGGGATGCTCGCCGAGCGGGGCCGGGCCGAGCTGCTGGCCGGCCGGCCCGAGCAGGCGGCGCGCCTGCTGCGCCCGGCCCTGGGCCTGTGGCGCGGCCCGGCGCTGGCCGACGTGCCGGTGGCGCCCGGCGCGTACGCGTACGCCAGCCGGCTGGAGGAGGAGCGGCTGACCGCCACCGAGTGGCTCATCGAGGCGGAGCTGGCGCTCGGCCGGCACGCCGAGGCGGTGCCGGTGCTGCGTGAGCTGGTGGTCGGGCAGCCGCTGCGCGAGGGGCTGCGGGCGCAGCTGATGCTGGCGCTGTTCCGCAGCGGCCGGCAGGCGGAGGCGCTGGCCGAGTACGGCGAGCTGCGGGCCCTGCTGCGGGAGGAACAGGGGCTGGACCCGGGCCGTGCGGTGTCCGAGCTCCAGGCCCGGATCCTGGCCGGCGACGCGGGGCTGGAGAACGGCTGAGGGGGGTGCCGCCCGCGGGCGGCACCCCCCTCGGGGTCGGGCAGGGGCCCGTCGCCTAGAAGTCGTCGTCGAAGGAGACCGAGCCCTCGACGGCGACCTGGTAGGCGGAGACCCGGCGCTCGAAGAAGTTGGTCAGCTCCTGGACGTTCTGCAGCTCCATGAACCCGAACGGGTTGGTCGAGCCGTACCGGATCGGCAGGCCGAGCCGGGCCAGGCGCTGGTCGGCCACCGCCTGCAGGTACTCGCGCATCGACTCGGTGTTCATGCCGGGCAGGCCCTCGCCGCACAGGTCGCGGGCGAACTGGAGCTCGGCCTCGACGGCCTCCTCCAGCATCTCGGTGACCTGCTTGGCCATCTCGTCGTCGAAGAGGTCGGGCTCCTCCTCGCGGACGGTGTCCACCACCGAGAACGCGAAGTCCATGTGCATGGACTCGTCACGGAACACCCAGTTGGTGCCGGTGGCCAGGCCGTGCAGCAGGCCGCGGCTGCGGAACCAGTACACGTACGCGAAGGCGCCGTAGAAGAACAGGCCCTCGACGCAGGCCGCGAAGCAGATCAGGTTCAGGAGGAACGCCCGGCGGTCCTCCTTGGTGCGCAGCGAGTCGATGTGGTCGACCGCGTTCATGTACTTGAAGCAGAACTGCGCCTTCTGGTGGATGGAGGGGATGTTCTCCACCGCGGCGAAGGCCGCGTTGCGGTCCTCCGGGTCGGGCAGGTAGGTGTCGAGCAGCGTCAGGTAGAACTGGACGTGCACGGCCTCCTCGAACAGCTGGCGCGACAGGTACAGCCGCGCCTCCGGGGAGTTGATGTGCTTGTAGAGGCTCAGCACCACGTTGTTGGCGACGATCGAGTCACCGGTCGCGAAGAAGGCGACCAGCCGGCCGATCATGTGCCGCTCGCCCTCGCTCAGCTTGGCGAGGTCGGCGACGTCGGAGTGCAGGTCCACCTCCTCGACGGTCCAGGTGTTCTTGATCGCGTCCCGGTACCGGTCGTAGAACGACGGGTAGCGCATCGGACGGAGGGTCAGCTCGAAGCCCGGGTCGAGCAGCATCTTGCGGTTCTCGGTGCTCATCACTGGCAGGCCTCGCAGGACTCGGGGTTCTCCAGCGAGCAGGCGATGGCGTCCTGCTCCTCCTGGGAGAGGGTCGGGGTGTTGACGGGCTGCGGCGCGGCGGTGCGGGCGGCGCCGGAGGCGGCCTGGGCGATCCGGGTGGCCGGGCGCGAGCGCAGGTAGTAGGTGGTCTTCAGACCGACCTTCCACGCGTAGGCGTACATCGAGCTGAGCTTGCCGATGGTCGGCGCCGCCATGAAGAGGTTCAGCGACTGGCTCTGGTCGATGTACGGCATGCGGGCCGCGGCCAGGTCGATCAGCGCGCGCTGGGGCAGCTCCCACGCCGTGCGGTACAGCGAGCGGACCTCCTGCGGCAGCCAGTTCAGCTCCTGGACGGAGCCGTTGGCGTCGCGCAGCGCGTCCCGGGTCTGCTGGTCCCAGACGCCGAGCTCCTTGAGCTCGCGCACCAGGTACGGGTTGACCTGGAGGAACTCGCCGGACAGCGTCTCGCGCTTGAACAGGTTGGAGACCTGCGGCTCGATGCACTCGTAGACGCCGGCGATCGAGGCGATGGTCGCGGTCGGCGCGATCGCCAGCAGCAGCGAGTTGCGCAGGCCGGTGGTGGCGATCCGGGCGCGCAGCGCCTCCCAGCGGCCGGCCCACTGCGGGGCGGCGGTCGGGAAGTGGTCGATGTGCAGCTCGCCGCGGGCGGCGCGGGTCTCGCCGTACGCCTCGTGGCGGCCGAACTGCTCGGCCAGGTCCGCGGAGCGCTCGTAGGCGGTGAGCATGATGCGCTCGGAGATCAGGGTGGAGAGGGTCTTCGCGTCGGCGGAGTCGAAGTCGATCCGCAGCTGGAAGAAGACGTCCTGCAGGCCCATCACGCCGAGGCCCACCGGCCGCCAGCGGGAGTTGGAGGTGCCGGCCTCGGTGGTCGGGTAGAAGTTGATGTCGATGACCCGGTCCAGGAAGGTCACCGCGGTGCGCACGGTGGCGTCCAGGCGGTCCCAGTCCATCGCGTTCACCAGGTCGGCGGCGGTGGCGCCGGCGGCGACGTGGGCACCGAGGTTGACCGAGCCGAGGTTGCAGACCGCGGTCTCGGAGTCGTCGGTGACCTCCAGGATCTCGGTGCACAGGTTGGAGGAGTGCACCGTGCGGCCCGGCAGCGCGGTCTGGTTGGCGGCCCGGTTGGAGGCGTCCTTGAAGGTCATCCAGCCGTTGCCGGTCTGCGCCAGGGTGCGCATCATCCGGGCGTACAGGGTCTGCGCCGGGATGGTGCGGACGGCCTTGCCGGCCTGCTCGGCCTTGCGGTACGCCTCGTCGAAGTCGGCGCCCCACAGGTCGACCAGCTCGGGGACGTCGGCGGGGGAGAACAGCGACCACTCCTGGTCGGCGTTGACCCGGCGCATGAACTCGTCCGGGATCCAGTGCGCCAGGTTGAGGTTGTGGGTCCGGCGGGCCTCCTCGCCGGTGTTGTCGCGCAGCTCCAGGAACTCCTCGATGTCCGCGTGCCAGGTCTCCAGGTAGACGCAGGCCGCGCCCTTGCGGCGGCCGCCCTGGTTGACGGCGGCGACCGAGGCGTCCAGGGTGCGCAGGAACGGCACGATGCCGTTGGACTTGCCGTTGGTGCCGCGGATCAGCGAACCGCGCGAGCGGATCCGGGAGTAGGACAGGCCGATGCCGCCGGCGTGCTTGGACAGCCGGGCGATCTGCGCGTAGCGGTTGTAGATCGAGTCCAGGTTGTCCAGCGGCGAGTCCAGCAGGTAGCAGGAGGACATCTGCGGGTGCTTGGTGCCGGAGTTGAACAGCGTCGGGGAGCTGGTCAGGTACTCCAGACGGCTCATCAGGGTGTAGAGCTCGGCCACCTCGGCGACCGACTCCTCGGTGTCGCCGACCGCCAGGCCCGCCGCCACGCGGAGCAGGAAGTGCTGCGGGGTCTCGACGACCTTGCGGGTGATCGGGTGGCGCAGCAGGTAGCGGGACTGCACGGTGCGCAGGCCGAAGTACTCGAAGCGGTCGTCGCCCTGCTGGTCGATCAGCGCGTCGAAGGCGTCCGCGTGCTTCGCGACGAAGGCCGCGGTGACGTCGCCGATCAGGCCCTCGGCGTGGCCGACGGCGATCGAGGCGGCGAAGGAGACGGCGCCCTGGGAGACCGCCTCGTCCTGGATCTCCAGGGCGAGCAGGCGGGCCGCGAGCTTCGAGTACTGCGGGTCCTCGGCGATCATCGACGCGGCGGCCTCCACGGCCAGCCCGCGCAGCTCGGCGAAGTCCGAACCGGCGTGGCGGCCGCGCAGCGCGGCGGCGGCGACGTGGCCGGGGTCCACCTGGGGGAGGTCGGTGCTGCGGTCGGTGAGCAGCCGAAGCAGTTCTGCCCCGGGGTCGGTGAAGGCGATGGGGGCACCTCCCGGCCCAAGGCTGGGGGAGGATCCCTGGGCGGGCAGGGTGACTGAGGCAGCGACGGTCAAGGCGCACTCTCTCCTGTGGCGGCAGCGGACGGTACGAACCCGGACGCGCGCACAGGCAGGGGAGGAGGGCACGCCGAAACGCTTCAAGCGCGCGAAGATCCACCCCCGGCCCGCCCACGAGGCCCGGACGGCACAGCTGTGCACCGAGGCGTCTGCGGGGAAGCCGTGTGCACACCGTCGGCAGGTCCTCGGACTGTGCGGGCCGGGGTACGCCGAGCCCGCTCACCGTTGCGGGGCAGTCCCGGACTCGCACCGGGTTCCCCTGCGTTCGACAGCGAGAGTGAGCATACATGTAGTGGCGCGGGGAGCTGGAAGCCCCAGATGTAGTGTCGGCGTGTCGTGTCCGTGCGGTGTCCGTGCGGTCGCGCGGAGCCACCCTACGACCCGTCAGAAGGCCAACGCGTACACCAGGAGGTCGATTCCGGGCCGCGGCTCCCAGTCCCGGGAAGGGGTCCGGACGAAGCCCAGGCGCTCGTACAGGCGGTGCGCGGCGGTCATCGCGGGCCGGGTGGAGAACGCCATCCCGGCCAGCCCCAGCTCGCGGCTGCGGTCCATCGCCGCCCGCACCAGCGCCTCGCCGACCCCGCGCCCGCGGGCGGCCGCGCCGACCGCGAGCATCCGGATCTCGCCCTCCTCGGGTCGGGCGATGTCGGCCCACTCGGTGCCGCCGACCGCGAAGGTCACGCAGCCGAGCACTCTCCCGTCCGCGGCGTCGACCGCGACGAGGAGCTCGGCCTCCGCGCTGCGCCGGACGGTGTCGCGCAGGAGCCGGACGTAGTCGCCGTCCGCAGGGGTGTGGCCGTCGCCGACGAACGCCTCGACGGTGACGTCACCCGCGGCGACGAGGTCCTCGGGGCGGGCGCGGCGGATGACGGTGTCCATCCGGACAGTCTGCCGGAAGGGCCGTGCAGCCGGTCGGGGAGGGCCGGGTCCACCGGGTAGCCGCCCGGGCGGTGCCAGTTGTCCCGGCCGTGCCGGCCGGTGCGCTCCAGGTCGCGGCCGACCAGGGCGCCGAGCAGTCCGAAGGTGCCGATGATGCCCATCAGGGCGAGCGCTGAGGTCATGCCCCCCACTCTCCCGGGGTGCCGACCGCCCCACGAGTGGCAGAAACGCACACTTGCCGAAAGATCCTGCCAGCGGCATCCTGGAGCCATGCTGAAGAACGTCGTCGCCGTGGTCCTGGAAGAGGTCCACCCCTTCGAACTCGGGGTCGCCTGCGAGGTCTTCGGCCTCGACCGCGGCGAGGAGGGCCTGCCGGTCTACGACTTCGCCCTGGTCGGCGACCGGCCCGGCCCGATGCGCACCCACGCGGGCTTCACCGTCGACGTCCCGCACGGCCCCGAGCGGATCGCGCAGGCCGACCTGGTCGTCGCCACCGCCACCGGGGTCCGCGACAGCTACCCGGAGCCGCTGCTGGAGGCGCTGCGCGCGGCCCACGACCGCGGCGCGTACCTGCTCTCCATCTGCAGCGGCAGCTTCCTGCTCGGCGCCGCCGGGCTGCTGGACGGCCGGCGCTCCACCACCCACTGGAAGCACGCCGAGACCATGGCCCGGCGCTTCCCGCTCACCACCGTCGAGCCCGACGTGCTCTACGTCGACGACGACCCGGTGATCACCTCCGCCGGCACGGCCGCCGGGATCGACGCCTGCCTGCACCTGGTCCGCAAGGTGCAGGGCGCCGAGGTCGCCCGCGGCATCGCCCGGCGGATGGTGGTCGCCCCGCACCGGGACGGCGGCCAGGCCCAGTTCATCAACCGGCCGCTGCCCGAGGCGGACGGCGAGTCGCTCGGCCCGGTGCTCGAATGGATGCGGCAGCACCTCGACGAGGAGACCACCGTCGACCGGCTGGCCGCCCTCGCCCACATGTCGCCGCGCACCTTCGCCCGCCGCTTCCAGCAGGAGACCGGCACCACCCCGCACCGCTGGCTCACCGGGCAGCGCATCCTGCACGCCCAGCGGCTGCTGGAGTCCACCGCCGAGCCGATCGACGCGATCGCCTCCCGCAGCGGCTTCGGCAACGCCGCCACGCTCCGCCACCACTTCGGCCGCCGCCTCGGCACCACCCCGCAGGCGTACCGGAGGGCCTTCGCGGGCGCCTGAGCGCTCAGAGGTGGTCGGTGCCGTTCCAGCCGTCGGGGAGGAGGCGGCCGGCCTGCGGGCGCCAGAGGCTGGTGGAGCAGTTGGCGACCGGCGGCAGGGCCAGCAGGTCGGGCTCGGAGAGGCGGTCGAGGACGTGCCGCAGCATCAGCACGGTGCAGTCGTGCGCGACCAGCAGGACCGGCCGGCCGGCCTCCTCCTCGCAGACGTCCCGCAGCACGCTGCGCACCCTCAGCGCCACGTCCAGCCAGGACTCCCCGCCCGGCGGCCGGTAGTACAGCTCGCCCATCTTGCGGCGCCGGGCCGCCTCCGCCGGGTGCTCCTTCTCGATCGCCGCCTTGGTCAGCATCTCCAGCACCCCGAGCTCCCGGTCGCGCAGCCGCTCGTCGTAGCGGACCGGCAGCGCCACCGGCACCGCGCCGAGCCCGGAGGCCTGGGCGAGCGCGATCCGGGCGGTCTCGGCGGTGCGCACGTACGGGGAGCACCAGACCGAGCGCGGCCGGTCGGCCGGCGGCAGGGCGGCCCACCAGCGGCCGAGCGCCTGGGCCTGGGCCTGGCCGTGCATCGAGAGCGGGATGTCGGCGTCTCTGCTCCCGATCGGGACGGTCAGGGCGCCGGACGCGTCCGCGTTCCGGAACTCGACGTTGGCCACGGACTCGCCGTGCCTGGTGGCGATGAGCACCGAGGGCAGCAGGGCGCCGCCCTGGTGCGTGCGGTGCCCGTTGGAGATGGTGGTGACGTCTGCCATGGCCGCGACTCCCCGTTCTCGTCATAACAAATGATCGCGCCGTCACTCCAGTGTTGACCGGAGTGACGGCGCGATCACAGGGCGCACGGCGCTCGGCCGCGCGCCCCGGGTGACTCAGTGCGCCGCAGCGGGCTGCGGAGCGTCCTTCAGGGCCTCGTCGCCGGCGTCCGCGCTGTAGTCCGCGGTGGCGGTCTCGTCGAGCCCCTCGGGGGCCTTCACGGCCTTCAGCACCAGCGTCAGCGCGACGGCCACCAGCACGTTGAGCACGAAGGCGGTCAGGCCGATGTAGCCGATCTGCCCGATCACCGGGATCTCGGCCGAGTTGCCGCCGAAGTGCTTGGTGGCCGGCGAGGAGATCCCGTACGCCTTCCAGGTGCCGTACGCCATGCCGACCGCCCAGCCGGCCAGCAGCGCCCAGCGGTGGAACCACCGGGTGAACAGGCCCGCCACGATGGAGACCGCGGTCTGCAGGATCCACAGGCCGCCCAGCAGCTGCAGGTTGATCGCGGCCTGCTTGTCCATCAGCAGCACGAAGACCAGCGCGCCGACCTTCACCAGCAGCGAGGCGACCTTGGCCACCTTGGTCTCGTCCGCCGGGGTGGCCGCCGGGTTCAGGAACTCCTTGTACACGTTGCGGGTGAACAGGTTGGCCGCCGCGATCGACATGATCGCGGCCGGCACCAGCGCGCCGATGCCGATCGCCGCGAACGCCACACCGGTGAACCAGTCCGGGAACATGTTCTCGAACAGCTGCGGCACCGCCAGCTGGTTGTTGTAGCCCTTCACGCCCTTGCCCACGCCCGCCGCGATCGCCATGAAGCCCAGCAGCGCCAGCAGGCCCAGCATCAGCGAGTACGCCGGCATGATCGCCATGTTGCGGCGCACCGTGTTGCGCGACTTCGACGCCAGCACGCCGGTCACCGAGTGCGGGTACATGAACAGCGCCAGCGCCGAACCGAACGCCAGCGTCGCGTACGTCCAGTGCGCCTTCTCGCCGAGGATCAGCGAGCCGATCGGCTTGCCGGTCGCCGGGTTCACCGTGGAGAACTTCTGCGCCGCCGAGTCGAAGACGTGGCCGTAGCCGCCCAGCCGCATCGGGATGTAGATCACCGCGACGATGATCACCACGTAGATCAGGGTGTCCTTGACGAACGCGATCAGCGCCGGCGCCCGCAGGCCCGAGGAGTACGTGTACGCCGCCAGCACGCCGAACGCCAGGAACAGCGGCAGGTCCTTCATGAACCAGTTGCCGCTGCCGCCCACGCCCAGCACGTCCAGCACCGCCTGGATGCCGACCAGCTGCAGCGCGATGTACGGCATCGTCGCCAGGATCCCGGTCAGCGCCACCACCAGGGACAGCGCCTTCGAGCCGTACCGGCCCCGGACGAAGTCCGCCGGGGTCACGTACCCGTGCACCCGGGAGACCGACCACAGCCGCGGCAGGAACAGGAAGACCAGCGGGTAGGCGATGATCGTGTACGGCACCGCGAAGAAGCCCGCCGCGCCCGTCGCGTAGATCGCCGCCGGGACGGCGATGAACGTGTACGCGGTGTACAGGTCGCCGCCGAGCAGGAACCAGGTGATCCAGGTGCCGAAGCTGCGGCCGCCCAGACCCCACTCGTCCAGGTGCAGGGCGTCGTCCGCCCTGCGCCAGCGCGAGGCCAGGAAGCCCATCACGGTGACCAGGACGAAGAAGAGCAGGAAGACGGTCAGTGCGACCCAGTTGACGTCCTTCACAGCGCGTCACCCCCGCGGGCGGCCTTGCGGGCCTTCTCGTCGCGGTTGATCAGCAGGTACGCACCGACCGTGAACACCGCCGAGACCGGCACCCACGCCAGCTGGTACCAGTAGAAGAACGGCATCCCGCCGAGCTCCGGGTCGGCCTTGCTGTACGACGCGACCCAGAGCATGGCGACGATCGGCACGGCCAGGCACAGCCCGGCCAGGACCCGGGCGGGTGTGACCGCCGGGAGGTTCGTTTCTGACGACATGTAAGCGGCTCCGGCTGAAGTGGTCTCACCTCGTCGGCGCCGCAGCGCACATCACTGTGCGCCCGCCGAGCAGCACCTCTGGTGATCGGAAGTCAGCCGGAATTTAGAGCACGAAGTGACGCGTGTCACTACGTTCCACCGAAGTTCCCGAATATCGGACCCACTTCGGCACCTTCGAGTGACCACTCGGGCCGGGCCGGAGGCCTGCTCGGGGTGCTGGAGGCGGGTGATGCTGCGTGCTTCCGCCGGGGAGGGAGAGGGGGGAGGTCTTGCTTCCTCGTCCTCCCCGGAGGGGGAGCAGGCCGGGCCGGAGGCCTGTTCCGGGCGCTGCAGGCGGGTGATGCTGCGTGCTCCCGCCGGGGAGGGAGAGGTTCTTGCCGGAGGGGGAGCAGGCCGGGCCGGAGGCCTATTCCGGGCGTTGCAGGCGGGTGATGAACTTGTAGCGGTCGCCGCGGTAGATCGAGCGGACCCACTCGACGGGTGCGCCCTCGGCGTCGAAGGAGTGGCGGGAGAGCTGGAGCATCGGCAGGCCCAGGTCCGAGCCGAGGAGGCCGGCCTCGCGCGGGTTGGCGAGGGTGGTCTCGATGGTCTCCTCCGCCTCGGCCACGGTGACGCCGTAGACCTCGCGCAGGGCGGTGTAGAGCGAGTTGTGCTTCAGCAGGTTGCGCCGGAGCGCGGGGAAGCGCTTGGCGGACAGGTGCGCCACCTCGATGGCCATCGGGTCGCCGTTGGCCAGGCGCAGGCGCTCGATCCGCAGGACGCGGCCGCCGGTCTTGATGTCGAGGAGCGGGGCGAGCCGGTCGTCGGCGCTGATGTAGCCGATCTCGATCAGCCGTGAGGTGGGCTCCAGGCCCTGGGCCCGCATGTCCTCGGTGTAGGAGGTGAGCTGCAGGGCCTGGGCGACCTTGGGCTTGGCGACGAAGGTGCCCTTGCCCTGGATGCGCTCCAGACGGCCTTCGACGACCAGCTCCTGCAGGGCCTGGCGGACCGTGGTGCGGGAGGTGTCGAACTGGGCGGCGAGCGCCCGCTCCGGCGGGACGGGGGTGCCGGCCGGCTGGGTCTCGGTGAGCTGCAGCAGGTGGCGCTTGAGCCCGTAGTACTTGGGGACGCGCGTGGCCGCACTCGTGGCGGGGCCCGACTGCGTCGGCACCGTGGTGTTCTCGGCGAGTGCCGATTCCCGTTCGCCACTCATGGCAGCTCTCACTCCTCTTAAGGCAGCCTCAAGGGCTCCTGATGTCTATGTAACAGCACATGGTTGCATGCGGGAGCGCCCACCGGGGAGCTCCCGCATGCACGGCGGTGTTCTCAGCCCGCGTTGGCCGGGCTGACGGCGAGGCCGGCGAGGGCCTCGGCGGCGGCGATGCCGCAGACCCGGGAGCCGCCGCGGGTGGCGAGCACGGTGACGTCGCGGGCGGAGAACAGCTCGGTGACGCCGTGCCCGGTGCCCAGTTCGACGACGACCGCGTCGGGGCGGGCCTCGGTGAGGGCGACCGCGGCGCGCTTCATCCAGGTGTGCCGGTGGATGTCGCGGACGACCACGACCAGCGGCCGGCCCACGGCGGCGCCGAGCAGCGGGGCGGTGTCGACCTCGGCGCCGTCGGCGGCGACCGCGACGTGCAGCAGGCCGGAGCCCTCCATGCGGGTGGCGGGGGCGCCGACCCGGGTCACGGTGGTGCCGGGGACGAGCTCGGCGAGCGGCGCGGCCACGCCCCAGGGGGTCTCGTCGCCGACCGCGATGTTGGCGCCGGGGGAGAACTCGACCACGTGCGGGACGCCGCTGAGCGGGCGCAGCTCGCCGTGCACGCGCAGCGCCCGGCGGGCGGCGGTGAGACCGATGCCGACCTCGCCGTGCGCGCCGACCTGGGCCTGCCGGACGGCGGCCGACCAGCGGGCGACGGCGCGGTTGCGCTCGGCGGCCTCGTGCAGTCGTTCCGCGGACAGCCGGCCCTCGCGGACCGCCCAGACCAGGGCGTCGCGCAGGTAGACGAAGGCCTCCTCGTCCTGGAGCCCGCCGCCGACGCAGATGGTGTCGGCGCCGGCCGCGACGGCCCGCACCGAGCCGGCGGCGACGCCGTGGGTGCCGGAGATGGCGCCCATCTCGATGCCGTCGGTGACGATCAGGCCCTCGAAGCCGAGCTCCTCGCGCAGCAGCCCGGTGAGGATCCGCCGGGACATGGTGGCGGGCAGCTCGGGGTCGTACGCGGGGAAGAGGATGTGTGCCGTCATGATCGACTTCACGCCGGCGGCGATGGCGGCCTTGAAGGGCAGCAGGTGCTCGGCGAACTGCTCGGGCGAGAGGTCGATCCGGGGCAGGCCCAGGTGCGAGTCGCCGGCGGTGTCGCCGTGGCCGGGGAAGTGCTTGGCGCAGGCGGCGACGCCGGCCGACTGCAGGCCGCGGACGTACGCGGCGGTGTGGCGGGCGGCGAGTCCGCCGTCGCCGCCGAAGGACCGGACGCCGATCACCGGGTTGTCCGGGTTGGAGTTGACGTCCGCGTCGGGCGCGTAGTTGAGGTTCACGCCGACGCTGGAGAGGTCGAAGCCGATCGAGCGGGCGACCCGTTCGGTGAGGTCGGTGTCGTCGACCTCACCGAGCGCGTGGTTGCCCGGGTACGAGGAGCCGCTGGTCACCTCCAGCCGGGTGACGTCGCCGCCCTCCTCGTCGGTGGCGATCAGCAGGTCGCCGTTGAGCGCGTACAGCTCGGAGGTGAGCCGGGCGACCTGCTGCGGGGTGTGGATGTTGCGGCCGAACAGGGCGACTCCGCCGAGCTCTCCCGAGCCCAGTCTGCGGCGCAGCCAGTCGGGTGCGGTCTGTCCGGCGAAGCCGGGCTGCAGGACCGCGCCGGCGTCGTGGAGGAGTTCGACGCTTTCCGAACCGGGCATCGCCATGGTTCCTTCCCTGGTGGTGGGGGTGCTGGAGGTGTGCGGTGTGGGGCGTGAGGAAGGGTTCTAGCCCTTGACCGCGCCGGCGGTGAGGCCGGCCGACACCTTCTTCTGGAAGAACACGAAGAGGACGATCACGGGCAGCGACACCAGCAGCGCGCCGGCCATCTGCGCGCCGTAGTCCGCGCCGCGGGTGGGGGTGGTGGCGTAGAAGGTCAGCCAGGCCATCGCCGTCTTCTGGCCGCCGGTGGCGAGCAGGGTGTTGGCGACGATGAACTCGTTCCAGGCCTGGATCCAGCTGTAGACGCCGGTGGTGATCAGGCCGGGCAGGGTGAGCGGCAGGATGATCCGGAAGAAGGCGCCCCACTGGGTGCAGCCGTCGACCATGGCCGCCTCGTCCAGCTCGGCCGGGATGTTCACGATGAACGAGCGCAGCGTCCAGACCACGTACGGGACGGTGAAGACCAGGTAGGCCAGCATCACGCCGACCAGCGTGCCGGTCATGCCGGCGTTGTTCATCACCACGTACAGCGGGACGATCAGCGCGAGCAGGGGCACCATCTGGACCACCAGCATGGTGACGATGAAGAAGCTGCGGCCGCGGAAGTTGAAGCGGGCCACCCCGATCGCGGCGAGGAAGCCGACGATCAGGCCCATGGCCACCGCGCCGAGCGTGATGATCAGGGTGTTCTGCAGCGACGGCCAGAACTCGGTGTCGTTTAGGACGGTCTTGTAGCTCTCGAACGAGAAGGAGCTGGGCCAGAACGTCGGGTCCTGGGCGATCAGGTCCTTGTTCGTCTTGAACGTGGTGATGATCATCCAGTAGATCGGGAAGGCCATCACCAGGGCGAAACCGAGGCCGAGCAGGTTCCAGATCCAGGTGGCGGCGGAGCTCCGACCGGTGGCGCGGGCCTTGGCCTTGACCTTGGGGGCGGCGGCGACGGCCGGCGCGGGCTTGTGGTCGACGACGGTCATCGGTCCTGGGCTCCGATCTTGAGCATCTGGCGGATGTAGAACACCAGCACCGCCAGCATGAGGAGGATCATGGCGATCGAGATCACCGAGCTGTCGCTGTACTTGGAGGCGACGATGCCCTTCTCGTAGAGGAAGGTGCCGATCGTCCAGTAGCCCGGCTCGGGAGAGGTGTTGCGCAGCGAGAAGATCTGCGCGAAGACCTGGAAGTCCCAGATGAAGCTGAGCGCGGTGCTGATCATCAGGAAGGGCTTGATGACCGGGACGGTCACGTGGCGGAAGGCCTGGAAGGCGTTGGCGCCGTCCAGCTTGGCGGCCTCCATCAGCTCCTTCGGCACCTGGGTGAGCGCGGCGTACAGGCCGATCACCAGGAAGGGCAGCGCGCCCCAGACGATGACCGCGGCGCCGACCGCGTAGAGGCCGACGGTCGGGTCGGCGAACCAGTCGTAGTGCTTGACCGACTCGTCACCGGTGACCAGGAACCACAGGTAGTCGACGACGCCGCCGTTCGAGGCGAACAGCCAGCGGAAGACGGTGCCGGTGACCAGGGCGGGGATGGCCCAGACGAACATCATCACGGTGATGCAGACGACCCGGACCCAGGGCGAGACCCGGTTGAGCAGCAGGGCGAAGAGCATGCCCAGCACCATCGAGGCGGCGACCAGCTCGACCGTGAAGCAGATCGAGCGGAGCACGACGTCCCAGAACTCGCTGTCGCCGAGCACCTTGGTGTAGCCGTCGAACCCGATGTACTTCGCGAGCGCCGGGTTGACCAGGTAGGCGTAGCGGTTGACGTTCTGGAAGGACAGGTCGAAGAGCCTGTACAGCGGGTACGCCAGCATGCCCACCATGGCGATCACGGCCGGCAGGATCATGGCGTAGGGGATGTGGAGGCCCGCTGCGAAGAACCCGCGGCGCTGCGGCTTCCCGGCCGGGACGGGCCCGGCGGCCTCGGACCGGATAACGGTCTCGTCGGTGGTCACACTCATCAGGGTCCTTCCAAGGCCCGCGGAACTGGTTCGGTCCTGGCGCACGGGTGGGCAGTCCGCGTCGCTCGCGAACTGCCCACCCCTCTGCTTCAGCTCAGCTCAGCCGTGTCAGCCGTTGAGGTCCTTCACCACGGTGTCCTGGACCTTCTTGAGCTCGGCGGCCGGGTCGCCACCGGCGGCGATCGCACCGAAGGCGTTCTTCAGCGCGGTCTCGTCGGCACCGGACCACAGCGGCGAGTTCGGGATGAACCAGGTCGCGCCCTCGGCGGCGTCACCGGTGGCCTTGTTGGCCGGCGAGGCGGCCTTGTACGCGGCGACCAGGTTCTTCGCGTTCGGGATCGCGAACTTCGCGAGCTCGGTCTGCTGCTTGGTGTTGGTGTAGATCTGCAGGAAGGTCGCGCCCAGGCCGGCGTTGGCGGCCTTGGCCGGGACGGCCAGGTCGGAGCCGCCGAGGAAGGCCGGGGTGGTGGAGCCGGCGGCCGCACCCGGGAGGGCGATGGTGGCCAGCTTGTCCTTCAGCGACGGGTCGCCCGCCTTGGGGTCGGTGACCGAGCCGACCTCCCAGCCGGCGCCGACGATGGCGGCGATGTTGCCCTTGGCCATCAGCGCGTCCTGGGTGGCCTCGTCGGTGGTGGTGCCACCGACCGAGAACTCCTTCTGCAGGTCGTTCCAGGCCTTGACGCCCTCGATGAACTTCGGGTCGGTCAGGGTGCCGGTCCACTTGTCGCCGTCCTTCTTGGCGACGATGCCCTTGACACCGAAGGTGCCGGCGCCGAAGGAGGCGGCGGTGTACCAGTTCTGGCCCGGGAGGTACAGGGCGGAGAAGTTCGGGGTCGAGGCGTTGGCGGCCTTGACCTTGGTGAGCGCGTCCTTCAGCTCGCCCAGGGTCTTCGGGGCCTCCTTGACGCCCGCGGCCTCGAAGAGGTCCTTGCGGTAGATCAGGACGCGGGCACCGGCGTAGTACGGCACGGCGTAGGTCTTGGTGCCGTCACCGGACTGGCCGGAGGCGGCCAGCGAGTCCAGCCACTTGTCCGAGTTCTCGAACTGGCCCTTGACGCCGGTCAGGTCGACGAAGGAGCCGGCCTCGATGTACTTGGCGGCCTGGGTGTTGCCGACCTCGAGCATGTCGGGGGCGTTGCCGGAGAGCAGCGCGGTGTCGAGCTTGGTGGTGTAGTTGGTCCAGGTCTGCCACTGGATGTCGACGTCGGCGCCGGTCTTCTCCTTGAACTCGGCCTTGGCGGCCTCGACCACGCCCGGCCAGCCCTTCTGGGCGTCGTCCATCAGCCAGACGGTGATCTTCTTGCCCTTGCCGTCCGTGCTGAGCGTCGCCTGCTTGGAGTCGCCGGAGGAACCGGACGAGGAGCAAGCCGAGGCAACGAGCACGGTGGCAATGGCGGCCACGGCTGCGATCTTGCGGTTCAAACCATCCTCCAGAGGGATGAGCAAGGTAGGGCACCGGGCTGCGGGGCCGAGGCCTGCGAGCTGCGTTGTGCCTGTGGGGGGAACGTCACCGATTCAGGTGGAGTAGACCATTGGTTTAGACCAACGCCTGGAGATTGGCATGGACCAATGAGAGGCGTCAAGGGTTCAAAGAGCGGTTGCGCAAGCCGTTATCAACGCTTGACTCCGTCGTAGTTGGACTGGACCAAGTGGGGGCCCGGATCACGTTTTTTCCGGACAAAGACTCCCCCCTCAAGCCCGCCTCAACGTGACCTTAAAGAGACCTGAAGCACCTGGTCTGACATGGCCAGGTCGGGGTGCACAACAGGTTTGCAACAAGGGCTACTTGAGCCCCGAGCTGCGTTGACGCAGATAGTGGTCTAGGCCAGGATCCGTGGATCTGGTCTGTACCACAGCGCAGACCCCCATGATTTTCCGGAGGATTGCGTGAAGCGTCAGGTATTCGCCGCGCTCGCCACCGCGGCCCTGCTGGCCACCGCCACGGGTTGCGGGTCCGGGAGCCCGTCGGAGAAGGGGGCGGGCAGCGCACCCGACCCCAAGGCGATGACCGGCACCGTGACCGTGTGGCTGATGAACGAGGCCCAGACCAGCTGGCCCGAGCTCGTGCAGCAGGTCAACGACGAGTTCGCCGCCAAGTACCCCAAGGTCCAGCTCAAGCTCAGCTACCAGACCTGGGCCGACAAGATCAACAACCTGGACGCGGCCCTCAAGGACGGCAACGCCCCCGACGTGGTCGAGCTCGGCAACACCGAGACCATGAAGTACATCCTCAGCGGCGCGCTCGCCCCGGTGGACCGGACCTCCTTCGACAACTCCGACGCGTGGATCAAGGGCCTGGTCAACACCTGCAGCTACCAGGACAAGCTCTACTGCGTCCCCTACTACGCGGGCGCCCGGGTCGGCATCTACAACGCGCAGATGTTCCAGGACGCGACCGGCAGCCCCGACTTCCCCAAGACCGAGGAAGACCTGCTCTCCGCGCTGGACAAGCTGCAGTCGAAGAACAAGGGCAACGCCGGGTTCTCCCCGGTCTACCTGCCCGGCCCGTACTGGTACGCCGCGATGTCCTACGTCGCCGCCTACGACGGCGCCATCGCCCGCTTCGACAACGGCGGCCGCTGGCACGGCACCCTGCACGACCCCAAGTCCCAGCAGGGCATCCAGCACTTCGTCGACCTGGTGAAGAAGTACAACAAGGGCGACTGGAAGGTGAACGAGGCCAACCAGGCCACCGTGCTCGGCCGGCAGAAGGCCGCCATGATCTACGGCAACGGCTGGGAGATCTCCACCGCCATCGCGCCGATCTCCGGCGAGCCCAAGCTCAAGGACGCGCTCAAGGTCGTCGGCATGCCCGGCCCGAACGGCAAGCCGCTGCCCTCCTTCATCGGCGGCTCCGACCTCGCGATCACCGCGAAGTCGCAGTCCGCGGCGCTCGCCGCCGAGTGGATCCGGATGTTCACCTCGACCAAGTCCCAGCAGGTCCTGGTCAACAAGGACACCCTGCCCAACAACCTCACCCAGCTGGCGCCGCTGAAGGACAAGGCCACCACCGCCGCCGCGGCCAACGCGGTGCCGGACGCCTGGTTCACCCCGTTGGCCCCGGGCTGGGGCGCGATCGAGAAGCAGAACGTCCTGGTGAGCATGCTCAACGACATCCTCAAGGGAAAGTCGGTCGACGAGGCCACCAAGGAGGCCGACGCCAGGATCGACCAACTGATCAACAACCCGTCGTGACGCCCCGGCCGACCGGGGCGCGGTGACCGGGGCGCACGTAGAATCGGTCCGGACAACCCAGCAGCGAGTGTGCGGACTCGCCGCCGTCAGGAAGGTCCCCGGCGGGCAGCCGCCCGTCGGGGAGGACCGTCTTCACGGAGGCACACCCCGATGTCCGACCCGCAGACCCTCCCCGGCCCCCGCGTCCCGGGCCGCTGCATGGCGGCGGAGATGGCCGAGCAACCGGCCGTCCTCCGGCGCATCCTCGACGAGGGCGCCCCGAAGATCCGCGAGATCGCGGCCGGGATCGCGGCCCGCAACCCGCGCTTCGTCCTGCTGACCGCGCGCGGCACCTCGGACAACGCCGCGCTGTACGCGAAGTACCTGGTCGAGGTCCTGCTCGGCAAGCCGGCCGGCCTCACCTCGATGTCCACCACCACCGCGTACGGCGCCAAGCCGGACCTCCGCGACTGCCTGGTGATCACCGTCAGCCAGTCCGGCGGCTCGCCCGACCTGGTGGCCTCCACCAAGGCCGCCCGCGAGGCCGGGGCGATCACCCTCGCGGTGACCAACAACGCCGGCTCCCCGCTGGCCGAGGTCTCCGAGTTCCACATCGACGTGCTGGCCGGCCCGGAGAAGGCGCTGCCCGCCACCAAGACCTACACGGCCGAGCTGCTCGCCCTGTACCTCTTCGTCGAGGGCCTGCGCGGCGGCGACGGCGCGGCCGCCAAGGACCTGCCGGAGCTGGCCGCGGGCGTGCTGGACCGGCAGGCCGAGGTCAAGGCGCTGGCCGAGCGCTACCGCTTCGCGCAGCGCCTGGTCATCACCTCGCGCGGCTACGGCTACCCGACCGCCCGCGAGGCGGCGCTGAAGCTGATGGAGACCACCTACATCCCGGCCACCCCGTTCTCCGGCGCCGACCTGCTGCACGGCCCGCTGGCCATGGTCGACAACGTCTCGCCGGTGATCGCGATCGTCCCGGAGGGCAAGGGCGGCGAGGCCCTCCAGCCGGTGCTGGACCGCCTGCGCGGCCGCGGCGCGGATCTGGTGGTGGTCGGCCAGCAGGAGCAGGTGGACGCCGCCTCCGCCGGCTTCGCGCTCCCCGCCGGGGTGTCCGAGGAGGTGCAGCCGATCCTGGAGATCCTGCCGCTGCAGCTGCTCGCGTACGAGGTCACCATCGCCCGCGGGCAGGACCCGGACGCGCCGCGCGCCCTGGCCAAGGTCACCGAGACCCGCTGACCCCGGAACGCGAAGGACCCCCCGGCTGCGCCGAGCGGCCGGGGGGTCCTTCGCGTCCCCCCGCGCCGGGAGCGCGGACGGGGGAAACACTACGGGCCACGGCGCCGACACAGGACCCTCAACCCGTGCGGCACCGCAGCCCGGAGCTGTCGTCGGCGGCCCGTTCCGGCCGAGAGTTGTGCGGGACCCTCGGGCGCTGGACCACCGACCTCGGAGCTGCCTCGCGCGGTCAGGGCAGTGTGCGCGGTGGGCGGCTCCTTGGTGCATCTCCATTGTGGACTAGACCAATCTGGGTTGTCCAGAGCCGTCCTCCAATTGGTCTGGACAACGTGGGCCGGCCCGTCCGGCGTTACAGTCACGGTGTGCCCTCGTTGAACGAACTCGTCCGCCGCCACACCACCCTCACCGGTGCCGACGTGGAGTGGCTCCACCTCCTGGTGTCGGAGTGGCAGCTGCTCTCCGACCTCTCCTTCGCCGACCTGGTGCTGTGGATCCCCACCTGGGACGGCATCCGGTACGTCTCGGTCGCCCAGATGCGGCCCAACACCGGCCCCACCTCGTACCAGGACGACATGGTCGGCCACCTGGTCCCGCGCGGCCGCCGGCCGCTGCTGGACGCCGCCTACGACGAGGGGCGGATCGTCCGCGAGGGCGACCCGGAGTGGCGCGAGGAGGTGCCGGTCCGGGTCGAGTCCATCCCGGTCCGGCGCGAGGGCAAGGTGCTCGGCGTGATCGCCCGCAACACCAACCTGCTCACCGTCCGCACCCCCAGCCGGCTGGAGCTCACCTACCTGCAGTCCGCCTCCGACCTGGCCCAGATGATCGCCGCCGGCACCTTCCCCTACCCCGGCGCCGAGCAGACCGACATGGACGCGGCCCCCCGGGTCGGCGACGGCCTGATCCGCCTGGACGCCGACGGCGTGGTCACCTACGCCAGCCCCAACGCGCTCTCCGCCTACCACCGGATCGGCCTCACCTCGGACCTGGTGGGCAGTCACCTCGGACGGACCACCGCCGAATTGGTGCCGCCCAGCCGGGCGGCCGTCCACGAGGGCCTGGTCAAGATGGCCTCCGGCTGGGCGCCCCGGCAGACCGAGGTGGAGGCCCAGGGCGGCGTCGTCACCCTGCGCACCATCCCGCTCAAGCCCAAGGGCACCCCCACCGGCTCGCTGGTGCTCTGCCGCGACGTCACCGAACTGCGCCGCCGCGACCGCGAGCTGATGACCAAGGACGCCACCATCCGGGAGATCCACCACCGGGTGAAGAACAACCTGCAGACCGTCGCCGCGCTGCTGCGCCTGCAGTCCCGCCGGATGGACTCCGACTCCGCCCGGGCCGCGCTCGACGAGGCGGTGCGCCGGGTCGGCTCGATCGCCATCGTGCACGAGACCCTGTCGCAGGGCCTGGACGAGGCGGTCGCCTTCGACGAGATCGCCGACCGGGTGCTCGCCATGGTGATGGAGCTCTCCCAGGACGGCCGGGTCGCCACCCGGCGCAGCGGCTCCTTCGGCATCCTCTCCGCCGAGGTGGCCACCCCGCTGGCGATGATCCTCACCGAGCTGCTGCAGAACGCCCTGGAGCACGCCTTCGGTCCGAGCGCGGCCGGCAACCTGGAGGTCAGCGCACTGCGCGGCCGGGCCCCCGCCACCGGCAAGGGCTGGTCGGACAGTTGGAACGGCGGCGCCCGCCCGGAGGAGTACCTGCTGATCACCGTGCAGGACGACGGCAAGGGCATGCCCGAGGACTTCGACCCGCAGAAGGCCGGCAACCTCGGGCTGCAGATCGTCCGCACCCTGGCCACCGGCGAGCTGGGCGGCACCTTCGACATGGTGGCCGCGCCCGACGGCGGCACCAAGGTGGTGCTGGAGATCCCGGTGAAGTAGGGGGAAGAGAAACGAGGCCCTGTCGACCGGGGGGGGTGGGTCGACAGGGCCTCTCAACCCGGTCCGGCCGTCGGGGGGAGTCGGCCGGAACGGGGGCTCTGGGTGGCGCGACGCCCGCCACGTGTGTTGCACACGGTGAGCGCCTCAGGTCCACGATATTGCTCTCAGTGAGCAGTATCAAGTAGCTGGGCGGCTCGCGTCGTCGGAAGGCTCGGCCGGCCATCGCGGCCAAGCCTTTGATCGTGGATCGATCAGTTGCTGCCTGACGGAACGTCAGGCGGTGCGGGCCCGGTTGCGGGCGGCGCGGCGCTTCATCGCACGACGCTCGTCCTCGCTCATGCCGCCCCAGACGCCGGCGTCCTGGCCGGTCTCCAGCGCCCACTGCAGGCACTGCTCCATGACGGGACAGCGGCGGCACACGGCCTTGGCTTCCTCGATCTGCAGCAGAGCGGGGCCGGTGTTCCCGATCGGGAAGAACAGCTCCGGGTCCTCTTCGCGGCAGACAGCGCGGTGGCGCCAGTCCATGGTGGTCCAACTCCTCCGGTCGGCGGGCTGTGGCCCGGCCGACACACTCGATGGCTTGTGAATGTGAACGCTTTCACGAATCCCGCAACAGCAAAAGGGACCTAAGGCCCATCGGGCCCGGGCGGTCTGTGCTGAGTGGGGTTCCGGCTATCAAGGGATCCTGCCGCCGTCCCGCTGCGGCCTGTCCCGATCGCCATGTAGAGGTTCGCAAACCTCGGACGCGGATACAACCCCCTTCGGCAAGAAATTTTTGATTCTTCGGTGTCGCCTACCTCACAGGCCGTACTTCTATGGGGTGAAGGGGCTTGTGCGTTCGAGAAGAAGGGCGGGACCCCCTTCTGGTCACACAATCACACGCAGTGCCCGCCGAACGCCTGTGAAACTGACGCGACTCCTGTCTCCAAGGTGGTCCCCATCGACCTGAAACGGGGCCGGTTCCTGGGAAACCAAGGTGAAGTGCCGGACGTCGTGATAGGAGACGACGTGCTTTCCGGTGGGACCGGAGGGCTTGGCGCCGGCCTGCCCGGGGGTCTGCGCGCGAAGAATCTGACGGACCGTTCGAGCCGTGCCGAACGCGGTCATTCGAGTGATGCCGAAGACGTCCAGATCCGTGTCGAAGGAGGCGGAGGGCGAAGGGAACACCGGGCGGTTGCCGAGGAACGTCCACGGAGAAGTGTTGGAGACTATGGCCAGCACCATGCCCGGCACCGCCCCCTCGCCGGGCGTCTCCAGCGTGATCGGGCCCGACCGGCGGTGTTCACGCTCCGTGACGAAGTGGCGGAGCGCCTGGTTCACGTAGAGCGCGTGCGTCGACCTGCGCCCCGCCTTGCGCTGCTCCTCCACCCGGCCCACCACCCCGGCGTCGAAGCCCAGCCCCGCGGTGAAGGTGAACCAGCGGTCCGGCAGGCCCTCGGTCATCGCCTTGCCCAGGCCGATCGCCCGCTCCCGGCGCCGGTCCAGCGCGTCCAGCAGCACACCGGTGGCCTCCACCGGGTGGTTCGGCAGGCCCAGTGCGCGGGCGAACACGTTGGTCGAGCCCCCCGGCACCACCGCCAGGCGCGGCACCCGGTCGTGCGGGCCGTGCGCCAGCAGGCCGTTCACGACCTCGTTGACGGTCCCGTCGCCGCCCAGGGCCACCACCAGGTCGACCTGGCCCTCCTCGGCCGCCTGGCGGGCCAGGTCGCGCGCGTGGCCGCGGTACTCCGTGTGGGCCACGTCCAGCTTCAGATCGCTGCGCAGGGCGTGCGTCAGCACGTCCCGGGTCCGGGCGCTGGTGGTGGTGGCCTTCGGGTTCACGACCAGGAGTGCGCGCATGACGATCAGCCTACGGGTCGGTCCCGGAAGGGGTGCCGTTACCCTGCTGGGGTGACCGCAGAAACCACCGCCCCCGCGCCCGCCCGGCCCACCCCGCTGCTCGTCGGAGCCGCGATCACCGCCCTGGAGGGCGCCGCGCTGGCCGGCTGGGGCCTCTACGACCTGGTGGCCGGATTCTTCGGCGACTCCGCCGCGCTCGGCCGCACCGAGATGGGCGGGGCGGTGCTGCTCCTGATGGGGCTGTTCCCCCTGCTGGCGGGGCGCGCCCTGCTCAGGGCGCGCCGCTGGGGGCGCACGCCGGCGCTGCTCACCAACTCGATCTGCCTCCCGGTCGCCTACTACATGTGGCAGGCCGGCGGCGTCAGCGCCGCCGCGGGCGTCGTGGTCGCCCTGCTCGGCCTGACCGGCATCGTCGCGCTGCTGAACCCCAAGGTGACCGCGCTGCTCTACGGCACCACCGCCGGCTGAGCGGGACCGCTCCCGGGCGACGCGAAGACCCGCCCACTGCCGTGCCGTGGGCGGGTCTTCGCGTCGGTGCGCCGCTCCCGGTGCCCTACTCCTCGACGAGGAGCTTCTCGCGGAGCTGGGCCAGTGTCCTGGCCAGCAGCCGGGAGACGTGCATCTGGGAGATGCCGACCTCCGCCGCGATCTGCGACTGGGTCATGTTGCGGAAGAAGCGCAGCACCAGGATCTTCTGCTCGCGCGGCGGCAGTTGGGCGAGCAGCGGCTTGAGCGACTCCCGGTACTCGACGCCCTCCAGCGCCTCGTCGGTCGCGCCCAGGGTGTCCGCCACGGCAGGCGACTCGTCGTCGCTGTCCGGGACGTCCAGCGACAGCGTGGAGTACGCGTTGGCGGACTCCAGGCCCTCCAGCACGTCCTCCTCCGAGATGCCCAGGTGCTCGGCGAGCTCGTGCACCGTGGGGGAGCGCCCGTGCCGCTGGGACAGCTCGCTGGTCGCCGTGGTCAGCGACAGCCGCAGCTCCTGGAGCCGGCGCGGCACCCGCACCGCCCAGCCCTTGTCCCGGAAGTGGCGCTTGATCTCGCCGACGATGGTCGGCGTCGCGTACGTGGAGAACTCCACCCCGCGCTCGTGGTCGAAGCGGTCCACCGACTTGATCAGGCCGATGGTGGCAACCTGGGTCAGGTCGTCGAGCGGCTCGCCGCGGTTGCGGAAGCGGCGGGCCAGGTGCTCGACCAGCGGGATGTGCATCCGCACCAGCTGGTTCCGGATCTCCACCCGCTCCGGCGAGCCCTCGGGCAGCTGCGAGAGCCGCACGAACAGCGCGCGGGCCGCCTCCCGGTCCGGTGCCCCGGAGCGCTGCCCCTGGGCCGGCACGGTCGAGCGCACGGTCTCCGCGGCGGCCGCCGCCGGCCCGTCGTCCGCGGGCTCGGAGGCGGACGCCTCGGGCCGGTCGGGCTTCGGGTCGGTCGGCTGGCTCATCCGGTGGGAGTCCTTCGGGTGCGCTTCGTCAGGGGTGGCGGTGCGGGCAGCGCTCGCCTGGGGCGGTACGACAGCAACTGTGCGGTCCAGATCACTCACGGCGATCACCCGTTCCGTTCCGGGAGCACTTTCACTACGGCTGGGACGGCGCCCCGCCGCGCTTCTTGTGGAGGCTGATGGAGACCGTGTTGTCCTCGCCGACGGAGGAGTCGACCTCGCCGGCCAGCGCGGAGAGCACCGTCCAGGCGAAGGTGTCGCGCTCGGGAGCGCGGCCGTCGGTGGTCGGCGCCGAGACGGTGACCCGCAGGGAGTCGCCGACCAGGCGGAACTCGCAGCTCAGGATCGAGCCCGGCACCGCCTGCTGGAGCAGGATCGCGCAGGCCTCGTCCACCGCGATCCGGAGATCCTCGATCTCGTCCAGGGTGAAGTCCAACCGGGCCGCGAGACCGGCCGTGGCCGTTCGCAGCACGGAGAGGTAGGCCCCCGCAGCGGGCAGCCGGACCTCCACGAAGTCCTTCACTCCGGGCTCGCCGTCGATCTGGGACACCCTCACCTCCTGGGTGACGCGCGGTGCTTGCGGCCGGACGGCCTCGGCACTTCCTGTTGCTCGGTTCAACTGCTTGCCCCAACTGTCCAGAGGGGTGGTGCGGTACGTACCGGTCCATACCCACCCGGGACAGTCGGAACGCCGTGCATCCGCCCGAGACGTTACCGCGATCGACCGGCCTCTGTCGTGATCTCGGACGACGATCACGGGAACGAGCGAACGCGCGCGCCTCAGCGCGGGCGCGAACCCAGTTCGGTGAGCGCCTCGCCGGTCAGCCGGAACGTGGTCCACTCGTCCATGCCGACCGCGCCGAGCGACTTGTAGAAGTTGATCGACGGCTCGTTCCAGTCCAGCACCGACCACTCCATGCGGGCGTAGCCGCGCTCCACCGCGATCCGCGCCAGCTCGGTCAGCAGCGCCTTGCCGTGGCCGCCGCCGCGCGCCCCGGGCCGGACGTAGAGGTCCTCCAGGTAGATCCCGTGGGTGCCCTTCCAGGTGGAGAAGTTGCGGAACCACAGGGCGAAGCCCACCGGCTCGCCGGACGCGTCGTCCTCGGCGATCAGGCCGAAGACCGCGGGGTTCTCGCCGAACAGCGCCTCGCGCAGCTGCTCCTCGGTGGCCTTCGCCTCGGTGAGCGCCTTCTCGTAGTCGGCGAGCTCGCGGATCATCGAGCGGATGACGGGGACGTCGGTGACGGTCGCGGTGCGGATCATATGTGCGAGCGTACTCGCGGCCGGCGGCGACCCGGAAAGGGTTTGCCGCGGCGAAAGAGAAAAGCACCCGGCTCCGCGGTGTGCGGGCCGGGTGCTCGTCCGAGGGCCGGGGTCAGGCCTTCTTGGTCTCCCAGAAGATCGCGTCGATCTCGGCGATCAGGTCGAGCAGGGCCTGGCCGGTGGCCGGGTCCGTGGAGGCCTTGGCGGCGGAGGCGGCCTTGCCGGCACGGTTGAACAGCTCGTGCAGACCCGGGTACGCCTCGAAGTGCGGGGCCTTGAAGTAGTCGGTGTGCAGCACGGAGAGGTGGTGCTTGACCAGCTCGGCGCGCTCCTCCTTGATGACGATGGCGCGCGCACGGAAGTGCGGGTCCTCGTTGGCCTGGTACTTCTCCTGAGTGGCCTTCACCGACTCGGCCTCGATACGGGCCTGAGCGGGGTCGTACACGCCGCAGGGCAGGTCGCAGTGGGCGTGAGCGGTGACCCGCGGAGCAAACAGACGAGAGAACATGGGAGTCCTTCCTTAGATCGTCTTCCCGCGCCCGACATTACCCTTACGCCTCGTCGGATTCGCTGTCGCCCCGGGGGCCTAGGGCAAAAGAAGGAGACTGAACCGTGCGATACCGGACACCGTTCGGGCTGGTCGACATCAGCGGTCCCTCGATGCGGCGCACCCTGTTCGACGGCGACCGGGTCCTGGTCCGCTACGGCGCGCCGCTGCGGCCCGGCGCGGTGGCGCTGTTCCGGCACCCGCACCGCCGGGACCTGCTGGTGGTCAAGCGCGCGGCGCAGCGGCGGGCCGACGGCTGGTGGATGCTCTCCGACAACCCGCTGGTGGCCAGCGACAGCCGGGAGTACGGCCCCGTCCCGGACGCCCTGGTGCTCGGCCGGGTGCTGCTGCGGGTGTGGCCGAGGCCGGGCGGGGTGACGGCCCGGCCGCCTCAGCCCTGAGGGGCGAGCGCGGCGCGCTGCGCCTCCTCGCGCTTGCGGGCGCGGTAGGCGGCGACGTTGGCCCGGGTCGCGCAGCGGTCCGAGCAGTAGCGGCGCGAGCGGTTGGTCGAGGTGTCGAGGTAGGAGTTGCGGCAGGGCGCGGCCTGGCAGATGCCGAGCCGGTCGACGCCCAGCTCGGTCAGGTGGATGGCCAGGCCCATGCAGGCCACCGCGGTGTAGTTGGCGGCGGCGGTGGGCGCGTTGTCGGCCAGGTGCAGGTGCCAGTCGGGCCGGCCGTTCTCGTCCGGGTAGTCGTGGCCGGAGACCACCGGGCTGACCGGGTACTCGACCATCAGGCTGTTGAGCAGGTCGACGGCCCGGACCTCCTCGCCGGCCGCGGCCGCCTCGAAGACGCCGCGCAGCCGGGTGCGGACGGCGCGCAGCCGGGGCAGGTCGGCCTCGTCGGCCAGCTGGGCGGCGCGCGAGGGCGTGCCGAACAGGCCGCGCACCGCGTCCACCGTGGTCAGCGCGTCGGTGCCGCGCTGCGGTTCCTCGGTGTTGACCAGCCGGACGGCGAAGTCGGCGTACGAGGCGAGCTCCACGGGGGTCCTTCCACAGCGGCCGACAGGGGCCGTAACGGGCCAAGTGCCTCCAGGGTATTACGTCGCGCCCGCATGTGTCGGCGCCCGCCGCGGGGAACGCGACGGGCGCCGGGGATCGGGCCGCGGACTCAGAGCACCCGGGAGAGGAAGGCGCGGGTGCGCTCGTGCTGCGGATTGGTGAGCACCTCGCGCGGGTGACCGGATTCGACCACGACGCCGCCGTCCATGAAGACCAGCGCGTCGCCGACCTCGCGGGCGAAGCCCATCTCGTGGGTCACCACGATCATGGTCATTCCGTCCTGGGCGAGCTGGCGCATGACGTCCAGGACGTCGCCGACGAGCTCCGGGTCGAGCGCCGAGGTGGGCTCGTCGAAGAGCATCAGCTTCGGCTCCATGGCCAGGGCGCGGGCGATCGCCACGCGCTGCTGCTGGCCGCCGGAGAGCTGAGAGGGGTAGTTCTTCGCCTTGTCGGCGAGGCCGACCCGCTCGAGCAGCTGCATGCCCCGCTCCTTGGCGGCGGCCTTGGCCTGGCCCTTCACCTGGACCGGCGCCTCGATCACGTTCTCCAGCGCGGTCATGTGCGGGAAGAGGTTGAAGCGCTGGAACACCATGCCGATGTCACGGCGCTGCAGGGCGACCTCCTTGTCCTTCAGCTCGTAGAGCTTGTCGCCCTTCTGCCGGTAGCCGACCAGCTCGCCGTCGACCCAGAGCCGGCCGGCGTTGATCTTCTCCAGGTGGTTGATGCAGCGCAGGAAGGTGGACTTGCCGGAGCCGGAGGGGCCGACCAGGCAGAACACCTCGCCCTTGCGGACCTCCAGGTCGATGCCCTTGAGCACCTCGACCAGGCCGTAGGACTTGCGCACGCCCTCGGCGCGGACCAGGACGTTCGACGGGGTGGACTTCTCGAAGTCGGTCACTTGGCACGCCCCAGGGAGAAGAGGTTGGCCTTGATCTTCTGCAGCGGGGTCGGCGGCAGGTTCCGGGTGGAGCCCTTGGCGTAGTGCCGCTCCAGGTAGTACTGGCCGATGCTGAAGATCGTGGTGAGCACCAGGTACCAGAAGCAGGTGACGAAGAGCAGCTCCATCACCGCGAGGTTGCTGGTGTAGACGTCCTTGGCCTTGGTGACCAGCTCGGGGTAGGTCACCACGTACGCCAGCGAGGAGGTCTTCAGCATGTTGATGAACTCGTTGCCGGTCGGCGGGACGATGACCCGCATCGCCTGCGGCAGCACGATCCGCCACATGGTCTTGGTCCGGGAGATGCCGAGCGCGTGGGCGGCCTCGGTCTGGCCCTCGTCCACCGACTGGATGCCGGCCCGGACGATCTCCGCCATGTAGGCGCCCTCGTTGATGCCCAGGCCCAGGAAGGCCGCCATGAACGGGGTGATGATTTCGTTGGTGGAGGTGCCGAACATGGTCGGGAAGACCAGCGCCAGGTTCCACCAGATCAGCAGCTGGACCAGCACCGGGGTGCCGCGGAACAGCCAGATGTAGCCCCACGCCACGGTCGAGGTGACCGGGTTGTGGGAGAGCCGCATGACGGCGGCGAGCACACCGAGGATCAGGCCAAGCGCCATCGAGGCGACGCTGATCAGCAGGGTGTTGCCGGCGCCCTTGATCATCTCGGGCTTGAACAGGTAGTCGCCGGTGATGGACCACTGGATCTTCGCGCCGGCGAAGGCGGCGATCAGGGCGGCCAGCAGGGCGACGACGGCGACCGCGGCCACCCAGCGGCCGTAGTGCCGCACCGGGATCGCCTTGATCACGTGCTCGGCGGGCACCTGGTCCGGGCCGGTCGGGGGAGTAGTCATGGGGATGAGGCCTCTCGGGCGGGCGGAGGGGGAGACGGGGTCGGGCCCGCGGTCACTCGAACCGCGGGCCCGACCGGGGCGGTGGCTCAGGAGCCGCCGTTGACCGTCGCCTCGGTCACCGCGCCGAGCTTGACGTTCCACTTGTCGAGGATCTTGGCGTACTCGCCGTTGGCGATCAGGGCGTCCACGCCGGCCTTGACCGCGTCGCGCAGCTGCGCGTTCTCCTTGGAGACGCCGATGCCGTACAGACCCGGGTCGATCTGCTCGCCGACGACCTCGAAGTCCTTGCCGCCGCCCGAGGTCTGCGCGTTGTACGCGGCGACCGGGTAGTCGTTGAGGTCGGCCACCGCGGCGCCGGCCTTCAGCTTCAGCAGGGCCTCGCCGTCGTGCTCGTAGCCCTGGATGGTGATCTCACCCTTGCCGGCGGCCTTGCACTTCTCGGACTGGGCCTTGGCGGTGTCCTCGTTGACCGTGGCCTTCTGCAGGGCGACGGTCTGGCCGCACAGGTCCTCCAGGGACTTGATGCCCTTCGGGTTGCCCTTCTGAACCAGGATCGAGGTGCCGGCCTTGAAGTAGTCGACGAAGTCGACGCCCTTGCCCTGGCGCTCCTTGTTGTCGGTCATCGCCGACATGATCAGGTCGATCCGCTTGGTGGAGAGCGAGGTGATCAGGGTGTCGAAGCCGGCGTCCTGGATCTGGAACTTCACGCCGAGCTGCTTGCCCAGGGCCTCGGCCAGGTCCGGGTCGATGCCGGTGATCTTCTCGCCCTGCTTGAACTCCACCGGCGCGTAGGCGACCTCGGAGCCGACCTTGACGACGCCGGCCTTCTGGATGTCGGCGGGGAGCTTGCTGTAGAGCGGCGCCGACGAGCCGGAGGCGGTGCTCGTCTTGTCGCCGTCGCTGCCACAGGCGGTGAGGAGCAGAGTGCCGGCGGCCAGGGCGGCACCAGCCGCGAGGAAACGGGTGCGCTGGGTACGAGCGGTCATGAGGGGGATCTCCTCCTGTTGGGAGAGTCGGGCGGAGCGCGCCGCCGGGGGAAGCGAGCACCACCCTCCGCCGAGGTGGGCTTTTGCGATCCGAGTTGTGGGAATCCTGCCACTCGGCACCGGTGGACGGACCCTTATTCAGATCAAAATCGGATAACAAGGGGCCAGGATGTCCGCTATTCGGACGAATGCCGCGCCCCTGTCACCCTGCGTATAAGTATGCAGACCCGGCGGGTCAGAAACCGCCGTTGACCACGGCGTTCTGTGCCGCGCCCGCGCCCACGCCCCACTTGTTGAGGATCTTCTCGTACTCGCCGTTGCGGATGATCCGGTCCAGGGCCTTGGTGAGCGCGTCGCGCAGCTCGGAGTTCTCCTTGGTCAGCGCGATGCCGTACGGCGCCGCCTGGAGCTGCGCGCCGGCGACCTGGAACTGGGCGCCGTTCTGGCCCTGCTGGGCGACGTACGCGGCGACCGGGAAGTCGCTGAGGTCGGCGACGGCCTTGTTCGAGCCGACCAGGGCCAGCGCCTCGGCGTCACTGTCGGTGAGCTTCACGGTCATCGGCTTGCGGTTCTTCTCGCAGGCCCCGGTCTGCCGCTGGATGATCGCCGCCTGGGTGGTGCCGCGCTGCAGCGCGATGGTGCGGCCGCACAGGTCGTCGAGCGAGCCGATGTTCTGCGGGTTGCCCTTGGACACCACGATCGACGTGCCGGCGATGAAGTAGTCCACGAAGTCCACGCCCGGGGTGACCTGCTTGCCGGTCTCGTCGGTGCCCTCGCGGCGCTGCCGGTTGTCGGTCATCGCCGACATCACGACGTCGTAGTTCTTGGCGTGCAGCCCGGGGAGCAGCTTGTCGAACGGGGTGTCGACGAATTCCACCCGGACTCCCAGCACCTCGCCCAGCGCGTTGGCGATGTCCGGGTCGAGGCCGTCCGGCTTGTTGCCCTGGCTCTTGAACTCGACCGGCGCGTAGTTCAGGTCCACGCCGATCTTGATCGCGCCGGCGGACTTCACCGCGGCCGGCAGCCGGTCGTGGAGCTTCTCCTCGTTCGGCTCCTTCGGTGCGGGAGAGGCGCAGGCGGTGAGGAGGACGGACCCGGCGACGGCGGTGGCGCCGACCCGGCCGGCGGTGCGTATGGCGTTGTGCAGGACGTACATGACGTGCGGTGCTCCTGTGGGAGAGGTGGTGCTGTTACCCGCCGGTACGCGCCGATCGGCGCGGGCTGTCCACGTCCGCGCGAGTACGCGGAGCGCCGGATTCCGGTCGTCGAACACGGGATCCTGCCATCCCGGCCTGCTGGGTCGGGCATCGGGTGTGTCAGAATCTGGTATCGGGTGACCCCCGAAGCATGAACACAGGCCGACGGTCCGCGACAGGACCGGGGTGCGCAGGACTGGAAGCCGGGTACGCCGGCTCTGGATCCGAGGCACCGCCTCCCCTCCGGGTCTGCGTTCACTCCTGCGGGTGTGCACGCCGGACGGCTGTTGCCGCTGGCGGGCGGACGCTTCCGACGTCCGTCCGTCGTCAAGTGGTCGATTCGCCGTGAACGGTGTGCGAAATGGACGTAACGGCACAAGGTGCGGTGCCGTGGTCCGACCTAGGCTCGAGCGGAGTCCGTCACATTGCCGACTCCGGCCGGCCGGGCCTGGGTACAGCCGGCAGTAACACAGCGCAGAACACCCATAAAACCCTCAACCGAGGGCGCCGCCCGACGGCTGCCGTCGGGTTCGTTGCGCTCTCGCTGAACACTGACGAAGAGGTCATCGTGGCAGCGGAGATCATCCACCCCAACACCCAGGACACGACCGAGGACCCGGTCGACGCCGTTTTCGCGCTCCACCGCGGCGGCAAGATGGAGGTCCGTGCCACCGTGCCGGTGCGCGACGCGGACGACCTGTCCCTCGCCTACACCCCGGGCGTCGCCCGGGTCTGCACCGCCATCGCCGAGCAGCCCGAGCTGGTCAACGACTACACCTGGAAGTCCAACACCGTCGCCGTGGTCACCGACGGCACCGCGGTGCTGGGCCTGGGCGACATCGGCCCCGAGGCCTCGCTGCCCGTGATGGAGGGCAAGGCGATCCTCTTCAAGCAGTTCGGTGGCGTGGACGCCGTCCCGATCGCGCTGGCCTGCACCGGCGTCGACGAGATCGTCGAGACCGTGGTGCGGCTCGCCCCGTCCTTCGGCGGCGTCAACCTGGAGGACATCTCGGCCCCGCGCTGCTTCGAGATCGAGCGCCGGCTCCAGGACGCCCTGGACATCCCGATCTTCCACGACGACCAGCACGGCACCGCGATCGTCACCACCGCCGCGCTGTGGAACGCCGCCAAGGTCACCGGCCGCGAGATCTCCTCGCTGCGCGCCGTGATCTCCGGCGCCGGCGCCGCGGGCATCGCCATCGCCAAGATGCTGGTCGCCGCCGGCATCGGCGACGTCGCGGTCTGCGACCGCAAGGGCGTGGTGCACGAGGGCCGCGGCGACCTGACGGACGTCAAGGCCGAGATCGCCGCGCTGACCAACCGCACCGGCGTCGAGGGCTCGCTGGCCGACGCGCTGAACGGCGCGGACGTCTTCATCGGCGTCTCCGGCGGCACCGTCCCCGAGGACGTCGTGGCGACCATGGCCGAGGGCTGCTTCGTCTTCGCGATGGCCAACCCGACCCCGGAGATCCACCCCGAGGTCGCCCACAAGTACGCGGCCGTCGTGGCCACCGGTCGCTCGGACTTCCCGAACCAGATCAACAACGTGCTCGCCTTCCCCGGCATCTTCGCGGGCGCGCTGTCGGTCCGGGCCACCCGGATCACCGAGGGCATGAAGCTGGCCGCCGCCAAGGCGCTGGCCGGTGTCGTCGCCGACGAGCTGACCCCGCAGAAGGTCATCCCGTCCCCCTTCGACGAGCGGGTCGCCCCGGCCGTCACCAAGGCCGTCGCCGAGGCCGCCCGCGCCGAGGGCGTCGCCCGCCGGTAACGCGATAGCACGGTTCCGGGGCCCGGGACACGCGGTGAGACTCACACACCCGCGTGGTACCGGGCCCCGCCCGTTCCCGGCTATCGTCCGGGACATGTTCGCTGCCTACGCCGCACGTATCGACGCCGACGACCCGCTGAGCGGACTGGAGTTGGGCGAGCTGCCCGAGCCCCAGGCACGCCCCGGGTGGAGCGTGGTGACCGTCAAGGCCGCCACCCTCAACCACCACGACCTGTGGTCGCTGCGCGGCGTGGGCCTGCCCGCCGAGCGGCTGCCGATGATCCTCGGCTGCGACGCCGCCGGCGTCGACGAGCACGGCAACGAGGTGGTCATCCACTCGGTGATCGGCCAGAGCGGCCACGGCGTCGGCCCGGCCGAACCGCGCTCCATCCTGACCGAGCGCTACCAGGGCACCTTCGCCGAGCGCGTCGCCGTCCCGACCTGGAACCTGCTGCCGAAGCCGGCCGAGCTCTCCTTCGCGGAGGCCGCGTGCCTGCCCACCGCCTGGCTGACGGCGTACCGGATGCTGTTCACCAACGCCGGGGTGAAGCCCGGCGACACCGTGCTCGTGCAGGGCGCGGGCGGCGGCGTGTCCACCGCGCTGGTGGTGCTCGGCAAGGCCGCCGGCCTGCGGGTCTGGGTGACCGGCCGGGACGAGGCGAAGCGGGCCCGGGCCGTGGAGCTCGGCGCGGACGCCGCGTTCGAGTCCGGCGCCCGGCTGCCCGAGCGGGTGGACGCCGTGATGGAGACCGTCGGCGCCGCCACCTGGTCCCACTCCGTCAAGGCGCTCAAGCCGGGGGGCACGATCGTGATCTCCGGCGCCACCAGCGGCCCGAGCCCGAAGGCCGCCGAGCTGAACCGGATCTTCTTCCTGGAGCTCAAGGTGGTCGGCTCCACCATGGGCACCAAGGAGGAGCTGGCCGGCCTGCTGGCGCTCTGCGCCAACACCGGCGTCCGCCCGGTGATCGACTCCGTCCAGCCGCTCGGCGCGGCCCGCGACGCCTTCGCCCGCCTCGCCAAGGGCGACGTCTTCGGCAAGCTCGTCCTGACGCCCTGACCGGCACCGCGGCCTGGGCCGCCCGCAGCGAGCGGGCGGCCCAGGCCGCGGTCGCCGACCGGTCAGGAGCCGAAGTCGAGCTTCTCCACCGCCGCGGCGAGCACGGCCTGGGCGCGGGACAGCCGGGCGGCGGTGACGCCGTCGTCGCGGGCGGCGTCGCGGACGCGGTCGCGGAAGCGGTCGAGCAGGCGCTCCAGCTCGCGGGCCGGGTCGCCGGCGGGGTCGGTGCGGGCCCAGTCGGGGAGCTCGGCCGGGGCCTGGTCGTCGAGGTCGATCCGGACCGACTTCAGCTGCTCCTCGGCGGTGGGGTGGCCCCACTTCGCGGCGTCGGCGAGCGAGCCGAGGCCGCGGGTGAGCTCGGCCAGGCCCTCGCTGAGGCCGGTGGACCAGTCGCCGCGGGAGGCGTGCTCGCGGATCTGCTCCTCGATCCGCTTCTTCAGCCGCAGGGCCTCCTGCTGGGCGGCCGACCGCGCGGCCTTGGACTGCTCGCGCAGCCGCTTGGCCTCGGCCTCGGCGGCGCGGGCCTGCTCCTTGGCGGCCCGCTCCTGCTCCTTGGCGCGCTTGGCCTGCTCCTTCGCCTGCGCCTTGAACTGGGCGAACTCGTCCTTGGCGCGCTGCCAGGACTCCTTGTCGCCCCACGGCCCGGCCCACGGGTCGCCGGCCCGGCGGCCGGACCGGGGAGCCTGCTCGGCGTCCTGCCAGAGCTGGGCACGCAGGTCCTTGGCGCTGTCCCGGACGTCCTCGCGGATCGCCCCGGCGAGCTCGGCGACCGAGTCGCGGATCTCCTGCTCCAGCTCGGCGAGCTCGCCCTGCCGGGAGGCCAGCTCGGCGCGGCCCGCGTCGGTCAGCCGGTACACCTTGCGGCCGCCCTCGGTGGAGTGCGCGACCAGCCCCTCGGCCTCCAGCTTGGCCAGCCGGGGGTAGACGGTGCCGGCCGAGGGCGCGTACAGGCCCTGGAAGCGCTCCTCCAGCAGACGGATCACCTCGTAGCCGTGCCGGGGGCTCTCGTCGAGCAGCTTCAGCAGGTACAGGCGCAGCCGGCCGTGGCCGAAGACGGGGGTCATGTCACAGCTCCTTGCTGAGGTCGGTCTTGCCGAGGTCGGCCGGGGCGGGGAGCTCCTTCGGCGCGGCGGCGCCGTCCTCGTCGGTGTCGGGGCGGCGCTGAATGGTCACCGGGCCGGTCACGGTGGTGGCCTGGAGGCGGCCGGCGCCGCTGCCGAGCTGGCCGCTGAGCCGCTTGGCGCCCCAGCTGGAGACCAGGGTGAGCTCCTCGAAGGCACTGGAGAGCTGGCCGGTGGTGGTGCCGGCCTCGACCTTGGCGTCGGCGAGCGAGGGCAGCCGGATGCCGACGGCGCCGGAGACGGTGCCCACCGAGATGTCGGTGGGGGTGGTCGCCTCCACGTCGAGGGTGATGCGGCCGCTGACCGACTTGGCCTGGATCTTCTCGGCGAGGCCGGCGACCAGGGTGAGCGCGCCGGAGACGGTGTTGACCCGCAGCTCGCCGGCCAGGTCCTCGGCGTCGACGTCGCCGGAGACGGTGTTGACGTGGGTCGGGCCGGAGAGGCCGACCAGCGTGGTGCCGCCGCTGGCGCCCTGCACCGAGACCTCGCCGGTGATGCCGGAGACGGTCGTGTCGGCGGAGATCGTGCCGATCTTCACGGTGGCGTCGGCCGGGACGGCCAGCGAGACCACGGCCTTGCGGCGGCGGCGCAGCGTGCCGAAGAACTGCTTGGCGGACTGCACGGACTTCACCGCGTCGCCGAACTCGCCCCAGCTGAGGTCCTTGTAGGTGACGGTGAGCACGCCGTCCTCCAGGGTGACCTGGAGCGGCTCGCCCTTGAGCTCGCTGACCTCCAGCCGGGCCGGGCCGTCGGTGGGCACCACGTTGACGGCGCCCTCGATGATCCGTACGTGCAGGGTGGAGACCGGCTCCTCGGAGCTGATCTTCGTCGTCTCGTCGACCGTCCACTGGGTCATGGCTGTCCCGTCCTCCCGTTCGCGATGTATCGCGTTCCTCTGTCATTCACGATATATCGCGTTCTGGAGTTGTCAAGCACCCCCCGGGAACGGCGAACGGCCCGGGAGGCGATCGCCTCCCGGGCCGTGTCGGTGCGGTTTCCTACTCGTCGTCCTCGTCGTCGAGGCGGGCCAGCCAGGTGGCCAGCCGCTCGACCGGGACCTCGAAATCGGGGTTGAGGTCGACGAACTCGCGCAGACGCTCGGCCAGCCACTCGAAAGTGACCTCCTCGTCGCCGCGTCGGCCCGCCAACTCCTCGATGCCGCGGTCGGTGAAGTACACGGTGCGCTCCGGTGCGATGGGGGTGTGACCCCGTCAGGATAGAACGGCCGGGTCAGCCGTCGTGGCGGTAGTAGCTGGCCGACAGCCGGACCTCCGCCGTGCTCCGGTTGCCCTGCTCCAGCACCGTGACCACGGCGACCCCGCCGTTGACCCGGTTGCGGACGCAGAACACCCGGCCGACCGGCAGCGCGTCGAAGGCGAGGTCGGTCACCGGGGCCCGGTCGATCCCGGCCGCGCACTGCTCGGGCGTCAGGCCGCCGTCGCGGGAGACGAACACGTCCGAGTTGCCGGACCAGGTGAAACGGCCGAGGCCGGGCTCCAGCTCCCAGGACGGGCTCGCCCCGTCGGAGACCACCTTCCCGGCCGCCAGGTCGAAGCTGTAGGTGTAGTCCGGGCTGTGCAGCTCCCGGTCCCGGTACACCTCGGTGTACCGGCCCTCGGCGGAGCCGCCCCGGGCGGTCCCCTGCGGGCTCCCCGCGGCGCCGGCCGAGCCGCCCGCGACGCCGCCGGTGGCCGCGCCGTTCCCGTCCGCCCGGCCCTTCAGCGCCACCCCGGCCGCGGTGCCGGCCAGCACCATGACCACCGAGACGGCCAGCAGGGTCTTCCAGGAGACGCTCCCGCGCCGGGGCGCGGGCCCGGCGGCCGTCCGGGTCGTGTCGTACGCGCCGGCCGGCGGTGGGCCGAAGCCGGCCGGGGGCGGGCCGAAGCCGGCGGCGGGCGGCACCGCCGGCACGGGTGGGCCGGACACCGGCACGGGTGGGCCGGACACCGGCACGGTGACCGGGGCGGTCGGCGGGATCGCGGGCGGCGGTGGGCCGGCGGGCGCCGTCGGCAACGGCGCCGGGGGAGTGTGCGGCAGGTCGGAGCGGCGGGTGAGCTCGGGGCCGACCCCGGCCGGCAGCCAGTCGTCGCCGAACCGGAGCAGGCCGCCGACCGCCGGGTGCGCGCGGGCGACCTCAATGATCTCGGCGGGCGCCGGCCGGTCCTCCGGCCGCTTGGCCAGGCAGCGCAGCAGCAGGCCGCGCAGCTCGGCCGGGACGCCGTCGAGCACCGGCTCCTCGTGCACCACCCGGTACAGCACGGCGGTCTCCGGGCCCTCGCCGAACGGCGGGACGCCCCCCGCCACGTACGCGGCCAGTGCACCGAGCGCGAACACGTCGGTGGCCGGGGTGACCGGGTGGCCCTGCGCCTGCTCGGGGGCCATGAAGGCGGGCGAGCCGATCCGGAAGCCGGTGCCGGTCAGCGCGGTGGCGTCGGCCGCGCGGGCGATGCCGAAGTCGATCACCCGCGGTCCGTCGCCGGCGATCAGCACGTTGGCCGGCTTGAGGTCCCGGTGGACCACCCCGACGCCGTGGATCGCCTGCAGCGCCTCGGCGATCCCGCCGAGCAGCAGCAGCACGGTCCGGACCGGCAGCGCGCCGTGCTCGCGGACCACCTGCTGCAGGGACGGGCCGGGCACGTACGCGGTGACCAGCCAGGGAGCCTCGGCGTCGAGGCCGGAGTCGATCACCTGCGCGGTGTAGAGGCCGTGGATCCGCCGGGCGTTCAGCACCTCCTGGGCGAACCGGCGGCGGAACTCAGCGTCCTCGGCGAACTCCGGGCGCACCACCTTGAGCGCCACCGGACGCCCGCCCGGCGTGTACGAGAGGTAGACCCGGCCCATGCCGCCCGCTCCCAGCCGGGCGTACAGCCGGTAGCCGCCGACCTCGGCCGGGTCCTCGGCGAGCAGCGGACGGAAGACGGGCGGCGGCAGCGGATCGGACATGCGAGGTTCCCCCAGTGAGCGCACGCGGTGACCGCCATACCGTAGCGGCCCGCCCGTCCGGCGGCTGACGGGGGCTCAGCGGCGGGCGCCGGCCGGAACGCCGAAGGCCCGGCCCCTCGCGGTGCGGGGGCCGGGCCTTCGGGAACGACCGGGGTCAGATCGAGAAGACCTCGTCGACGATGGCCTGCTGCTCCGCGGCGTGCCGCTTGGCCGAACCCACCGCCGGGGCGGAGGAGGCCGTGCGGGCGACGCGGCGCAGACGCGCACCGCCGTTGGCGCTGCGGCCGATGACGACCTGCAGGTGGTCGACCAGGTTCATCGCGATGAACGGCCAGGCACCCTGGTTGGCCGGCTCCTCCTGCGCCCAGATGAACTGGACGTCCGAGCCGTACTTGGCCAGCTCCTCCTGGAGCTCGGCGACCGGCAGCGGGTAGAGCCGCTCCATCCGGACGATGGCGGTGTCGGTGATGCCGCGCTCGGTCCGGGCCGCCTCCAGGTCGTAGTAGAACTTGCCGGAGGTGATGACGACCTTGCGGACCTGAGCCGGGTTCACCGTGGAGTCCCCGATGACCGGGCGGAACGAGCCCGACAGGAACTCGCTGGTGGCGGACGCCGCGGCCTTCAGGCGCAGCATCGACTTCGGGGTGAAGACGATGAGCGGCTTGTGGTGCGGGTTGTGCGCCTGCCAGCGCAGCAGGTGGAAGTAGTTCGACGGCAGGGTCGGCATCGCGACCGTCATGTTGTCCTGCGCGCACAGCTGCAGGAAGCGCTCCGGGCGGGCGGACGAGTGGTCCGGGCCCTGGCCCTCCATGCCGTGCGGCAGCAGCAGGGTGACGCCGGAGTGCTGGCCCCACTTCTGCTCGGCGGAGGCGATGTACTCGTCCACCATGGTCTGCGCGCCGTTGACGAAGTCGCCGAACTGCGCCTCCCACATGACCAGCGCGTTCGGGCGGGTCAGCGAGTAGCCGTACTCGAAGCCCATCGCCGCGTACTCCGACAGCAGGCTGTCATAGACGGTGAAGCGGGCCTGGTCCTCGGTCAGGTACAGCAGCGGGGTGTAGTCCTCGCCGGTGTTGCGGTCGATCAGCACCGCGTGGCGCTGGCCGAAGGTGCCGCGGCGGGAGTCCTGGCCGGCCAGGCGGACCGGGTGGCCCTCCATCAGCAGCGAGCCGATGGCGAGGGTCTCGCCGGTGGCCCAGTCGATGGTGTTGTCCTCGACCGAGGCGGCGCGGCGCTGCAGCTGCGGCAGCAGGCGCGGGTGCACGGTCAGCCACTCGGGCAGGTTGACCTGCGAGGCGGCGATCCGCTTCACCATCTCCTCGGAGATGCCGGTCTGGATGTTGACCGGGAAGTCGGCGACCGGGCGGCCGTTGGCGGTGCTGGTCTGCGCGGTGGCCTCGCGGACCTCGGAGAAGACCTTCTCCAGCTGGCCCTGGAAGTCCTGGAGCGCCTGCTCCGCCTCTTCCATGGTGATGTCGCCGCGACCGATCAGGCCCTCGGTGTACAGCTTGCGCACCGAGCGCTTCTTGTCGATCAGGTCGTACATCAGCGGCTGGGTGAACGACGGGTTGTCGGCCTCGTTGTGACCGCGGCGGCGGTAGCAGATGAGGTCGATCACGACGTCCTTGTGGAACGCCTGGCGGAACTCGAAGGCGAGCCGCGCGACGCGGACCACGGCCTCCGGGTCGTCGCCGTTCACGTGGAAGATCGGGGCCTCGATCATGCGGGCCACGTCGGTGCAGTACATCGAGGAGCGCGAGGACGCCGGGGCGGCGGTGAAGCCGACCTGGTTGTTCACCACGATGTGCACGGTGCCGCCGGTGCGGTAGCCGCGCAGCTGCGACATGTTCAGGGTCTCCGCGACCACGCCCTGGCCGGCGAAGGCCGCGTCGCCGTGGACCTGGATCGGCAGCACCGGGAAGGTCGTGCCGCCCTGGTCCAGGATGTCCTGCTTGGCGCGGGCGATGCCCTCGACGACCGGGTCGACCGTCTCCAGGTGGGACGGGTTGGCGGCCAGCGACACCTTGATGGTCTCGCCGTCCAGGCCGGTGAAGGTGCCCTCGGCGCCCAGGTGGTACTTGACGTCGCCGGAGCCGTGCATGGACTTCGGGTCGAGGTTGCCCTCGAACTCGCCGAAGATCCGGCCGTACGGCTTGCCGACGATGTTGGCCAGCACGTTCAGGCGGCCGCGGTGGGCCATGCCGATGACGGCCTCGTCCAGGCGGTGCTCGGCCGCCGCGTCGATGGTCGCGTCCAGCAGCGGGATGAGGGACTCGCCGCCCTCCAGCGAGAAACGCTTCTGCCCGACGTACTTGGTCTGCAGGAAGGTCTCGAAGGCCTCGGCCGAGTTCAGCCGGCGCAGGATGCGCAACTGCTCCTCGCGCTCGGGCTTGGTGTACGGCTTCTCCAGGCGCTCCTGCAGCCACTTGCGCTGCTTCGGGTCCTGGATGTGCATGTACTCGATGCCGACGGTGCGGCAGTAGGTGTTGCGCAGCAGGCCGAGGATGTCGCGGAGCTTCATCATCTTCTGGCCGCCGAAGCCGCCGACGGCGAACTCGCGCTCCAGGTCCCACAGGGTGAGGCCGTGCTGGACGACGTCCAGGTCGGGGTGCTTGCGCTGCTTGTACTCCAGCGGGTCGGTGTCGGCCATCAGGTGGCCGCGCACGCGGTACGCGTGGATGAGCTCCATGACGCGGGCGGTCTTGTTGACCTCGTCGTCGTGGGTGGCGGCGACGTCGGTCGCCCAGCGGACCGGCTCGTACGGGATCCGCAGCGACTCGAAGACCTCGTCGTAGAAGCCGTTCTCGCCGAGCAGCAGCTGGTGGATCGAGCGCAGGAACTCACCCGACGCGGCGCCCTGGATGACGCGGTGGTCGTAGGTGGAGGTCAGCGTCATGATCTTGGAGACGCCGAGGCGGGCCAGCGTGTCCGGGGAGGAGCCCTGGAACTCGGCCGGGTACTCCATGGCGCCGACGCCGACGATGGTGCCCTGGTTCTGCATCAGGCGCGGCACGGAGTGCACGGTGCCGATGCCGCCGGGGTTGGTCAGCGAGACGGTGACCCCGGTGAAGTCGTCCATGGTCAGCTTGTTGGCGCGGGCCCGGCGGACGATGTCCTCGTAGGCCTGCCAGAAGCCGAAGAAGTCGAGCGTCTCGGCCTTCTTGATGGCCGCGACGACGAGCTGGCGGTCGCCGTTCGGCTTGACCAGGTCGATGGCCAGGCCGAGGTTGATGTGCTGCGGCTTGACCAGGTAGGTCTTGCCGTCCTCCACCTTGTAGCTGTAGTTCATGCCCGGGTTGGCCTTGACGGCCTGGACCAGGGCGTAGCCGATCAGGTGGGTGAAGGAGACCTTCCCACCGCGGGCGCGCTGGAGGTGGTTGTTGATGACGATGCGGTTGTCGATCAGCAGCTTCGCCGGGACGGCGCGCACCGAGGTCGCGGTCGGGACCTCCAGGGACGCGTCCATGTTGGTCGCGACGGCCTTCGCCGGGCCGCGCAGCTGGACCAGCTCGGGGCCGGTCTCGGCGGCGGGCGCGACCGCGGCCGGGGCGGCGGCCTTGGGCGCCGGCGGGGCGGCGGGAGCGGCGGCGAGCGGCGCGGGCGCCGGCTGGACCGGAGCCGGAGCGGCCGGTGCAGCGGGGGCGGGCGCCGCCGGAGCGGCAGCGGCAGGAGCGGCAACGGGGGTCGGCGTGGGGCCGACCGGGGTTGCGGCCTGGGTCACTGGAGTCACCTCGGTACCGGGCTTGTAGTCGGCGAAAAAGTCCCACCAGGCTCGGTCGACCGAGTTGGGATCCTGGAGGTACTGCTGGTAGATCTCGTCGACGAGCCACTCATTGGGGCCGAAGCCAGTGGAGCTTGCCGAGCTGCTGGGGGTTTCAGGGTGTGGCGACATCGGGGCAACCGCCCTCTTCCGCTTCCTTTTGGATGGTTGGACAGCGGGGATTAAGGCTACGCCTCCGACCAGTGATCGCGCAGTCCCCACCGGTCAGGCGTCGCCCAGATCACATCGGCGGGCAGGATTTTGGCCGGATCTGCGCGTTAGAGATCCGGTAAAGGTGGGAACCCGGCCGGGCCCCCACCATGCTGATACCGCCATTAAATCGGACAAAAGGTGGTGGCGGTACCGTCCGGGCGCGATCTTCCGCCCGGGCCCGACATGTTTGTACCGGTTGTGTGACAACTAGGCGCCGAGTCGCGCCCTGAGCTGGGCCTCACCCGGCAGGGTGACCTCGATCAGGCAGCCGCGGCCGGCCTCGGCCACCCGGATCTCGCCGCCGTGCAGGTCCACCGCCCAGCGGGCGATGGCCAGCCCCAGGCCGGTGCCGCCGTCGCTGCCCGGGCCGAGCGCGGTCGCGGAGCCGCTGCGGCCGAAGCGCTCGAAGACCCGCTCGCGGTCGGCGGCGGGGATGCCGGGGCCCTGGTCCTCGACCTCCAGCCGCAGGGCGCCGGGCCGCTGACCGGCCCGGGCCCGCACGGTCACCGTGCCGCCGGCCGGGGAGTGCTTGCAGGCGTTGTCGACCAGGTTGGCCACCACCTGGTGCAGCCGCTCGGGGTCGGCCACCGCGCTCAGGCCGGACGGCTCGACGTCCAGGGCCAGGCGCAGGTCGCCGCGCCGCGCGTACGCGCCGCCGGCGGTGGCGCCGTCCACGGTCACCCCGCGCAGCACGCCGTCCAGGAACGGGCGGACGTCGAACGGGCGGGCGTCCAGCGGCACCACGCCGTCGTCCAGCTTGGACAGGTCGAGCAGGTGGGTGACCAGCCGGCCGAGCCGCTCGGTCTGCTCCAAGGCCGCGCCCAGGCTCTGCGGGTCGGGCTTCACGACCCCGTCCACCACGTTCTCCAGCACGCCGCGCAGTGCGGCGATGGGCGTGCGCAGCTCGTGCGAGACGTTGGCGATCAGCTCCCGGCGGTGCCGGTCGGCGGCCTCCAGGTCGGCGGCCATCAGGTTGAAGGTGGCGGCCAGCTCACCGATCTCGTCGCGGGAGGAGGCGTCCACCCGGGCGCTGTAGTCGCCCCGGGCCATCGCCCGGGCGGCGGCCGTCATGGCGCGCAGCGGAGCGGTCAGGCCGTGCGCGAGGAACTGCATGAAGAGCAGCGAGGCGATGGTGGAGAAGATCATGATGATCCGGATCTGGGTCTCCGACCGGATCGCGACCACCACCATCCCGGTGGCCAGCACCACGGAGACGACCACCAGCAGGGCGAGCTTGCCCTTGATCGAGCGGACCGGGTCGAACGGCCGCATGTCGGCCCACACGCGGCGCGCGGCGCGCGCGGCCAGGCCGGGGCGCGGGGAGCGCTCGGCGTCCCCGTTGCGTTGCTGAGGAAAGGTCATGGCAGGTCCCGAGTCCGTGTGGCCGTCTTGCTCCGCGCGGCGATGGGCCCCCCGGTGGCCCATGCCGTCCGCGCCGGCCTAGGAGAGCGGGGCCTCCAGGGCGTACCCGACGCCGTGCACCGTGCGGATCCAGCTCGCGCCGATCTTCCGGCGCAGCGCCTTCACGTGGCTGTCGACCGTGCGGGTGCCCGAGGCGTCCGTCCAGTCCCAGACCTCGGCGAGCAGCTGCTCGCGGGTGAGCACCGCGCGCGGCTGCGCGGCCAGGCAGGCGAGCAGGTCGAACTCGGTGGGCGTCAGGTGGACGTCCTCCGTGCCCAGCCGGACCCGGCGCTGCACGTGGTCGATCTCCAGTTCGCCGAAGCGGAGGCTGCCGAGCGCCGGGGTCCGCGCCGCCTGCTGGGCCCGCTCCACGCGGCGCAGCAGCACGTTGACCCGGGCCGCCAGTTCGCGCATCGAGAACGGCTTGGTCATGTAGTCGTCCGCACCGACGCCGAGGCCGACCAGCAGGTCCGTCTCGTCGTCGCGGGCGGTCAGCATCAGCACCGGCACCGGGCGCTGGGCCTGGATCCGGCGGCACACTTCGAGGCCGTCGAAGCCGGGCAGCATGATGTCGAGGACCACCAGGTCCGGCTGCCAGGTGTGGAAGCCGTCCACCGCGCCGGGGCCGTCGTGGGCCACGGCGACCTTGAAGCCCTCCGCGCCCAGTCGGGCCGCGATGGACTCCGCGATGGTGGGTTCGTCCTCGACCACGAGCACCCGACGCTGAGTGCCCACCGGGCCGTTGTTGAGGGTTTCCTGCTGCATTTCTGTCACGGTCACGCCACCGCCCCCAGGGCTGCGGGCCGGCTGCCTGTGGGGACAGCGGGCTCCGCGTCGTAGTCGTCTTGTTCCGTCGTGGGCTGTGCCCGGCCCGCCCTTGTGCAGCGTACGGACACCGCGTGTGTTCCGGCAGGTGAACCGGACACTTCAGGCGGGCACGGGCCGATACCTTACCTGCCCAAAATCTCCCCCGTAACGGTGCGTATACCCCCCCGTCGGGCTCTCGCCCAATGCCCGCACGGCTACTCGTGCGTAAGCGGAGGGCTGGTACGGACCAAGGGGGAGAAGGAAGCGGTACGCATCGTTCCACTCTTCACAGGACTTCCTCAGCAGACTCCCAGGACCGCGACGTATCGTGGTCACGTCAAGGCGCGTCAGACCCGGACGGGGAGGTGCGATGGCCGGCACCCGGGCACTGCCGCGCCTCGCGCGCGCCCTCGGCCGGGGTGTTCCGACGCCGCGCCGCAACCCCTTCGCGCTGGGGTACCTCGCCCTGCTGCTCGGCACCACGCTGTTCGCGCGCTTCGCGGACCCCGGCCTGGTGCAGCGGCTGCACCAGGCCTCCAGCAGCGACGCCCACAACCTCTTCGTCCACCCCGTGCGGGCCCTGCTGTTCAGCGGGCTCTGGGTGGCCGGACCGGTCTGGCTCCCCTACTTCTGGGCCTTCCTCTTCACCGTCGCCCCGCTGGAGCGCCGGATCGGCGGGCTGCGGGCGGCCGGCGTCCTCGCCACCGGGCACGTCGGGGCCACCCTGCTCTCCCAGGCCGTCGTGGTCGCCGCCGTCGCCGCCGGCCGGGCCCCCGCCGCCGACCTCGACGCGCTGGACATCGGCGTCAGCTACGGCGTGCTGACCAGCCTCGGCGCGCTGGCCGGCCTGCTCCCGCCGCCCTGGCGGGCGGCCGTGCTGGCAGGTGCCGCGCTGTTCGTCGGCCGCCAGGCGCTCGCCGACGGCGACCTGGTCACCGCCGTCGGCCACCCCGCCGCGCTCGCCGCCGGCGTCGCCCTCTGGCCGTTCCTGCGCCGCCGCGACCGCGCCCGGCCCGCCCGGCCGCGGGGCGCCCTGGTGCTCGCCGACGCCCAGCGCTGATCGCTCACGGCGAACAGCCGGCCGGGAACATCCGGGGCCCGCCAAACCTTAGTCAGGTCAGCTCAACTTCACTGACTGGGGAGAGATCATGGCATCGACGTCCACTCCGCTCACCCTGCCGGTCCTGCCGCTCGACGACGAGGTCGTGCTCCCCGGCATGGTCGTGCCGCTCGACCTCAAGGACACCGAGGTCCGCGCCGCCGTCGAGGCCGCCCGCTCGGCCGCCGGCGCCGCCAAGCCGCAGGTCCTGCTGGTGCCCCGGCTGGACGGCTCGTACGCCGCGGTCGGCACCCTCGCCACCGTCGAGCAGGTCGGCCGGCTCGCCGACGGCGACCCCGCCGCCCTGGTCCGCGCCGTCCGCCGGGTGCGGATCGGCACCGGCACCACCGGCCCCGGCGCCGCGCTCTGGGTCGAGACCGGCCCGTTCCGCGAGTCCGACCCCGGCCTCCCGGTGGCCGGCCGCGCCGCCGACCTGGTCAAGGAGTACAAGGCGCTCTCCACCCAGTGGCTGCGCAAGCGCGGCGCCTGGCAGGTCGTCGACCGGGTCGCCGCCATCGACGGCGTCGGCGAGCTCGCCGACAACATCGGCTACGCCCCCTTCGTCACCGCCGAGCAGAAGCTCAAGGTCCTGCTGGAGGCCGACCGGCTGGCCCGCCTCGAGTACGCCCTCGGCCTGCTCCGCGACCACCTCGCCGAGGAGGAGGTCAACGACAGCATCCGCAAGGACGTCGAGGAGGGGGTCGCCAAGCAGCAGAAGGAGTTCCTGCTCCGCCGCCAGCTGGAGGCCGTCCGCAAGGAGCTCGCCGAGCTGAACGGCGAGTCCGGCACCGAGGAGGACGACTACCGGGCCCGGGTCGAGGCCGCCGACCTGCCCGAGAAGGTCCGCGAGGCCGCCCTCAAGGAGGTCGACAAGCTGGAGCGCTCCAGCGACCAGTCGCCCGAGGGCTCCTGGATCCGCACCTGGCTGGACACCGTGCTGGAGCTGCCCTGGAACGAGCGCTCCGAGGACGCCTACGACATCGCCGGCGCCCGCGCCGTGCTGGACGCCGACCACGCGGGCCTGACCGACGTGAAGGACCGGATCGTCGAGTACCTGGCCGTCCGCAAGCGCCGTGCCGACCAGGGCCTCGGCCTGATCGGCGGCCGCCGCGGCGGCGCCGTGCTCGCCCTGGTCGGCCCGCCCGGCGTCGGCAAGACCTCGCTCGGCGAGTCGGTGGCCCGGGCGATGGGCCGCTCCTTCGTCCGGGTCGCACTCGGCGGCGTCCGCGACGAGGCCGAGATCCGCGGCCACCGCCGGACGTACGTCGGCTCGATTCCCGGCCGCATCGTGCGGGCGATCAAGGAAGCCGGGTCGATGAACCCGGTGGTGCTGCTCGACGAGATCGACAAGGTGGGCTCCGACTACCGGGGCGACCCGGCCGCCGCCCTGCTCGAAGTCCTCGACCCGGCGCAGAACCACACCTTCCGCGACCACTACCTGGAGGTCGAGCTCGACCTGTCGGACGTGGTCTTCCTCGCCACCGCCAACGTGCTCGAACAGATCCCCGAGCCGCTGCTCGACCGGATGGAACTCGTCCGGCTCGACGGCTACACCGAGGACGAGAAGGTCGTCATCGCCCGCGACCACCTGCTGCCGCGCCAGCTCCAGAAGGCGGGGCTGAGCGGCGAGGAGGTCGCCGTCGACGAGACCGCGCTGCGCAGGCTCGCCGGCGAGTACACCCGCGAGGCCGGCGTCCGCACCCTGGAACGCTCGATCGCCCGCATCCTGCGGAAGGTCGCCGCGCAGGCCGAGCTCGGCGAGCGGCAGCTCCCCGCCGCGATCGGCGCGGACGACCTGCGGGCCCTGATCGGGCGGCCGCACCACACCCCCGAATCCGCACAGGAACCCGCCGAGCGGCGCACCGCCGTCCCCGGAGTGGCCACCGGCCTCGCCGTCACCGGCGCCGGCGGCGACGTCCTCTACATCGAGGCCTCGCTCGCCGACGCCGAGACCGGCTCGACCGGGGTGATCCTCACCGGGCAGCTCGGCGACGTGATGAAGGAGTCCGCCCACATCGCGCTCTCCTACCTGCGCTCGCGCGGCGCCGAACTGGAACTCCCGGTCACCGGGCTGCGGGACCGCGGCATCCACCTGCACGTCCCCGCGGGCGCCGTCCCCAAGGACGGGCCCAGCGCCGGCATCACCATGACCACCGCGCTCGCCTCGCTGCTCTCCGGACGCAAGGTCCGGACGGACGTCGCGATGACCGGTGAGGTGTCGCTGACCGGGCGGGTGCTGCCGATCGGCGGCGTGAAGCAGAAGCTCCTCGCCGCGGACCGGGCGGGCGTCACCACGGTGATCATCCCCAAGCGCAACGAGCCCGACCTCGACGACGTCCCCGCCGAGGTCCTGGAGCGGCTCACCGTCCACGCGGTGGCCGACGTGCGGGAGGTGCTGCAGCTGGCGCTGGAACCGGCGGAGGTTCTGATCGGGGCGTGAACCGACAGGGGTGCGAGGAACTGCGCGACCGACCATCGCTCTACCCGAGTGCATGGCGTGGCGCGCAGTTCCTCGCGCCCCTTGCGAGGCACTCCTTGAGTGCGGAAAGGTTGGCCCATGCATCGCCACGCGTACCTGAGCCGTCGACTGACCGTCGACCTGGCGTACGCGTGCTCCGCGATCTGTCACCGCGCGTTCTAGCGCGGTGTCCCCGCCCGGCCGCGGCCGGGAGTGCGTCCGGGTGTGTGCACCGCCGTGCGGTCGACCCATCCCCTTCTCCGTACTCAGACGGGACACCCATGCGCCTCGCGCTGCCCATGCGCGCCGCCGTACTCGCGGCCGCCGCGCTCCTCACCCTCTCCCCGGCGCCCGCCGGGGCGTCGGCCGCGCCGTACGCGCCGCTGCCGCCGCACAATCCGTACGCCGGGCCGGACGGCACGGCCACGATGCACGGCGACACCGGCTCCTCGGACGCGACCCCGCTGCCGGGCCCGCCCGCCGGGTCGCTGGGCTCGCACCGCACGGCGCTCGCGTCCGCCTGCCCGACCGTGCTGGTCGGCGCGGACGGGTACCCGGTGGCGCTGTGCACGGAGATCTTCGGCCGGACGCCGACCGTCCACCTGCTCGACCCGGCGGGCGGCGGTTCGCTGGCGGAGCTGTCGCTGCCCAAGGGCTCCCTGCTCGGCGGCGTCTACGCGTACCTGGACCACCAGGACCGGCTGGTCGCCGTCGACGGCGACCGGGACCTGGTGCGGGTCGGCCACCGCCGTACCGCGGGCGGCGGCTGGCAGCTGACCGTCGACAGCCGGCTGTCCCTGGCCGGGGCGGTGCCGGAGGGCGACGCGGTGACCGGGGTCTCGCCGGACTGGCAGGGCCGGGTCTGGTTCGCGACCGGTCGGGGCGTGGTGGGCACCGCCGACGACCGGACCGGCGCGGTGCGGACGCTCGCCCTCCCGGCGGGCGAGCAGGTCGCCAACTCGATCTCCACCGCCCCCGAGGGCACGGCGGTCGCCACCACGCACGCCGGTTACCTGCTGACCGCCGACGCCGACAGCACCCCGCGGATCGCCTGGCGGCAGCCGTACGACCGCGGCCCCGGCCGCAAGCCGGGCCAGCTCAGCTGGGGCACCGGATCGACCCCGACGTTCTTCGGCCCGCGCACCGGCACCGACTACCTCACGCTCGTCGACAACGCCGCCCCGACCGTGAACCTGCTGGTCTACCGCACCGCCGACGGTTCGCCGGTCTGCTCCGTGCCCGTGCTGCGGGCGGGCGGCAGCGGCAGCGAGAACTCGCCGATCGCGGCGGGCAACGCGGTGTTCGTCGCCTCCACCTACGGCTACCCGTACCCGGCGCTGCCGGAGGGCGCGGGCGCGAGCGTCCCGGCGTCGGGCACGTACTACGGGGGGCTGTCGCGGGTCGACGTCCGGGCCGACGGCAGCGGGTGCGACCTGGTGTGGGACAACAAGGTGCGGTCCGCCGCGGTGCCCAGGCTCTCCACCGCGGACGGGCTGATCCACACCGTGCTGCGCCGCCCGGTGATCCCCGGCACCTACGGCACCTCGGAGCTCGATCCGTACGACTACGCGGAGATCGACCCGGCCACCGGGAAGGTGGTGCGCACCGAGTGGCTGGGCAGCGGCTTCCTCTTCGACACCCTGCAGATGGTGGGCTCGATCGCTCCCGGGGGCGTGGTGCTGCAGGGCACCACCACCGGGGTGGTCCGGATCGCGGCCGACTGAGCGCACGCGGGGCCGGGGCGTGCGACACTGCGGGACATGCCGTCGCTCACACAGCGCGCCCTGGCCCGGGTGCCCGGTCGCTACCGCCCGTTCCTGGTCAAGCACCGGAAGCTGGTGAAGTTCCTGGTGGTCGGTGGCACGTGCTTCCTGCTCACCATGCTGATCAACTTCACGCTGAAGCTGACCGTGCTGAGCCACAAGCCGGTGGTCGCGCTGACCATCGCCACCGTGATCACGACGATCATCTCGTACGTGCTCAACCGCCAGTGGTCCTTCCGGGCGGCGGGCAAGCAGCGCGAGGCGGCGCTGTTCTTCGTGGTCAGCGGTCTGGCGGTGCTGGTGAACGACCTGCCGCTGATCGCCTCCCGGTACGTCTTCGACCTGCGCGAGCCGGACGTCTCGCACCTCACCCAGGAGGTCGCGGACTTCGTCAGCGGCATGATCATCGGCACCCTGGTCGCCATGGTGTTCCGCTACTGGGCGATGAACCGCTTCGTCTTCACCCGGCTCTCGGCGCGCGCCACCGGCGACCAGGCCCGCGAGCCCGAGCACGTCTGACCTCGCTACGCTGCCGGACACGGCGATCACGGGGGTCGGAACGGGGTGAGCGGGATGCAGGTGCGCGGCGGACCCGCCAGTCAGCAGGGCATGCGCCGAGCCAACCTGGCGCTGGTGCTCGGCGAGATCGCGGCCGGGCCCAAGTCACGGGCCGAGGTGGCCGCGCGGACCGGGCTGACCAGGGCGGCGGTCTCCTCACTGGTGGACGAGCTGGCCGCCGGCGGCCTGGTCGCCGAGAGCGGGCCCGCCGTGCCGAGCGGCAAGGTCGGCCGACCGGGCACCGCGCTGGTGCTGGCCCCGGACGGCCCCGCCGGCCTCGGCGGCGAGATCGGCGTCGAGCACCTGGCCGCCTGCGTGGTCGACCTGCGCGGCGAGGTCCGGGAGTGGCGGCGGCGGGACGTCCGCAACCGCGACCGGACGCCGGAGGCGGTCCTCGCCGACCTCGCCGAGCTGCTCCGCGAGGTCTCCGACGCGGCCGGCCTGACCCCGGCCGGGATCGCCGTCGCCGTGCCCGGACTGGTCGGCGCGGCGGAGGGCGTCGTGGTCCGGGCGCCCAACCTGGGCTGGTCCGAGGTGGCGGTCGCCGCGGGCCTGCGGCCGGCCCTGCGGCGGGCCGGCGCCACCGGGCTGGCCGGCCTGCCGATCGGGATCGACAACGAGGCCAACCTCGGCGGGCTCGCCGAGCACTGGCTGGGCGGGCGGCCCGACTCCTTCTGCCACCTCTCGGCCGAGGCCGGCATCGGCGCCGCCCTGGTCGTCGACGGGCGGCTGCTGCGCGGGGCCAGGGGCTTCGCCGGCGAGCTCGGTCACGTCCCCGTCCGGCCGGACGGGCCCGACTGCCCGTGCGGCGCGCGCGGGTGCCTGGAGCAGTACGCGGGCGAGCAGGCGGTGCTGCGGGCCGCCGGGCTGCCCGGCTTCGTCGACGACTGGGTGGGCGAGCTGGCCCGCCGGGCCCGGGCCGGCGACGCCGCGGTCCGGGAGGCGCTGGCCGCCGCCGGCACCGCGCTCGGGATCGCGGTCACGGGAGCGGTGAACCTGATCGACCCGGCCGAGGTGGTCCTCGGCGGCGGCTACGCGGAGCTGGGGGAGTGGCTGCTGCCCGCGATGCGCGACGAGCTGGCGGCGCGGGTCACCGTCCGGCCGTGGGACGACGGCTGGCTGACCGTCTCCGAGCTGGGCCGCCGGGGCCCGCTGCTGGGGGCCGCGGTGGGCGTGGTGCGCGCGGTGCTGGCCGACCCGGGCCAGGACTGAGGCGGTCCGGGCCGGGACCGGACCGACCCGCGCCGGGACCGGGCCGACCCGGACCGCGGACTCACGCGGGCTTCTCCGCCCGGCCGGCCTGCGGCCGGCGCAGGACGGCGAGGAAGGTGACGCCGACGCCGACGGCCGCCCAGGCGGCGAGGACGAGCAGCGGCACGGCGATGCCGGTGGAGCCGAGGTAGGCGATCGAGCGGGCGACGTCGGTGCCGGCGCCGTTGGGGATCCAGGCGCCGATCGCCCGCCAGAACGCGGGCAGCAGCGGCGGCGGGAACACCCCGCCCGCGCTCGGGTTGCCGAGGACGACGAAGATCAGCACCGCGAGCCCGATCCCGACCACGTCGAACAGGCACTGCAGCGACATGGTGATCGCCCCGACGCTGAACACCACCAGGGCCCCCAGCCACCACAGCGCGACGGTCGACCCGGGCAGCGCGCCCAGGACCGGCCCGATGATCAGCGCTCCGCCGAGTCCGGCGGCGACCGAGTACAGCGCCAGCGTGCCGAGCCGCAGCACCGCGCGGCCGGTGTTCGCGGGGCGCGACCCGGCGCTGATGCCGAGGATCGAGGCGACCAGGTAGCCGCCGACGCACCAGCCGATCACCAGGTAGAACGAGGACAGCCCCTCGGCGTCGCCCTCCGCGAGCGGGATGGTGTCGTCGACGACCACGGTGCGGCCCTGGGCCTTGTCGACCTCGGTGACGATGGTCTCGGCGGCCGACGCGGCGGCGGGGCCGCGGGCGTCGGCGACGAGCAGGGTGTCCTGGGTGCCGGCGGGGTCGACGATCCAGGCCGCGTAGATCTTCTGGTCCTTGATCCGCGCCTCGGCGGTGGCCCGGTCGGGGGCGGTGGAGGCACGGACGGCGTCGTCGGGGACCGATTCGAGGGCGGCGACCAACCGGGGGGTGAGCTGCTCGGGCGCGACCACGGCGATGGAGAGTTCGTGCGGGCGGGGGTGGTGGAGGGCGCCGACGTACGAGGTGATGAAGCCGAGTTGGAGCAGCAGGACCCCGATGACCAGCAGCGCGGCCCGCGGGGTCACCGCGTCCTTGAGGTCGGTGGCGAAGCTCCGTCGCGGTTCGGCCATGGTGGCGGCTCCCCTGTGAATCCGTTGGCATAGGCGCAAAATCAAATACTTCATACCATGAAACAGTTGCCGGACCGGGGAGGCGCCGGCTGCGCGATACTGAGCGCCATGAGTGGTGACGCGGCGGCGGAGACGGCCTTCCTGGCGGTGGAGCGGGAGGTCGGCGTGCTGTTCCGGCGCGGCCGGGCGCGGGCCGCGGAGATGTCGCGGATGGTGCACCCCTCCCTGGAGGGCGTCGCCTACAGCATGCTCGGCTTCATCTGGCAGGCCGGGCGGGTGCGGGTGACCGACATCGGGCTGCACTTCGGCGTGGGCAAGGCGACGATCAGCCGGCAGATCAAGGTGATCGAGGAGCTCGGCCTGGTGGTCCGGGAGGCCGATCCGCAGGACGGGCGGTCGTTCCTGGTCTCGCTGACGCCGGACGGCGAGGCGCGCTTCCTGGCGGCGCGCGAGGTGCGGCTGGAGCGCCTGCGGCGGCTGCTGGGCACCTGGGAGACGGTGGACGTCCGGCAGTTCGCGCAGCTGCTGGAGCGGTTCAACACGCTCACCGACGAGTCCTGAGGCCCACTGTCCGGCCTGCCCCGACCTGCTTCGACCCGGAGAAGGTTGCCTGGGTCAACTGTCTGCGTATAGTTGCTTGAGGCAACGAAATTTAGGCCGAAGGACCCGAATGACCCACCGCCAGGTACTCAAAGCACTCTCCGGACTCCTGCTCGGCCTCTTCGTGGCCGTGCTCTCCTCGACCGTCGTCTCCAACGCCCTGCCGCGCATCCTCACCGACCTGCACGGCGGCGAGTCCGCGTACACCTGGGTGATCACCGCGGCGCTGCTCTCGATGACCGCCTCCACCCCGCTCTGGGGCAAGCTCTCCGACCTGCTCAGCAAGAAGCTGCTGGTCCAGGTCGCCATGGGGATCTACGTGGTCTCCTCGGCGCTGGCCGGGCTCTCCCAGAGCACCGGCGCGCTGATAGCCTGTCGCGTCCTGCAGGGCATCGGCGCCGGCGGAGTGATCGCGCTCGGCCAGATCTGCCTGGCCGCGATGGTCCCGCCGCGCGAGCGGGGCCGCTACAGCGGCTGGTTCGGCGCCGTCTTCGCCCTCGCCACCATCGGCGGACCGCTGATCGGCGGCGTCATCGTGGACACCGACTGGCTCGGCTGGCGCTGGTGCTTCTACGTCGGCATCCCGTTCGCCGTGCTGGCCGTCCTGGTGCTGCAGCGCACCCTGAACCTCCCCGAGCAGACCACCCGCAAGCCGCGGATCGACTACCTCGGCGCGCTGCTGATCACCGCCGCCGTCAGCCTGCTGATGATCTGGATCAGCCTGGCCGGCAAGGACTACGCCTGGCTGTCCTGGCAGAGCGCCGCGATGGTCGGCGGCGGACTGCTGCTCGCCGTCGCCTTCGTCGCGGTGGAGCGCCGGGCCGCCGAGCCGATCGTCCCGCTCGACCTGTTCCGCCACCGCACCGTCGCGCTCGCCTCGATCGCCAGCGCGCTGGTCGGCATCGGGATGTACGGCGCCACCACCTTCCTCGGCCAGTTCTTCCAGCTCGCCAAGGAGAAGACGCCGACCCAGGCCGGACTGCTCACCCTGCCGATGATCCTCGGCCTGGCTCTCTCCTCCACCGTCGCCGGAAGGCTGATCACCAAGTACGGCAAGTGGAAGGCCTACCTGGTCGGCGGCACCGTGCTGCTCACCGCCGGGCTCGCCCTGCTCGGCGGCATGCGGGACGACAGCCCGTACGGCTACCTCGCCGCCGCCATGGCGATCACCGGCATCGGGCTCGGACTGACCAGCCAGAACCTGGTGCTCGCCGTGCAGAACACCGTCCCCCGTCACGAGCTCGGCGCCGCCAGCTCGGTGGTGACCTTCTTCCGGACGATGGGCGGGGCGATGGGCGTCTCCGCGCTCGGCGCGCTGCTCGGCAACCGGGTCTCCCACTACCTCGCGCAGAACCTCGCCGGGGCGGGCGTCCAGCCGTCCGGCGGCGCGGGCCTCGGCGGCGGGGAGATCCCGGACCTGCACCGGCTCCCGGCGGGGGTCGTGCCGCTGGTCACCGACGCGTTCGGGCACGGCGTCGGGACGGTCTTCCTGGTGGCGGCGCCGTTCGCGCTGCTGGCGGTGCTCGTCGTGCTCGGCGTCCGGGAAGTGCCGCTGCGCACGACGGCCCAGTAACGCGGACGGGAAAGGGGCGCCGGGCTCGATCGAGCCCGGCGCCCCTTTCGGCGTGTTCGCTACTTGTTGGCGATCAGCGAGATGCCGTAGAGCACCACGCCCGCGCAGGCGGCGAAGCAGAGGGTGGCGGCGGCGAGGGCCGGGAAGGCCTTCGCGGCGGAGCCGCCCGACTCGACGACGCTGTCACGACGGTTCAGGGCGAAGATGCCCAGGGCGAAGACCAGGACCACCGCGAGGGTGATGCCGAGGCTGACGCCGGCGGTCTGGGCGAGTGCGGCCCACTTGATCTGCATGGCGGACGTCCTCTCAGGCCGCGACGGTGGTGGTGGCGGCGGTCGGGCCGGTCGGCGCGGGGCCGGCGATCTCGACCTCGGTCACGTCGTTGACGTTGTCGGCGTGGACCGGCTGGCGGCGGGAGACGACCCACATCGAGCCGGCGCCGATCACCAGGGCGGCGCCGACCAGGGCCACGCCCCAGTCGCCCTTGTCGGCGACGAAGGCGGCGATGCCGGCGACGGTGGCGGCAGCCGGCAGGGTCAGGCCCCAGGTGTAGACCATGCGGCGGACCATGCCCCAGTTCAGTCGGCCGGACGGGCCGCCGAGGCCGGCGCCCATGATGCCGCCGGAGCAGACCTGGGTGGTGGACAGGCCGTAGCCCATGTGCGAGGACGTCAGGATGACGGTCGCGGCCGCGGTCTCCGAGGAGAAGCCCTGCGGGGGCTTGATGTCCGCGAGGCCGGAGCCCATCGAGCGGATGATCCGCCAGCCGCCCATGTAGGTGCCGACCGCGATGGCCGCGCCGGCGCTGACGATCACCCAGGTCGGCGGCTGCGCGCCCTTGGGCAGGGCGTTCGCGGAGATCAGGGTCAGGGTGATGATGCCCATCGTCTTCTGGGCGTCGTTGGTGCCGTGGGCGAGCGAGATCAGCGAGGACGAGAAGATCTGGCCGCGCCGGAAGCCCTTGTCGGTGGCCTTGCGGTCGCCGCGGCGGGTGATCAGGTACGCGACCTTCGTGGCGCCCCAGGAGGCGAGGCCCGCGATGATCGGGGAGACGACCGCCGGGATCAGGATCTTGGAGACCACGGTGGTGAAGTTCACGCCGTGCAGGCCGACGCCGACCACGGTGGCGCCGATCAGGCCGCCGTACAGGGCGTGGGAGGAGCTGGAGGGCAGACCCTTGAGCCAGGTCAGCAGGTTCCAGAGGATGGCCCCGACCAGCGCCGCGAAGATGATCGACGGCTGCAGGCCGGTCTTCTCGTTGACGATGCCGCCGGAGATGGTGGTGGCGACCTTCACCGAGAGGAACGCTCCGGCGAAGTTGAGGACCGCTGCGATGGTGACCGCGACCTTCGGCTTCAGGGCGCCGGTGGCGATGGAGGTGGCCATCGCGTTGGCGGTGTCGTGGAAGCCGTTGGTGAAGTCGAAGGCGAGCGCCGTGACGATCACGACGGCCACCAGGAACGTGATGTGTTCCATACCCAAACAATCGTCGTAGTTGGCGGACTGACGTTGTTGTCCTCGGCGACCGTAGGGACGGATGGTGAACGGAAGGTGAACTGGCCGCGGATTCGCGGTTCTGATGGTTGCGAGGGGGTTGCGGAGAAGATGTGAAAGCGTGGAGACGCCTGCACTGATCAGCTCGTTTGTCCGCCAATGTCCGGTCCGGCAGGGTTTGGTGAGACCTGCCTCACACTGTCCCCCGGCTTTCTGAGAATTCGTCCCCAGCGGGCCGGGCGGCCTGCCGCCGAGTGGGTGTCGCATGGCAGGATCGGGCGGGATCGAACAGCACAGAGCGGGGGAGGCCGGGCCGATGGGGGCGGGGCAGCGTACGGAGTCGACGGGCCTGCGGCCCTGGGTGCGGGCGGCGATGCGCTGCGGCGCGGTCCTCGCGGCCGCGGTGCTGGCACTGCCGCTGGCCGGTGCCGCGTACGCGGCACCGCAGCCGGACGGGCGGCCGACCGTCTCGGCGGGCGCCGACCCGCTGGCCGACGCCAAGGCCACCCTCGGGCCGATGCTCGACCGGCTGCACGAGCTCTACCAGCAGGCCGAGGCCGCCACCGAGCAGTACAACGGCTCGGTCGCCAAGCTGAACGAGCTGCAGGAGCGCGTCGCGGACCTCCGCAACGGCGTCGCCCGGCAGCAGCTCGCGGTGGACGCCGGCACCGACCTGGCCTCCCAGCTCGCCGCCGCCCAGTACCGCAACGGCCACGCCTCGGAGATGGCCGAGCTGCTGCTCGCCAAGGACCCGTACGAGGCCGTGGTGATGGCCGAGCTGCTGGACTCCGCCGGCCGCTCGCAGTCCGCCTTCCTGGACCGGCTGAAGGCCGACCGGGCGGCGCTCACCGCGCTGCAGGCGCAGACCGAGCAGGCGCTGGGGGACGTCCAGGCGACCGCCACCCAGCAGGAGGCCGCCAAGGCCGACGTGGCCAAGCGGCTGAACGACGTCGAGCAGATGGTCACCTCGCTGACCGGCGCCCAGCGCAGCGAGCTGGAGCAGCTGGAGAAGCAGCAGGCAGACCAGGCGCAGCTGGCCTTCCTGGCCTCCGGCGCGCTGGGCAAGGGCGAGCGCACCCCGTCCGAGGCCGGCCGCAAGGCCGTGGCCTGGGCGCTGGGCCAGCTCGGCAAGGACTACGTGTGGGGCGGTGCCGGGCCGGACGTCTTCGACTGCTCGGGCCTGACCTCGCAGGCGTGGCTGCACTCCGGCCGCCCGATCCCGCGGACCAGCCAGGAGCAGTGGGCGCAGCTCACCCGCGTGCCGCTGAACCAGATCCGCCCCGGAGACCTGATCGTCTACTTCGGCGGCGCCACCCACATCGGGATGTACATCGGCGGCGGCCTCATCGTGCAGGCCCCGCACACCGGCGACGTGGTGAAGGTGTCGCAGATCGGCGCGATGCCGATCCTCGGCGCGGTCCGGCCGGACCCGGAGGCGGGCGCGGACGACAAGGGCGGCGCCTGGAAGGTGCCGGACGTCCCGATCGGCCCGGTGCGGATCGCCCCGGCCAAGCCGTCCACGCTGCCGACGCCGCCGGCCACCGGGCCGACCCCGCCCGCGCAGCCGACCACGCCGGCGCCGGGCGGGAGCGCCACCGGCAGCCCGTCGGGCACGCCCTCCGGGAGCGGGACGCCGAGCGGGACGCCGACCGGCTCCGCGAGCGGTTCGGCGAGCGGGCAGCCCAGCGCCACCGGCACGCCGTCCGGGACCGGCACGCCGAGCACCGGGCCGACGCCGGCCTCCCCGAGCGCCAGCGCGCCCGCGGTGCTGTCGGCGAGCGGGAGCGTCCGCGCCACCGAGGGCTGAGCACGGCCGGGGCCGCCCCCGCGGGGGCGGCCCCGGCCTGCTCGTCGGCCTCAGACCCCGGCGCTGTCCGGCTCGAACCGGATCACCACGGCCTTGGAGGTCGGGGTGTTGCTGACGTCCGCGGTGGAGTCCAGCGGCACCAGCACGTTGGTCTCCGGGTAGTACGCCGCCGCGCCGCCCCGGGCGACCGGGTAGTGCACCACCTTGAAGTGCGGGGCGCGGCGCTCCACGCCGTCCGTCCACTCGCTGACCAGGTCCACGTAGCCGCCCTCGGCGAGGCCGAGTTCGGCCGCGTCCGCCGGGTTGACCAGGACCACCCGGCGGCCGCCGGTGATGCCGCGGTAGCGGTCGTCCAGCCCGTAGATCGTGGTGTTGTACTGGTCGTGCGAGCGCAGCGTCTGCAGCAGCAGCCGGCCCTCCGGGACCTCGGGCGCGGTCAGCGGGTTGACCGAGAAGTTGGCCTTCCCGGTCGCGGTGGGGAAGGTCCGGCTGTCGCGCGGACCGTGCGGCAGGGCGAAGCCGCCCGGGCGGCGGACCTTGGCGTTGAAGTCGTCGAAGCCCGGGACGACCCGGGAGATCCGGTCGCGGACCGTGTCGTACGAGTCGCCGAACTCCTCCCACGGCAGCCCGTCCTGCGGGCCGAGCACCGCCCGGGCCAGCCGGGCGACGATCCGGACCTCGGAGAGCAGGTCGTCGGCGGGCGGGCGCAGGCCGCCGCGCGAGGAGTGCACCATGCCCATCGAGTCCTCGACGGTGACGAACTGGGCGCCCGCCGCGGTCCAGTCCCGGTCGGTGCGGCCCAGGGTGGGCAGGATCAGGGCGCGGGCGCCGGTCACCACGTGCGAGCGGTTCAGCTTGGTCGAGACGTGCACCGTCAGCCGGGTGGAGCGGATCGCCGCCTCGGTGGCCAGCGTGTCCGGGGTCGCGGCGACGAAGTTGCCGCCCATCGCGAAGAACACCTTCACCCGGCCGTCCCGCATCGCACGGATGGTGTCCACCGAGTCCAGGCCGTGCTCGCGCGGCGGCTCGAAGGAGAACTCCTTGCCCAGCGCGTCCAGGAACGCCGCGGTCGGCCGCTCGAAGATGCCCATCGTGCGGTCGCCCTGCACGTTGCTGTGACCGCGCACCGGGCAGACGCCCGCACCCGGGCGGCCGACGTTGCCGCGCAGCAGCAGGAAGTTGACCACCTCGCGGATGGTCGGCACGGCGTGCTTGTGCTGGGTCAGGCCCATCGCCCAGCAGACGATGATCTTCTGCGAGCCCAGGACCAGCTCGGCCAGCTCCTCGATCTGCGACCACGGCAGGCCGGTCGCGGCGAGCACCGCCTCCCGGTCGGTGGCCGCCGCGTCCGCCCGGAACTCCTCGAAGCCGTGGCAGTGCTCGGCGACGAAGGCGTGGTCGACCGCGTCCCTCTCCAGCAGGATCCGGTTGAGCGCGCGGAACAGCGCCAGGTCGCCGCCCAGCCGGATCTGCAGGAACAGGTCGGTCAGCTTGGTGCCGACGCCCGCCAGGCCGCGGGCGTTCTGCGGGTTCTTGAACCGCTCCAGACCCGCCTCCGGCAGCGGATTGACGCTCACCACCTTCGCGCCCGCGCGCTTGGCGCGCTCCAGCGCGGACAGCATCCGGGGGTGGTTGGTGCCCGGGTTCTGACCGGCGACGATGATCAGGTCCGCCTGGTACAGGTCCTTCAGGCTGACGCTGCCCTTGCCGACCCCCAGCGTCTCGGTGAGCGCCGAGCCCGAGGACTCGTGGCACATGTTCGAGCAGTCCGGCAGGTTGTTGGTGCCCAGGCGCCGGGCGAACAGCTGGTACAGGAACGCCGCCTCGTTGCTGGTCCGGCCCGAGGTGTAGAACGCGGCCCCGTCCGGGGTGTCCAGCGCGTTCAACTCCTCGGCGACCAACGCGAACGCCTCGTCCCAGGAGACCGGGGTGTAGTGCGTCGCGCCCTCGTCCAGCAGCATCGGGGTGGTCAGGCGGCCCTGCTGGCCCAGCCAGTAGCCGGAACGCTCCGCCAGCTCGGCCACCGGGTGCGCGGCGAAGAACTCCGGCGTGATCCGGCGCTCCGTCGCCTCCTCGGCGACCGCCTTCGCGCCGTTCTCGCAGAACTCGGCGGTGTGCGTCTTCCCGGGCTCCGGCCACGCGCAGCCCGGGCAGTCGAAGCCGTCCGGCTGGTTCACCTTGCGGAGCGTGGCGAGCACCCGCTTCGGGGACATCTGCTCGGACGCCATCCGCAGGCTGTGGCCCACGGCGGGCAGGCCGGCCGCAGCGTGCTGCGGGGCGCCGACGCGCGGCGCGTCCTGCGCGGGATCGCTCTGCGGGGCCTGCTTGGCCATGACCGGGTACCTCCTGCTCCACGGGACGAGCGCCGTTGCCGTCCCACCGCCCATCCTTCCACCGCCGCCCCGCCCCGGGAGCCCCGGGTCGCACCGCCCCACCGGGGCCCCGGGTGCCCACGGGGCGGCGGCGCTCGGGTGGGTAGGGTCTGGGGGTCGGTACGGGGCGGCGGTGGAAGGGGACCGGGATGACGGAGTCACCGGTGGGGAGTTTCGGTGCGGCGCCGGAGGCGGCGGAGGTGTCGCCGGAGGTCCGGGGGCTGCTGGTGCGGTTGCGGGACGGCGCGTTCGAGGCTCCGACGCCGGACGGCGCGATCCACCTGCTGGACCGGGTCGCCCGGGAGATGACCTCGCTGCTCGGCCGGTACGACCGGGAGACCCTGGTCGCGTGGCGCCAGCTCGGCCAGTTCCGCAACGAGTCGGGTGACGCGGCGGGCGCCGTCCACCTGCTCGGCCAGGTCTCGGTGGACATGAGCCAGGCCCTCGGAGCGTCGGACCGCGAGACCCTGCACGCGCAGGCGGACCTCGCGTTCGCGATCGGCAACGCCGGCAACGGGCACGACGCGGCGCTGCGGCTGCGCCACCTGGTGCCGGTGCTGCGCACCGAGTTCGGCGCGCAGCACCCGCTGGTGCTCACCGCGCAGGTGCAGCAGGCCGTGAACACCGGCCGGACGGGCGACGTGCTGACCGCGGTCGGGGAGTTGATGCAGCTCGTCCCGGTGATCGAGCAGGCGGTCGGCGACGAGGGCATCACGCTCGCGGAGGCGCGGGCGGAGCTGGGCCGGATGGTGCCGCAGTGGCGCCGGGTGGTGGGCGGCGGGCCGCTGCCGCCGGTGATGGCGGTGGCGATGGTGCACCGGTTGATCGTCTGGGACTTCGGTTCCGACAAGGAGGCGGACGCCTACCTGACGGAGCTGGAGCGGGCCACCGGACGCAAGGGCCTGGCCGCCCGGCTCGCGGCGGTGCCGGACGGCATGACCGCCCCGCACGCCACCGCGATGGTCCTGGGCTGACCCGCCGCCGGGCCTGACGTATCGTCACATTCCGTGCGGGATCCGCTCCAGGACGCCGTCGGTGAACACGTCGTACAGCGGCAGGGTCTCCAGGTGGACGTACCCGATGTGGCAGTCGCAGACCGGCAGCGGGCACGGCCGCGGCCGCAGCTCGGCGCGGTAGCTGCCGTCGTACAGGTTGCCGAGCGGCGGGCGGACGAAGTGGCAGCGGCGGACGGTGCCCTCGCCGTCGACGGAGACCACGGTGTCGCCGGTGCGGCAGGCCCGGCCGCCGCTGGGGTGCGGGTGGCGGCTGTAGTGGAAGAGCGGGTCGAGCTCCGTCCACCGGGCGGCCTCGGCGTCGGTGTAGTCGCGGCCGTCGGCGGCGTTGATCCACAGGTAGGTGCCGGCTGGCAGTTCGGCGCGCAGGCGGCGGGCGGGTTCGAGGTGGTCGGGTTCGCCGACGACGCCGACGCTGTACCGGATGCCGAGCGCGGTCAACTCCCCGCAGCGGTCCAGGAACCGCCGGGGGTCGACCTGGCCGGGGTGGTAGGTCACCCAGAGCGCGAGGGTGTCGGGGTCGGCGTCGGCGAGCCAGTCGGTGCGGCAGCTGAGGTTGGTCTGGATCGCCACCCGGCGTACGTGCGGGGCGTGGCTCAGGTCGACCATCGCCCGCCGGTACCAGGACCGGACGAGGCCCTCGCCCCAGGGCGTGAACAGCACCGACAGCCCGCCCTCGCGGTAGTCGGCGGCCCAGGCGGTGAAGCGTTCCAGGGCCGCCCGGTCGGCGCGCAGCTGCTCGGGGCTGTCCCGGCGCTTGGCGAACGGGCAGTACGGGCAGTCGTAGTCGCAGGACGCGAGCGGGCCGCGGTAGAGGACGGTGAGGTGGTTCATCGGGCCTCGTACGCCTCCATCCGGGCCGCCACCTCGGCGGAGAACAGGGCGGGGCCGATCGCGTCCGAGTGGGCCAGGCCCTCCGGGGTGAGTGCGGCGCCGTCGGCGGTCAGCCAGCCGCGCTCCTCGAAGGCGGCCAGTTCGGCGGGGAAGTCCTGCCGCGGACTGCTGCCGAAGCGCCGGCGGTACGCGGCGAGGTCGACGCCCTCGGCCTGGAGCAGGGACTGCAGCAGGTGGCGGCGGCGCGGCTCGTCGCCGCTCATCTCCCAGCCGTGCTCGGCACGGTCGAAGTCGGTGCCGGCCACGTAGGCGTCGATGATGCCGCGCACGGCGCTCGCGTCGACCGCGTAGTCGAAGGAGTAGTGCAGCTTCGAGGTGTAGGAGCGGGCGCCGCAGCCGAGGCCGACCATGCCGTCGGTCTGGCAGGCGTACTCGCCGGTGCTCGCGGTGGCCGCACCGCTCCGGCGGAACATCCGCATCGACACCTGCTCGTAGCCGGCCGCCAGCAGGTGGTCGCGGCCCGCGCGGTAGAGCGCGAGGCGCTGGGCGTCCCAGGCGGGGGAGGGGCCGGGGGAGCGCCGGCCGAGGCCGGTGAGCGGGCGGACGTAGAGCGGGTAGAGGTACAGCTCCTCCGGCTGCCAGCCGAGGGCGGCGTCCAGCGAGCGCAGCCAGCTCCGCTCGGTCTGGCCGTCGATCCCGTAGATCAGGTCGATGTTGAGCACCGGGAAGCCGGCCGCGCGGGCCCGGTCGAGCGCGGTCTCGACGGCGGCGCGCTTCTGCGGGCGGACGGCCGAGCGGGCCTCGGTGTCCAGGAAGGACTGCACGCCGATGCTCAGCCGGGTGGTGCCGCGCTCGGCGAGGACGGCGAGCCGGTCGGGCGTGCAGGTGTCCGGCGAGGCCTCGACGGAGAGCGGGACGGCGCGCAGGTCGACGCCCATCCTCTGCTCGGCGATGTCGCAGAGGCGGGTCAGTTCGGCGGCGGCCAGGTAGGTGGGGGTGCCGCCGCCGAACGCCGCGAGGGCGAAGCGGGCGCCGGTGTCGAGCGCGGCCCGGACGGCGGTCGCCTGCCGTTCCAGGGCGTCCAGGTACGCGGTGGTCAGGCCCTCCGGGCTGCCGATCCGGGTGAACAGGTTGCAGAAGCCGCAGCGCACCTCGCAGAACGGGACGTGCAGGTAGAGCGAGAGCGCGTGCTGCCGCTCGCCGGCCCACACCTCGCGCAGCGCGGGCCGGTCGGGGAGCGGCCGGTAGGCGGTCTTGTGCGGGTAGGCGTAGACGTAACTCTGGTACGGGGATTCGGCGGTGGTGGTCGTCATCCGGATGGTCCAGGGGAGAGGGGAAGGGTGAAGTGGGCGTACGGGACCGTCCAGACGACCTCGTGGCCGATCCGGTGCCCGGTGTAGCCGTCCTCGCCGTACGCGGTGCCGTGGTCGGAGCAGACGATCGCGAAGCACGGACGGCGGGCGCTCATCGCGGTGAACAGCCGGCCGATGTGCGCGTCCACGTACTCCAGCGCGGCGGCGTGGCTGGCCCGGGAATCGCCGTGCTCGCGGGTCGCGCCGGGCAGGTGGAACCAGTTCGGCTGGTGCAGCGCGGAGACGTTGAGGAACAGGAACAGCGGCTGCCCGGGCGGCTGTTCGGCGGCGACCCGCTCGGCGCACGCCACCTGCGACTCGAAGGAGGTGGGTGAGGGGACGCCCATCTCCGGCTCCCAGTGGGCCTCCTGGAACAGCCCGGGCAGCACCGAGCCGAGCGGGCCCCGGCGGTTGAAGAAGCCGACCCCGCCGATGCAGACCGTCCGGTACCCGGCGCCGGCCAGCGCGGACGGGAGGTCGGGGGTGTCGAACACCCAGGTCCTCGGCTCGGTGGTCTCCGAGCCGGCGAAGCGGGCGGCGAACAGGCGCGGGTGCGGGCCGTCCGGCGACGCGGGGGTGGGCAGGAAGCCGGCCAGGATCGCCTGGTGCGAGGCGTAGGTGAAGCTGCCGGGGGCGTGCCGCCGCTCCCACCGCCCGGCGGGCAGCCGGCGGGCGAGGTTGGGCAGCCGGCCGGCGGCGGCCAGCTCCTCGGCCACGTCGTACCGGAGGGTGTCGAGGGTGACCAGCAGCAGGTCGTGCGAGCCGACGACCTCGTTCATGTCGGGGAGGGAGGGGTCAGGCACGGGCGTCCTCACGTAGGTGCGCGATCCACGCGCCGTAGGTGTCGAGGCCGGCGGCCGGGCCGTCGGAGAGGCCCGGGAGGCCGGGGAGCAGGTCGCCGAAGGCGTTGACCTCGCCGACCAGCGTGCGGCGCCAGCGCGGGGCGGGGAGCAGGTCGACGCCGACCGCCGGGCTGCGCGGGAAGCAGGCGGCGGCCCGCTCGGCGGTCTCCAGCAGGGCCGGCCAGGCGGGGCCCGCGGCGGCCCGGGCGGCGGCGAGGTCGCCGCGGGCGCCGCCGAGGTGGAGGTTGGTCATCGGGTGCCGGCCGGTGCGGACGACGGCGTGGGTGGCCCGGCCGCCGACGACCACCACGCGCAGGTCGGCGGCGTGCCCGTGCTGCCCGGCCTTCGGCACCCACTGCTCGACGTGCAGGCGCTCGGGCGCGAGCCGGTCGACCAGCTCGGCGACCTCCCGCTCCGAGCGGTGGCGCCGCACTTGCAGGGAGTTGTGCAGCCCGTCCGCCGCCGACTCCACCGAGGTGGTCGCCTGGACCCGCCCGCCCGAGCCGAACTCCAGCGCCACCACGCCCGACGCGGACGACCCGTGCGCGGGCTTGAGGAAGACCCGGCGCATCCCGGCCGCCCGCAGGCGTTCCTTCAGCTCCTCCCACCCGGCGGGGGCGGCGCCGCCGAGCGCCCGCGGCACCGGCACCCCGGCGGCGGCCAGCCGGGCGTGCGCGGCGGGCTTGTCGAACATCGCCGCGATCTCCGCGGGGTCGCCGAGCAGCCGGACGCCGGGCCGCGCGGCGAGCCGGTGCAGGGCGCCGACAACACCGGCGTACCAGGCGGGCCCGCCCTCGACCCGGGTGGGGGCGTACCCGGCGCCGAGCACCGGCCCGCGCAGCAGCGCGTCGACGGCCGGCTCCTCGCCGGGGGAGTCGATCCGCAGCAGCGTGCCGGGCGCCGGGCCGGCCGACCCGCGAAGGACGTCGAGCCAGGGCAGGACGGCGGGTTCGGGCAGCCCGGCGGCCCGGGCGGCGGCGGCGAACAGGGTCACCCGCCGGTGGCCCGGGTTGCCCAGCACGGTGAGGCGCATCGCGGCCGGACCGCCTACTCGGCGACGGCGACGTAGCGCCACTTGTCGTCCGGCTTCTCCGCGCCGGAGAGGTCGAGGGCGACGCCGGGCAGCGCGTCGCGCAGGCGCTGCCGGGTCTGCTCGGTGAGGTAGTGGTGGTGCAGGTCGAGGGTGCTGAGGTGGGTGAGCGGCTGCCCGTCGAGCAGGGCCTCGGCGCCCTCGTCGGTGAGCGCGCCCATGGAGAGCGCCAGGCCGGTGAGCCGGGGGACCACGGGTGCCCGCGCCACCAGGGCGGCGATCTCGTCCTGCTGCTCGGCGTTCTGCAGGCCGAGGTGGCGCAGCGCTGGCAGGGCGTCGCCGCCGAGGAAGGGGGCGAGGTCGGCGGTGGTCCAGTCGCCGCCGTAGCTCGCGACGCCGAGCCAGAGCTCCAGCCGCTCCAGCGCGGGGAAGTCGCAGGCGCCGACCGCCCGGACGACGGCGCCGGGCAGGCCGCCGGACTCGAAGCGCAGGGCGCGCAGCCGCTCGTGCCGCAGCGGGCTGAGGGCGAGCCGGGTGGAGCCCTCGTAGTCCTCGCCGGCGCCGCGCACGACCAGCTCCTCCAGCTGCGGGTACGCCGTGAACAACGGCGTGATGTCGCACATCTGGAGCCAGGAGATCTCGCACTCCTCGAAGGTGATGTCGCCGAGGAAGAGCGCCCGCAGCGCGGGCAGCCGCCCGGCGGCGGCGACGATCGCGGCGAGCGCCCCGGTCAGCGGCTCGGGCTCCTCGGGCGCCCAGTTGCCGATCACCACGGCGGTGACCCGGGCGGTGTCGACGGTGTCGAGGAAGCGCTGCCAGGCCTCGGCGAAGGTCACCGGGGAGTCGTACTCCAGGCCGATCCGCCAGGCGACGGCCGCCGGGTCGGGCGGGGCGGCGCCCTCGGCCGCGGCGAGGAAGTCGTGGACCGGGAGTCCGTGGAACTCCTCGATGTGCTCGTTGATCGTCATGCGCTGCTCCTCGGTCGTGGTGCGGCCGAGGCCCTGTCTACCAGGCGGGCCGGACATCCCGGGGCGCGGGCGCCCCTGTCAACGGTGCGGCCGCCCGAGCCGGGGCCGTCCCGCCTCGGAGGAATTGATAGGAATTCCACGAAGTGAGACTACTGTTCCGCAAGGCGGAAACATTGATATACCTCGGAGCCAGCAGACGTGCGACGAACCAGGTGGTGATGGGCAATGAAGCTCCTCCGTGTGGGCCCCGCCGGCGAAGAGCGGCCGGCCGTACTGGACGCCGACGGCGCCGCGTACGACCTCTCCGGTCGGACCGCGGACATCGACGGCGCCTTCCTCGACCGCCTGGACGCGGCCGAGCTGGCCGCGGCCGTCGCGGCGGGCGAGCTGCCCCGCCTCGACCTCGACGGGCAGCGGATCGGCGCCCCGGTGGCCCGGCCCGGCAAGGTGGTCGGCATCGGCCTCAACTACCGGGACCACGCGGCCGAGGCGGGTGCGCAGATCCCGGCCGAGCCGGTGGTCTTCCTGAAGCCGAGCAACACCGTGGTCGGTCCGAACGACGAGGTCCTGGTGCCGCGCGGCGGCGAGAAGACCGACTACGAGGTCGAGCTGGCCGTGGTGATCGGCCGCCGGGCCCGCTACCTGGACGGGCACGCCGAGGCCGCGGCGGTGATCGCCGGGTACGCGGCGGTGAACGACGTGACCGAGCGGGCGTTCCAGTTCGAGCGCGGCGGCCAGTGGGACAAGGGCAAGTCCGCCGAGACCTTCACCCCGCTCGGCCCGTGGCTGGTGACCGCCGACGAGGTGGCCGACCCGCAGGCGCTGGACCTCAGGCTGTGGGTCAACGGCGAGCTGCGGCAGGACGGCACCACCGCGGAGATGATCTTCCCGGTGCTGGAGATCGTCCGCTACCTGAGCCAGTTCATGGTGCTGGAGCCCGGCGACGTCATCGTCACCGGCACCCCGGCGGGCGTCACCCTGGGTCGCCCGGGCACGCCGTTCCTCCGGCCGTCCGACGTGGTCGAGCTGGAGGTCACCGGCCTCGGCCGCCAGCGCCACACCCTCGGCAAGGCCTGACGGCCCGTTCAGCCCCAGACGGCCCGCAGCCGGGTGAGCAGCACCCCGGCCGGGCTGTCCTCGGTCTCCAGAGCGAGCAGCCGGTGCAGCACCTCGGCGGTCTGCGGATCGTGCACCGCGGTCGCCCCGGCCATCGCGGTGAACTGGTCGATCAGCCAGGCGCACAGCTCCTCGCGGGGGATCTGCCGGCCCTCGTCCAGCCAGCTGAGCGCGGACGCCTCCACCACCGAGATCCAGGCCCGGACCAGCAGCGTCAGCCGCGGCCCGGCCTCCCCCACGCCCAGGTAGCGCAGGGTGCGGCGGAGCGCCGCCCGCCGGACCTCGTCCACGATCGCGCCGGTCCGCGCGGTCTCCACCACCGACCCGCCGCGCAGCAGCGCGCCGTACCCGGCGTCGTGGTCGGCGACGAAGGAGAAGTACCGGCCGAGCACGTCGGCCAGCTGCTCGGTGGGGGTGCCGCCGCCGGTCACGTGGAAGCGGCTGACCAGCTCCTGGGCCGCGCTGCGCAGCGCGGCCTCGTACAGCTGCTGCTTGCCGCCGGCGAAGTAGCGGTAGACCAGCGGCCGGGAGGCGCCGGCCGCCTCGGCGACGTCGTCGAGCGTGACCTCCTCCGGCGGACGGGAGCCGAAGAGCTCCAGGGCGACCGCGATCAGCTGCTCGCGCCGCTGCTGCACCGGCAGCCGCCGGTAGCCGGCCCGGCGCGGACGCTCGGTGCCGGCCGGGTCGGCCGGGTCGAGGGCCTGCGGGTCTGTGGGGGTACTCGCTGCCATGGCGGCCAGCGTAACCGCCGCGCGGCGTTCCGGAACCGCCCGTGCGGAGGCAGCGCCGCGGGCCCCCGGCGGGTCGTCCCGCCGGGCTCGGACATACCGCCCCATGATGTGATCAATCCCCGGTGGCGGCGCCCGGGCTGCGGCGAAGGAGCGGCGAGGTGCGGGCGGTGCGGACGTGGATCAAGGCCTCGCCGGGCACCTACGTCTGGCTGCTGCTGCTCGCGGTCACCAGCTTCGTGCTGTCCCGGATCAACCCGGAGTCGCTGGACTGGTTCCTGGCCAAGCGCTCCACCAACATCGACCAGCTGACCACGCACCCGGTCCACGCGCTGCTGGCCAGCCTGATCTGGACCGAGCAGTCCAACTTCCTCTTCTACTTCGTGATCTTCCACGTCTTCCACGTCCCGGCCGAGCGCTGGCTCGGCACCGCCCGCTGGCTGGCCGTGGCGCTCTCCGCGCACGTGCTGGCCACCTACATCAGCGAGGGCGTGGTCGCCTGGGGCGTGCACAACGGCTCCCTCCCGGCCAACATGGCCAACACCGTGGACGTCGGCGTCTCGTACGCACTGGCCGGTGTGGAGGGCGTGCTGACGTACCGTTTCGCCGGCCGCTGGCGCTGGGTGTACGGCACCGTGCTGCTCGCCTTCTACCTGGCTCCGCTGATCACCGGTCACACCTTCACCGACCTCGGCCACTTCTGCGCGGCGCTGATCGGCCTGGCCTGCTACCCGCTGACCCGGGACCGCCCGGTGTGGGATCCGGCGGTGGCCGTCCGGAACTGGCAGCAGCGCCGCCGCTCCAGTGCGTGACCCTGGTCAAAGGGGCTTGAATTCGCCCGGGGCTGCGACAGGATGGCCGAATGGCTCATGAACTGATCACCTCAGAGAACGGCGGCCCCACCCCGCGCCGCATCGCCGACTCCTACGTCCAGGCCCTTGCCGATCTCGACCCGCTGACCGCGATCTACCTCGGTGTCAACCTCGACGACGACCGGCTCACCGACCTCTCCCCGGCCGGCTCCGACGCCCTCGCCGACCTCGGCCGGCGCACCCTCGCCGAGCTGGACGCCGCCGAGGCGGCCGGCGCCGCCGACAGCGAGGCCGAGCGCCGCTGCGCCCGCCTGCTGCGCGAGCGCCTGACCGCCGAACTCGCCGTGCACGACGCGGGCGAGAACTACGTCGCGGTCCGCAACCTCGGCTCCCCGGTGCACAACGTGCGCGAGGTCTTCACCATCATGCCGACCGCCACCGAGGACGACTGGGGTCTGATCGGCCGCCGGCTGGCCCGGGTGCCGCAGGCCATCGCGCAGTACCGCGAGACCCTCGCCGCCGGCATCGAGCGCGGCCTGCTCTCCGGCCCGCGCCAGGTCGCCACGGTGATCGACCAGATCGCCGAGTGGCTGGAGGGCGAGGTGCCCGGCGGCTGGTTCGGCACCTTCGTGCAGGACGCGCCCGAGGCGCTGCGCGCCGAGCTGGGCGCCACCGCGGTCGCCGCCACCGACGCGCTGTCCGAGCTGCGCGACTGGCTGGCCGAGGTGTACGCCCCCGCCGCCGCCGACACCCCCGACACCGTGGGCCGGGAGCGCTACGCGCGCTTCGTCCGCTACTGGACCGGCGCCGACCTGGACCTGGACGAGGCGTACCGCTGGGCCTGGGAGCAGTTCCACGACCTGGACGCCCAGATGCGCACCGAGGCGGAGAAGGTCCTCCCCGGCTCGACCCCGATGCAGGCGATGAAGTGGCTGGAGACCGACGGCCCCGCGATCAAGGGCGAGGAGGCCGTCCGCGAGTACCTGCAGGGCCTGATGGACGGTGCGATCAACGACCTCCAGGGCACCCACTTCGACCTGGCCGAGCCGCTGCTGAAGGTCGAGTCCAGGCTCGCCCCCGCGGGCAGCGCCGCCGCGCCGTACTACACCCAGCCCTCGCTGGACTTCTCCCGCCCCGGCCGCACCTGGCTGCCCACCCTCGGCCGCGAGTCCTTCCCGGTCTGGGACCTGGTCTCCACCTGGTACCACGAGGGCGTCCCCGGCCACCACCTGCAGCTGGCGCAGTGGACGTACGTCGCCAACAAGCTCTCCACCTACCAGGTCACCCTCGGCGGGGTGAGCGCCAACCTGGAGGGCTGGGCGCTCTACGCCGAGCGCCTGATGGACGAGCTGGGCTACCTCACCGACCCGGGCGCCCGGCTCGGCTACCTCAACGCCCAGATGATGCGCGCGCTGCGGGTGATCGTCGACATCGGCATGCACGCCGGCCTCGACTTCCCGGCGGACTCGCCGTACCGCGCGGGCGAACCGATGCTGCCGGACGCGGCCCGCGAGTTCTTCGGCCTCTACTGCGGACTGTCGTCAGACTTCCTCGACAGCGAGCTGGTGCGCTACCTGGGCCTGCCCGGCCAGGCGATCGGCTACAAGCTGGGCGAGCGCGCCTGGCTGCAGGGCCGGGCCGCGGCGAAGGCGGCGGCCGAGGCGCGCGGCGAGGAGTTCGATCTCAAGGCGTGGCACATGGCGGCGCTCTCCCAGGGCTCGCTCGGTCTGGACGACCTGGTCGCGGAGCTGGCCGCCCTCTGACCTGGGCGTTCCCGTCCCGGGGGACCAGGTCTCGCGACCCGGGCCCCCCGGGACTTTCGTCCCAAATCGTGACATTTTGCCGCAGATCGCCTTGTGCCTCTCCACCGGGAGCGTTCTCCTGGAAAGAGCGTTGCGCGCGTCCAGCCCGTTCGCTGCCCGCGCCAGCCCGTTCCCCGACGGAAGGCGGCCCACGGTGACCCCCCAGCACGCCCCCGACGACACCGCGGTGGATCCCCGCCGCTGGTGGGCACTGGCGGTCATCGCCATCGCCCAGCTGATGATCGTCCTCGACGCGACGATCGTGAACATCGCCCTGCCGTCCGCGCAGAAGGACCTCGGCATCTCCGACGCCAACCGGCAGTGGGTGATCACCGCCTACCTGCTGGCCTTCGGCGGACTGCTGCTGCTCGGCGGACGGCTCGGCGACCTCTACGGCCGCAAGCGGACCTTCATCATCGGCCTGCTCGGCTTCGCCTTCGCCTCCGCGCTCGGCGGCATGGCCACCGGCGGCGGCATGCTGTTCGCCGCCCGCGCCCTGCAGGGCGCCTTCGGCGCACTGCTCGCCCCCTCCGCCCTGTCGCTGCTCTCCACCACCTTCAGCGACCCGCGCGAACGCGCCACCGCCTTCGGCATCTTCGGCGCGCTGGCCGGCGGCGGCGCCGCGATCGGCCTGATCACCGGCGGCCTGCTCACCGAGTACCTGAACTGGCGCTGGTGCCTGTACGTCAACGTCCCGATCGCGCTGGGCGCCGCCTTCGGCGCGTTCTACCTGCTCAAGCGCGACCACATCGCCAAGGGCCACCGCACCCCGCTCGACCTGCCGGGCGCCTTCCTCGGCTGCGGCGGCCTGCTCGCCATCGTGTACGGCACCGCCGAGGCGGTCACCCGCGGCTGGGGCGACTGGCTGGTGCTGGGCTCGCTCTGCCTCGGCGTCCTGCTGCTGGTGGTCTTCGTCGTGGTCGAGCGGCGCAGCCCGCACGCCCTGCTGCCGATCCACCTGATCGCCGACCGCAACCGCGGCGGCGGCGCGCTCTCGGTCGGCCTGGCGATCATCGGCATGTACGGCCTGTTCCTCTTCCTCACCTTCTACCTGCAAGGCGTGAAGGGGTACTCGCCGGTGATGGCCGGCGTCTCCTTCCTGCCGATGACCGCCGCCATCATCCTGTCCGCCACCGGCATCGCCTCCCGGCTGATGACCCGGGTGCCCTCCCGCAACCTGGTCGTGCCCGGGCTGCTGCTGGCCGCCGCCGGCATGGCCTGGCTCACCCAGCTGAAGGTCGACAGCTCCTACGCCGCCACGGTGCTGCCCGCCGAGCTCCTGCTCGGCGCCGGCATGGGCCTGGTCTTCATGCCGACCATGAGCCTGTCCACCCTCGGCGTCGCGCCGAGCGAGACCGGCGCCGCCTCGGCGATCATCAACAGCGCCCAGCAGGTCGGCGGCTCGATCGGCACCGCCCTGCTCAACACCATCGCCGCCAGCGCCACCGCCACCTGGCTCGCCACCCGCAACGCGGCCGATCCGGCGGTGCAGGCCGAGGGCGCGGTGCACGGCTACGTGCTGGCCACCTGGGTCGCACTCGGCATCCTGCTGCTCGCGTCCGTGATCGCCTTCGTGATGATCGACCACCGGCCGGCGCCCGGCGAGGCCGAGGGGAAGGACGCCGAGGCCACCGCGCGCGCCGTGGTCTGAGCGTGCACAAATCTCACGTGTCTCCCAGGAAGATCACACTATTTCCTGGCGGTCGTCCCATAGTTTGAGTGTCCACGTCGAATCGACGTGGACACCGAGCTGCCACGGGGCAGGAACGAGGCATGCGAATGGGACGGCACAGCAGGAGGCGGGGGCTGCGGGCGCTCCGGCCGGTCGCCCTGACCTCCGTGCTCGCCGTCGGCCTGGTCGGCATCACCGCCGCCGCCACCGAACTCGTCACCCACGCCAGGGCGGAGGCCACCGCCCGCCCGAACACCGGACTTCCGGTCGCCGCACTCCCGGTGCCCTCGCCGTCCACCACCCCGTCCACCGCCCCGTCGGCGACCGCGAGCGCCACCGGCGAGACGGACGACCGGCCCGTCCTCTCCGGCGGCACCGGCGCCCCGCCCGGGACCGGGCATCTCGCCACCGTGCCCTCGTACTCGCCGCCGCCCGAGCTCGGAAAGACCGCGGAGGCCGCCGCCGGCCCCGAGGCCGACCGGGTGGGCGCCCTGTTCGACGGCAGCACCGGGCCCGGCCACCACTTCTGCTCCGCCAGCGTGCTGGACAGCCCCGGCCGCGACCTGATCCTCACCGCCGCGCACTGCGTCTCCTCCACCGACGGCCTGCGCTTCGTCCCCGGCTACCGGGACGGCCAAGCCCCGTACGGCAGTTGGAAGGTCACCGCGATCTACACCAGTGACGGCTGGCAGGACGGCGAGGATCCCGACGAGGACTTCGCGATCCTCCGGGTCGACCCCAACGGCGGCCGCGAGATCGAGGACGCGGTCGGCGGCAACCCGCTCGGCCTGGACGCCGGACGGACCGCCCGGGTGCGGCTGTACGGCTACCCGGCGACTGCCGAGCGGCCCCTCGTCTGCACCAACGCCACCACCCAGCAGGCCGCCTTCCAGCGCGCCATCGCCTGCCCCGGCTTCCCCGGCGGCACCAGCGGCGGCCCGTGGATCGAGGCCGCCTCCGGACGGGTGATCGGCGTGATCGGCGGCTACCAGCAGGGCGGCGACACCGACGACGTCTCGTACAGCGCCTACTTCGACCACACCGTCGGCGACCTGTACGCGCGGGCCACCTCGGCCTGAGACCGCCGACCCCGCCGCGGGCCGCGCCGGATCCGCGCTCCCGCTTCCCGCTGCTCCGGCGGACGGGCGCAGGCTCCTTCCCCGCGTTCCGCAGCGCCGTCCCCGCCGCCCGTGGCCGGTCCCGCCTGCGGCGCTCCGTCGTCCGGGTGGACGGGCGCAGGTTCCTTCCCCGCGTTCCGCAGCGCCGTTCCCGTCGCCTTCGGCGTTCCGCCGTCCGGGTGGACGGGGCGCAGGCTCCTGCGTCACGCGACGCCACTCCCACCGGCCGCCAGGTCCTCCGTCCGTGGCCGGATCCGCCTTCCGGCGTTCCGCTGCCCGGGCGGGCGGGCGCAGAATGAACCGGTCGCTTCTCGTCGGGGGGTCGGAGGGCCGGTGTTTCGCCGCTGGTGGTTCGTCACATGGCTGTCCGAGCGGGCACCGGCGCAGCCGGGCGGCGGCGGCCGACCGCACTGCGGCGCGGACCGGGAACCGCGGCGTGCGGGCCGCGGGCAGCGGGAACTCGTCCTGCGCGAGTGGGAGGTGCTGCGCGAACGGCTCGCACGGATCGCCGCCGACCGGGTGACCGCCGCCGGTGAACTCTTCCGGGCCGCCGAACTCACCCTCGCCGCCGACGAATCCGCCGCCCACCGCGCCTATCGCCAGGCCCTGGAGGCGTACGAGGCAGCCGGCCGGCTGCTCGACCAGTCCGCCGCCGACCCGCACACCGACCTGCCCGACCTGGCCGCCGCCGTGGTCCTCGCCGAACAGGCCGTGGAACACCTCGCCGCCGCGCACGCCCTGCACGCCGGCGTCCGCCCCGAACCCGCCGCCGTCCGCTGCTTCTACAACCCCCTGCACGGCCCCGCGAGCCCCGCCGAACCGGCCCGCGGCACCGGGAAGCGCCGCCAACGCCCCACCCGCACCGCCCGCGAGGCCGCCGCCGACCGGCGCCCCGCCTGCCCGGCCTGCCGCCGCGCGATCATCGCCGGGCAGACCCCGGACGTGCTGCCCGCGCTGCTCCCCGCCAGGGCCACCGACCGTCGCACCGGCCCGCTGCTGGTCCCGTACTTCACCGTCCCGCAGCAGTGGTCCCCGTGGTCCGCCACCGCCTGCGGCGCGTACGACCCCGACACCCCGTCCCTGGTCCTCCGCGGAGCCCACCGCCGCCACCCGCCGCACTGAGCCGCACCGCGGCGGAGCACGACAAAGGCCCAGATCGTGCGGATCAAGTCCGCTGATCTGGGCCTCAGTTGGCGCTTCGTGCGAAGTGCCCCCGGTAGGATTCGAACCTACGCACCCGCCTCCGGAGGGCGGTGCTCTATCCCCTGAGCTACGGGGGCCTGCCTGGTGTCGCGTTGTTGCTCGGTGCGACGTGGAGAACACTACCAGGCCGGTCGGGTGGTCCGTGCACGGGTTTCCGCGGGCGGGTCGGTGGTGTCGGCCGGGCGGGCGGGGTGGTGGGGGCGAAGTGGGGAAAGGCCGGACGGGGCGGTGGGTGCGCGGCTACCCTCGGTGATGTGCAGGGAACCTCCGGGCGGGTCCTCGTGGTGGACGACAGCGAGGTGATCCGCCAGCTGATCAGGGTCAACCTGGAGCTCGAGGGCTTCGAGGTGGTGACCGCCGCCGACGGTGCGGAGTGCCTGGAGGTGGTCCGCCGGGTCGCGCCGGACGTGGTGACGCTCGACGTGGTGATGCCGCGGCTGGACGGGCTGCGAACGGCGGCCCGGTTGCGCGCGGCGCCGGACACGCACCGGCTGCCGATCGCGATCGTGAGCGCCTGCACCCAGGCGGATCTGCACCGCGGCGAGTCGGTGGGCGTCGACGGGTACCTGGCGAAGCCCTTCGACCCGGCGGACCTGGTGGCGCTGGTGCAGCGCTTGATGACCTTGGGTGACGCCGACCCGGGCACCGAGGGCCGCGGCTTCGCGTACGGCTTCGGCGGGCAGTAGCGGGGAGCGGCCAGGATTCTGCTCTGAGCGAACGCGTCGGGGCCTCGGACGATGTTCACCCTGATACGGGGCGTCTCAACGGGTAAACCGGGTGGCGGCCCGCCACCCCCTCTCGCCTACGCTTGGCGTCGTGACACCCGCAGAACTCTCCCAGGCAGTCCAGGCCGCAGTGAGCGCCGCCGTCGAGGCGGGCGACCTGACCGTCGCCGTGCCCGAGCACGTGACGGTCGAGCGGCCCAAGAACAGGGACCACGGCGACTACGCCACCAACGTGGCCCTCCAGCTCGCGAAGCCGGCCGGTGTGCCGCCGCGAGCCGTGGCGGAACTGCTGGCGTCCCGCCTGCGAGAGATCACCGGCGTCGCGAAGGTCGACATCGCCGGTCCGGGCTTCATGAACATCACGCTGGACGCGGCGACCGCCGGCGAGCTGGCCCGCACCATCGTCCACGCGGGCGAGGCGTACGGCCGCAACGAGGCACTCAAGGGCCTGAAGATCAACCTGGAGTTCGTCTCGGCGAACCCGACCGGTCCGATCCACATCGGCGGCGTCCGCTGGGCCGCGGTCGGCGACTCGCTGGGCCGGATCCTGAAGGCGACCGGCGCCGAGGTCTCCACCGAGTACTACCTGAACGACGCCGGTGTGCAGATCACCAAGTTCGCCGCCTCGCTGCAGGCCGCCGCGAACGGGCGCGAGGTGCCGGAGGGCGGCTACGTCGGCGAGTACATCGTCGACATCGCCAAGCAGATCACCGGTGGTGCGCCGGGCGTGCTCGACCTGCCCGAGGACGAGCAGCTCAAGGTCTTCCGGGCCGAGGGCCTGAAGCTGATGGTCGCCGAGATCAAGCGGTCGATGGACGAGTTCGGGGTCCACTTCGACACCTACTTCTCCGAGCAGACGCTGCACGACTCCGGTGCCGTCGAGCAGGCGATCGAGCGGCTGCGCGAGCAGGGCCACGTCTTCGACCAGGACGGCGCGATCTGGCTGCGCACCACCGACTTCGGTGACGACAAGGACCGCGTCCTGATCAAGGCGGACGGCGAGACGACCTACTTCGCCGCCGACGCCGCGTACTACCTGAGCAAGCGCGACCGGGGCGCCGAGGTCTCGGTCTACATGCTCGGTGCCGACCACCACGGCTACGTCAACCGCCTCAAGGCCATCGCCGCCTGCGCGGGTGACGACAAGGACCGCAACATCGAGGTGATGATCGGCCAGTTCGTGAAGATGGTCCGCGACGGCCAGGAGGTCCGGCTCTCGAAGCGTGCGGGCAACATCATCACGATCGACGACGTGGTCGACTGGATCGGCGTGGACGCCGCCCGCTACACGCTGGCCCGGTCCTCCACGGACTCGACGATCACGCTGGACATCAACGTCCTGACGAGCCAGACCAACGAGAACCGCGTCTTCTACGTGCAGTACGCGCACGCCCGGATGTCCTCGCTGGCCCGCAAGGCGGCCGAGCTGGGCATCACGCGCTCGGACGAGTTCAAACCGGAGCTGCTCGCCACCGAGTGGGAGGCCGACCTGCTCGGCCAGCTCGGCGAGTTCCCGCGCGTCATCGCCGCCGCCGGCGAGCTGCGCGAGCCGCACCGGGTCGCGCGGTACCTGGAGGACCTGGCCGGTGCCTACCACCGGTTCTGGGACAACTGCATCGTCCTGCCGAAGGGCGACGACGAGGTCACGGACCTGACGCACGCCCGGCTCTGGCTGGTCGACGCGACGCGGACCGTGCTCGCCAACGGCCTCACGCTGCTGGGTGTTTCGGCACCCGAGCGGATGTAAGCACTACCCCCCCCATGCGCACAGCGGGGGCGGCTGACCGGTCGACGGAGACCGGTCGCCGCCCCTCGCCATAGGTCGAGGAAGTCTGAGACATGAGCCGATCCGCCCACCCCGCAGGCCCCCGGCACGGCGACGTGCTCCCCGAGGGCCACTACCAGGCACCGCCGAGCGATCTGAACGCGCTGGACCCCAAGGTGTGGTCGCAGACCGTGGCCCGCGACGCCGAGGGCGTGGTGACCGTCGGCGGCGTGGACGTGAAGTCGCTGGCGGCCGAGTTCGGCACCCCGGCGTACGTGATGGACGAGGCGGACTTCCGCGCCCGGGCCCGGGCCTGGCGGGACGCCTTCGGCGGCGACGCGGACGTGTACTACGCGGGCAAGGCGTTCCTGTCGAAGGCGGTCGTGCGCTGGCTGCACGAGGAGGGCCTGAACGTCGACGTGTGCAGCTCGGGCGAGCTGAACGTGGCGCTGGCGGCGGGGATGCCGGCCGAGCGGATCGCGCTGCACGGCAACAACAAGTCGGTGCGCGAGCTGGAGCAGGCCGTGAAGGCCGGGGTCGGGCACATCGTGGTCGACTCCTACCAGGAGATCGAGCGGCTGGCGGCGATCGCCGGGGCGCAGGGCGTGCGGCAGCCGGTGCTGATCCGGATCACGGTCGGCGTGGAGGCGCACACCCACGAGTTCATCGCGACCGCGCACGAGGACCAGAAGTTCGGCCTGTCGCTGAACGGCGGCGCCGCGGCGGAGGCGGTCCGCCGGGTGCTGGCGCACCCGGAGAGCCTGGAGCTGCGCGGCATCCACTCGCACATCGGCTCGCAGATCTTCGACTTCGCCGGGTTCGAGGTGGCCGCCCGCCGGGTGGTCGGCCTGCTGGCGGAGATCCGGGACGAGCACGGCGTCGAGCTGCCGGAGATCGACCTGGGCGGCGGTCTGGGCATCGCGTACACCAGCGAGGACGACCCGCGCAGCCCGGCGGAGATCGCGGCCTCGCTGGCGGAGATCGTCCGCCGGGAGTGCGCGGCGGCCGAGCTGACCGCGCCGCGCCTGAGCGTGGAGCCGGGCCGGGCGATCGTCGGCCCGACCGCGTTCACGCTGTACGAGGTGGGCACCGTCAAGCCGCTGGAGGCCTTGCGGACGTACGTCAGCGTGGACGGCGGCATGTCCGACAACATCCGCACCGCGCTGTACGACGCCGAGTACTCGGTGGCCCTGGTGTCGCGGACCAGTGACGCGGCGCCGATGCTGGTCCGCGTGGTCGGCAAGCACTGCGAGTCGGGCGACATCGTGGTCCGGGACGCCTTCCTGCCGGCCGACCTGGCGCCCGGCGACCTGATCGCCGTCCCGGCGACCGGCGCGTACTGCCGCTCGATGGCGAGCAACTACAACCACGCGCTGCGCCCCCCCGTGCTGGCGGTGCGCGAGGGCGCGGCCCGGGAGATCGTCCGTCGGGAGACGGAGGAGGATCTCCTGCGGCTGGATATCGGCTGACGAAATTCTTGTCTCAGAACGTGGACCGGCCGTAGATCCCACGGGAAAGTCCCGGAGACTGGTAGGACCGAATAGCGTGCGGGTCCGGTGGAGGACCCGGCGGAGACCGAAGAATGCAGAGCGGAGTCGGATGATGCGTACGCGCCCGCTGAAGGTGGCGTTGCTGGGTTGTGGTGTGGTGGGCTCCGAGGTGGCGCGCATCATGACGACGACGTCCGACGACCTCGCCGCGCGCGTCGGCGCCCCGGTCGAGCTCGCCGGGATCGCGGTCCGCCGGGCCGGTCGCCCGCGTCCGGGGGTGCCGGAGCACCTGCTCACCACCGATGCCGAGGCGCTGGTCGCCCGGGACGACATCGACGTGGTGGTCGAGGTGGTGGGCGGCATCGAGCCGTCCAAACACCTCATCCTCAAGGCCTTCGAGAACGGCGCCTCGGTGGTCTCGGCCAACAAGGCGCTGCTTGCCCAGGACGGCGCGGAGCTGCACGCCGCGGCCGAGCGGGCCGGGGTCGACCTGTACTACGAGGCCGCGGTGGCCGGCGCGATCCCGCTGATCCGCCCGCTGCGCGAGTCGCTGGCCGGCGACAAGGTCAACCGGGTGCTGGGCATCGTCAACGGCACCACCAACTTCATCCTCGACAAGATGGACACCTCCGGCGCCGGGTACTCCGAGGCGCTGGAGGAGGCCACCGCGCTGGGCTACGCCGAGGCCGACCCGACCGCCGACGTGGAGGGCTTCGACGCCGCCGCGAAGGCCGCGATCCTGGCCGGCATCGCCTTCCACACCCGGGTGACCGCCGCCGAGGTGTACCGCGAGGGCATCACCGAGGTGACCGCCGCGGACATCGCCTCCGCGAAGGCGATGGGCTGCGTGGTGAAGCTGCTGGCGATCTGCGAGCGGTCGGCCGACGGCGAGTCGGTCACCGCCCGGGTGCACCCGGCGATGATCCCGCTCAGCCACCCGCTGGCCTCGGTCCGCGAGGCGTACAACGCGGTGTTCGTCGAGGCCGAGGCGGCCGGCCGGCTGATGTTCTACGGACCGGGCGCGGGCGGCTCGCCGACCGCCTCGGCGGTGCTGGGCGACCTGGTGGCGGTCTGTCGCAACAAGCTCAACGGCGCCACCGGCCCGGCGGACTCGGTCTACACGCAGCTTCCGGCCAGGACCATGGATGAGGTGGTCACCCGCTACCACGTCAGCCTCGACGTGGACGACCGTGCGGGTGTGCTGGCCCAGGTCGCGTCGGTCTTCGCGGAGCACGGCGTCTCCATCGACACCGTGCGCCAGCAGGGCCGCGACGGCGACGCCTCGCTCGTCGTGGTCACCCACCGGGCCACCGACGCCGCCCTGTCGGCGACGGTCGACAAGCTGCGCGCGCTGGACAGCGTGCGTGACGTGGCCAGCATCATGCGGGTCGAAGGGGAGTAGGAACCTACGATGAACGCAGTCATCGCCAGAGGAGCGCACACCCACCAGTGGCGCGGCCTGATCGAGGAGTACCGGGACCGCCTGCCGGTCACCGACTCCACCCCCGTGGTCACCCTCCTGGAGGGCGGCACGCCGCTCGTACCCGCCCAGGTGCTCTCCGAGCGCACCGGCTGCGAGGTCTACCTCAAGGTCGAGGGCGCCAACCCGACCGGCTCCTTCAAGGACCGCGGGATGACCATGGCCATCTCCAAGGCCAAGGAGGACGGCGCCCAGGCCGTCATCTGCGCCTCCACCGGCAACACCTCGGCGTCCGCGGCCGCGTACGCGGTGCGCGCCCGGATGGTCTCCGCGGTGCTGGTGCCGCAGGGCAAGATCGCCCTCGGCAAGATGGGCCAGGCGCTGGTGCACGGCGCGAAGATCCTCCAGGTGGACGGCAACTTCGACGACTGCCTCACGCTGGCCCGCGAACTGTCCGAGAAGTACCCGGTCGCGCTGGTCAACTCGGTGAACCCGGTGCGCATCGAGGGCCAGAAGACCGCCGCCTTCGAGATCGTCGACATGCTCGGCGACGCCCCCGACATCCACGTGCTGCCGGTCGGCAACGCGGGCAACATCACCGCCTACTGGAAGGGCTACCGCGAGTACGCGGAGGACGGCCTGGCCACCCGCAAGCCCCGGATGTGGGGCTTCCAGGCGTCCGGCTCGGCCCCGATCGTGGACGGCGCCCCGGTGCTGAAGCCGCAGACCATCGCGACCGCGATCCGGATCGGCAACCCGGCCTCCTGGGACTTCGCGCTGGCCGCGCGGGACGATTCCGGCGGCCTGATCGACAAGGTGACCGACCGTCAGATCCTCGCGGCGTACCGCCTGTTGGCCGCGCAGGAGGGCGTCTTCGTGGAGCCCGCCTCGGCCGCCTCGGTGGCCGGCCTGCTGGCCAAGGCGGAGGCCGGCCTGGTCGACCCGGGCCAGCGGATCGTCTGCACCGTCACCGGCAACGGCCTGAAGGACCCGGACTGGGCGGTGGCCGGTGCGCCGCAGCCGCAGGTCGTCCCGGTCGACCCGGAGGCCGCCGCCCGGCGCCTCGGCCTGCTGGACTGACGTCGTCTCACCAGGTGGGCCGGTCCCCTTTCGGGGGCCGGCCCATTCCGGATCCATATCGCGTCGATTCCGGTGCGGTTTTCTGCGCACTTTCCGGCCAGAAGCGGCAACACGGCCGATCAAAGAGGAGCGGGGTGTACCGCTCTTGAACCTCTCTTCGATACTCTGGTCGGGCGGGCCGCGCCCGTTCCGCTGCGCGCGCACTCCGTCCCGCCGTCGTCACGCGTCGGCGCCGTAACACGTCGGCCCCGTTGTCCGGGCCACCCTCACTCCCAGGAGAGTTCACCGCATGGCCGGTCCCGCGTTCCGCGCCGCCGCCGTCCGGGTCCGGGTTCCCGCGACCAGCGCCAACCTCGGTCCGGGATTCGACGCCTTCGGGCTCGCCCTGGGTCTGTACGACGACGTGGTCGTCCGGGTCGCCGACTCCGGCCTGACCGTGGACATCGCCGGCGAGGGCGCCGACGACCTGGCCCGTGACGAGCGCCACCTGGTGGTCCGCTCGATGCGCGCCGCCTTCGACCGCCTCGGCGGCCAGCCGCGCGGCCTCGAAGTGGTCTGCGCCAACCGCATACCGCACGGCCGCGGCCTCGGCTCCTCCTCCGCCGCGATCTGCGCCGGCATCGTCGCCGCCCGCGCGGTCACCATCGGCGGCGCCTCCGCGCTGGACGACGACGCGCTGCTCGCCCTCGCCTCCGAGATCGAGGGCCACCCCGACAACGTCGCCGCCTGTCTGCGCGGCAACTTCACCGTCGCCTGGACCGACGAGGAGAGCGCGAGGACCATCACGCTCGACCCGTCCGACCGGGTCGTGCCGGTCGTCTTCATCCCGTCCACCGAGGTGCTCACCGAGACCGCCCGGGGCCTGCTGCCGAAGACCGTCCCGCTGGCCGACGCCGCGCTCAACGCCGGCCGCGCCGCGCTGATGGTCGAGGCCCTCACCCGCCGCCCGGAGCTGCTGCTCACGGCCACCGAGGACCGGCTGCACCAGGACTACCGCGCCTCCGCCATGCCCGACAGCGCCGCGCTGGTCGCCGCGCTGCGCACCGAGGGCGTCCCGGCCGTCATCTCCGGCGCCGGTCCGACCGTGCTCGCGCTCACCGACGAGGCGCACGCCGACAAGGTGCTGGACTTCGCCGGTCCGCAGTTCGCGGCGCACCGGCTGGAGCTCGACCGCACCGGCGCGACCGTGCTCCCGCTCGACATGTGAGACGGACACGATTGACAACGCAAGGGCTGGGGAATGTGTCAGGGGGTCGGTAGTGTTAACCTCATTGCTGCACCAGATGCCCTCCGGGGCGCGGTGCGACGCGTCCCGATCCCGATCTCCCGTCCACTCGGCGGGGGCCGGAAGCACGGGACCACGATTCTCCGGGAGTCCGCCACACCGCGTACGCAGCCTGCCTGCGCGACTGCGGCCCATCCCGAAGCCGTGACGGCACCAGACTCCCCCCGGCGGCAGCCTCCGCAGTGAGGCACGGCCGGGCAGGGGCCCGGGGTTCCCGCCACGCGACGGGGGCCCGGGTATCAAGGCGCAGCGGGGTCGGCACGAGTACCGACCGTCCGCGCCACTTCGCACCACAGTGCACCGCACTCGCAGCTCCTCCGGAAGATCAACTCTTTCGGGGGAATCCCGCCTCGGACCAGCGCGCAGAGACGTTGGTCAGGACAGCACAACCGGTCGCCGAGCCAGACAGGCCGACGTCCGCTCCAGGGAAGGACCCTTAGTGAGCGACACCACCGATCTGATGGGCGCGCGCCCGGACGCCGACGCGTCGGACGCAGCCGCCGCCCCCGCGGCTCCGGCGCGGCGCCGCCGCAGCGCCGCCGCGGGCCTGGACGGCCTGGTCCTGGCCGAGCTGCAGAAGCTCGCCTCGACACTCGGAATCAGCGGTACCGGACGCATGCGCAAGAGCCAGCTGATCGAGGCCATCAAGGAGAAGAGCGGCGGGGACCCGCTGCTCGCCGGCAACGCCGCGCCCGCGGCGCCGGCCACCAAGCGCGCCGCCAAGGCCGCCGCCCCGGCTCCGGAGGAGGCGGCCCCGGCCGCCGAGGCCGCCGACACCAAGCCGGCCCGCCGCACCCGTGCCGCCGCCGCGACCGAGCCGCAGCCGCAGGCGCAGATCGAGATCCCGGTGCAGGCCGCCGCGGAGACCGCCGCCGCCGTGCCGGCCCGGGCCGAGCGCACCCGCCGCCGGGCCACCGCCGCGGCCGGCGCCCCGACCGCCGACGCCGCCGAGCCGACCGCCGCCGTGGTGGCCGAGGCCAAGGCGGAGACCCGCCAGGCCGAGCGCGCCACGGACGGCGAGGGCCGTACCGAGCGCCGTGACCGCCGCGACCGCCGGGACCGCCGCGAGGGCGGCCCGGAGCAGCGCGCCGAGGGCGGCGAGGGCCAGGACGGCGACGCCCGCGAGTCCCGCCGGGACCGCCGCAACCGCCGTGAGCGCGACCGCGCCGACCGCCAGGGCGGTCAGGGCGGCCAGCAGCAGGGCGGCCAGCAGGACGGCGGCCAGGTCCGCCAGGGCCAGGGCGCCCAGCAGCAGGGCGGTGCCCAGCAGCAGGGCGGCTACGACGACGACGAGTTCGGTGACGGCCGCCGCGGCCGCCGCGGCCGCTACCGCGACCGCCGGGGCCGTCGTCGCGAGGGCTTCGAGGGCGCCGGTGCGCCCGAGGTGCAGCTGGCCGACGACGACGTCCTGATCCCGGTCGCCGGCATCCTGGACATCCTCGACAACTACGCCTTCGTCCGGACCTCCGGCTACCTGCCGGGCCAGAACGACGTCTACGTCTCGCTGGCCCAGGTCCGCAAGCACGGCCTGCGCAAGGGTGACGCGATCACCGGTGCGGTCCGCCAGCCGAAGGACGGCGAGCGCCGCGAGAAGTTCAACGCGATGGTGCGCCTGGACTCGGTGAACGGCATGGACCCGGACAGCGGCCGCGGCCGTCCCGAGTTCGGCAAGCTCACCCCGCTGTACCCGCAGGAGCGCCTGCGCCTGGAGACCGACCCGGGCGTGCTGACCACCCGGATCATCGACCTGGTGTCGCCGATCGGCAAGGGCCAGCGCGGTCTGATCGTGGCCCCGCCGAAGACCGGCAAGACCATGATCATGCAGTCGATCGCCAACGCGATCACGCACAACAACCCCGAGTGCCACCTGATGGTCGTCCTGGTCGACGAGCGTCCGGAAGAGGTCACCGACATGCAGCGCTCGGTCAAGGGCGAGGTCATCTCCTCGACCTTCGACCGCCCGGCGGAGGACCACACCACCGTCGCGGAGCTGGCCATCGAGCGCGCCAAGCGCCTGGTGGAGCTGGGCCACGACGTGGTGATCCTGCTGGACTCGATCACCCGCCTGGGCCGCGCCTACAACCTGGCGGCGCCGGCCTCCGGCCGCATCCTGTCCGGTGGTGTCGACTCGACCGCGCTCTACCCGCCGAAGAAGTTTTTCGGTGCGGCGCGCAACATCGAGAACGGCGGCTCGCTGACCATCCTGGCCACCGCGCTGGTCGACACCGGCTCGCGGATGGACGAGGTGATCTTCGAGGAGTTCAAGGGCACCGGCAACATGGAGCTCAAGCTCGACCGGAAGCTCTCGGACAAGCGCATCTTCCCGTCGGTCGACGTGGACGCCTCCGGCACCCGCAAGGAGGAGATCCTGCTCGGCAGCGAGGAGCTGGCGATCACCTGGAAGCTCCGCCGCGTCCTGCACGCGCTGGACTCGCAGCAGGCGATCGAGCTGCTGCTGGACAAGATGAAGCAGACCAAGTCGAACGCCGAGTTCCTGATGCAGATCGCCAAGAACACCCCCGGCGGCAACGACTGACGCCGATTCGGCCCCTCCGGAGCCCCGGACCGCACCTCGCGGTCCGGGGCTCCGGGCGTTTTCCGGGCGTTTCGGGGAACTGGAAGGGCGGATCCGGGCGTCACCTATGCTCGAATGACCACACAGTGGGAGAAATGGGGCGAGATGGCCGGACACCGTCAGCAGCGCAGCCCGCGCGGCCGGGCCCTGCGGATCGCCCTGTTCTCCCTGGCCGGCCTGCTGGTGCTGGCCGCCGCGGTGGGCGGCGTCGCGTACTGGAAGCTCAACGGCAACCTCAAGAGCGTCGACATCAACGCCCAGCTGGGCACCGGGCGGCCACCGGCGGCCACCGACGGCTCGTTCAACGTGCTGGTGCTCGGCTCGGACTCCCGGGCCGGTTCCAACGGCAACCTGGCGGGCGGGGACACCGGCGGCACCGCCCGCTCGGACACCGCGATGGTGGTGCACGTCAACCAGGCGCACACCGCCGCCTCGGTGGTCTCCATCCCGCGCGACACCCTGGTCGCCCGGCCCGCCTGCACCGCGGCCGACGGCAAGCCCGTCCCGGCGGCGAGGAGCGCGATGTACAACTCGGCGTTCGAGGCCGGCGGCCCGGCCTGCGCGGTGCGGACCACCGAGCAGCTCACCGGGCTGCGGATGGACCACTACGTGGAGATCGACTTCGCCGGGTTCGCCGACCTGATAGACGCCATCGGCGGGGTCGACGTCACCACCACGGTCCCGATCGACGACAAGGACAGCGGGCTGGACCTGTCGGCCGGCACCCACCACCTGCAGGGCGAGCAGGCCCTGGCCTTCGTCCGCACCCGGCACGGCGTCGGTGACGGCAGCGACCTGGGCCGGATCGAGCTGCAGAAGCAGATGATGAAGTCGATCATGGCGCAGGTGGGCGAGATCGGGCTGACCTCGAACCCGGCCACGCTGTGGTCGGTCGGCGACAAGCTGACCCGGGCCCTGACCACCGACTCGGACCTCGGGTCGGTCAGCGCCCTGGTGGGCCTGGCGGAGCGGCTCAAGGCGATCGGGCCGGAGCAGATGACCATGGTCACGCTGCCGGTGGTCACCGCGCCGACCGACGCCAACCGGGTGGTGCCCGCCGCGCCGGCCGCCGAGCAGCTGTGGGCGGCGCTGCGCGCGGACCGGGCGGTGCCGCCCGCGGTGGTCGCCTCGCAGCCCGCCAACCCGGCCGAGGCCACCCCCGGCGCCAGTGCTTCCGCCACCCCGGCACGCGCCCGCTGAGCGGTGGAATAACGCCGGACGGCTCCCGGTTTGGGAAGAAGCGGCCAGTGCTGGCAGACTGGTCCGTCGGTCCCGGTTCACGCGTGGCTGCCCGGCCACCGACCCGGTGCCCTCCCGAACATCTAGGAGAACCCCTTGAAGGCCAACGTTCACCCGCAGTACGTGCTCACCAAGGTGACCTGCACCTGTGGCGCCGAGTTCACCACCCGCTCCACCGAGACCAGCGGCGAGATCCGCGCCGAGGTCTGCTCGCAGTGCCACCCGTTCTACACCGGCAAGCAGAAGATTCTGGACACCGGTGGCCGCGTGGCCCGCTTCGAGGCCCGCTTCGGCAAGAAGCTCAGCGGCGGCAAGGCCTAGCGCTTCCACGGCGCCGGTCTCTGGCGCCCCCGCGTACTCGTGGGGGCGTCCGGGCCGGCGCCGTTTCGCATCTCCTCCTCTGTTCAGCTCTCTTCCGGGAAGTAGGCCCACCCCATGTTCGAGGCAGTCGAAGAGCTCCTCACCGAGCACGCCGACCTCGAAAAGCGCCTGGCCGACCCGTCGGTCCACGCCGACCAGGCCAACGCCCGCAAGCTCGCCAAGCGCTACGCCGAGCTGACCCCGATCACCCGGACCTACCTGGCCTGGCGCCAGGCCGGCGAGGACATCGAGGCCGCCCGCGAACTGGCCGCCGAGGACTCGGACTTCATCGCGGAGATGAAGGACGCCGAGGCCCGCCAGGAGGAGCTGACCGAGGAACTGCGGCTGCTGCTGGTCCCGCGCGACCCCAATGACGACAAGGACGTCATCCTGGAGGTCAAGGCGGGTGAGGGCGGCGAGGAGTCGGCGCTGTTCGCCGGCGACCTGCTGCGGATGTACCTGCGCTTCGCCGAGCGGCTGGGCTGGAAGACCGAGATCATCGACGCCAACGAGTCCGACCTCGGCGGCTACAAGGACGTCTCGGTCGCCGTGAAGACCAGGGGCACCGCCGAGCCCGGCCAGGGCGTCTGGGCGCGGCTGAAGTACGAGGGCGGCGTGCACCGGGTGCAGCGCGTCCCCGCCACCGAGTCGCAGGGCCGGATCCACACCTCCGCCGCCGGCGTGCTGGTCACGCCCGAGGCCGAGGAGGTCGAGGTCGAGATCCACGCCAACGACCTGCGGATCGACGTGTACCGCTCCTCCGGCCCCGGCGGCCAGTCGGTCAACACCACCGACTCCGCGGTCCGGATCACCCATCTGCCGACCGGTATCGTTGCCTCCTGCCAGAACGAGAAGAGCCAGCTGCAGAACAAGGAGCAGGCGATGCGCATCCTGCGTTCGCGGCTGCTGGCGGCCGCGCAGGAGGAGGCCGAGCGGGAGGCCTCGGACGCCCGCCGCAGCCAGGTCCGCACGGTGGACCGCTCGGAGCGGATCCGGACCTACAACTTCCCGGAGAACCGCATCTCCGACCACCGGACCGGCTTCAAGTCGTACAACCTGGACCAGGTCCTGGACGGCGAGCTGAACGCCGTGATCCAGTCCTGCGTGGACGCCGACGCCGCGGCCAAGCTGGCCGCCGCGCAGGAGAACTGATCCTTTAAGGGGACGCACGGATGAACCTGCTGCTCGCCGAGGTGGCCCAGGCCACCCAGCGCCTGGCCGCGGCCGGTGTGCCCTCGCCGCGCTTCGACGCGGAGGAGCTGGCGGCGTACATCCACAACGTCAAGCGCAGCCAGCTGCACACCGTCAAGGACGCCGACTTCGACGCCCGGTACTGGGAGGCGGTGTCCCGCCGCGAGCAGCGCGAGCCGCTGCAGCACATCACCGGGCGGGCCTTCTTCCGCTACCTGGAGCTGGAGGTCGGGCCGGGCGTCTTCGTGCCCCGGCCGGAGACCGAGTCGGTGGTCGAGTGGGCGATAAACGCCGTCCGTGACATGGACGTCGCCGAGCCGTTGGTGGTCGACCTGTGCACCGGCTCCGGCGCGATCGCGCTGGCGCTGGCGCAGGAGCTGCCGCGCTCCACCGTGCACGCCTTCGAGCTGGACGAGGGCGCGCTGCCGTACACCCGCCGCAACATCGCCGCCTCGCCGGACCGCGGCCGGGTCGTCCTGCACGAGGGCGACGCGACCCGCGCGTTCGAGCAGGAGCGCGAGTGGGACGGGCGCTTCGACCTGGTGATCAGCAACCCGCCGTACATCCCGCTCACCGAGTGGGAGTACGTGGCGCCGGAGGCCCGCGACCACGACCCGCAGCTCGCGCTGTTCAGCGGCGAGGACGGGTTGGACACCATCCGGCTGATCGAGCGGGCCGCCGCGCGGCTGCTCCGGCCGGGCGGCGTGGTGGTGATCGAGCACGCCGACACCCAGGGCGGCCAGGTCCCGTGGATCTTCCGCGAGGAGGCCGGCTGGACGGACGCCGCCGACCACCGCGACCTGAACAACCGGCCGCGTTTCACAACCGCCCGGAGGGCGTCGTTGTGAACCGTCCAGCACAGCACGACCGCCCGGAGGGCGTCGTTGTGAACCGTCCAGCACAGCACGACCGCCCGGAGGGCGTCGTCGGGAACCGTCCGGCACAGCACCACGGCGTGCCGGGCTCCGCTGTGAACTCCGCTGTGAACTTCGCCGTGACTTCCGAGAGGGGACTGCACCGATGAGCCGCCGTTACGACTGCTCCGACGCCGGGGACCGCGCGAGCGGACTGCGGGAGGCCGCTTCGGCGATCCGCCGGGGCGAGCTCGTGGTGCTGCCCACCGACACGCTGTACGGCGTCGGCGCGGACGCGTTCTCGCCGGAGGCGGTCGCCGCGCTGCTGGACGCCAAGGGCCGGGGCCGCAACATGCCCTCGCCGGTGCTGGTCGGCTCGCCGACCACGCTGCACGGCCTGGTCACCGACTTCTCCGAGCAGGCGTGGGAGCTGGTCGACGCGTTCTGGCCGGGTGGGCTGACCCTGGTCGCCAAGCACCAGCCCTCGCTGCGCTGGGACCTCGGGGAGACCCGCGGCACGGTCGCGGTCCGGATGCCGCTGCACCCGGTCGCCATCGAGCTGCTGAACGCCACCGGCCCGCTCGCCGTCTCCAGCGCCAACAAGACCGGCGGCCCGTCGCCGTCCACCTGCGACGACGCCGAGGCGCAGCTGGGCGACGCGATCGCGATCTACCTGGACGGCGGGCAGGCCGACCACGCGATGGCGTCCACCATCGTCGACGTCACCGGCAAGGTCCCGGTGGTGCTGCGCGCGGGCGCGGTCAGCGTCGAGCAGCTGAGGGAGGTCGTACCGGACCTGGAGGCCGGCAGTTGACAGCGGCCTCGCTGCACGACGCCGAGCCCGGCATATCCGGCGGTCTGACCCTCCTCCGGCGGCCGGCCGAGGGCCCGCTGCCGGTGGACCGCTTCCGGATCCTGTTCGTCTGCACCGGCAACATCTGCCGTTCACCGATCGCCGAGCGGCTGACCCGGCTGGAGCTGGACCTGCGGCTCGGCCCGGTGCTGGGCCGCCGGATCCTGGTGGAGAGCGCGGGGACGTGGGGGCACGAGGGCGCGCCGATGGAGGCGCACGCGGCGACCGTGCTGGGGGAGTACGGCGCGGACAGCGGCGGTTTCGCCGGCCGCGAGCTGCTGGACGAGCACGTGATCGACGCCGACCTGGTGCTGACCGCGACCCTGGACCACCGCGCCCAGGTGATATCGATGGGGCACGCGGCGGGCCTGCGCACCTTCACCATCAAGGAGTTCACCCGGCTGGTGCGCCGGGTCGACCCGGGCACCCTGCCCGATCCCAGGGACGGCGCGCGGCTGACCGAACGCGCCCGCGCACTGGTCCGCGCGGCAGCTGCGCTGCGCGGGTGGTTGTTGGCCTCCACGCCGGAGTCGGACGAGCTGGACGACCCGTACGGCGCGCCGATCGGCATGTTCCGCAACTGCGGTGAGGAGATCTTCGACGCGCTGGATCCGGTGGTGACCGCGCTCACCGGGGTCTGCCGACAGGACTGACGGGGGTTCTGCGGGGAGACCGTGGGGGGATTGTGTGTGCAATGTGTGCACGCCCTGACGGCGGTATGCCGGTGTGTGCGGACGGGCCTCCCCGGGGGTGCGGTCATACGCTGGAGAGTGCCCTGCCCCGCCGCTGCCCGGGAGCCACGCGATGACGGTCACCGATGCCGTGCCGACCCACTGGGAGGCCTCCGCGGCCCTGCGCCGGGCCGATCCGCTGGTCGCCGACCTGCTCTCGGCGGAGGCCGAGCGCCGCGCCGAGAGCCTGCAACTGCTGGCCGGCGAGAACCTCACCAGCCCGGCCGTGCTCGCCGCGCTGGCCGGCCCGCTGATCGACAAGTACGCCGAGGGGTACCCCGGCCAGCGCCACCACACCGGCTGCGCCCCGGCCGACACGGTGGAGCTGCTCGCGGTCGACCGGGCCCGCCAGCTGTTCGCCGCCCCGCACGCCAACGTCCAGGCCCGTTCCGGCACTTCGGCCATGCTGGCGGCCTACGCGGCGCTGCTGCGGCCCGGCGACACGGTGCTGGCGATGTCGCTGGAGCACGGCGGCCACCTGAGCGCCGGCTCCCGGTCCAACTTCTCCGGCCGCTGGTTCGACTTCGTCGGCTACGGCGTGCGGGAGGAGGACGGGCTGATCGACCTGGAGCAGGTCAGGGAGCTGGCCCACCGGCACCGCCCGAAGGCGATCATCGCGGGCGGCATCTCCTACCCCCGGCACGTGGACTGGGCGGCCTTCCGGCAGATCGCCGACGAGGTGGACGCCTACCTGATCGCCTCCGCCGCGCAGACCATCGGCCTGGTCGCGGCCGGCGCCGCGCCCTCCCCGGTGCCGTACGCGGACGTCACGGTGGCCGCCACCCACAAGCTGCTGCGCGGACCGCGCGGCGGGCTGCTGCTGTGCGGCCACGAGCTGGCCGGCCGGATCGACCGGGCGGTGTTCCCGTTCACCCAGGGCGGCGCGGCGATGAACGAGGTGGCCGGCAAGGCGGTCGCGCTGGCCCAGGCGGGCACCCCGGAGTTCACCGCGTACATCCGCCGCGCGGTGAGCGGCGCCCGGGCGCTGGCCGCCGCCCTGGCCGCGGCGGGGGCCCGGCCCACCACCGGCGGCACCGACACCCACCTGGTCGCCGCCGACGTCTCGCCGCTCGGGCTGAGCGGCATCGAGGCCGAGCGGCGCTGCGCGGCGGCCGGCCTCATGCTCGGCAAGTGCGCGCTGCCGTTCGACCCCTCGCCGCCCACCGAGGCGTCCGGGATCCGGCTGGGCACCGGCACGGCGGCCGCCCAGGGGATGGGGGAGGAGGAGCTGGCCGAGGTCGGCGCCCTGCTCGGACGGCTGCTCGCCTCCGGTCCTGACGTGCGGATCCGCACCCGGGTGCAGGAGCTGGCCCGGGCCTTCGCGGGCCGGCGCTGAGGGCGGATCCGGCATGTCCGCCCGCCGGAGCGAACCGCGATGCGCGCCCGGTGCGTCCGAGTCAATAAGGTGTGCTGCGTGGCGACGCACCTCGAACCTCGAACCCGCGCGGGAGTACCCTGCGTACTCGACCGTCGGACCGTGACCAGGGAGGCCAGTGGTGCGTGAGTATCTGCTGGTCCTGTTCGTGTCCGCGGCGGTGACCTACCTGCTGGTCAGCCCGGTCCGGAAGTTCGCCATCGCGGCCGGCGCGATGCCGGCGGTGCGCGCCCGCGACGTCCACCGCGAGCCCACCCCGCGGCTCGGCGGCATCGCGATGTTCGGCGGACTGCTGGCCGGTCTGCTCACCGCCTCGCAGCTCACCAACCTCGGCCGGCTGTTCGAGCAGACCGGCGACGTGAAGGCGCTGCTCTCCGGGGCCGGGATCATGTTCGTGCTGGGCGTCCTGGACGACAAGTGGGGCGTGGACGCCCTGGTCAAGCTGGGCGGCCAGATGGTGGCCGCCGGTGTCATGGTCTGGCAGGGCGTGACGGTGATCTCCATCCCGGTGCCCGGCTACGGCCAGGTCGCGCTCACCCCGACCCAGGGCATGCTGATCGCGGTCGCGCTGGTCGTCGTCATGGTCAACGCGGTCAACTTCATCGACGGCCTGGACGGCCTGGCGGCGGGCATGGTCTGCATCGCCGCGATGGCCTTCTTCCTCTACTCGTACCGGCTCTGGCTCGGGTACGGGATCAACGACGCCGCACCCGCCGCGCTGTTCTCGGCGGTGCTGATCGGGATGTGCCTGGGCTTCCTGCCGCACAACCTGCACCCGGCGCGGATCTTCATGGGCGACTCCGGCTCGATGATGCTCGGCCTGATGCTGGCGGTCAGCGCGATCTCCATCACCGGCCGCGTCGACCCCGACCTGATCACCGACCAGAGCGGTTCGCGGACCGCCACCGTGCACGCCCTGGTGCCGATCTACATCCCGCTGGTGCTGCCGCTGACCGTGATCGCGCTGCCGCTGGCCGACCTGCTGCTGGCCGTCGTCCGCCGCACCTGGGCCGGCAAGTCGCCGTTCGCCGCCGACAAGCAGCACCTGCACCACCGGCTGCTGGAGGTCGGGCACTCGCACAGCCGGGCCGTGCTGATCATGTACTTCTGGGCCGCGCTGGTCGCCTTCGGCACGGTCGCGGTCTCGGTCACCAACACCGGCCGGGCCGTGGTGCTCACGATGGCCGGGCTCTGCCTGGTCGGCATCGTGGTGCTGCTGATGCCGCGGTTCCGCCCGCAGGCCCCCAGGGCCGTCCAGCCCTTCGTCCCGCCGCGCTACCGCCAGGGCGATCCGGCACCGGCCGCCGAGGCCCCCGCGACCCCCGGGGCCGGCGTCGAGGCCGCCGAGGAGACCCCCGCGATGGCCGAGCTGTCGGCGGACGACAAGGCGCTGCTCGGACGGATCGGGACCGGGGCGACCGCGGTCGGCTCGCGCCCCGATCCGAAGAGCTGACGGTACGTCAAACCCGTTCGCCCGTACGGCGGCACTGTTGGGCCTACGGTGTGACAGGTACCACACGTTCATGGTAAAGCTCTCATCAAATAGTTTGTGATACCGTTCACGAGTACCGAGAGCGCGCCGAAGACCTCTAAGGCCGGCCATTCGCTCCTCGGCCTGCCTCCCCCCGCCACTACGACATGCCGCCGGAGTTGCCGACATGCCGTCCCACGACGCCCGAATCCTTCGCGGCGCCGCGATCCCCACTGCGGTCGCCGGACTGATCGCCGTTGCGATCGCCACCGCCGTTGCGGGCTCCAAGGGGCTGATCGGCGCGCTGCTCGCGACGTTGGTGGTGATGGGCTTCTTCAGCTTCGGCCAGGTCGCCCTCGACCGGCTCACCCGCAACAACCCGCAGATGATGATGGCCGCCGGCCTGCTGGTCTACACCACGCAGATCCTGCTGATCGCCATCGTGCTCGCGGTGTTCAAGAACACCTCGCTCTTCGACACCAAGGTGTTCGGCTTCACGCTGCTCGGATGCGCTCTGATCTGGACGGGCTTCCAGGTGCGCGGCGCGATGAAGGCGAAGATGTACTACGTCCAGCCCGACGAACGCGACGACAAGCCCAAATCCGGGCGTCAACCGTGAGTGGGGCGCACTGTCCCCCTCGCGAGGGGGGCGGTGTTTATGCCCTCCTGACGGGCTGCTATCGTCCGTCGCAACAACGAAGTGCGGGATGCGGCCAGACCCGTCCGACGATCGGACGGATCGCCCCCCGGCTTCGCCAAGCTTTCGAAGATCCCGCGGCACTCAGTGGAGCCGCGCCGGGTCCGGGAGAAATCCAACAAGTTCCAGTGCCGTTCAGTGGCCACGTGCCGCGCCGACACACCGAGGTTGCCGTAACCATGCGTCATGACGAAGGAGTCCGTGGTGGGTACTGAGCTCAGGTCGCTCGCCTCTGGCAGCTGCCACTTCAATGACGCCGGCTGCGGTTTCCCCGCTCCTGGTCTGAACGAGTTCCAGTTCGAGCCGATCTTCACGGTCGGCGGCGTCGAGTTCAACAAGCCGATGCTGCTGTCGATGATCGTCGCCGTCCTGGTGGTGCTCTTCTTCTGGGCGTCCTTCGCCAAGCCGAAGCTGGTCCCCGGCAAGCTGCAGCTGGTCGGCGAGATCGGCTACGACTTCGTCAAGCGCAGCATCGTGCTGGAGACGATCGGCAAGAAGGGCGAGAAGTACGTCCCGATGCTGGTCTCGATGTTCTTCTTCATCTGGCTGATGAACATCATGTCGATCATCCCGTTCGCGCAGTTCCCGGTGACGGCGGCGATCGCGTTCCCGGCCGGCCTCGCAGCGGTGGTCTGGGTCACCTACATGGGTCTGACCTTCAAGAAGCACGGCTTCGTCGGCGGAATGAAGAACCTCTGCTGGCCGTCCGGCATCCCCGGCTGGGTCATGTTCATCCTGGTGCCGATCGAGTTCTTCTCGAACATCTTCGTGCGCCCCTTCACGCTCGCGGTCCGAGCCTTCGCGAACATGTTCGCCGGCCACCTGCTGATCGTGATGTTCTCCATCGCCTCCTGGTACCTGCTCAGCCCGAGCCTCGGCGCGCTCTACGGCTCGGTCTCCTTCGTGGTGGCCGCCGGCCTGACCGCCTTCGAGCTGCTGGTCCAGTTCCTGCAGGCCTACATCTTCGTGATGCTGGCCAGCAGCTACATCGCTGGTGCCCTGGAAGAGGCGCACTGAGCCCCGCAGCCCCGGCTGCGCACCGAGAAACGTCCGGTGGCCAACCACCACCGGTTCACATCCCCGCAAAGGACACACTGCAATGAGCATGCTCGCTGAGGGCGTCGTCGGTTCCATCGCCTCCGTCGGTTACGGCCTCGCCGCGATCGGCCCGGGCATCGGTGTCGGTCTGATCTTCGGCAACGGCGTCCAGGCCATGGCCCGCCAGCCCGAGGCCGCCGGCCTCATCCGCTCCAACATGTTCATCGGCTTCGCGCTGACCGAGGCGCTCGCCCTCATCGGCATCGTCATGCCGTTCGTCTTCGGCACCGGCTCCTGATCCCCCTGCCGTAGACCGCTTTCGAGGAAGGTCCAGATATGAACATCGCGGCTCAGCTCGCGGAGGAGGGGGAGAAGATGAACCCCCTGCTCCCCGCGTGGCCCGAGATCATCATCGGCCTGCTCTGCTTCTTCATCGTCTTCGGCATTCTCGGCAAGAAGCTCCTCCCCAGCATCGAGAAGGTGCTGGGGGAGCGTCGGGACGCGATCGAGGGCGGCATGGAGCGCGCGCAGGCTGCCCAGGCCGAGGCCCAGGCCCTGCTGGAGCAGTACCGTGCCGAGCTCGCCGAGGCCCGTCACGAGGCCGCTCGGATCACCGAGCACGCCCGTGAGCAGGGTGCTGCCCTGATCGCCGAGATGCGCGAGGAGGGCCAGCGCCAGCGCGAGGCCATCGTCGCCGCCGGCCACGCCCAGATCGAGGCCGACAAGAAGCAGGCGACCGCCGCCCTGCGCCAGGACGTGGGTTCGCTGGCCTCCCAGCTGGCCTCCCGCATCGTGGGTGAGTCCCTCGAGGACCACGCGCGGCAGAGTGGCGTCATCGACCGCTTCCTCGGCGAGCTCGAGGCCAAGGCCGCTGCTTCGGCGGGCGCCAAGTGATCGGCGCCAGCCGCGAGGCCCTGGCCGCCGGTCGCGACAACCTCGAGAGCCTGACCGACAACACCTCGGTGGACGCGGCCAAGCTCGCCGAGGAGCTCGCTGCCGTCACCACGCTGCTGGACCGCGAGGTCTCGCTGCGCCGGGTGCTGACCGACCCCTCGCGGTCCGGTCAGGACAAGGCCCAGCTGGTGGCGTCGCTGCTGTCCGGCCAGGTCTCCGGCGAGACCGTCGACCTGGTCTCCGGCCTGGTCCGCTCCCGCTGGTCCGGCGCCCGTGACCTGGTCGACGCGGTCGAGGAGCTCGGCGCCTACGCCGAGGTCGTCGCCGCCGACAAGGCGGGCACGCTGGACGACGTCGAGGACGAGCTGTTCCGGTTCGGCCGGGTCGTCAGCGGTTCGCACGAGCTGCGTTCCGCGCTGACCGAGCCGAAGGCCGGCACCGCCGCCAAGGCGGAGCTGATCAAGAAGCTGCTCGGCGGCCGCGCCAACGCCGGTACCGTCCGCCTCGTCACCAGCCTGGTCACCAACCCGCGTGGCCGTAGCCTGGAAGGTGGGCTGGAGGCCTACTCCAAGCTCGCCGCCGCCCGTCGCGGCCGCGTGGTGGCCCTGGTCACCACCGCGATCCCGCTGTCGGACCGGCAGAAGGAGCGGCTCTCGGTCGCTCTGGCCGGCCTGTACGGGCGCCAGGTCCACCTGAACATCGACGTCGACCCCGCGGTCGCCGGCGGTGTCCGGGTGCAGATCGGTGACGAGATCATCGACGGCACCGTCGCGAGCCGCCTCGAGGGCGCTCGCCAGGGCCTCGAAGGCTGAGCACCAAGCATCATCCGACCCTCGGTCGGGCGTCGGTTCACACCGTGTGAGCCGGCAAATCGTACGGCCGGTTCAACAGACCCGGCCGAGAGTCGAGTACTTGCGGCCCTCAATGGCGGGCCGAGGATCGCAAACTAGGAGAGCAGGGAAGCCTGATGGCGGAGCTTACGATCCGTCCGGAGGAGATCCGGGACGCGCTGGCCGACTTTGTCCAGTCGTACCAGCCGGACGCGGCCTCGCGTGAAGAGGTCGGCACGGTCACCGAGGCCATGGACGGTATCGCCAAGGTCGAGGGCCTCCCCTCGGTCATGGCCAACGAGCTGCTGAAGTTCGAGGACGGCACCCTCGGCCTCGCGCTGAACCTCGACACCCGCGAGATCGGTGTCGTCGTCCTCGGTGAGTTCTCGGGCATCGAGGAGGGCCAGACGGTGCAGCGCACCGGCGAGGTCCTCTCCGTCCCGGTCGGCGACGGCTACCTCGGCCGCGTCGTGGACCCGCTGGGCAACGCGATCGACGGCCTGGGCGAGATCGCCACCACCGGCCGCCGCGCCCTCGAGCTGCAGGCCCCGGGCGTCATGGTCCGCAAGTCGGTGCACGAGCCGATGCAGACCGGCATCAAGGCCATCGACGCGATGACCCCGATCGGCCGCGGCCAGCGCCAGCTGATCATCGGTGACCGCCAGACCGGCAAGACCGCCGTCGCGATCGACACCATCATCAACCAGCGCGACAACTGGCGCTCGGGCGACCCGAAGAAGCAGGTCCGCTGCATCTACGTCGCCGTGGGCCAGAAGGGCTCCACCATCGCGTCCGTCCGCGGCGCCCTGGAGGAGGCCGGCGCGCTGGAGTACACCACGATCGTGGCTGCTCCCGCCTCCGACCCGGCCGGCTTCAAGTACCTCGCCCCGTACACCGGTTCGGCCATCGGCCAGGAGTGGATGTACGACGGCAAGCACGTCCTGATCATCTTCGACGACCTGTCGAAGCAGGCCGAGGCCTACCGCTCCGTCTCCCTGCTGCTCCGCCGCCCGCCGGGCCGCGAGGCCTACCCGGGCGACGTCTTCTACCTGCACTCCCGCCTGCTGGAGCGCTGCGCGAAGCTCTCCGACGAGCTGGGCGCCGGCTCGATGACCGGTCTGCCGATCATCGAGACCAAGGCCAACGACGTCTCGGCGTACATCCCGACCAACGTCATCTCCATCACCGACGGCCAGTGCTTCCTGGAGTCCGACCTGTTCAACGCCGGCATCCGCCCGGCCGTGAACGTCGGCATCTCGGTCTCCCGCGTCGGTGGCTCCGCCCAGATCAAGGCCATGAAGTCGGTCGCCGGCCGTCTGCGCCTGGACCTGGCCCAGTACCGCGAGCTGGAGGCGTTCGCCGCCTTCGGTTCCGACCTGGACCCGGCCTCCAAGGCCCAGCTGGAGCGCGGCGCCCGCATGGTCGAGCTGCTGAAGCAGGGCCAGTACCAGCCGTTCCCGGTCGAGGAGCAGGTCGTCTCCATCTGGGCCGGCACCACCGGCAAGCTGGACGACGTCCCGGTCGCCGAGATCCGCCGCTTCGAGCGCGAGTTCCTCGACCACCTGCGCCTGGAGCACAAGGGCATCCTCGCCGGCATCGTCGAGACCCAGAAGCTCGAGGACGGCACCATCGACGCGCTGACCAGCGCGATCGAGGGCTTCAAGCAGGGCTTCACCACGGCTGACGGCAAGCTCCTGTCCGAGCAGGCCTGAGTCCGGTAACGAGGGAAAGGACGTAACGACCCATGGGAGCACAGCTTCGGGTCTACAAGCGCCGGATCCGCTCTGTCACCGCGACGAAGAAGATCACCAAGGCGATGGAGATGATCTCCGCGTCGCGCATCGTCAAGGCGCAGCGCGCGGTGGCCGCCTCCACTCCGTACGCCGATGAGCTCACCCGGGCGGTGACGGCGGTGGCCACCCGGTCCAACGCCAAGCACCCGCTCACCACCGAGAACCCGCAGGCCACCAAGGCCGCCGTCCTGCTGATCACGGCGGACCGAGGCCTGGCCGGCGGCTACTCGACCAACGCCATCAAGCAGGCGGTCGCGCTCAGCGCGAAGCTTCGCGCCGAGGGCAAGGACGTGGTGACCTACATCGTCGGCCGCAAGGGCGTCTCGTACTACAACTTCCGCAACCTTGAGGTCGCGGGGTCGTACACGGGGTTCTCCGACAAGCCGACCTACGGTGACGCCAAGGCCGTCGCGGTCGAGCTGATCGAGGCCTTCACCGCGGAGACCGGCGGTGTGGACGAGCTGCACCTGGTGTCGACCAAGTTCGAGTCGATGCTGACGCAGACCGCCCAGGACGCCCGGCTGCTGCCGCTGAAGCTCGACGAGGTCGAGCTCAGCGACGCCAGCAAGGCGAAGAACCAGATCTTCCCGCTGTACGACTTCGAGCCGTCGGCGGAGGGTGTTCTGGACGCGCTGCTGCCGCGGTACGTCGAGAGCCGGATCTACAACGCGCTGCTGCAGTCGGCCGCTTCCGAGCACGCCGCCCGCCGCCGCGCGATGAAGAGCGCGACGGACAACGCCGGCGAGCTCATCAAGTCGCTCACGCGGCTTGCCAACTCGGCCCGTCAGGCCGAGATCACCCAGGAAATCAGCGAGATCGTCGGCGGCGCCAACGCCCTCGCCGACGCTAGCCGCGGGAGCGAATGAGTATGACCACCACTGTTGAGCCGACCACGGCGACGGGCCGCGTCGCGCGGGTCATCGGCCCGGTCGTCGACGTGGAGTTCCCCGTCGACGCGATTCCCGACATGTTCAACGCCCTGCACGTCGAGGTGGACAACCCCGACGGCACGGGCAGGAAGACCCTGACCCTCGAGGTCGCCCAGCACCTCGGCGACGGCCTGGTCCGCGGCATCTCGATGCAGCCGACCGACGGCCTGGTCCGTGGCGCCCAGGTCTCCGACACCGGTGCGGCCATCTCCGTGCCGGTCGGCCAGATCACCAAGGGCAAGGTGTTCAACGCCCTCGGTGAGGTGCTGAACGTCGACAAGGCCGAGTTCGAGGCCCAGGTCGAGGTCAAGTGGCCGATCCACCGCAAGGCGCCGAACTTCGCGGACCTCGAGTCGAAGACCGAGATGTTCGAGACCGGCATCAAGGTCATCGACCTCCTCACCCCGTACGTGCAGGGTGGCAAGATCGGTCTGTTCGGTGGTGCCGGTGTCGGCAAGACCGTTCTGATCCAGGAGATGATCTACCGCGTCGCCGAGAACTTCGGTGGTGTGTCGGTGTTCGCCGGTGTCGGCGAGCGCACCCGTGAGGGCAACGACCTCATCCACGAGATGGTGGACTCCGGCGTTCTGGACAAGACCGCGCTGGTCTTCGGCCAGATGGACGAGCCCCCGGGCACCCGTCTGCGCGTCGCGCTCTCCGCGCTGACCATGGCGGAGTACTTCCGTGACGTGGAGCAGCAGGACGTGCTCCTCTTCATCGACAACATCTTCCGGTTCACCCAGGCCGGTTCCGAGGTGTCGACCCTGCTCGGCCGCATGCCCTCCGCGGTGGGTTACCAGCCGAACCTGGCCGACGAGATGGGCCTCCTCCAGGAGCGCATCACCTCGACCCGCGGTCACTCGATCACCTCCATGCAGGCGATCTACGTCCCCGCGGACGACCTGACCGACCCGGCGCCGGCCACCACCTTCGCCCACCTGGACGCGACCACCGTTCTGTCGCGCCCGATCTCGGAGAAGGGCATCTACCCGGCCGTCGACCCGCTGGACTCCACGTCCCGCATCCTCGACCCGCGGTACATCGCGCAGAACCACTACGACACGGCCGTCCGCGTCAAGGGGATCCTGCAGAAGTACAAGGACCTGCAGGACATCATCGCGATCCTCGGCATCGACGAGCTGTCCGAGGACGACAAGATCACGGTGCACCGCGCCCGTCGCATCGAGCGCTTCCTCTCGCAGAACACCTACGTGGCGAAGCAGTTCACCGGCGTCGACGGCTCGACCGTTCCGCTGTCGGAGACCATCGAGGCGTTCAACGCGATCGCGGACGGCAAGTACGACGCCGTTCCCGAGCAGGCCTTCTTCATGTGCGGTGGCATCGAGGACCTCGAGCGCAACGCCGCCGAGCTGGCCAAGAAGTAATCACCCGGCCGGCTGACGGCTGAACGACCGTGAGGGGTGGTCCCCGTCTCTTGGGGACCACCCCTCATGGCTCGGAAGGGCTGTGATCCCGGTCATTTCCGCGCCCTTGGTTTCATTCCGGGGGCACGGGCCAGTTATTCTTACCGAAACTGTCGGTCGACCCGGCGCCCTGCGTCGAAGAAACCGGCAAGAGCCTAGGAGCCCACGTTGGCTGAGCTGCACGTCGAGCTGGTCGCAGCCGACCGCAAGGTGTGGTCCGGTGCGGCCACCATCGTTGTCGCCCGCACGGCCTCCGGTGACACCGGCATCATGCCGGGCCACACCCCGGTGCTGAGCGTGCTGGAGACCGGTCCGGTCACCATCCGCACCACCGACGGCGGCACCGTCGTCGCGGCGGTGCACGGCGGTTTCATCTCCTTCGCCGAGAACAAGCTCTCGATCCTCGCCGAGATCGCCGAGCTGGCGGACGAGATCGACGTCGCCCGTGCCGAGCGCGCGCTGGAGAACGCCAAGTCCGAGCTCGACGCGCACGCCGAGCGTCGCGCCGAGGTGCGTCTGGTGGCCGCCCGCGGCCTGAAGGCGCACGTCTGAACGTAGCTCCACCGACGGTCCCGGGGACGCGTGAGCGTGACCCCGGGACTGTCGTATCAGTTGGTAGGACAGTGCGGTCGCCGGTTCGTCCCGGCGGCCCGCCACGGGGATGAAGGTAGCGAGGAGGTCGGTGAGCATGGTCCTCGCCCTTGTGCTGTGCGCGGTGGTCGTCGCCGTATGCGTGGCCGGCCTGGTCGGATTCGCGGTACGCCGCCGGCTCATCCAGCGGGTGGGCGGTACGTTCGACTGTTCCTACCGCCTCAAAATGCCCGCCGACGCGTCCACGCAGCCCGACCTCGACGAGCACGGACAGCCCACCTCCGCCCCGGTCCCGGTGACCGACGGCAAGGGGTGGGTTTTTGGCATCGGCCGGTACAGCGGCGACTCCATCGAGTGGTTCCGGGTCTTCTCCTACGCGCCGCGGCCCAAGCGGGTGCTGCCGCGCACCGAGATCGAGGTGCTCGGCCGCCGCTACCCCGAGGGCCAGGAGGAGCTCGCCCTGCTCTCCGGCTCCGTCGTCCTGCGCTGCCTCCACAACGGCGCCCCCCTCGAACTCGCCATGAGCGAGGACGCCCTCACCGGCTTCCTCGCCTGGCTCGAAGCCGCACCCCCCGGCCAGAGGGTCAACGTCGCCTAGGACGACGCCCGGGGCGGGCGGCTGGGACCGCCGTCACGTGGTTCGGCGCCCCGGGGCGTTAGTACGCTGCGGGCATGGTGAATCTGACGCGGATCTACACGCGGACCGGGGACGACGGGACGACGGCGCTCGGGGACATGAGCCGGACGACCAAGACGGACCCGAGGCTGGTGGCCTACGCGGACACCAACGAGGCGAACGCGGCGATCGGGGTGGCCATCGCGGCGGGGGCGCTGCCCGAGGACGTGTCGGTGGTGCTGACGCGGATCCAGAACGACCTCTTCGACGTCGGGGCGGACCTGGCGACGCCGGTGGTGGAGGACCCCGAGTACCCGCCGCTGCGGGTCCTGCAGTCGTACATCGACCGGCTGGAGACGGACTGCGACCACTACCTGGAGTCGCTGGAGAAGCTCCGCAGCTTCATCCTGCCCGGCGGCACCGCGGGGGCGGCGTACCTGCACCTGGCGTGCACGGTGGTGCGGCGCGCGGAGCGGGCCACCTGGGCGGCGATCGAGCTGCACGGGGACACCGTCAACCCGCTGACCGCGAAGTACCTGAACCGGCTGTCGGACCTGCTGTTCATCCTGGCGCGGGCGGCCAACAAGGAGCGCGGCGACGTCCTGTGGGTGCCGGGCGAGAACCGCTAGCCGGCCTTCGGGCGCTTGGGGAAGACGGTGTAGCTCGCGGCGATCAGCAGGTTGACCCCGGCGACCAGGGCCATCCGCCGGTACCAGGAATCGAGGGCGGGGGCGTCGGCGAGGAGCTGGACGGCGGCGATCAGGGCGACCGTGACGGTGCAGGAGAGCAGCGTCAGGCCGAACGTCCGCCACTCGTACGCGGCGCGCTCGCGCCCGTACCGGGGCGGCCGCGGCGGCACGGGGCCGCCGGCCAGGCGGTGCGCGGCGTGGCCGTCGGCCCAGGTGACCAGGCGGTGGCCGAAGGAGACGGAGAAGCCGACGTAGGAGGCGGCCAGGCCGTGCGTCCAGTCGGCGGTGGCACCGCCGCGCAGGTCGGCGACGGTCGCGCCGAGGATCACCAGGTCGACCACCGGCAGCAGCAGGAGCAGCGCGGTGCTGGCCCGGCGCCAACCGAGCGCGTACCGGACCACCAGGGCGAGTGCGAGGACCACCCAGAAGCCGATCTCGCCGGCCACGATCAGGGACACCATGCCCTCGATCCTCGCCGGGGCACGGCCGGGTTGTCGTCGTCGGGTGAGCGGACAGCGGCCTGCAACCTTCGATGTACCCCGCCTCCTCCGGTCGGCCGTCCCGGACCGGGGCGGCGGGTGGTGGGATGGGTGGCGTGACGTTCAGCCCCCGCCAGCAGGATTCCGCCATCGCGGCCGCCGGTCTCGCCGCCGGCGTGCTGCTCACCGCCGTCGGCGCGTACGACCGCAACGAGCTGGTCCCGTGGTGGGCCGCGCTCGTCCCGGTGGTCCTGATGTCGGGGCTGGAGCTGCTGCGGCGCACCCACCCGATCTGGACGGTCTCCGTCGGCGGCGTGGTGTTCGGCGTCGGGGTGTTCTACGGCTCGGTGCTGGCGATGGTGGTGATGTTCACCGACCTGCTGTACGCGGGCGTGCTGTACGGGCCGCCGCGGATGGCGAAGGTCCTGCACCTGACCGGCGGCGCGACCACGGTGGTGCTGTCCGGCCTGACCCTGCTCTACGCGGACGTGCCGAACGCCCTGGTGGTGGCCGGCTTCTGCGGTCTGATCTTCATCGCTCCGGTCTGGACGGCCGACCTGGTCCGCCGCCACCGGGACCGCGCCGAGACGGAGCACCTGCGGGCCGAGCAGACCGCGCTGCTCGCCGAGCTGGACCGGCGCGGCGCGGTGGTCGCCGAGCGCGCCCGGATGGCGCGGGAGCTGCACGACGTGATCGCCAACCACCTGTCGGCGATCGCGATCCACGCGACCGGTGCGCAGTCGCTGGCCCGCCGCCGGCAGCAGCCGGAGGACGACCCGGTGCTGGAGGCGCTCGCGGTGATCCGGGAGAACAGCGTGCTGGGCCTGGCCGAGATGCGCCGCATGATCGGCCTGCTGCGCGAGGAGGAGCCGGACGAGGCGTACGCGGCGCCCCGGCTGGCCGCGCTGGACGTGGTGGTGGCGCAGGCGAGGGCGGCCGGGCGGGAGGCCGGGCTGGGCTTCGAGGTGGTGGAGGAGGGCGAGCGCGGCGTGCTGTCCGCCCCGGTCGAGCTGGCGGCGTACCGGATCGTCCAGGAGTCGCTGACCAACGCCGTGAAGCACGCCGCGCCCGGTACGGTGCGGGTGCGGCTCGGCTACCGCGCCGAGCGGGTGGAGATCACCGCGGAGAGCGCGTACCGGGCCGGTGCGGGCCGCCCGCTGCAGGGCGCGGGCGCCGGGCTGGTCGGGATGGCCGAGCGGGCCCAGCTGCTCGGCGGCGAGTTCGCCGCGGGCCCGGCGGACGGGGTGTGGCGGGTGTGCGCGGTGCTGCCGCGCGAGACGAAGGAGGGGCGGCCGTGATCCGGGTGCTGGTGGCGGAGGACCAGGCGGCCGTGCGGGCGGCCCTGGTGATGATCCTGCGGGCCGAGGAGGACCTGGAGGTGGTGGGGCAGGCGGCGGACGGCGAGGAGGCCGTACGGCTGGCCCAGGAGCTGCGCCCGGACGTGGTGCTGATGGACGTTCAGATGCCGCGGCTGGACGGCGTCTCCGCGACCCGCCGGGTGGTCGCCGGGACGGGCGCGCAGGTGCTGGTGCTGACCACCTTCGACCTGGACGAGTACGTGTGGGGCGCGCTGCGGGCCGGCGCGGCCGGGTTCCTGCTCAAGACCGTCGAGGCGGACGCCCTGGTCGAGGGGGTCCGGACGGTCGCCCGCGGCGACGGCATGCTGGCCCCCTCGGTGACCCGGCGGCTGATCGCCTCCTTCGCCCGCGGCGGGGACGCGGCGCCGGTCGCCGACCTGTCCGCGCTGACCCCGCGCGAGCGGGAGGTGCTGGGCTGCATCGGCGCGGGCCTGTCCAACGGCCAGATCGCCGCCCGGCTGGAGATGGCCGAGGCCACCACCAAGACCCACGTCAGCCGGATCCTCGCCAAGCTGGAGCTGCGCAGCCGGGTGCAGGCGGCGATCCTCGCCAAGGAGTTCGGCGTCGAGGTGCCCGGACACCCGGGGGAGTGACCGCCGGCGGGCGCGGGAGGGCCGTCGGCGGCCGCGGGAGTGACCGCGCTCACGTGATCCGACGGCTCGTCAGGTGACGACGCAGATCACACCCCTGAATGGCACCACAACGGTCCTTCGGGCACTAAAGTCCGGTCCACGAGCGGCGCGGCTCACGGGGGGAGACCCCTGCCCGGGGCCGCGGACTTCGGACGGCCCTCGGGAGACCCACGCCATGAGCAACGCTTCGACCCAGCAGATCGCCGTGATCGGCGCCGGCCTGATGGGCGCCGGCATCGCGCAGGTCTCGGCCCAGGCCGGGCACCCCGTGGTGCTGCGCGACGTCACCGACGCCGCCCTGCGGCGCGGCCTGGACGGCATCGAGGCCTCCTACGAGAAGTTCGTCGCCAAGGGCCGGATGACCGCCGAGGAGGCGACCGCGGCGCTCGGCCGGATCACCACCACCACCGACCTCGGCGGGATCTCCGAGGCCGACATCGTGATCGAGGCGGTGTTCGAGAAGCTGGAGGTCAAGGAGGGCGTCTTCCGCGAGCTCGACAAGCTCGCCAAGGACGGCGCGGTGCTCGGCTCCAACACCTCCGCCATCCCGATCACCCGGATCGCCGCCGTCACCGAGCGGCCGGAGGCCGTGGTCGGCGTGCACTTCTTCTCGCCGGTGCCGCTGATGAAGCTGGTCGAGCTGGTCCGCGGCTACAAGACGAGCGACGAGACGCTGGCCCGCGCCCGCGCCTACGCCGAGGGTGTCGGCAAGGAGGTCGTGGTGGTCAACCGCGACGTCGCCGGCTTCGTCACCACCCGCCTGATCACCGCCCTGGTCGTCGAGGCCGCCAAGCTGTACGAGTCGGGCGTCGCCACCGCCGAGGACATCGACACCGCCTGCCGCCTCGGCTTCGGCCACCCGATGGGACCCCTGCAGACCGCCGACCTGACCGGCGTGGACATCCTGCTGCACGCCGCCCGCAACATCTACGCCGAGACCCAGGACGAGAAGTTCGCCGCGCCGGAGATCATGGCGCGCATGGTCACCGCGGGCGACCTCGGCCGCAAGAGCGGTCGCGGCTTCTACGGCTACCAGGGCTGATCCGCCCGGGTGAGTTTGCTCACGGTCACCCCGCAGACGGGTGATTTGGGCGGTAATCGAGCGTGGGTATGGGAAGTTCCTGCGTATATTCCCTCGGACGGGTGAAGTTGAGGGCCACTCCACCGGGGGGCAGCAACCTGCGGAGTTGGTTCACCGTCAGATGAGGGGGAGACCCGCCTGCGGGGCCCCGGGCCGAGGCGACGAACGCCCGCCCGAGCAGGAGCCCGAGCGGGAACCCCCGGGACGGAGCCGCGGCAGACCCGGCAGACGGGCGAGGAGGAGGACAGCGTGCGAATCACCGGCGACCACACCGGCCTGGCCATCGAGGGCCGCCTGGACGTCCGCAGCGCCGCCGACGCCCGCGCCCGTCTGCACGCCGCCGTCGACGGCGGCCAGGGCGACCTCGTCCTGGACCTCGGCCGGCTGGAGTTCTGGGACGCGACCGGACTCGGCGTGATCATGGGCACCCACCGGCGGGCCGGGCGGCTCGGACGGCGGCTGGTCCTGCGCGCCGTCCCGGTCCAGCTCCAGCGCCTCCTGGTCGCCACCCGCCTGCACCGCATCCTGGCCGTCGAGGGCGCCGTCGCCGACCCCTACGGAAGCACCCTCCCCGCCCTGGGCTGAGCCCCGCCGCGCCCGACCCGCGCCCCGCCTCCCGCCGCCCCGCTGCCGCCCCGCACCGGGGCCGTGCGGGTTTCCCGGGCACCCCGGTGTCGGTGGGGGCCGGGGGTGTGGGAAAGTCTGCGCTCAGGTATCCGTGACCGATTGCGGGGAGCAGCGACGTGGAACAGCCAGACGGCGACTTCCGGCAGGACGGCGCGCGCCCGCGTACCGGTGAGGTGGTCAGCGGCGAACGGCTGCTGACCGTCGGCGGCCCGGACGGGTCCGAGGCGCGGCGCTGCCCCGAGGAGTGGATGCCGCAGCCGCGCCGCGTCCGGAGCCTGGTCCAGGCCCGCCCCGACCTCGGCCCGGCCTCTGCGGTCGGCCCGCTCGCGATGGGCGCCGGCCACGGCGACCTCCCGCTGCTCGACCGCGAATCGGACATCGCGCAGCTGCTCGGCCGGCTCGCCGAAGGCCGCTCCATACGCCTGGTCGGCCAGGCGGGCTCCGGCCGCAGCGCCCTGCTGGCGGCCGTCGCCGAGGCCGCGGGCGAGCTCGCCCCGGACGGCGTGGTCCGGCTCAGCGGCCACCGCCGCAGCGCCGCCGACCTGTTGCAGGACCTGTTCGCCGCCACCCACCACGCCCCCGACTTCCGGCCGGACCCGGAGCAGCTCGCCGAACTGCTCGCCCGGGTCGGCGCGGTGGTCGTCATCGACGACGTCGAACCGGCCGGCGCCGAACTGGAGGCGATGCTCGCCCTCGCGCCCGAGTGCGCCTTCCTGATCTCCGTCCCGCCGGGCAGCCCCCAACTGCCCCTCGACTCCCGGCTGCAGGACCATCTGGTGGCCGGACTGTCCCGCTCCGCCAGCCTCACCCTGGCCGCGCGCCTGGCCGGCCGGCCGCTGGACGAGATCGAGCGGGCGTGGGCGGTCGACCTCTGGTTCGAGTCCGAGGGCCTGCCGCTGCGCTTCGTCCGCGCCGCCGCCCTGCTGCGCCAGCGGGACGTCGCCGTGGACGCCCTGGTCGCCGCGCGCGAGGACCGCGTCGGCGTCTTCGGCTCGGTGAAGGAGGTCGCCGAACCGGCCGACCCCGCCGAACTGGAGGCGGAGCTGCGCCGCACCGTCCCGCTCGCCTCGGTGGCGGAGAGCGCGGCGCCCGCCGCCCGCCTCGCCGACGGGCTCAGCGAGGAGGCGCGCAGCGTCCTGCTGCTGGCCCTCGCCCTGGACGGCGAACTGCCCACCGCCTCGCACCTGCCCGCGCTGATCGACGTCGGCTTCGGCGAGAGCGCCCTGCAGGAACTCGTCGAGTGCGGCCTCGCCGTCTCGGTCGGCGGCCACCACCGGCTGACCGAGGGCGTCGCCGAGGTGCTCAGCACCCGCTGGGAGCCGGGCGACATCGCGTACGGCGCCGCCGAGCACTTCTCCTGGTGGGTCGGGCACAGCTCGGTCTCCACCCGGCAGATCGCCGCCGAGGCGGAGGTGCTGGTCGCGGCCCTGCACGCCGACCGGGACGCGGAGCGCCCGCAGGCGGTGCTCCGGCTGGCCCGGGCCGCCGCCCCCGCGCTGGCGCTGTCGCTGCGCTGGGGGGCGTGGGAGCGGGTCCTGCAGCTCGGCCTGGAGGCCGCCCGCACACTCGGCGCCACCCTCGACGAGGCCTGGTTCCACCACGAGTTGGGCGTGTACGCGCTGTGCACCGGCGCCTCGCAGCGGTCCGCCGCGGAGCTGGAGGCGGCGGTCGCCCTGCGCGCCGCGCTCGGCGAGCCGCGCGGCGCGGCCGGCGCCCGGCGGATGCTCGACCTGCTGCGCGAGGACGCCGCGCGTCCGGTCGGCGCGCCGACCGGTTCCGGCGGGCGGCGGCCGGTGATCCGGGCGATCGCCGCGCAGGTGCCGTACCGGTTCCGCTCCGCCTACGGGCGGGCGGGCGACCGGCGGCGGACCGTCCTGGCCGCGACGGCGGCGGTGATGGCGGTCGGTGTGCTCGGCACCGCGATCGGACTGAGCGTCACCGGGACCGGCGGCGCGGCGGGCGGCGGCGGCCGGTCCGGCAACTCCGTGGAGGACGGCGCCGGGACCGGCGAGGTGGTCTTCCCGAGCAGCGCGACCCCGAGTCCGGACGACCCGGCGAGCAGCACCGCCCCGGCCGACCCGAGCGCCTCGGCGTCCCCGTCCGCGAGCTCCTCGACCACCCGCAAGCCGACCCCGAGCAAGTCCCCGACGCCCACGAAGACCACGACGCCCCCCGGCGGCGGCACGGGCGGCGGTGGCACCCAGCCGACCACGAAGCCGCCGACCACGACCCCGACGGCCACAGCGACCACGACGCCGACGGTGACCCCGACGACGCCGACCGAGACCCCCACCACGCCGACCGAGACCCCCACCACGTGAGGGGCCGGCCGCAGGGCTAGAACAGCTTCAGCTTGTCGTCGTCGATGCCGCGCAGCTCGTCGTAGTCCAGGACCACGCAGCCGATGCCGCGGTCGGTGGCCAGCACCCGCGCCTGCGGCTTGATCTCCTGCGCGGCGAAGACGCCCTTCACGGGTGCGAGCAGCGGGTCGCGGTTGAGCAGCTCCAGGTACCGGGTGAGCTGCTCGACGCCGTCGATCTCGCCGCGGCGCTTGATCTCCACGGCGACGGTCGCGCCGTCGGAGTCGCGGCACAGGATGTCCACCGGCCCGATCGCGGTCGGGTACTCACGGCGGATCAGCTGCCAGCCGCTCCCGAGCACCTCCATCCGGTCGGCGAGGAGCTCCTGGAGGTGGGCTTCGACGCCGTCCTTCACCAGGCCGGGGTCCACGCCGAGTTCGTGCGAGGAGTCGTGCAGCACCTCCTCCAGGGTGATGATGAGCTTCTCACCGGCTTTGTTGGTGACCGTCCAGGTGGAGTCGGCCTCCTTGAGCGCGCACGGCGGCGACATCCAGTTGAGCGGCTTGTAGGCACGGTCGTCGGCATGGATGCTCACCGACCCGTCGGCCTTCACCAGGATGAGCCGGGTGGCGGACGGGAGATGGGCGGACAGCCGACCGGCATAGTCGACGGAGCAGCGGGCAATTACGAGACGCACGGTCGACCACGCTAGCCCACCGGGGCCAGTTGATGCGATTCCGCGACAGCCGGGTGAAGAAACGGCGGAGGCGGCGAAACATGGTGACCGTAACCTCACGCGTCGTGTTCGACCGTCGTCCGGTCGTGGCGGCGCGGTGCGGTTGCGCCAACGGGGATGGAGACATGGGATGAACGGTCCGACGGTATCCGGCCAATCTGGACGTCCGAGTGGCGTTTCCAGCGGAAATCGACGGATTCGCCAGCAGTGCTCACACCCGCCTGTCACCCTGGGGTGACATCCCGCCACACCCTGTATGAGCACGGCACGGCACCATTCGCAATTCGCAGCTACCGCACGACCGTTCGGGCCCTGCCGGGTCCGGGCGGACCGCGAGAGGAGAACCCATGTCGCTCGACGTCTCACCGGCCCTGCTCGAGAAGGCCGAACGAGGCGAGGTCGACGAGGCGGAGTTCGTCGACTGCGTCCGCACCTCCCTCCCCTTCGCCTGGGACATGATCAGCTCGCTGGTCGCCCAGATGAAGGTCGACGGCACCGATTTCGCCGACAACGATGTCCCGCCGCCCAGCGAGCAGGCCCGTGGCCAGCTGCTGCGCGCGATGGCCAGTGACGCGATCCGCGGGGCGCTCTCGCGGCACTTCGGCGTCCAGCTGGCGTTCCAGAACTGCCACCGGGTCGCGGTGTTCGCCCCGTCGGAGCGCAACGACGAGCGCTACCGGCGTTTCACCTCGGTCCGGGCCCAGCTGCTCAACCAGTCGCCGGAGCTGCGCGACTGCTGACGGCGGTCCGACCGCTGTCCCCGACCCTCGTAGACCTCTGCGCTCGTAGACCTCTGCCCTCGCAGGCTCTGCACGGGCCACCGAGTGGGCCGTCCCCGGTACGCACCGGAGGCGGCCCACGGCGGTTCCACCGGCCTGTGCGCCGGGCCTGTGCACCGACCGGTGCGCAGGCCCGGCGCACCGCCGGTCAGCCCAGCTGCGGCAGCACCTCGGTGCCGAGCCGGTCGATGTTGTGCAGCGTCGCCCCGGTGTCGCCGGAGCCCTCGGCGAGCAGGGCGAAGCGCCGGATGCCGGTCCGCTCGGCGGTGGCGAGCAGCTTGTCCGCGCACTGCCGCGGCGTGCCGACGGCGTGCAGGTCGCAGAGCAGCTCGGTGTACGCGTACGGGTCGCGCATGGTGCGGGTGCGGCCGTCGACGGTGCGGTGCGCGCCGAGGCCGTGCGCGAAGAAGTCCGGCATGGCGCGCAGCAGGTTGTCCCGGGCGGTGGAGCCGCGGTCCTCGACCTGGGCGACGCCGGCCGCGACGTGCTCCTGCTCGACCCGGGCGAGCTGTTCCTCGCCGCGCCCGCAGGCCCGCCAGGCGTCCCGGTAGGCGGCCAGCATGTCGCGCTTGTCCTCGTCGCCGGAGTGCATGCCGAGCAGCATCGGCAGGCCGCGCTCCGCGGCGGTGCGCACCCCGTTCGGCGAGGTGCAGGCGACCACCATCGGCGGGCCGCCGGCGCTCTCGCCGCGGGCCTCCTGGCGCTGCCGGGGGAAGACCGGCAGCGGTGCCTGGTCGAGGCCGAGCCAGCCGGAGAGGTCCGGCATCCGGGGCGGCTCGGTGGCCCGTGGCACCACCGGGACCTCGGGGAAATCGAAGGTCGGCCCGCTGGCGCCGACCCGGGTGCCGCGCAGCCAGCGCAGCAGCAGGTCGAGCCGCTCCGGGAAGCCCTGCTCGTACGCCTCCAGGCCGGTCCCGAAGACCTCCAGGTCGATCCACGGGCCGCCGCGGCCGACGCCCAGGGTGAACCGGCCGCCGGAGGTCAGGTGGAGCATCGCGGCCTGCTCGCCGAGCGCGACCGGGTGGCTGGTGGAGAGCACGCTGACCGCGGTGCCGACGCCGATCCGCCGGGTGCGGCCGAGCAGCAGCGCGGCCAGGGTGGCGGCGTTGGGGCAGACGCCGTACGGGACGAAGTGGTGCTCGGCGAGCCAGACGCTGTCCAGCCCGGACCGCTCGGCGGCGGTCGCCGCGGACACCGTGCGCTCCAGCGCCTCGGCGTGGGTCTGGCCGGGGAACTGCGCGGACAGCAGGAACGCGCCGACCCGGATCCCGTCGGTGCCGGTCGGCTGCCCCAGCAGCGGCGCCGCCGCGGGCAGCGGCGGGGCCTGCCGAGGGACTCTCGGCGCGGCGGTCGCGGTGGCGACCCGACCGGAACGGGAGCCGGGCCGGGGGGTGGTCTTGGTCATCGCTGGGCCTCCTGGGGTGCGCGCAGGGTCTGCGGGCCCCGCCTTGTCCCTTCGTGAGTAACCCATGTCATGTGCCAACGGCACGTGGATTCACGATTTTCCCAAGAGATCGGGTGGATCTCAGGGGAAACGGGGGACCTCCCCGGCGTCCCGTGATAGGGGAGCCGGCTGCCAACTGACGACCCGTACCCTTGGAGTACAACGCGCCCGGCCGAGAGGTAGTCACGTGTCCCCCCGACGCAACCGGATCAAGGGCTCCGAGCCGCACTCGGAGGACCCGCCCGCGCCGTTCGGAAGCTCCCTGCGCCGGACGGAGAGCTACCGCGGCGAGGAGTGGGTGGTCCAGACCGTCGCGGGCACGCCCGGGCGGTTCTACCGCTGCCCCGGGTGCGACCAGGAGATCCCGCCGGGCACCGGCCACGTGGTGGCGTGGCCCGACCACGGCCCCGGGGTGGAGGACCGCCGGCACTGGCACCGGGCGTGCTGGAACGCGCGGGAGCGCCGCGGCGCCAACGTGCAGCGCGGCCGCGGCGCTCCCAGGTACTGAGGCCCGTCCGGGCGGGTCAGGCGTCGCGCTTCTTCAGCACCAGCGCGCCGCCGAGCAGTGCCGCCGCCGTCCAGGCCAGGCAGACGGCGAAGCCGGCCCACGGCCCGTACGGCTGCCCGCTCTGCTCGTACACCAGCAGCATCCGGGAGCCCGCGTAGTCCGGGAACCAGTGCGCCAGGGTCTTCACCTTCGGCACCGCCGAGAGGATCGGCGAGAGCAGGAAGAAGAACGGCACCAGGATGCCCAGCGCCAGGGTCTGGTTGTGCAGCATCGCGGTGACCCCGGCCGCGAAGAGGCAGAGCATGGTCAGGTAGAGCGCCGCGCCGAAGACCGCGCGCAGCACGTGCGGCGAGCCGATCGTGGTCGCGTGGTCGCCGAGCATCGCCTGGCCGACGAAGAAGGTGGCGAACGCGGTCACCAGCGACGCCGCCAGGGCGAGCGCGCCGAGCACCACGGCCTTCCCGGCCAGCAGGGTGCCGCGCTGCGGGACGGCCGCCAGCGAGACCCGGATCATGCCGGTCGAGTACTCGTTGCCGACCGCCAGCACGCCGAAGACGATGATCGCCAGCTCGCCGAGCAGGATCCCGGAGAAGGCGGTGCCGGTGGCGTCGAACGGCGTCCGGTCGTTGCCGGTGAACTCCTCGAAGTTGTTGTTGGTCAGCAGGGAGAGCAGCGCGCCGAGGCCGAGCGTGACCACGAAGGTCAGCGCCAGGGTCCAGACGGTCGAGCGGACGCTGCGGATCTTGGTCCACTCGGACTGCAGGATCGCCGGGAAGGCGGCCATCTCAGTTCTCCCTCCGCTGCTGCCGGTGCTGCCAGCCCTCGCCCCAGGCGATGTCGGTGCCGGGCGGCTGCGGGGCGCCTCCGCCGGTCTGGTACTCGACCGAGTCGGCGGTCATCTGCATGAAGGCCTCCTCCAGCGAGGCCTGCTGCGGGCTCAGTTCGTGCAGCGTGACGCCGTGCCGGGCGGCCAGGTCGCCGAGGAAGGCCGGGTCGCCGTCCTCGATCTCCCAGGTGCCGTCCGGGCCGCTCTGCGGCTGCAGGCCGGCGCCGCGCAGCGCGTCCAGCAGCTGCTCGACGTGCGGGGTGCGGATGCGCACCGCGGAACGGGAGTTCTGCTTGATGAACTCGGCCATCGACAGGTCGGCCAGCAGCCGGCCGCGGCCGATCACCACCAGGTGGTCGGCGGTCAGGGCCATCTCGCTCATCAGGTGGGAGGAGACGAAGACCGTCCGCCCCTCGGCGGCCAGGCCCTTCATCAGGTTGCGGATCCACAGGATGCCCTCGGGGTCGAGCCCGTTCACCGGCTCGTCGAACATCAGGATCTCCGGGTCGCCGAGCAGCGCGGAGGCGATGCCCAGGCGCTGGCCCATGCCGAGCGAGAAGCCGCGCGCCCGTTTCTTCGCCACCGAGGCCAGGCCGACCAGCTCCAGCACCCGGTCGACCCGCTGCTTCGGGATCCGGTTGGACTGGGCCAGCCACAGCAGGTGGTCGTAGGCGGTGCGGCCGGGGTGGACGGCCTTGGCCTCCAGCAGCGCGCCGATGTACTTCAGCGGCTCCTGCAGCTGCCCGTACCGCTTGCCGTCGATGGTGACCCGGCCGCTGCTCGGCCGGTCCAGGTCGAGGATCATGCGCATCGTGGTGGACTTGCCCGCGCCGTTCGGGCCGAGGAAGCCGGTGACCACGCCCTGGGGGACCTGGAAGGTGAGGTCCTGGACGGCGGTCTTCTCGCCGTAGCGTTTCGTCAGCTGGTGCAGTTCGATCATCAGCTCTCCTTACTCCCCGTCAGAGTATGACAAAACGGACATTTGACGGGGGTGGGGACGGCGCGCGTCGGGGCCATACGGTTGGACCATGACCTCTCCCCGCGCGCAGGCCGCCCCAGAGCACGGCACCGGCACCCCGCTCGTCCTGCTGCACGCCTTCCCGCTCTCCGCAAGGATGTGGGCCGCCCAGCTGGAGCGGCTGCCCGGCCCGGCCGGCGACCTGGCCCGGGTGATCACCCCGGACCAGCGCGGCTTCGGCTCCGCACCGCTCGGCGACGACACCGCACCCTCGCTGGACGCCGCGGCCGACGACCTCGCCGCCCTGCTGGACGCGATGGACGTCGACCGGGCCGTGATCGGCGGGCTCTCGATGGGCGGCTACGTCGCGATGGCCTTCGCCCGCCGCCACCCCGAGCGGATCTGCGGGCTGGTGCTCGCCGACACCAAGGCCACCGCCGACGGCGACGCCGCCCGCACCAACCGGGAGCGGATCGCCGCCGCCGTGCTCGCCCGGGACAGCGTCGCGCTGCTCGCCGAGGAGCGGATCGAGGACGGGCTGCTCGCCCCCGGCACCGACCCCGAGCTGGTCGCGCAGGTCCGCGCGATGATCGCCGAGGCGCCGCCGCGGGCGGTCGCCTGGGCGCAGCGTGCGATGGCCGCCCGGGAGGACTCGCTGGAGGTGCTGGCGGGCCTGGACGTGCCGGCCGCGGTCGTGGTGGGCGAGCTGGACGCCGTCACCCCGCTCGCCGAGGCCCGGATGATGGCCGCCGCCCTGCCCGACGCCGAACTGACCGTCATCCCGTCGGTCGGGCACCTCTCCTCGCTGGAGGCGCCGGAGACCTTCAACGCGGCGGTGCGGGCACTGCTGAAGCGGGTCAGGGCGTAAATGCGCGAAGCGTAGAAGCACGAGAGGGGCGCGCGGCGTGAGCCGCGCGCCCCTCTCGGGGAAACCCTTAGCGGGACTGCTGGGCCGGGACGCCCAGGGCGTCGTCGGTCGGCAGGGAGGCCGCGGCGACCGCGGCACCGGTGAGGGTGGCGAGCATCTCGCGCACGTTGGTGAGCTGCGCGTTGATCGAGTCGCGGCGGTTGGTGAGCGCCGCCAGCTCGCGCTCGGATTCGCTGCGGATCCGGTCGGCCTTGGCGTTGGCGTCGGCCACGATGTCCTCGGCCTGGCGCTGGGCGGTCTCCACCGTCTGGCGGGCGCGGCGCTCGGCGTCGGTGCGCAGCTTCTCCGCCTCCAGGCGGAGCTGCTCGGCGCGGTGCTCGATCTCGGCGAGGCGCTTCTCGGCCTTGGCCTGACGGGCCGCCAGGTCGCGCTCGGACTGCTCGCGGCGCTTGGCCAGGTTGGTCTCGAACTCCAGGGCGGCCTGCGCGGCCTTGGTGCGGGTCTCCTCGAAGAGGGCGTCCGCCTCCTCGCGCTTGTTCTGCGCGTCCTTGTTGGCCTCGGCCCGCAGCTGCGCGGAGTCGCTGTTCGCCTTGTCGACGATCCGGCGGCCCTCGTCCTCGGCCTTGGCCTTGCGGTCCTTGGCGTAGTTCTCGGCCTCGGTGCGGACCTGCTGCGCGGCGGCCTCGGCGAGCTCGCGGTGCTGCTCGGCGGCGTGGTGCGCCTCCTGGCGGAGCTCGTTGGCCTCCTCCTCGGCGAGACGGAGGATCTTCTCCACCCGGGCACCGAGGCCGGCGTACGACGGCTCCTGCTCGGTGACGGCGGCCTGCGCGGTCTGGGTCTCCAGGTGGAGTTCCTCGATGCGCTTCTCGAGCGCGCTGATCCTGGAGAGCGCGGAGTCGCGGTCGGCTACCAGCTTGGCGATCCGCTCGTCGACCTGGGCGCGCTCGTACCCACGGCGTACCAGGTCGAAGCCGTGCGGGGAGTGACTGTCGCTCATGGGATTTCTGGGCTTCCTGTCGTCAAACCGCTGAGTGGTTAGAGGGAATCCTGACACGGTACCGGAGTGTCAACGGCGAAACGCCGTCGCTTCGCGGACAATGTCCGCTCAATCGGGTGGCGCGCCCCCGGAGCGATTGCCACCCGATCGGGGAGCGCCCACCCCGGCACCGGCCTTGGGCGCTCCGTCCTTCTTGCTTCCCCCGTTGCTCTGCGCGGTCGGCGACGGTGCCTCGAACGCCTCCAGTGCCGACAGCACGTCCTGGACCCGAGAGATCTCGGTGTTGATGTCCTTGCGCCGCCGGACCAGCTCGTCCAACTCCAGCCGGCCCTCGTCGGTCACGCGCTTCGCCTCGGCCTTCGCCTCGGCGAGGATCCGCTCGGCCTCCTCCTCGGCCAGCCGCAGCTGGTCCTCGGCGTCGCGGCCGGCCCGCCGCAGCCGCTTCTCGACCTCGACCGAGGCGTCCTCCAGCTTCAGCTCGGCCTCGTCCTCGGCGGACTGCAGCTTCGCCTCGGCCTTGACGATCAGCGCCTCGGCCCGGGTGGTGGAGTCGTGGAGCTTGGTCTCCGCCTCCTTCAGCAGGGCCTCGGCCTTGCGCACCGCGGCGATCCGGACCTTGGAGGCCTCCGTCGAGGCGTCCGAGGTGAGCTCGGACGCCCGCTCCTCCGCCGCCTTGATCAGCTTCGCCGCGTTCTCCTCGGCCTCGGCGACGGTCTTCGCCGCCTGCTCCTCGGCCTCGGTCAGCTGCTCCTGCGCCGCGGTCACCAGCGTGTCGACCCGCTCGCCGGCCGACTTCATGGCCTGCGCGTTCTCCTTGCGGGCCCGCTCGTGCAGCGCCTCGATCTCGGCGTCGGTGCGCTCGCGCAGCTCCTCGGCGCGCTCGCGGATCGCGGTGGAGTCCCGGCGGGCCTCGGCGAGCAGGGCGTCCGCGTCGCTGCGCGCCTTCTCCACCTCCGCCTTGCCGGCCGCCTCGCCGGCCGCGACCAGCCGCTCGGCCTCCTTGCGGGCGGCGGCGACCATCGCGTCGGCCTGCTCCTCGGCCGCGGCGGTGACCTCCAGCGCGCTGGTCTGGGCGTCCTCGCCGAGCTGCTCGGCGTCGGCGAACGCCTTCTCCAGCACCGACTTCGCCTGCTCGCGGGTGGCCTTGTCGTAACTCTCCGCCGCCTCCCGGGTCTCGGTGTCGAAGGCCCTGGCGCGGGCCCGCAGGTCCGCGTCGAAGTCCTCCGCCAGGGTGCGGGTGGCCAGTGCGTACTCCTCGGCCTCCGAGCGCAGCGCGGCGGCGAACTCCTCCGCCTCGGCGATCGCCCGGGCACCGGCCTGCTCGGCCTCGGCGACCAGCTGCCGGGCCTGCGCCTCGGCCTCCGCGCGGTGCTGCTCGGCGAACCCGGTCGCGGCCAGCCGCTCCGCGTCGGCGGCGGCCCGCAGCTCGGCGTCGTACGCCTCCGCCTCGGCGCGCTGCTCGGCGATCGCGGCCGCGGCGGCCTCCTGCTCGGCGGCCAGCTCCGCGGCCACCCGCTCGCGCTGCCCGGCCAGCTCCGCCTCGACGGCGGCGCGCAGCTCGGCGGCCTCCCGCTCGGCGGTGGCCCGCAGCCCGGCGACCTCCGCCTCGACGGCGGCGCGCAGCTCGGCGTCGTACGTCCGGGCCAGCTCGCGGACCTCGGCGCTCTCCCGCTCCGCGGCCGCCCGCAGCTCGGCGGTCTCGGCGTCGGCGGCGGCCCGGACCTCGGCGGCGTAGCCGTCCGCGCCGGTGCGCAGCTCGGTGTCGTACGCCTCGGCGGCCTCGCGGGTCTCCCGGTCGAAGGTCTCGGCGGCGGCGCGCAGCTCGGCGGCCTCCCGCTCGGCCGTCTCCTGCCGCTCGGCGATCTGCTGGGAGGCGGCCTCGTGCAGCCCGGCCACCGACTGGCGGACCTCGGAGGCCTCGTCCTCGGCGGCGGAGACCAGCTCGGCGGCCCGGCGCTCGGCGGCGGCCAGCTGCTCGGCGGTCTCGGCGGCGGTCCGCGCGGTCAGCTCCTCGGCGTCCCGGCGGGCGCCGGCCGCCTCCTCGCCGGCGGCGGCCAGCTCGGCGGCGGCCTCGGCACGCAGTGCCTCGGCGGCCTCGGCGGCCTCGGTGCGCAGCGCGGCGGCGGCCCGCTCGGCCTCGGTGCGCAGCGCGGCGGCGGCCCGCTCGGCCTCGGCCAGCTGCTCGGCGGCGGTGTCCCGGGCGGCGCCCAGGGTCTGCTCGGCCTCGGTGCGCAGCCGCTCCGCCTCGGCGCGGGCGGACTCCCGGACCTCGGCCGCGTCGGTCTCGGCGGCCTCCCGGTCGGCCTTGGCGGCGGCCAGCAGCTCGGTGGTCTCCTGCTGCTCGCGCAGGAGCCCGGCGGAGGCGTCCTCGCGCTCGCGGCGGCTCTCCTCGCGGAGCGCGGCGGCCTCCGCCTCGGCCTCGCCGCGGGTCTGCCGGACCCACGCCTCGGTCTCGGCGCGCAGCTCCTCGGCGGCGGCCCGGGCCTCGTCCTCGACGGCCTGCGCGGCGGCCCGCGCCCCGTCCTCGACGGCCTGCGCGGCCGCCTGCGCCTCGCGGCGCAGCTCGGCGGTCTCCCGTTCGGCGGCCGCGCGGTTCTCCGCGGCGGCGGCCTTGGCGGCGGCGAGCGCCTCCTGGCCCTGCCGCTCGGCGGCGACGGTCAGCTTCTCGGCCTCGGTGCGGGCCCGGGCCAGGGTCTGCTCGGCCCGGCCCTGCTGCTCGGCGGCCTGCTCGGCGGCCTCGGCGCGGATCCGCTCGACCTCGCCGGCCGCACCGGCGCGCAGCGCGTCGGCGTCGGCCTTGGCGGCGGTCAGCAGGTCCTCGGCGCTCTTCGCGGACTCCTCGATCTGCACCGCGGCCTGTCGGCGGGCCTCGGTGCGGACCCGCTCGGCCTCCGCCTCGGTGGCGGAACGGATCTCCTCGGCCTCGGCGCGCAGCGCGGCGGCCTCGTCGTGCATCCGCTCCATCTGCTCGCGGATGGAGGCGGCGTCGTCCAGCGCGGCGTTCTGCGCCTCCTCGACGGCGGCCTGGGCCTGCTCGCGCAGCCGCTCGGCCTCGGCGGCCGCCTCGGTGCGGATCCGCTCGGCCTCGGCGGCGGCCTCGCCGCGGGTGGCCTCGGCGTCCCGGCCGGCCCGCGCGAGCACCTCCTCGGCCTGCTTGGCGGCCTTGGCGAGGTGGACGGCGGCGTCCTTGGCGCCCTCGGCGCGGCCGGACTCCTCGGCCTCGGCGCGGATGTGCCCGGCCTCGGCCAGCGCCTGCTCGCGCAGCTCCGCGATCTCCCGCTCGGCCTCGGCGCGCTGCTCGGCGATGGCCGCCTCGGCCTCCTCGCGCAGCTGCACGGCGACCGTCTCGGCGGTCAGCCGGAGTCGCTCGCTCTCCTCGGCGGCGGCGGCCCTGGCAGCCTCCGCCTCGGCCTGCGCGGTCGACGCGGCGGCCTTGATCAGGTCGGCCTCGCGGGTCGCGGCGGCCACCATCTTGGCGATCTCGGCCTTGGCGGTGAGGGCCCGCTGCTCGGCGGAGGCGGCGCCGTCGGCGACGGTCCGCTCGGCGGCCTCGGTGGCCTCGTGCTGCAGACGGACGGCGGCGGCCTCCGCCTCCTCGCGCATCCGGGCGGCCTCGGCCCGGGCCCGCTCGGCCTCGGCCAGCGCCTCGGCGCGCAGCCGCTCTATCTCCGCCTGGGCGCCGGCCAGGGCGGCCTCGGCGCGCTCCTGGTCGGCGAGGGCCTGCTGCTTGAGGGCGCTGATCTCGGCCCGGGCCGCGGTCAGCTGCTGCTCGGCGGCGGCGTGCGCCCCGGCGAGCTGGGCCTGGGCCTCGTTGGCGGCGGTGCCGCGCAGCTCCTCGGCCTGGCCGACGGTCTGCTGGGCCTGCTCGGAGGCGGCCCGCAGCAGCCGTTCGGCGTCGCTCTGGGCGCGCTGCAGGGCGGCCTCGGCGGCGGCCCGGGCCTCGCCGCGGGCGGCGTCCACGTCGGCGGCGGTCTGGGCGCGGGCCTGGTCGGCGAGCGCCTCGGCCTCGGCCCGGACGGCGGCCATCATCCGCTCGGCCTCGACCCGGGCCTCCTGGAGCAGGCGCTGGGCCTCCTGCTCGGTCCCGGCGCGGGTCTGCTCGGCCCAGGAGACGTTCTCGTTGACGTGCCGCTCGGCGGCCCGGCGGAACTCCGCGAGCTCCTCCTCGAGCTGCCGGCGGCGGGCGTTGAACTCCGACTCCAGCTGGGCGGTCCGCTCGGCGGCCTCGGCCAGCAGCCGCTGGGTGGCCGCCTGGGACTCGCGCAGCTGGCGCTCGGCGTCCTGGCGCATCGCCTCGGCCTGCATCTCGGCGTTGCGCAGGACCTGCTCGGCCTGACCGGAGACGGAGTCGAAGGCGCGCGGCTGGGCGAGCTGCCGCCGGGCCTCGTGGAGCTTGGCCCGGAGCACCTCCACCTGGTAGGCGAGGTCGTCGGCGTGCTCGAGAGTCTTGTCCCGGTCCTTGCGGGCCTTCTCGAGCTCGGCTTCGAACTTGGAGAGGTGATCCTCAACCTCGTAGCGGTCGTAGCCCCGCACTCCGCGGTCCCATCCATCTCCTGGTCGCGTCTTCGACCGGAGCCGCTCCCGCCCCGACGCTCCGGGACCGGACCGGCTCGGTCCTTGCATCGCTCCGCCGTCCGAGTGGACTCCTGAGCGAAATGTTGCCTCTGGAGAATGGTGACAGATCCGAACTGCGACCGTTCAGCCGCGCCCGCGTCGTGGACTCCCCTGGGCGCTACAGCGCACCTGGGCATTGTAGTGGTCGCGAACGGCGGGGGAATGGGGGTGTGGGGGTTTTCCCAAGTTACCCGTCAGTGTTCGACCGGTCCGGTCGCCGAGGTGACCAGTTCGGTCAGCACGCCGCCGCAGTCCTTCGGGTGCAGGAAGGTGATCCGGGAGCCCATCGAGCCGATCCGCGGCTCGTCGTACAGCACCCGCACGCCCTTGGCCTTGATGTCCGCGGCGTCCCCGTCGACGTCGGCGGTGCCGAAGGCGATGTGGTGCACGCCCTCGCCGTTCTTCGCCAGCCACTTGGCGACCGTGGAGTCCTCCCGGGTGGGCTCCAGCAGCTGCAGGTAGGAGGCGCCGCCGTCCCCGGTGTCGTTGATCTTCAGCATCGCCTCGCGGACCCCCTGCTCCTCGTTGACCTCGGAGTGGAACACCTCGAAGCCGTAGGTGTTGCGGTAGAACTCGACCGTCTTGTCGAGGTCGAAGCAGGCGATGCCGATGTGGTCGATGCGGGTCAGCACGGACGGCCTCCGGGTGGGTTCGGGACGAGGGTGGCACCCAGTGCACCGCATCGGACTCGAACCGCGCCACAGCGCGACGTGCGAGGCTGGTCACAATCGCCTCATCGGGCTGACACGGTGTTGACTGGGCAGTGCCAGTGCCGCTGATCACACCGTTGCGCCGGTGACGCAGCGGTGACCGGTCAGTACATTGAGCCGCATCCCCACACCCTCCTGGTCCGACGCGCGAAGGGGCACGTCCCATGACTACTTCAGTGATCGTCGCCGGTGCACGCACACCGATGGGCCGCCTGCTCGGCTCGCTCAAGGGCTTCTCCGGCGCGGAGCTCGGCGGTATCGCCATCAAGGCCGCGCTCGAGCGGGCCGGCATCACCGGCGAGCAGGTCCAGTACGTGATCATGGGCCAGGTGCTCCAGGCCGGCGCCGGCCAGATCCCCGCCCGCCAGGCCGCGGTCAAGGCCGGCATCCCGCTGAACGTCCCGGCGCTCACCATCAACAAGGTCTGCCTCTCCGGCCTGGACGCCATCGCCCTCGCCGACCAGCTGATCCGCGCCGGCGAGTTCGACGTCGTGGTGGCCGGCGGCCAGGAGTCCATGACCAACGCCCCGCACCTGCTGCCGAAGTCCCGCGAGGGCTTCAAGTACGGCGCGATCGAGATGCTCGACGCCATGGCGTACGACGGCCTGACCGACGCCTACGAGAACATCCCGATGGGCGAGTCCACCGAGAAGCACAACGCCCGCCTCGGCATCCCGCGCGAGGTGCAGGACGAGATCGCCGCCGCCTCGCACCAGCGCGCCGCCAAGGCCCAGGCCGACGGCGTCTTCGAGGTCGAGATCACCCCGGTCGCCGTCCCGCAGCGCAAGGGCGACCCGGTCCTCTTCTCGCAGGACGAGGGCATCCGCGCCGACACCACCGTCGAGGGCCTCGGCAAGCTGCGCCCGGCCTTCACCAAGGACGGCACCATCACCGCCGGCACCTCCTCGCAGATCTCCGACGGCGCCGCCGCCGTCGTGGTGATGAGCAAGGCCAAGGCCGAGGAGCTGGGCCTGACCTGGATCGCCGAGATCGGCGCCCACGGCAACGTGGCCGGCCCGGACAACTCGCTCCAGTCGCAGCCGTCGAACGCGATCAAGCACGCCCTCGCCAAGGAGGGCCTGGAGGTCGCCGACCTCGACCTGATCGAGATCAACGAGGCCTTCGCCGCGGTCGCCCACCAGTCGATGAAGGACCTCGGCGTCTCCTCCGACATCGTCAACGTCAACGGCGGCGCGATCGCCCTCGGCCACCCGATCGGCATGTCCGGCGCCCGCGTGGTGCTGCACCTCGCGCTGGAGCTCCAGCGCCGCGGCGGCGGCGTCGGCGCGGCCGCGCTGTGCGGCGGCGGCGGCCAGGGCGACGCCCTGATCGTGAAGGTGCCCTCGCAGGGCTGATCGTCCGGTACAGCGTCGGGGCTGCACGCCGCAACGAGCGGCGTGCAGCCCTTTCGTTCCTGGGAGGAGCACGTCTTTGATGGTCGATGTGGCAGCACTGGTCGAGCAGGCCCGGGAGGGCCGGCCGCGGGCGGTCGCCCGGCTGATCTCGCTGGTGGAGAACGCGGCGCCCCAACTGCGCGACGTGATGGCCGCGTTGTCGCCCCACACCGGAAACGCGTACACGGTCGGACTGACCGGGTCGCCCGGCGTCGGCAAGTCCACCTCCACCTCGGCGCTGGTCTCCGCGTACCGCCGGCTCGGCAAGCGGGTCGGCGTCCTGGCGGTCGACCCGTCCTCGCCGTTCTCCGGCGGCGCGCTGCTCGGAGACCGGGTCCGGATGCAGGACCACGCCACCGACCCCGAGGTGTTCATCCGCTCGATGGCCACCCGCGGCCACCTCGGCGGCCTGTCCTGGGCCGCCCCGCAGGCGCTGCGGGTGCTGGACGGCGCCGGCTGCGACGTCGTCCTGGTCGAGACCGTGGGCGTCGGGCAGTCCGAGGTGGAGGTCGCCGCGCAGGCCGACACCACCGTGGTGCTGCTCGCTCCCGGCATGGGCGACGGCATCCAGGCCGCGAAGGCCGGGATCCTGGAGATCGGCGACGTCTTCGTGGTCAACAAGGCCGACCGGGACGGCGCGGACGCCACCGCGCGCGAGCTCAACCACATGCTCGGCCTCGGCGGGGCCCGGCAGGCCGGCGACTGGCGGCCGCCCGTCGTCAAGACGGTCGCCGCGCGGGGCGAGGGCGTCGACGAGGTCGTCGACGCGCTGGAGAAGCACCGCGGCTGGCTCGCCGCGAGCGGCGAACTCGCCGACCGGCGCCGCCGCCGCGCCGCTCAGGAGGTCGAGGCGATCACCCTCGCCGCACTCCGCGCCCGGATCGGCGACCTGCGCGGAGACCGCCACCTCCACGCCCTCGCCGAGCAGGTGGCCGCCGGCCGGCTGGACCCGTACGCCGCGGCGGACGTGCTGATCGCCGAGCTGACGGCCTGACCGCCGGCGGCGGTGGTCAGCTGCGGCCGCGCAGGGTGCGCAGGTGCTCGGCCACCGGTGCGAGGGCCTCGTACATCGCGTCGATCTGCTCCGGGGTGAACCGGTCGACGAAGTGCTCGCGGACGCTGCGGACGTGGCAGGGCGCCACCTTCTGCATCGTCTCCCAGCCCTGTTCGGTGAGGTGGGCGAACAGGCCGCGCCGGTCGCCGGGGCACTCCTGGCGGAGCACCAGCCCGGCGTTCTCCATCCGGGTGATCTGGTGCGAGAGGCGGCTCTTGGACTGGAGGGTGGCGGTGGCCAGGTCGGTCATCCGCATCCGGCGCTCGGGCGCCTCGGAGAGCACCACCAGGATCTCGTAGTCGTTGATCGCGAGATCGTGGACCTGGAGCTCCCGGCTCAGCTGGTAGTCGAGCAGCTTGCTGACCTCGAGGTGGGCCCGCCAGAACCGCTGCTCACGGGCGTCGAGCCAAGGGGTCTCCTCCTCGGCTGTCGAGGAGGAGACCTCCGGCGCTTCGGTCACATGCGTATCCATGACAGACAGCATAGCCGAAATTGTTCAATGTTGTACGAATCTACGGCCCGGGGCAGTCGGTCCTAGAGGCCGAAGCGCCGGCCCAGGTCGCCCAGGTTCACGTTGCCGAGCCCCGGGACGTTGACGTTCGGCAGCTGCTGGCCGCCGCCGTGCCCGCCCTGGTGCGGCACGCCGCTGCCGGGCACGCCCGCCTCCGCGTGCACCACGCCCACCGAGCGCTCGGCCATCAGGGTCTCGCTGGACTGCAGCAGCACCTGGCCGGCCCCGATGAACTCGAACTGGTGCTCCTCGCCGGACGCCCCGCCGATCCCGGTCAGGTGGCGCAGCCCGCCGATGATGCCGTGCATGTAGCTGTGGTCGTAGTGGTGGCACGGCGCCGGGCAGTCCGCCCAGCCGACCAGCGCCTGCGGGTCGACCCGGATCGGCGGCTCGACGAAGTGCACCGGGCCGTTGGAGGCCGCGACGAACTTGCCGGTCCCGATCAGCGTAAGGAAGCCGGGGATGATCGACTGCTTCAGCTGCAGGGTCGGCTCGAACGCCAGCAGGTTGCCCGAGCGGACGGTCAGGTTGCCGTTCTCCAGGTCGTACGAGTTCAGGTCGAACGCCCGGTCGGCCAGCAGCAGCTTGCCGCGGCCCTCGGCGACCACCCAGTCCGAGGCGTGCAGCGGGGAGTTGAAGTTCCGCTCCAGCATCTGGTCGATCACGCCGCGCCCGATGCCCGAGAAGCGCATGTCGCCGTAGTAGGCGATCATCTTGCCCTTCTGCAGGTAGTACGCGCCGTTCAGGTCGACCGAGAAGGCGTACGGGTTGACGTTGTCGTTGACCGGCAGCGAGCCCGCGTCGTGCACCGTCGGGCCCTCGCCGCCCGGCGCGTACGGCAGCGGCGCGCCGAACTGGCCCTGCGGCGGGGCGCCGTAGCCCGGCATCGCGGCCTGGGTCTGCTGGTACGCCTGCTGCGGCGGGTAGCCCTGCTGCTGCGGCGGGTACGGCTGCCCCTGCTGGGGCGGGTACGGCTGGCCCTGCGGCGGGTAGGGCTGGCCAGGCTGGGGCGGGTACGGCGGCTGCTGGCCGTAGGGCTGCTGCCCGTACGGGGGCTGCTGAGGAGGGTAGGACATCAGAGCTTCACCTCGCTCGCCTGCACGTACACCATGCCGTGGCCGGACAGCTCCAGCTGGAACGCCTCGCCCGAACCGCGGCCGATCATGTCGCGCCACCCGAGGGCGCTGGACAGCTTGTTGGTCACCTGGCCGCGGTGCGCCACGTAGGCCTGCGGGTCGACGTGCACCGGCTGGCCGGGGGAGATCGGCAGCTCGATCACGCCGCCGTGCGCCATCACCGCGACCGAGCCCTGGCCGTCCAGCTTGGTGGTGAACAGGCCCTGGCCGGTCATCTGGCCGCGGACGATGCCCATCACGCCGCCCTGCTGGCCCATGAACATGGTCGACTGCTGCAGCGAGCCGTCGAAGGCGAGCAGCCGGTCGGCCTCCACGTAGAGGGTGTCGCCGGTCAGGTCGATCACGTGGACGTTGTGGCCGCCGTGGCCGAACATCACGCTGCCCTGGCCCTCGACGGTCATCAGCGGGGTGTCCTCGTTGGCCACCCGGCGCCCGATCATCGCGAGCGCGCCGCCCTGGCCGCCCATCAGGTTCGGGGTGAAGGTGACCTCGCCGGTGTAGGCGAGCATCGCGCCGCGCTGGCTGAAGACCCGCTGGCCCGGGAAGACCTTGGCCTCGATCATCTTGTTGTTGATCTTCGTGAACGGCATCAGACGTCACCCCCGAAGGTCATCCGCTCGGACGGCTGGACGTACACCAGGCCCTCGCCGGTGAACTCCACCTGCATCGCCTCGCCACCGCCCTCGCCGATCAGCGTGGTCCAGCCGGCGCCGGACTTCAGCGCCCGGTTGAGGTTCCCGGTGTGCGCGATGTACGCGCCCGGGTCCACCCGCAGCGGCATCCCCTGGGAGACCCGGAGGATGATCGCCGGGCCCTTCGAGGTGAGCGCCGCCCAGCCGTGTCCCTCCACCTTGGTGGTGAACAGGCCGTTGCCGGACGCCATGCCGTTGAGCCCGGTGAAGCTGGTGCCGGTGTGCAGGGTCGCCTCGGTGCAGAGCAGGTTCTCGGCCTCGACGTAGAGCGTCTCGCCGTTCAACCGCACCAGATTGACCTCGGTGGCCTTGTCGGCGAAGTAGCAGGTGCCCTGCCCCTTCACCTCCATGACCTCCATCTGCTCGCCGGTCAGCCGCCGGGTGACCATGCCGCGCAGGCCGTCGCCGCCACCGGAGAGCTTCTTGAAGCCCATCTGCCCGGTGTACGCGACCATCGTGCCGTTGCGGGCCTTGACCGTGTCCCCCGTCATGTCGACGGCGAGGACCTTTGACCCCTGGAGTCGAAACTGTGCCACGTCGGTGAATGTAGCGGTCGCCGCCGTCATCCGGGGAGAGGGGGCGGCGGCTCTGGTACCGACCCGGTACAAATTTCGGCCCGTCAGACGGCGGCCGGCGCCACCCCGGCCGACTCCTCGACCTCCAGCAGCGAGGCCGAGTGCCGCTCCGCCTCGAACGCGGCCAGGCCCCCGCGCAGCCCGAAGAGCCGCTTGGAGAGCAGGATCCAGAGCACCGCGACGACGTTCAGCACCAGCGTGCCGATCTTCACCACGCTGACGTGCTCGGTCAGCTCGTAGACCTCCAGCGGGAGGAAGGCGGCGGTGGCGACCACCGTCAGGTACTCCGCCCAGCGCCTGGCCGCCCACAGGCCGAAGGCCTCGACGATCTCGATCAGCGCGTACGCCACCAGCGCCGCGGCCACGATCAGCAGCGTCGAGTGCCGGTAGTCGAAGGTCTTGCGGATGGTGTCGACGATCGGCGAGTGCTCCAGGTCCCAGTGGAAGTGGTCGGTGACCGGCCGGAACACGCTCAGGTTCTCGTCGAAGATCCGCCGCACCGCGTCCTGGCTGTTGGAGAACTTCCACACCGCCCAGGCCGCCACCAGCACCAGCAGGCCGCGCAGGCCGCGCTCCACGGCCAGGAAGCGCAGGATGAACAGGTCGCGCAGCGCCCGGCCGCGCGGCACCAGCGGCGCCTCGTCGGCCGGCCCCGAGCCGTGCGGGGCGCCGAGCGCGAAGTCCCCGCAGCGCAGGCAGCGCCAGGCCTCGCCGAGCGCGGTCGAGGCGTGCAGCCGCTCGCGCAGGCCGGCCTCGTCGGGCGCGTAGGTGATGTGGCCGCGCCGGGCGCAGGTGCGGCGGTCCCAGTCGAGCTTCAGCATGGTGTGCTCCCCCGTGTGACGAATCCGTGCGGGAGCAGGATAGGGGGCCCCGCCGTCGCCGATGTCGGGTCGGTGATAATGGACGACGGCTTGTGAGGCTGTTCACAAGCTCACAGCCCCCCACCAGCGAGGTACCCCGTGAAGCCCAGCGCCGCCGTGCACCGCCTGCGACTCGTCTCCGGCCCCGAGGGCCTGTCCTTCCTGCTGCTGCTGACCTGCTCCGTGCTCAAGCGCACCACCTCCTTCAACGGCGTGCCGGTGATGGGCGCCGTCCACGGCGCGCTGTTCGTGCTGTACGTGGTCTTCCTGGCCCAGGCCGCGATGGCGCAGCGCTGGGAGGGCAGGCGCACCCTGGTGCTCTTCCTGCTGGCCGTGGTGCCGACCGGCGGCTTCTTCGCCGACCGGATGCTGGCCAAGGAGGAGCGCGGCGAGCAGGCGCTCGCCGCCTGACCCCCGCCGGAACGCCGGAGCGGCCGGGCCCCGTGGTGGGGGCCCGGCCGCTCCGTGCCGCGGTCACTAGCTGACGTTCACCGCGGTCCAGGCCTTGCCCACCGCCGTGTACTCGGCCGAGGTGGAGCCGTACAGGTCCTTGGCCGCGTTGAGGGTGGCGGTGCGGGCGGCCTTGTAGTTGGTGGTGGAGGTCATGTAGACGGTCAGGGCCCGGTACCAGATCTTGGCGGCCTTGTCCCGGCCGATGCCGGTGACGGCGGCGCCGTTGTAGGTGGGCGAGTTGTAGCTGACGCCGTTGATCGTCTTGGCCCCGCTGCCCTCCGACAGCAGGTAGAAGAAGTGGTTGCCGACGCCGGACGAGTAGTGGACGTCCTTGGAGCCGACGGTGGAGGACCAGTAGTCGGCGGAGGCGCCGTCCTTGGAGGGCTTGTCCATGTACCGCAGCGGCGTGCCGTTGCCGTTCAGGTTGAGCCGCTCGCCGATCAGGTAGTCCGGGGTGTCGGTGGCGAGGTTGGCGTAGAACTCGACCATGGTGCCGAAGATGTCGCTGGTCGACTCGTTCAGGCCGCCGGACTCACCGGAGTAGTTGAGGCCCGCGGTGTTGGAGGTCACGCCGTGGGTCATCTCGTGGCCGGCCACGTCGATCGCGGTCAGCGGGTGGGTGTTGGACGCGCCGTCGCCGTAGGTCATGCAGAAGCAGCTGTCGGACCAGAAGGCGTTCACGTAGTTGGTGCCGTAGTGGACCTTGCTGTAGGCGCCGACCCCGTCGCCCCGGATGCCGTTGCGGCCGTGCACGTTCTTGTAGTAGTCCCAGGTCTTCGCCGCGCCGAACTGGGCGTCCACCGCGGCCGACTGGCCGTTGGAGGCCAGGCCGTTGCCCCAGACGTTGTCGGCGTCGGTGTAGAGCGTGCCGTTCTTGTCGACGGTGTACTGGCCGCCGCGGGTGTTGTCCTTCAGCTGGTAGACGCTGCCGGTCCAGTTGGTGGTCAGCGTGACCGTGCCGTCGAAGACGCCGTACCCGGTGCCGGTGGCGTTGGAGGTCTGGATCTGCTCGTGCGAGGAGAGCAGTTCGCCGGTGGCGGCGTCGGTGACCAGCAGCAGGCTGCTCGGGGTCCCGTCGGCGCGCACGCCCTCGACGGTGGTGCGGTACGCCAGGCGCGGGGCGCCGGAGGCGGCCCAGACCACCAGCTGGGCGTCACCGCCCTTGGAGACGGCGGCGAGCGGGGCCTCGTCGGCGTCCGCGACGGAGCCCACGGTGGCCTCGACGGAGCTCTTGGCCCCGGCGGCGGCCTGGGCGGCGGTGAGCTTCGGGGTGAGGCCGGCCGGGGCGATCGAGCCCTCGACCGCGCGGTCCACGGTGACCGCGCCCTTGGCGCTGGTGTGCACCACCAGGTCGCCGCCGAGCACCGGGAGCCCGGCCCAGGTGCGCTCGTACCGGTAGTGGCGGGCGCCGTCGGAGTCGACCACGGCGTCCTTGACGACCAGCTTCTCCTGACCGGAGAGGCCGAGCGCCCTGGCGGCGGACGGGGCCTCGCCGCCGGCCGCGGCGAGCAGGTCGGCGCGCTGCTGGGCGGCGACCGGTGCGGGGGAGGCCTGGGCGGTGCCGGCGGCGACCTGGATCGCTCCGGCCAGCAGGGCGGTGGAGGAGAGGACGGCTCCGACTGTCAGCATGCGCTTCACGTTCCGGTTCCTTCCGGACCAGCCGCGGATGACGCGGCCGCACCTCGCTCCGGGGCACCGGGGTCGGCACCGACTGGGGGCGGAGCGGGTGCTGGACGTGCGGGTGGTGCTGGCTCCCGTGCGGTCGGGCGGAGTCGGTCCGGTGGGGTGGTGGACCGGCTCCGGTACGGGGTGACGGCCACTATGGCCGACACTCCGACAGGAATGACAGGTCTATGCCAAGAAATGGCCGGAACTCGCCAACTTCCCTGCGGGTTGCGGAAAGTGGTGCGCGGCAGCAGGGCTCCCCTCCGGAAAGCCCTGCTGCCGCGGGTCTGCGGGTCGGACGGTCGCTACGTCAGTTGACGTTGACCCCGGACCAGGCGGCCGCGACCGCGTTGTACTCGGTCGAGCCGGCGCCGTACAGGTCCTTGGCCGCGTTGAGGGTCGCGGTCCGGGCCCCGGCGTAGTTGGTGGTGGAGGTCATGTAGACGCTCAGCGCGCGGTACCAGACCTGGGCGGCCTTGTCCCGGCCGATGCCGGTCAGGGTCGAGCCGTTGGAGGTCGGCGAGTTGTAGCTGACGCCGTTGATGGTCTTGGCGCCGCTGCCCTCGGCCAGCAGGTAGAAGAAGTGGTTGGCCACGCCCGAGGAGTAGTGGACGTCCTTGGAGCCGACGGTGGAGGACCAGTAGTCGGCCGAGCCGCCGTCCTTGGAGGGCTTGTCCATGTAGCGCAGCGGCGTGCCGTCGCCGTTGATGTTGATCAGCTCGCCGATCAGGTAGTCCGGGTTGTCCTTCGGCAGGTTGGCGTAGAACTCGACCATGGTGCCGAAGATGTCCGAGGTGGCCTCGTTGAGGCCGCCGGACTCGCCGGAGTAGTTCAGGCCCGCGGTGTTGGCGGTGACGCCGTGGCTCATCTCGTGGCCCGCGACGTCCAGCTCGGTCAGCGGGTGGGTGTTGGACGCGCCGTCGCCGTAGGTCATGCAGAAGCAGCTGTCGTCCCAGAACGCGTTGACGTAGTTGCGCCCGTAGTGGACCCGGCTGTACGCGCCGACGCCGTCGCCGCGGATGCCGGCCCGGCCGAAGGTGTTCTTGTAGAAGTCCCAGGTGGCGGCCGCGCCGTACTGGGCGTCCACCGCGGCCGACTGGCCGTTGGAGACCGTGCCGGTGCCCCAGGCGTTGTCGGCGTCGGTGTAGAGGGTGCCCTTGCCCGAGGTCTTGTTGGCCAGGTTGGTGGTGTACTGGCCGCCGCGGGTGGTGTCCTTCAGCTGGTACGAGCCGCTCACCAGGTTGGTGGTCAGCTGGACGTTGCCGACGAAGACGCCGTTGCCGGTGCCGACCGCGGTCTGCACCTGCTCGTGGGTGGAGAGCACCTCGCCGCTGGCGGCGTCGGTGACGATCAGCTGGCTGCTCGGGGTGCCGTCGGCGCGCACGCCCTCGACGGTGGTGCGGTACGCCAGGCGCGGCGTGCCGGAGGCGGCCCAGACCACGAGCTGGGCGGAGCCGGCCTTGGTGACCGAGGTCAGCGCGGCCTCGTCCGCGTCCTTGGCGACGCCGACGGTGGCGGCGACCGCGCCGGAGGCCTTGGCGACGGCCTGGTCGGCGGTCAGCTTCGGGGTGAGCGACGCGGGGGCGACGGCGCCCTTCACCGCGCGGTCGGTGCCCTTGACGTTGCCCTTGGCGTCCTGGTGCACCACCAGGTCGCCGCCGAGCACCGGCAGGCCGCCGAGGGTGCGCTCGTAGCGGAAGTGGCGGGAGCCGTCGGCGTCGACGATCGCGTCCTTGACGACCAGCTGCTCCTGGCCGGAGAGGCCGAGGGCCTTGGCGGCGGCGGGGGCCTGCGCGCCGGCGAGGGCGAGCAGCTCACCGCGCTGGTGCGCGGCGGCGCTCTGGCCGACGGGGGCGGGGGCGGCCTGGGCGATGCCGGCGCTCACCTGGATGGCGCTGGCGAGGACGGCCGAGGCAGAGAGAACGGCTCCGACTGCGAGCTTGCGCTTCACGTACGGGTTTCCTTCCGGACCTACCGCATGAGGGCGGTTGCGCCGCTATCCGGGGCACCGGGGTTAGTGCCTGCTGGGGCGGATTCGGGCGCTGACGTGCTGCTCCGCGCGGTCAAGAGACGCCGGACCGGTGGGGTGGGCCGGCCGGTGTCCAACGAAGCTGGCGAGAAGCATGACAATCGGACAAATGAAAGGACAGGTCGGCGGCAATAGTTGGCAAACTCTCGCCAACGGCCGATGACCGCAGGTCAGCCGGGCCCGGCGGTTCAGCCGCGAACGAAGGCTCCCCGGTCTGCGAATTCCGCCAACTGAGGCCATTTCACTGAATATTGCGGGAATATCCGCCGTAAAGAATCGCCGGCCGCGGCCTCGCCGACCCGTTGGCGTGATCCCGCCAACCCCCGCCCTTGTCCACCATCGTGGACACCTGGTACCCGTTCGGCCCCCCGCCGGTACCGTGGGGGCGTGCCCAAGCCCCTCGCCCTCGACTTCGACCCGATCGCGCGCGCCGACGAGCTGTGGACCCGCCGCTGGGGCGGCGTGCCCTCGATGTCCGCGATCACCTCGGTGATGCGCGCGCACCAGATCCTGCTCTCCCGGGTGGACGCCGTGGTCAAGCCCTACGGCCTGACCTTCGCCCGGTACGAGGCACTCGTGCTGCTCACCTTCAGCCGGACCGGCGAGCTCTCGCTCTCCAAGATCGGCGAGCGGCTGATGGTCCACCCCACCTCCGTCACCAACACCGTCGACCGCCTGGAGAAGGCCGGCCTGGTCGCCCGCCGCCCCAACCCGCTGGACGGGCGCGGCGTCCTCGCCGCCATCACCGCCCGCGGCCGCGAGGTGGTCGAGCAGGCCACCCGCGAGCTGATGGCCGTCGACTTCGGCCTGGAGGGCTACGACGAACAGCAGTGCCGGCAGGTGTTCGAACTGCTCCGCCCGCTGCGGATCACCGCGGGCGACTTCAGCCCGGCGACCGGCGAGGGGCCCGGCGAGGAGCAGGCGTAGGGCCGGTTACCCTCGATGCCATGAAGCAGAGTGTGCTGACCCGCTACCGCGCCCTGGCCTACGTCACCGGCGTCCTCCTGATCCTGCTCACCCTCGGGATGGTCGCCAAGTACGTCCTGGAGATCGACGGCGCGGCCGGTTTCACCACCGCCGTGGGCATCGCGCACGGCTGGCTGTACGTGGTCTACCTCGCACTCGCCTTCGACCTGGGCACCAAGGCCAAGTGGCCGCTCCCCAAGCTCGCCTGGGTGCTGCTGGCCGGCACGATCCCGACCGCCGTCTTCTTCGTCGAGCGCAAGGTCAGCCGCGAGGTCGCCCCGCTGGTCGCGGCCGCGGAGCCGGTCGCCGCCTGAGCGCTCCCCGCCACCTCTGCCGGGCGCCCTTCCACGCGGGAGGGCGCCCTTCGCCGTGCCGGTGTCAGTTCAGGCCGGGGAACGCGTTCAGCAGCAGGGTGGTGAAGCGGCGGATCCACTCGGGGGTGATGGGTTCGCCGCTGACCAGGAGGCGGTGCTCGACCGTCCCGGCGATGGTGTCGAAGATGATGTCGATCTCTTCGCAGGCGGTGGCCGGGTCCTCGTCCGGGCCCATCTCGCCGCGGGCCTGCGCGTTGGCGCGGCCGAGCTGGACCAGGACCTTCTGGGGCTCGACGATCCGCTCGCGGATGCGCTGCTGGAGCTGCCGGTCGCGGGTGCCCTCGGCGAAGAGGGCGAGCAGGGCGGCCTGCGTCTCGGGCCGGCTCAGCAGGTCGGCGAACTGGGCGACGACCGCCTCGATGTCGGCCTGGAGGCTGCCCAGGTCGGCGCACTCCAGCTGGTCGAAGAGGATCGCGATGGCGTCGACGACCAGCTCGTTCTTGGACGGCCAGCGCCGGTAGAGGGTGGTCTTGGCGACCCCGGCGCGGACCGCGACGTCGCCCATGGTCAGCCCGCCCCAGCCGAGTTCGGCGAGCGCGGCGCGGGTGGCGTCGAGGATGGCGAGGTCCGCGGCGGCGCTGCGCGGCCGCCCCTTGCCGCGCGCGGGGGCCGCGCCGGCGCCCGGCGCGTCGGGCTGCTGGGTGGTGGGGGCCACCGCGCCTCCTTGCGGCTCATGCAGGTTCACCCGGATCTGTTTACCCGGAAGTAACTTGTTTCGGTCACGGTAGCGACCGCCCGGCCCCGACGGCATCCGGCGGCGCCGGGAAAGTGGGACAGCTCACGTCGCCGAACCGTCGCGGGGGCTTGCGGGACCGGCCCCCGGGGCAGATACGCTACGACCTGTAGCGAAAGAGCGACAACCGGCGTGCCCCCGCCCCATGGGATCGGGCGGGCACGCGGCGCGGGTGGGGATCCGCGCCGGGGAGCACCACCGCACGACCGCTACGCGCAGAGCGCACGGCTCGCTCCGGCTTTTCCGTGCGGATGGCGCCCGCCACCGGCGCCGACGGGGGAGGATGGTGCCATGCAGTCACGGAATTCGCGTCTCAACAACTCCGCCCTGCGCGGCGCGGTGGACCTCGCAGCGGTGAAGGCGGCCGGCGAGGCCGCCCAGAAGGCCGAGCAGGCCCGCGCGGAGCGCGCCCGCCAGGCGGAGGCCGGCGGCACTCCCACCCCCGCCGGGTACCGCCTGGTCCTCGACGTCACCGAGGAGACCTTCGAGGACGAGGTCGTGCAGCGCTCGACCGAGGTCCCGGTGGTGGTGGACTTCTGGGCCGAGTGGTGCGGCCCGTGCAAGCAGCTCAGCCCGATCCTGGAGCGCCTGGCCGAGGAGTACGCCGGCCGGATCGTGCTCGCCAAGATCGACGTGGACGGCAACCAGCTGCTGGCGCAGCAGTTCGGCATCCAGTCGATCCCCGCGGTGATGGCCGTGGTGGCGGGCCAGCTCGTCCCGCTCTTCCAGGGCGCGGAGAACGAGGCCAACGTCCGCAAGGTGCTGGACCAGCTGATCGCGGTGGCCGAGCAGCGCTTCGGCATCGTCGGCCTCCAGGGCGCCCCGGGCGCCGAGGGCGGGGCTCCCGCGGCACCGGCCGTGCCCGCCGACCCCGCGCTGGAGGCGGCGCACGACGCGCTGGACCGCGGCGACCTCGGCGGTGCCGTGCAGGCGTACAAGAACGTCCTGGCCGACCGGCCGGGCCACGCCGAGGCGAAGCTGGGCCTGGCCCAGGCGGAGCTGCTGCGCCGGGTGGAGGCGCTGGACCCGCAGCAGGTGCGGGCCGACGCCGCCGCCGACCCGAAGGACGTGCCGGCGCAGCTGCGCGCCGCCGACCTGGACCTGGTCGGCGGCCACGTGGAGGACGCGTTCGGGCGCCTGGTGGACACCGTGGCGAAGACCTTCGGCGACGACCGGGACACCGCCCGGGTCCGGCTGCTGGAGCTGTTCGAGGTGATCGGTCCGGAGGACCCGCGGGTGATCGCCGCGCGCGGTGCGCTGGCCCGCGTGCTGTTCTGAGCCACCGGCCCGGTTGGCACGGCAGGTGACCTGCGGTGTCTCCGGGGATTTGGCGACAAACGCGCGTAATCCGGCCGGGTTTACCAAATCTTGATAACACCCCTCTCCGTTCACCCTGGGTGATCGAGAGGGGTGTTTCGTCCCTGTTTCCGGTGGGTGTCGCCCCGGGTCCAAACGGAGGATGTCACTCCGCGTGACGGCGCCTTCGATTCCATGATCAAAGCCATCCGCTGTTGGATTACCCGTCAGTAATGGACCCCTTGTGCTTAGCCCGGGATTCAAGCACGATCGGCGACGCCCGGTCCCTCTTCCCAGGGGGATCCCCACCGGGTGACCGTCGGCCCCGGCCGGCGGCCCGAGGCCAGGGGGGTAACCGCAGATCCCACACCGCGGTTCCTGTCCTCTCGTGGTCGCGCATCCCGCGCGGCCGCACGGTTGTCGCTCGGGGGTGATCGCCGGCGTCGGCCCATTCGGCCATGGCGCGCGGGCGCTCTCCGCTACCGAGGACGTAGCTCTCTCCCATCCCGGGCCGGTCTCCGTGCGGGACGCACCGGACCACCGGCCGGAGATGTACGTCCTAGAAGGAGGACACGCATGTCCCAGACTTACGGCAAGACCCGCTGGAAGCGCTTCGCCCTGGTGATGGTGCCCGGTGTGGCCGCCACCGCCGCGATCGGCGTCTCGCTGGCCAACAGCGCGCTGGCCGCCTCGTTCAGCGTCTCGGGCCAGCAGTTCAAGGTCACCACCGCCCAGCTGCACGGCTACGGCTTCTCGCAGTTCGGCTCGGTCGACGTCGACGCGGGCAAGGGCTTCCACCCGGTCGCGGTCTCGGCGTTCGACTCCGCCACCATCAACAGCCTGTGCCAGTCCGTGGTGACCGACCTGTCGGCCCTCGGCCTCGGCAAGATCACCCTGCAGCTGAACGCGGGCCAGGACCCGGCCAAGCCGGTCGTCGCCGAGAACCTGCTGATCGACCTCGACCAGCTCGAGGCCGACGCCGAGTTCAAGAACATCAACATCGGTCAGGACGCCTCCACCCTGACGGGCTCCGCCCTGAAGGACTGGAAGACCAACCCGGTGCTCGGCTCGAAGGGCCTGCCGACCGGCGACAAGGGCTTCGCCCAGCGCGCCGACGAGGCGACCCTCTCCGGTGTCAAGCAGACCGCGTGGGCGACCTCGGCGGGCACCTTCAAGCTCAACGGCCTCAAGCTGAACCTCCTCAAGGGTGACGGCGCGGGCAAGGAGTGCTACTGATCCTGTCCCCGTGGGCGGGCCGTGAGGTCCGCCCCGCGTGACAGCCTCTCGGCCGGGAGCGGCAGCAGCCGCTCCCGGCCGTACCCCCACCCAGCTCCATCCCTCGTACGGATCTTCGAGGAGTCGCACCATGTCCAGCGCAACCGTCAACGCGTGGCCCGAGGCTGACGGTGAGCCCACCGGTCTCCGGGCGCGTTTCCGCGCCTGGCGGCGCTCCCGGCCGTTCTGGGGTGGCCTGCTGGCCATGATCGCCGGCCTGCCGATCCTGTACTTCCCCTACGCGCACCTGTCGTTCAACGGCATGACGGTGGCGATGTCGACCACCGCCGGCGCCGGCTCGATGCTGATCGGCCTGCTGATGGTCGCGCTCGGCCTGACCGCGTGGTTCCAGCCGCTGGTCCGGGTGTTCTGCGGTGTCGCGACCACCATCCTGGCGCTGATCTCCATCCCGGTGTCCAACCTGGGCGGCTTCGGCCTGGGCCTGATCACCGGCCTGATCGCCGGTGGCCTGCTCTGTGCCTGGGCGCCGCTGAAGCCGGAGGCCGTCCCGGTCGAGGCGCAGGCCGCCGAGGTGCCGGAGGCCGACGCCCAGCTGGCCGCCATCATGGCCGCCGCCCCGCCGGTCGAGCAGACCGCCGTCGAGCGGACCGTCGAGCAGCCCGCCGTCGAGCAGGCGTCGCAGCCCGCCGCCGCGCAGGCCGTCGACCCGGGGGAGCAGAAGTGACCGACCGAGACGAGCCGTCGGTGCCGGGCCCCCGGCACGCGGCGCCGAAGGCGGGCGTCCGCAGCCGGCTGCGCGGCCGGGCGATGGCGATAGCCGCGGTGCCCACCGCACTGCTGGTCGGTGCCGCCTACGCGCCGACCCTGGCGATGGCCGACACCCCGGCGGGGAAGGCCTGCGCGTCCACCCCGGACGCGGTGCTGGAGGAGACCCCGGTCCCCAAGAGCGAGATCAAGGTCCTTCCGGACTCGGGCACCGGCACCAAGAGCACCGGCACCAAGAGCACGGGCACCGGCACCTCGGGCAGCACGACGAAGACCGCCGCCCAGGGCTCGGCCGCCGCCGTCCCGGCCCTGTTCACCACGCCGAACGAGCCGGTTGCCACGGGCGTCCAGCAGGTCGGCCTGATCGACGACCTGTTCAACGACATCTTCCACCCGGGCGGCACCGCGACCCCGAGCCCGTCGGCCAGCCCGTCGGCCGGCCCGGCGACCACGTCGAAGCCCGCCCCGGCCACCCCCGCGCCGTCCGCCTCCGCCTCGGCGTCGGCCTCGCCCTCCGCGGGCAAGGGCGGCTCCACCGCGCCGGGCACGGCGTCCGCCGCCCCGACCGCGGGCGGCAGCGCCCCGGCGGCCGCCGGCAAGGCGGCCGCGTCGCCGTCGCCGTCGCCGTCCGCCTCGGCCTCGGTCGGCCCGAACTGCCTGGTCTCCACCAAGGGCCTGGCCGCCGCGGCCGCGCCCGGCGACCACGTGGTGCCGGAGCAGAACTGGGTGCTGCACTCCTCGCGCCTCGCGCTGCACGGCTCGGTCTTCAACGGCGTCTACGACGTGAAGACGCCGACCGGCACCAAGCGGGTGCTGAAGTTCACCACCGCCTCGGTGGACATCGAGAACCTCGACATGTCGACGATCGAGGTCCCCGGCAAGACCTTCCACGTGAAGAGCCGCGCGGGCTCGACCTCGACCATGCGCAGCGGCCCGATCACCATGTACGTGGAGAGCCTGTCGGGCCACCTCTCGGCGATCTACGGCCTGCCGATCCCGATCGACCTGGGGGAGATCACGCTCACCCCGGACACCCTGCCCAAGTGGCTGTGGGACCTGATCGGCACCGTCCCGATCCCGCTGGACATCACGCTGGACGACGCCAAGGCCGTCCAGGCCGGCCAGTTCGGCGGCACGCTGAAGATCCCGGGCATGCGCCTGTTCAACGACGACGCGCCCTACGACGGCTGACCGGCCCGGCCGGTCGGTGACGACGTGAGGAGGCCCCCCGACCGGTCACGGTCGGGGGGCCTCCTCACGTGTACGGGGTCAGCCCTCGGAGCGGGTGCCCAGGTGGTGCACCTGCACCATGTTGGTGTTGCCGGGGACGCCGGGCGGGGAGCCGGCCGTGACGATGACGGTGTTGCCCTCGTCGAGGCGGTTCATCCGCAGCAGCTCCCGGTCGACCTGCGCGACCATCTCGTCGGTGGTCTCGACCTGCTCGGTGACGTAGGCCTCGACGCCCCAGCTCAGCGAGAGCTGGTTGCGGGTGGCCGCGTCCGGGGTGAACGCGATCACCGGGATCGGCGAGCGGTAGCGGGACAGGCGGCGGGCGGTGTCACCGGACTTGGTGAACGCGACCAGCGCCTGGCCGTTGAGGAAGTCGCCCAGCTCGCACGCGGCGCGGGCGATGGAGCCGCCCTGGGTGCGCGGCTTGCGGCCCGGGTTGAGCGGCTGGAGGCCCTGCGAGAGCAGCTCCTCCTCGGCCTTCTCGGCGATCCTGCTCATGGTCTTGACGGTCTCGACCGGGTACTTGCCCACGCTGGACTCGGCGGAGAGCATGACCGCGTCGGTGCCGTCCAGGATGGCGTTGGCGACGTCGGAGACCTCGGCGCGGGTCGGACGCGAGGCGTGGATCATCGACTCCATCATCTGGGTGGCGACGATGACCGGCTTGGCGTTGCGGCGGGCGAGGGTGATCAGCTGCTTCTGGACCAGCGGCACCTTCTCCAGCGGGTACTCGACCGCGAGGTCGCCGCGGGCCACCATGATCGCGTCGAAGGCGAGGACGATCTCCTCCATCGCCTCGACGGCCTGCGGCTTCTCGATCTTGGCGATGACCGGGACGCGGATGCCGACCTCGTCCATCACCTTGTGCACGTCGTCGATGTCCGCGGCGTTGCGGACGAAGGACAGCGCGACCATGTCGACGCCCAGGCGGAGCGCGAAGCGCAGGTCGTCCTTGTCCTTCTCGGAGAGCGCGGGGACGTTGACCGCCGCGCCGGGCAGGTTGATGCCCTTGTTGTTCGAGAGCACGCCGCCCTCGACCACCACGGTCTTCACCCGCGGGCCGTCGACGCTGACGACCTCCAGGGCGATGACGCCGTCGTTGATCAGGATCGGGTCGCCGGGCTTCACGTCGCCGGGCAGGCCCTTGTAGGTGGTGCCGCAGATGTGCTGGTCCCCGGGCACATCCTCGGTGGTGATGGTGAACGTGTCGCCGTTGTCGACGGTCACCGGACCGTTGGCGAAGGTCGCCAGACGGATCTTCGGGCCCTGCAGGTCGGCCAGGACACCGATGGTCCGGCCGGTGTCCGCGGAGACCTGGCGGACCTTGCGGTACCGCTCCTCGTGCTCGGGGTGGGAGCCGTGGCTCATGTTCAGTCGGGCGACGTTCATGCCCGCCTCGACGATGGCCTTCAGCTGTTCATAGGAGTCCGTGGCAGGACCCAGGGTGCAGACAATTTTCGCTCGGCGCATATCCGTCAGTCTATCCGTTCGTGTTATCGGTACATTCGACTCGAATCGCCAGATATCGCCAACGAACATTCCGAGGGGTGGGATACTGACGAGTAGTCATTTACGGCTGATGGACCAGCGCGAACGCCTGCTGGGCGATCTCCAGCTCCTCGTCGGTCGGCACCACGGCCACCGCCACCCTGGCGTACGCCGGGGAGATCATCCGGGCCTCGCCGGAGCGGACCGAATTGAGCTCCGGATCGACCGCGATCCCGAGCTCCTCCAAGCCGGCGCACGCGGCCGCGCGCACCGGCGCGGCGTTCTCGCCCACGCCCGCCGTGAACGCGACCGCGTCCACCCGGCCGAGCACCGCGTAGTAGGCGCCGAGGTACTTCCGCAGCCGGTGCACGTAGGCGTCGAAGGCCAGCCCCGCGTCGGCGTCGCCCTCGTCGGCGCGGCGCATGATCTCGCGCATGTCGTTGTCCCCGCACAGGCCGAGCAGGCCGCTGCGGCGGTTCAGCAGGCTGTCGATCTCATCGACCGTCAGCCCGCCCACCCGGTGCAGGTGGAACACCAGGCCGGGGTCCACGTCGCCGGAGCGGGTGCCCATCACCAGGCCCTCCAGCGGGGTCAGGCCCATCGAGGTCTCCACGCAGACCCCGCCGGCCACCGCCGAGGCGGACGCCCCGTTGCCCAGGTGCAGCACGATCACGTTCACCTCGGCCGGGTCCTTGCCCAGCAGCCGGGCGGTGGCCCGCGAGACGTACTGGTGGGAGGTGCCGTGGAAGCCGTACCGGCGCACCCGGTGCGCGTCGGCGGTCTCCCGGTCGATCGCGTACCGGGCCGCGTGCTCGGGCAGCGTCGCGTGGAAGGCGGTGTCGAAGACCGCCACCTGCGGAAGGTCGGGACGCAGCGCGCGGGCCACCTCGATGCCGGTGATGTTGGCCGGATTGTGCAGCGGCGCCACCGGGATCAGCCGGCGGACCTCGGCCAGCACCTCGTCGGTGATCAGGGTGGGAGCGGTGAACCGCTGCCCGCCGTGCACCACCCGGTGGCCGATCGCGGCCAGCGCCGGGGAGTCCAGGCCCACCCCGTCGGCGGCGAGCTCGCCGGCCACCGCCTTCAGCGCGGCCGCGTGGTCCGGGAAGGCCTCGAAGCTCTCCCGCCGCTCCCCGCTGCGCGGGGTGTGGGCCAGCCGCCCGCCCGACTCGCCGATCCGCTCCACCAGGCCGGCCGCCAGCCGCGACCCGTCCAGCATGTCGATCAGCTGGTACTTGACCGAGGACGAGCCCGCGTTCAGGACCAGGACGTGCGTGCCTTCACTCACAGCTCGGCTCCTTCGGAGGCGTCCAGCCCCTGGGCCTGGACGGCGGTGATCGCGACGGTGTTGACGATGTCCTCGACCAGGGCGCCGCGGGAGAGGTCGTTGACCGGCTTGCGCAGGCCCTGCAGCACCGGGCCGACCGCGACGGCACCGGCCGAGCGCTGCACCGCCTTGTAGGTGTTGTTGCCGGTGTTCAGGTCCGGGAAGATCAGCACCGTCGCCCGGCCGGCCACCGGGGAGCCGGGCAGCTTGGTGGCGGCGACGTGCGCGTCCACCGCCGCGTCGTACTGGATCGGGCCCTCGACCAGCAGGTCCGGGCGCAGCTCGCGGACCAGCTCGGTCGCCTTGCGGACCTTGTCGACGTCCGCACCGGAGCCGGAGGTGCCGGTGGAGTAGGAGAGCATCGCGATCCGGGGCTCGACGCCGAAGCGGGCGGCGGTGGCGGCGGACTGGATGGCGATGTCGGCCAGCTGCTGGGCGTCCGGGTCCGGGTTGACCGCGCAGTCGCCGTACACCAGGACCCTGTCGGCCAGGCACATGAAGAAGACCGAGGAGACGATCGCCGCGCCCGGGGAGGTCTTGATCACCTCGAACGCCGGGCGGATCGTCGCCGCGGTGGAGTGCACCGCGCCGGAGACCATGCCGTCGGCGATGCCCTCCTGCACCATCAGGGTGCCGAAGTAGGAGACGTCGGTGACCACGTCCAGCGCCCGCTCCACGGTCATGCCCTTGTGGGCGCGCAGCTTGGCGTAGAGCTCGGCGAACTGCTGGCGCAGCGGGCTCTCGGCCGGGTCGACGATCCGGACCCGGGCGCGGTCGGCGTCCCCGTCCGGGCCGGGCAGCGCGATGCCGGCCGCGGCCGCCTTGCGCCGGACCGCCGCCGGGTCGCCGAGCAGGGTCAGGTCGCAGATGTTGCGGCGCAGCAGGATCTCGGCGGCGCGCAGCACCCGCTCCTCGGTGCCCTCGGGCAGCACGATGTGCTTGCGGCGGCCGCGGGCCCGCTCCAGCAGCTCGTGCTCGAACATCATCGGGGTGGTCCGCTCCGTCCGGACCAGCTCGATCCGCCTGGTCAACTCGGCCGTGTCCACGTGGAGTTCGAACAGGCCGAGGGCGATCTCGGCCTTCCGCGGGGAGCTCGGGCCGATCCGGCCCTCCAGGTGGGTGAGGGTCGCGGCGGTCGGCCAGCTGCCCTCCGGGACCACCGCCACCGGGGTGCCGGGGGCGAGCCGGGCGGCCAGCGCCATCACGTTCGGGCCCGGGTGCTGGCCGAGGGTCAGCAGCACGCCGGCGATCGGCGGGGCGCCGGCCGCGTGCGCGGCGAGCGAGCCGATCACCAGGTCCGCGCGGTCCCCCGGGGTGACCACCAGCGCGCCCTCGGTCAGGGCGGTCAGGAAGGTCGGCAGCATCGCGCCGCCGAAGACGAAGGAGCGGACGTCCCGGGCCAGGCCGGCCGCGTCGCCCAGCAGCACCTCGGCGCCGGTCGCCTCGACCAGCTGGGCCACCGTGGGGGCGGCCAGCGCCAGCTCCTCGGGGATCACGTAGACCGGGACCGGGAGCTTCTCGCTGAGGGTGCGCTGCACCTGCTGCTTGGCGGCGGGCGCCACCCGGTTGGCGATCACCGCGAGGGTGGAGCAGCCGAGGTCGGTGTACGCGCGGTGGGCGTTGCGAACCTCGGCGATCACCGCCTGCGGGTCCTCGTCCTGGCCGCCCACCACCGGGAGGACCCAGGCGCCGAACTCGTTCGCCAGCCGGGCGTTGAAGGCGAGTTCGTCGGGGATGTTGGTGCCGGCGAAGTCCGTGCCCAGCACCAGCACCGCCTGGCACCGGCGCTCCAGCGCGCGGAACCGGTCGACCAGCGCGGAGACCAACTCGTCCTGCCCCTGGGCGGCCTGCAGGGCGGCCGCCTCCTCGTAGGTCAGGCCGTACAGCTCGGTGGACGGGACATCCAGGCGGTAGCGGGTGCGCAGCAGCTCGACGACGTGGTCGGAGCCGGCCTCGCCGGGGGCGTGCGCGTGCACCAGCGGGCGGAACACCCCGACCCGGTCCACCTGGCGGGTGAGCAGTTCCATGACCCCGAGCTCGACGGCCTGCCGGCCGTCCCCCCGGTCGATCCCGGTCACGTACACGCTGCGCGCCACGTGGGTGTCTCCCATCCCGTCGTCCCAGGTGCTGGTCAATTCGACCATACCTTCGCATTCGGGACTGCCGTACGCACTCAGGTGAACCCGATGGGGGCAAGGGACGAAGGTCACTCGCCCCCGGGCGGTCAGTCCTGTCCGGCGGGGCGCAGCCAGAGGGTGGCGAGCGGCGGGAGGAGCAGCTCGGTGGACCGCGGCTGGCCGTTCCACGGGGTGGCTTCGGCCTTGACGGGGTGGGAGTTGCCGAGGCCGCTGCCGCCGTAGGCCTCGGCGTCGGTGTTGAGCGCCTCCTCCCACAGCTGCTCGGCGCCGTCGAGCTGGGGCAGGCCGATCCGGAAGTTGTGCCGGACGACGGGGGAGAAGTTGCAGACCGCGACCAGCGGGGTGCCGTCGGCGGCGTACCGGACGAAGGAGAGCACGTTGTCCTCCGCCGCGCCGCCGTCCAGCCAGCGGAAGCCGGCCGGGACGGTGTCCTGCTCGTACAGGGCCGGGGTGCTCCGGTAGACCCGGTTGAGGTCGCCGACCAGTTCGCGCACGCCGCGGTGGTCGGCGGCGGCCGGCCAGGCGTCGTCGAGCACCCACCACTGCGGGCCGTGCTCGTGGTCCCATTCGGCTCCCTGGGCGAACTCCTGCCCCATGAAGAGCAGTTGCTTGCCAGGGTGGGACCACATGAAGCCGAGGTAGGCGCGGTGGTTGGCCCGCTGCTGCCACCAGTCGCCGGGCATCTTGGAGACCAGCGCGCCCTTGCCGTGCACCACCTCGTCGTGCGAGATCGGCAGCACGTAGTTCTCCGAGTAGGCGTACACCATGGAGAAGGTGATGTCGTTGTGGTGGAACTTGCGGTGCACCGGCTCCTTGGACATGTAGACCAGCGAGTCGTGCATCCAGCCCATGTTCCACTTCAGGCCGAAGCCCAGGCCGCCGGTGTCGGTGGGGCGCGTGACGCCCTCCCAGGCGGTGGACTCCTCGGCGATGGTCACCACGCCCGGGCAGCGGCGGTAGACGGTGGCGTTCATCTCCTGCAGGAAGGAGGCGGCGTCCAGGTTCTCCCGACCGCCGTACTGGTTGGGCGTCCAGGCGCCGCCCTCGCGGGAGTAGTCGAGGTAGAGCATGGACGCCACCGCGTCCACCCGCAGGCCGTCGACGTGGAACTCCTCGCACCAGTAGACCGCGTTGGCGACCAGGAAGTTGCGCACCTCGGTGCGGCCGTAGTCGAACTCCAGGGTGCCCCAGTCGGGGTGCTCGGCGCGCAGCGGGTCGGCCGGCTCGTAGAGCGGCTCGCCGTCGAAGCGGGCCAGCGCGAAGTCGTCCTTCGGGAAGTGCGCGGGCACCCAGTCGACGATCACGCCGATGCCGTGCCGGTGCAGGGTGTCCACCAGGTGCTTGAAGTCGTCCGGCGACCCCAGCCGGGCGGTGGGGGCGTAGAAGCCGGAGACCTGGTAGCCCCAGGAGCCGCCGAAGGGGTGCTCCATCACCGGCATGAACTCCACGTGGGTGAAGCCCAGCCCGGCCAGGTAGCCGGGCAGCACCTCGGCGATCTCGCGGTAGCTGGTGAGGTCCGGCCGCCAGGAGGCCAGGTGCAGCTCGTAGACCGACATCGGCGCGCGGTGGTGCACGGTGCGGGCCCGCTCGGCCATCCAGGAGTCGTCGCCCCAGGTGTAGTCCGAGCTCGTCACCACCGAGGCGGTCTCCGGCGGGACCTGGGTGGCGCGGGCCAGCGGGTCGGCCTTCTTCAGGACCCAGCCCTGGCGGGTGTGGACCTCGTACTTGTAGACGGCGCCGGCGGCCAGGCCGGGGACGAACAGCTCCCAGATGCCGGAGGAGCCGAGCGAGCGCATCGGGTGCCCGGTGCCGTCCCAGTGGTTGAAGTCGCCGATCAGCCGGACGCCGGCCGCGTTGGGCGCCCAGACGGCGAAGGAGACGCCGGGGATCCCGTCGACCGTCCGGACGTGCGAGCCCAGCGCCCGCCAGAGCTGCTCGTGGCGGCCCTCGGCGATCAGGTGGAGGTCCAGCTCGCCCAGGGTGGGGGCGATCCGGTAGCCGTCCTCCTGGAGCAGCGGCTCGGCCCCGGGGTAGTGGACCCGCAGCCGGTACGCCGGGAACTCCCGCCCGGCCAGCAGGCCGGTGAACAGGCCGCCGTGCTGGTGGGTCAGCTCGGCCGGCCCCTGCTCGGTCTCGATCACGATCCGCTCGGCGAACGGCCGCAGCACCCGGATCGCGGTGCCCTCCGTGGTGAGGTGGGCGCCGAGCAGGGCGTGCGGGTCGTGGTGGCCGCCGGAGACGAGGCGGTCGACCTCGCCGGGCGGCAGCGGCGCCTCGGGGAGGCGGAGGACCGCGCCCGGCGCCGCCTCGGCCCGCCGCGGCGCCGCGGGCTCCCGCCGCCGGGTCGCCCGGGCGGGCGCCGGTTGTCCGGCACCGTCGTTCAGGAAGGTGGCGGGCACGCGGGTCGAGCGGTCGCGCTTGGGGCCGAGCGGTGTCACGGCGGGTCCTCCGGGAGGGGGTGTGTCGAGGGTTCGTCAGACAGTCAGGGCCAGGCGGTTGATGGCGGCCAGCGGGATGGGGAGCCAGCTGGGCCGGTGCCGGGCCTCGTAGACGACCTCGTACACCGCCTTGTCGATCTCCAGGGCGCGCATCAGCTCCGGCGTGGCGGCCGGGTCGGTGCCGCCGCCCGCCGTGTAGCCGGCGCAGTAGGCGGCCCGGTTGCGGGCCGCCCAGGCGGAGGCCAGGTGGGCGAGTTCCGGATCCGGGCCGGGGGCGCCGGCCAGCAGGTGGGCGGCCGCGTAGTCGAAGGAGCGCAGCATCGCGGCGACGTCGCGCAGCGCGGGCTGCGGCAGCCTGCGCTCGGCGAGCGGCTTGGCGGGCTCGCCCTCGAAGTCGAGCAGCACCCAGCCCTGCGGGGTCCGCATGGCCTGGCCCAGGTGCAGGTCGCCGTGGATCCGCTGGACCTGCAGGCCCTCCAGGTGGTCGGCGGTGAGCTGCTGGAAGGCGCCCCGCAGCGCCGAGCGGTAGCGCAGCAGGCCGGGGACGACGCCGACCGCGGAGTCCAGCCGGTCCTCCATCGCCTCGACCAGGCGGCCGATCGCGGCGCGGTCCAGGCGGGCGGTGGGCATGGTGCGGGCCAGCACCCGGTGCACCTCGGCGGTGGCCCGGCCGAGCCGGTGCGCCTCGATCGCGAAGTTGCCGGGGGAGGGGTCGCCCTTGAGTCGGGCCACCTGGTCCAGGGCCAGCTCCCAGCCGTCCTCGGCGTCCGGGAGGTAGCGCTGGAGCAGGCCGAGAGTGGCCGGTTCGGACCGCTCCAGCCGGCACTCGAACCAGGCGGCGACCCGGGGGATGCGGGTCGAGCCGGCCCGGGAGAGGGCGAGCGAGAGCTCCAGGTCCGGGTTGGTGCCGGGGCTGATCCGGCGGAAGAGCTTGAGGATGAGGGAGGTGTCGTAGATGACCGAGGAGTTCGACTGCTCGGCGGTGGAGGCCCGGCCGGGGATGTTGCTGGGCAGGCCGGAACCGGGGGTGCGCCGGAAGGAGAGCGAGCCGAAGCGGTCGCCGGTGGCCAGGTGCTCCAGCAGCCGGCCGGTCAGCTCGGGGTCGTGCACCGCGTCGTAGAGCGTCGCGCCGTCGTAGGTGCCGCCGTCCAGTCGGCCGAGCACCGCGCCCGGGCCGATCCCGGTGGGCGGCTGCGAACGGATGCCGAGGAGCAGCTGGTAGACGTCGCCCGAGGCGGCCGCGCCGCCGCCGTGTTCGACCCGCAGCAGCAGGTGCAGCAGGGCCGGGTCACCGACCTGGAGCGGCGTGCCGACCACCGGGGTCAGCCCGCTGATCGCCCGTCCCTTGCCGGCGTACCAGCGCTGGGTGGGGAGCCAGGCGGAGATCAGCGGCAGGGCGGCCTGGACGAGCTCGCTGACCCCCGCGGCGGTTCTCCGGACCCCGGTGCCCGGGCGCGTCCCGACGGCCGCGGGGGCCCCCTCGGACGGCTCACGGTGCACGTGGGCTTGAGAACGGGAGGTTTCGGACATGACTCCCTTTCCCCGGAAGCGGGCCCAGTGCCCGACGGTCGTGGCCGGGCCCGTCAGTCTTCCGGATTTCGGCGGCGCGGACGGCGACGGCACGCGAGCGCGGCTCGGGTGTCACGCCTTCGTGTGGGTGGCCGTTGGGCTGTTCTGCGTACGCGGTGGTGCAGAGACCTCCGGGGGTGCGGAGTTGCGGCTCGCGCGCCCCCTTGCGCGCCCCCGGAGGTGGGTGCCCGGACAGGGCCTGGCGGTCGTTGCTGACGGATCGTTACTTCGTAGACCTACCGGTCCGTGTTCACTTGCCGTTCTTGCGCAGCTGGAACCAGTAGAAGCCGTGGCCGGCCAGCGTGAGCAGGTACGGCCACTCGCCGATGGAGGGGAAGCGGACGCCGCCGATCAGCTCGACCGGGTACCGCCCCCCGTACTGCCGCAGGTCCAGTTCGGTCGGCTGCGCGAACCGCGAGAAGTTGTTCACGCACATGACCAGGTCACCCTCGTACTCGCGCACGAAGGCCAGCACCGCGGGGTTGCTGGAGGGCAGCTCGGTGTAGCTGCCGAGGCCGAACGCCGGATTGAGCTTGCGGATCTCGATCATGCGACGCGTCCAGTGCAGCAGCGAGCTCGAACTGCTCTGCTGCGCTTCGACGTTGGTCACCTGATAGCCGTACACCGGATCCATGATGGGCGGCAGACTGAGCCTGCCCGGGTCGGCGGAGGAGAAACCCGCGTTGCGGTCGGGCGTCCACTGCATCGGGGTGCGGACGCCGTCCCGGTCGCCCAGCCAGATGTTGTCGCCCATGCCGATCTCGTCGCCGTAGTACAGCACCGGCGAACCGGGCAGCGAGAGCAGCAGGGCGGTGAACAGCTCGGTCTGGTTGCGGTCGTTCTCCAGCAGCGGCGCGAGCCGGCGGCGGATGCCCACGTTGGCCCGCATCCGCGGGTCCTTCGCGTACTCCGCGTACATGTAGTCGCGCTCCTCGTCGGTGACCATCTCCAGGGTCAGCTCGTCGTGGTTGCGCAGGAAGATGCCCCACTGGCAGCCGGAGGGGATCGCCGGGGTCTTGGCCAGGATCTCCGAGACCGGGTAGCGCGACTCCCGCCGGACCGCCATGAAGATCCGCGGCATCACCGGGAAGTGGAACGCCATGTGGCACTCGTCGCCGCCCGAGGCGAAGTCGCCGAAGTAGTCGACCACGTCCTCCGGCCACTGGTTGGCCTCGGCCAGCAGCACGGTGTCCGGGTAGTTGGCGTCGATCTCCTTGCGCAGCCGCCGGAGGAACTCGTGCGTCTCCGGCAGGTTCTCGCAGTTCGTCCCCTCGCGGGCGTAGAGGTACGGCACCGCGTCCAGCCGGAAGCCGTCGATGCCGAGGTCCAGCCAGAACCGCAGGGCCGCGATCACCTCCTCCTGGACCAGCGGGTTGTCGTAGTTGAGGTCCGGCTGGTGCGAGAAGAACCGGTGCCAGTAGTACTGCTTGCGGACCGGGTCGTACGTCCAGTTGGAGGTCTCGGTGTCGACGAAGATGATGCGCGCGTCCGGGTACTGCTTGTCGTCGTCCGCCCACATGTAGAAGTCGCCGTACGGCCCGTCCGGATCCGTCCGCGAGGACTGGAACCACGGGTGCTGGTCACTGGTGTGGTTGACCACGAAGTCGATGATCACCCGCATGCCCCGGGCGTGGGCCGCGTCGACGAACTCCACGAAGTCCGCCAGGTCGCCGAACTCCGGCAGCACCGACTTGTAGTCCGCCACGTCGTAGCCGCCGTCCCGCAGCGGCGAGGCCATGAACGGGGGGAGCCAGAGGCAGTCCACGCCCAGCCACTGCAGGTAGTCCAGCTTCGAGGTGAGCCCCCTGAGGTCACCGATCCCGTCGCCGTTGCTGTCCTGGAAGGACCGCACCAGCACCTCGTAGAAGACCGCGCGTTTGAACCACTCCGGGTCCCGGTCTCGGCTGGGCGTGTCGGCGAAGGTGTCCGGGACGGGCTCGTTGACTGTCACTGAGGGTTCCTCCGAACCGTGAGGAGGTGAGCCGGCTCGGCGGATGGGTCGAGCCGGACGTAGTTGTGCCGGCCCCAGGTGTAGGTGGCGCCGGTGAGCTCGTCGTGCACCGTCAGCGGACCCTCGAACCCCTCGAGCGTGACGGTGGCCTCCCGGACGTGGTGCGGGTCCAGGTTGACCACGGTGATCACGGTGTCCTCGTGGCCCTCCTCGGTGAGCGCGCTCTTCGAGAAGGCGAGGACGTGCTCGCTGTCCGTGGGGTGGAAGCGCAGGTCCCGCAGCTGCTGGAGCGCGGGGTGCCGGCGGCGCAGTCGGTTCAGGGCGGTGAGCAGCGGGGCCAGGGTGTCGGTCCTGGTCCAGTCGCGCGGGCGCAGCTCGTACTTCTCGGAGTCCAGGAACTCCTCCGAGCCGGGGTGCGCGGGCTCGTTCTCGCACAGTTCGTAGCCCGCGTAGATGCCGTAGCTCGGGGAGAGCGTGGCCGCGAGCACCGCGCGGACGGCGAACGCCGCCCGGCCGCCGGTCTGCAGGTACTCGTGCAGGATGTCCGGGGTGGTGGGGAAGAAGTTCGGCCGCATGTAGGCGGCGGCCTCGCCGGTGAGCTCCGTCAGGTACTCGGTGAGCTCGGCCTTGTCGTTGCGCCAGGTGAAGTAGGTGTAGGACTGGTGGAAGCCGATCTTCCCCAGGGTGTGCATCATCGCGGGCCGGGTGAAGGCCTCGGCGAGGAAGACCACGTCGGGGTCGGTGCGGGCGATGTCGGAGAGCACCCGCTCCCAGAAGCTGACCGGCTTGGTGTGCGGGTTGTCCACGCGGAAGATCCGCACGCCGTGCGCCATCCAGTGCCGCAGGATCCGGACCGTCTCCTTGACCAGGCCGTCGAAGTCCTGGTCGAAGTTGATCGGGTAGATGTCCTGGTACTTCTTCGGCGGGTTCTCGGCGTGGGCGATGGTGCCGTCGGGGCGGTGGGTGAACCACTCGGGGTGCTTGTTGACCCACGGGTGGTCCGGCGAGCACTGGAGGGCGAAGTCGAGCGCGACCTCCAGGTTGAGCGCGGTGGCCTCGGCGACGAAGTGGTCGAAGTCCTCGATGGTGCCGAGGTCCGGGTGGACGGCGTCGTGGCCGCCCTCGGGGGAGCCGATCGCCCACGGCGAGCCGACGTCGTGCGGGCCGGCGGTCAGGGAGTTGTTGGGGCCCTTGCGGTAGGCCCGGCCGATCGGGTGGATCGGCGGCAGGTAGACCACGTCGAAGCCCATCGCGGCGACCGCGGGCAGCCGCTCGGCGGCGGTGCGCAGCGTCCCGGAGACCGGGGCGGACGCGCCGGACGGGTCCACCACCGCGCCCTCGGAGCGCGGGAAGAACTCGTACCAGGCGCCGTACAGCGCGCGCCGGCGGTCCACCTGGAGCGGCAGCGGGCGGGTGGCGGAGACCAGCTCGCGCAGCGGGTAGCGGGCCAGCAGCGTCAGCACCTCGGGGGCCAGCGCGGCCGCGTACCGGCTGAGCGGCGGCAGGCCCGGGTCGCGCAGCGCGTCCACCGCGGCCAGCACGTGGTGGCGGCCCTCCTTCTTCGGCACCCCGCCCGCGGCGCGCTCCAGCAGGGCCGCGCCCTCCTCCAGCACCAGCGCGGTGTCGATGCCGGCCGGCAGCTTCACCGCGGCGGTCTTCCGCCAGGTGGCGACCGGGTCGCTCCACGCCTCCACCAGGTACGACCAGCGGCCCGACGCGGTCGGCGTGACGTACGCGCCCCAGCGGTCGCTGCCCTCGGACAGCTCCCGCATCGGGGTCCAGGGGCCGCTGCGGCCGCGCGGGTCGCGCAGGACCACGTTCGCGTTGACCGCGTCGTGGCCCTCGCGGAAGACGGTGGCGGAGACCAGGAAGCGTTCGCCGACCACGGCCTTGGCCGGACGGCGTCCGGCGTCGACGAGGGGGGTGACGTCCAGGACGGGGATGCGGCCGATCACGGTGTCGCTCTCTGTCGTCTTGCGGGTGGTGCTCTTGCGGGGGGTGGCCTTGCGGGGTGCGGACTTGCCGGCCTCGGGCGAGCCGGTGGCGCCGGCGGTGCCCGCCGCCGTCCGGCGCGGTGCGGCGGCCTTGCGCGGGGTGGCTGCTTTGCGCGGTGCGGCGGCCTTGCGCGGGGTGGCTGCTTTGCGCGGTGCCGCGGCCTTGCGCGGGGCCGGGAGTGGTGGCTCCACGGCGGTTGACGGTGTGTCGGTCCCGTCCGTCGGCAAGGTGGTGGACTGGTCCCGCGTGTCGCCGTGCATGCCAAGCTCCTGCCCGAGATCGGCGGCAGCTCCCACCGACCGCGTGCCGGGGGAGTACCGGGAGGACTGCTGGGTGAGGAAGGACGCGCGTCCGGAGCGTGCCCGTGCCGGCGGACCCGACCACCTGCCCGACGGCCGGCGGCCGCGGCTCCGGCCCCCGAGCGTGCGCGCACACCGGGGCTCTGGTCGAGGCCGAGGGTCTCGACCGGCGCGCGTCACTCAGGATGCGCCCCGGAGTGACCCAACCCACCCGAAAACGATCGGGTCGGGGTGGAGGACACGCGGAAGCGCACCAGCTGGAGCCGAATGGGCTAAGGGGGATGAGGGTTCGTCAACGAGGCATGCTTCGGGCGCCGGGCAGCGAGGGGCGCCTTCCGGTTCGCACTCCCCGCGGCACCAACGACCTTTGTGCATCCTTGCACCACCGGCAAGACCTGCGTACGGGTAAGCGTCTCATTTCGGACGGTGGTCAGAGGTGAATCAGACACCGGAAATGCCACCGTCTCGAAGTGTTCATGCGCCCAGGGCGCACCCATTGCCGTGTGCGCGCCCCCAATGCGCCCCTGTTCGCCCCAGCGCGCCTGAAACGATCTCACCAATGCGCCGAACGGGTGCGCACTACGGCAACTGACGCCCACTCGGGCACATTCCGGCGGTTACGCTTCACGCCGTGAAGGCCATCCGCAGATTCACCGTCCGCACCGTCCTGCCCGAAGAACTGCAGCCGCTGCACGAGCTGGCGCTGAACCTCCGCTGGTCCTGGCACCCGGAGACGAGGGAGCTCTTCCGCTCCGTCGACCCCGAGGTGTGGGCCGCGGTCGGGGAGGACCCGGTCCGGTTGCTCGGCGAGGTCCCGGCGGCCCGGCTGGCCGCCCTGGCCACCGACCGGCGCTTCCTGCGCCGGCTCGGCGACCTCGCCGACGAGCTGCGCGACTACCTGTCCGGACCCCGCTGGTACCAGTCGGCCCGGAGCGGCGACGCGGCCGGCGAGCTGCCCGCCGCCATCGCCTACTTCTCGCCCGAGTACGGCATCGCCGCCGCGCTCCCGCAGTACTCCGGCGGCCTCGGCATCCTGGCCGGCGACCACCTCAAGTCCGCCTCCGACCTCGGCGTCCCGCTGATCGGCGTCGGCCTCTTCTACCGGCACGGCTACTTCCGGCAGTCGCTCTCCCGGGACGGCTGGCAGCAGGAGCGCTACCCGCTGCTCGACCCCGACGAGCTGGCCGTCACCCTGCTCCGCGAGCCGGACGGCACCCCCTGCCGGGTCGACCTCGCGCTGCCCGGCGGCCGGCAGCTCGCCGCCCAGATCTGGCGCGCCCAGGTCGGCCGGGTTCCGCTGCTGCTGCTCGACTCCGACATCGAGGCCAACAGCGCGGCCGAGCGCAACGTCACCGACCGGCTCTACGGCGGCGGCAGCGAGCACCGGCTGCTGCAGGAAATACTGCTGGGCATCGGCGGCGTGCGCGCCGTCCGCACCTACTGCCGGCTGACCGCCCACCCGGAGCCGGAGGTGTTCCACACCAACGAGGGCCACGCCGGGTTCCTCGGCCTGGAGCGGATCAGCGAGCTGGTCACCGCGCAGGACGGGCTGGGCTTCGCCGCCGCCCTGGAGGCCGTCCGGGCCGGCACGCTGTTCACCACCCACACCCCCGTCCCGGCCGGCATCGACCGCTTCGACCGGGAGCTGGTCGCCCGCCACTTCGGTGGGGACGCGGCGCTCCCGGGCGTGCCGGTCGACCAGGTGCTCGCCCTCGGCGCCGAGAGCTGGCAGGGCGGCGACCCCAAGCTGTTCAACATGGCCGCGATGGGCCTGCGCCTCGCCCAGCGCGCCAACGGCGTCTCCACCCTGCACGGCTCGGTCAGCCGCGAGATGTTCAGCGGCCTGTGGCCGGGCTTCGACCCGGAGGAGGTGCCGATCACCTCCGTCACCAACGGCGTCCACGCGCCGACCTGGATCGACCCCGCCGTGGTGCGGGTCGGCGCGACCGTGCTCGGGCACGAGCGGGCCGAGGACGCCATCACCGTCGGCGAGGCCAAGCGCTGGAGCGAGCTGGAGAAGATCGGCAACCCGGAGATCTGGGAACTGCGGCGCGCGCTGCGCGCCCAGCTGGTCGACGAGGCCCGGCTCCGGCTGAAGGCCTCCTGGCAGCAGCGCGGCGCCGGCGAGGCCGAGCTCGGCTGGGTCGGCTCGGTGCTCGACCCGGACGTGCTCACCATCGGCTTCGCCCGGCGGGTGCCCTCGTACAAGCGGCTGACCCTGATGCTGCGCGACCCCGCTCGGCTGAAGGCCCTGCTGCTGCACCCCACCTCACCGGTGCAGATCGTGGTCGCCGGCAAGGCCCACCCGGCCGACGACGGCGGCAAGCGGCTGATCCAGAAGCTGGTCGCGTTCGCCGACGACCCCGCGGTGCGGCACCGGATCGTCTTCCTGCCGGACTACGACATGGCGATGGCCAAGGCCCTCTACCCCGGCTGCGACGTCTGGCTGAACAACCCGCTGCGGCCGCTGGAGGCCTGCGGCACGTCGGGGATGAAGGCCGCCCTCAACGGCTGCCTCAACCTCTCCATCCTCGACGGCTGGTGGGACGAGTGGTACGACGGCCAGAACGGCTGGGCCATCCCCACCGCCGACGGCGACGAGAGCCGGCTCGACCCCGACAGCCCCGAGGCCGTGCGGCGGGACGACATCGAGGCCGCCGCCCTGTACGACCTGATCGAGCACCAGGTCGCCGCCCGGTTCTACGACCGCGGCGCGGACGGGCTGCCGCACCGGTGGATCTCCATGGTCCGCCACACCCTGGTCACCCTCGGGCCCAAGGTGCTGGCCGGCCGGATGGTCCGCGAGTACGTCGAGCGGCTGTACGCCCCGGCGGCGGACGCCGAGCGCGAGCTGGCCGCGGCGGACTACGAGGGCGCGCGGACGCTCGCCGAGTGGAAGGCCCGGGTCCGGGACGGGTGGCCCGCGGTGCGGGTCGAGCACGTCGAGGCGGACGGGCCCGGCGAGGCGCAGGAGGTCGGGACGGCGCTCGCGCTGCGGGTCCAGGTCGCGCTCGGCACCCTGCAGCCGGAGGACGTCGAGGTCCAGGTCGTCTCCGGACGGGTCGACGAGGCGGACGGCATCTCGGACGCGGCGGTGCTCGCGCTGAAGCCGGCCGGCGGGCCCGACCTGGACGGGCGGATCAAGTACGAGGGCCTGCTGGAGCTGGCCCGGACCGGCCCGTTCGGCTACACCGTCCGGGTGCTGCCCGACCACCCGCTGCTCGCCTCCCCGGCGGAGCTCGGCCTGGTCGCCCTCCCGGCGGAGGCGGCGGGGATGGACAGCGGCATGCTGCGCTGACGCGCAGCGACGGGGAGCGCACCGCCTCCGGGTGGTGCGCTCCCCGGCCGTTCACTGCTTCCAGGTGTGCCAGAGGTCCGCGTACGGGCCCTCTGCGGCGAGCAGTTCGTCGTGGGTGCCGAGCTCGGTGAGACGGCCGGACTGCATGACCGCGACGCGGTCGGCGTCGTGCGCGGTGTGCAGCCGGTGCGCGACGGCGATCACGGTGCGGCCGTCCAGGACGGCGGCCAGGGCGCGTTCGGTGGCGCGCGCGGTGCGCGGGTCGAGCAGCGCGGTGGCCTCGTCGAGGATCAGCGTGTGCGGGTCGGCGAGCACGACCCGGGCCAGGGCGAGCTGCTGGGCGTGGGCGCCGTCGAGGTGGTGGCCGCCGGCGCCGAGTTCGGTGTCGAGGCCGTCGGGGAGCTCCAGCTGCCAGCCGACGGCGTCGAGCGCGGCGGTCAGGGTGGCGTCGTCGGCGTCCGGTGCGGCGATCCGCAGGTTGTCGCGGAGGGTGCCGAGGAAGACGTGGTGCTCCTGGGTGACCAGGACGACCTGGCGGCGGAGGCGTTCGGGGCCGAGGTCGGCGACCGGCGTGCCGCCGACGGTGACGGCGCCGTCGCGGGGGCGGTCCATGCCGGCGAGCAGCCGGGCGAGGGTGGTCTTGCCGGAGCCGGACGGTCCGACGACGGCGAGGCGCTCACCGGGGCGGACGGTCAGGTCGACGCCGTGCAGCACGTCGTCGCGGCCCTCGTACGCGTACCGGACCGCGCTGACCTCGATCCGGTCGTCGGCCGGTTCGCCGCCGTCGGCGGGGGAGCCGGCCGGAAGGCCGGCGAGCCCCTCGACGCGGGCGTAGGAGGCGCCGCTGGACTGGAGCTGCTCGATCCAGACCACGACGGTGTCGAGCGGGTTCTCCAGCTGGCGGACGTACAGCGCGGCGGCGACGGCGGCGCCGAGGGTGACCATCCCGTGGGCGTGCAGGAAGGCACCGGCGAGCAGCACCACGACCACCGGGACGGTGTACGAGACGCTGACGATCGGGAAGAAGACGTTCCGCAGGAAGAGGGTGCGTTCCCGGGTGCGGCGGCAGTCCTCGACGGCGGCCTCACCGGTGGCGGTGCGGCGCGCCTGGAGGCCGAGCGCCTCGACGGTGCGGGCGCCGGAGGCGGTGGCGGCGATGACCTCGGCGAGGGTGGAGGTGGCGGCGCCCTCGGCGAGGTAGGCCGTGCGGGCGCGGCGCAGGTACCAGCGGGCGCCGAGCCAGATGCCGGCCATGCCGACGGCGCCGCAGGCGCCGAGCAGCGGCTGGACGGTGAGCAGGGCGCCGACGATCAGCAGGATCTGGACCAGGGCGATGAAGACGTCGGGGGCCGCGTCGCGCAGCGCGGTGCCGACGGCGGCGACGTCGGTGGTGCCGCGGGTGGTGAGGTCGCCGGTGCCCGCGCGTTCGACGGTGGCGGGGGGCAGGGCGAGGGCGCGGTCGACGAACTGCTCGCGGATCCGGGCGGAGGTGCGCTCGCCGAAGCGGTGGGCGGCGTAACGGGCCTGACGGCCCAGCAGCAACTGGGCGAGGGCGGCGGCCAGGATGGCGAGGGCGAGCCGGTCGACGGCGGCGGCGCCGGCCCCGGCGGTGACCCGGTCGATGATCCGGCCGAGCAGCCAGGGGCCGACCAGCCCGGCGAGCGCGGCGAGCGCGTTGAGGGCGAGGAGCCAGGTGAAGCCGCGCAGGTCGCGCCGGATCAGGGCGAGGGTGGCGCGGCGGACGGCGGCGGGTCCGGCGACGGGCAGGTCGGTCATCGGACGGTCTCCTCGGCGGTCCGCGGCGCGGGCAGGTCGGTCGCGGGCAGGTCGGCCGCGGCGCCGGCGGGTTCCGCGTCGGCGGGTTCGGCGTCGTCGCGGGTGACCAGGGCCCGGTAGCCGGGGTGGGCGCGCAGCAGGTCGCGGTGGCGGCCGGTGGCGACGACCTTGCCGTCGACCAGGTGGGCGACGGTGTCGGCGCGGTCGAGCAGCAGCGGGGAGACGCCGGTGAGCAGGGTGGTCCGGCCGGTGCGGGCGGCGCGCAGACCGGCGGCCATGGCGGCCTCGGTGTGGGCGTCGACGGCGGAGGTCGGTTCGACGGCGAGCAGGATGTCGGGCTCGGCGGCGAGCGCGCGGGCCAGCCGCAGGCGCTGGCGCTGGCCGCCCGAGAGGTTGCGGCCCTCGGCGTCGATCCGGGAGTCCAGGCCGTCGGGCAGGCCGCGCAGCACGTCGAGGGCGGCGGCCGCGTCCAGCGCGGCGAGCAGGGCCTCGTCGGTGGGTCGGCGGCGGCCGGAGAGCACCTCGCGCAGGGTACCGGCGAAGACCGCGGCCTCGTTGTCGGCGACCAGGATCCGCTCCCGGACGGCGGGCAGCGCGACGGTGTCGAGGCGGTGGCCGCCCCACTCGGCGGCGGACGGTGCGAAGCGGGCGAGCCGGTCGACCACGGCGGCGCTGTCCTCGGGACGGGCGCAGGCGAGCACGGTGAGCCCGCCGGGGGCGAGCTCCAGGCCGGACTCGGGGTCGCGCAGGACGGCGGGCGACTCGGGCGCCGGGCGGCCGTCGGGGGTGGTGCCGGGGTCGAGCCCGAGGAAGCGGACCACCCGGCCGGCGGCGACCAGGCCGCGGCTGATGTCCTGTCCGCTCTCGATCAGGAACTGCACCGGGACGACCAGCACCGCGACGTAGCCGTAGACGGCGACCAGTTCGCCGACGGTGATCTCGCCGCCCGCGGCCATCCGGGCGGCCAGCCAGGTGACGGCGGCGAGGAACAGGGTGGGCAGGCCGACGCCGAAGGACTGCAGCCAGCTGGTGACCGCGCCGACCCGGTAGCCGTCGGTGAGCAGCCCCTGGGAGTCGCGGCGGTAGCGCGCGGCGTAGGTCTCCTTGCCGCCGAGGCCGCTCAGCACCCGCAGCCCGCCGACCATGTCCTCGAAGCGGGCGGCCAGCCGGCCCTGGCGTTCGCGGTAGCTGGACTCCGCCCCGCGCAGCCGGCCGAGCAGCGGCCCGACCAGGACCACCATCAGCGGGACGCCCAGCAGCACGACGGTGGCCAGCAGCGGGGAGATGGCCAGCAGCAGCCAGGCCACGGCGGCCAGGGCCACGACCGAGCCGACGCCCGGGCCGACGAAGGTCAGGGTGCGGGCGATCTGGCCGACGTCGCCGATGCCGATGGTGACCACCTCGCCGGAGGTGACCAGCCGGGGCAGTGCGGCGCCCAGCCGGACCGACTGGCGGATCACCACCCGGACGGTGCGGAAGGTGGCGTCCATCCGGATCCGGGTCATGGTGCGGTGGCGCAGCATGCTGATCCAGGCGTTGACCACCCCGCAGGCCAGGATCACCGCGGCCCAGCCGACCACCCGGCCAGGCCGGTCGGCGCGCAGGCCCTCGTCGATCGCGCGGGAGAGCAGGTACGGCTGCAGGGTGAGCATCAGCATCCACGTGGTGCCGAGGATGCCACCGGCCGCCACCCGCCCCTTCTGGCTGCGGGTCAGCCACCAGAGGTAGCGGGCGGGGCCGCGGGTGTCCGGGGTCCCCGGTTCGTTCCGATCGTCCACGCAGCGCACCCTAGCCGTCCCGGCACTTGGCAGGCTCCCGCATTTCCCTTATCGTCACCCTGACGTTAATCGAGGAGGGGTCATGTCGTTCGACTGGACCGAACTGCTGGGCTTCGCCACCGGCGCGGCGTGCGTCGCACTGACCGTCCGGGCGAGCGTCTGGAACTTCCCGGTCGGCATCGCCAACTGCCTGTTCTTCCTGGTGCTCTTCACCGGTGCCCAGCTGTACGCCGACGCCGCGCTGCAGATCGTCTTCCTGGCGCTCGGCGCGCACGGCTGGTGGCAGTGGCTGCGCGGCGGGGAACGGCACGGCCGGCGGGAGATCCGCTCCGCCGGCCCGCGCACCGTCGCGCTGACGGCCGCGCTGCTGGTCCCGGTGACCGCGGGCCTGACCCTGGTGCTGGCCCGCGCCGGCGACAGCGCACCGTTCTGGGACGCGCTCACCACCGCGCTCTCGCTCGCCGCCCAGTGGCTGCTGAACACCAAGCGCATCGAGACCTGGTGGTTCTGGATCGCCGCCGACCTGGTCTACGTCCCGCTCTACCTCGCCAAGGGCCTCTACCTGACCGGCGCGGTCTACGTGCTGTTCCTCGCGATGTGCCTGGCCGGCCTGCGGGCCTGGCAGCGCGAACGGACCGACCTCGGCCGGATGGCGGTGGCGGGCGCATGAGCCGCTTCGGGCACGGGCTGGTGATCGGCAAGTTCTACCCGCCGCACGCCGGGCACCACTTCCTGATCCGCAGCGCCGCCGACGCCTGCGAGCGGGTCACCGTGGTGGTGATGGCCGCCGACGTGGAGTCGATACCGCTGGCCGCGCGGCTGGCGTGGATCCGCGAGGCGTGGGCCGCCGAGCCCCGGGTACGGGTGGTCGGCACCGTGGACAACCTGGAGGTCGACTACGACAGCGAGGAGGTCTGGGCCGGACACGTCGCCCTGATGCGGGACGCGGTGCGGGCGGCGGGGCCGGCGGGGGAGCCGCCGGTCGACGCGGTGTTCAGCTCCGAGCCGTACGGGGTCGAGCTGGCCCGCCGCTTCGGCGCCGCGCCGGTGGTGCTCGACCGGCCCCGGGACACCTTCCCGGTCTCCGGGACGAAGGTGCGGGCCGACCCGGTCGCGCACTGGGCCGACCTGGAGCCGCCGGTCCGCGCCTGGCTGACCCGCCGGGTGGTGGTGCTGGGCGCCGAGTCCACCGGGACGACCACGCTCTCCCGCGACCTCGCCGAGGCGCTGCGCGCCCGCGGCGGCCCGCACGGCCCGACCGGCTGGGTGCCCGAGTACGGGCGGGAACTGACCGTGGCCAAGCTCGCCGTCGCCCGCGCGCTCGCCCCGGCCGACGGACCCGGGCCGACCGTCTTCGACCTGGAGTGGGGCGACCCGGACTTCGCCCTGGTGGCCCGGCGGCAGACCGAGGCCGAGGAGAGGGCCGCCCGTTCCGGCGGGCCGGTGCTGGTCTGCGACACCGACGCGCTGGCCACCACCGTCTGGCAGGAGCGGTACGTCGGCGCGGTCACCCCCGAGGTGCGGGAGCTGGCCGCGGCGATGCCCGCGCGGGCGCTGTACCTGCTCACCTCGGAGGTGGGCGTCGCGTTCGAGGACGACGGCCTGCGCGACGGCGAGCACCTGCGGGCCTGGATGAACGGCCGCTTCCGCGAGGTGCTGGCCGCCCAGCCGGTCCCCTGGATCGAGGTGACCGGCAGCCGCGAGGAGCGACTCGCCACCGCCCTGGCCGCGGTCGACCGCCTGCTGGCGGAGGGCCCGGGCCTGGCCGACCCCCTCGGGTGAACGCCCCTGTCGGGGCGGTCCGCTACACGAGGCTGTCGCGCCAGGTCTGGTGGAGGGTGGCGAAGCGGCCCTCGCCGGCGGTGAGGTCGGCGGGGGTGCCGTCCTCGACCACCCGGCCCTGGTCCATCACCAGGACGCGGTCGGCGATCTCCACGGTGGAGAGCCGGTGGGCGATGATCACCGAGGTGCGGCCGGCCAGCACGGTCCGCATCGCGCGCTGCACCGCCTGCTCGCCGGGCACGTCCAACGACGAGGTGGCCTCGTCCAGGATCAGCACGGCCGGGTCGGCGAGCAGTGCCCGGGCGAAGGCGACCAGTTGGCGCTGGCCGGCCGAGATCCGGCCGCCCCGCTTGCGGACGTCGGTGTCGTAGCCGTTCGGCAGGGCGGTGATGAACTCGTGCGCGCCGATCGCCCGGGCGGCCTCCTCGACCTCCTCGCGGGTGGCGTCGGGCCGGCCGATGGCGATGTTCTCGGCGACCGTCCCGGAGAACAGGAAGGACTCCTGGGTGACCATCACCACGTTGGCGCGCAGGGTCGGGGTGGCCAGGTCGCGCAGGTCGACGCCGTCCAGGGTGACCCGGCCGTCGGTCGGGTCGTAGAACCGGGCGAGCAGCTTGGCCAGGGTGGACTTGCCGGCGCCGGTGGCGCCGACCACGGCGGTGGTCTGCCCGGCGGGCAGCACCAGGTCGAAGGTGGGCAGCACCTCCTTCCCGGTCCGGTAGGCGAAGCGGACGCCGCGGAAGCCGACCTCGCGGCCCTTCCCGGCGGCTTCGGGCAGCTCGACGGGCGCGGTGGTCTCGGCGACGGTCGGCTCGTGGGCGAGCAGGCCGGCCATCTTCTCCAGCGCGGCGGCGGCGGACTGGTAGCTGTTCAGGAACATCGCCAGCTGGTCGATCGGGTCGTACAGGCGGCGCAGGTAGAGCACGAAGGCGGTGAGCACGCCGAGCTCCAGGCTGCCGTCGGTGACCAGGTACGCGCCGTACAGCACGACGGCGGTGATCCAGACGTTGGCGGTGGCCCGGGACAGGCCGACGTACCGGGCCATCTCCAGCAGGCCGTCGGCGGTGGCGGCGGCGGACTGCCGGTTGACGGTGGCGAAGGCCTTCTCGTTGGCGGCCTCGCGGCGGAAGGCCTGGACGGGGCGGATGCCGTTCATGGTCTCGGTGAAGCGGACGATGAGCGCGGCGACCGCCGTCCGGGAGCGCCGGTAGACCTGCTGGGAGCGGCGCCGGAAGGAGCGGACGATCAGGTACATCGGCAGGAAGGAGATCAGCGCGGCGAGGCCGAGCCGCCAGTCCATCCAGATCAGCACCACGGTGATGTAGCAGACCGACAGGCCGACCATCAGCAGTTCCTGCAGGCCCTCGGCGAGCAGCTCGCGCAGCGCGTCCACGTCGCTGGTGGCGCGGGAGATGATCCGGCCGGAGGTGTAGCGCTCGTGGAAGTCGAGGCTGAGCCGCTGGGCGTGCCGGAAGATCCGGCTGCGCAGGTCGAGCAGGATGTCCTGGTTGATCCGGGCGCTGACCCGGATGAAGGCGCGCTGCAGCACGGTGGCGACCAGCGCGCAGCCCAGGTACGCGGCGATGACCGCGATCAGCGGGCCGCTGTCGTGGTCGCGCAGCGCGGGGATGCCGCGGTCCATGGCGAGCGCGACCAGCAGCGGACCGGCCTGCATGGCGGCCTGCTGGACGAGGATCAGCAGCACCGCGCCGGTGATCCGGCGGCGGTGCGGGCCGAGCAGTTCGCCGAGCAGGCGGCGCGGGGCTCCGGGCGGGACGGGGATGTCCTCGTCCTCGGCGGCGGGCAGCGCGGGGTCCTCGGCGGGTGGGAGTTGCTCCTCGGCCGGTTCCGCGGGGGCGACGGTGGTGGTCATCGGGGCAGGGACCCTTCGAGCTCGGGGGCGGCCTCGCCGGACATCAGGGCCCGGTAGGCCGGGGAGCTGTGCAGCAGCTCCTGGTGGGTGCCGACGGCGGCGATCCGGCCGCCCTCCAGCAGGGCGACCCGGTCGGCCAGCAGCACGGTGGACGGCCGGTGGGCGACCACCAGCGCGGTGGTGGAGGCGAGCACCTGGCGCAGCGCGCGCTCGACCAGGGCCTCGGTGTGCACGTCGAGGGCGGACAGCGGGTCGTCGAGGACCAGGAAGCGCGGGTCGCCGACCACGGCGCGGGCCAGCGCGAGGCGCTGGCGCTGGCCGCCGGACAGGCTCAGGCCCTGCTCGCCGACCTGGGTGTCGGCGCCCTCGGGCAGCTTCTCCACGAAGCCGGCCTGGGCGGTGGCCAGTGCGACGGCGAGCCGGTCGGGTCCGGCGTCGGGGGCGCCCATCAGGACGTTCTCCCGGACGCTGGCGGAGAACAGGGTGGGCTCCTCGAAGGCGACCGAGACCAGCTCGCGCAGCCGCGCCCGGGGCAGGTCGCGGATGTCGGTGCCGTCCAGGGTGATCGAGCCCCCGGTGGTCTCGTACAGCCGGGGGATCAGCGCGGTGAGCGTGGTCTTGCCGCAGCCGGTGGTGCCGACCAGGGCCATCGTCTCTCCGGGGCGGACGTGCAGGTCGATCCCGTCGAGCAGGTCGGGGGTGTCGTCCGGTGCGTCCGGGTAGCGGAAGCGGACGCCGGTGAAGCGGATGCCGCGCTCCTCGGCGGGGGCGAGGCCGCTGGGCTCGGCGGAGGCCTCGGGCTCGTCCATCACCTCGAAGAAGCGGTCGGAGGCGCTGGCCGCCTCGGCGGCGAAGCCGAGCAGCCAGCCGAGCGACTCCACCGGCCAGCGCAGGGCGAGCGCGGTGGACAGGAAGGCGACCAGGGTGCCGGCCGACATCGAGCCGTCGGCGACCTGCCAGGCGCCGACGGCGAGCGCGCAGCCGAGGGCCAGCTCGGGCAGGCCGACGATGACCGCCCACAGGTTGCCGAGCAGGCCGGCCCGGCGCAGCTCGGTCCGCCGCAGCTCCAGACCGAGGCGGCGGAACTCCTCGGCCATGGTGCGGTGCCGGCCGAAGGCCTTGAGGATGCGGATGCCGAGCACCGACTCCTCGACCACGGTGGTCAGGTCGCCGTTCTGGTCCTGGGCGAGGCGCGAGGTGACCTGGTAGTTGCCCTCGAAGCGCCGGGTGTAGACGATCAGCGGCAGCGCGGGCAGCAGGGTGATCAGCGCGAGCCGCCAGTCCAGCAGGAACATCAGCGCGGTGCCGGTCAGGAAGACCGTCGAGTTGACGATCAGGAAGACCAGCGGGAAGACGAAGAACAGCCGCATCACGAACATGTCCGCGGTGGCCCGGGACAGCAGCTGGCCGGAGGGCCAGCGGTCGTGGAAGGAGACCGGCAGCCGCTGCAGCTTCGCGTAGAGGTCGCCGCGCATCGCGGTCTCGACCCGGGCCATCGGCCGGGCCAGGACCACCCGTCGGGTCCAGAACAGTGCCGCCTCGGCCAGGCCCAGCGCGAGCAGCAGCCCGGCCAGCGGCCAGAGGGCGGCCAGGTCGCGGTGGGCGATCGGGCCGTCGACGATCGAGCGCAGCACGATCGGCACGGCGAGCACGCTCAGCGAGGCCAGCCCGGCGGCGGCCACCGAGCCGGCGATCCGCCACCGGGCGACCCGCGCGTAGGGCCACAGGCGCAGCAGGGAGCGTACGACGGAGTGCCGCGACGGGGTCGGCACGGCTGTTCGGTCTGGTGAGAGCCCGTCGCCGTCCGCGGGGGTGGGCGGGGCGGCGGTCTCTTGGTTCTCGGCCATCGCCGAGAGGGTAGGCCGCCGCACCGACATTTCTCACCAGGTTTTTCGCACCTGTCGTCGAGAACCGGCCACGGTCGGACGGGTGCGAAGCGACAGGAGGGGCTCTAGGGGCCGACGGCCCGCAGGAGTTGGAGCGAACGGGCTTCGAGGGTGACCCGGGCCAGCGCCTTGTGGACGCCGTCCGGTTCGTCGGGCAGGGCGGTGTCCACCAGGACCCGGTAGCCGGTCGCCCAGGGCTCGCCCGGCAGGGTGAAGGCGAGCGGCTGGTGCCCGGCGTTGAGCAGCAGCAGGAAGCTGTCGTCGAAGACCTCCCGGCCGCGCAGGTCGCGCTCGGACATGGCGCTGCCGGAGAGCAGCATGCCCAGCGCGTGGGTCGGCGCGAACCAGTCCGCCTCGGTCATCTCCCGCCCGGCCGGAGTGAACCAGCCGAGGTCGCGCGGCCCGCCCGGGCCGGCCGTCCGGCCGGAGAAGAAGGCCCGCTGGCGCAGCACCGGGTGCTCGCGGCGCAGCCGCACCAGCCGGCCGGTCAGCTCGCAGAGCGAGCGCCACTCCGGCTGCTCCAGCAGCGACCAGTCCAGCCAGCTCAGCTCGGTGTCCTGGCAGTAGGCGTTGTTGTTGCCGCCCTGGGTGCGGCCCAGCTCGTCCCCGGCGGTGATCATCGGGACGCCGGTGGAGAGCAGCAGGGTGGCCATCAGGTTGCGCAGCTGGCGCCCCCGCAGCCCGGTCACCGCGGGGTCGTCGCTCTCGCCCTCGGCGCCGCAGTTCCACGAGCGGTTGTCGTCGGTGCCGTCCCGGTTGGACTCGCCGTTGGCCTCGTTGTGCTTGCGGTTGTACGAGACCAGGTCGCGCAGCGTGAAGCCGTCGTGCGCGGTGACGAAGTTGACCGAGGCGTACGGCCGCCGCCCGCCGCGCTGGTAGAGGTCGGAGGAGCCGGACAGCCGGTAGCCGAGCTCCCGGACGTCGGGCCGGGCACCGCGCCAGAAGTCCCGGACGGTGTCCCGATACTTGTCGTTCCACTCGGCCCACAGCGGCGGGAAGCCGCCCACCTGGTAGCCGCCCGGGCCGACGTCCCACGGTTCGGCGATCAGCTTGACCCGGCTGAGCAGCGGGTCCTGGGAGACCGCGGCCAGGAACGGGTGGTGCATCTCCACGCCGTCGCTGCCCCGGGCGAGCGCGGCCGCCAGGTCGAAGCGGAAGCCGTCCACGCCCATCTCGGCCACCCAGTACCGCAGCGAGTCGGTGATCAGCCGGATCACGTGCGGCTGCCGGGTGTCCAGGGTGTTGCCGCAGCCGGTGTAGTCCGCGTAGCCGCGCCGGGAGCGGTCCAGCCGGTAGTAGCCGCCGTTGTCGACGCCCCGGAAGGACAGCGAGGGGCCCATCACCCCGGACTCGGCGGTGTGGTTGTAGACCACGTCGAGGATCACCTCGATGCCGGCCGCGTGCAGGGCCCGCACCATCCGCTTGAACTCGCCGACCTGCTGCCCCCGGCTGCCGGCCGCCGCGTAGCCGGCGTGCGGGGCGAAGAAGCCCAGGGTGTTGTAGCCCCAGTAGTTGGTCAGGCCGCGGGCCTGCAGGTGGTCCTCGCTGACGTGGTGGTGGACCGGCAGCAGCTCCACCGCGGTCACCCCGAGCCGGGTCAGGTGCTCGACGGCCGCCGGGTGCGCCAGCCCGGCGTAGGTGCCGCGCAGCTCCGGCGGCACGCCGGGGTGGCGCATGGTGAAGCCGCGCACGTGCACCTCGTACAGCACGGTCTCGGCCCAGGGGGTCTTCGGCCGGTGGTCGTCGTACCAGTCGTCGTCGTCGTGGACCACCACCGCCTTGGGCACGTACGGCGCCGAGTCGCGGTTGTCGCGGACCGTGTCGGCGACCTCCCGCTCGGGCCAGCCGCGGACGGCGGCGCAGGTCGCGTCGTGCGCGGTGTACTGCCCGTCGATCGCCCGCGCGTACGGGTCGAGCAGCAGTTTGGCCGGGTTCCACCGGGCGCCGGTCCACGGGTCCCAGCGGCCGTGCACCCGGAAGCCGTACCGGGTGCCGGGCAGGACCCCGGGCAGGTACCCGTGCCAGGTCTGGAAGTCCTGCTCGGTGAGCCGGTGCCGGCTCTCCCGGCCCTCCTCGTCGAACAGGCAGAGGTCGACCGCCTCGGCCCCCGGCGCCCAGAGCGCGAAGTTGGTGCCGCTGGTGCCCTCCGGGTCGGTCCGGAACCGGGCGCCCAGCGGCTGCCAGCTGCCCGGCCAGGGCGTGCCCGTCCAGGGGGTGTCCGTCCCCAGCTCCCGCCACGCGGTCATGGAACCCTCCCAGCCATACGGGGGCCCGTCCCCGTCTCCCTGTTGTTCCCTGATCCGATGCCTTCGTCACCCATTGATCCGTACCGTGACGCACCGTGATCAATTCTGCCTCGTGCCCACCGGGAGGCCTGCGAAAACGTTCCCTCGTGTCCACGGCCGGTACAGGTCGTTAGACCGACCGGTATCGAGTGGATCTAGTACAGGCGGAGGCCCGCGATGCGCCCCGGAGTTCGGGTCTGGGCACGGCGGTCGGCGGCGGCCGTCCTCGGGCTGCTGCTGGTCGGCTGCTCGACCGCCCGGCCCGCGCCCGCCTCCGCCGACCGGGTCGGGCCGGCGGCGCCCGCCCCGGCGGTCTCCCGGGCCCAGCTCGCCGCCGAGCCGGCGGACGGCAGCCAGGACGTGGCCGTCGAGGGCGCGGTCCGGGTCACCGTCGCCCAGGGCCGGCTGCTGTCGGTGAGGCTCGCCGACGACCGGGGCGCCGAGGTGCCCGGCACGATCGGGCCGGACGGCACCGCCTGGGCCCCGGCCGGGCGCCTCGCGCTCGCCACCGCGTACACCCTGGACGCGGTCGCCGAGGACGCCTCGGGCCTGAAGGCCGCCCAGCACACCGGCTTCACCACGCTCGCCCCGGACCGCACCTTCGCCGCCTTCTTCACCCCCGAGGACGGCTCCACGGTCGGCGTCGGCATGCCGGTCTCGCTGCGCTTCACCCGCCCGATCACCGACCGCGCGGCGGTGGAGCGGGCGATCACCGTCACCGCCGACCCGCCGGTGCCGGTGGTCGGCCACTGGTTCGGCAACCGGCGGCTGGACTTCCGGCCCCAGCGCTACTGGGCGGCCGGCACCCGGGTCACCCTGGCGCTGCGGCTCAAGGACGTGCAGGGCGCCCCCGGCTTCGTCGGCACCCAGGCCAAGGACGTGCACTTCACCGTCGGCCGGTCGCAGGTCTCGGTCGCCGACCTGGACACCCACACCCTGTCCGTCCGGCAGGACGGCAGGCTGCTGCGCACCCTGAAGATCAGCGGCGGCAGCCCGGAGCACTCCACCTACCTCGGCGCGATGGTCGTCTCGGAGAAGTACGCGGTGACCCGGATGAACTCGCAGACCGTGGGGATGGGCGACGAGTACGACATCAAGGACGTGCCGCACGCGATGCGGCTGACCGGCTCGGGCACCTTCGTGCACGGCAACTACTGGGCGTCCCGCGAGGTCTTCGGCAGCGCCAACACCAGCCACGGCTGCATCGGGCTGGCGGACGTCAAGGGCGGCTCGGCGGACTCCCCGGCCGGCTGGCTCTTCGAACACACCCTGATCGGCGACGTGATCGAGGTGCGCGGCGCGGCGGGCGACCGGGTGCCGCCGGACAACGGCCTGAACGGCTGGAACCTCGGCTGGGCCCAGTGGGTCGCGGGCAGCGCGCTGCGCGTGCGCTGACCCCGTGCGCACGGGGTTCACGGAACCGGCACCGGCCTCCCGCCCAAGATTCACTCGAACGGGCCCGTTATCCTGCCATTCCCCGGTGCAACCAACCCGGGCGCACAGGCGTGTATTCGCTGTGGATACCGGGAGGGAGACGACCGAGTGAAGCCGGTTCAGGCGGCCGAAGCCGCGACGAGTACGACTGCGGGCGCCGGACGGGGCCGTGCGGCCCGCGTGGGCGTGGCCGCACTGGTGGGCGGCGCGCTGCTGCTGACCGCGGCCTGCAGCGGCGGCGGAGGTGCCAAGGGCGGCGGCTCGGCCGACGGCGGCGGCGGAGGTTCCGCGAGCTCGGCCAGCAGCCCGGCGGCCCCGAAGGTCTCGGCCGCCCAGCTGACCGTCACCCCCAAGGACGGCGCCGAGGACGTGGCCCCCAAGGACGGCGTCCAGGTCAGCGTCGCCTCCGGCACGCTGGTCAGCGTCGAGGTGACCGACAAGAACGGCAAGGCGGTGGCCGGCGCCATCGCGGCCGACAACCTGACCTGGAAGCCCACCGAGTCGCTCGCCGTCGGCACCACGTACAAGGTGAACGTGCAGGCCAAGGACGCGGCCGGCCTGGTCGCCGCCTCCACCACCAGCTTCACCACGCTCACCCCGGCGAAGACCGTCGCGACCAACGACAACATCGCCGACAACGGCACGTACGGCGTCGGCATGATCGTCTCGGTGAACTTCAGCAAGTCCGTGAAGAACAAGGACGCCGTCCTCAAGGGCATCACCGTGACCGCCGCCGACGGCACCGTGGCCAAGGGCCACTGGTTCGGCACCCAGCGCCTGGACTTCCGTCCGCAGGAGTACTGGAAGCCGGGCACCAAGGTGACCGTGAAGTACCGGCTGAAGAACGTCGAGATCTCGCCCGGCGTCTACGGCGACGTGGACAAGGACGAGCCCTTCACCATCGGCCGCTACCAGGTCTCGGTGGCCGACGCGGGCAGCCACATGATGACGGTGAAGAAGGGCGACGGGTCGACCCAGCAGATCCCGATCACCGCCGGCGACGACCAGAACCCGTCCTGGAACGGCACCATGGTCATCTCCGGCAAGGAGAAGGTGACCCGGATGAACTCCGCCACCGTCTCCAACATCAAGGGCGAGGAGTACGACGTCCCGGACGTCCCGCACGCGATGCGGCTCACCGCCACCGGCACCTACGTGCACGGCAACTACTGGGGCAACGCCTTCGGCAAGTACAACGCCAGCCACGGCTGCATCTCGATGCAGGACGCCAAGGGCGGCGACGACGGCTCCACCGCGGGCAAGTTCTTCGCCTCCTCGATGATCGGCGACGTGGTGCAGATCAAGAACTCCAAGGGCCCGGTCGTCTCCGGCGAGAACGGCCTGAGCGGCTGGACCGTGCCGTGGGCCCAGTGGTGACCTGCTGAGACCCCTCGACGGCCCGGCCGCTCCCCGGAGCGGCCGGGCCGTCGGCGTTCGTTCCCCCATCGTGACCGAATCCGGACCTGGCGTCCGCAACTTCCTGGTGGAGTGGACCGTGTAAAGAGCTGACAGGCCGGGGCGGATCGCCGGAACGGGGCCTGCAGCGGAGAGCGGTGGGGAGTTGGCGAAGGTGGAGTCGACGCGAGGGACGCGCAGGGGCCTGGCCGGGGTGCTCGGCGGCGCACTGATACTGACGGCGGCACTGACCGGGTGCAGTGCGGCCGGCGCGAAGACGAAGGACCCCGCGGGCGCCGCCCCGGCGGCGGCGAAGCTCGCGGAGTCGCCCAAGCCGACGGTCTCGGCCGCCGTGGTGACCGTCGAGCCGGCGACCGGGGCGAAGGACGTCAAGCCCGCCGGGGCGCTCAAGGTCTCGGTGGCGAGCGGCAAGCTGACCACCGTCAAGGTCACCGCCCCCGACGGCACCGAGGTGCCCGGCGCGGTCGCCGCCGACGGCCTCAGCTGGGCGCCCACCGGCAACCTCCAGGTCTCCACCCAGTACCGGGTCAGCGCGCTGGCCGTCGACGCCCAGGGCGTCACCGCCGGCACCGAGAGCACCTTCACCACGCTCACCCCGGCCAAGGACGCGGGCGCCAGCGACAACATCACCGACGACGGGACGTACGGCGTCGGCATGATCGTCTCGCTGCGCTTCGAGCGAGCGGTCAAGAACCGCGACGCGGTGGTCAAGGGCGTCACCGTCGAGGCCTCCGACGGCACCGTGGTGCGCGGCCACTGGATGGACGACAACCGGATCGACTTCCGCCCGGAGAAGTACTGGACGCCCGGCACCAAGGTGACCGTGAAGTACCGCCTGAAGAGCGTCGAGACGGCCCCCGGCGTGTACGGCGGCGTGGACAAGGACGAGCCCTTCACCATCGGCCGCTCGCAGGTCTCCACGGTCGACGTCAGCACCCACCGGATGGCCGTGGTCCGCGACGGCCAGCAGGTCGACTCGGTGCCCTTCACCGCGGGCAAGCCGGGCTTCGACACCTGGAACGGCTCGATGGTGGTCGAGGCGATGGAGGGCCGCACCCGGATGACCTCCAACGGCATCACGGCCGCCGGCTCCAACGACGAGTACGACCTGGTCGTCCCGCACGCCATCCGGCTCACCGACACCGGCACCTACGTGCACGGCAACTCCTGGAGCTCCGCCATCGGCGTCTCCAACGGCAGCCACGGCTGCATCGGCCTGCGGGACACCGCGGAGGGCAGCGAGAGTTCCGCGGCGGGCAAGTTCTACCAGTCGACGATGGTCGGCGACGTGGTCACGGTGGTCAACTCCAAGGGCCGCACCGTGTCGCCGGAGAACGGCCTCGGCGGCTGGAACGTGCCCTGGGGCTCCTGGTGACCGCCCGCCGGTGACCGTCCGCTTCCGCCCGGTTCCGTTCGAGTGAACTTTCGGTTGCGGTCGGCATATGCCAAATGACTAGTGATCGTTTGCTCATTGTCCGTACGCGCCCGCTTGCGTTCCGCAATGATGGCCCCATGGCGGGAATCGGCGAAGCGACTCTGGCGTCACATCGGTTGGCACCAGCGGGCGATGACGATCTGTCGGAGACCGGTGGTCTGGTGGTGCTGGCAGATCTGGAACGGATGACGTCCGAAGAGCTGGAGCGGGCGTGCGTCGCGCTGCTCCGCGATCCCGCCGAGCCGCGGGAGGCCCCGCTGCCCTCCCGGCCGGCCTCGGCCGCGGTGGCGCGCCGTACGGTGCTCGCCCTGCTCCGCCTCTGGGGGCTCCACCAGCTCCTGGAGGCGGGGGAGTTACTCACCGGCGAGCTGGTCGCCAACGCCGTCCGGCACACCGGCGGCCGGATCATCGGGCTGCGGGTGATTCGCAGACCGGGCTGGCTGCGCGTCGAAGTGCGGGACTCCTCGCGGGCGCTGCCCTGCCTGATAGTCGCCAACGAGACCGGCTACGCCACCGGCAACGGGCTCAAGCTGGTCGACTCGATCGCCGAGCGCTGGGGGGCGGACCTGCTGCCCCGCGGCAAGGCGGTCTGGTTCGAACTGAAGGTGCGCGAGCGGGCCGGCTCGGCCAACTCCCAGGCCTGACCCACTCGTTCGAGTGAAGAGACAGTGCGGGGCCCCCGTCCACCGTGTGTGTGGTCTGGGGGCCCCTGCCATGTCACCGCGCCGGCCGAGGGGGTGCGTGCCGCGCGGTGCAGACGGCCGAACCGGGTCAGGGAGGCCGTGGATCAGAAGTCGGGGCGATCTGCCCGACTTGCTCCACTCTCGCACGGTCTCACGGGCTGGGACAAATTGGATCCTAAGGTCTGTGGCTCATTTCACCTTCGGATGCCAGGATGGCCACCTCGGGGCCTGATCGGGTTGTAGTTGAAATGTAATCAATACTCGCGCGTACGGTCCGGGCGCCCTGCTCTGATGTGCCAATGACCTACGCCTACCCGCCACCCGCCCCCGCCCGGGCCCCCTGGTGGCGCCGGACCGGACCGATCCTGCTGGTCCTGTTCCTCCTCCCGCCGGTCGGACTGATCCTGGTGTGGACCTCGCTGTGGCAGAAGCCGGCGAAGGTCGTGGTCAGCGTGATCGGCGGTCTCTACGGGCTGATCTGGCTCGGCGCCGTGGTCGCCGACCCGAAGGCCGACCGCGCCGACTTCGTCCAGCCGGCGGCCGCCACCTCCTCGGCCCCGGCCGCCCCGCCGCCCACCACCGCCGAGGCGAGCCCCACCCCCACGCCGACCCCGCCTCCGTCCCCCAGCCCGACTCCGACGCCCACCCCCACGCCGACTCCGACACCGACGCCCACCCCGGAGCCCGTCGTCTCGTACGCCAACTGCACCGAGGCCCGCAACGCCGGCGCCGCCCCGCTGCACCGCGGTGACCCCGGTTACCGGCCGGGCCTGGACGCGGACGGCGACGGCGTCGCCTGCGAGTCCACCGGCGGCGGCTCCACGACCACCGGCGGCTCGTCCTCCGGCGGCTCCACGTCCGGCGGGACGTCCTCCGGCGGGGGCTCGGCGCCGTACTACGCGAACTGCGCCGCCGCCCGGGCCGCCGGCGCGGCCCCGCTGCACCGCGGCGACCCCGGCTACCGCTCCGCGCTCGACCGCGACGACGACGGCATCGCCTGCGAGTGACCCGAGGGCCGCAGCCCCCGCCACCGGCCGGTGTCGGTGGCGGGGGCTGCGGTCCCCGGTGGATCGAGGAGGAAGGCCGACGATGAGCGAGGACGTGCTGTCGGTGATTCCGGCGGACCCGTACTGGCGGCCGGAGCGGGGGGTCGGCGAGCGGGTGGCCGCGCTGGTCGCCGGACGGGAGCCGGACGCGGACCACGAGGTGAGCTGGTACGACCGGGTCACGGCGGTCGACTGCGGGGGGAACCTGGAGCGGATCGCCCGCTTCGAGATCGAGGTCTGGAACCCGGAGCGCGAGTGGTTCACCGAGACGGAACTGGCGCACCTGGGGGCCGCGCTGGGTCACCCGGTGCGCCAGATCCGCGCTCACGTCTGAGGGCTGCCCCCGCGGGGGCAGCGGGGTCAGCACTCGATGACGTTGACGGCGAGGCCGCCGCGGGAGGTCTCCTTGTACTTGATCTTCATGTCGGCGCCGGTCTCCTTCATGGTCTTGATCGCCTTGTCGAGGGAGACGTGGTGCCGGCCGTCGCCGCGCAGCGCCATCCGGGCGGCGGTGACGGCCTTGACGGAGGCCATGCCGTTGCGCTCGATGCAGGGGATCTGGACGAGGCCGCCGACCGGGTCGCAGGTGAGGCCGAGGTTGTGCTCGATGCCGATCTCGGCGGCGTTCTCGACCTGCTCGGGGCTGCCGCCGAGGACCTCGGCGAGGCCGCCGGCGGCCATCGAGCAGGCGGAGCCGACCTCGCCCTGGCAGCCGACCTCGGCGCCGGAGATGGAGGCGTTCTCCTTGAAGAGCATGCCGATCGCGCCGGCGGCGAGCAGGAAGCGGACGATGCCGTCCTCGTCCGCACCCGGGATGAAGTTCAGGTAGTAGTGCAGGACGGCCGGGATGATGCCGGCGGCGCCGTTGGTGGGGGCGGTGACCACGCGGCGGCCGGAGGCGTTCTCCTCGTTCACGGCCATCGCGTAGAGGGTGACCCACTCCATCGCGTTGGCCGGGCCGATGCCCTCGGCGCGCAGCGCGCGGGCCGCGGCGGCTGCGCGGCGGCGGACCTTGAGCCCGCCGGGCAGGATGCCCTCGCGGGCCATGCCGGCGGCGACGCACTCCTGCATCACGGCCCAGATCTGCAGCAGGCCGGAGCGGATCTCGGCCTCGCTGCGCCAGGCCTTCTCGTTCTCCAGCATCAGCCCGGAGATGGACAGGCCGGTCTCGCGGGTGAGCCGGAGCAGTTCCTCGCCGGTGCGGAAGGGGTAGCGCAGCTGGGTGTCGTCGGGGACGACGCGGTCGGCGCCGATGGCGTCCTCGTCGACGACGAAGCCGCCGCCGACCGAGTAGTAGGTCTTCTCCAGCAGGGTGGAGCCGTCGGCGGCGAAGGCCCAGAGGGTCATGCCGTTGGCGTGGTAGGGCAGGGCCTTGCGGCGGTGCAGGACCAGCTGGGTGTCGGGGTCGAACGGGATCTCGTGGGTGCCGAGCAGGTTGATCCGCTTCTCGGCGCGGATCCGCTCGACGTCGAGGTCGGCCCGGTCGACGTCCACGGTGCGGGGGGAGTTGTTCTCCAGGCCGAGCAGGACGGCCTTGGGGGTGCCGTGGCCGTGGCCGGTGGCGCCGAGCGAGCCGAACAGCTCGGCGCGCAGCGTGGCGACGTCGGCGATCAGGCCTTCGGACTTGAGGCGGCGGGCGAACATCCGGGCCGCGCGCATCGGGCCGACGGTGTGCGACGACGAGGGGCCGATGCCGATGGAGAAGAGGTCGAAGACGCTGATGGCCACGGAGGGACGTCCTTGTCTGGTCTCGTGGGGTAAACAGAGGGCGGTGACATGGGACGGGGCACCGCGCGCACTGTCCAGTGTGCGCGGTGCCCCGGAAAACCACGGGCGCCGGCCCGGTGAGGCCGGTCACCCGGTGCGGCTTACAGCTCGGGGTAGAGCGGGTGCTTCGCGGCGAGGGCGGTGACCCGGGCCTTGAGCGCGGTGGCCTTGGCCTCGTCGAAGCCCGGGAGGAGGGTCTCGGCGATGATGTCGGCGACCTCGCGGAAGTCCTCGGCGCCGAAGCCGCGGGTGGCCAGGGCCGGGGTGCCGATGCGCAGGCCGGAGGTGACCATCGGCGGGCGCGGGTCGTTCGGGACGGCGTTGCGGTTGACCGTGATGCCGACCTCGTGCAGGCGGTCCTCGGCGTCCTGGCCGTTGAGCTCGCTGTTGCGCAGGTCGACCAGGACCAGGTGCACGTCGGTGCCGCCGGACAGGACGCTGGCGCCGGCGGCGGCGACGTCGTCCTGCAGGAGGCGCTCGGCGAGCAGCTTGGCGCCCTCCAGGGTGCGCTGCTGGCGCTCCTTGAACTCCTCCGAGGCGGCGACCTTGAAGGCCACGGCCTTGCCGGCGATCACGTGCTCGAGCGGGCCGCCCTGCTGGCCGGGGAAGACCGCGGAGTTGATCTTCTTGGCCCACTGCTCCTTGCACAGGATGACGCCGCCGCGCGGGCCGCCCAGGGTCTTGTGCGTGGTGGTGGTGACCACGTCGGCGTACGGCACCGGGGAGGGGTGCAGACCGGCGGCGACCAGGCCGGCGAAGTGCGCCATGTCGACCATGAGGAGCGCGCCGACCTCGTCCGCGATGCGGCGGAACTCGGCGAAGTCCAGCTGGCGCGGGTAGGCGGACCAGCCGGCGATGATCAGCTTGGGCTGGTGCTCCTTGGCGAGGCGCTCGACCTCGGCCATGTCGACCTGGCCGGTCTTCTCGTCGACGTGGTACGCGGCCACGTTGTAGAGCTTGCCGGAGAAGTTGATCTTCATGCCGTGGGTCAGGTGACCGCCGTGGGCCAGGTTGAGGCCCAGGATGGTGTCGCCCGGCTGGATCAGCGCGAACATGGCGGCGGCGTTGGCCTGCGCGCCGGAGTGCGGCTGGACGTTGGCGTGCTCGGCGCCGAACAGCTCCTTGATGCGGTCGATCGCGATCTGCTCGACCACGTCGACGTGCTCGCAGCCGCCGTAGTAGCGGCGGCCGGGGTAGCCCTCGGCGTACTTGTTGGTCAGGACCGAGCCCTGGGCCTCCATGACCGCCACCGGGGCGAAGTTCTCGGAGGCGATCATTTCGAGGGTGGTCTGCTGGCGGTGCAGCTCGGCGTCGACCGCGGCGGCGATCTCCGGGTCGAGCGCGTGCAGGGACTGGTTGAGAACCGTCATGAGGTGGATCTCCCCGTGGAGCGGGTGGACGGAGGCGGGGCGGCCGCCGCGCTGCGGCCGCCCCCGGGACACGAGTCGGGTCAGCCGCCGATGAAGGCGGTGTACTCCTCGGCGCTGAGCAGCTTGTCGGTGGCCTCGACGCGGACCTTGAACAGCCAGGCGCCCTCGAAGGCCTCCGCGTTCACCAGCGCCGGGTCGTCGATGACGGCCTGGTTGACCTCGGTGACCTCGCCGGTGGCGGGGGAGAACAGGTCGCTGACCGACTTGGTGGACTCGAGCTCGCCACAGGTCTCACCCGCGGTGACGGTGTCGCCGACCTCCGGGAGCTGGACGTACACGATGTCGCCGAGGGCGTCGGCGGCGTGGGCGGTGATGCCGACGGTCGCGACGGCGCCCACCTCAGCGGTGGTCAGCCACTCGTGCTCCTCGGTGTACTGCAGGTGCGTGGGGTTGCTCATGACGTCATTCTCCAGGATCGCAAGAGGGTAGGGCGGAGCCGTCCGCTGAGCGGACCGGGCAGTGAAGGGGGAGGAGGCTCAGCGGGCGCGCTTGTAGAACGGCAGCGCCACGACCTCGACCGGCTCGTGCTTGCCGCGCACGTCCACCGCGACCGCGGTGCCCGGCTCGGCGTGCGCGGCGTCCACGTACGCGATGGCGATCGGCTTGCCCAGGGTGGGGGAGGGCGAGCCGGAGGTGATGGTGCCGATCGGGGTGCCGTCGCCGGCGACCACGGTGTACTCGGCGCGCGGGACGCGCTTGCCGTCCGACACCAGGCCGACCAGCTTGCGCGGCGGGTTGGCCTCGGCCTGGGCGGCGGCGGCCTCCAGCGCCTTGCGGCCGACGAACTCGCCGCCGTTGGTGGTCTTGTCGAAGCGGACGACCCGGCCGAGGCCGGCGTCGAACGGGGTCAGCTCGGTGGTCAGCTCGTGGCCGTACAGCGGCATGCCGGCCTCCAGGCGCAGCGTGTCGCGGCAGGACAGGCCGCACGGCACCAGGCCCTTGTCGGCGCCGGCCTCGGTGAGGGCGGTCCACAGGTGCGCGGCGTCGGCCGGGGCGCAGAAGATCTCGAAGCCGTCCTCGCCGGTGTAGCCGGTGCGGGCCAGCCAGACGTCCTTGCCGGCCACGGTGGCGGGCAGCAGGGCGTAGTACTTGAGGCCGGGCAGGTCGGCGTCGGTGACCGAGCCGAGGATGCCGTTGGCCTCCGGGCCCTGGACGGCGATCAGCGCGTAGGCGTCGCGGTCGTCGCGGACCTGGACGTCGAAGCCCTCGGTGCGGGCGGCCAGCGCGTCCAGCACCACCTGGGCGTTGGAGGCGTTGGCGACCACCATGTACTCGTTCTCGGCGGTCCGGTAGACGATCAGGTCGTCCAGGATGCCGCCGTCCTCGCGGCAGATCATGGTGTAGCGGGCGCGCAGCACGCCGAGCGCCGAGATGAAGCCGACCAGCGCGTGGTCCAGGAACTCGCCGGCCTGCGGACCGGAGACGGTGATCTCGCCCATGTGCGAGAGGTCGAAGAGGCCGGCCTTCGTGCGGACCGCGAGGTGCTCCTCGCGCTCGCTGCCGTAGCGCAGCGGCATGTCCCAGCCGGCGAAGTCGGTCATGGTGGCACCGAGCGACCGGTGCAGAGCGTCGAGCGCGGTGAGGCGGAGGGACATGACGGCAGGGCTCCTTGGCTGCATATGGGCATGCGGGGGTGGAGTCTCCCCGTCTGTCGTCACAACCTGAGAGCTTCACCGCATCCAAGGATGGCGGCTTGCACCGTGGGTGGGCGCACGGCGCGGCCGTGTCCACTTTCCAGATGTGCCTCGCCCGTGCGGTATGGGTGCCTGAGAGATTCCGGGGAGGACTTGCTCCTTCGGCGCCGGTCGCGCCCCCGACAGGGGCGTTCCGGCTCTCCCGCGCGGGTTCGAGCGGCCAGTATGAAGTTCGGCGCGCACATCATGGCATGCCCGGCGCCCGATGGGGGAGTGCACCCCGGCGGATACGCTTCTCGCAGCAGTGGATCTGAAGGGGTGGACCGATGGATTTCCCGGTGGGTGAGGCTCCGCAGGGCGGCGCGTGGCCGGCCAACGAGCTGGAGCAGGTGCTCACCGCGGCGCTCGGCGATCCGGGGGCGACGCCCCGGGTGGTCGAGGTGCTGGGCCGCAGCCAGGTGTGGATCCCGCTGCCGGCGGGCGCGGACCCGCAGGGCGAGTCGCTGGACCTGCCGACCATCGAGCTGGCCGGTGCGCCGTACGTCCCGGTGTTCTCCTCGCAGGAGGTGTTCCTGCAGCACGCGCCCGGCATGGCCTTCGCGGTCGCCCCGATGTGGGAGTTCGCCCGCGGCCTGCCGCTGGGCATCGGCATCGCGGTCAACCCGGAGGCCCCGGTGGGCATCCCGGTGCCGCCGGAGGGCGTGGGCGAGCTGCGCCGCGGCCCGCAGGGCGACCGCTGGGCGGCCGAGGGGGTCCAGGAGGGGGCCCGGGTGGCGCTCAAGGAGCCCGAGCCGCACCAGGAGCCGTTCGCCTTCCTGGCCGCCGTGACCACCGAACTCACCGCGATCCCGGGCGTGCTGACGGCGCGTCGGGCGCTGGCCCGGGTGGAGGGCGAGCCGACCCTGCTGTACGTCGGCGTCCAGCTGGACCCGGCGCTGCCGGCCGACCCCGCGGAGGTCAACCAGGCGCTCGGCCGGGCGCTGGGAACCGCCGCCCCGGCCTGGCGCGTCAACCTGGTGCTGTTGGACCTGGTCGCCGACCCGGTGGTCGAGTGGCTGCTGACCCGGGTGCAGCCGTTCTACGTCCGGCAATGACGGGGCGGCGGCGGTGACCGGCCAGTAGGGGGACGGCGGCATGACGAGTGTCCGGCCCGCCCCATAGGGTTGGCCCGACACCGCAGGGCGGACGGAAGAGGGCGACGTGACGGGAGCAGCCGGCGACCCGGGCGCGATCGAGCGCGCCCTCAGAGAGGTCGCACCGGAGCGCTGGGCGGCGTACGAGACGCTGCTGCGGGCGCTCGCCGAGGGCAGGGTCTGGATGCTGCTCTGGCACGGCACGCCCGGCAGCCCGGACGCCCAGTACGGGAACATGGAGATCGGCGGGATGGGGTACGCCCCGTGCGTCACCTCGCCCGAGCAGTTGGCGGCCAGCGGCTGGTCCCGCGGCCACGAGGTGATCTCCGGCCTGGAGATCGCCAACGCGCTGTACCGCACCCGCTGGGGCCTGTGGCTGGACCCGCACCGCCCGGGCGGCGGCGTCGGCATCCCCTGGGCGGACCTGCGCCGGGTCGCGGTCGGCCTGGACCGGCTGCCGGCCGGCCCGCTGCGGATCTCCGAGCCCCAGCTGCCGGCCCCGGCGTTCTACGCGGTGCTGCAGCAGCAGGCCGGCGAGGTCCGCCCGCTGCGCTCGCTGCGGGTGGCCTGGGTGCAGCCGGCCCTGGGCGAGCCCTACCTGGCGGTCGGGCTGGACCTGTACGACACCTCGCCGCCGTCGATCGAGGCCGCCCGGGCCCTGGTGCTGCGCGCGGCCGCGCAGGCGCCGGACGTGCCGGCGGTGTCGACCGTGATGCTGGCGGACGAGTTCGACCCGGTCGCGATGTGGATGTGGGCCCACGGGCGCCCGGTGTTCGACCGGGGCGCGCAGTACGGCGGCGCGCCGGGCCAGGCCGGGCACCCGCAGTCGCACGCCGGTTTCGGTTACTCAGCGCCACCGCAGCAGGCGCCCGCGCCGGGCTGGCCGCAGCAGCCGTGGCCGGGTTATCCGGGCCGCTGAAAAACCTTCGTACACCCCCGCATTGACCTTTTGTCAGGTCGGCGGGGGTTTCTGCTGCCCGGGCCGCCACCTGGCACTTTTCCGCCACTGGCGAGGTCTCGTCAGCGTGCGTCTTGACGGACATGTAACACGTGTGTGAAGAGCGATATACCGCAGCAACGATCGTGCATGCCGCCAGATCACGGTTGGGCATCTCTCCTCGATGGGGGCTGGCGCCCGGTGCTCGCCATGACAGAGAGTGCTGCGCAACCCGCCTGTTGCGCACATCGCACGAACTTCTGCACCGCCGCTAGGTGTTCGGCACCACCGCAATCCGCACAGCACTGCACCGCACCCGTTGCAACCGCTGCGACTCCGTGGGCCGGCCACCGTCGGCGAGGGGAACGAACTGACTCATGACCACACCCACCGAGACCATCGGCGCCGAAGCCGAGCCGGTCGCCGCCGCGGCCAAGCAGATCGAGGGCCGCTCGCTCGGCCGGATCGCCTGGACCCGCTTCAAGCGTGACAAGGCCGCCCTCGCCGGCGGCGTGGTGGTGATCCTGCTGGTGCTGCTCGCGGTGCTGGCCAAGCCGATCGAGGCCGTCTTCGGGCTCGACCCGAACAAGTTCAACCAGGACCTGCTGGACGCCAACCTGGGCGGCATCCCGGCCGGCGACTTCGGCGGGATGAGCTGGAGCCACCCGCTCGGCATCGACGTCCAGTACGGACGCGACATCATGACCCGCATCATCGAGGGCTCCTGGGTGTCGCTGCTGGTCGCCTTCTGCGCCACCGTGCTCTCCAACGTGATCGGCACCGCGCTCGGCATCATCGCCGGCTACTACGGCGGCCGGGTCGACACCGTGATCAGCCGGCTGATGGACATGTTCCTGGCCTTCCCGCTGCTGCTCTTCGCGATCGCCATCTCGGCCTCGCTCAAGGACGGCGCCTTCGGCCTGCACGGCACGCCGCTGCACATCGCGGTGCTGATCTTCGTGATCGGCTTCTTCAACTGGCCGTACATCGGCCGGATCGTCCGCGGCCAGACCCTCTCGCTGCGCGAGCGCGAGTTCGTCTTCGCGGCCCGCAGCCTGGGCGCCCGGACGCCGTTCATCCTGTTCCGGGAGCTGCTCCCGAACCTGGTCGGCCCGATCCTGGTCTACTCGACCCTGCTGATCCCGACCAACATCCTCTTCGAGGCCGGCCTGAGCTTCCTCGGCGTCGGCGTCGAGCCGCCGCAGGCCTCATGGGGCGGCATGCTCGCGGACGCGATCGTGTACTACCAGGTGGACCCGCAGTTCATGCTCGTCCCCGGCCTGGCGATCTTCGTCACGGTGCTCGCCTTCAACCTGCTGGGCGACGGGCTGCGAGACGCCCTCGACCCCAAGAACAACTGACCTCGGGTCAGGTATCCACCGCCACCCTCGCTCCTAACGTCAAGGGGTTGATCTCTCCCATGCGCAGGTCCCGTACCACCGCGCTGACCGCGCTCGCCGCGGCCACCGCCCTGGCCCTCACCGGCTGCTCGAGCAGCAAGGGCGGCAGCGGCGACTCCGGCGGCACCAAGGCCTCCGGTGCCAACGCGGCCACCAAGGCGGTCGTGAACGTCTCGGACAAGAAGGGCGGCACGGTTGTCTACGAGCACTCCGACGTGCCGGACTCCTTCGACCCGGGCAACACGTACTACGCGTACATGTACAACTTCTCGCGCCTGTACGGCCGCCCGCTGACCACCTTCCAGCCGGCCGCCGGCGAGGAGGGCAACAAGCTCGTCCCGGACCTGGCCGAGTCGCTGGGCAAGGTCAGCGCCGACGGTCTGACCTGGACCTACAAGCTGCGGGCGGGCCTGAAGTACGACGACGGCTCCGCGATCACCTCCAAGGACGTCAAGTACGCGGTCGAGCGCTCCAACTTCGCGCCGGACGTGCTGTCCAACGGCCCGACCTACTTCCACGACCTCCTGGTGGACAACCCGGAGCCGTACCAGGGCCCGTACAAGGACAAGACCGGCGACCTGAAGTCGATCGAGACCCCGGACGACACCACCATCGTCTTCCACCTGAAGCAGCCGTTCGCGGACTTCGACTACCTGGTCTCCGCCCCGCAGACCGTGCCGGTCCCGCAGGCCAAGGACACCGGTGCGGACTACGTGAAGCACATCGTGTCCTCCGGCAGCTACAAGTTCGAGAGCTACGAGGACGGCAAGGAGGTCGTGCTCGTCCAGAACACCAACTGGGACGCCAAGACCGACCCGATCCGCAAGCAGCTCGCCGACAAGATCCAGGTCAAGCTGAAGATCGCGCAGGCGACCATCGACCAGGACCTGCTGGCCGGCAACGCCCAGGTCGACCTGGCCGGCAAGGGCGTCGACCCGCAGACCCAGGCCAAGATCCTGCTCGACCCGAAGCTCAAGGAGTCGACCGACAACGCCTACGGCGGCCGTCTGGTCTACACCGCGATCAACACCAAGGTCGCGCCGTTCGACAACATCGAGTGCCGCAAGGCCGTCCAGTACGCGATCGACAAGGTCTCGGTGCAGACCGCGATCGGCGGCCCGATCCGCGGTGACATCGCCTCCACCGTGCTGCCCCCGGACATCCCGGGCCACCAGGACTTCAACCTCTACGAGACCGCCGGCAACAAGGGCGACGAGGCCAAGGCCAAGGAGGCCCTGAAGGCCTGCGGCAAGCCGGAGGGCTTCAAGACCAACATCATGGCCCGCCAGGACCGCTCGACCGAGGTCGCCTCGGCCACCGCGATCCAGGCGGCCCTGAAGAAGGTCGGCATCGAGGTCGAGATCCAGCAGTTCCCGCAGGGCAAGTACTTCTCGGACTTCGCCGGTGTCCCGGCGTACACCCAGGAGCACAACACCGGTCTGATCATGATGCAGTGGGGCGCCGACTGGCCGACCGGCTACGGCTTCCTGCAGCAGGTCGTCGACGGTGACGCCATCAAGAAGTCCGGCAACACCAACCTCTCGCAGCTGAACGACCCCGCGATCAACAAGCTGCTGGACGACGCGATCACCAACCCGGACCGGGCCGCCCGCGAGAAGATCTACGGCGACATCGACAAGAAGACCATGGAGGCCGCGGTCATCGTCCCGCTGACCTACTACAAGGTCTTCCTCTACCGCCCGGCCGGCGCCAGCAACCTGGGCTCCACCCCCGCCTTCTCGGGTCAGTACGACTACCTGAACATCGGTCTCACCAAGTAACTCCTGGCTCCAGACCCTGGCTCCACACCCCTGAAGGCAGGTGAAGGCAGCGGCGCCCGCCTCCGACCCGGACACCCCGGGCGGAGGCGGGCCGCCGCGGCCGCACAACTATGCTCGCCTACATCATCCGAAGGATCGCCGCAGCCGTCCTGCTGCTGCTGGTGGTCAGCGCGATCACCTTCGCGATCTTCTTCGTGCTCCCGGCCCTGGCCGGTGAGACCACCGACCAGCTGGCCGCCCAGTACGTCGGCAAGAACCCGAGCGCCGAGGCGATCGCCGCAGTCAAGCAGAACCTCGGCTTCGACCAGCCGCTCTACGTCCAGTACGGGCGTTTCCTCAAGGGCCTGGTCAGCGGCGCCGAGTACCAGTTCGGCCCGGACCCGGTCACCTGCAACGTCCCCTGCTTCGGGTACTCGTTCAAGAACCACGTCGAGGTCTGGCCCGAGATCTCCTCCCGGATCCCGGTGACCTTCTCGCTGGCCATCGGCGCGGCCTTCATCTGGCTGCTCTCCGGTGTCGCCACCGGTGTGGTCTCGGCCCTGCGGCCGCGCTCGTTCTTCGACCGCGCCTCGATGGGCATCGCCCTGGCCGGCGTCTCCGCCCCGATCTTCTTCACCGGCCTGCTGGTGCAGTGGCTGTTCCACTACAAGTGGGTGGTCTTCGACAACATCGAGTACGTCGAGTTCACCGAGGACCCGTTCGCCTGGGCCGGCCACCTGATGCTCGCCTGGATCTCGCTGGCCTTCCTGTACTCCGCGCTCTACGCCCGGCTCACCCGCGCCGGAATGCTGGAGACGATGAGCGAGGACTACATCCGCACCGCCCGGGCCAAGGGCCTGGACGAGAAGAAGGTCGTGGTCCGGCACGGTCTGCGCGCCGCGCTGACCCCGATCATCACCATCTTCGGCATGGACCTCGGCCTGCTGCTCGGCGGCGCCCTGATCACCGAGCAGGTCTTCTCGCTCAAGGGCATCGGCGCCTACGCCGTCCAGGCCATCGGCGAGAACGACCTCCCCAAGGTCCTCGGCGTCACCCTGGTCGCCGCCTTCTTCATCGTCATCTGCAACCTCCTGGTTGACCTCCTGTACGCCGCTGTCGACCCCCGCGTGAGGCTGTCATGATCGAGCCCGAGAAGCCGTCCTCCGGGGCCTTCCTCTCCGTCCGCGACCTGCGGATCCACTTCGACACCGACGACGGCCTGGTCCGCTCGGTGGACGGGGTCAGCTTCGACCTGGAGCGCGGGAAGACCCTCGGCATCGTCGGCGAGTCCGGCTCCGGCAAGTCGGTCACCTCGCTCGGCATCATGGGCCTGCACAACTCCCGGCGGGCCCGGATCACCGGCCAGATCTGGCTCGACGGCGAGGAGCTGATCGCGGCCGGCCCCGAGCGGGTGCGCAAGCTGCGCGGCCGCGAGATGTCGATGATCTTCCAGGACCCGCTGACCGCGATGCACCCGTACTACACGGTCGGTCAGCAGATCGTGGAGGCCTACCGGGTGCACCACCCGGAGGTGAGGAAGAAGGACGCCCGCAAGCGCGCGGTCGAGATGCTCGACCGGGTCGGCATCCCGCAGCCCGACCGCCGGGTGGACGACTTCCCGCACCAGTTCTCCGGCGGCATGCGCCAGCGCGCGATGATCGCCATGGCCCTGGTCAACGACCCCTCGCTGCTGATCGCCGACGAGCCGACCACCGCGCTCGACGTCACCGTCCAGGCCCAGATCCTCGACCTGATCCGGGACCTGCAGCAGGAGTTCGGCTCCGCGGTCATCATCATCACGCACGACCTCGGCGTGGTCGCCGAGCTGGCCGACGACATCCTGGTGATGTACGGCGGCAAGCCGGTCGAGCGCGGCCCCGCGGCCACCCTCTTCGAATCCCCCGAGCACCCCTACACCTGGGGCCTGCTCGGCTCGATGCCCCGGCTCGACCGGGAGCTCCAGGACCGGCTGACCCCGGTCAAGGGCACCCCGCCGAGCCTGATCAACGTGCCGTCCGGCTGCGCCTTCCACCCGCGCTGCCCGTACGCCGAGCTCACCGGCGGGCGGTCCACCAGCGAGCTGCCGGTGCTGGCCGAGGCCGCGCCCCGGCACCACGCCGCCTGCCACCTGCCGATCGCCGAACGCCACCGGATCTTCACCGAAGAGATCGCGCCCCGGCTGTGAGCACGTACCACCCACTTGGAGACAACCGATGACGGACAGCCAGACGGCGGCCGAGCCCGTGAAGGTGCCCGCACCCGCGCCCGCCTCCGACCGCGAGCCGCTGCTCCGGGTCACCGGCCTGACCCGGCACTTCCCGGTGACCAAGGGCCTGCTCAAGCGCCAGGTGGCCGCCGTCCGCGCGGTCGACGGGATCGACTTCACCGTCAACGCCGGTGAGACCCTCGGCGTGGTGGGCGAGTCCGGCTGCGGCAAGTCCACCATGGGCCGCCTGGTCACCCGGCTCGACGAGCCGACCGGCGGGAAGATCGAGTTCGAGGGCGTGGACATCACCCACCTCGGCGCCGGAGCGATGCGGCCGCTGCGCCGCGACATCCAGATGATCTTCCAGGACCCGTACTCCTCGCTGAACCCCCGGCACACCATCGGCACCATCGTCGGCGCGCCCTTCCGCCTGCAGAAGGTCGCCACCGAGGGCGGCGTCAAGAAGGCCGTCCAGGAGCTCCTGGAGCTCTGCGGCCTCAGCCCCGAGCACTACAACCGCTACCCGCACGAGTTCTCCGGCGGCCAGCGCCAGCGCATCGGCATCGCCCGGGCGCTCGCCCTCAAGCCCAAGATGATCGTCGCGGACGAGCCGGTCTCGGCGCTGGACGTCTCGATCCAGGCGCAGGTGGTCAACCTGCTCGACGACCTGCAGAAGGAACTCGGGCTGACCTACCTGATCATCGCCCACGACCTCTCGGTGGTCCGGCACGTCTCGGACCGGGTCGCGGTGATGTACCTCGGCAAGATCGTCGAGATCGCCGACCGGGACTCGCTCTACGCGAAGCCCATGCACCCGTACACCACCGCGCTGATGTCCGCGGTGCCGGTGCCGGACCCGCGGCGCAAGGAGCAGCGCGAGCGGATCCTGCTCAAGGGCGACGTGCCCTCGCCGCTCAACCCGCCGTCCGGCTGCCGCTTCCGCACCCGCTGCTGGAAGGCCCAGGACATCTGTGCCACCCAGGAGCCGCAGCTCACCGCGGCGAAGGTCGGCCACCAGGTGGCCTGCCACTTCCCCGAGCGCAGCGAGGGGAACTGAGGCGGAGCCCGGAGAACAGCGACTGAGTAGCCTCGACTCCGGCACGGCCTTCCGAGGCTGGAGAGAGTTGCATGGAGTTCACCGAGTTCGAGCGACGCGGCTGGGCGCTGCGCAGCGGCACCTATGACAGCGGGTTCGGGGCGATGACCGCGGCGCTGCACCCACGGCTGCTCGACGCCGTGGGTGCCGCCGCCGGCACCCGGCTGCTGGAGGTCGGCTGCGGGACGGGACGGCTCGCGGCGCTGGCCCACGGCCGGGGCGCCGAGGTGACCGCCACCGACGCCGTCCCGGAGATGGTGGCGGAGGCGGCCGTCGCGCTGCCCGGTGTCCGGGTGCGGGAGGCCGCGCTGCCCGGCCTCCCCTTCCCCGACGGCGGGTTCGACGCCGCGGTGGGCGCGTTCGTGGTCAACCACGTGCCCGATCCGCCGGCCGCCGTCGCCGACCTGCACCGGGTGCTGGCCGCCGGCGGCCGGGTCGCGCTGTCCTGCTGGGACGCCCCGGCCCGCAACCGGGCGCAGGGGATCTTCTTCGACGCGGTCGCCGAGACCGGCGCGGCCGGCCCCGGCGACCTGCCGAGCAGTTCGCCGTTCGCCCCGTACGCCACCGCGGAGGGCCTGGCCGGCCTGCTCACCGCGGCCGGCTTCACCGAGGTCGAGGTCGAGCCGGTCACCTGGACGCACCGGGTCGACCCGCAGCGGTGGTGGCAGGACGTGCTCTCCGGGACGGTCCTGACCTCCTCCCTGATCGAGAGCCGGCCCCCGGCCGTCGTCGAGCGGATCCGCGCCGCCTACCACCGCCTGGCGGCCGCCCACCCCGACGGCCTGCCGGTGGCCGCCCTGCTGGCCTCCGGCACCCGCCCCTGACCGGACGGGCCGCGAACCCGCGCCCGGTGACGGGCCTGCCCCAGCCGGGCTTTAGCCCGACTGCGGCAAGCCTGTCCTTCGTCCGGCGGAGCCCGGCGGCGCCGGTGTTGCCGCCGGGCGGGGCGGCTGCCTTGACTGGACGGTGTTCCCGGCTCCGTTCGAGGGGTGGCAGAGATGCTCTCGGCCCGCAGTCTGTTCATGGAGATCCACGACGACGACCAGGCCTTCCGCCTGTTCTGCTCGATCGCGGCGAAGGGCGAGGACCAGGGCGGCTGGGAGAACGGCCGGATCGCCAAGCTGGTCCCGGACCAGGTGCTGGCCCCCAAGGTCGCCCGGCACGGCGCCGACGAGGACAAGCACGGCCGGATCTTCAAGGCGCTGCTGCACAAGCGCGAGCTGGAGACCGTCGAGGTCCCGGACGACACCGACTACACGATGATCCTGGAGCGCCAGGGGATCGGCCTGGCGCACAGCCGGCTGCGCCGCGACGAGATGCTCTCCGAACAGGACGTGATCACCTACCTCGCGCACAGCCGGGTCACCGAGCAGCGGGCGTCCGAGCAGATGCTGCTGCTGAAGAAGGTCTTCGGTGACCACCCGGAGATCGGCCGCGCGGTGCGGATGATCTCCAACGACGAGGACAACCACCTGGCCTTCTGCCACGAGGAGCTGTTGCGCCTGGCCGCCGAGGGCCACGGGCGGACCATCCTCGACACCCTGAACGAGACCGCCCGGGCGGAGGTCCGCACCTACCGGGACGTCAGCCTGGCGGTGATGCAGCACATGGGCGAGCTGCTGCGCTGGCCGAAGGCCAAGTCGGCGGCGCTGGCGGCCGGCATCCACGGCGTCCACCTCTACGAGCGGCTCGGTGGCTGGCGGCGGATGACCCGGCTGTCGATGCCCGAGCGGCTGAACGCGCTGGGTGGACCGGCACCGCACGAGACCTTTGCCTAGCCTATGATTCACAGCCGTATCGGCAACCCAGCCTGCGTCTCGCAGGGGAAGCTCGGCAAGTGACCTCAGAGATCTTTCCGCACGGGGTCCAGCAGACGCTGGACCTCGTCGGCATCTTCGTCTTCGCGCTCTCCGGCGGCCTGCTCGCGGTCCGCAAGAACATGGACATCTTCGGCATCTGCGTGCTGGCCGAGGCGACCGCGCTCGGCGGCGGCGTCCTGCGCGACCTGGTGATCGGCGCCACCCCGGTCGCCGCCTTCACCAACCTCGGCTACTTCGTCACCCCGCTCGCCGCCGGGGTGGTGGTGTTCTTCCTGCACCCGGAGGTCGAGCGGATCAACCTCGCCGTGCAGACCCTGGACGCGGCCGGCCTCGGCCTGTTCTGCGTCACCGGCACCATCAAGGCGCACGACTACGGCCTCGGCTCGGTCTCCTCGGTCGCCTGCGGCATGCTCACCGCCGCCGGCGGCGGCGTGGTCCGCGACGTGCTCGCCACCGAACCCCCCTCGCTGCTGCGCTGGGACCGGGAGATCTACGCCGTCCCCGCCCTGATCGGCTCGGCCGTGGTCGCGATCCTGATCGCCACCGGGAGCCTCACCCCGCTGAGCGCCTCGCTCGCCGCCGTCACCGCCTTCGTCACCCGGCTGCTCGCCCTCAAGTACGGCTGGCGCGCACCTCGTGCTTGGCACCGCAACGGTTCTCGCACCAGCGAGGAGTAGGCGAGCCGCCGTAGGCCAGCGAGATCGCCTCGACCGTGCACAGCAGCTCCGGCAGCAGCCGGCTCAGCTCGGTCGCGCTCGCCACCCGGACCGGCGCCGAGATCGAGCACGCGGCGATCGCGCTGCCGTCCGTCCCGGCGATCGGCGCCGAGATGCAGTTCACCGCCTCCTGGTACTCCTCCTCGTCCACCGCCCAGCCCCGGCGCTGAACCTCGGTCAGCTCCGCCTTGAACTCCTCCTCGGTGCGCGCCGCCCGCCGGGTCAGGACCGGGAAGCCCTGCTCCGCCAGCGCCGCCGCCAGCCGCTCCGCCGGCAGGCCCGCCAGCAGCACCTTGCCCGCCGCCGTCGCCACCACCGGGGCGCGCCGGCCGATCCGGCTCGCGTCGCCCAGCCAGGTCCCCGCCGTCTCCGGGTAGCGGGCCTCCACCTTGTCCAGGTAGAGCACCTCGCCCTCCTCCAGCACCGACAGGTGCACGGTGTGGCCGTAGCGCTCGTTCAGGGAGGCCAGGTACGGCGCGGCGACCTGGCGGATGTCGATGCCCTCCAGCGCCTGGTGCGCCAGCGAGAACATCCGCCCGCCCAGCCGGTACCGGTGGTCCGCCTGCCGGGTCACGAAGCCGTGTTCCTGCAGCGTCCGCAGCAGCCGCAGCGCCGTCGACTTGTGCACCCCGATCCGGGCCGCCGCCTGCTCCAGCGAGGCCGGCCCGTCACCCAACGACGCGAGGATGGTCAGCGCCCGGTCGACCGTCTGTGACACCGTCGCCCACACCCCTTTCACACGCCGGTGAGCCTGGAGGCTAACGGCGCGTTGCAGAGGGTGCAATGGCCAAATCGTGACTCTGACGACGCCTACACTGGAGCCGCTATGGCTTACCTGGACCACGCCGCCACCACGCCGATGCTGCCCGAGGCGATCGCCGCCATGAACGCGCACCTCGGCGTGGTCGGCAACGCCTCCTCGCTGCACGCCGCCGGCCGCCGCGCCCGCCGCACCGTCGAGGAGGCCCGCGAGTCCCTCGGCGAGTCGCTCGGCGCCCGCCCGAGCGAGATCGTCCTCACCGGCGGCGGCACCGAATCCGACAACCTCGCCGTCAAGGGCCTCTACTGGGCCCGCCGCGACGCCGACCCGGCCCGGGTCCGGGTGCTGTGCAGCCCGGTCGAGCACCACGCCGTCCTGGACGCCGTGCACTGGCTCGCCGAGCACGAGGGCGCCGCGGTCGAGTACCTGCCGGTCGACGGCCACGGGCGGGTCCACCCCGCCGAGTTGCGCGCCGCCATCGAGCGCAACCCCGCCGACGTCGCCCTGGTCACCGTGATGTGGGCCAACAACGAGGTCGGCACCATCCAGCCGGTCGTCGAACTCGCGGCCGTGGCCGCCGAGTTCGGGGTGCCGATGCACGCCGACGCGGTGCAGGCGCTCGGTCAGGTCCCGGTCTCCTTCGCCGAGTCCGGGCTGACCGCACTCACCGTCACCGGCCACAAGATCGGCGGACCGTACGGCGTCGGCGCACTGCTGCTCGCCCGCAGCGCCACACCCGTCCCGCTGCTGCACGGCGGCGGGCAGGAGCGCGACGTCCGCTCCGGCACGCTCGACGTGCCGGCCGCCGCCGCCTTCGCCGCCGCCGCGGCCATCGCCGTCGAACGGCGGGCCGAGCACGCCGCCGCCGTCGGGGCGCTGCGCGACGACCTGGTGGCCGCCGTGCTCGCGGCGGTGCCGGACGCCGTGCTCAACGGCGACCCCGCCGCGGACGGGCGGCTGCCCGCCAACGCGCACTTCTCCTTCCCCGGCTGCGAGGGCGACGCCCTGCTGATGCTGCTCGACGCCCAGGGCGTCGAGTGCTCCACCGGCTCCGCCTGCTCCGCGGGCGTCCCGCAGCCCTCGCACGTCCTGCTCGCGACGGGCACCGACCCGCTGCTCGCCCGCGCCTCGCTCCGCTTCTCCCTCGGCCACACCTCCACCAAGGCCGACGTGGACGCCCTCGCGGTGGCCCTCCCGGGAGTGGTGGAACGAGCGAGGAGGGCAACCGCAGGGGCTCGGGCCCCCGTCCGGTAGGCGGCTGCGGACGGACACCGGCCCCGCGCCCCCGATTGGTTACCCTGGTGGGCATCATGACTGAATTCCCGGGTGCCCCCACCGCTCCGTCCGACGGCCGTCGCCTGCGGGTGCTGGCCGCGATGTCCGGCGGGGTGGACTCCGCCGTCGCCGCCGCGCGCGCCGCGGAGGCCGGGCACGAGGTGACCGGCGTGCACCTGGCGCTGTCGTCCAACCCGCAGTCCTTCCGGACCGGCGCCCGCGGCTGCTGCACCATCGAGGACTCCCGCGACGCCCGCCGCGCCGCCGACGTGATCGGCATCCCGTTCTACGTCTGGGACCTCGCCGAGCGCTTCCGCGAGGACGTCATCGACGACTTCGTCGCCGAGTACGCGGCCGGCCGCACCCCCAACCCGTGCCTGCGCTGCAACGAGAAGATCAAGTTCGCCGCACTGCTCGACAAGGCCGTCGCCCTCGGCTTCGACGCGGTCTGCACCGGCCACTACGCCCGGATCGTCGACCTCCCGGACGGCACCCGCGAGCTGCACCGCGCGGTGGACGCCGCCAAGGACCAGTCGTACGTCCTCGGCGTCCTGGACGCCGACCAGCTGGCGCACTCGCTCTTCCCGCTCGGCGACACCACCAAGGACGCGATCCGCGCCGAGGCCGAGCGGCGCGGCCTGGCCGTCGCGAAGAAGCCCGACAGCCACGACATCTGCTTCATCGCGGACGGCGACACCCAGGGCTTCCTGGCCAAGCACCTGGGCACCGCCACCGGCGACATCCTGGACGTCGACGGCACCAAGCTGGGCGAGCACGACGGCGCGTACGGCTTCACCATCGGCCAGCGCAAGGGCCTGCGGATCGGCCGGCCGGCCGCCGACGGCAAGCCGCGCTACGTGCTCGACATCTCCCCGGTGAACAACACCGTCACGGTCGGCCCGGTCGAGGGCCTGGACGTCAGCGGGCTGACCGCGATCAAGCCGCGCTGGTGCGGCACCCCGGCGGCCGGCGAGGGCCGGTACACCGCGCAGCTGCGCGCGCACGGCGAGGAGGTGCCGGTCACGGCCACCCTCACCGGGGACGAGCTGCAGGTCACGCTGGACAGCCCGGCCCGGGGCATCGCTCCTGGTCAGGCGGTCGTGCTGTACGACGGCACCCGGGTGGTCGGCTCCGCGACCATCGCCACCACCACCCGCCCCGCGGTCCCGTCCCGGTAAACCCGTTCGACCGGCGTGGTAGACCTGACCGCATCATGAACATCACGGTCTTCTGCTCCGCGTACTCGCTCGACGCCCGCTACACCGCCCCGGCGGCCGAATTCGCCCGGCTGCTCGGCGCGCAGGGCCACACCCTGGTCTGGGGCGGCTCGCACGCCGGCCTGATGGGCCTGCTCGCCGACGGCGTGAAGGAGGCGGGCGGCCGGCTGGTCGGCATCTCCGTCGAACTGCTCGCCCACAAGACCTACGAGGGCGCCGACGAGCTGGTGATGACCGCCGACCTGGCCGCCCGCAAGGCGGAGCTGCTGGCCCGCGCCGACGCGGTGGTGGTCCTGGTCGGCGGCCTCGGCACACTCGACGAGGTCACCGAGGTGCTGGAGCTGAAGAAGCACGCGCTGCACGACAAGCCGGTCGTCGTCCTGGACACCGAGGGCTTCTACACCGGGCTGCGCACCCAGCTGGAGCGGATGGACGCGGAGGGCTTCCTGCCGCGCCCGCTGGCCGAGCTGATCTCCTTCGCCGGCACCCCTGCCGAAGCCCTCGCCCACCTCCAGTCCTGAAGGAGAGCCCGTCCGCATGGCTGCCCACCTGATCACCGGTGCCGGATCCGGCATCGGCGCCGTCGTCGCCGAACGGCTCGCCGCCCGCGGCGAGGAGCTCTGGCTGCTGGCCCGCGACGCCCGCCGCGCCGCCGAGCTGCGCGAGCGCTTCCCCGGGGCGCACACCCTGGTCGGCGACCTGGCCGACCCGGCCAAGCTGTCCTGGGCGTTCGGCCACCAGTCCCTGCCGGTGGAGCTGGACACCCTGCTGCACATCGCCGGCGTGGTCGAGCTCGGCACCATCGGCGACACCCCCGTCAAGGCGTGGCAGCACCAGCTGAACGTCAACACGGTCGCCCCCGCCGAGCTGACCCGCCTGGTGCTCCCGCAGCTGCGCCTGGCCCGCGGCCACGTGCTGTTCGTCAACTCCGGCGCCGGCCTGCGCGCCGACCCCACCTGGGGCTCGTACGCGGCCAGCAAGTTCGGCGTGCGGGCGCTGGCCGACGCGCTGCGGGGCGAGGAGCACGCCAACGGCGTGCGGGTCACCACCGTGTACCCGGGCCGCACCGCGACCCCGATGCAGCAGAAGGTCCACCAGCAGGAGGGCAAGGCGTACGACCCGTCCCGCTGGATCGCCCCGGAGTCGGTCGCCACCGCGATCCTCACCGCGATCGACCTCCCGCGCGACGCCGAGATCACCGAGATCACCGTCCGACCGGGCCAGTAGCGGCCGACGGGGGGCCCTCCCCGCGCCGCCCTCCCCGGACGGCGCGCCCGGGAGGCCGGAAGCGGGCGGCGCCGCGATGATCGAGGGGGTGTGCGCCGCCGCCGTCCGGGGCGGCGGCGCGCCGCGATCGGCGGGAGGTCCTCGATGCCGAGGAACGACGACACGGCCATGCGCGCGGTCCGCGGCGCCACACCGGAGGAGCGGGTGGCGCTCGGCCGCGCGGCCCGCAAGCGCTCGCCCCGCTCCGGCCACGCCGAGTACCGGCCGGCCGAGGACCGGCCCGATCCGCTGGAGATCCTCCAGGGCCAGTCGTCCCGGCGGGTGCCCGAGCTGGTGCCGATCCGCTACAGCCGGATGAGCGAGTCCCCGTTCCGGTTCTACCGGGGCGCGGCCGCCATCATGGCCTCCGACCTGGCCGCCACCCCGGACTCCGGGATCAGGGCCCAGCTGTGCGGCGACGCGCACATGCTGAACTTCCGGCTGCTGGCCTCTCCGGAGCGCCGGCTGCTGTTCGACATCAACGACTTCGACGAGACCCTGCCCGGGCCGTGGGAGTGGGACGTCAAGCGCCTCGCCGCCAGCCTGGTCATCGCCGGCCGGGCCAACGGCTTCGACGACGACGAGCGCGCCGACGTGGTGCGGGCCACCGTCCGCTCCTACCGGGAGTCGATGATCCGCTTCGCGGGCATGCGCGACCTCGACGTCTGGTACGCGCGGATGGAGGCCGACCACCTCCAGGAGCTCGCCGCGGACAAGATCGCCAAGCGGGGCCGCAAGAGCCTGGCCCGTGCCCTGGTGAAGGCCCGCACCCGCGACAGCCTGCAGGTCTTCGAGAAGCTCACCGAGGAGGTCGACGGGCAGCTGCGGATCGCCGCCGACCCGCCGCTGCTGGTGCCGATCGGCGACCTGCTCCCCGAGGTCGAGCGCAGCGCCCTGACCGAGCTCTTCGCCGGCCTGGTCGAACGCTACAGCGGCACCCTGGCCTCGGACCGGCGCACCCTGCTGCGGGACTTCAGGCTGGTCGACGCCGCCCGCAAGGTGGTCGGCGTGGGCAGCGTCGGCACCCGCTGCTGGATCTTCCTGCTGCTCGGCCGGGACGGCCGCGACCCGCTGTTCCTGCAGGCGAAGGAGGCCGACACCTCGGTGCTGGCGCCGCACGTCGGCGCCAGCGCGTACAAGAACCAGGGCGAGCGGGTGGTGTCCGGGCAGCGGCTGATGCAGGCGGCCAGCGACATCTTCCTCGGCTGGGAGCGGGTGGAGGGCATCGACGGCCGCCGCCGGGACTTCTACGTGCGCCAGCTGCGCGACTGGAAGGGCATCGCGGTCGCCGAACAGATGGTGCCCACCGGGATGCGGGCGTTCGGCGAGCTCTGCGGCTTCACCCTGGCCCGCGCCCACGCCCGCTCCGGCGACCGGATCGCGATCGCCGCCTACCTCGGCGGCGGCCAGTCCTTCGACCGGGCGCTGGCGGAGTTCGCCGAGGCCTACGCCGACCAGAACGAGCGCGACCACGCCGCCCTGCTCGAGGCCGTCCGGTCCGGCCGCCTGCCGGCCGCCGACCCCGTCGCCGAACGCGCCTGACCGCGCAGGCCGTAGGCTCGGGGCCGTGAGCACTGAGTACTCCTTCCCCGAGCTGAACGGCGCCGCGACGGCGGTCGGGTCGATGCCCGGCACCGACGCGCGGGAGGCCGCCAGGACCGTCGTCGGCGAGCTGGACCGGTTGCCGCACCTGCCCGAACTCCCGGCCCGGGGCCCCGGGGCGGACATGATCGGGCGCGGCGCCGGCCTGCTGGTCGAGCTCTTCGCGCAGACCGAGCCGAGCGGCTGGCGGTTCACCGACCGCCCCGGCCGGGACACCCGGCGCGCCCACTCCTGGCTCGGCGAGGACCTGGACGCCCTGGAGGAGTTCACCCAGGGGTACGACGGCGCGCTCAAGCTGCAGGCGGTCGGCCCGTGGACGCTGGCCGCCTCGATCGAGCTGCACTACGGGGAGAAGGCGCTCTCCGACCGCGGCGCCTGCCGGGACATCGCCGGGTCGCTGACCGAGGGCCTGCGCCGCCACCTCGCCGACGTCCGCAGGCGGGTGCCCGGCGCGCAGCTCGTCCTGCAGCTGGACGAGCCCTCGCTGCCCGCCGTGCTGGCCGGCAGCGTGAGGACCGCCAGCGGCTTCCAGCGGCTGCGCGCGGTCGACCGGCAGCACGCCGAGCAGGCGCTGCGGGACGTGATCGGGGCGCTGGACGTGCCGGTGGTGGTGCACAGTTGCGCACCGGGCGTGCCGATCCCGCTGCTGCGCCGGGCCGGTGCCGCGGCGGTGTCGCTGGACTTCTCGTTCCTGACGGAGCGTGACGACGACGACCTGGGCGAGGCGATCGAGGGCGGCACCGCGCTCCTGGCCGGTGTGGTGCCCTCCGCGGACCGGGAATTGTCCGACCCTGCCGGTAGTGTCCAGGGTGTCAGGACGTTGTGGCGCAGGCTGGGGCTGGATCCGGAGCTGCTGGGCCGCCGGGTGCTGGTGACACCGACGTGCGGGCTGGCGGGGGCTTCCCCCCGGTACGCCCGGGCGGCCCTGTCACACACCGTGAAGGCGGCGCAGAGCCTGGTGGACACGCCCGAGTAAGGGACTTGGAGGGCTCAGGTGGCGGTTGTCGAGGGCTGGGAGGAGATCCCGGCCGAGGTGCGCAAGCAGCACGCGGAGCTGGCGGCCGAGATCGAGGAGCACCGCGCCCGGTACTACGAGCAGGACGCGCCGACCATCACCGACGCCGACTTCGACCGCCTGATGCGGCAGTTGGAGGCGCTGGAGGCGGAGCACCCGGCGCTGGTCACGCCGGACAGCCCCTCGCAGAAGGTCGGCGGCGCCGCCGTCGAGGGCTTCGCCAAGGTCGAGCACCGGGAGCGGCTGCTCAGCCTCGACAACGCGATGGACGACGAGGAGCTGGCCGCCTGGGCCGAGCGGGTGGCCGGCGAGCTCGCCGGGGTCGAGTACCACTACCTGTGCGAGCTCAAGGTCGACGGCCTCGCGGTCAACCTCACGTACGTCGACGGCGAGTTGGTGCAGGCCGCGACCCGCGGCGACGGCCGGGTCGGCGAGGACATCACCGCCAACGTCCGCACCATCGCCGAGATCCCGCACCGGCTGCGGGGGGAGAACGTCCCCGCGCTGGTGGAGATCCGCGGCGAGGTCTACTTCCCGACCGGGGCCTTCGCCGAGCTGAACGCCTCCCTCGCGGCGGAGAACGAGCGCCGCCGGGCCGCCAACGAGGAGCGCGCCAAGGAGGGCAGGCGCCCGCAGGCGATGGTCAAGCTGTTCGCCAACCCGCGCAACGCGGCAGCCGGTTCGCTCCGGCAGAAGGACCCGCTGGTCACCGCCTCCCGCCCGCTGCACATGGTGGTGCACGGCATCGGTGCCCGGTCCGGCTTCGAGATCGACTGCCAGTCGCACGCCTACCGGCTGCTGCGCGACTGGGGCCTGCCCACCGCCAAGCACAACCGGGTGGTCGGCACGCTGGAGGAGGTGCGCGCCTTCATCGAGCAGTACGGCGAGCAGCGGCACTCGGTCGAGCACGAGATCGACGGCGTCGTGGTGAAGGTGGACGAGATCGCCCTGCAGGGCCGGCTCGGCGCCACCTCCAAGTCGCCGCGCTGGGCGATCGCCTGGAAGTACCCGCCGGAGGAGGTCACCGGCAGGCTCGCCTCGATCATGATCGGCATCGGCCGCACCGGCCGGGCCACCCCGTTCGCGGTGCTCGCCGAGCCGGTGAAGGTGGCCGGCTCGATGGTGCAGTACGCGACGCTGCACAACCAGGAGGTGGTGAAGGCCAAGGGCGTGCTGCTGGGCGACACCATCGTGCTGCGCAAGGCCGGCGACGTGATCCCGGAGATCCTCGGCCCGGTCGAGGACCTGCGGGACGGCACCGAGCGCGAGTTCGTGATGCCCTCGCACTGCCACGAGTGCGGCACCGAGCTGCGGCCGATGGCCGAGGGCGACATCGACCTGCGCTGCCCCAACGCGCAGTTCTGCCCGGCGCAGGTGCGGGAGCGGATCGCCTACCTGGGCGGCCGGGAGTCGCTGGACGTCGACGGGCTCGGCTACGTCGCCGCGACCGCGCTGACCCAGCCGCTGAAGCCTGTTGACGCCCCTGTCAAGAACGAGGGGGACATCTTCGGCCTGACCGAGGAGCAGCTGCTGCCGATCAAGGTCCTGGTCCGCGACCAGAAGACCGGTATGCCCAAGCTGGACGACCGGACCGGCCAACAGAAGGAGGTCTTCTTCTTCGCCAACACCAAGGGCGAGCCGAAGAAGTCGCTCGGCCTGCTGCTGGAGAACCTGGACAAGGTGAAGGACCGTCCGCTCTGGCGCTTCCTCAACGGGCTGTCCATCCGCCACGTCGGCCCGGTCGCCGCGCAGGCGCTGGCCCGCGAGTTCCGCGACCTGGACCGGGTCTTCGGGGCCGGCGAGGAGGAGCTGGCGGCCGTCGAGGGCGTCGGTCCGACCATCGCCAGGGCGATCCGGGAGTGGTACGCCGAGGAGTGGCACCGGGAGATCCTGGAGAAGTGGCGCGCCGCCGGCGTCCGCTTCGTCGAGGAGGGCGCCGAGGAGCAGGGCGAGCGGCCGCTGGAGGGGCTGACCGTGGTGGTCACCGGCACGCTCGCCGGCCACACCCGGGACGGCGCCAAGGAGGCGCTGACCTCGCGCGGTGCGAAGGTGACCGGCTCGGTGTCGAAGAAGACGCACTTCGTGGTGGTCGGTGACAACCCCGGGTCGAAGTACGACAAGGCGGTGCAGCTCGGCGTCCCGGTGCTGGACGACGCCGGCTTCGCCGTCCTGCTCGACCAGGGCGCCGACGCGGCCCGGGCGTTCCTGGGCCTGCCGGCCGAGGATCACGCGGAGTCCGCTTCCTGACGGGTCGTTATCGTCCTGATGCCGCGTCACCGGGGTGTCGCCGCGCGAAGTCGGGCATTCTGTCACTGTGCAGCGCGCGGTGACCGGTGACGCGCTCTGGGGGGCGCCCCCCGGCCGAAGGCCGCGGGAGGATGTCCGAAAGTGTGCCCTCCCGACGGACACCGGCTTACCCTTGGTGCAACGAACTGTCAGCAAGGGTGTGTGGTCCGGTCATGCCCGGACTCCGTGGGGACGCCCCTCGCCTGACGTCCGCCGGCACCGTGACGGTGCCTCACCGTAAGGCGGCCTGACGGGGCGGGCCCGACGGAGGACAGGGCTATGGATCGTACGACCGGCGGCGCGCCCACACGCCCGCCGCAGGGGGTGGCGGGTGCGGTCCTGCTGCTCGGCGTGCTGCTGGCCGGCGCTGCGCCGCTCATCCCGCTGGCCGTCCTGGTCTACCGGTACGAGCCCGAGCTGCTGCCGCTGTTCGCCGTGCCCCTCGCGGTGCTGGTCGCGGCCTGGCGGATCGCCCGCGACCGCGCCCGGGACCAGCTCACCGACCCGCTGACCGACCTCCCCAACCGGCAGGCACTGCTGCTCGCCACCCAGGAGGCGCTCACCCGGCACGACGCCGAACCCGGGTACCAGGTCGGGCTGATCCTGCTCGACCTGGACCGGTTCCGTTCGCTGAACGACGCGCTCGGCCACACCGCGGGCGACCGGCTGCTGGTCCACATCGCCCGCCGGCTGCACCGCGCGCTGCGCACCGGCACCGGCCACGGCCCGCACGGCGAGGGCGGGGACGAGCTGGCCGCCGCCCTGCCGCCGCAGCCCGCGCAGCGCGGCGAGCGGCCGGTGGTGGCCCGGATGGGCGGCGACGAGTTCGCCGTGCTGCTCCCGGGCGTCGGCTCCACCGAGGTGCTGGAGCGGGTGGCCAAGGCGCTGATCACCGAACTCGCCGCGCCGATCCGCCTCGACGGGCTGCTGCTGGTGCTGGAGGCCAGCGCCGGGGTGTGCGTCTACCCGACGCACGCCCAGGACGCCGAGTCGCTGCTGCGCCGCGCCGACGTCGCGATGGGCCACGCCCAGCGCGGCCGCTCCGGCGTGGAGCGCTACGACGAGGCCCGGGACGTCGACACGCCGTACCGGATCGGCCTGCTCGGCGACCTGCGGCGGGCCCTGGAGCTGTCCGAGGTGCAGCTGCACTACCAGCCGAAGGTCGCCTTCGACGGCCGGGTGGTCGGCCTGGAGGCGCTGGTCCGCTGGGACCGCCCCGGCCAGGGCCGGATCCCCCCGGACGAGTTCATCAGCCTGGCGGAGTCCAGCGGCCTGATGCCCCGGCTGACCGACTACGTCCTGGAGACGGCGGTCGGCCAGCTGGCGCTCTGGCGGGCGCAGGGCCTGATGGTGCCGGTCGCCGTCAACGTCTCGCCGCGCGACGTGCTCAACCCGGGCTTCGCCCAGCGGGTGGCCGGCCACCTCAAGCGGCACGACGTGCCCGCCGACGCGCTGCAGCTGGAGATCACCGAGCGGCTGCTGCTGGACGACTCCCGGCGGGCCGCCGACACGCTCGACGAGCTGCGGCGGTACGGCGTGCGGATGTCGCTGGACGACTTCGGCACCGGGCACTCCTCACTGGTGCGGCTGCGCAGCCTCCCGGTGGGGGAGTTGAAGATCGACCGGTCCTTCGTGTCGCGGATGGTCGCGGACGACCACGACGCGGCGGTGGTCCGCTGCTCGGTCGAACTCGCCCACTCGCTCGGGCTGACCGTGGTCGCCGAGGGCGTCGAGGACGACGAGACCTGGGAGCGCCTCCAGCTGATGGGGGTGGACGCGGTCCAGGGCTGGCTGGTCTCCGCCGCGCTGCCCGCCGACCAGGCCACCGCCTGGCTGCTGGTGCACCGGACCGAAGCGCCGGACGTGGAGCGCCTCGCCCCGCAGTGAGGCGCCGCCCCGGCCCGCGGCGCCGGAAAATGCCCACCCGTGTGCCCATAGGATGGGGGTCTGACCCATGTAAGGAGAGGATCGCCGCATGGCTGGCATCACGCGCGAGGAGGTCGCCCACCTCGCCCGGCTGTCGCGTCTGGAGTTGCAGGCCGAAGAGCTGGACCACTTCGCCGAGCAGCTCGACGTGATCATCGGCGCGGTCGCCCGCGTTTCCGAGGTGGCCGGACAGGACGTCCCGCCGACCTCGCACCCGCTGCCGCTGACCAACGTCATGCGTGCCGACGAGGTGCGTCCGTCGCTCACGCCGGAGCAGGCGCTCTCCGGCGCCCCCGCCAGTGAGGACCAGCGTTTCCGCGTTCCCCAGATCCTCGGGGAGGACTGACCGAGATGACCGAGCTGATCAAGTTCACCGCTGCCGAGACCGCCGCCGCGATCTCCAAGGGCGAGGTCTCGGCCGTCGAGGTCGCCCAGGCCCACCTCGACCGCATCAACGCGGTCGACGAGAAGGTCAACGCCTTCCTGCACGTCGACACCGAGGGTGCGCTGAAGGCCGCCCGCACGGTGGACGACAAGCGCGCCCGCGGCGAGGAGCTGGGCCCGCTGGCCGGCGTCCCGCTGGCGCTGAAGGACGTCTTCACCACCAAGGGGATCCCGACCACCTGTGGTTCGAAGATCCTCGAGGGCTGGATCCCGCCGTACGACGCCACCCTGACCTCGCGTCTGAAGGACGCGGACGTGGTGATCCTCGGCAAGACCAACATGGACGAGTTCGCGATGGGCTCCTCCACCGAGAACTCCGCCTACGGCCCGACCGGCAACCCGTGGGACCTGTCCCGCATCCCGGGCGGCTCCGGCGGCGGCTCGGCCGCGGCGCTCGCCGCGTACGAGGCACCGCTGGCGATCGGCACCGACACCGGCGGTTCGATCCGCCAGCCGGGCGCCGTCACCGGCACCGTCGGTGTGAAGCCGACCTACGGCTCGGTCTCCCGCTACGGCCTGGTCGCCTTCTCCTCCTCCCTGGACCAGGGCGGCCCGTGCGCCCGCACCGTCCTCGACGCGGCCCTGCTGCACGAGGCGATCGCCGGCTACGACCCGCTGGACTCCACCTCCATCGACGCGCCGGTCCCGGCCGTGGTCGAGGCGGCGAAGCGGCGCGACATCCGCGGCATGCGGATCGGCGTCGTCAAGGAGTTCGCCGGCGAGGGCTACCAGGCCGGTGTGATGCAGCGCTTCAACGAGAGCGTGGAGCTGCTGCGCGAGCTGGGCGCCGAGGTGGTCGAGGTGTCCTGCCCGTCCTTCACCCTGGCGCTGCCCGCGTACTACCTGATCGCGCCCAGCGAGGCCTCCTCCAACCTGGCCCGCTTCGACGCCATGCGCTACGGCCTGCGGGTCGGCGACGAGGGCGGCCGCTCGGCCGAGCAGGTCACCGCGCTGACCCGCGAGGCGGGCTTCGGCGACGAGGTGAAGCGCCGCATCATCCTCGGCACCTACGCGCTCTCCTCGGGCTACTACGACGCCTACTACGGCTCGGCGCAGAAGGTCCGCACGCTGATCTCGCGCGACTTCGACGCCGCGTTCGCCGGCGTGGACGTGCTGGTCTCGCCGACCACGCCGACCACCGCGTTCCCGATCGGCGAGCGCGCCGACGACCCGATGGCCATGTACCTGGCCGACCTGTGCACCATTCCGTCCAACCTCGCCGGCAACGCGGCCATGTCGCTGCCCTGCGGGCTCGCCCCGGAGGACAATCTCCCGGTCGGCCTGCAGATCATCGCCCCCGCGATGGCGGACGACCGCCTGTACCGCGTGGGCGGCGCCGTCGAGGCCGCGCTCAACGACAAGTGGGGTCACCCCCTGCTGGAGGAGGCACCGGCACTGTGAGCACCGTAGCGAAGGCAAAGGGCTTCAAGCACTCCAAGCCCGGCCTGTGGCTGTCCATCGGCACCAGCGCGTTCGGCGCGGTGACGATCTACAAGGACGTCAAGAAGGCCCGGACCGAGAGCGACACGCTCAAGCTGATCAACGCCCTGGTCGGCGCCGCCGCCCTGATCACCGGCACCGCACTCCTCGTCCGCGAGCTGCGCCAGCTCGGCGACGACGACGTGCTGCTCGGCTGACGGACCTCCGAGAGAAGAAGTGAAGGAAACGCTGTGAGCGTCATCAGCCTGGTCTCGTACGACGACGCGCTGGCCTCGTACGACCCGGTGATGGGCCTTGAGGTCCACGTCGAGCTGGGTACCAAGACCAAGATGTTCTGCGGGTGTTCGACCGAGCTGGGCGCCGAGCCCAACTCGCAGACCTGCCCGACCTGCCTCGGCCTGCCCGGTTCGCTCCCGGTGGTCAACGCCGTCGGCGTGGAGTCGGCCATCAAGATCGGCCTCGCGCTGAACTGCGAGATCGCCGAGTGGTGCCGGTTCGCCCGGAAGAACTACTTCTACCCGGACATGCCGAAGAACTTCCAGACCTCCCAGTACGACGAGCCGATCGCCTTCAACGGCTACCTCGACGTGCAGCTGGAGGACGGCGAGGTCTTCCGGGTCGAGATCGAGCGCGCCCACATGGAGGAGGACACCGGCAAGTCCACCCACGTGGGCGGCGCGACCGGCCGCATCCACGGCGCCGAGTACTCGCTGCTCGACTACAACCGGGCCGGCATCCCGCTGATCGAGATCGTCACCAAGCCGATCCAGGGCGCCGGCCACCGCGCCCCCGAGGTCGCCAAGGCGTACGTGGCCGAGCTGCGCGAGCTGATCAAGGCGCTGGGCGTCTCCGAGGCCCGGATGGACAAGGGCCAGATGCGCTGCGACGTCAACCTGTCGCTGCGCCCCAACGGCACCGAGACCTTCGGCACCCGCTCGGAGACCAAGAACGTCAACTCGCTGCGCTCGGTCGAGCGGGCGGCGCGCTTCGAGATCCAGCGGCACGCCACCGTCCTGACCGACGGCGGGACGATCGTCCAGGAGACCCGGCACTTCCACGAGGACAACGGCACCACCACGGCCGGCCGGATCAAGGACAACGCCGAGGACTACCGGTACTTCCCGGAGCCCGACCTGGTGCCGATCGCCCCCTCCCGCGAGTGGGTCGAGGAGCTCCGGACCGGCCTGCCCGAGCTGCCCCGGGTGCGCCGCGCCCGGCTGCAGGCCGAGTGGGACCTGTCCGACAAGGACATGCAGTCGGTGCTCAACGCCGGCGCGGTCGAGCCGATCTCGGAGACGATCGCCGCCGGCGCCCCGGCCGACCAGGCCCGCAAGTGGTGGATGGGCGAGCTGGCCCGCCGCGCCAACGAGACCGGCACGGACCTGTCCGAGCAGCCGATCACCCCGGTCCAGGTGGCCCGGGTCTGCGCGCTGGTCGCCGAGGGCAAGCTCAACGACAAGCTGGCCCGCCAGGTCATCGAGGGCGTCCTCGCCGGCGAGGGCGAGCCGGACCAGGTCGTCGAGAAGCGCGGCCTCGCCGTGGTCTCCGACGACTCGGCGCTCGGCGCGGCCGTCGACGAGGCGATCGCCGGGAACCCGGACATCGCCGCGAAGATCCGCGACGGCAAGGTCCAGGCGGTCGGCGCCCTGGTGGGCGCGGTCATGAAGGCCACCCGCGGCCAGGCCGACGCCGCCAAGGTCAAGGACATGATCCTGGAGAAGCTCGCCTAAGGATCCTTAGACGGCACCCGGGACGGAAAGGCCCGTGCGTACGGCTCCCCGGAGCCCTGCGCACGGGCCTTCCGGCATCCGGGGCCCGGGTCCTGAGGCGCCGGCCCCGGCCGGGATGAGGCATCGGGCCGATGTGGCACCCCCCACTGGGAGAGGAGTCTCGTACTCAACACCGCAACGAGGGGAACCGCAATGATCGAGTACGAGCTCATCCAGCACCGCCAGCAGGAGCTGCTCGCCCTGGCCGCCCAGGAGCGGCTGGCCCGCGAGGCGGCGGCCGGCCGGACCGTCGCCCGGCGGCACGGGGGCCTGCTGCACCGGGTGGCCCGGAGCCTGCACCTGACCGCTCCCGCCGCGCGGCTCGGGTGACCACCGCCGGGCCGCGAGCGGCCCGCGCCGACGAAGGGGAGGACGCCGCCGGCGCCTCCCCTTCGGGCCGTCCGGACCGGGGGACAACAGGTCGGCTCCGGTCCACGGCCTGTGGCATGCTCGCCGCCATGGAGCAGACATCGGTGAGCCCCGTCTTCGTGGGCCGAGGAACCGAGACCGGACTCCTGACGGGTGCACTGCGCCGGGCGGAGAACGGCGACCCGCAGGCGGTCCTCATCGGGGGAGAGGCGGGGGTCGGCAAGACCCGGCTGGTGGAGGAGTTCCTGGCGGCCGCCGGCTCCGACACCGTGGTGACCGCGCTCGGGGGGTGCCTGGAGATCGGCGCCGAGGGCCTGCCGTACGCGCCGCTGGCCGCCGCGCTGCGTCGGCTGCGCCGCCGGCTCGGCCCGGAACTCGACCGGGCCGCCGCCGGGATGGAGGGCCATCTGGCCCGGCTCTTCCCCGACTTCGGCGAGGCCGACGGCGAGCCCAACGACGAGTTCGGCCGGGCCCGGCTCTTCGACCACGCCAGCCGGCTGTTCGAGCGGCTCGGCACCGGCCGCACGGTGGTGCTCGCCGTCGAGGACCTGCACTGGTCCGACCGCTCCACCCGCGAGCTGCTCGCCTACCTGATCCGCACCCTGCAGGGCACCCGGCTGCTGATCCTCGCCACCTACCGCACCGACGACCTCCACCGCCGCCACCCGCTGCGGCCCTTCCTGGCCGAGCTGGACCGGCTGCGCACCGTGCAGCGCCTGGAGCTCGACCGCTTCGACCAGCGCGAGGTCGCCGCCCAGCTGGCCGGCATCCTCGGCACCGCGACCCCCGACCGCGAGCTGGTCGACCGGATCCACCGCCGCTCCGAGGGCAACGCGCTGTTCGTCGAGGAGCTGGCCACCTCCCACCAGCAGGGCTGCTCCGCCGGGATGACCGACTCGCTGCGCGACATGCTGCTGGTCCGGGTCGAGGCGCTGCCGGACGACACCCAACGGGTGCTCAGGGCGGCCGCCGAGGGCGGCTCGTACGTGGAGCACGGGCTGCTCGCCGCCGTGCTCGGCGAGGGCGACAGCACGATCGGCACCGCACTCGGCGAGGACCGGCTGATCGAGGCGCTGCGCACCGCGGTCGGCGCCAACATCCTGCGCCCGGACACCGACGGCGAGGGCTACCGGTTCCGGCACGCGCTGGTCCGCGAGGCGGTCTCCGACGACCTGCTGCCCGGCGAGCGGTACCGGATCAACCGGAGCTTCGCCACCGCCGTGGAACGCGAGCCGGCCCTGGTCTGCGGCGAGGGCAGGCCCGCCCGGCTGGCCAACTACTGGTACCACGCCCACCACCCGGCCAAGGCGCTGCCGAGCGCGCTGGACGCCGCCCGCGCCGCCCGCCGCCGCAACGCCTTCGCCGAGCAGCTGCGGATGCTGGAGCGCGCCCTCGAACTGTGGGACGAGGTCTCCGAGGACGTCCTCGCCACCACCCTGCGCCCGTACGACTGGGCCGACACCTACCCGCCGTGCGCCTGCGCGGCCGGCGAGCACGACGAGAGCTGCGACCGGCTGCAACTGGTTGACGTGCTCGCCGAGGCCACCGTCGCGGCCCGCCGCGCCGGCGACCGGGAGCGCGGACTCAGCCTCGCCAAGCGCGCGCTCAAGCTGGTCGACGAAGGCCGCGCCCCGGTCCGGGCCGCCTGGTTCCGCCTCCAGCGGGCCCGGATCCTCGGCCACCTCAACCGGGCCGGCGGCGTGGAGGAGATCCAGTACGCGCACCGCCTGGTCGCCCACCTCGGCCCGTCCGCGATCCAGGCCGAGGTGCTCGCCCAGGACGCCGCGCACGGCATGCTCCGCACTCCCGACCGGCAGCTGATCGCCACCGCCGAACGGGCCGTGGAGATCGCCCGGCAGGTCGGCGCCGACTCCGTCGAGCAGCACGCCCGGATCACCCTGGCCTCGCTGTACAGCGACTTCGGCGACCCCGAGGGCGGCCTGGCGATGCTCGCCGACGCCGTCGAGCGCTCCCGCCCGCTCGGCCTCGACCTGCACACCCGGGGCCTGAACAACCTGGCCTCGCTGCTCCTGCTGCACGGCCGCTCCGAGGAGGCGGTCGAGGTCGCCCGGCGCGGCCTGGAGGTGGCCGACCGGGCCGGGCTGCTCGGCAACACCGGCGCGATCCTCACCGGCAACCTCGCCGAGGCGCTGATCGCGGTCGGCCGGCCCTACGAGGCCGCCGCGACGCTGACCGCCTGGACCTCGGTGCCCGGCGCCGAGTGGTACCACGAGTTCCTGGACCGGCTGCGCGGCGAACTCGCCCTGATGCGCGGGGAGCTGGACGCCGCCGCGACGCACTGGGCGAGCGCCCGCACCGCCGCCGGCCGGGAGGACCAGCCGCAGCACGTGCTGCCCACCGCGCAGCTCGGCGTACAGCTCGCCGCCCGCCGGGGCCGGCCCGCCGAGGCCCGCGAGATCCTGTTCGACGCCCTGGACTCCACCGGCGCCGAGGGCAAGGAGGCCCTGCTGCTGCCGCTGCTCGCGGTCGCCGCCGGCGCCGAGGCGGACAGCCGCGGCCTGCCCGCCGCCGACCTCGGCCGACCGGTGGTGCTGGAGCGGATCGCCGCGGCCGCCGCCCGGCTCGACCCCAGGGTGCCGCTGCACCGCGGCTGGTCCCACCTGCTGGCCGGCGAACTGGCCCGCGCCGAGGGCCGGCCCTCGGCCGGGCACTGGGACGACGCCGTCGACACCCTGCGCCCGACCGGCCTGCCGTACCCGCTGGCGCTCGCCCTGCTGCGGGCCGCCGAGGCGCAGGTGGCCGCCGGCCACCGCGAGTCCGCCGCCGCACTGCTCAGGGAGGCGGCCGGCGCGGCCGCGCGGCGCGGCGACACCGGGCTCGGCCGGGACGTCGCGCACCTCGCCGTCCGGGCCGGACTCGCCCTGGAGCCGGCCGCACCCCGGCCGCGTCCGGCCGTCGCCGCCGATCCGGTGGAGAGCCTCGGTCTCACCCGGCGCGAGCGGGACGTCCTGCGGCTGCTGGCCCTCGGCCGGACCAACCGTCAGATCGCCGAGGAGCTCTACATCTCGCCGAAGACCGCCAGCGTCCACGTCTCCAACATCCTGGCCAAGCTGGAGGTCGGCGGCCGCGGCGAGGCCGCCGCGCTCGCCCACCGGCTGCGGCTCTTCCCCGACACCGAGCCCGCCGCGACCGGACGCTGAGCCCAGCGCGACCGCGCGCGGGGCGCGCTGGGCCGATCGGGGGATCCCGTGGTGAACCGGCCACCGCCCACCTGCGGCCCATTACTCTAAGTTGAGATGGCGTGCCACTGAGTGACCGGAGTGGTGTAGGGTCCGGAGGCGGGAACGCCGGTACGGCCGCAGGCCGGAGGGGGAGATGCTGCTTGAACTCCACCGATTCGGTGCTGCCTGCCCGGGGCCCCAGCCTGCCCGGCGCCCTGCTCCTGGCGCTCTGCCTCGGCTACACCCTCGGCGCCTCCGTCGGCTGGGGTTCGCGTGGACTCGCCCTGTTCATGGGGGATTTCGGCCTGGCCGGGGCGGCCCTCGCGGCCGCGCTGTCCTGCCTGATCAGGGGGTTCACCGTCGGGGGTCACGCCCGGCCGGCCTGGCTGCTGTTCGGCCTGTCCTCCGCGATGGTCGCGTTCGGGAACGGCACCTGGGGCTGGTACGAGCTGGTGCTGCGCACCCCGCTGCCGCCCGACTCGCTGGCCGACTACGCCTTCCTGCTGTTCGCGCCGCTGGCCATCCTCGGGCTGCTGGTGCTCGCCCAGCGGCCGCGCAGCGCGGCCGGCTGGCTCTGCCTGCTGCTGGACGCCTGGCTGGTGGCCGGCTCGCTGTTCACGCTGAGCTGGAGCCTGGCGCTCGGCCGGGTCGCCGCGGGGGAGGGCGACGACCCGCTGAAACTGGCGCTCGGCCTCGGCTACCCGCTGCTGGACATCCTGCTGGTCTCCCTGGTGGTGGGCCTGCGCTTCCGCAGCCGGGACGGCAACCGGGCGGCCGTGCACACCGCGATGGTGGCGCTGGCCGTCACGGTGGTCTGCGACGCCCTGTTCACCTCGCCCGAGTTCCGCAGCGGGTACCACTCCGGCGAGCTGCTGGACGCCGGCTGGTTCGCCGGCAGCGTGCTGCTCGCCTGGGCGCCCTGGTCGCACGACCGCCGCCCGGCCCGCTCCGAGCACCCCTCGCTCGGCGGCCTCCCGCGCCGCCGGGTCGCCTCCACCTTCAGCGCGCTCACCCCGTACGTGGCCGCCGCCGTGGCCACCGCCGGGATCCTCTACAACGCGCTCGGCGGCCACGCGCTGGACCGGGTGGTGCTCGCCGCGGCCTGCACGGTCGGCCTGGCGCTGATCCTCCGGCAGGGCGTCATGCTGCTGGACAACCTCTCGCTCGCCCAGGAACTCGCCCACAAGGAAGCCCACTTCCGCTCCCTGGTGCAGGGCTCCAGCGACGTCATCATGATCGCCGGGGAGACCGGGGTGCTCTCCTACGTCAGCCCGGCCGCGCTGCGGGTCTACAGCCGCGACCCGGAGGAGCTGATCGGCGGCAACCTGCTCAACCTGGTCCACCCCGAGGACGTGGACCGGGTGCTGGGCGAGGTCCGCCGGATCCTCGCCCGCTCCCGCGTGCGGGGCGCCGCCGCCGAGCCCTCGGCCCGGGTCGAGTGCCGGATCCGCTCCGGCAGCGGCGGCGAGTGGCTGCACGTGGAGTCCACCGTCAACCGGTACCGGGACGGCCTGATCCTCAACAGCCGGGACGTCAGCGAGCGGGTCCGCCTGCAGGCCCAGTTGCAGCACAACGCCTTCCACGACCCGCTCACCGACCTGCCCAACCGCGCCCTGTTCGGCCACCGGGTGCGCGCCGCGCTGGCCGCGGACGGGCCGGACGGCACCACCACCGCCGTGCTCTTCCTCGACCTGGACGGCTTCAAGGCGGTCAACGACTCGGCCGGCCACCAGGTCGGCGACGAGCTGCTGGTGCAGGCCGCCCGCCGGCTGCAGGGCGCCGTCCGCTCCGGGGACACCGTGGCCCGGTTCGGCGGCGACGAGTTCGCGGTGCTGGTGCGCGGCCGGCTCGGCCGGCCCCAGGTGCAGGACCTCGCGGAGCGGATCCGCTCCGCGCTCTCCGAGCCGTACTGGATCGGGGGCGTCGAGCTCGGCGTCGCCGCCTCCATCGGCATCGCCTTCGCCCCGCGCGAGCCCTCCCCGGCCCCGCGCCCGGTCGTCCCGACCCAGCCCGGGGCCGGCGAACCGCCGCCCGCCGGCCCCGGGCCGGCGCCCGGGGCCGATCCGATCGCCGGAGCGGCCGCCGACGAGCTGCTGCGCAACGCCGACCTGGCGATGTACCGGGCCAAGTCCGAGGGCAAGGGCCGGGTGGTGCTGTACACCCCGGCCATGCGGGCCGAGCGGGAGCGCCGCACCGAACTGGAGGACCGGCTGCGGCTGGCGGTCCGCGAGGGCGGCTTCACCCTGCTCCACCAGCCGGTGGTGGAGCTCTCCGGCGGCCGGCTGGCCGGGGTCGAGGCGCAGGCCCGCTGGCGCTCCGCGCAGGGCCTGCTGCTCACCCCCGCCGAGTTCCTGCGCACCGCCGAGCAGGGCGACGCCGCCACCCGGTTCGCCCGCTGGATGCTCCAGGAGGCGGTGGCCGCCGCCGCCCGCCGACGCGCCGACGGGCCCGGTGCGCCGCCCGTCCCGGTCACCGTCCGGCTCGGCGCCGACCGGATCTGCGCCCCCGGGATGTACGAGACGGTCGCCGCCGCGCTGCGCGAGAGCGCGCTGCCGCCCGAGCTGCTGGTGATCGAGCTGGCCCGGACCGGGCCGGACGAGTCCGCGGACGAGCTGGGCCGCCGGCTGGCCGCGCTGCGCCGGCTCGGGGTCTCCACCGCGCTGGCCGGCTTCGGGGCCGGCAGCGGCTCGCTGGGGGCGCTCACCCGGCTCCCGTTCGACGCGCTGAAGCTGGACCGCAGCCTGGTCCAGGACGTCGCGGACTCGGCGCTCGGCCGGACCCTGGCCGGGCACGCGCTGCGGCTCGGCCGCGACCTCGGCCTGATCACCGGCGCCGAGGGGGTGGACACCCCCCGGCAGCTCGCGGTGCTCCAGGAGCTGGGCTGCCGGCGGGCCCAGGGGCTGGCCTTCGCCCAGCCGCTGGACGAGCTCCGGCTGCGTCGCGCGCTGCTGCGCCGGGGCTTCCCGCTGCCGCGTCCGGTCGGCACCCTCGGCGGGCGCCGCCCGCACCTCGCCACGGACGCCCGATCGGGTGCTGTTGCGGCCCGTTCCGCGCACCTGCACGGGGCACTTGACCTGCCACAACGCCATACCGTCGGCGGTCCGGGGGGCGGACCGCATGGTGAGACGCCGGTCCCACCAGCTTGACACCCGCCACTGCGTGGGAGGAAGGTCGGTGCCATGCGCACCCGAATTCTCGTACTTGGCGGGCGCGTCGGCTGAAGCAGACCGACGCGCCACCCCTCGCATGCCCTGGGCACGAGGGGTTTTTTGTTGCACGAAAGCTGCTCCGGCACCGCAGAACCACTGGCCTCGAACGCCCCGAATCGGGACGATTGAGACACCACGCGATCGAGAAGAGACAGGCAGATGACTGAGCACGCCGCCCCCCGCCGCGGGGACAACCCGGCAGCCCACGCGCCGGGTCCCCAGACCACCGTCGAGACCATGACCGGCGCGCAGTCGCTCATCCGCTCGCTCGAGGCCGTGGGCGCGGACACCGTCTTCGGTATCCCCGGTGGTGCCATCCTCCCGGCGTACGACCCGCTGATGGACTCCACCAAGGTCCGCCACATCCTGGTCCGCCACGAGCAGGGCGCCGGCCACGCCGCCACCGGCTACGCGCAGGCCACCGGGAAGGTCGGCGTCTGCATGGCGACCTCCGGCCCGGGCGCCACCAACCTGGTGACCCCGATCGCCGACGCCTACATGGACTCCGTCGCCATGGTGGCGATCACCGGTCAGGTCGCCTCCAAGGCGATCGGCACCGACGCCTTCCAGGAGGCGGACATCTGCGGCATCACGATGCCGATCACCAAGCACAACTTCCTGGTGACCGACCCGGCCGAGATCCCCCGGGTGATCGCCGAGGCCTTCCACATCGCCGCCACCGGCCGTCCCGGCCCGGTCCTGGTCGACATCGCCAAGGACGCGCTGCAGGCCACCACCACCTTCCGCTGGCCGGTGGAGACCTCGCTGCCCGGCTACCGCCCGGTCACCAAGCCGCACGCCAAGCAGATCCGCGAGGCCGCGAAGCTGCTGGTCAACGCCAAGCGCCCGGTCCTCTACGTCGGCGGCGGCGTGCTCAAGGCGCAGGCCTCCGCCGAGCTGCGGATCCTGGCCGAGCTGACCGGCGCCCCGGTGGTGACCACCCTGATGGCGATCGGCGTCTTCCCGGACAGCCACCCGCAGCACCTGGGCATGCCCGGCATGCACGGCTCCGTCCCGGCGGTCACCGCGCTGCAGAAGGCGGACCTGCTGTTCACCCTCGGTGCCCGCTTCGACGACCGGGTCACCGGCAAGCTGGACTCCTTCGCCCCCGGCGCCAAGGTCGTCCACGCCGACATCGACCCCGCCGAGATCGGCAAGAACCGCCCGGCGGACGTGCCGATCGTCGGTGACGCCCGCGAGGTGATCGCCGACCTGATCGTCGCCGTCCAGGCCGAGTACGACGCCGGCCACCGCGGCGACTACGGCGACTGGTGGAGCAAGCTCGACCAGTGGAAGAAGACCTACCCGCTCGGCTACGAGCCGGCCCCGGCCGGTGAGCTCTCCCCGCAGCAGGTGATCGAGCGGATCGGCCAGCTGGTCGGCCCGGACGCGATCTACGCCGCGGGCGTCGGCCAGCACCAGATGTGGGCGAGCCAGTTCATCCAGTTCGAGAAGCCGGCCACCTGGCTGAACTCCGGCGGCGCGGGCACCATGGGCTACGCCGTTCCGGCCGCGATGGGTGCCAAGGCGGGCATGCCGGAGACCGCGGTCTGGGCGATCGACGGCGACGGCTGCTTCCAGATGACCAACCAGGAGCTGGTCACCTGCGCGCTGAACAACATCCCGATCAAGGTCGCGGTGATCAACAACGGGTCGCTGGGCATGGTCCGCCAGTGGCAGACCCTGTTCTACAACCAGCGCTACTCCAACACCGTGCTGCACTCCGGCCCGGACCACGACGGCATCGAGCCGCCGGCCCAGGGCACCCGGATCCCCGACTTCGTGCTGCTCTCCGAGGCGATGGGCTGCGTCGGCCTGCGCTGCGAGCGCCCGGAGGACCTGGACGCGGTGATCAAGCAGGCGATGGAGATCAACGACCGCCCGGTGGTCATCGACTTCATCGTCCACCAGGACGCCATGGTCTGGCCGATGGTGGCCGCCGGCACCAGCAACGACGAGATCCTCTTCGCCCGGGACATCCGCCCCGATTTCGGCGACGACCTCGACTGACGGCCCCGACCTACCGATAGAGAGCCAATGACCGCCATGTCCAAGCACACCCTCTCCGTCCTGGTCGAGAACAAGCCCGGCGTGCTCGCCCGCATCGCCTCCCTGTTCTCCCGTCGGGGCTTCAACATCGACTCCCTCGCCGTCGGCCCGACCGAGCACCCGGACATCTCCCGGATGACCATCGTGGTCAACGTCGAGGACCTGCCGCTGGAGCAGGTCACCAAGCAGCTCAACAAGCTGGTCAACGTGATAAAGATCGTCGAGCTGGACCAGGCCCAGGCCGTCCAGCGCGAGCTGGTCCTGGTCAAGGTGCGCGCCGACGCCGAGACCCGCTCGCAGATCGTCGAGATCGTCCAGCTCTTCCGCGCCAAGACCGTCGACGTCTCGCCGGACGCGGTGACCATCGAGGCGACCGGCTCCTCCGACAAGCTGGAGGCCATGCTCAAGATGCTGGAGCCCTACGGCATCAAGGAGTTGGTCCAGTCCGGCCTGGTCGCCATCGGTCGCGGCGCCCGTTCGATCACCGACCGCTCGCTGCGCGCCCTCGATCGCAGCGCGTAGCAACCCTGGCGCTCCGCGCGGGCGCCGCGTCTCACACCCTGAAGCACCGCCCCACATCACGCCGGGTCCTCGTACGGTAGGAACCGCAAGACCCGGCATCACCACCACGCAAGGAGATGTGCCCCCGTGGCCGAGCTGTTCTACGAAGACGACGCCGACCTGTCCATCATCCAGGGCCGCAAGGTCGCGATCATCGGTTACGGCAGCCAGGGCCACGCCCACGCGCTGTCGCTGCGTGACTCGGGTGCCGACGTCCGGGTCGGCCTCCTGGAGGGCTCGAAGTCCCGCGCGGCCGCCGAGGAGCAGGGTCTGCGGGTCGTGACCCCGTCGGAGGCGGCGGCCGAGGCCGACGTCATCATGATCCTGGTGCCGGACCCGATCCAGGCGGACGTCTACAAGGACGCGATCGAGCCGAACCTGAAGGCCGGCGACGCGCTGTTCTTCGGCCACGGCCTGAACATCCGCTTCGGCTTCATCCAGCCGCCGGCCGACGTCGACGTCTGCATGGTCGCCCCGAAGGGCCCGGGTCACCTGGTGCGCCGTCAGTACCAGGAGGGCCGCGGCGTCCCGGCGATCGTCGCGGTGGAGCAGGACGCCACCGGCAAGGCGTTCGACCTGGCGCTCTCCTACGCCAAGGGCCTGGGCGCCACCAAGGCCGGCGTGATCAAGACCACCTTCACCGAGGAGACCGAGACCGACCTGTTCGGTGAGCAGGCCGTCCTCTGCGGTGGCACCGCCGCCCTGGTCAAGGCCGGCTTCGAGACCCTGGTCGAGGCGGGCTACCAGCCGGAGATCGCCTACTTCGAGTGCCTGCACGAGCTGAAGCTCATCGTCGACCTGATGTACGAGGGCGGCCTGGAGAAGATGCGCTGGTCGGTCTCCGAGACCGCCGAGTGGGGCGACTACGTGACCGGCCCCCGCATCATCACCGCCGACACCAAGGCCGCGATGAAGCAGGTCCTCGCCGAGATCCAGGACGGCACCTTCGCCAACACCTGGATCGCCGAGTACAAGGCCGGCCTGCCGAAGTACAACGAGTACAAGAACGCGGACGCCGACCACCTGCTGGAGACCACCGGCAAGAAGCTCCGCAAGCTGATGAGCTGGGTGGACGAGACCGCCTGAGCCGGTCCTCCCCGCTTGTACAACGAGGCTGCTCTCGTCCGAGTGATTTCGCCGGACGGGAGCAGTCCCGTAGGGAACCCGCCGATAGACTCCCGAGTACGCGTCAGGCCCACAGCGTCGTGCGTCTAGCTACGCGACATGCCACCTTCCCCCGCCCCTGTGCACGCCACCTCCGTGCGGCGGGGTGAACCGGACAGTTAAGGACACACTGTCGTGAGCAAATCCGTAGTCCTCATCGCCGAAGAGCTCTCGCCCGCCACCGTCGACGCCCTCGGGCCGGACTTCGAGATCCGGAACTGCAACGGCGCCGACCGCACCGAGCTGCTGACCGCGATCGCCGACGTCGACGCCATCCTGATCCGCTCCGCCACCAAGGTGGACGCCGAGGCGCTGGCCGCCGCCAAGAAGCTCAAGGTCGTCGCCCGCGCCGGTGTCGGTCTGGACAACGTGGACGTCTCCGCCGCCACCAAGGCCGGTGTGATGGTCGTCAACGCGCCGACCTCCAACATCGTCACCGCGGCCGAGCTCGCCTGCGGCCTGCTGATCTCCGTCGCCCGCAACATCGCGCCGGCCAACGCCGCGCTCAAGCAGGGCGAGTGGAAGCGCAACAAGTACACCGGCGTCGAGCTGAGCGAGAAGACCCTCGGCGTGGTCGGCCTCGGCCGGATCGGCGTCCTGGTCGCGCAGCGGATGTCGGCCTTCGGCATGAAGATCGTCGCGTACGACCCCTACATCCAGGCCGCCCGCGCCGCCCAGATGGGCGTCAAGCTGCTCTCCCTGGAGGAGCTGCTGGAGGTGTCGGACTTCATCACCGTCCACCTCCCGAAGACCCCGGAGACCGTCGGCCTGATCGGCGAGGAGGCGCTGCACAAGGTCAAGCCGACCGTGCGCATCGTCAACGCCGCCCGCGGCGGCATCGTCGACGAGGCGGCCCTGGCCTCCGCGCTGCGCGACGGCCGCGTCGCCGGCGCCGGCCTGGACGTGTACGCCAAGGAGCCGTGCACCGACTCCCCGCTGTTCGCCTTCGACAACGTGGTCGCCACCCCGCACCTGGGCGCCTCCACCGACGAGGCGCAGGAGAAGGCCGGCATCGCGGTCGCCCGCTCGGTGCGCCTCGCGCTGGCCGGCGAGCTCGTGCCGGACGCGGTCAACGTCCAGGGCGGCGTGATCGCCGAGGACGTGCGCCCGGGCCTGCCGCTCGCCGAGAAGCTCGGCCGGATCTTCACCGCGCTGGCCGGCGAGGTCGCCGTCCGCCTCGACGTCGAGGTCCGCGGCGAGATCACCCAGCACGACGTCAAGGTGCTCGAACTCTCCGCGCTGAAGGGCGTGTTCGAGGACGTGGTGGCCGAGACGGTGTCGTACGTCAACGCCCCGCTGTTCGCCCAGGAGCGTGGTGTCGAGGTCCGCCTGACCACCTCCAGCGAGTCGCCCGAGCACCGCAACGTGATCACCGTGCGCGGCACCCTGTCGGGCGGCGGCGAGGTGTCCATCTCGGGCACCCTGTCCGGCCCCAAGCAGATCCAGAAGATCGTCGGCGTGGACGGCTTCGACGTGGACGTGGCGCTCACCGACCACATGGCCTTCTTCCAGTACGAGGACCGTCCCGGCGTGGTCGGCACCCTCGGCCGGATCCTCGGCGACGCCGGCATCAACATCGCCGGCATGCAGGTCGCCCGTGACGGCGACAGCGCCCTCGCGTCCATCACCGTGGACAGCGAGGTCTCCCAGGAGGTCCTCGGCGAGATCGCCGGCGCGATCGGCGCCCGTTTCGCCCGCTCGGTCAACCTCGGCTGACCCTCCGTCGGCCCCGGACGGCCCTCCCGCCCCTGCGGCGGGAGGGCCGTTCGCATGCGCCGGGGCGCACCCGGGTGAAGCTCGTCTCAGATACTAGGAAATCCAAGTATTCCTAGAGACACCACGGCCTTCCCGTCGTACCGTGAAGGAGTCATACGGTGTGCCACCCCTGCAAGCCAGGGCGTGTGGCCCGTGTGCCCGTACGCTCCTTCGCAGGCGATCCCTGCTCCGCGTACCCCTCTCCCCACCCTCGCGCGCGCCCGTCCGCGCACCTGCACCAAGGAGTCCGGTATGCCCCCCGTCGCAGACCGCCACGCCACCCCCGCCGCCACCGCCGACCGCGCCCCGCGCCGCCGTCGCCGCACCGAGCCCAACCCCTACGCCGCGGCCGCCCTCCAGCGTGCGCTGGACCGCCGCGACAACGGCGGCGCCACCGGCCACTGACGGCCCGTTGGGCCGCCCGGGTGACGGGGCGTCACCTGGGAGTGACTTCGCTCGCACGGAGCAGTGCGCGCTCCCTAGCTTGAGGGCGTGCGCACCCCACTCACCGCTCTCGGCGTCGCCCTCGCCCTGCTCGCCCCCGTCCAGCCCGCCGCCGCAGCCGTCCCCGCCGGGGGCGCGCTGACCGTCCTGCTGGAGCTCGACACCGAGGCCGCCGCGCCCGCCTACCAGCGGGCCGCGGCCGAGGCCCGGCGGGCCCGGCGCTCGCCCGAGGCGGTCCGCCACGAGGCCGCCCGGGCCGGCGCCGACCAGCGCGCCCGCGCCGACCGGGCGATCGACCGGCTCGACCGCGCGGTGCGCACCGCCGTCCCCGGCGCAGCCCCGCTCTACCGCACCCGCACCCTGGCCGCCGGCCTCGCCCTGCGGGTACGCCCGGCCGACCTGCCCCGGCTCGGCACCCTGCCCGGCGTCCGGGCGGTGCGGCCGGTGGCGCTCAAGACCCGCGCCAACGGGTACTCCGTGCCGCTCACCGGCGCCCCCGCCGTCTGGTCCGGGGCGACCGGCACCACGGGCGAGGGCGTGCGGATCGGCATCGTCGACTCCGGCATCGACTACACCCACGCCGACTTCGGCGGCCCCGGCACCGCGGCCGCCTTCACCGCCGTGGACGGCGCCAGGCCCGCCCCGCCCGAGCTCTTCCCCAACGCCAAGGTGGTCGGCGGCCAGGACCTGGTCGGCGACGCGTACGACCCCGACCCGTCCGCCGACGAGGCCGCCCGCACCCCGCACCCCGACCCCAACCCGATCGACTGCGCCGCCAACGGCCACGGCACCCACGTCGCCGGCACCGCCGCCGGCTACGGCGTCACCACCGCCGGCGCCACCTACCGCGGCCCCTACCGGCCCGGCCTCGACCCGGTCGGCTTCACCGTCGGCCCCGGCGCCGCGCCCGGCGCCCAGCTGTACGCGATCCGGGTGTTCGGCTGCGACGGCTCCACCGACCAGCTCGCCCACGCCCTCGACCTGGCCGCCGACCCCAACGGCGACGGCGACCTCGCCGACCGCCTCGACGTCGTCAACCTCTCCCTCGGCAGCCCCTTCGGCAGCCCCGCCGACGCCGACGCCCTCGCCGCCGACCGGCTCGCCGAGCTCGGCACCGTGGTCGTCGCCGCCGCCGGCAACGAGGGCGACGTCTACGCCGTCGGCGGCAGCCCCGGCACCGCCACCCGCGCCCTGACCGTCGCCGCCTCCGTCGACCCGCACACCGACGCCGACGGCATCCAGGTGCTGGCCCCCGCCGCCCTCGCCGGCCCCGTCCCCGCCCACTGGAGCTCCCGCTACCGCGGCTGGGCCACCGCCGACGTCAGCGGCGACCTCGCCCTGCCCGCCGACCAGACCGACGGCTGCACCGCCTTCAGCGCCGCCGACGCCGCCCGGCTGACCGGGAAGATCGCCGTGCTCGCCTGGCGCACCCGCGAACCCGACCGCGCCTGCGGATCCGCCGCCCGCGCCGACCACGCCGCCGACGCCGGAGCCGTCGGCACCCTGTTCGCCGCCGACGGCGACGGGCTCGGCGAGATCGCCGGGAACGAGCGGATCCCCGCCGCGATCCTCGCCCGCGCGGACGGCGAACGACTCGTCCGCGCGGCGGGGGAGGGGCCCGTCCGGGTCCGGCTCGCCACCCCCGGCAATCCGCTGCACGGCGCGGTCTCCCAGGACCAGCCGCAACGCGCCGACACCCTCGCGGGCTTCACCTCGCGCGGCATCGGCGTCCCCGGCCTGGTCAAGCCCGACCTCGCGGCGCCCGGCGAGACCATCTGGTCCGCCAAGGCCGGGGCCGGCACCGGCGGCATGCGGGAGGACGGCACCTCCATGGCCACCCCGCACGTCGCCGGCCTCGCCGCCCTGGTCCGCGCCGCCCACCCCGACTGGACCGCGGGCCAGGTCAAGGCCGCCCTGATGAACACCGCCACCGACACCTGGCGCGGCGACGACCGCACCGGCCCCGTCTACGGCCCCGAACGCACCGGCGCCGGCCGCACCCGCGCCGACCTCGCCACCCGCACCCCCGCCGTCGCCTACGCCCTCGCCCCCGCGGGCGCTCCCCCCGGCGCCGCGGCCTCCGGCGGGTCGTCCGGCACGGCTGCCGGCTCCGGCGCAGCCGACGGCCCGGCCTCCGGCCGTTCGTCCGCCTCCGGCGATGTCACCGGCGCAGTCGACACCTCGGCCTCCGGCCGCTCCGCCGGCTCTCCGGCTTCCCGCAGGGTTTCCGGCGTTGCCGCGGGGGGCGGGGGCGGCCAGGGCCCGGCCTCCGGCCGTTCGTCCGGCACGGCTGCCGGCTCCGCCGACGCCTCCGGCGCAGCCGACGGCCCGGCCTCCGGCGGCGCCTCGGCTTCCCGTGGGGGCTCCGGCGTGGACACCGGGGCGGTCGGGGTGTCCTTCGGGCCCGTCGCGGTGACCGGGCGGACGGCGCTCGTCCGCGAGGTCGAGGTCCGCAACCTCTCCGACCGGCCGCTCTCGTACGCGACCTCGTACCTCCCCGCGACCGAGCTCCCCGGCGCCGCCTTCCGGATCGCCCCCGCCCGGGTGGACGTCCCGCCCGGCGGGACCGCCCGGGTGACCGTCACGCTGGCCGTCCCCGATCCCGCGGCGCTGGAGCGGCGTCCCGACGCCACCCTCGACCTGACCCAGGCGGGCCGCGCCCGCACCTACCGCGGTGAGCTCTCCGGCCGGCTGCAGCTCGCCCCGACCCGCGGCGACGACCCCGCGCTGCGCGTCCCGCTGTTCGCCGCCCCGCGCCCGGCCTCCTCGCACACCGCGGTCGGCACCCCCGACCTGCTCGCCGTCCGCGGCGCCGGCGCCGGTCTGCTCAGCGCCCTCCACCTGGACGCCGAGGGCACCCGCTGGCCGGACTGCCCGGGCCGCGACCTGTGCGTCACCGATCCGGGCGACCGCGCCGCCAACCTGCGGGCCGCCGGTTCCGCCACCGACGGCGACGGCGTGCTCTACCTGGCGGCGGCCCTCTGGGCGCCCGCCCCCACCCCGGCCGGCGGCTACGGCGTCCGGGCCTCGCTCGACACCGACGGCGACGGCACCACCGACGCCCTGGTCGTCGCGGGCCGGCTGAAGGGCAGCGACATCCTGGTCGCCCGCACCCTGGACGCCCGGACCGGGGCCGAGCTGGACGTCCAGCCGCTGAACGGGCGCTGGGGCGACACCGACACCGACCTGCTGGACACCGACGCGCTCCTCCTCCCGGTCCGCCTGGCGGCCCTGAGGACGCCCCTGACGAACCCGCGCTACGCGCTCTGGACCGCGGTCTCCGCCTCCGACCCGGCCGACGCCCTCGACACGCTCGGCCTCGCCGACGGCCGCCCCGCCCTCCCCGTCGACCTCACCCGCTCCGGCACCCTCCTCGCCCCCGTCGCCCCGGGCGCGTTCGTCCACCCCGCCGTCCCGGCCCCGCTCCTCCTGGTCCACCACCTCAACCCCGACGGGCGCCGCCTCCAGGTCGTCAACTCCCGCTGACCCGACGCGTCCGGATGGTGGACGGTACGTGCTCAGGCCCTGGGACGGGGAGTACTGTCCGAGGCATGTCTCGCACCATTCGTCTCGCAGTGATCCCGGGTGACGGCATCGGCCAGGAGGTCGTGGCCGAGGGCCTCAAGGTGCTCAGCGCCGCCCTCCCCGCCGACGTCAAGCTGGAGACCGCCGAGTACGACCTCGGTGCCCGGCTGTACCACCGGACCGGCGAGACCCTGCCGGACAGCGTGCTGGAGGAGCTGAAGGGCGCGGACGCGATCCTGCTCGGCGCCATCGGCGACCCGAGCGTGCCGTCCGGCGTGCTGGAGCGCGGGCTGCTGCTGAAGCTGCGCTTCGCCTTCGACCACCACATCAACCTCCGCCCGGGCAAGCTGTTCCCCGGTGTGAAGTCGCCGCTGGCCGGCGACCCGCAGATCGACTTCGTGGTCGTCCGCGAGGGCACCGAGGGCCCGTACGTGGGCAACGGCGGCACCCTGCGCACCGGCACGGAGCAGGAGGTGGCCACCGAGGTCAGCCTGAACACCGCGTTCGGCATCGAGCGGGTGGTCCGCGACGCGTACCGCCGGGCGGCCGCGCGTCCGCGCAAGAAGCTGACCCTGGTGCACAAGAACAACGTGCTGGTGCACGCCGGGCACCTGTGGACCCGGATCTTCGAGCGGGTCGGCCGGGAGTTCCCCGAGGTCACCACCGACTACCTGCACGTCGACGCGGCGACGATCTTCTTCGTCACCCAGCCCGAGCGCTTCGACGTGATCGTCACCGACAACCTGTTCGGCGACATCCTGACCGACCTGGCGGCCGCCGTCACCGGCGGCATCGGCCTGGCCGCGTCCGGCAACATCAACCCGAGCGGCGATTTCCCGTCGATGTTCGAGCCGGTGCACGGCTCGGCCCCGGACATCGCCGGCCAGGGCAAGGCCGACCCGACCGCCACGGTCCTGTCGGTCGCCATGCTGCTGGAGCACCTGGGCTTCACCGCCGAGGCCGCGCAGGTCGAGGCGGCCGTGGCCGCGGACCTGACCGAGCGCACCGGCACCCGTTCCACGTCCGAGGTCGGCGACGCGCTCGCCGCCCGAGTATCCGGCTGACGGGCCGGAACCGACAATCGCTGCCGGCTGACGGGCCGGGAACGAACAAGCGCGTTCCGGTCCGTGCGGGCCGGAACCCCATAGCGCGCGCAGCCTCCCGGCTGTTCGGCACGGCCCTCTGGATGCGAGTATCGACAGTGGGCCGTGCCGCCGTGTGTTCCCGCACCCGCGGGGGTCGGCCCAGACCAACCCCACGGTGAAGGACAGACAGTCATGAGTACGCCCACCCAGGCGCCCATCGCGTTCGACCTCAAGCCCTCCGCGCACCCGCTGTCCGACGCGGAGCGCGAGGCCCGGCTGAGCAACCCCGGCTTCGGCCGGATCTTCACCGACCACATGGTCACCATCCGGTGGACCGAGGGCCGGGGCTGGCACGACGCCCAGCTGACGCCGTACGCGCCGCTGGAGATCGACCCGGCGAACATGACCCTGCACTACGGTCAGGCGATCTTCGAGGGCCTGAAGGCGTACCGCCAGGCCGACGGCTCGATCGCGACCTTCCGGCCGGAGGCCAACGCGGCCCGGTTCCAGTCCTCGGCCCGCCGCCTGGCGATGCCCGAGCTGCCGGTCGAGACCTTCGTCGAGGCGGTGGAGATCCTGGTCCGCCAGGAGCAGGCGTGGGTGCCGAACCAGGCCGAGCAGAGCCTGTACCTGCGTCCGTTCATGTTCGCCACCGAGGTCGGCCTGGGTGTCCGCCCGGCGAACTCCTACCTGTTCATGATCATCGCCTCGCCGGCCGGCGCGTACTTCTCCGGCGGCGTGAAGCCGGTCTCCGTCTGGCTCTCCGAGGACTACGTCCGCGCCGCGCCCGGCGGCACCGGTGCCGCCAAGTGCGCCGGCAACTACGCCGCCTCCCTGGTGGCCCAGGCCGAGGCCGCCGCCAAGGGCTGCGACCAGGTCGTCTGGCTCGACGCCGCCGAGCACCGGTGGATCGAGGAGATGGGCGGCATGAACCTGTACTTCGTCTTCGGCGAGGGCAAGGACGCGAAGATCGTCACCCCGGAGCTCTCCGGCGCGCTCCTCCCGGGCATCACCCGCGACTCCCTCCTCCAGCTGGCCGCCGACCTCGGCTACGCCGTGGAGGAGCGCAAGATCTCCACCGACGAGTGGAAGCAGGGCAATGCCGACGGCACCCTCACCGAGGTCTTCGCCTGCGGCACCGCCGCGGTCATCACCCCGGTCGGCTCCGTGAAGTCCAACGGCGGCGACTGGACGGTGGGCAAGGGCGAGCCCGGCCCGATCACCATGGAGCTCCGCAAGTCGCTCCTCGCCATCCAGGGCGGCCAGCAGGCCGACACCCACAACTGGCTCCACAAGATCGTCTGACCCCCCCGCCGGGCGTCCCCACCCCGGGGACGCCCGGCGGTCACCGTCGAAGCATCCCGCTCGTCGGGCCGGCGACGGACCGGTCGACCCGAGGCGTTCCGCATCGCGAGACGCGCGGGCCGCGCCGCGGATCGTGTGCCACACTGCCAGGGTGTCCTCGCTTTCGCTGATTATTAGCAGCAGGCGCGCCGGTCCGCAGTGACCGCTCCGCAGTACCACCACGACCGCGGAGCGACCACCAGCGTCCAGACCCGCGCGCAGACCTCTCGCACCCGCGAGGGGTCTTTTGTTTTGCTCCCGGACCGGCCAAGAACCCCCACAAGGGGTTCGGGGACACCGGGGCCGCGCGCGGGATGCTGGACAGTGGAGCCGGATTCCCGTGATCCCGGCAACGAGCAGTAACTCCCCGAACGGAGAACCCACGGCCATGACCGAGGCCAGCAGCCGCCCCCACGACAGCTTCCACGTCTTCGACACCACGCTGCGCGACGGCGCGCAGCGCGAGGGCATCAACCTCACCGTCGCCGACAAGCTGACCATCGCCCGGCACCTGGACGAGTTCGGTGTCGGCTTCATCGAGGGCGGTTGGCCGGGGGCCAACCCGCGCGACACGGAGTTCTTCGCCCGCGCGGCCGCCGAGCTCGACCTGGAGCACGCGCAGCTGGTGGCGTTCGGCGCGACCCGCCGGGCGGGCGGGAAGGCGGCGGACGACCCGCAGCTGGCCGCCCTGGTCAACTCGGGGGCGCCGGTCGTCACCCTGGTGGCGAAGTCCCACGACCGGCACGTCGAGCTGGCCCTGCGCACCACCCTGGACGAGAACCTGGAGATGGTCCGCGACAGCGTGGAGTTCCTGCGCGCGCAGGGCCGCCGGGTGTTCATCGACTGCGAGCACTTCTTCGACGGTTTCAGGGCGAACCCGGAGTACGCGCTGGCGGTGGTCCGCACCGCGCACGAGGCGGGCGCCGACGTGGTGGTGCTCTGCGACACCAACGGCGGCATGCTGCCCGCCGGGGTGCGGGACATCGTCGCCGAGGTGATCGAGCGGACCGGCGCGCGGCTCGGCATCCACGCCCAGGACGACACCGGCTGCGCGGTGGCCAACACCCTGGCCGCGGTGGACGCGGGCGCCACGCACGTGCAGTGCACGGCGAACGGCTACGGCGAGCGGGTGGGCAACGCCAACCTGTTCCCGGTGGTGGGCGCGCTGGAGATCAAGTACGACCGCCGGGTGCTGCCGCCGGGCAGCCTGGCGGAGATGACCCGGATCTCGCACGCCATCGCCGAGGTGGTCAACCTGACGCCGTCGACCCACCAGCCGTACGTGGGCTTCTCGGCGTTCGCGCACAAGGCGGGCCTGCACGCCTCGGCGATCAAGGTCGACCCGGACCTGTACCAGCACATCGACCCGGAGCTGGTCGGCAACACCATGCGGATGCTGGTGTCGGACATGGCCGGCCGGGCCTCGATCGAGCTGAAGGGCAAGGAGCTCGGCTACGACCTGTCGACCGACCGCGACCTGGCCGGCCGGGTGGTGGCCAAGGTCAAGGAGCAGGAGAACCTGGGCTACACCTACGAGGCGGCGGACGCCTCGTTCGAGCTGCTGCTGCGCGACGAGGTGCGGGGCGTGCGGGAGCGGTTCTTCACCCTGGAGTCCTGGCGGACCATCAGCGAGCAGGGGCCGGACGGCAACCCGGGCAACGAGGCGACGGTGAAGGTCTGGGCGAAGGGCGAGCGGAAGGTCGCCACCGGCGAGGGCAACGGCCCGGTGGACGCGCTGGACAAGGCGCTGCGGGCGGCGCTGGAGCCGCTCTACCCGGAGCTGGCCCGGATGGAGCTGGTGGACTACAAGGTCCGGATCCTGGAGGGCCAGCACGGTACGGGTTCCAAGACCCGGGTGCTGATCGAGTCGACCGACGGCAGCACCACCTGGTCGACGGTGGGCGTCGCGGACAACGTGATCGCCGCGTCCTGGCGGGCGCTGGAGGACGCGTACACCTACGGCCTGCTGCGGGCGGACGTCCAGCCGGAGAGCTGACCGCCCGGAGCGCGACGCAGCGACGCAAAACCCCCGGTGCCGCCCAAGGCGCCGGGGGTTTCCGCCTGTTCCTAGCGCAGTCGGGCGAGGAGGGCGTGCTCGACGAGGGTGATGAGGGCGCTCTTGGCGCTGTCCCGGCGTCGGGCGTCGAGGGTGATGATGGGGATGTCCGCGTTGAGCTGGAGGGCTTCGCGTACTTCGTCCGGGGTGTGGGCCTGGTGTCCGTCGAAGCCGTTGAGGGCGACGACGAAGGGGAGGCCGCTGTTCTCGAAGTAGTCGAGGGCGGGGAAGCAGTCGGCGAGGCGGCGGGTGTCGACGAGGACGACGGCGCCGATGGCGCCGCGGACGAGGTCGTCCCACATGAACCAGAAGCGGTCCTGTCCGGGGGTGCCGAACAGGTAGAGGATGAGGTCCTCGTCGAGGGTGATGCGGCCGAAGTCCATGGCGACCGTGGTGGTGGTCTTGCCGGAGACGTGGCTGAGGTCGTCGATGCCGGCGGAGGCGCTGGTCATGACGGCTTCGGTGCGCAGCGGGTTGATCTCGGAGACGGCGCCGACGAGGGTCGTCTTGCCGACACCGAAGCCGCCGGCGACGACGATCTTCGCGGAGGTGGTGGCGCGGCTGGGGGCGGCCGCGTTAGAGCTTGCGAAGTCCACTGAGGACCCTTTCGAGCAGCGTGACGTCGGGCTGGTTGCCGGATTCGCCGCCGGCAGCGGGCTGGTGGATGGCGACGAGACCGGCCTCCGCGAGGTCGGCGACGAGGATGCGGGCGACGCCGAGCGGCAGGTTCAGCAGCGCGGAGACCTCGGCGACCGACTTCACCTCGGTGCACAGGGTGCAGATCCGCTGGTGTTCCGGCAGCAGAGTGGCCAGTCGGCCCGGTTCGACATTGGCCGAAACCAGGGCCTCGATGGCCAGTTCGTAGCGCGGGCGGGTGCGTCCGCCGGTCATCGCGAACGGCCGGATCAGCGGCTCGGCGTCGTGGTCGTCGTCGTACTCCTCGACGTGCCCGGGTTCCTCGTGCCGGTGCGGCAGGTCGGTGTGTTCAGGGAACGCTTCGGGGCCCGGATACGCCTGGCCGTAACCGGCAGGCTGGGTGAAGTACCTCGGGTCCGGCTGCGGCGGCAGGTACGGCTGTCCCGGCTGGGGGCCGGCGAACTGCTGGTCGTACGGCTGACCGTGGCCGACACCGGGGACGCCGAAGGCGTCATGGCCCGTGCCGGGATACGGAACGCCGTACTGGCCACTGCCGTGGTCGGACGGTGTCACGGTTCCTACTCCTCAAAGGGTGCGGCGGTGCGGTGCTGGCCGCGGAGCCGGGGAGCGCCGGGGCCGGTGGTGCGAAGGCCGTACAACGCCCGATCCCGAGGCCGCCGAAGCGACCCCGGGACGGGCAAGGAGGTCTTTCGAATACCAGGACGGTATCCGACGAACCGTCAGTGCAGGAGACTGCCCTGGAGTTCCGCGCGGAGCGCGGGGGTGAGGACCGCTCCGGCGCGGTCGACCAGGAGGGCCATCTCGTAGCCCACCAGACCGATGTCCGAGTCCGGCGAGGCGAGGACGGCCAGCGCCGAGCCGTCGCTGATCGCCATCAGGAACAGGAAGCCGCGCTCCATCTCGACGACGGTCTGGTTGACCTCGCCGCCCTCGAAGATCCGGCTGGCGCCGGAGGTCAGCGAGGTGAGACCGGAGGCGACGGCGGCGAGCTGGTCGGCGCGGTCCCGAGGGAATCCCTCCGACATGCACAGCAGCAGACCGTCGGCGGAGACCACCACCGTGTGGGACACCCCGGGGGTGTTGTCCACGAAATTGGTGATCAGCCAGTTCAGGTTCTGTGCGGCCTGGCTCATCTGACTCAACTCAACGCTCCTGGTGGTTCGAGCCGCCGAAGAGATCGGTGCTGCTGTTGTGCTGTCCGTTGCCGGAACGCCCCTGGTCGGGGTCGATCCGGAAGCTTCCGGTGGCGCCCGGGTCGCCACCGGCACTGCGTCCCTGCTCCACACCGCGGCGCAGGTTGGTCAGGCGCCCGCGGACCTCGTTGGGGTCGCGGGAGACCTGCGGGCCTTCCTGGGGACCGGGCTTGGCGTTGCCGGCCACCAGGTTCTGCTTGGGGACCCGGCGGGGCAGACCCGAGCCGGTGACCCCGCCGGAGGTGGGCTCACGCAGCTGCTCGGCGCGCTGCCAGTCGCCGTCGTTGGGCGACTCCCAGCCGCGCGCGGTCGGGCCGGTGGGGCCGTAGCCGCCGAGCGCCGACACGTCGTGGCGCTGCGGGTCGCCGGCCTCCGCCGTGTTGTCGCGGGCACCGGTGAACCAGTTCGGCGACTCGCCCGAGCCGGAACCGGCACCCGCGGCACCGCCCAGCGCGCGGGCGGCGGCACCGCCGGCCAGCTGCTGGCCGGGGCGGCGCTGCGGCAGCCCGGACCCGAGCACCTCCGGATCGGCCGCGGCACGGGCCGCCGGCAGCGCCGGGGTCTCGTCCTGGCCGTACGGGTGGCCGGCGGCCGGCTCCTCGTAGCCGTAGCCCTGCTGGTAGCCGCCGGCGTACTCCTGGTACTCGTCCTGGGCGTACTGCTGGCCGTAGCCGTCCTGCTGGTACCCGTACGGCTGCTGCTCGTCCGCGTAGCCCTGGTACTCGTCCTGGGCGTACTGCTGGCCGTAGCCGTCCTGCTGGTAGCCGTCCTGCTGGTACCCGTACGGCTGCTGCTCGTCCGCGTAGCCCTGGTACTCGTCCCGGGCGTACTGGTCCTCGCCGTACGGCGACTCCAGGATCTCCGCCTCGACCGGCTCCTCGGGGGTGCCGGGGGCCGCGGCGGCGCTGGGGCCGGCGTCCAGGGCGCGGCGGCGCTGCTCCTCCAGGCGCTGGGAGCGCTGCATGGCCTCCAGGGCCGGGCTGAAGCCGTTCCCGCCGCCCTGGGCGCCCAGGTGGTCGTCGAAGCCGAGTTCGGCGGCGCTGCGGCCCTCGTAGGCCCACTCGCCGGTGACCTCCTGGTCGGAGAAGATCCGGGAGACCGTGAACTCCTCCTCCTGCGGCTCCGGGGCGTGCCGCAGCTGGGTGAGCTGCTGCGGGAGCATGACCAGCGAGGTGGTGCCGGCGGACTCGCCGGACGGGCGCAGCTGGACGCGGATGTCGTGCCGCTGGGAGAGCCGGCCGACCACGAAGAGGCCCATGCGGCGGGAGATGGTGGCGTCGACCGTGGGCGGCTCGGCCAGCTTCTCGTTGATCTCCGCGAAGTCCTCGGCGGTGAGGCCGATGCCCTTGTCGTGGATCTCGACCAGGACGCGGCCGTCGGGCAGCCGGGTCGCGTTGACCAGCACGCGGGTCTGCGGGCTGGAGAACGTGGTGGCGTTCTCCAGCAGCTCGGCGAGCAGGTGGACGAGGTCGGTCACGGCGGCGCCGACGACCTCGGCCTCGGGGATGCCGGCCAGCTCGATGCGCTCGTACTGCTCCACCTCGGAGGCGGCGGCGCGGAGCACGTCGACCAGCGGCACCGGGGTGTTCCAGCGGCGGCCCGGCTCCTCGCCGGCGAGGACGAGGAGGTTCTCGCCGTTGCGGCGCATACGGGTGGCCAGGTGGTCCAGCTTGAAGAGGTTCTCCAGCTGGTCCGGGTCGGCCTCGTTGTTCTCCAGGTCGGTGATCAGCGCGAGCTGGCGCTGGATCAGGCTCTGGCTGCGGCGCGAGAGGTTGGAGAAGATCGCGTTCAGGTTGCCTCGGAGCAGGGCCTGCTCGGCGGCGAGCGCCACGGCCTGCGAGTGGACCTGGTCGAACGCGCGGGCGACCTCGCCGATCTCGTCCTTGCCCCACAGGGGGATCGGGGTGACCGTGGTGTCCACCCGCTCCGGGTCGGTCTTGGAGAGCTTGTCGACCAGGTCGGGCAGGCGGTGGTTGGCGATCTCGAGCGCGGCACCGTTCAGGGTGCGCATGCCGAGGATCATCGAGCGCGCGATGAAACCGGTGAAGAGACCGGCCAGGACGAGCGCGGCGAGCACGATCGCGGAGTTGAGGATCCAGTCGGTGCGGGCGCGGTCCTTGATGTTCTGCGCGTCGCCGACGACCTGGTCCAGCAGCTTCACTTCGGCCGCGCGCAGCGAGGCCATGTGGCTGGTGGTGGCCTGGCGCCAGTTCTCGATCTTCAGACCCTCGTTGCGGGCCGCCTCGAAGGTGGCCGCGGCGGCGTCCCGGGCGGCCTTGCCGCCGTTGGGGTTGATCGCCTGGGCGGCCGAGGAGTACGAGAGGCCGAGGGCCAGCAGGTTGCCCATGGACGGCAGGGTGCGGCCGTCCGGCATGCGCAGCGGCAGGCGGGAGTCGGCGGCGGCCTGGTCGACCTGGGCCTGCGAGTAGACCTGGATGTCCTCCGCGGTGGACGCGGTGTTGAACTCGGTGAGCGAGACGCCTTCGAGGCGGTTGGCGACCACCAGGCTGGAGATCAGGTCCTGGACCTCGCCGCGGGTGACGCTGTTGCTGCCGATGCCGGCGAGCAGGCTGAACATCAGCGCGCGCTGGGTCGAGGCGGACGCCTTGGCGAGGGACATCGCGTAGATCGCGCGGCCCTTGCTGGTGACGCTGGAGGAGCCGAAGCCGACCGAGTTGTCCATGGCGAGCAGCGGCGCGAACATCGTCGAGTACGCCGCCGGGGTCGCGGTGGCGAACAGCTCCGACTTGTAGGCGTTCTCGCGCAGGTGCGGCAGCGAGAGGACGAGCCGCTGGAACTCGTCGTTGCGGCGGGCCATCACGGCGTCGCCGGAGATCTTGGCCATGGCGGCGCGGTAGTTGGCGAGCGCCTTGTCGGTGTTGTCCCGCAGCTTCTTGACCAGGCCCGCGTCGTCGGAGCCGGTCACGATCGGGATCAGCGACAGGTCGCGCTCGGACTCCAGCGCGTCGGCCAGCTCGGTGGCGGCGTGGGCGACCTGGGCGATCTTCACGGCCCGGTCGGCCTTGTTGTAGTCGTCCAGCGAGGTGTTGACGCGCAGACCGCCGAAGACCAGCGCGATGATGACCGGGATCACCAGGATGGCGACCAGTCGGGTCGGCACGCGCCAGTTCAGCGGGGAGAGGAAGTCGTACCGGCTGCTGGGCCGCTCCGGCCGCTCGAGCGTGTCGGTCCCGACCGGGCCGGGGCCGTTCGCACCCGGGCCGCTCGGGCCGCCCACGGCGGGTCGGCCGGGTGCGCCCGCCGAGCTCCGCTCGTCGGACGCGGCGAACGCGGAGAACTGGCCGCCCGGCTGGCCGCTGGTCCCAGGCTCCTGCTGGCGGGGCTCTGAGCGCCGCTGAGGGGTGACTGGCTGCTTACGCCTCACTCGACAACAACCTCTCGACCGACTGGCGGCCATGGATCAATCCGGCGGCTACCCCCCAGCGGGCCGCGGCCCGCTTAGTGACTACGGGGTAGCTGGAATTTCAACACGTGCAGGGAGAGGGGACAAACAGGTCCCGATGGCGCTGAGTGGCCGGACCAAAACGGACATTCCTGGACGTTCGGCCGCAAAATTCAAGGTCATCGGCGCGGACCGGATCCATTCCGTCACTCAGCGTCGTCCGGGGGTGGTAAATGGCTCCCGAACTGTTATGGGAACCACAGAGGCGCGGGGAGACGTCTCCCCGCGCCCCCGGTGGTCTCTACCTCAGTCGGGCGAGGAGGGCGTGCTCGACGAGGGTGATGAGGGCGCTCTTGGCGCTGTCCCGGCGTCGGGCGTCGAGGGTGATGATGGGGATGTCCGCGTTGAGCTGGAGGGCTTCGCGTACTTCGTCCGGGGTGTGGGCCTGGTGTCCGTCGAAGCCGTTGAGGGCGACGACGAAGGGGAGGCCGCTGTTCTCGAAGTAGTCGAGGGCGGGGAAGCAGTCGGCGAGGCGGCGGGTGTCGACGAGGACGACGGCGCCGATGGCGCCGCGGACGAGGTCGTCCCACATGAACCAGAAGCGGTCCTGTCCGGGGGTGCCGAACAGGTAGAGGATGAGGTCCTCGTCGAGGGTGATGCGGCCGAAGTCCATGGCGACCGTGGTGGTGGTCTTGCCGGAGACGTGGCTGAGGTCGTCGATGCCGGCGGAGGCGCTGGTCATGACGGCTTCGGTGCGCAGCGGGTTGATCTCGGAGACGGCGCCGACGAGGGTCGTCTTGCCGACACCGAAGCCGCCGGCGACGACGATCTTCGCGGAGGTGGTGGCGCGGCTGGGGGCGGCCGCGTTAGAGCTTGCGAAGTCCACTGAGGACCCTTTCGAGCAGCGTGACGTCAGGCGTACCGCCCGACTCGCCCGCGGCGGCGGGCTGGTGGATGGCGACGAGACCGGCCTCCGCGAGGTCGGCGACGAGGATGCGGGCGACCCCGAGCGGGACCCCGGCCAGGGCCGAGATCTCGGCGACCGACTTGACCTCACGGCACAGCGCGACGATCCGCTGGTGCTCCGGCAGCAGGCCGCCGGAACCGGCGCTGCCGGTCGTCGAGATCAGCGCCTCGATGGCGAGCTGGTAGCGCGGGCGGGTGCGGCCACCGGTCATCGCGTACGGGCGGACCAGCGGCTGCTGCTCGTAGCCGTCGGACTGCTGGCCGCCGTAGCCGCCGCCGCCCTGCTGGCCGCCGTAGCCACTGCCGTACCCGTTGCCGTACCCGGCGGGTGTCGGGGGCGGGGTCATGCGTCCTCCTAGTGCTGCAGCCTGCCGCAGGTGCCCGGCCGGGGGGTTCGGTCGGGAAGGGTGTCAACCACCGTGCGGAGACTGTGGGGTGGAGCGCCGGGCCTGGTCGGGCGGCCCGGCGCCTGGTGAGGGACGGTCAGTGCAGGAGACTGCCCTGGAGTTCCGCGCGCAGTGCGGGGGTGAGGACCGCTCCGGCGCGGTCGACCAGGAGGGCCATCTCGTAACCGACGAGGCCGATGTCCGAGTCCGGGGCGGCGAGCACGGCCAGCGCCGAGCCGTCGCTGACCGCCATCAGGAACAGGAAGCCGCGCTCCATCTCGACGACGGTCTGGTTGACCTCGCCGCCCTCGAAGATCCGGCTGGCGCCGGAGGTCAGCGAGGTGAGACCGGAGGCGACGGCGGCGAGCTGGTCGGCGCGGTCCCGAGGGAATCCCTCCGACATGCACAGCAGCAGACCGTCGGCGGAGACCACCACCGTGTGGGACACCCCGGGGGTGTTGTCCACGAAATTGGTGATCAGCCAGTTCAGGTTCTGTGCGGCCTGGCTCATCTGGATCAACTCAACGCTCCTGGTACTCGGGGCCGAAGCCGTTGTTGCCCTCGGCGTTGAACTGGCCGCCCTGGGTACCCCGGCTGCCACGGGCCGACCCGCCGAAACCGTCGAAGCCCTGCTGCTGCGGGGCCTGCTGGCCCGCACCGGCCTGGCGGCCCTGCTGGATGCCGCGGCGCAGGTTGGTCAGCCGGCCGCGCACCTCCTCCGGGCTGCGGGAGACCTGCGGACCGGTCAGCGGCGCCGCCTCGGCGGTGCCGGAGACCAGGTTGGCCTGCGGGGTGCGACGGGGCAGCCCCGAGGTGGTGAGACCGCTGGTCGAGGGCTCGCGCACCTGCTCGGCCCGGCGCCAGCGCTCGTCGTTGGCCGAGGCGCGCCACGGGGCGTCGTCCTCCGACCGGCCGGCCGGCTGGGCGCCGTACGGCTGCTGCGGCGCCTGCTGGGCCTGGGGCTGCGGGGCCTGCTGCGGCGCGGCCTGGGGAGCCTGCCGCTGCGGCGCCTGCTGCTGAGCGGTCGGCGCCGGCCGGGCCTGGCCGAGGCCGGGAGCGGTGGTACCGGGCCGCTGCGGCTGGTACGACTGCGGACGGGCCTGCTCGCGCGCCGGCTGCGACGCCTCGGGGGAGGCGGTCGGCAGCGCCATCGGCTGCGGACGCTCGGCCGGGGCCGGGGCCTGCGGCTGGAACGCCTGCGGTGCGACGGGCTGCTGGCCGGTCGGGTCCGGCAGCACCGGCTCGACCAGACCGAGACCCAGCGGGTCGCGCGGGTCGATGTCGGACGCCTCGAACCGCGGCCGGGCGAACTGCATGGTCGACTCGGCCGGGGACTGCTCGATCGGCGCGGGCGCCTGGCCTGCGCCCGGACGGCCCGGCAGCCCCTGGCCCTGCGGCTGCGGACGGCGCTGCGGACCGCCGGTCGGGCCCTGGCCCGCCCAGCCGTGCTGGCCGGCCTCGGCGGGCCGCTGGCGCTCGGGCATCGGACGCCGGGCACCGGGCATGTTCGGAGCCTGCTGACCACCCTGCGGGCCGCCCTGCGGTCCCTGCTGGCCGCCCTGCGGACCGCGGCGGGGCATCCCGCCCTGCGGGGCCTGGCCACCCGGACTGCCCTGGACGCCCGGGGCGCCGGAGGCACCCGGGACCCGGCGCGGTGGCAGGCCCTGCGCGGGGTTCTCGCGCAGCGACTGGCCGACCTCGCGGGTCGGCAGGCCGCCGGCCGGACGCTCGCCCTGCGGCGCCTGGGCACCGCCCTGCGGGGCGAACAGGTCGCCACCACCGCGCGGGGCGCCGGCCGAGCCGGACGAACCGCCCTGCGGGGCGAAGAGGTTGCCGCCGCCCTGCGGAGCGCCGCCCTGCGGGCCCTGGCCCAGCTGCGGACGGCCGCCCGGGGCACCGCCCGCGGTCTGGCCGAGCGCGGCGGCCGGACGGCCGCCGGACAGGCCGGCCGCCAGGTCGCCACCGGGACGTCCCTGCTGGCGCGGGGTCGGACCGACGCCGCGCTGCGGACCCTTCGGGCCCTGGCCGGGACGGCCGCCCCGGCGGTCGGCGGTGTTGGTGACGTCGACCGGCAGCATGACCAGCGCGGTGGTGCCACCGGAGTCGGACGGGCGGAGCTGGATCCGGATGCCGTGTCGCAGGGACAGGCGGCCGACCACGAACAGACCCATGCGGCGGGAGACCGACACGTCCACGACCGGCGGGTTGGCCAGGCGCTCGTTGATGTCCGCCAGGTCGTCGGGGGAGAGGCCGATGCCGGTGTCGTGGATCTCGATCAGCACCCGGCCGTCCGGCAGGGCGTGGCCGGTGACCCGGACGCGGGTCTGCGGGCTGGAGAACGAGGTGGCGTTCTCCAGCAGCTCGGCGAGCAGGTGGACGAGGTCGTTGACGACGCGGCCGGCGACCTCGGCCGACGGCACGGAGGCCAGCTCGATGCGCTCGTACTGCTCCACCTCGGAGGCGGCGGCGCGGAGCACGTCGACCAGCGGGACCGGGCGGGTCCAACGACGGCCCGGGTCCTCACCGGCGAGGACGAGGAGGTTCTCACCGTTGCGGCGCATGCGGGTCGCGAGGTGGTCGAGCTTGAACAGCGAGGCCAGCTGGTCCGGGTCGGCCTCGCGGCTCTCCAGCTCGGAGATCAGCGACAGCTGGCGCTGGATGAGGCCCTGGCTGCGGCGCGAGAGGTTGGTGAACATCGCGTTGATGTTGCCTCGCAGCAGCGCCTGCTCGGCGGCGAGGCGGACGGCCTCGCGGTGCACCATGTCGAACGCGTGGGCCACGTGGCCGATCTCGTCCGCGGAGTCGACGCCGACCGGCTCGACGGTGACGTCGACGTCGTGCGGGTCGCTCTCGGAGAGCGTCTTGACCAGCTCGGGGAGGCGGCGCTCGGCGACGTCCTCGGCCGCGGTCTGCAGTCGGGTCAGCGAGCGCACCATCGAGCGGGCCACCAGGGCGGCACCGGCGATGGCCACGATCAGCACCAGCGCGACCAGCGCGGCGTTGATCAGCGACTCGGTGTCGGCGTCGGACTGCAGCTGCTGGGCCTTGCCGTCCAGGTCGTCGAGGAGCGAGGTCTCGATCGACCGCTCGGCGATGATCTTGGCGCTGGCGTCGTCGTACCAGTTCTTGTAGGACCGGCTGTCGGCCTGGCGGATGCCGTTGGTGGTGAGGACGGCCTTGCTGAACCGGTCCGCGTCGGCGATCACCTGGTTCAGGCTGAGCTTGGAGAGCTTGGCGCGGGCCGCGGCCTCGCCGTAGATCGCGGAGAAGTTGGCGCGGGCGTTGTCCTCGGTGTTCTGCAGCCGGATGCCGAAGGTCTCGTCCGACGCGGAGAACGAGGCGCCCTGCGGGTTGGCGAGCGCGGCGCTGATCAGCGCGCGCTGCATCGAGGAGGCCTCCTTGGCCAGCGAGAACTGCTGCAGCGCCCGGGTGATCTTGATCAGCTCGGTGGAGTTCGAGGTGATCGCGATGTCCTGGGTGATGCCGACCAGGTCCTTGATGATCACGTCGTAGCTGGTGATCGTGGCCTGGATGTTCTCGGTCTGCTTGTACGCGCTGTTGCGGGCGTCGGTCAGCTGGTTGAGGTCCTTGCGGACCTGCAGCAGCAGGGTCTTCGAGCCGGCCTGGTCGAGGTCGTCGAACTTGTCCGCACTGGCCGCGAAGGCCTTGCTCAGGGCGTTGGTGTTCTTGTAAGCCTCGGCGACCTCGGGGTCGTCGTGGCCGACGCCGGAGGTGAGCGGGCCGGCGCTGATGTCGCGCTCGGTCTGCAGGGCGTCCGCCAGCGCGGTCGCGCGGCGGGCCAGGTCGGCGAGGTCGCTCATCTGGGCGAGCTGACGGGAGTTCTCCATCGAGCTCTGCACGCGCAGGCCGCCGAAGGCGAGCGCCACCACCACGGGGAGCAGCAGCAGCGCGATCAGACGCGTCCGGATTCGCCAGTTGCGCATGGCGAACCGGCTCATGCCGGTGGCGCGGCGGCGGTTGAGCGTGCCGCGCAGGCGCGAGCGGCGACTGACCTTCTCGGCGTCGCTCTCCTCGGCGGAGCCGGACCCGGCCTCGATGGTGGGCTCGGTGGTACCGCCGAAGGGTCGGTCGCCTGGACCCGTGTTCGGCGCTGCCTGGTGGGGGCCTGCCATGGGCTCCCGCGACTCCGGGTCACCCGCGGCGCCGCTGCCCCTCTTGAAACGTCCCTGCACTGGCGTCGCAACCTCTGGACCGGGCGCCCCTCCCCCTGCTCGGGGATAGGGCGGTGTCGAGTTTTTCCGTCGCATTCCAGCACAGCGGGAGAAGTCCAACAAGGGCGGTTACGAGTCCGTGTCCTGGGCTACCCACCGCGCGCGCCGTCTCACTGACTGTGCGGCTCCGGGTCGGTAATACCGCTCTTTTCGGACACTCGCCGGATACATGCCAAGTCATCCGTTGATCGTCTTCTGTGGAGATTGTCCGAAATGGGGTGAATGCCGGAAATCGACGGCGCCCCGAATTGCCCGTCCACGGCCAATTCGAACCGCAATTGTGAGCAAAGTCACAGACAAATGTGTAGCTTTGGTCACGGCGGCTGTGGAATGCGATCCCTAACCTGGCAGGGTTGCGATGAGCCTGCCCAGCGGCCGGCCACCGCAAAAGTCCGATCACTCACGAAACCCAAGGTGTGACGCAATGTCCGAGACCCAGCAGGCCACCCGCTCCACGCCGGGCGGCGGTTCCACGGCCAACCCGCGCCGCACGACCCTGGCCTCCGTCGCGGACTTCAGCCGGCTCCCCGGCTTCGTGGCCTCCCAGGAGCCCCGCGAGTACGCCGTCGAGCTGCCCGCCAACACCGCCAACCCGCGCCGCAGCCAGCTGCGGGTCGCCCCCGCGCCCCGCGTCCCCCAGGACTGAGCTGCGGCAATATCGGCGGCGGCACCGATCCGCGGCCACTAACCTGGACAGCGCGAGCCGGGCCCGGGACTGCGGGCTCGGCCACCGTCCGGGAGCGTCCGGGCGGCCGACGAACCGAGAGGTTGCAGGGCAGTGCGTATTGCCAGGTTCTCCGTCCGGGAAGGGAGCCCTGCAGCGGGCTCCGTCTCCTTCGGCGTGGTCGAGGGGGAGGTGAACGAGCCCGACTCGATGGTGGTCCACGCCTTGGCCGGCCACCCCTTCGGCCCCCAGCAGCTGACCGGCGAGAGCTTCCGTCTCCAGGACGTGCGCCTGCTCTCCCCGATGCTGCCCAGCAAGATCGTCGCGGTGGGCCGCAACTACGCGGCGCACGCCGCGGAGCTGGGCAACGTGGTCCCGGCCGTGCCGCTGACCTTCTTCAAGCCCTCCACCGCCGTCATCGGCCCCACCGAGTCGATCGCCTACCCGCCGTTCTCCTCGGACGTGCAGCACGAGGCCGAGCTCGCCGTGGTGATCGGCCGGATGTGCCGCGAGGTGCCGCTGGAGCGGGTGCCCGAGGTGATCTTCGGCTACACCTGCGCCAACGACGTCACCGCGCGCGACGTGCAGCAGCGCGAGGGCCAGTGGGCGCGGGCCAAGGGCTTCGACACCTCCTGCCCGATCGGCCCGTGGATCGAGACCGACCTCGACCCGGACGACCTCGCCGTGACCTGCACGGTCAACGGCGAGCTCCGCCAGGCCGGCCGGACCTCCCAGATGGTCCGCTCGGTGGCCGAGCTGATCGTCCACATCTCCGAGGCGATGACCCTGCTCCCGGGCGACATCGTCCTGACCGGCACCCCCGCGGGTGTCGGCCCCCTGAACGTCGGCGACGAGGTCGCCGTCTCCGTCGAAGGCATCGGCACTCTCGCCAACAAGGTGATCAAGCGTGGCTAACAACCCTGACGTCCGGGTCCGTTTCTGTCCCTCCCCGACCGGCAACCCGCACGTGGGTCTGGTCCGCACCGCCCTGTTCAACTGGGCGTACGCGCGCCACCACGGCGGCACCCTGGTCTTCCGGATCGAGGACACCGACGCGGCCCGCGACTCCGAGGAGTCGTACGACCAGCTGCTCGACGCGATGCGCTGGCTCGGCTTCGACTGGGACGAGGGTCCCGAGGTCGGCGGCCCGCACGCGCCGTACCGGCAGTCGCAGCGGATGGACATCTACGCGGACGTCGCGCAGAAGCTGCTGGCCGCCGGCCACGCGTACCGCTGCTACTGCTCCACCGAGGAGCTGGACGCCCGCCGCGAGGCCGCCCGCGCGGCCGGCAAGCCGTCCGGGTACGACGGCCACTGCCGCGAGTTGAGCGCCGATCAGGTCGCCGTGTACGAGCAGGAGGGGCGGCAGCCGATCGTCCGCTTCCGGATGCCCGACGCCCCGATCTCCTTCGACGACCTGGTCCGCGGCCCGATCACCTTCGACCCCAAGGACGTGCCGGACTACGGCATCGTCCGGGCCAACGGCGCGCCGCTGTACACCCTGGTGAACCCGGTCGACGACGCGCTGATGGAGATCACCCACGTGCTCCGCGGCGAGGACCTGCTCTCCTCGACGCCCCGTCAGATCGCCCTGTACGCCGCCCTCGCCGAGGTCGGCGTCGGCAACGGCACCACCCCGCGCTTCGGCCACCTGCCGTACGTGATGGGGGAGGGCAACAAGAAGCTCTCCAAGCGCGACCCGCAGGCCTCGCTCAACCTGTACCGCGAGCGCGGCTTCCTGCCCGAGGGCCTGCTCAACTACCTGGCCCTGCTGGGCTGGTCGCTCGCCGAGGACCGCGACATCTTCGACACCGACGAGATGGTCGCCGCCTTCGACATCGACGACGTCAACGGCAACCCGGCCCGCTTCGACCTGAAGAAGTGCGAGCACATCAACGCCGAGCACCTGCGCCGCCTCGCGCCGGAGGAGTTCGTCCGGCGCCTGGTGCCGTACCTGCAGGCCCCCGGCCTGCTGCCGGCCGAGCCCACCGCCGCCCAGCTCGACCTGCTGGCGAAGGTGGCGCCGCTCACCCAGGAGCGGATGGTCGTGCTCAGCGAGATCGTCAACATGGCCGGCTTCCTGTTCGTCGCCCCGGCCGACTTCGCGGTCGACCCGGAGGACGCCGCCAAGGTGCTCAACCAGGACGCCGCCCCGGTGCTGGAGGCCTCCATCAAGGCCCTGGAGGGCCTGGCGGACTACACCCCGGACCCGATCCAGGCCGCGCTGCGCGAGGCCCTGGTGGAGGGCCTGGGCATCAAGCCCAAGTTCGCCTTCACCCCGCTGCGGGTGGCGGTCACCGGCCGCCGGGTCTCCCCGCCGCTCTTCGAGTCGATGGAGCTGCTCGGCCGCGAGGAGACGCTGCGCCGTCTGCGCGCCGCGCTGGAGCTGGTTCCGGCCTCCTGACGGCCGCCCGCGGTGGCTGCGGGCCCGGTCGCTGACCAGGCCCGCAGCCACCCGGGGCCCTGCCTGCGGTTATCGATTTTGGAGCGGGGCCGCGCGTCGGGTAATGTTCTTTCTGCGCCGCCCGGTCCGGGAGGCGCAAGACGCCGAGGAAGACCCCGCAAGGGGGTTGAACTCTGGTGGGGTATGGTGTAATTGGCAGCACGACTGATTCTGGTTCAGTTAGTCTAGGTTCGAGTCCTGGTACCCCAGCGCAGCACCCAGTGTGACGCAAGCCCCCGTTGTGTAGCGGCCTAGCACGCCGCCCTCTCAAGGCGGTAGCGCCGGTTCGAATCCGGTCGGGGGTACGCAATCTCAACAATTGCAAAATGATGAGCAAGCCCCCGTTGTGTAGCGGCCTAGCACGCCGCCCTCTCAAGGCGGTAGCGCCGGTTCGAATCCGGTCGGGGGTACTCATCAAGGCCCCCGTTGTGTAGCGGCCTAGCACGCCGCCCTCTCAAGGCGGTAGCGCCGGTTCGAATCCGGTCGGGGGTACTTTTGGGGTATGGTGTAATTGGCAGCACGAGTGATTCTGGTTCATTTAGTCTAGGTTCGAGTCCTGGTACCCCAGCCAGAAATCCGAGAAGCTCCGGCGAAAAGGCCGGGGCTTTTTTGCATTTCCGGCCTACGAGGCACGCGGGCCCGGGCGCGCGGACCGGTGCACGCGGAAGGGCCCGCCCCCGGGGACGGGCCCTCGCGCGCGGCTCAGCCGCGGCGCAGCGCCTCGGTGAGGCGGTTGGCGGCCTCGATGATGGCCTGGGCGTGCAGCCGGCCCGGGTGGCGGGTCAGGCGCTCGATCGGGCCGGACACCGACACGGCGGCCACCACGCGGTTGGAGGGGCCGCGGACGGGCGCGGAGACGGACGCCACGCCCGGCTCCCGCTCGCCGATCGACTGGGCCCAGCCGCGCCGCCGGACGCCGCTCAGCGCGGTGGCGGTGAAGCGGGCGCCCTGGAGGCCGCGGTGCAGGCGCTCGGGCTCCTCCCAGGCCAGCAGGACCTGGGCGGCGGAGCCGGCCTTCATCGGCAGCGTGGAGCCGACCGGCACGGTGTCCCGCAGGCCCGAGAGGCGCTCGGCGGCGGCCACGCAGATCCGCATCTCGCCCTGTCGGCGGTAGAGCTGGGCGCTCTCGCCGGTGACGTCGCGCAGATGGGTGAGCACCGGGCCGGCGGCGGCCAGCAGCCGGTCCTCGCCGGCCGCGGCCGAGAGCTCGGCAAGTCGGGGGCCGAGGATGAACCGGCCCTGCATGTCCCTGGTGACCAGGCGGTGGTGTTCGAGAGCGACGGCGAGTCGGTGGGCCGTGGGCCGCGCCAGACCGGTGGCGGCGACCAGCCCCGCCAGCGTGGCGGGGCCCGACTCCAGTGCGCTGAGCACCAGAGCGGCCTTGTCGAGAACGCCGACGCCGCTAGTGTTGTCCATGCTCCGATACTGCAGTCTCAGTCCGCGAGACGCAAGTTCAATCTTCCGAGAAAAGCGCCACTCTTGATGCAGCAGCCCGGAAGACACCCAGGATGGACCCTTACCAGGCTGTCCACATCCTGGACAACAGAGACGAGCGGCCGGCAACGCGGCCGGCTGGAGGGATTCCGATGGGACGGACACTGGCAGAGAAGGTCTGGGACGACCACGTCGTCAGGCGCGCCGAGGGCGAGCCCGACCTGCTCTACATCGACCTGCACCTGCTGCACGAGGTGACCAGCCCGCAGGCGTTCGACGGCCTCCGTCTGGCCGGCCGGAAGGTCCGCCGGACCGATCTGACGATCGCCACCGAGGACCACAACACCCCGACCCTGGACATCGACAAGCCGATCGCCGACCCGGTCTCCCGGGTCCAGCTGGAGACGCTGCGCAGGAACGCCGAGGAGTTCGGCGTGCGCATCCACTCGCTGGGCGACGTCGAGCAGGGCGTGGTCCACGTGGTCGGCCCGCAGCTGGGCCTGACCCAGCCCGGCACCACCGTGGTCTGCGGCGACTCCCACACCTCCACCCACGGCGCCTTCGGCGCACTGGCCTTCGGCATCGGCACCAGCCAGGTCGAGCACGTGCTGGCCACCCAGACGCTGCCGCTGGCCCCGTTCAAGACCATGGCCATCACGGTCGAGGGCGAGCTGCCCGAGGGCGTCACCGCCAAGGACCTGATCCTGGCCATCATCACCAAGATCGGCACCGGCGGCGGCCAGGGCTACGTCCTGGAGTACCGCGGCTCGGCTATCCGCAGCCTCTCCATGGAGGCCCGGATGACCATCTGCAACATGTCCATCGAGGCGGGCGCCCGGGCCGGCATGATCGCCCCGGACCAGACCACCTTCGACTACCTCCAGGGCCGTCCGCACGCCCCCCAGGGCGAGGACTGGGACGCCGCCGTCGAGTACTGGCGCACCCTGACCACCGACGAGGACGCGGTCTTCGACGCCGAGGTCTTCATCGACGCGAACGAGCTGACCCCGTTCGTCACCTGGGGCACCAACCCGGGCCAGGGCGCGCCGCTGGGCGCCAACGTGCCGAGCCCCGACGACTTCGAGGACCCGCAGGAGAAGATCGCCGCGGAGAACGCCCTCAAGTACATGGGCCTGGAGGCCGGCACCCCGCTGCGCGAGGTCAAGGTCGACGCCGTCTTCGTCGGCTCCTGCACCAACGGCCGGATCGAGGACCTGCGCGCCGCCGCGGCGATCCTGGAGGGCCGGCAGATCGCCGAGGGCCTGCGGATGCTGGTCGTCCCCGGCTCGGTGCGGGTCGCCCTGCAGGCCGTCGAGGAGGGCCTGGACAAGGTCTTCACCGCCGCGGGGGCCGAGTGGCGCCACGCCGGCTGCTCGATGTGCCTGGGCATGAACCCGGACCAGCTGGCCCCGGGCGAGCGCTGCGCCTCCACCTCGAACCGCAACTTCGAGGGCCGCCAGGGCAAGGGTGGCCGCACCCACCTGGTCTCCCCCCAGGTGGCCGCCGCCACCGCGCTGGTGGGCCGTCTGGCCGCACCGTCCGACCTGACCGACCGCGTCGCCGTGGAGGCCTGAGCCATGGAGAAGTTCACCACCCACACCGGCCGCGCCGTCCCGCTGCGCCGCTCGAACGTGGACACCGACCAGATCATCCCGGCGCACTGGCTGAAGAAGGTCACCCGCTCCGGCTTCGAGGACGGCCTGTTCGAGGCCTGGCGCAAGGACGAGGACTTCGTCCTCAACCGCCCCGAGCGGCAGGGCGCCACCGTCCTGGTGACCGGCCCCGAGTTCGGCACCGGCTCCTCCCGCGAGCACGCCGTCTGGGCGCTGCAGAACTACGGCTTCCAGGCGGTCATCTCCTCCCGCTTCGCCGACATCTTCCGCGGCAACTCGCTGAAGAACGGCCTGCTGACGGTCCTCCTCCCGCAGGAGACCGTGGAGGCGCTGTGGGCGCTGGTCGAGGCGGACCCGACCGCCGAGATCACCGTCGACCTGGAGGCCCGCGAGGTGCGCGCCGAGGGCATCACGGCCTCGTTCGAACTGGACGACAACGTCCGCTGGCGCCTGCTGAACGGCCTGGACGACATCTCCATCACCCTTCAGAACGAGGGCGACATCGCGGCGTTCGAAGGCACCCGGCCCGCGTTCAAGCCGCGCACTCTGCCGGCCGCCTGAGTGGCGACCGAGTAGCACCTTTCTGACGCAGCGACGGAAGACCCGCCCCCACCCCGGGGGCGGGTCTTCCGTGTTGAGTGCGCGTAATCAACCCGCATCAACCCGCTGAAAGCCGCCCTGGTGTAGTGCAACTCGCAACAGATGGCACAATCGTTGCGTGCACCGGAACCCCGAACCTCCGTACCCGGGTGGCGAACCCGCGTCACCGGAGGGGACGGACGGTGCTACCGACTCGGAAGTCACCGCGCTCTACGCGCTGGTGGCCGAGCGGTTGAAGCAAGCCCATGCCCGCGTTCATGCGCTGAACGTGTCAACGGACGCAAAGACCGCTCTCACCCGTCAACTGCTCATCGTCACCGAGACCGCCAAGCGTGATCTCCCGGAGGCGGCGCGGCGGTTGAGTCGCTTTGTGCAGGACCTCGACGAGGGGCGCATCCCGCCCACCTGAGGTCGCCGATGCGCAAATTCGTTGCGACACTAGGGTGATTCACGCGTTTGGTAATTGAAAGTCCGCACATACATACCTAACGTGCGAAATGAACGGATGGATTCATCCGGCGCCCGTTTCCGAAGGGGAAGACGTGAACAAGGCTCAGCTTGTCGAAGCGGTGGCCGAGCAGCTGGGCGGTCGCAAGGCTGCCGCAGAGGCCGTCGACGCAGTGCTCGACACCATGGTGCGTGCCGTCGTGGCGGGTGACCGCGTGTCGGTCACCGGTTTCGGCACCTTCGAGAAGGTGGAGCGCTCGGCGCGCTTCGCCCGCAACCCGCAGACCGGCGAGCGCGTGAAGGTCAAGAAGACCTCGGTGCCGCGGTTCCGTCCGGGCCAGGGCTTCAAGGACCTCGTCTCCGGCAGCAAGAAGCTGCCGAAGGAGGGCCCGTCCGTCAAGAAGGCGCCCAAGGGCTCCCTCACCCCGGGCAAGTCCGGTGTCGCCGCCACCCCCGCCGCCAAGCGTGCCGCCACCAAGCGCGCCGCGGCCGCCGCCGCCCCGGCCACCAAGAAGGCCGCCGCCGCGAAGAAGACCACCACCGCCACCGCCGCGAAGAAGGCGACCGCGGTCAAGAAGACCACGGCCACCAAGACCACCGCCGCGAAGACCACGGCCGCGAAGACGACCGCCGCGAAGACCACGGCGGCCAAGACCACCGCGGCCAAGACCACCGCGGCGAAGAAGGCCGCTCCGGCCAAGACCGCCGCCGCCGCCAAGAAGGCCGCTCCGGCGAAGAAGACCGCGACCACCGCGAAGAAGACCGCTCCGGCGAAGAAGACCGCCACGCGCAAGACCGCCGCGCGCAAGTCGACCGCCAAGTAGTCGCCCCCGACGGCCGGACAGGCCGTCAACAACTGCGGCGGCCCGCACCGGTGCAATACCGGTGCGGGCCGCCGCAGCTGTCTGCCGGTCAGGAGAATTCGCCGACCGGGAGCTCGTAGACGATTTCCCAGCGGGAATCCGGAACGACCAGATCGGCGGTCTCCACCGCGCGGCCGGCGTCGTCGTAGTGCGTCCGCTCGATGACGGTGACCAGGTCGCCCGCCGAAATGCCGAGCAGCAGAGCCTGCTCCACGGTCGCGCGCGCCGGGCGCGGACGCTCCACCACCCGCACCACGCGTACGCCGATCGAGTCCATCCGCTTCAGCACGCCGCGCCCCGCACCGATCGGGTTCCGCTCCGGCAGCAGCACCGGCTGGCCGCGGGTGATGGCCATCGGCTCCCAGCTGTCGGCGAGTTGGACCGGCCGGCGGTCGGCGAAGAACTCGTACCGGGTGCGCACGGTGGGCTCGCCCGGCGCGATGCCCAGCCGCTCGGCGATGTGCTCGGGCGCCGGCTCCCGGGCGAAGGAGTGCGAGTCGTAGCTGTCCGGCTTCAGCTCGTCCGGGAAGGACGAGCCCAGGCGCGAGCGGACCATCGTGCGCTGCTCCGGCGGCTGCCGGACGTACGTCCCCGAGCCGGCCCGGCCCTCCAACAGGTGCTGCTCGATGAGGAGTTCCTGCGCGCGCTGCAGCACGTTCGGCCCCACGCCGTAGTCCTGGGCCAGCCGGGCCCGGGACGGCAGCCGCTCACCGACCGACCACTCGCCGGCCGCGATGCGGCGGCGCAGGTCCTCGGCGATCCGCTGGTACGGGGGCTCCTGCGACGGCATCTGGCTCTCCCGGCGGCAGCTGACGGGTGATACGAGGTTGACAATCTAATGCATCAGGTGGAATCTAATGCGTTAGATTCACTTTGCGTGACCAGCTGCTCTCGGGGAGAGGCGTTGCGTGCGAACCACCAGGGCGTTTGACCTCGCCGCCCGCCTGGCGACCGCGACCGGTGGCCGGGCACGCATCCGCCGCCTTCCCGGTGGCGGCTTCCGGGTGGAGGCCGAACTGCCCGCGGAGCTCGACCGGGACGCCCACCTGGAAATGCTGGCCGCGCTGTCCTCGGCCGACCGCTTCGGCCACCAGTACATCGCCACGGTCCACCTGGTGTGGGCCGAACTCGACGAGGAGTCAGTGCAATGAACGCCACCGCGCCCGCGCCCAAGGGGTACACGGTCTCGATCGAGGACATCACCGAGCCGGCCACCTTCACCCGGCTCCCGGACGCGCTCGACGCGCTCTGGCAGTCGCTCCGCGTCCTCCCGCTCGGGTGGACCCAGTACGAGGCCTACCGCTACTTCTTCGGGCCGGGCGCCGTCGAACGCGTCGAGACCTTCCTCGCCCGGGACGGCCGACTCACCCTCAGCTTCCACATGGCCGGCCGCGCCCACGCGATCCGCCTCGACACCTGACCCGCGAGCGCACGACGACCCCCCACTCCCGGCAGGACAGGCCCCTGGCCGGGATTTCGCCTGCCCGGACCCGATTCGCCTGCGGCGGCCGGGTTGTTGCCGGGAGGGTCCGCCTCCGGCGGGGCCGCGCAGCGGCAGGGGCGTGGCCGGCAGGGTCCGCTCCCGGCGGGGGTGCCGGTAGCCCGGACGTGGTTCGCCTCCGGCGAGTCGGTGTTGCCGGGGGGCCACCTCCGGGGTGCCCAGCAGGGGGCTGGGTGTGACGGGGCCGCGTGGCGGTATGACGTGGCGGCAGGACGCGCCCCCGGCGGGGATTTCGACCGCCCGGACGTGATTCGCCCCCGGCGGGTCGGTGTTGCCGGGGGAGTCCGCCTCGGGCGGGGTCGCGCAGCGGTGGGGGCGGGGGTGACTGCCTGTGGGGCGTCGGGGCCCGGCGGGCGGGTCAGGCGTCGGCGGGGTCGGGGAAGGTCTGGAGGGTGATGAAGACGACGCGGCGGGCGCCGCCGGTGCCCTCGGTGCGGATGCGGACGCGCTGGCCGGGGCGGAGCAGTCGCAGGCCGCCGGCGTCGAAGGCGGCGGCGTCGAACGGGACGGGGGTGCCGTCGTCGAGGAGGACGGAACCGGTCCGGGTCGCCGGGTCGAAGGTGAAGGAGGTGGCCTGCATGCAGGCAGCATAGCGAGCCCGCTCAGTGGAGCAGGGCGGCCGTGTGCGGGCCGACGCCGAGGGCGAGGGCCTCGGCGAGGTCGTCGGGGGTGTCGACGTCCCGGCGGACGGACGGTACGTCGGCGACGGCGAGTTCGCGGGCGCCGCCGCTCGCGTGGTCGCGCCGCGAGGTCGGCCCGAACGCGGGGGAGAGCGGCGCCCCGGGCCGGCAGGCGAGCAGGACGGTGCCGGTGCCGGGCGCGTCGGGCAGGAAGGCGCGGCCGACGGCCGGCACCGCGCCGAGCACCCGGCCCAGTTCACCGGCCCGCAGGGCGGGCAGGTCGGCGGAGAGGGCGGCGACCGGCGCGTGCGGGGCGCTCTCGCGCGCCCGCCGCACGCCGTGCGCGAGGGCGGGGTTGAGCCCGCCGCCGGGTTCGTCGGCGACGACGGTGGCGCCGAGCGCGGTGAGCCGGCGGCCGGCGGCGGGGTCGCGGGTGACCACCAGGACGCGGTGGACCTCGCGGCAGGCGAGGGCGGCGGTGACGGTGTCCAGGGCGAAGGCGAGGGCGAGGTCCGGCCGCCGTGCGCCGGGGAAACCGGCGAGCCGGCTCTTGGCGAGTTCCAGCCGCTTCACGGGCAGCACCAGGGACCAGCCGGCGCCGCCACCGGACGGTCCGGGCGGGACGGGCGCGACGGGGCGTACGGTGTCCTCTGTCATCGGCGTCAATTCTGGCGCCGGTGCCAATGCGCAGGCCAACCCCGTCGGACTCCGGCGGTGCGTGTGCCTGGTCACTCGCGCCGGGCCACCGGCGGGGGCTGCTCGACAGCCGGTCCGCCCACGGGCGAGACTGGTCGCCGCTCGGAGCCGAGACCGGCCCGGCGAGGACAGACCGCGGCACCCCGGGTGCCGCACCGGATGAGGAGGAGCTGGGGTGGCGCGCCGCTCTAACGCCAGGTTCGGCAATCCCGACTACGGGATCTGGTACCGCTTCGCGGCCGTGCTCGTGAAGCCGGTGACCCTCGCCCTGGCGACGCGGGACTGGCGCGGCTGGGAGCACCTGCCCGAGAAGGGCGGGTTCATCGCCGCGGTGAACCACAACTCGGTCATCGACCCGGTGTTCTACGCGCACTGGCAGTACAACAGCGGCCGACCGCCGCGGATCCTCGGCAAGTCCTCGCTGTTCTCGATCCCGTTCATCGGGTTCATGCTGCGCAAGACCGGCCAGATCCCGGTGTTCCGCGAGTCGACCGACGCGGCCGAGGCGTTCCGCGCCGCGATCGACGCGATCGACCGCGGCCAGTGCGTGCAGTTCTACCCGGAGGGCACGCTCACCCGGGATCCGGAGCTGTGGCCGATGACCGGCAAGAGCGGCGCCGCCCGGGTCGCGCTGATGACCGGCGCGCCGGTGATCCCGGTGGCGCACTGGGGCGCGCACGAGATCATCCCGCCGTACGGGCGCGGCGGCGGTGCCAAGTACCGGCCGTTCCCGCGGCACAAGGTGATCGTGGCGGCGGGCCCGGCGGTCGACCTGTCCAAGTACCAGGGGCAGGAGCTCACCGCGCAGGTGCTGCGGGACGCCACCGAGGACATCCTGGACGCCATCACCGAGGTGCTGGAGGGGATCCGCGGGGAGAAGGCGCCCGCCGAGCGGTACGACATGCGCAGGGCGGCCCGGGAACGGGCGGCCGCGGCGGAGGCGAAGAAGGACCGGGCGGAGGGCGGCCGATGACCCGCTGCGCCGTGATGGGCACCGGCTCCTGGGGCACCGCGTTCGCGATGATCCTGGCCGACGCCGGCTGCGAGGTGGTCCTGTGGGGCCGCCGCAAGGAACTGGTCGACGCGATCGACCGGGACCACGTCAACCCGGACTACCTGCCGAACCTGCGGCTGCCGGAGTCGATCCGGGCCACCACCGACCCGGCCGAGGCGCTGGCCGGCGCGGACTTCGCGGTGCTCTCGGTGCCGTCCCAGACGCTGCGCGACAACCTCGCGCACTGGGCGCCGCTGCTGGGCCCCCGGACCGTGCTGGTCTCGCTGATGAAGGGCATCGAGCTCGGCACCGCGAAGCGGATGAGCGAGGTCGTCCAGGAGGTCGCCGGGGTCGGCCCGGAGCGGGTCGCGGTGGTCTCCGGACCCAACCTGGCCGGCGAGATCGCCAACCGGCAGCCCGCCGCCACCGTGGTCGCGTGCACCGACGAGGCGGTCGCCAAGCGCTTCCAGACCGCCTGCCACACCCCGTACTTCCGCCCGTACACCAACACCGACGTGATCGGCTGCGAGCTCGGCGGCGCGGTGAAGAACGTGATCGGCCTGGCGGTCGGCATGGCCAACGGCATGGGCCTGGGCGACAACACCAAGGCCACCCTGATCACCCGCGGCCTGGCCGAGACCACCCGGCTGGGGCTGGCGCTCGGCGCCGACGCGCACACCTTCGCGGGCCTGGCCGGCATGGGCGACCTGGTGGCCACCTGCTCCTCGCCGCTGTCGCGCAACAACACCTTCGGCACCAATCTCGGTCGCGGCATGACGCTGGCCGAGACGATCGCCGCAACCAGCCAGACCGCGGAGGGCGTCAAGTCCTGCGAGTCGGTGCTCGACCTGGCCCGGCGCAACGGCGTCGACATGCCGATCGTCGAGGCCGTGGTCGACGTCGTGCACAACGGCCGGCCCACCCAGGAGGTGCTCAAGGGCCTCATGGCCCGTTCGGCCAAGCCGGAGCGCCGGTGACCGAAAACGGACGGTAGTCTCAAAAGCGATATGAGCATCGAACAGACCTCCCCGAACCACGCGGCCAAGCCGCGCGTCGCGATCGTCTTCGGCGGCCGCAGCTCGGAGCACGGCATCTCGGTCTCCACGGCCGGCAGCGTGCTCAAGGCGATCGACCGGAGCAAGTACGAGGTGCTGCCGATCGGCATCACCCACGAGGGCCGCTGGGCGCTGGTCGCCGACGCGCCGGCCCGGATGTCCATCACCGACGGCCGGCTGCCGGACGTCGACCAGGTCGCCGAGTCGACCGAGGGCCAGGTCGCGCTGCCGGGCAGCCCGGCCAGCCGCGAGGTGGTCCTGAGCGAGCCGGGCGCCACCCCGAAGGTGCTCGGCGAGGTCGACGTGGTGCTGCCGCTGCTGCACGGCCCGTGGGGCGAGGACGGCACCGTCCAGGGCCTGCTCGAGCTCTCCGGCGTCCCGTACGTCGGCTCCGGCGTGCTCGCCAGCGCGGTCGGCATGGACAAGGAGTTCACCAAGCGGGTCCTGGAGTCCAACGGGATCTTCGCCGGCAGCTACACGGTGATCAAGCCGCGCGAGTGGGAGACCGAGGCCGGCCGGGCCGCCGCGCGCTCCCGCGTCGAGGCGCTCGGGCTGCCGCTGTTCGTCAAGCCCTGTCGGGCCGGCTCGTCCATCGGCATCACCAAGGTCAAGGACCTCGCCGACCTGGACGGGGCGATCGAGGAGGCCCGCCGGCACGACCCCAAGGTGATCGTCGAGCTGGGCGTCGAGGGCCGCGAGATCGAGTGCGCGGTGCTGGAGTTCGAGGACGGCCCGCGGGCCAGCGTCCCGGCCGAGATCCTGGTCGGCGGCGACTTCGAGTTCTACGACTTCGAGGCCAAGTACATCGACTCCTCCGAGGTCGAGATCCCGGCCAGGCTGTCGGAGGACGAGACGGCGGAGATCCGCCGGCAGGCCGTCGCCGCGTTCGAGGCACTCGGCTGCGAGGGCCTCGCCCGGGTCGACTTCTTCCTGCTGGACGACGGCCGGTGGATGGTCAACGAGATCAACACCATGCCCGGCTTCACCCCCATCTCGGCGTACCCGAAGATGTGGGAGGCCAGCGGCCTGTCCTACAGCGAGCTGATCGACCGCCTGCTCGGTGCCGCGCTGCGCCGCTCCACCGGCCTGCGCTGACCCGCGCCCCTCGGTCCCCGCCGGCCTACAGGCCGGGGGGGACCGTCGCCGCGATGGCGTCGGTCAGCGAGTTCAGCGGGTCCAGGGGGCCCGGGTACGCGCCCTTCGGCACGTGGATCTCCACGTACGCCCGGCGCAGCGTGGTGACGAAGTAGTAGCCGCCCCCACCGTCCGGGCCCATGCCGAACTGCACGCCGTTGACCTCGGGGGACTGCTTCAGCGGGTCGTCGTCCAGGTAGTCGGGCCGCTCGATGCCGCAGCGCAGCACGGTGCGCGGCGAACTGCCCCAGGCCGCCGTGTACGGCGAGGCGGGGGAGGGGTCCTGGCGCTCATGGCCGAGCACCTTCGCGGGCAGCGCCCGGTCCAGCGCCTCGCACGCGGCCACCGCCGACGCGCGCGGCACCGGCGGCGCGACATCCTCGGGCGAGGACCACGCGGTCACCAGCAGGACCGTGCAGCCCAGCAGGGCGGCGGGGGGCGCGAGCCAGCGCACCGGCGCGGGCAGTCGGCTCAGAACGGATCGGACCACCCGCCGATGGTAACCGGGCCCTACAGCCGGACCACCGGACAGGTCAGCGTCCGCGTGATGCCCTCGACCTGCTGGACCTGCGCCACCACCAGCCGGCCCAGGTCGTCGATCGAGTCGGCCTCGGCGCGCACGATCACGTCGTACGGGCCGGTGACGTCCTCGGCGGTGACCACGCCCTGGATCTTGGTGATGGACTGCGCCACCGCGGTGGCCTTGCCCACCTCGGTCTGAATCAGGATGTACGCCTGGACCACGGAGACCTCCAGCGGCATGGGTGGGTGGACCGGCCAGCGGTCTGATCACCACGCTACCGCGCCCCACCCCGGGTAGGGGAGACATCTGCACGGGCACAGGGCGTACGCTGCGCGCGGGGGCGCGTGCGTCCAGGCACTGACTACTCGACACCGTTGGACCGGGAGGACGGCTGATGCAGGGGACCGTGGGCGAGCTCGGTGAGTTCGGCCTCATCCGGGAGCTGACCGCCCGGCTGCCGCTGACCCCGGCCGTCGACCTCGGGCCGGGCGACGACGCCGCCGTGGTGAAGGCCCCGGACGGTCGGGTGGTCGCCACCACCGACGTGCTGATCGAGGGTCGGCACTTCCGCCGGGACTGGTCCACCGCGTACGACGTGGGCCGCAAGTCCGCCGCGCAGAACCTCGCCGACGTGGCGGCGATGGGCGCGGTGCCCACCGCGATCCTGCTCGGCCTGGTCGCGCCCGCCGACCTGCCCACCACCTGGGCCACCGAGCTGATGGACGGGCTGCGCGACGAGTGCCAGGTGGCCGGCGCCACCGTGGTCGGCGGGGACGTGGTCCGCGGCGACACCATCACGCTGGCGATCACCGCGCTCGGCGACCTGCAGGGCCGGGCGCCGGTGGTGCGCAGCGGCGCGCAGGTCGGCGACGTGGTGGCGGTGACCGGCTGGCTGGGCTGGTCGGCCGCCGGGCTGACCGTGCTGCAGCGCGGCTTCCGCTCGCCGCGCGCGTTCGTGGAGGCGCACCGCCGGCCCGAGCCGCCGTACCACGCGGGCCCGGCCGGGGCCGACCTCGGCGCCACCGCGATGGTGGACGTCAGCGACGGCCTGGTCGCCGACCTCGGCCACGTCGCCAAGGCCAGCGGGGTGGACATCGACCTGCACGCAGCCGACTTCGACGTGCCTGCCCAGATGGCGGACATCGGCCAGGCCGTGGGCGTGGATCCGCTTGTATGGGTGCTCTCCGGCGGGGAGGACCACGCGATCGTGGCGACCTTCCCGAAGACCGTCCAGCTGCCGGCCCGCTGGCGGGTGGTCGGCGAGGTGGTCCGGACCGCCGACCCCGCGCGCGGGGGCCGCGTCACCGTCGACGGCGCCCCCTGGGACCGCGCGGGCGGCTGGGACCACTTCGGCTCGGAGTAGCCCGGCTTGCGGTGGCGCGCTGAGGGGTCCCCGGCCGGGCGGAGCGCGTAGTCTTGCGCTGTCGGACGGTCCGGTATGTCCGGGTCCGTCCGGATGTTCGGATCCAACTACTCGGGGGCCTGCGCCGCCCCAGGAGCGGGAGACCCAGACACCATGCGAATCGGCGTCCTGACCAGCGGCGGTGACTGCCCGGGCCTCAACGCGGTGATCCGGTCCGTGGTGCACCGCGGCACCGACGTCCACGGCGACGAGATCATCGGCATCGAGGACGGCTTCCTCGGCCTGATCGAGGGCCGGGCCCGGCCGATCTCGCACGACGACGTGACCGGTCTGCTCACCCTGGGCGGCACCGTCCTCGGCTCGGCCCGGGTCCGGCGCGAGCGGATCCGCTGGGCCGTCGACAACGCCGCCGAACTCGCCCGGGGCCTGGACATCGACGCGCTGATCGCGATCGGCGGCGAGGGCACGCTGACCGCGGCCAAGCTGTTCAGCGACGCCGGACTGCCGGTCGTCGGCGTGCCGAAGACCATCGACAACGACATCGACGCCACCGACGTCACCTTCGGCTTCGACACCGCCGTGCACGTCGCCACCGAGGCGATCGACCGGCTCAAGACCACCGCCGAGTCCCACCAGCGGGTGATGGTGGTGGAGCTGATGGGTCGGCACACCGGCTGGATCACGCTGACCGCGGGCGTGGCCGGCGGCGCCCACGGCATCCTCATCCCGGAGAAGCCGTTCGACATCGAGGCGGTCGCCAGGATGGTCGAGGAACGCTTCCGGCGCGGCAAGAAGTTCGCCATCATCGCGGTCGCCGAGGGCGCCGAGCCGGCGCCCGGCACGCTGCGCTTCGAGCGCGGCCAGGTCGACCAGTACGGCCACCGGACCTTCGGCGGCATCGGCAACCGGCTCGCCCACGAGCTGGAGGACATCCTCGGCACGGAGGCCCGTCCGGTCATCCTCGGCCACACCCAGCGCGGCGGCACCCCCACCGCCCGCGACCGCGTCCTCGCCAGCCGGTTCGGCTGGCACGCCGTCGAGGCCGTCCACAAGGGCGCCTTCGGCCACTTCACCGCGCTGCGCGGCAACGACGTCGAGCTGGTGCCGATCGCCGACGCGGTGGTGCAGTTGAAGACGGTGCCCGAGGACCGCTGGGCGGAATCCGAAGCCGTGCTGTGACCGCGGCCCGGTAGGTTGGGCGCATGGTCTCCAGCGCTCCGCCCCGTGTCCTCACCGTCGCCGGCTCCGACAGCGGCGGCGGCGCCGGCATCCAGGCCGACCTCAAGGCGATGCTCGCCCTCGGCGTCCACGGGATGAGCGTGATCACCGCGGTCACCGCGCAGAACTCGCTCGGCGTCCAGGGCTACTGGGAGCTGCCCGCCGAGGCCGTCCGCGCCCAGTTCCGCAGCGTCGTCGACGACATCGGCGTGCAGGCCGTGAAGACCGGCATGCTCGCCTCGATCGAGCTGGTCGAGACGGTGTCCGAGCTGCTGGCCGGCGTGGACGCGCCGGTCGTCGTCGACCCGGTCGGCGTCTCCAAGCACGGCGACGCGCTGCTCGCCGCCGAGGCCGTCGCGACCGTCCGCGAGCGGCTGCTGCCGGTCGCCACCCTCGCCACCCCCAACCTGCACGAGGTCACCCAGCTCACCGGCCGGGTGGTGGAGGGCGAGGCGCAGATGGCCGACGCGGCGAAGGCGCTGCTCGACCTCGGGCCGCGCTGGGTGCTGGTCAAGGGCGGCCACCTGGAGGGCGAGGCCGCCGACCTGCTGCTCGGGGCCGACGGCGAACGGCACTGGTACCGCGCGCCGCGCCACGACAACCGGCACACCCACGGCACCGGCTGCACCCTGGCCAGCTCGATCGCCGCGGAGCTCGCCAAGGGCGCCGACCTGCCGGACGCGGTCGCCGCCGCGAAGGCCTACACCACCGGCGCCATCGAGCACGGCTTCGCGCTCGGCGCCGGCATCGGCCCGGTCGACCACTTCTGGCGCGAGCGCTGAGGCGGCCGCGCGGCACCTCCCCGGCGGGGCCGCGCGCCGCACGGCACCGGAAAAGCAGAGAGCCGACCCACCCGAGGGTGGATCGGCTTTCCGGAGGACCGGCTTACCGGTCTGCGCGTCAGCGCGAGACCTTACCGGCCTTGATGCACGAGGTGCAGACATTGAGCCGCTTCGGCGTACGCCCAATCACAGCGCGCACCGTCTGAATGTTGGGGTTCCAACGACGGGAGGTACGGCGGTGCGAGTGGGAGATGCTGTTGCCGAAGCCCGGCCCCTTGCCGCAGACGTCGCAGTTGGCAGCCACAGGAGTCACTCCAAGACTTCAGATCAGTTACTTTCGGAAAACCCCGGCTGAGCCCTCCGGAACACTCGCGTGGACCGGATCGGATCAAGGGGTGAGCCCGGGTTGTTCCAGGCAACCGTGAGAGCATACAACGGTTGCTCCCGCCCCACGAAACTACCATGCCCGGGGCCGTGATCGTCGGCGCGCAGCCGTCCTGCCAGCGCGGACGCGACTCCCGCACCGATAACCTGCCAGCATCGCCCCCGCCACCGCGTCCCGTCGCGTTCCCGTGGCGTTCACCCGGAGGAGACCTGGTGCTGGACACGCTCGACGCCACCGCCGTCCGCACCTGGTGCCGCCTGGCGCTGACCGCCCTCGGCCAGGCCCGCGAGGAGATCGACGCGCTCAACGTCTACCCGGTTCCGGACGGCGACACCGGCACCAACCTGTACCTGACCGTGGAGTCCGCCGCCGAGGCGCTGGACGCGGCGTTCGCCGGGCCCGAGCAGCCCGCGCTCGGACCGGCCGCCACCGCCGCCGCGCGCGGGGCGCTGATCGGGGCGCGCGGCAACTCCGGGGTGATCCTCGCGCAGTGGCTGCGCGGCTTCGCCGAGGTGCTGGCCGCGCACGGCGGCAGCCCCCAGGCGCTGCGCAAGGCACTGCTGCGGGCCGCCGAGGCGGCCTACCAGGCCGTCGCCGAACCGGTCGAGGGGACGCTGCTCACCGTCGCGGCCACCGCCGCGCGGACCGCGGACCGGCAGCAGGAAGGCCTGACCGCGGTGGCCGAGACCGCCTACCGGGCCGCCCGCGAGGCGCTGCTGCGCACCCCCGACCAACTGGACGTGCTCGCCGAGGCCGGAGTGGTCGACGCCGGCGGGCGCGGACTGGTCGCGGTGCTCGGCGCGCTGGCCGACGCCGTCGCCGGCCAGACCCCGATGGGCCCGGTCGCCCTGCGGCAGGAGATCTCCGTCGCGCACGCCCCCGGCTGCGAGGGCCACGAGCGGCCGCCCGGCCCCGGACACCCCGCCTTCGAGGTGATCTACCTGCTGGACGCCCCGGACCACGCGCTGCCCGCGCTGCGCGAACGGCTCTCCGGGCTCGGCGACTCCCTGGTGATCGGCGGCGGCGACGGCCTGTGGAACGTCCACGTGCACGTGGACGACGCGGGCGCCGCCGTGGAGGCCGGCGTCGAGGCCGGCCGGCCGTACCGGATCCGGATCACGCACTTCGCCGAGGCGGCCGCTCGCGCCGGCGAGCGGGAGGAGACCGTCTCGCACGGCCGCGCCGTGCTCAGCGTGGTCTCCGGCACCGGTCTCGCCGAGCTCTGCGCCCAGGCCGGCTCCGCCGTGCTGCCCGCCGACCCGGACCGGCCGCCGGCCAGCGCCGAACTCGCCGAGGCGGTCCGCCGCTGCGCCGCCCGCGAGGTGATCCTGCTGCTCAACGACCCCGAACTGCGGGCCGCCGCCGGGGCCGCCGCCGACCAGCTGCGCGAGGAGGGCCTGCGGATCGCCGTGCTGCCCACCCGCTCCCCGGTCCAGGGCCTGGCGGCGCTCGCCGTGCACGACGCCACCCGGCGCTTCGACGAGGACGTGGTCACCATGACCTCCGCCGCCGGCGCCACCCGGCACGCCGAACTCGCCCTCGCCGAAGGGGAGTCCTGGACCATGGCGGGCGTCTGCCAGGCCGGCGACGTGCTCGGGCTGATCGACGGCGACGTGGTGGTGATCGGCGACGACATCGGCGACACCGCCGTCACCCTGCTCGACCGGATGCTGGCCGGCGGCGGCGAGCTGGTCACCCTGGTCCTCGGTGACGAGCTCCCCTCCGGCCTCACCGACCGGCTGCTCGCGCACGCCCGCCGGACCCGCCCCGAGGTCGACACCGTCGCCTACCCCGGCGGCCAGGAGGCGGCCCTGCTGCTGATCGGCGTCGAGTGAGCGCTCGCCCGGTCTGTCCCCGCGGTGGTGTAAACAGGTCACGATGGGCGCTCTCGATGAACCACTGACCAAGCTGGTCGGCGACCGTACCGCCAAGGTCCTCGCCGACAGCCTCAAGCTGCGCACGGTCGGCGACCTGCTGCACCACTACCCGCGCCGGTACGTCGAGCGCGGCCAGCTCACCAGCCTGGACGAGCTGGAGGTCGACGAGCACGTCACCGTGCTGGCCCGGATCGAGAAGGTCACCCTGATCCCGTTCCGCGGCCGCAAGGGCGACCGGCTGGAGGTCGTGGTCACCGACGGCCGGGCCCGGCTGTCGCTGGTCTTCTTCAACCAGGGCTGGCGGCAGAAGGAGCTGCGCCCCGGCGCGCAGGGCCTGTTCGCCGGCAAGGTCGGCCTGTTCAACCGCACCCGGCAGCTCGCCTCGCCCGACTACCAGCTGCTCGACGAGACCGAAGGCGCCGAAGGCACCGCCGCCGCCGCGCAGTTCGCCGGCCGGCTGATCCCGGTCTACCCGGCCAGCGCCCAGATGCCCAGCTGGAAGCTGTCCATCTGCATCGACACCGCGCTCACCAAGCACCTCGGCGACGTCGGCGAACCGCTGCCCGCCGAGCTGCGCGCCGACCACGACCTGATCCCGCTGCCCGAGGCGCTGGAGCTGATCCACCGCCCGCGCAGCCAGGCCGACCGCGAGCGCGCCCAGCAACGCCTGCGCTGGGACGAGGCGTTCGTCCTCCAGGTCGCGCTCGCCCAGCGCCGGGCCGCCGACTCCGCCCTGCCCGCCGTCCCGCGCGAGGCCGCCCCCGGCGGTCTGCTGGACGCCTTCGACGCCCGACTGCCGTTCACCCTGACCGAGGGCCAGCAGAAGGTGTGCGGCGAGATCTTCGCCGACCTCGCCACCGACCACCCCATGCACCGGCTGCTCCAGGGCGAGGTCGGCTCCGGCAAGACCCTGGTCGCGCTGCGCGCGATGCTCGCCGTGGTCGACGCCGGCGGGCAGGCCGCGCTGCTCGCGCCCACCGAGGTGCTCGCCCAGCAGCACCACCGCTCGATCGTCGAGATGATGGGCGACCTCGCCGAGGGCGGCATGCTCGGCGGCTCCGAGCAGGGCACCCGGGTCGCGCTGCTCACCGGCTCGATGGGCACCCCCGCGCGGCGCCAGGCGATGCTCGACATGGCCTGCGGCGACGCCGGCATCACCATCGGCACCCACGCCCTGATCGAGGACAAGGTCCAGTTCCAGGACCTCGGGCTGGTCGTCGTCGACGAGCAGCACCGCTTCGGCGTCGAGCAGCGGGACGCGCTGCGCGCCAAGGGCGGCCAGCCGCCGCACCTGCTGGTGATGACCGCGACGCCGATCCCGCGGACCGTCGCGATGACCGTCTTCGGCGACCTGGAGACCTCGGTGCTGGACCAGCTGCCGAGCGGGCGCTCGCCGATCTCCACCCACGTGGTGCCCTCACTGGAGAAGCCCAACTTCCTGGCCCGCACCTGGGAGCGGGTCCGCGAGGAGGTCGGCAAGGGCCACCAGGCGTACGTGGTCTGCCCGCGGATCGGCGACGAGGAGCCGGACGCGAAGGGCGCCGGGAAGAAGAAGCGGAAGGCGGCAGAGGACCTGGAGGACCTCACCGGCCCCGGCGACCCCGGCGACGCGGGCGCGGGCAGCGACGAGCGGCGGCCGCCGCTGTCGGTGGTGGAGACCGCCGCGATGCTCACCAGGGGCCCGCTCGCCGGGCTGCGGGTGGAGATCCTGCACGGGCGGCTCGCGCCCGAGGCCAAGGACGACGTGATGAAGCGCTTCGCGGCGGGGGAGGTGGACGTCCTGGTCGCCACCACCGTGATCGAGGTCGGCGTCAACGTCCCCAACTCCACCGTGATGGTGATCATGGACGCGGACCGGTTCGGCGTCTCCCAGCTCCACCAGCTGCGCGGCCGGGTCGGCCGCGGCAGCGCCGCAGGGCTGTGCCTGCTGGTCAGCGAGATGCCCGGGGCGAGCTCCGCGCGGGCCCGGCTGGACGCGGTGGCCGGCACGCTGGACGGCTTCGCGCTCTCCCGGATCGACCTGGAGCAGCGGCGCGAGGGCGACGTCCTCGGCCAGGCCCAGTCCGGGGTGAAGTCCTCGCTCAAGGTCCTCTCGGTGCTCGACGACGAGGAGGTCATCGCCACCGCCCGGGCCGAGGCCACCCGGCTGGTCGCCGCCGACCCCGACCTCGCCGCCCACCCCGAGCTGCGCACCGCCCTGGAGAGCCTGCTCGACGAGGACCGCGCGGAGTACCTGGAGAAGGGCTGACCCCGCCCCCGGTCCGGCGGGAAGCCGATTGTCAGTGCCCCAAGAGAGAATGAAGTTGTTCGGGGAGCACGCCAACGGGCTTCCCCGGCGCGAGAATTGGGGGTCATTGCATGGCATTCCGTCACCTCAACGAGCTCCCGCTCGGCGACAAGGTCTTCCGGATCGAGCTCGCCAGCGAGGACGACCGCGAAGTCGCCCTCACCCTGACCGGCTGGCGTGAGGGCGCGTCCGCCATCCCGATCGCCAGCGGCGAACTGCGGCTGCCGGTGGAGGACGTCGCCTCCCTGCGGATCGCGCTCAACCGCGCCCTGCGCGCGCTGTCCATCGTCGCCGACGTCTCCGAGCCGATCCCCGACCGGGACGTGCTGCGCGAGCTGTACCCCGGGCACGGCGCGCCGTGGGTGCCGCAGCACGAGGAGGAGCTGGTCCGCCGCTTCCACGACGGCGAGACCATCGCCCGGATCGCCGCCCGCTACGGGCGGACGCCCGACTCCGTCCGCACCAAGCTCCGTGAGCTCGGCCACGACCCGCGCCGTCCCGAGTACTGCCCGCCCGACGGCTGCCTGAGCTGGTCCCGCTACGCCTCGCCGGCGCTGCTGGGGGCGGCCGAGGCGTAGGCGCAACCGGAAACGGGGGCGCGGGGCTGAGCCCCGCGCCCCTTATCGTGGTTGCCGAGCTGCGAGAAGGAGACCCATGACCCGCGTGATTGCCGGGGTGGCCGGTGGCCGCCGGTTGGCGGTGCCGCCGGGCCGGAACACCCGGCCGACGTCCGACAAGGCGCGGGAGGCGATGTTCTCCACGCTGGAGGCGCTGGGCGGGCCGATCCGCGGCGCCCGGATGCTCGACCTGTTCGGCGGCAGCGGCGCGGTCGGCCTGGAGGCGCTGTCCCGGGGCGCGGAGCACGCGCTGCTGGTGGAGTCCGACGCGAGCGCGGTGCGCACCATCCGGGAGAACGTCCGGACGCTGGGCCTGCCCGGTGCCGAGGTGCGCGCGGACAAGGCCGAACGGGTGATCGGCGGCCCGCCGCCGGCGACCCCGTACGACCTGGTCTTCCTCGATCCGCCGTACGCGGTGACCGACGAGGAGGTGCGCGAGATGCTGATCACACTGACAGCCGGGGGCTGGCTAGCGGAGCATGCACTCGTCACCGTGGAACGCAGCACTCGCGGCGGCGAGTTCCTGTGGCCGGAGGGCTTCGACGCACTCCGCTCGCGCCGGTACGGCGAGGGCACCCTCTGGTACGGTCGCGCCGCCGACGGGTCCGACCAAGACTCGTAGCACCACTGCCACGTCCCTGGAATGGGGCACAAGGGAGCACCCGACATGCGCCGCGCCGTCTGCCCTGGGTCGTTCGACCCGATCACCAACGGCCACCTCGACATCATCGAGCGGGCCTCGAAGCTGTACGACGTCGTGCACGTCGCGGTGCTGATCAACAAGAACAAGCAGGGCATGTTCACCATCGAGGAGCGCATCGCGCTGATCGAGGAGACCACCGCGCAGTACGGCAACATCCAGGTGGAGTCGCACAGCGGCCTGTTGGTGGACTTCTGCCGGGACCGCGGCATCCCGGCGATCATCAAGGGCCTGCGCGCGGTCAGCGACTTCGACTACGAGCTGCAGATGGCCCAGATGAACCACGGGCTGACCGGCGTGGAGACGCTCTTCGTGCCGACCTCGCCGACGTACAGCTTCCTCTCCTCCAGCCTGGTGAAGGAGGTCGCCTCGTACGGGGGCGACGTCTCCCACCTGCTGCCCGGGGTGGTCAACGCCCGACTGGTCGAGCGGATCGCCGAACGGAAGAACTGACAGGGCGTTGTGAGGTCGGGGGGCCGGGGACGTACAGTCTGTATCCCCGCCCCGTGGGCGCCGCGACGCCGACGGGGTCTGCCTCCGCCGCACCTCGGCGGCACACGGAAAGACTGAAGACGCCCGTGGACGTGCAGCAGAAGCTCGACGAGATCGTCTCCATGGTCGAGAAGGCCAAGGCGATGCCGATGTCCGCCTCCTGCGTGGTGAACCGTGCCGAGCTGACAGGGATGCTCCGCGACCTGCGCGAGGCGATGCCGGCCGAGCTGGCGCAGGCCCAGTCGGTGGTCGCCGACCACCAGAGCATGGTGGCCGACGCCCAGGCGCAGGCGGACCAGATCATCCGCGGGGCGCACGACGAGCGCGGCTCGCTGATCTCCGACACCGAGGTGGTCCGCCAGGCCCAGGCGGAGGCGGACCGGATCCTCGCCGAGGCCCGCGCCGAGGTGCAGAGCAAGCGCGCCGAGGCGGACGACTACGTCGACTCCAAGCTGGCCAACTTCGAGGTCGTGCTGACCAAGACGCTGGGCGCGGTCGGCCGCGGCCGGGTCAAGCTGCGCGGCGAGTCCGGCATCTACGAGCCGGAGGCGGAGGGCGAGGGCGACGGCGAGGAGTTCCAGCCGCGGATCAGCCCCAGCCCCGAGGTGGACGAGTACGTCGATGTGAAGCTCGCCACCCTGGAGGGCGTGCTGAGCGCCACCCTGCAGGCGGTCGGCAAGGGCCGCGACAAGCTGCTCGGCAAGGCGCCGATCGACGAGCTGGGCGCCTACCTGGCCGCCGCCGACGAGGCCCAGCAGCTCAAGGACCGGGCCGAGGCGGTCGCCGCCGGCTTCGCCGCGGAGGACGCCGAGCAGCCCTGGTACCGCGAAGAGGTCCCGCAGCAGCAGAGCTGGCCGGAGCAGACCCCGGCCGCGGCCGGCTGGCAGGCCCCCGGCGAGGACCCGTACGCGCAGCCGCAGACCCCCCAGTACGCCGAGGTGTACGGCGGTGGCTACGACCCGGCCCAGGCGCCGCAGGTGGACCCGTACGGCAACCAGTACGCCTACCAGCAGCCGGTGGACCCGTACTACCAGCAGCAGGCGGGCTACCAGCAGGGCTACGACCAGTACGGCTACCCGCAGCAGCAGCAGGCCGCGCAGCTGCCGCAGCAGGGCAGCCTGGACGAGACCAGCTTCTTCGACACCAGCATGATCGACATGACCCGGCTGCGGGAGCTCGGCGGCCGCTGACGGCGACCGAAGTTGGGCCTGGCGCCTCTCTCCGGTAGTCTGACCACTCCGGCCTGTTCGCGCCGCGGCCGCCGTGTGCCCGCGAACGGGCTCCGCAAGAACCAACCGCGCCACGCAGGGATGCGTGCCGCCGCCAGGAAGTCAGGACACCTTGAACCGCCTCGACCACCGCGACCCGCTCGTGTTCGACACGCATGAGCTCGGCCGTCGCCCCGGCTCGATGCGCAAGGTGTCCCGCTCCCTGGAGGCCCCCGAGGGCCTGGGGATCGCGGACGTGATCGGCGTTCCGGAGAAGAGCGAGATCACGCTGGAGCTCCGCCTGGAGTCGGTGGTCGAGGGCGTGCTGGTGACCGGCACCGCCGAGGCCCATGTCGAGGGCGAGTGCTCCCGCTGCCTGGAGCCGGTGGAGGACGACCTGGAGGTCGACTTCCAGGAGCTGTACTACTACCCGGAGTCCGACGAGCGCCACCGCGCCCGGACCGCCGGGACCGACGACCTCGACGAGGAGTCGGACGAGGAGACTTACCGCCTGGAGGGCGACCTGTTCGACCTCCAGCCGGTGCTGCGTGACGCGGTGGTGCTCGCACTGCCGCTGCAGCCGGTGTGCCAGGACGACTGCCTGGGCCTGTGCTCCGAGTGCGGGGCACGCCTGAGCGACGACCCGGACCACCACCACGACGCCGCCGACCCCCGGTGGGCGGCTCTGCAGGGACTCTCCGCCGCCCCCGGCGACGAGGGTGACGAAGACAAGAACAGCGGTACCCGTGAGGGTCTCGCCGAGAACCAGGAGAAGTAGCCGTGGCTGTTCCGAAGCGGAAGATGTCGCGCAGCAACACGCGCCACCGCCGTTCGCAGTGGAAGGCTGTCGCCCCCGCGCTCGTCGCGTGCGACCGCTGCCACGAGCCGAAGCTGGCGCACATCGCGTGCCCGAGCTGCGGCACGTACAACCGTCGCCAGGTCCTCTCGGTCTGATCGGCGGGGTGCACGGTTCGATGTCGGACGGAAGCAACTCCTCTCGCAAGCAGGCTCCCGCAGGGGGCAAGGGCGGCGGGCCGGCTTCGACCGAATACGACGTCCTGGAAGGGCGCCTCGGGTACACGCTCGAGCGCGCCCTTCTGGTACGCGCCCTGACCCACCGCTCGTACGCGTACGAGAACGGTGGCCTGCCCACCAACGAGCGCCTGGAGTTCCTCGGCGACTCGGTGCTGGGCCTCGTGGTGACCGACACCCTCTACCGCCTCCACCCGGAGGTCGCCGAGGGCACGCTCGCCAAGCTCCGTGCCGCGGTGGTCAATTCCCGCGCGCTCGCGGAGGTCGGCCGCGGCCTGGACCTCGGCTCCTTCATCCGCCTCGGCAAGGGCGAAGAGGGCACCGGCGGCCGTGACAAGTCGTCGATCCTCGCCGACACCGTCGAGGCCGTGATCGGCGCGGTCTACCTCGACCAGGGCCTGGACGCCGCCACGGTGTTCGTCCACCGCCTGTTCGACCCGCTGATCGCGGAGTCCGCCCAGCTCGGCGCCGGACTCGACTGGAAGACCAGCCTGCAGGAGCTGACCGCGGCGGTCGGCATCGGCGTGCCCGAGTACGTGGTCACCGAGACCGGTCCCGACCACGAGAAGACCTTCACCGCCGCCGCCCGGGTGGCCGGCGACGACTACGGCACCGGCAGCGGCCGCTCCAAGAAGGAAGCGGAGCAGAAGGCCGCCGAGTCCGCGTGGCGGGCGATCAAGGCGAAGTTCGGCGACGACCGGCCCGGTTCGGGCGCAGCCGCCTGAGGCCTGCCGGCCCCACGGGCCGGTGGGCCTAGACTTGCCGGGTGCCTGAGCTTCCCGAGGTCGAGGTGGTGCGGCGCGGTCTGGCCCGCTGGGTCGCCGGCCGCACCGTCGCCGACGCCCAAGTCCTCCACCCGCGCGCCGTCCGCCGACAGGGCGGCGGTGCCGACGAGTTCACCGCGATGCTGGCCGGCGCCACCCTCGGCGCCGCGCAGCGGCGCGGCAAGTACCTCTGGGTGCCGATGGGCAACGGGCTCTCGATGGTCGGCCACCTCGGCATGAGCGGCCAACTGCTGGTGCAGGACGCCGCGGCGCCCGACGAGATCCACCTGCGGGTGCGGCTGCGCTTCTCCGACGGCGGCCGGGAGCTGCGCTTCGTCGACCAGCGGACCTTCGGCGGCCTCGCCGTCGAGGAGGCCGAGCCCGACGACCCCGAGCACACCCCGGTCTCCATCGCGCACATCGCCCGCGACCCGCTCGACCCGCGCTTCGACGACGAGGCGTTCGTCCGCGCGCTGCGGGCCAGGCGCACCACCGTGAAGCGGGCGCTGCTCGACCAGACGCTGATCAGCGGCGTCGGCAACATCTACGCCGACGAGGCGCTCTGGCGGACGAAGCTGCACTACGACCGGGCGACCGCCACGCTGACCCGGCCGATCGCCCTGCAACTGCTCGGCCACGCACGGGACGTGATGAACGCGGCGCTGGCGGTCGGCGGCACCAGCTTCGACAGCCTGTACGTGAACGTCAACGGCGAGAGCGGGTACTTCTCGCGCGACCTGGACGCGTACGGGCGGGAGGGCCAGCCGTGCCGGCGGTGCGGGACGCCGATGCGGCGGGCCGCCTGGATGAACCGGTCGAGCTACTTCTGCCCGCGCTGCCAGCGCCCCCCGCGCTGAGCCCTCACAGGTGCGGGGCCGCCGACGGCTCCTCCTCGCGGCTGCGGTGGTTCGCGTCCTCCGTCTCGTGCTCGCCGAAGTAGGCGACGCCGACGGCGCTGACGACGGCGAGCACGAAGCCGAAGGCGGCGAGCCAGCCGAGGCCGGCCCGGGAGGAGTCGCCGAGCCAGATGACGCCGACCGCGCCCGGGACGACGGTCTCGCCGACCACCAGGGCGGCGGTCGCGCCGTTCACCGAGCCGATCTGCAGGGCGACGGTGTGCAGGTACATCCCGCCGATGCCGCCCACCAGGATCGCGTACAGCGCCGGGTCGGAGAGCAGCTGCCCGAGGTGGAAGGGCTCGACGCCGTTCAGGACGCGCACGCCGATGCCGAGCGCGCCGAAGCCGAGGCCGGAGAGCAGACCGGCGACGATGGCGCCGCTGCGGCCGAGCCGGCGGACGATCAGGCTGCCGCCGGCGATCAGCACCACGGACATCGCCAGCAGCCACCAGTGGAAGGACATCGGCGCGTGGTGCCCGCCCTCCGGCCCGGCGGCCACCGCGAGCAGCACCAAGGCACTGCACAGCACCCCGATCGAGACCCACTCCAGCTGCTTCAGCCGCAGGCCGAGCAGTTTGACGCTGAGCACCGCGGTGATCACCAGGTTGGCGCTGATGATGGTCTGCGACAGGAACAGCGGCAGCAGGCGCGCGGCCAGCGCACCCAGCCCGAAGCCGATGAAGTCCAGCACCGTGCCGAGGATGAACTCCCAGGTCACCGCCGCCTTGGCGGTGGAGGACAGGCTCGGCCCGCCGTGTTCGGTCGTCGCGCCGCCGGCGGCGGCCTCCTGCCGGGCCGAGCGGCGGGTGCCGAGGGCTTGCAGGACCGAACCGGTGCCGTAGCAGACGGAGGCGGCGACGGCGGTGACAAGGCCGATGATCAAGGACTGGCTCCGGTTCCGAGCATGGTGACGCGTGGGCAGGCACCACTATGCCCGGTGCCGGAGGGCCCCGGCATCGTCCGCTCGACGGGGACCGACCCCGCCTGGCGGAGGACGCGGAAGGGGGAGTGTCTCCACCTGAGGTAGCGCGGGGTCCGGTCGTCGGGCCGAGTACCGTTCGAGGTATGAGAACCGCGATCGCGCGTCCCCGGGCCGCCGTACCCGCCGCCCTGCTGGCGGCGCTGCTCGGGTTGCTGCTGCTGCTCGCCGCCGGACCGGCCCGGGCGGCCGGCGGGGTCGACGCGGCGTCCGCCGCCCTGAAGCAGACGCAGGTCTACGTCGACCCGGCGATGACCGGCCGCTTCTCCGAGGCGCAGGCGGCCGACCTGGCGAAGAAGCTGGAGAAGGCGGACAAGCCGATCTTCGTGATGGTGGTGCCCGCGACCCCCGAGTACCCGGCGGCGACGATCGCCGGTGACATCCGGGCCGAGGTCGGGGTGGTCGGCGTGTACGCGATCTGGCGCGGCGACCAGTTCAAGGCGTTCTCCGACCGGAAGGCGCTGCCCCCGGCGTCCGCCGACCGGATCGCGGGCGCGGCCTTCCGGGCCCACCCGAACGACATCGGCGCCACCGTGAACGACTTCGTCGACCAGGCGATCCCGCAGACCAAGGGGAGCGGAGTGAGCGGCGGGGGCGTCTCGGCCGCCGCGATCGTCGTCCCGGTGGCGCTGCTGGCACTGGTCGGCGGCGGCGGGTTCCTGCTGCTGCGGCGGTCGAAGAAGCGCAAGGCCGAGCAGGCCCGGGCCGAGCTGGCGCAGCTGCGCACCGTGGTGGACGAGGACATCACCGCCTTCGGCGAGGAGCTCGACCGGCTGGACTTCCACCCCGGCGCCGCCGACGCGGACGACGCCCAGCGCGCCGACTACACGCACGCCCTGGACTCGTACGAGCGGGCCAAGCGGATCATGGAGCAGGCGAAGGCGCCGGCGGAGGTCCGGCCGGTCACCGAGGCGCTGGAGGACGGGCGCTTCGCACTGGCGACGCTGGCCGCCCGGCGGGAGAAGCTGCCGCTGCCGGAGCGCCGGGTGCCGTGCTTCTTCGACCCGCGGCACGGGCCGTCGGTGCAGGACGTGGACTACGCCCCGGCGGGCGGCGCCGCGCGGACCGTCCCGGCGTGCGCGGCCGACGCGGCCCGGCTGGAGAGCGGGCGGGCGCCGGACGTCCGGACGGTCGACACCGAGTACGGCCGTCAGCCGTACTGGAACGCCGGCCCGGCCTACAGCCCGTGGGCGGGCGGCTACTTCGGCGGCGGGATGCTGCCCGGCCTGCTGGTGGGGACCGTGCTCGGCTCGGCGCTGGCCAGCCCCGGCTACGCCTACGCGGCCGGGGTGGACCCCAACGGCGGGGCGGACGCGGGCGAGTACTCCGGCGCCGAGTTCGACTCCGGCGACTTCGGCGGGTTCGACGGCGGGTCGGACGGCGGCTTCGGCGGCGGGGACTTCGGCGGCGGCGGCGACTTCGGCGGTGGGGGAGACTTCGGCGGTGGCTTCTGACCGTCGCGCGGTGTGCGAAGGGTCGGTGGGGGTCGGTGGAAGGCCGGTGAAGCCCGCTCCGTTCGGGCACTGGATGCCCGACCATGGGGGACACATGCAAGGTCACGACGGCCTGCGGCCGGTCCGCGCCACCATCTGGGTGCGCGGCCGGGTGCAGGAGGTCGGTTTCCGCTGGTGGACCAGGGCCCGGGCGTTGGAGATCGGGCTGACCGGTTACACCGCCAACCTCGGCGACGGCCGGGTGCAGGTGGTGGCGGAAGGGCTGCACGGCGAGTGCGAGCGACTGCTCGCCGCGCTGCGCGGCCCGGACACTCCGGGTGAGGTCACCGGCGTGACCGAGATCTGGTCGGCCACCGGGGACGGGTACGACGGCTTCGTGATCCGATGAGCACACCGCAGTTGCCGGTAGGAGGAGAGCCTCCGGCAACTGCCGGTGTCATACGGTTGCCTTCTGGGCGGACTCGTGGTTGACTCCGCAGCGTAGTGATCCTTTGACCCCTACCCGTGGCGTGCCCATCCCGCCATGCAGGTGACAGGGGCGCGGTAGCGTGCGGTGATCGTGTTGACCCGTAGGGTCTTTGGTGAGACGCTGGAAGCCCGCGCACAGGTCTGCGTTTATGTCGACGGGGCCGTACCGAATGGGCCCAGCTCATCCCGGTCGCCCCGCAGTGCCCAGCCAGCACGTCCGACGGCGTGGACGCGTGCGCACCCTTCCCCCAAGACCCATACCGTACACGGTTCGGTCACTCAGCGTGGAGGACCATACATCATGGCAAAGGCGCTTCTCGGGTACGTCGGCGGCCCCGACCCGCGAATGCTCTCCGAGATGCGACGGCTGCAGCAGCGCGTCCTGGACCTGGAGAACGAGCTCATCAAGCTCCAGGCCGAGAACGACGCTCTCACCGCTGTCGCTGACGAGCACTCGCTGCTCAACAGCATCGACCTGGACCAGCGGGAGCCGGCCCTCACCTGATACTGCGATCTCTCGGATCGACGCTGTTGTGCACTCAGCCTCCCCACAAGGGACGGCAGCATGCAAGGGACGTCCTGGCCGACGTCCCTTCGTCGTGTCCGGGACACCTTTGCCGTGAGGCTGCCCGGCCCCCGGCGTGGTGAAACCACCTCCTCGACCTCCGGTGCGCACCTGTCCGGATACAGTCGCCAGCGGTAGACCCGGCGGCCCGGCGAGGAGGACGGACACGTGCACCTGAAGAGCCTGACCCTGCGCGGGTTCAAGTCCTTCGCCTCGGCCACCACGCTGCGCTTCGAGCCGGGCATCACCTGCGTGGTCGGCCCCAACGGCTCCGGCAAGTCCAACGTCGTCGACGCGCTCTCCTGGGTCATGGGCGAGCAGGGCGCCAAGTCCCTGCGCGGCGGCAAGATGGAGGACGTCATCTTCGCCGGGACCAGCGGCCGCGCGCCGCTCGGCCGTGCCGAGGTCAGCCTCACCATCGACAACACCGACGGCGCGCTGCCCATCGACTACACCGAAGTCACCATCACCCGGACGATGTTCCGCAACGGCGGCAGCGAGTACGCGCTCAACGGCAACGTCTGCCGGCTGCTCGACATCCAGGAACTGCTCTCCGACTCCGGCATCGGCCGCGAGATGCACGTCATCGTCGGCCAGGGGCAGCTCGACTCCGTGCTGCACGCCGACCCGATGGGCCGCCGGGCCTTCATCGAGGAGGCGGCCGGCGTCCTCAAGCACCGCAAGCGCAAGGAGAAGGCGCTGCGGAAGCTCGACGCGATGCAGGGCAACCTCAACCGCGTCCAGGACCTGGTCGCCGAGCTGCGCCGACAGCTCGGGCCGCTGGGCCGCCAGGCGAAGATCGCCCGGCGCGCGGCCGGCATCCAGGCCGAGCTGCGGGACGCCCGCCTGCGCCTGCTCGCCGACGACCTGCTGAGCCTGCGCCGGGCCGTGGAGGTTGAGGTCGCCGACGAACTGGCGCTGAAGCTGCGCCGCTCGACCGTGGAGCAGGAGCTGGCCCGGGCCGTCCAGCGGGAAGCCGTACTGGAGGCCCAGGTCGAGCAGCTCGGCCCGCAGTTGGAGGCCGCCCGGCAGACCTGGTACCGGCTGTCCTCGCTCGGGGAGCGGACCCGCGGCACGATCGGGCTGGCCGAGGCCCGGGTCCGGTCCGCGGTCGGCGCCGGGCAGGCCGAGGACCGGCGCGGGCGCGACCCGGAAGACCTGGAACGGGAGGCCGGGCGCGTCCGGGAGGAGGAGGCCGCGCTGGCCGAGGCGCTGGAGGAGGCCCGGTACGCGCTGGCCGAGGCGGTCGAGTCGCGCGGCGAGCTGGAGCGCGGACTGGCCGCGGAGGAGGGCCGGCTGAAGGCGGCCGCCCGGGCCATCGCCGAGCGCCGGGAGGGCCTCGCCCGCCTGCAGGGACGGGCGGCCGCGGCACGCTCCGGGGCGGCCGCCGCCGAGGCCGAGACCGGACGGCTGGCCGCCGCCCGTGACGAGGCCGTCGAGCGCGCCGAGAAGGCCGAGGCCGAGTACCGCGCCCTGCGCGAGGAGGCCGAAGGGCTGGACGCCGGCGACGAGCAGCTGGAGGCGGCGTACGAGGCCGCGCGGGCGGCGCTGGCCGAGCTCGAACGGGAGCTGGGCGACGTCCGGGACGCCGGCGCCGCCGCGGAGCGGGAACGCGCCGGACTGGCGGCGCGGCACGAGACGCTGGCGCTCGGGCTGCGCCGCAAGGACGGCAGCGGAGCGCTGCTGAACGGCCCGGACCGGCCCGGCGGCGTGCTGGGCGCGGCGGCGGAGCTGCTGGTGGTCGAGCCCGGGTACGAGGTCGCCGTCGCGGCCGCGCTCGGCGCGGCGGCGGACGCGGTGGCGGTGGACGGGGTAGGGGCCGCCGTCGAGGCCCTGCGCCTGCTGCGCGAGCAGGACGCGGGCCGGGCGGCGCTGCTCGTCGCCGGGCCGGCCGCGCGGGTCCCCGCGCCCCCGGCGGGACGCGGAGTCGGCGACCTGGTCTCCGGTCCGGCGGAGGTCGTGGCCGCGGCACGGGCCCTGCTGACGGGTGCCGTGGTCGCCGAGGACCTGGCCGCGGCGGCGGCACTGGTGGCGGCGCAGCCGGAGCTGACGGCGGTGACCCGGGGCGGGGACGTGCTGTCGGCGACCTTCGCGCAGGGCGGCGCGGCGGGGGCGCCCAGCCTGCTGGAGACCCAGGCGGCGGTCGCCGACGCGGCCCGGAAGATCGACGAACTGGACGTGCGGTGCCGGGAGTTGGCCTCTCAGCTGGACGGCTGCAAGGAACGCAGGCGGGAACTGGCCGCCGAGGTCGAGGCGGTGGAGGCCGAGCGGCGGCGCGGGGAGAAGGAGCGCGCGCAGCTGGCCGGCGCGCTGGGCCGTTCGGGTGGTCAGGCGCGCGCGGCGGCCGGTGAGGCGGAGCGGCTGGCGGCGGCGGTCGCCAAGGCGGAGCAGGGGCTGACCGAGGCCCGCGAGGCGGCCGAGGAGCTGGCCGAACGGCTGCTGGTTGCGGAGGAGCTGGCGGAGTCCGGCGAGGACGAGCCGGACGGCGCCGAGCGCGACCGGCTGGCGGCGGCCGGGTCGGCGGCGCGGCAGGCGGAGATGGAGGCGCGGCTGGCGGTCCGGACCCACGAGGAGCGGGTCCGCGGGCTGGCGGGCCGCGCCGACCAGCTGGACCGGGCGGCGCGCGGCGAGCGGGAGGCGCGGGCGCGGGCGGCCGAGCGGCGCGAGCGGGCCCGCCGGGAGGCGGCGGTGGCGTCGGCGGTGGCGTCCGGTGCGCGGCAGCTGCTGGGCCGGCTGGAGGAGGCGCTGACCGCCGCGGAGGCCGAGCGAGCCGAGGTGGAGCAGCTGCGGACCGAGCGGGAGGCCGAGCTGCGTTCCTTCCGCGAGCACGGCCGCGAGCTGAAGGCGGAGCTCGACAAACTGGTCGACGCGAGCCACCGAGACGAGGTGCTGCGGGCCGAGAAGCGGCTGCGGATCGAGCAGTTGGAGACGCGGGCGCTGGAGGAGTTCGGCATCGAGGGCGGCGAACTGCTCGGCACGTACGGCCCGGACACCCTGGTGCCGCCGCCCGTCCCGGAGGAGGGCGAGGAGCCGGGCGAGCCCCGGCCGTACGTCCGCGCCGAGCAGGAGAAGCGGCTGAAGGCGGCCGAGCGGGCGTACCAGCAGCTGGGCAAGGTCAACCCGCTGGCGCTGGAGGAGTTCGCGGCGCTGGAGGAACGCCACCGCTTCCTCGGGGAGCAGCTGGACGACCTGAAGAAGAGCCGGCGCGACCTGATGGACATCGTGAAGGACGTCGACGCCCGGGTCGAGCAGCTGTTCACGGCCGCGTACCACGACACGGCGGCGCAGTTCGAGGGCGTCTTCTCGCGGCTGTTCCCGGGCGGCGAGGGCCGGCTGGTGCTGACCGACCCGGAGAACATGCTGACCACCGGCGTGGAGGTGGAGGCGCGGCCGCCGGGCAAGAAGGTGAAGCGGCTGTCGCTGCTGTCCGGCGGCGAGCGCTCGCTGACCGCGGTGGCGATGCTGGTGTCGATCTTCAAGGCGCGTCCCAGCCCGTTCTACGTGATGGACGAGGTGGAGGCGGCGCTGGACGAGACCAACCTGCGCCGACTGATCGCGATCATGGAGGAGCTGCGGGAGAGCTCCCAGCTGATCGTGATCACCCACCAGAAGCTGACCATGGAGTCCGCGGACGCCCTCTACGGCGTGACCATGAAGGGGGACGGCATCTCCCAGGTGATCAGCCAGCGGCTCCGCGAGGAGCACAAGGAACGCAAGACCCCTACGTGATACTGGACGGGTTATGGAATACGTGATCCTTGCCGTAGTCATCGCCGTGGTCGCCGTCGGCGCGACCGTGGGCCTCGTCGTTTCCGGCAGACGACGCAAGCAGGTGGAGCCCCCGGCGCCGGCGCGGACCCCGGTGGTCACCGCGCCGCCCGCCCCGAAGACCGAGGCGCCCGAGGTCGCGGAGGAGGGGGCCGCGCCGCCGACGGCGGAGACCACCGCCCCCGATGCCGTCGAGCCCGAGGTCGAGGAGGTGGTGGTCGAGGAGGCCGTCGCCGCTCCCGCGATCGAGGTCCCGGAGCCGACCGCCGGCCGGCTGGTGCGGCTGCGCTCGCGGCTCTCGCGCTCGCAGTCCACGCTCGGCAAGGGCCTGCTGACCCTGCTCTCCCGGGACCGTCTCGACGACGACACCTGGGAGGAGATCGAGGACACCCTGCTGACGGCGGACGTCGGCGTCGCCGCCACCCAGGAGCTGGTGGAGAACCTCCGCACCCGGGTCAAGGTGCTCGGCACCCGCACCCCGGACGAGCTGCGCGCGCTGCTCCGCGAGGAGCTGATCAACCTGATCGGCCCGGACTTCGACCGGACCGTCCGCTCGGTGAAGCACGAGGAGGGCCCGGCGGTCGTCCTGGTCGTCGGCGTCAACGGCGTCGGCAAGACCACCACCACCGGCAAGCTGGCCCGCGTCCTGGTGGCCGACGGCCGCCGGGTGGTGCTCGGCGCGGCCGACACCTTCCGGGCCGCCGCCGCCGACCAGCTGCAGACCTGGGGCGAGCGGGTCGGCGCGCACACCGTCCGCGGCCCGGAGGGCGGCGACCCGGCGTCGGTGGCCTTCGACGCGGTCAAGCAGGGCATCACCGAGGGCGTGGACACCGTGCTGGTGGACACCGCCGGCCGGCTGCACACCAAGACCGGCCTGATGGACGAGCTGGGCAAGGTCAAGCGGGTCGTGGAGAAGCACGGGCCGGTCGACGAGGTGCTGCTGGTGCTGGACGCCACCACCGGTCAGAACGGGCTGGTCCAGGCGCGGGTGTTCGCCGAGGTCGTGGACATCACCGGCATCGTGCTGACCAAGCTGGACGGCACGGCCAAGGGCGGCATCGTGGTCTCGGTCCAGCGCGAGCTGGGCGTGCCGGTCAAGCTGATCGGTCTCGGCGAGGGCGCGGACGACCTGGCGCCGTTCGAGCCGGGTGCGTTCGTGGACGCGCTGCTCGGCTGACGGCCGGTCCTCAGGGGCGCGAGGAACCGCGCGACCGGCACGCGTGCTACGTCAGTGCGTGGTCGGGCGCGCTGTTCCTCGCGCCCCTGTTGTGGTTGCCCGTGTCGCGCAGGTGCCGGTGGCAGGCGTACGCCAGGGTGCCGAGCAGCAGGCGGGCCTCCGGGGGGCAGGCGGCGTTCTCCCGGGTGGGGCGGCGCAGCCAGCGCATCGGGCCGAGCGCGCCGAGCGGGGTGGGCGGCGCGGCGACGTAGCCGCCGGTGCCGTGGCAGGCGAGGTCGAGCGAGGCGTCGTCCCAGCCCATCCGGTAGAGCAGGTCGGGGAGGCGCTGGGCGGTGCCGGGGGCGACGAAGAGCAGCAGCCGCCCGGTGGGGGAGGCGAGCACCGGGCCCAGCTGGGTGCCCATCCGCTCCAGCCGGACCAGGGCCTGCAGGCCGGGCTGGGCCGGCACGTCGAGCACGTCGAAGTGCAGGCCGGTGGGGAGCAGCAGCGGCCCGTCGGCGGTGCGCGGCAGGTCGAGCTCGCGGGCGGTGAGCGCGGGGCCGGCGCCGGCGTGCAGGCCGGGCGCGGCGCAGTGCGCGGTGCCGCAGTCGCACCGGCCGTCGGCGCGGGTCGGCGCGGTGCCGACGGCGACGGACCAGCCCCAGCGGCCGGTGTACTCGGCGGCCGCCCGGGGCGCGGAGGGCTTGGTGCGGCGGCGAGCGGCGAGCGGGGCGAACCGCAGGGTGCCGAGCCGGAGATCGCCCAACAGGTTGTCCATGCCTCCCCCAACAGATTCTGGTTGCCGGTGGTTACGGGACGGTGACGGTGCGTCGATTGTCCGACGCGGGGCGCGCTGTGTGTTCGAGGCGCGCGCGGCGTGGCGCACACCGATTCGATCCGGTCGCTTCCGCCCCGGCAATTGCCGGGGTCAAGGGGAGCTGAGTATTAGTGAAGCGCGCCGCGGGCCGTGGTTGTTCACTCGTGGGGGTGGCGAAAGGTGGCGTTTCCCCGGCGGTGCTCCCCCGGATGGCGCAAGGCCCGCTACGTTCGACACTACGGAATGCAGTGGACTGCTCACACCGGTGGCGGTAGGGCAGGTCGGACGAGCAGGGCCCCGGACTCGGGGCGGGATGGGGACGGTCCCATGGCAGACAAGCAACCGAACGAGAAGCTCACCTCGTGGTTCACCCGCAGCGGATGGTCCAAGGGCGAGCTCGCGCGCCAGGTGAACCGGAGGGCGCGCCAGATCGGTGCTCACCACGTCTCCACCGACACCTCCCGGGTCCGCCGCTGGCTGGACGGCGAGCAGCCGCGCGAGCCGATCCCGAAGATCATGTCCGAGCTGTTCTCCGAGCGCTTCGGCTCGGTGGTCTCGATCGAGGACCTGGGCCTGCGCGCCACGGTCCAGGTCTCCACCGCCGGCAGCACGGTCGACCTGCCGTGGAGCGCCCCGCAGACGGTCCAGCTGATCAGCGAGTACTCGCGCAGCGACCTGATGCTCAACCGGCGCGGCTTCCTCGGCACCTCGCTGGCGCTGACCGCCGGCGCGGCGCTGATCGAGCCGATGCAGCGCTGGCTCACCCCCGGCCCGACCGGCGCGCCCACGCCGATCCTGGCCGCGGCCAACGGCGGCGAGCCGTACACCGGCCGGCTGTCCGAGCCCGAGCTGCAGCTGCTCGAACAGACCACCGAGATGTTCCGCCAGTGGGACGCGCAGAACGGCGGCGGCCTGCGCCGCAAGGCCGTGGTCGGCCAGCTCCACGAGGTCACCGACCTGCTGCAGGAGACCTACCCGGAGTCGACCACCAAGCGGCTGTTCCGGCTGACCGCCGAGCTGGCCCACCTGGCCGGCTGGATGTCGTACGACGTCGGCATGCACCCGAGCGCGCAGAAGTACTACGTGCTCGCGCTGCACGCGGCGAAGGAGGCCGGCGACCGCCCGTTCGGCGCCCTGATCCTGACCGACATGAGCCGGCAGATGATCCACCTCAACCGCGGCGAGGACGCGCTGGAGCTGATCCACCTCGCCCAGTACGGCAGCCGGGACACCGCCACCGCCCGGCAGCAGTCGCTGCTGTACGCGATGGAGGCGCGCGCCTACGCCACCATCGGCGAGGTCAACCGGTGCGCCCGGGCGGCCCGGCTGGCGGAGGACACCTTCAGCGACACCCGCGCCAACGACGGCAGCCCGGACTGGCTCAAGTTCTTCTCCGAGGCCGAGCTGAACGCGGAGAACGCGCACTCCTTCCGCGACCTGGCCTACACCTCCAGCCGCAGCCCGCTGTACGCGCAGATGGCGGCGCCCGTCATGGAGCGCGCGGTCGACCTGTTCCGCCAGGACGGCGACCACGTCCGCAGCTACGCCTTCAATCTGGTCGGAATGGCCAGTGTGCACCTCTTGCAGAACGAGCCGGAGCAGGCTGCGGTGATGTGCGAGCAGGCGGTGGACATCGCCAAGAAGGTGCGCTCCGAGCGGCTGAACACCCGGGTCCGCAAGACCTCCGAGGCGGCCAGTCGGCAGTACAAGGGCGTGCCCGGGGTTGAGCGGCTCTCCGAGCGGGTGGTCCAGGACATCCCCGAGTTCGTCTCGGTCGGGTAGCCGCCGTGTTCTGACCCAGCGCGGTCAAACGGCTCGTTTTCGGCCAGCGGTTCACCTGCTCGTAACGCCCGCGACAACCGTGTCACTGGCGTGAAACACCGAGCCGCATCGGTCGAAATCAGCCTTCGGCACTCTCCTCTTCATCGCCGACCACCCGGGATGGCACGGGACAGGTGTCCCGGGTGCGGAGCGGCTTTCATCTCGGAGGAGACGCCGATGCCGGACGGCTTCAGCGCGGGCGATACCGCCTTTGTGTTCATCTGTGCGGCCCTGGTCATGTTGATGACCCCGGGCCTGGCCTTCTTCTACGGAGGCATGGTCAGGGTCAAGAGCACGCTCAACATGCTGGTGATGAGCTTCGTCTCGCTCGCGATCGTCAGCGTGCTGTGGGTCCTCTACGGCTACTCGCTGTCCTTCGGCCCCGACGCGGGCGCCGGTCTGATCGGCAACCTGGACTACCTGGGGATGCGCGGCATCGACCTGAACGCCATCACCGGCACCATCCCGGTCACCGCGTTCGCCGCCTTCCAGCTGATGTTCGCGATCATCACCCCGGCGCTGATCAGCGGCGCCATCGCGGACCGCGCCAAGTTCACCGCGTGGAGCCTGTTCGTGGCGCTCTGGGTGACCGTCGTCTACTTCCCGGTCGCGCACTGGGTGTTCTTCTTCGACGGCGGCAACGGCGGCTGGCTCGGTGACCGCAACGGCGTGATCGACTTCGCCGGCGGTACCGCCGTCCACATCAACGCCGGTGCGGCCGGCCTCGCCCTGGCCCTGGTGCTCGGCAAGCGGATCGGCTTCAAGAAGGACCCGATGCGCCCGCACAGCCTGCCGCTGGTGATGCTCGGCTCCGGTCTGCTCTGGTTCGGCTGGTTCGGCTTCAACGCCGGCTCGGCGCTCGCCGCCAACGGCGTGGCCGGCATGGCGTTCATGAACACCCAGGTCGCCACCGCCGCCGCGGTGCTCGGCTGGCTCGCCTACGAGAAGATCAAGCACGGCGCGTTCACCTCGCTCGGCGCCGCCTCCGGCGCGGTGGCCGGCCTGGTCGCCATCACCCCCGCCTGCGGCTCGGTCTCGATGCTCGGCGCCATCGCCATCGGCCTGATCGCCGGCGCGGTCTGCGCCGCGGCGATCAGCCTGAAGTACAAGCTCGGCTTCGACGACTCGCTCGACGTGGTCGGCGTCCACCTGGTCGGCGGCATCATCGGCTCGCTGCTGATCGGCTTCTTCGCCACCGGCCACGTCGGCCAGACCGCCTCCGGCCTGTTCTACGGCGGCGGCGTGACCCAGCTGGGCAAGCAGGCCCTCGGCGTGGTCGTGGTGCTGGTCTACTCCTTCGTCCTCTCCTGGCTGCTGGGCACGGCGATCCAGAAGACCATCGGCTTCCGGGTCTCCGAGGACGTCGAGGTCGCCGGCATCGACCAGGCCGAGCACGCCGAGTCCGCGTACGACTTCACCGCGGTCGGCGCCAGCATCGCCCGCGCCGTGTCGGCCACCGCCACCGTCTCCACCGTCACCGCCGAGAAGACCGAGGTCGACGCCTGATGAAGCTCATCACCGCCGTCATCAAGCCGCACCGCCTGGACGAGGTCAAGGAGGCCCTGCAGGCCTTCGGAGTCCACGGCCTGACCGTCACCGAGGCCAGCGGCTACGGCCGCCAGCGCGGCCACACCGAGGTCTACCGGGGCGCGGAGTACACCGTCGACCTGGTGCCCAAGGTCCGGATCGAGATCCTGGTCGACGACGAGGACGCCGAGCAGCTGATCGACGTCGTGGTCAAGGCCGCCCGCACCGGCAAGATCGGTGACGGCAAGGTCTGGTCCGTCCCGGTCGACACCGCCGTCCGCGTCCGCACCGGCGAACGCGGTCCGGACGCCCTGTAGCCCTAGCATTCAGCACGACGCATCCAGCACGACTCCTGGCGGACCCGCTGCCCACCCGGCGGCGGGTCCGCCGCAGGCGTACCGGCACACGGACGGGGACACAACGTGACGACGACCGGAACCCAGCCGACCCCCACGCCCGACGAGGGCCCGCTCGGCACCGGCGACCACGCCGCCGAACGCGCCGCGCTGCTCGCCGACCCCGCCCTCGGCGGCGCCCGACGACGGACCGCGCTGGCCGCGCTGACCGACCGCTGGCTCACCGGGCTCTACCGGGCGGCCGGCTCCCCGCCCGGCACCGCGCTGGTCGCCGTCGGCGGCTACGGCCGCGGCGAGCTCTCCCCGCGCAGCGACCTGGACGTCCTGCTGCTGCACGAGGGTCCGCTCGACGCCGAGCTCGCCGAACGGATCTGGTACCCGGTCTGGGACAGCGGCGCCGCGCTGGACCACTCCGTCCGCACCCCCGCCGAGGCCCGCGCGGTGGCCGCCGAGGACCTCAAGGCCCAGCTCGGCCTGCTGGACGCCCGCCACCTGGCCGGCGACCCGGCGCTCACCGCCGCGCTGCGCTCCACGGTCCTCGCCGACTGGCGCAGCGGCGCCCCGGCGCGCCTCCCCGAGCTGCACGAGCTGTGCACCGCCCGGGCCGAACGCCACGGCGAGCTCTCGTTCCTGCTCGAACCCGACCTCAAGGAGGCCAGGGGGGGCCTGCGCGACGTGGTCGCGCTCAACGCCATCGCCGCCACCTGGCTCGCCGACGCCCCGCGCGACGGCCTGGACGCGGCCGCCGAGCGGCTCGCCGACGTCCGCGACGCCCTGCACCTGGCCACCGGCCGGGCCACCGAGCGGCTCAGCCTCCAGGACCAGGACCAGGTCGCCGCCCAGCTCGGCGTGCTCGACGCCGACACCCTGCTGCGCCAGGTCTACGAATCCGCCCGGACCGTCGCCTACGCCTCCGACGTCACCTGGCGCTCGGTGGAGCGGGTGCTCGCCGCCCGGGCCAACCGGGGCCGGCGGATCTCCCGGTTGGGCTTCCCGTTCAGCGGCGTCGGCCGGACCGGCGGCGCGGTCGGCAAGGGCGCGGTGGAGCGCCGCCCGCTCGCCGAGGGCGTGGTCGAGCAGGACGGCGAGGCGGTGCTCGCCCAGGGCGCCCGCCCGGCCACCGACCCGGTGCTGCCGCTGCGCGCCGCCGCCGCGGCCGCCCAGGCCGGGCTCACCGTCTCGTACGCCACCGTCCGGCGGCTGGCCGCCGAGGCCAAGCCGCTGCCGGTGCCCTGGCCGGACGAGGCCCGCGAGCAGCTGGTCACCCTGCTCGGCGCCGGCGAGGCCTGTCTGCCGGTCTGGGAGGCGCTGGAGGCCGAGGGGCTGATCAGCCGGCTGCTGCCTGACTGGGAGCGGGTCCGCTGCCGGCCGCAGCGCAACGCCGTGCACCGCTGGACCGTCGACCGGCACCTGATCGAGACCGCGGTGAAGGCCGCCGCGATGACCCGCCGGGTCGCCCGGCCCGACCTGCTGCTGGTCGCCGCGCTGCTGCACGACATCGGCAAGGGCTGGCCCGGCGACCACTCCGAGGCCGGCGAGGTGATCATCCGCGACCTGGCCGTCCGGATGGGCTTCGACAAGACCGACACCGACACCCTGGCCCTGCTGGTCCGCCACCACCTGACGCTGGTCGACACCGCCACCCGGCGCGACCCGGACGACCCGGCCACCGTCGACCTGATCACCAAGGTGGTCGGCACCCTGCCGCACCTGGAGCTGCTGCACGCCCTCACCGAGGCCGACGCCACCGCCACCGGCCCCGCCGCCTGGTCGAGCTGGCGGGCCTCGCTGGTGCACGGCCTGGTCGCCCGGTCCGCGGCCCAGCTGGCCGGCGGCCTGGCCCTGCCGGCCGACGCCGAGCCGACCGCCGACGAGGAGCGGCTCGCCGTCGAGGCCGCCCGCACCCTCGCCCCCGCGCTCGCCCTGCACGCCCAGACCGAGGCCGGCGCGGGAGGGGTCGCCGAGCCGGGCGTGCCGGAGCCGATGGGCGTCGAGCTGACCCTGGCCATCCCGGACCAGCCCGGCCTGCTCGGTACCGTCGCCGGGGTGCTCGCGCTGCACCGGCTCACCGTCCGCAAGGCGGGCCTGCGCGAGCTCGACCCGATCGGTGCCGGGCCGGTCCTGCTGCTGTCCTGGACGGTCGCCGCCGAGTACGGCGAGCTGCCGGAGGCCGCGCGGCTCCGCGCGGACCTGCGACGCGCCCTGGACGGCTCGCTGGACGTCGCCCGCAAACTCGCCGAACGGGACGCCGCCGCCCCGAAACGGCGCGGCATCGCCACCCCGCCGCCGGTGGTCACGGTCGCCCCCGGCGCGGTCTCGCTCAGCGCCACCGTGCTGGAGGTCCGCGCCCACGACGCCCCCGGGCTGCTGCACCGGATCGGCCGGGCCCTGGACGCCGCCGGCGTCCGGGTCCGCACCGCGCACGTCTCCACGCTCGGCGCGGACGCGGTGGACGCCTTCTACGTGACCGACCAGGACGGCCGCCCGCTCGCCGCGGAGCGGGCCGCGCAGGTCGCCCGCTCGGTGCAGGAGGCGCTCGGCTGAGCCGGTGTCCGGCCCGCTGGGTACCGGGGTGGAGACCGTTCCACGGGCGGCCGGATACCCTGGGGGCGACGACCATACCCGTACCGATGCCGCAAGGGACCCGCGACCGACGTGTTCGACACTCTCTCCGACCGCCTCGCAGCGACGTTCAAGAACCTCCGGGGCAAGGGCCGCCTCAGCGAGGCGGACATCGACGCCACCGCGCGCGAGATCCGGATCGCGCTGCTGGAGGCGGATGTCGCGCTGCCGGTGGTGCGGGCCTTCATCAAGCAGATCAAGGACCGGGCGCTCGGCGCCGAGGTCTCCGGCGCGCTGAACCCGGCGCAGCAGATCATCAAGATCGTCAACGAGGAGCTCATCGCGATCCTCGGTGGCGAGACCCGCCGTCTGCGCTACGCCAAGAACGGCCCGACCGTCATCATGCTGGCGGGTCTGCAGGGTGCCGGTAAGACCACCCTGGCGGGCAAGCTCGGCCACTGGCTGAAGCAGCAGAAGCACACCCCGCTGCTGGTCGCCTGCGACCTCCAGCGCCCCAACGCGGTCAACCAGCTCCAGGTGGTCGCCGAGCGCGCCGGGGTCGCCTTCTACGGCCCGCAGCCCGGCAACGGTGTCGGCGACCCGGTGCAGGTGGCCAAGGACTCGATCGAGTACGCCAAGCAGAAGCAGTACGACGTCGTCGTCGTCGACACCGCCGGCCGCCTGGGCATCGACGCCGAGCTGATGCAGCAGGCCGCGGACATCCGCGCCGCCGTCCAGCCGGACGAGGTGCTGTTCGTGGTCGACGCCATGGTCGGCCAGGACGCGGTCACCACCGCCCAGGCCTTCCTCGAGGGCGTCGACTTCACCGGCGTGGTGCTCTCCAAGCTGGACGGCGACGCCCGGGGCGGCGCCGCCCTCTCGGTCGCCCACGTGACCGGCCGTCAGATCATGTTCGCCTCCAACGGCGAGAAGGTCGACGACTTCGACGCCTTCCACCCCGACCGGATGGCCTCGCGCATCCTCGGCATGGGTGACGTCCTCTCCCTGATCGAGAAGGCCGAGCAGACCTTCTCGCAGGAGGAGGCCGAGAAGATGGCCGCCAAGCTGCGCGGCGGTCCGAAGGCCTTCACCCTGGACGACTTCCTGTCCCAGCTGGAGCAGGTCCAGAAGATGGGCTCGATCTCCAAGCTGCTCGGCATGCTGCCGGGCATGGGCCAGATCCGGGACCAGATCAACAACATCGACGACAAGGACGTCAACCGGGTCGGCGCGATCATCAAGTCGATGACGCCGGCCGAGCGCGCCGAGCCGGAGCTGATCAACGGCTCCCGCCGGGCCCGCATCGCCAAGGGTTCGGGCGTCCAGGTCGGCGAGGTGAAGAACCTGGTCGAGCGGTTCTTCGAGGCGCGGAAGATGATGTCCGCGATGGCCTCCGGCAAGGGCATCCCCGGCATGCCGGGCATCCCCGGCATGGGTGGCGGTGCCAAGAAGTCCGCCAAGAAGGCGCCGGTCGCCAAGGGCAAGCGCAAGAGCGGCAACCCGCTGAAGCGCGCGCAGGAGGAGGCCGAGGCCGCCCAGCGCAAGGCGCTCGGCCCGGCCGGCGAGCAGCCCGCCGCCCCCGGCGGTGCCTTCGGCCTCGGTGCGGGCAAGGGCCCGTCGGACTTCCAGCTCCCGCCGGAGTTCAAGGACCTGCTGTAGGGCCTGCTGCGGGTTCTGCTGCGGGGCCTGCTGGAGGACCCCCACCGTGGGGTCCGCCGTGGGTCCTGCCGTGGGGCCCGCCGTGGGTCCTGCCGTGGGGCCTGCTGGAGGACCCGCCGCGGGGGTCGTCCGTGGAGGAGCAATGACGGCCGGGGGTGCGCGCAGCGCCCCCGGCCGTGCGCTTCCCGGTGCTTTGATGGACCTATGCGAGTGAGGATCCGGGCGCCGAGGCGCGAGGACGTGCAGGCGTACGCGGAGGCGGTGCGACGGTCCGCCGAGCACATCGGCCGGTGGAACCCGGTCGAGCCGGACGGGCTGCCCGAGCTGCTGGACCGCCAGGGCGCCGGGCTGAGGACCTACCTGATCGAGGACGCCGAGACCGGGGGCCTGGTCGGCAAGTGCAACGTGGCCAACATCGTGATGGGCCGCTTCTGCAACGCCGCGCTCGGCTACGACTCCTACCTGCCGTTCGCCGGCACCGGCCGGATGGGCGAGGGCATGCGGCTGGTGGTCGACCGCTGCTTCGCCGCGGAGGACCTCGGAGGCCTCGGGCTGCACCGCCTGGAGATCAACATCCAGCCGGACAACGAGCGCTCGATCGCCCTGGCCCGCCGACTGGGCTTCCGCCACGAGGGCTTCACGCCGCGGATGCTCTTCCTGCAGGGCGCGTGGCGCGACCACGAGCGGTTCGCCCTCACCGCCGAGGAGTGGCCGACCCCGACCCGGATCTGAGCCGCGCGCCGCCTCGTGCCGCCTGGATCAAGGTTCGGCATGTCCGTATTGTCCGATGGGTGACCAATCCCGTACCGCCCCGCCAGACCCCCGACCAGCCGTGGCGGTCCGAGGGCGCCCCGCCGCCCCCGCCGCGCCGCAGGATGCCCGGTGGCTGGGGCGGGCTGATCCTCACCGCGCTGGTGGTGTTCCTGATCTCCGACCTGCTGCTGAGCTTCGTCGGCAACGGCGGGTCGACCACGATCTCGTACACCGAGTTCAACAACCAGCTGAACAGCGGCAACATCACCAAGATCTACTCCAAGGGCGACGCCATCGAGGGCAGCCTGAAGAGCAAGGCGCCCAAGCCCGACGGCGGCAAGGGCGACTACACCGACTTCACCACCCAGCGCCCGGTGTTCGCCGACGACAACCTCTGGGGCACCCTCCAGGCGCAGAACGTCACCGTCACCGCCGAGCCGGTGGTGCAGCAGCGCAGCTTCCTCGCCAACCTGCTGATCTCGCTGGCCCCGATGCTGCTGCTGATCCTGGTGTGGGTGCTGATGGCCCGTCGGATGGCCGGCGGCATGGGCGCGGGGGCGCTCGGGCGGAAGGCGCCGCCGAAGCCGGTCGACACCAGCGCCGGCCGGCGCACCACCTTCGCCGACGTGGCCGGCATCGACGAGGTCGAGGCCGAGCTGAGCGAGGTGGTCGACTTCCTCAAGAACCCGCAGGAGTACCGCAGGCTCGGCGCCAAGATGCCGCGCGGCGTGCTGCTCGCCGGTCCGCCCGGCACCGGCAAGACCCTGCTGGCCCGGGCGGTGGCGGGCGAGGCGGACGTGCCGTTCTTCTCCGCGTCCGCCTCCGAGTTCATCGAGATGATCGTCGGCGTCGGCGCCAGCCGGGTCCGCGAACTGTTCGCCGAGGCCCGCAAGGTGGCGCCCGCGATCGTCTTCATCGACGAGATCGACACCATCGGCCGGCAGCGCGGCGGCGGTGGCGGCATGGGCGGCCACGACGAGCGCGAGCAGACGCTCAACCAGATCCTCACCGAGATGGACGGCTTCTCCGGCTCCGAGGGCGTCATCGTCATCGCCGCCACCAACCGGGTCGAGATCCTCGACCAGGCGCTGCTGCGCCCCGGACGCTTCGACCGCCGGATCACCGTCAGCCCGCCCGACCGCGGCGGCCGCGAGGAGATCCTGAAGATCCACACCCGGTCCGTCCCGCTGGCCGCCGGAACCGACCTCGACCAGGTCGCCCGCACCACCCCCGGCATGACCGGCGCCGACCTGGCCAACCTGGTCAACGAGGCGGCGCTGCTCGCGGTCAAGCGCAAGCAGGACGCGGTCGCGCAGGCCGACCTCTCCGACGCGCTGGAGAAGGTCCAGCTGGGAGCCGTCCGGCCGTTGGTGATGCCCGCCGGGGAGCGCGAGCGCACCGCCTACCACGAGAGCGGCCACGCCCTGCTGGGCATGCTGCAGCCCGGTGCCGACCCGGTCCGCAAGATCACCATCGTGCCCCGCGGACGGGCGCTCGGCGTCACCCTCTCCACCCCCGACACCGACCGCTACTCCTACACCGAGCCCTACCTGCGCGGCCGGATCATCGGCGCACTCGGTGGCATGGCGGCCGAGCAGGTGGTCTACGGCATCGTCACCACCGGCGCGGAGAGCGACCTGGAGCAGGTCACCAACATCGCCCGCGGGATGGCCGGCCGCTGGGGCATGAGCGAGCGGGTCGGCCGGCTCACCGCCATCCCCAACGACAGCCAGGGCGCGTACGGGCTGTCCGCCGCGCCGACCACCCTGGACGCGGTGGACGAGGAGGCGCGGCGGATCGTCGCCGAGTGCTACGAGGACGCGGTGCGGCTGCTGGGCGAGCACCGCGGGAAGCTGGACGCCCTCGCCCGCGCCCTGCTCGACGCCGAGACGCTGGACGAGGAGGCCGCGTACGAGGCGGCCGGCGTGCCGCGCAAGGCGCTCGACCGGGCGTGAACGCCCCTCGGCCGGGTGCCGGGTGCCGGGTGCCGGGTGCCGGGTGCCGGGTGCCGGGTGCCGGGTGCCGGGCTCGGTCTGGCCGGTCGGGTGCCGGGCTCGGCCTGTCCGGTCGGGTGGCGGGCCCAGTCTGTCCGGTCGGGTGGCGGGCTCGGTCTGACCGGTCGGGTGGTGGGCTCAGCGCTCGGCGACGACGTAGCGGAAGAGGTTGACCATCCGGACCGAGCCGTCAGCCTGGACGTACGGGTGCAGCGCCTCCTCCAGCTCCTTGGCCACCAGCGCCTCCCCGGCGTCCGCCACCGCCCGCTCGAACAGTCCGGTGGAGAGCATGCCGCGCACCGCCTCGTCCAGATCGGCGTAGGCGAACGGGCAGCTGACCCGTCCGCTGCCCGCCGGCCGCAGACCGGCACCGTTCAGCAGCCGCTCCATCGCCCCCGGAGCACTCAACCCGAACGGACCGCGCGCCGGGGGGCGCGGGGCGTGCCGGTGCGCCACCGCCAACACCGACGCGCTCTCGCAGCGCTCCGGCGGGCCCCAACTCGCCAGCACCACCTGACCGCCCGGCAGCGTCCGCCGGGCCGCCGCGGCCACCAGCTCGGTCGGCCGCTCGGCGAGCGGCAGCTGCTCGAAAACCGTCACCAGCGAGTGGGCCGGCCGGGCGACGCCGTACGCCGAACGGGCGGCCACACCGGCCGGTGAGGGGGAGAAGCGCGCGGCGCTGTCGAGGGCCGACGGGGAGAAGCGTGCGGGGCTGTCGAGGGCCGACGGGGCGAAGCGTGCGGCGGGGCCGGCGGCCCGCGAGGGCCCGGGACCGGACGCCGAGGGTTCGAAGCCGGCTGCCGCGGGCTCCAGGCCGGGCACCGACGCAGCGGGCCCGGGGGAGACCGCGAGGCCCCGGCCCTGCGCCAGCTCCCGCAGCTCGGCGACGTCCTCCTCGCCGGTGACCTGCGCCCCGCGCTCCGCCGCCAGCAGCAGGGCCAGCCCCGAACGGCAGCCCAGGGCCAGCAGACTGGTCGCCGCTCCGACCTCCAGCCGCTGGTAGACGGCCTGGTAGAGCGGGACCAGCATCCGCTCCTGGATCTCCGCCCAGTCCCGCGCCCGACCCTGCGACCCCGCGAGGGCCTGCACCCCGGGGCGTTGTGCGGTGTCGCCGGTCATTTGCGCTGAAGCCATTCCGGTCTCCATTCCCGTCCGTGAGTCCCGGTGCCACCCCGGATCCCGCTGTCACTCCGGATCCCGATGCCACCTTCAGTCCCGATGCCACCCTGAGTCCCGATGCCGCGCTGCCGCCACCGGATGTCCTGCTCCCGCCCCCGGTCGAGCCCGCCCCGGTACCAGCGAACAGCGCCTCGGCCCCGGCGTCCAGACGGGCGGCGCGGGTTGTTGGCCGGACGGTGAAACCGATTCACAGTCCGCGCCCGGATCCCCGTACCATCTGCCCCATGGCTAAGGCACCCGTTCTCACCCCTCAGGCGGAAGACTTCCCCCGCTGGTACCAGGACCTCATCAACAAGGCCGAGCTGGCCGACAACGGTCCGGTGCGCGGCACCATGGTCATCCGACCGTACGGCTACAGCCTGTGGGAGCGGATGCAGCAGGAGATGGACGCCCGGATCAAGAAGGCCGGCGCCCAGAACGCCTACTTCCCGATGTTCATCCCGCAGTCGTACCTGACCAAGGAGGCCGAGCACGTCGAGGGCTTCGCCCCAGAGCTCGCGGTGGTCACCCACGGCGGCGGCAAGGAGCTGGACGAGCCGGTCGTGGTCCGGCCCACCTCCGAGACGATCATCAACGAGTACTTCTCCAAGTGGGTGCAGAGCCACCGCGACCTGCCGCTGCTGATCAACCAGTGGGCCAACGTCGTCCGCTGGGAGCTGCGCCCGCGCGTCTTCCTGCGCACCACCGAGTTCCTCTGGCAGGAGGGCCACACCGCCCACGCCACCTACGAGGACGCCCGCGACTACGCCTCGAAGATCCACACCGACGTGTACGGCGACTTCATGGTCAACGTCCTCGGCATCGACGTGGTGCTCGGCCGCAAGACCGCCAAGGAGCGCTTCGCCGGCGCCATCAACACCCTCACCCTCGAGGGCATGATGGGCGACGGCAAGGCCCTGCAGATGGGCACCAGCCACGAGCTGGGCCAGAACTTCGCCAAGGCGTTCAACACCACCTACCTGTCCGCCGGTTCGGAGCGCGAGCACGTCTGGCAGACCTCGTGGGGCGTCTCCACCCGCATGGTGGGCGGCCTGATCATGTCGCACGGCGACGACAACGGCCTGCGCGTCCCGCCGCGGCTCGCCGCCGTCCAGGCCGTCGTCCTCGCCATCAAGGGCGACGACGCGGTGCTGGCGAAGGTCCGCGAGATCGGCGCCGCGCTGGAGGCCGCCGGCGTCCGCGTGGTGGTCGACGACCGGACCGACACCCCCTTCGGCCGCCGCGCCGTCGACTGGGAGCTCAAGGGCGTCCCACTGCGCATCGAGGTCGGCCCGCGCGACGTCGAGGCCGGCACCGCGATGCTCGCCCGCCGCATCGCCGGCGGCAAGGAGCCGGTCTCCATCGACTCGCTGGCCGCGACCGTGCCCGGCATCCTCGAGGAGGACCAGGCACTGCTGCTCCGTCAGTCCCGCGAGCGCCGCGAGGCCCGCACGGTGGACGTCAAGACCATCGACGAGGCCATCGAGGCCGCCGCGACCGGCTGGGGCCGGATCTCCTGGGCCGAGCTCGGCCCGGAGGGCGAGGCCAAGCTGGCCGCTCAGGGCGTCTCGGTGCGCTGCATCGTCGCGGCCGACGGCTCCGTCCCGGCCACCGACGACCAGGCCGGCAATCTGGCGCTCGTCGCCCGTGCCTACTGAGCGTCACCGCACCGTTCCACCAGCGTTCCGGCTGACGGACGTTCGAATTCAAGAACCCAGGTTCGCGTACTAGCAGTTGAGACTACTGACCGGTCAACTCCCGGCGGTCGAAAACTAGCGGTACGGTATACGGCCCGTGGCCCTGTCAATTCTCGGCGGGTCACGGGCCGTCCGCTTGGGGGTGCTGGGCCCCCGTGCGGTGCCGAGAGCCCGGCGAAACCCGCCGGGCACGAGAGTTGCAGGGGGTTGGTCTTGCGTCAGATCGGATCAGCGCAATTCGCGCGCGGATGTGCATTCCTGAGAGTTCGCTGGGAATTCCCGGAGACCGGGAACTCGCGGAACATCGGCTCTCTCCCCATCGTTGGTACAGCGTGAGCACGACACAGCCCCTCGTCCTGGCGGCCGAACTGGCCGCCGCCTGGAGCGACATCCAGGCCCACCACCAGGACCTCCCCGACCTGGCCTCGCCCGAGGCGCTGATCGGCGAGTCCTCCTCGGCCTGTGGCACCCAGCTCAACTTCGAGCGGCTGCTGCACGAGGCCGCCCACGGGCTGGCTGCCGCCCGCGAGATCCGCGACACCTCGCGAGCCGGCCGCTACCACAACCGCCGCTTCCTGATGCTCGCCTCCGAGCTGGGCCTGGCCCACCCGGTCGAGCCGCACGCCAGCAGCGGTTTCTCCCAGGTCACCATGGACATCGCCACCCGCGAGCGCTACACCGGGACCATCGAGCGTCTCGACCGCGCCCTCGGTGCCCACCAGCTCGCCGTCACCGGCGAGGGCAACCACCGGACGTTCCGAGGCCCGGCGGCCCGGCACGGCTCCTCCGGCGGCGGCGTCCGCGTCAAGGCCGTCTGCGGCTGCGGCCGCAACGTCCGGGTCGTGCCGTCCGTGCTCGCCCAGGCCTCGATCGTCTGTGGCGCCTGCCAGCAGCCGTTCAAGATCGCCTGAAGCGGCTGACCTGGACTGAAAGCCGGGCCGGGACCATTGGTCGACGGCTCTACCGGGGGCGGGGGCCCTCGGTCGGGTCGTGGCCGGTCGCGGTCAGGGGTGATCGGCGGTGATCGGCGGTGATCGGTCATGGTCGTGCCGTGGCCGTGGCCGTGGCCGTGGCCGTGCCGTGGTCGTGCCGTGGTCGTGCCGTGGCCGCGGGCTTTCGCCGTGTCATCGGCAATGCCGTGCTCTGCTGCTGCCGCTCTCCCCGGGCGTTGCTCCCCGTCCGGGCGCTGTCGCTGCGCGTTCTTCGGGGTGCCTGCGCCGCGCTCTCCCCGGGGGCCTGCGGTCAGTCCGACCTGCCCCCGTGTGGCACAATGGACAGCTGAGTACTCGGCAGCCGAGCAGGACCCTCTCTCCTAAAGGCTGGCGTGTCCCTTGAACGGCCCACCCCGCAACCCCACGCGAGGGTCGGTGCTGCTCACCCACGTCAAGTTCAGGAGAACCCACTCCAGTGGCAGTCAAGATCAAGCTCAAGCGTCTCGGCAAGATTCGCTCCCCGCACTACCGCATCGTCGTTGCCGACTCCCGCACCAAGCGTGACGGCCGCGCGATCGAGGAGATCGGCATCTACCAGCCGACCTACAACCCCTCGAAGATCGAGGTCGACAGCGACCGCGCCCAGTACTGGCTGTCCGTCGGCGCCCAGCCGACCGAGCCGGTGCTCGCCATCCTCAAGCTGACCGGTGACTGGCAGAAGTTCAAGGGCCTGCCGGCTCCGGAACCGCTGAAGGTCGCGGAGCCGAAGGTCGAGGACTTCTCGCACCTGTTCGCGAAGGCCGTCGCCGGCTTCGAGGACGCCACCACCGGTGTCGCCATCACCCCGAAGGCCAAGAAGTCGGACAAGGCTGACGAGGCCGAGGCCGCTTCCACCGAGGCCTGAGCGTGATCGAGGAAGCCCTCGACCACCTGGTGAAGGGCATCGTCGAGCACCCGGACGAGGTGCAGGTGCGCTCGCGCAACCTGCGTCGCGGCCACACCATCGAGGTGCGGGTGCACCCCGACGACCTGGGCAAGGTGATCGGCCGGGGCGGCCGGACCGCGCGCGCACTGCGCACCGTGGTCGGCGCCCTGGGCGGACGCAACGTCCGGGTCGACCTGGTCGATGTGGACAGCCTCCGCTGACCTGCGACCACAGGATGTGAGGACCGGCCGGGACGTGACGTCCCGGTCGGTCCTTCTGCGTTCCCCGCTCCACGCCTCTCCCCTCCTGTTCTTCCCAGTTCACTTCCCCTCCCGTCCGCTCATCCGCTTGGAGAACGATCACCGTGCAGCTCGTCGTCGGCAGGATCGGCCGTGCCCACGGCATCAAAGGTGACGTCAGCGTCGAGGTCCGCACCGATGAGCCGGAGCTCCGGCTCGGCCCGGGCGCGGTGCTGATGACCGACCCGGCCTCGGTCGGCCCGCTGACCGTCGAGTCCGGCCGCGTCCACAGCGGGCGGCTGCTGCTGCGTTTCGCCGGAGTCAAGGACCGTAACGACGCCGAGGCGCTGCGCGGAACGCTGCTGATCTCCGAGGTCGACCCCGAGGAGCGCCCGGACGACCCGGAGGAGTACTACGACCACCAGCTGATCGGCCTGGACGTCGTCCTCACCGACGGCACCCTGGTCGGCGAGCTCACCGAGGTCGTCCACCTCCCGTACCAGGACCTGCTCACCGTCACCAAGCCGGACGGCACCGAGGTGCTGGTCCCGTTTGTCTCGCAGATCGTGCCGACCGTCGACCTGGAGAACCAGCGCGCCGTCATCACCCCGCCGGCGGGTCTGATCGAACCGGCGGACGCGGTGGTGGCCGGCTCCCGTGAGGCCGATGCCGATGCCGGTGTCGGTGCCGATGCTGGGGCTGGGGCTGGGGCTGGGGCCGATGTCGAGGCTGAGGTCGAGGGCGGGAGCGAGTCGGCGTGAGCGAGATGCGGATCGACGTCGTCACGATCTTCCCCGAGTACCTGGAGCCGTTGAACGTCTCCCTGGTCGGGAAGGCCCGTGCCCGTGGCCAGCTCGACGTGCACCTGCACGACCTGCGCGGGTGGACCACGGACATCCACCGGACCGTCGACGACACCCCCTACGGTGGCGGCCCCGGCATGGTGATGAAGCCCGAGCCGTGGGGCGCCGCGCTGGACTCCGTGCTGGACCAGGGGCCCGAGGGCGAGGTGCCCACCCTGGTGGTGCCCACCCCGAGCGGCCGGCCGTTCACCCAGGAGCTCGCGCAGGAGCTGGCCGGCTGCCGGTGGCTGGCCTTCGCGCCCGCCCGGTACGAGGGCATCGACCGGCGGGTCATCGAGGAGGCGGCCACCCGGATGCCGGTGGTCGAGGCGTCGATCGGCGACTACGTGCTGGCCGGTGGCGAGGTCGCCGTCCTGGTGATGGTCGAGGCGATCGCCCGGCTGCTGCCGGGGGTGCTCGGCAACGCCGAGTCGCACCGCGACGACTCCTTCGCCCCGGGCGCCATGGCCGACCTGCTGGAGGGCCCGGTGTACACCAAGCCGGCCGAGTGGCGCGGTCGGGAGGTGCCCGAGATCCTGCTCAGCGGCCACCACGGCAAGATCGCGCAGTGGCGGCGGGAGCAAGCATTCGCCCGCACCCTCGCCAACCGGCCCGACCTGGTCGCCCGCTGGCAGCGTGCCGACTTCAGCAAGAAGGAGCGGGAGGCGCTCAGCGTGCTCGGCCTGGCGTGGGACGAGCAGCAAGGCCGATTTCTGAGCGCGACCGAGGCTGTGGAAGAATAGGCGACTGTTGTCTGTCGCTGGGCTCCCGCAAGGGGTCACGTGGACCGGTGCCCCCGCCACGGGGGGATCATCGTCAGCCGATGCGACCCGCAACACCTTCCCATTGAGACGAATTTCCGTGGGCGGCCCGTGGCGCCTGCGATGGAGAGCAACATGAGCAACAAGCTCGCTGCTGTCGACGCGGCTTCGCTGCGCACCGACATCCCGTCCTTCCGTCCGGGTGACACCCTCAAGGTGCACGTCCGGGTCATCGAAGGCAACCGCTCGCGCGTCCAGGTCTTCCAGGGCGTTGTCATCCGTCGTCACGGCGCCGGCATCGGTGAGACCTTCACCGTTCGCAAGGTCAGCTTCAACGTCGGTGTCGAGCGCACCTTCCCGGTGCACACCCCGGTCGTCGAGAAGATCGAGGTCGTGACCCGCGGTGCGGTTCGTCGCGCCAAGCTGTACTACCTGCGTGACCTCCGCGGCAAGGCTGCGAAGATCAAGGAGAAGCGCGACGCCTGATCGGCTGCGCTCCTGCTCAGCCCGGACGGGGCCTCCGAACGGCGTACGCCGTGAGGATAAGCTCAGCCCGATGAGCACGCACGAACCACCTGCGGACCGCGATGGCCGTCCTGTCCCTTCGGGGGCGGACCGGCCGTCGCGGTCCGCGGTCGTTTCCGAGGCTGAGGGCGTGGCCGCTTCTGAGGTCGCGGTCGCTCGTGGGGCCGTGGCCGAGACGACCGGGACGGTCGTGGCGGAAGCGGAAGCGGAAGCGGCCGCGGCTCCGGAGGCCGGTGCCGACGCCAGTGGCGGTTCCGCGGCCGATGGAGCCGTGACCGGCTCCGAGGACGACTCCGCCGCTGCCGGAGAGCCTGCGGGCCACCGCTGGACGCGCGATCTGCTGTGGCTGGCGGCGGTGTGCGTCGCGGTGCTGCTCGTCGTGAACGCCTTCGTCGCCCGGCCGTTCGCGGTGCCGTCGGGCTCGATGGAGGGCACGCTGCAGCCGGGCGACAGGTTGGTGGTGAACCAGCTGGCGTACGCCTTCGGCGGGCACGTCCAGCGGGGCGACGTGGTGGTCTTCGACGGCATCGGGTCGTTCCTTCCGTACGCGGCGGAGCCGGCCGCGCCGCGCCGTGTCCTGTCGGGACTCGGGCTGGCGCCGGCTGGAGACACGGTCTTTGTGAAGCGGGTGATCGGCGTGGGCGGGGACCGGGTCACCTGCTGCGGCTCGGACGGGCGCCTCCGGGTCAACGGGGTCGCCCTGGACGAGTCGGACTACCTCTTCCCGGGGGACGCGGCGTCCTCGGTGCCGTTCGACATCGTGGTGCCGCAGGGGGAGCTGTGGCTGATGGGTGACCATCGCAGTGCCTCCCGCGACTCCAGGGACCACCTCGGCGAGCCGGGTGGCGGGACGGTGTCGGAGGACAAGGTGATCGGCCGCGCGGACTGGGTGGTCTTCCCGGTCGGCCGGTGGACTTCGCTGGAGCGGCCTGCCGCCTTCGCCGCGACAGGGAGGGCTGGTAGGCATGGGGACCAGGGGTAAGGGCCGGTCCTCGGCCGGGGTTCAGCAGAGCCGGTCGGGCGGCTCCCGGGCCGACGCGGACGTGACGGGCACGCGTGGGGGTGCGAACGGGGCCCGCGGGGGCTCGGGCGGTGACGTCCCGCGGGGGCGGGCCGAGCGCCGACGGACCGCGAAGCGGGCTGCCAAGCGGCAGCGCCGCTCGCTGTTGCGCGAGCTGCCGCTGATCGCGGTCGTCGCCGTGGTCATCGCGCTGGTGCTGAAGACGTTCCTGGTGCAGGTCTTCGTGATCCCCTCCGGGTCGATGGAGCAGACCCTGCAGATCGGCGACCGCGTCCTGGTGGACAAGCTGACCCCGTGGTTCGGCAATGAGCCGAGCCGGGGCGACGTGGTGGTGTTCAAGGATCCCGGTGGCTGGTTGGAACCGGACCACAAGCCCTCCTCGGACGGACCGGCGATGCGCCGGGTGAAGGGGGTGCTGTCGGCTGCGGGTCTCCTCCCGTCCGAGGACGAGCGGGACTTGATCAAGCGGGTCATCGGTGTCGCGGGTGACACCGTCGAGTGCTGTGACGCGCAGGGAAAGTTGAGCGTCAACGGGAAGCCGCTCGACGAGCCGTACCTGGCCGCGGGCAACGCCCCGTCCAAGCTGACCTTCAAGGTGACGGTCCCGGCGGGCCGGCTGTGGGTGATGGGCGACCACCGGGACATCTCCGCCGACTCCCGCTACCACATGGCGAATCCCGGCTCGGGGACGATTCCGGTCGAGGACGTGGTGGGCCGCGCGTTCGTGGTCGCCTGGCCGCTCTCGCACTTCCGTCAACTCGAAGTGCCGGATTCACTCTCCTCGTTGCCGACCAGGGCGGCGGGCGAATCGGGGGCCGTTCGGCCGGATCCTGCGGAACCTCCGCTCGTTATGGGTGTGTTGGGTGCGCTTCCGGCCTTGGCACGGCGCCGGAGGGCCAGCCGCGGGACCTGATTCGGGGTCGGCGGGCGACCCGGCGAACTCACCCCGTCGGCGCGTGGGGCTCCGGCACGTCGATCGGGAGTGATAGAGAAGTGAAGTGCCGAAGTGCTCGGATCGGCGCCGGTGTCGGGCGTGCCCATGACGGGCAGGTCTGAGGCGGGCCGAGGGCCGATCACGAAGTGCGGTGCCCGCTGTGCGGCACTGAGGAGCGCGGGCGCGCGGGCGTCCGCACAGCAGGGAGGAGATGTCGTGGGGGATCTGGTGATCGGTGCTCGTTCGGGCACCCCGGAGCCCGAAGGGGAGCATGTGAGCGGCCCCGGCGAGTCGGATGGCATGGAGGGCGACTCCTTGGACGGAACTGGCACGGGCGAGGACCGGGCCGAGACGGCGGAGGGCGGCGAGGAGGGCACCACCAGGCGTCCCAAGCAGCGGTCCTTCTGGAAGGAACTGCCGATCCTGATCGGCATCGCGCTGATCCTCGCCCTGGTGATCAAGACCTTCTTCGTCCAGGCGTTCTCCATCCCGTCGGGATCGATGGAGAACACCCTGCAGGTCGGTGACCGCGTCCTGGTGGACAAGCTCACCCCCTGGTTCGGCTCCGAGCCGGAGCGCGGTGAGGTCGTGGTCTTCCGTGACCCGGGCGGCTGGCTGAACGACGAGCCGGCCCAGCGGAGCGACAACGCCTTCGTCCGCGGTATCCAGGACGTCTTCAGCTTCATCGGCCTGATGCCCTCCAGCGACGAGAAGGACCTGATCAAGCGGGTCATCGCGGTCGGTGGCGACACCGTCGAGTGCCAGGGCACCGGGCCGGTCAAGGTGAACGGCGTTGCGCTCGACGAGCCGTACATCTACCCGGGCAACACCCCCTGCGGTGAGAAGCCCTTCGGGCCGGTGCACGTGCCGAAGGGCAGCATCTGGGTGATGGGCGACCACCGCGGCGACTCGCTGGACTCCCGTTTCCACCAGGACCAGCCGGGTGGCGGCACGGTGCCGGTGGACAACGTGGTCGGCCGGGCGTTCGTGGTCGCGTGGCCGATCAGTGACTGGGCGACGCTGCCGGTGCCGGCCACCTTCGACCAGAAGGGGCTCTCCGCCGCCGCGCCGTTCGCCCCTCCGCTGGCCGGGGCCGCCGCGGCAGTGCCCGCGGTCTGGCTGCTGCGCCGGCGCCGCCGCTGAGGTCGGCCCGGCACCGGGTCTCCGACCCGGTGCCGTCGGCGCGGATCCGGAGCCTGTTCCCGCCGCGGATCCGCTTCCGCTGATCTGCTGCGAAGGCTTGCGCGGGCCGTGGTACTCGTGAGTAATCTGCTCGCACGTGCCACGGCCCGCAGCTTTTGCTCCGGCAGGCTGCGACCGCCGGACACGTCGGCGTCTCCGTCCGGAGCGCCAACCGGTGAGGAGAGGGCCAAGGCGATGAGCAGTGTCGCGGAGCGGACCACGTCCGTCCGTCCGGCCGGCCGTACCCGCCGCAGCACGGCCTCGGTCGTCCAGGGCCTCGTGATCGCGCTCGGGTTCGTGATGATGGTCGGCGGATCCGCGCTGATCGCCGTCGACTACCGGCCCTACAAGATCCCGACCGCGTCGATGACGCCCACCCTGGCGATCGGCGACACCGTCCTCGCCCGGAAGGCCGACGGCGGGTCGGTCGGGCGCGGCGACATCGTGGTCTTCCAGGACGACAGCTGGGGCGCCGAGCCCATGGTCAAGCGCGTGGTCGCGGTCGGCGGCGACACCGTCGCCGGTGACGAGCGGGGGCGGCTGACCGTCAACGGCAAGCCCGTACGCGAGCCGTACCTCGAGGACAAGCCGATACTCTCGGTGGCCTTTTCTGTGGCCGTGCCCGAGGGGCGGCTCTTCCTGCTCGGCGACGACCGGACCAACTCGCTCGACTCGCGCAGCCACCTCGAACTGGCGGCGGGCACGGTGCCGGCCACCGGCGTCCAGGCCCGGGTGGAGGCCGTCCTCCTGCCGTTCTCCCGCGCGGGGACGCACAGCCGGACGACCGCGTTCGACGGGCTCGGTGGCGAGCCGGCGCACCAGTCGGGGCCGCTTGTGCCGGCCGCCTGGGCGGCGGCGGGCGGTGCGGCGACGGTGGTGCTGGCCTCCGCCGCAGGCGGCGTGGTCCAGCTGGTCCGGCGCCTCCGCGGGCGGAGGGCCTGACCCCGGGCCCACGCGGGCCCAGAGCTTCAGGACGGAGGTGATCCAGGTGGCGGTGGAACGGCGTCGGGCCGTGCGGGTGCTGCTGCTGGACGCGGCCGACCGGATCCTGCTGCTGCACGGCTTCGACCCGGCCGTCCCGGGCGTGACCTGGTGGATCACCCCGGGCGGCGGGATGGAGGCCGGCGAGGACGCGGTGGCGGCGGCCCGGCGCGAGCTGGCCGAGGAGACCGGGCTGACCGGGGTGGAGATCGGTCCACTGGTGGCGTACGGCATGACTGCTTTCTCCTTCCGAGGGCAGGAATTCGAGCAGGAACAGTGGTTCCACCTGGCCCGCACGGTGCGGACCGACGTGGAACCGACGGGAGGCGGCGCGGATGAACACGCCGTGCTGACGGCGGCTCGCTGGTGGACGGTGGACGATTTGCGGACCACCGGCGAAACCGTGTACCCGGCGGGGCTGGCCGATTTGGTCGAGCGCTTGCTCTCCGGAGGGCCGCCAGTACCGCCGGTCACGCTCTGAGCACGGTTGCGGTGGTCCACAATGGGGTGGACGTGACGAGTTGAGGGGACGCTTGGAATGAGTGCCGAAGACCTCGAGAAGTACGAGACCGAGATGGAGCTCAAGCTCTATCGGGAGTACCGGGACGTCGTCGGCCTGTTCAAGTACGTGATCGAGACGGAACGACGCTTCTATCTCACGAACGACTACGACCTGCAGGTGCACTCGGTGCAGGGCGAGGTGTTCTTCGAGGTGTCGATGGCGGACGCCTGGGTCTGGGACATGTACCGGCCGGCCCGGTTCGTTCGGAAGGTCCGGGTGCTGACCTTCAAGGACGTCAACATCGAGGAGCTCGCCAAGAGCGACCTGGAGCTTCCGTCGGACGACTCGGCCTTCGGCAACAACTGACCGGGGCGGCGACCCGAAGCGGCGGCAACCCGGGACGGGGGTGCCCGGGCCACGAGACTGAACGACCCCCACTGCCCCTGTCCAGAGGCGAGCCGGATTCTCACCCCCGCGGGTGACCCCGGTTGTCCACAACCCCGAGTTGTCCACAGGAATCCGGTGGACACTGGCTTGCCTGCCGCGACCACGGCAACCTCCCGACCCGGAGGTGACAGCCGTGCAGAGTTCCAACAACGGCCTCGGTCGCTACGGCGAAGAGGTGGCCGCCCGACGACTCACCGAGGGCGGCCTGCGCATCCTGGAGCGCAACTGGCGGTGCCCGGACGGAGAGCTCGACATCGTCGCGCTGGACGGGGACACGATCGCGGTCTGCGAGGTGAAGACCCGCTCCGAGCGGGGCTTCCAACAGCCCAGCGAAGGCATCGACGAGACCAAGGCCGACCGTCTGCGCCGCCTCGCCGAGCGCTGGCTGGCGGAGCGCTGGCCGGTCCACTTCTCCCGTCTCGCGCACGTCGTCGAGCAGACGTCAGGTCGCGGTGCTCCGGGCGAGCCGCCCGTCGACGGGACCGCGGGGGACCCGGCACCCCCACCGCCGGGCGGCGTCCGGATCGACCTGGTCGCCGTCGTCAACCGGGTCAAGGGCGCAGCCGAGGTCGAGCACCTGCGCGGGGCGGTGTGACATGGCCTTCGCCCGTACCTGCTCGGTCGCCCTGCTCGGCGTCGACGGTGTCGTCGTCGAGGTCCAGGCCGACCTGGAGCCCGGCATCGCCGCATTCAGCCTGGTCGGCCTGGCGGACAAGGCACTCTTGGAGGCCCGCGACCGGGTGCGGGCCGCCGTGGTCAACAGCGGCGAGAAATGGCCGCAGCGCAAGCTCACGGTCGGGCTCACCCCGGCCTCGGTCCCGAAGAGCGGAAGCGGGTACGACCTGTCAAGCATTCATCTTGGGCGCCTTTAAGAGTACGCTGGGCGACATGACCGACACAGCCGAGACCGCCCCGGTCCGGGCGGCAATCTACTGCCGACTCAGCAGCGACCCCACCGGCAGGGCCGCCAACGTGCAGCGACAAGAGGCCGACTGCCGGGCCCTGGCCAAGGAACTCGGCTGGACCGTCGTCGACGTTCAGATCGACAACGACATCTCGGCGTACGCCGGCAAGCCGCGCCCCGGCTACCGGGAGCTCCTCCACGGCATCCGCACCGGCCAGATCGACGCGGTACTTGCCTGGCACACCGACCGGCTGTACCGACGCCTCCCAGACCTGGAGGACCTCGTCAAGGCCGTCCAGGAACGCAACGTCATGATCCGCACCTGCAAGGCCGGCATCATCGACCTCTCTACCGCGTCCGGCATCATGACCGCCGAGATCCAGGCATCCGTCAGCAAGCACGAGGTTGCCCACCTCATCGAACGAGTGAAGGCCGCCAAGGACGCGGCGGCCGCGAAGGGCGCCTACAGGGGCGGACCGCGCCCGTTCGGTTACGAGGCCGACGGGCGGGCCCCCCGCGGCTTCGTATGCCCCTCCTGCGGCTCCCGCGAGGGCTTCGGGAACGACCGCACCTGCCAGGGGTGTGGCACGCGCTCGATCAACGAGCCGGGCAGTGAAGCGTGGTACACCGAGCAGGCCACACTCGCGATTGTGGACGGAGAGTCCCTGCGATCCATCTGCCGCACCTGGGCGGAGGCCGGAGTGCGCACCGTGCCGCGACGCTTCCGGCAGGAAGACGGCACCCGCGGTGAACCGGAGAGCCGTGAGTGGAAGCCCGAGGAGCTGCGCAAGCTTCTCCTCCGTCCGCGCAACGCCGGCCTCCTGGAAGTGAGTGCCATCGGGCTGGACGGCAAAAGGCGCTCCGAGATTGCAGGTCAGGCTGACTGGCCTCCGATCGTGGACGAGGAGACGTGGCGGGCCTGCAAGGCGGTGTTGGAGAACCCTGCCCGGCGCACCACCACAGGGAACGGCCGCGTGTGGCTCCTCAGCCGCCTTGCCCACTGCTGGTGCGGCGCACCGGTCCGGGGCGGCTCCAAGGGCGTCGGGGGCAACACCAAGGCCCAGAAGCTCGGTCGGGCCTCCCTGCCGGCCTACCGGTGCACGGAAGGGCCGAGCCACGTCATCAGAGACGCCCATCGGCTCGACGAGTTCATCACCGACCTGGTGGTGGAACGCCTGTCGCGCCCGGATGCCGCCGAGCTGCACCTCAAGCCGGTCGATGCCGCGGAGCCGCACACGGACCTCGCTCGAAAGGCGGGGATCCTGCGGACCAAGCTGGACACGATCGCCGCCGACTTCGCGGAGGACCTGATCACCCGGCAGCAGATGCTCGACATGACCGCGATCACCCGGCAGCGGCTCAACGCCGTGACGGCTCAGATGGGCGGCCGGGCGTCGACGAGTGTCCTCGCCTCGCTGCCGCTTGGGGATGGTGCCGCGATGGGGGAGCTCTGGCCGACGCTGCATCTCGATCGGCGGCGCCAGGTGGTCGAGGCGGTAGTGTCGATCGTGATCAACAAGTCGCGGCGCGGCCGGCCGAAGGGGTACCGCCCGGGAATCGACACGAGCTACTTCGACGCGTCCACGATCGACGTGACGTGGAAGCCGCCTGCCTAGGCCAGGCACAGATAGGACGAAGGCTCGGCGGAGGCACTCCTCCCGCCGAGCCTTCGTCTTTGCGTCAGCCTTCGTCGGCTTCAAGGTCGAGCTCCATGCGTAGAAGTTCGGCCTCCAGCTGCCGCATTCGGAGCTTTGCTGCCTTGAGCTCCTTGGTAGCGGACGTCTTGTCCTTGGCGTTGGCTGCGATCACAAGGTGATCGATCGCGTCGCTGACCTGCCGAGCTGCGCGTGTGGCCGGGTGGCGTGCCGCACGGCGTCGCTGTGGCGGGTGTGTCAGCGCTTCGAATTCCTCTCGCTGCCGCCAGTACTCGGCTTCCTTGTCGTCATCGTCCTCGACGACATGCATCTCGCTCTCCGTGCCGAAGGAAGAGGCGGGCGCGCGGCCCTCCACCCACAGCCAAGCAACACGCGTCGAGGTCTCGAAGTTCTCTGCCAGCTTCACCTGTGCATCGCTCCAGTCGGCTGGCAACAACAGCGCGGCCGGCGACACGTTCAGCGCGAGGGCAAGGGCGACCAGGTCGTCGGTATCGACTCGACGCTCGCCCTTCTCGACGCGGGTAATCCCGGTGGCAGGCACCGGCTGGCCCAGGCTCTTAAGCGAGGCAGCGAGCTGAGTCGTAGATAGTCCGCGGGCCTTACGGAGCCTCAACAGGTTCGCTGCTACCTGCCGGCTGGTTGGCCCCCAGCCCTGCCGGGACGCATCACCGGGAGTATTCGCTGTCATTTTCGCAGCATCCCATGCGAGACCTTGCAGGCGCTACTGACAGTCCCGTACTCTCTAGCTATCGCAGTAATCGCTGCGATTCTTGGAGGTGTCCATGTCTGTGCACGCAGTGCGCGCACTCGATCCCGACGAACTGTTGACGCCGGCAGAAGTGGCGAGGATCACCAAGCTGACCGTCTCCACCCTGAAGGACAAGAGGTGGCGTGGGACGGGGCCCCGCTTCACGAAGCTGTCGCCCGGCAAGGGTGGGCGCGTCCGCTACCGCCGACGAGACGTAGACGCATGGATGGCTGGCAATTGCTTGGCGAGCGCGGCATGAGCGACGCCTACAAGCCGAGCGACCCGCCAACGTACGCCGACCTGCAGATCGCCAAGGCGGAAGAAGCCGGCGACATCGCCCGGGTCGAGTACTGGAAGCACATCAAGGCGAAGGTCGACACCGCCCCGCCGTTCGGCCCCCAGCAGCGGGCCCTGCTCCGCTCGATCTTCACCGCGATGCCGAGCCGCCACACCGCCTGACCCGGCAAAGCGAAAGGCCCCGACCAATGGGGTCGAGGCCAAGCCCGCAGTCCGGCCGGCCCTAGGAAAGCGAACCGGACTCACGATTACTCCAGGGGAGATCATGACACACCGACAGGGCAGAGTCGACCGCAACCACCCCGGCAGCTGCGCGGAGCTTGGCGGCCGGTGCACCGGGCAGGGCCCGCACTTCGACCACTTCGGGCCGATGTTCGAGGTCGCCGCCCCGCACCACACCGACGGCGAGCCGCTCCTCGACGCCAGGTTGGCGATCTTCGACAGCGGCCCCGGCTACGAGCCCACGCCCCCGGTCATCTCTGTCGGCTGGCACGGCGCCGGCACCGAACTCAGCGCCGCCGAAGCCATCGCGTTCGCCGCCGACCTTGAGCAGTACGCGCTCCACCTCTGCCAGTTGGCCCGCCAGCTGCAGCGCATTCACGACCAGGCCTGACCACCCCGCCGGGGCAGGACCCTCCACCTGCCCCGGCCCCGACCAACGCCAGGAGCTCTCACGTGAGCTACACGCAGAACACCCGCCGGGTCCTGACCGGCGGGTGCTCGAAATCCCTTGGAGGGGTTATGACCAGCGTACCGAGCGAGGCCAACAAGAGCCACGTCCCCGGAAGCTGGCCGCGCGGCTGCAAGCGCACCCCGGTCGGTGACGAAGCGTGGATGCGCTACGAAGCCGAACGCGCCAGCCGTGAAGTCTTCCTCGGTGTCGTCCGTGCCGACCTCGAACAGCAGCCCAGCCCCCGCGCCGTCCGCGCCGCCGGTCGCCGCTGGTGCACCGCCATCGTCGCGCTCGCCGACGACGTCGCCAAGCAGAAGCAGGAGGGCGGCCGGTGAGCGCATCCCGGGAGCAGCTCGAAGGCGCCCTCCGAAGCCACGGCATCCCCTACAAGCCGACCCGGACCGGGCTGACCTTCCAGTGCACCGTCCACGACGACCACCACCCGTCGGTGGACGCCAAGCACAACGGCCGTGACCGCATGCTCGTGCTCTGCCGAGTCTGCGGCCCCGCGGCAACCCCCGACATCATCAGCCGGATCGGACTGGGCATGCCCGACCTGTACGACGAGAAGCCGACCCGATCCCTCCCCGTCCAGCGCCCGCGCCAGGCCCGCCCCGTCAAGGTCGCCGAGTACCCGTACCCGGACGAGAACGGCGTGGTCCTCATGACCCAGCAGCGGTGGGAGCCGGGCTGGAACGGCAAGGCCAAGTCCTTCTCGACGGTGGACGCCAACGGCAACAAGGGCGTGGAGGGCATCCGCCGTGTCCCGTACAACCTCCCGCGGATCCTCGCGGAGGCTCGCGCCGGTGGCCTCGTCGCGATCGCGGAGGGCGAGAAGAACGTCGACTCCATCCTGCGGGCCGGCGGGGTCGCCACGTGCAACCTCGGCGGGAGCGGCGGCGAGTGGACCGACGAGTTCAGCTCGTTCCTGGTCGGCTGCTCCGAGGTCGTCGTCATTGCGGACAAGGACGCCGCCGGGCGGAAGCATGCCGCCAAGATCATGGCCTCACTCCGCCGAGTTGGGGTGCCGGCCCGCGCCGTCGAAGCGGCGGTGGGCAACGATGCCACCGATCACCTCGACGCGGGCAAGTCTTTCGCGGACTTCATCCCGGTGGACCTGGGCGACTCCGATAGCACCGCAAAGAGTGACGAATCGGTCAGCAGTGCGGGGATCGCCGCCAATTCTGGGAATTCTGGGACGTCATCGGGGGCGCCTGGATGGGAGAACCCTGTCCCGGTTGACCGAGTCCCGCTGTTGCCGTTCCCGACTCAGCGCCTGGGGTCGCTCGGCAAGTACGTCGAGGCTGCCGCTGAGTGCTTGCAGGTCCCTGTCGACCTGGTCGCGTTCGCCACCCTGGCGACCATCTCCACGGCGACCGGGGGGCGTCGCAAGGTGCTCGTCAAGCAGCGGTGGACGGAGATCACCGCGTTGTGGATGGCGGGCTTCGCGGAGTCGTCCGCCCGAAAGACGCCTGCCTTGGATGCGGCAGCCGGTCCACTTCGGGACATCGAGACGGAGCTGATCGACGGCGCCACCAACCACGTGGAGGCTGCCGCGCAGGAGATCCGGATCCTGACTGCCCAGATGAAGAAGGCCGAGGAGCGCATCGCCGATGGTGGGAAACCGCGCCGTGGCGGAAGCGGACCGAACCCGACCGTCGAAGAGCTCAAGGCCGAGGCCGAGTCGTACCGCATGCGGTTGGCCGAGCTCGGCGATGGTCCGAAGGTCCCGCAGATCCTTGTACGTGACGCCACTCTGGAGGCCATCGGCAGGGTCATGGGAGACCAGAACGGCAGGATCGGAACGCTCGCGTCCGAGGGCGGCCTCTTCAAGGTGGCGGCCGGCATGTACTCGAAGAACGGTCAGGCCAACACGGACCTCCTCTTGGAGGCGTACAGCGGCGGCCCCTACACCATCGACCGCGTGTCCCGGGCTGGCCATCGCATGCCGTCGACCTTCTTGTCACTCGGCCTGATCGTGCAGCCGGGCATCGTCGCCGGCATCGAGCGCAAGAACCCGGAGTTCAGGCAGAACGGCATGCTCGGCAGGTTCCTGTTCTGCATGCCGCAGGACGTCGACGAAGACAGCTTCGACACTCCGGACATCCCTGAGCACCTGGAGGCGGAGTACCAAGCGCGCCTCCGTGCAGTGGTTACGAAGGTCTGGAACACGCCGAGCGTCGTCACGATGCAGCTGGACGACGAAGCCCGAGCCGTGTTCGCGGCCTTCTACAACGACTTCGGGCGCCGCCGGAAGCCTGGAGGCGACCTGCACTCCATCGCCGACTGGGCCGGCAAGTTCCGGGGCAACGTCATTCGCATCGCGGCCTGCCTGACCCTCTACGAGGACCCGACGGCCACCGCGATCAACGCGCAGACCATCACGGACTGCATCGCACTGACGGACTACTTCGTCGCCCACGCCAAGGCCGTCTTCGACCTGATGGGCGAGGACCCGGAGAGCAACGTCACCCCGATGCGAGATGTCCTCGCGTGGCTCCGCGGCCGCACAGACCCGCTGGCCGACGCCTCGATTCGCGACGTCTGGCAGGGGGTCAAGGGCCGCAGTTGGGCGCGGGACGCCGAAAAGGTGCATGCAGTAATAGAGGAATTGTCCGATTTGGGATGGATTGATATTTATCCTCCCGATCCTGAGCTGGCCCATCGGCGAGGCAGGAAGCCATCCCCGACCTTCGCGGTCCACCCCTTGGTCGCCGTCAAGCCCAAGCGCTGACCGCAGGCAACCACGTCCCACAATTCCCAGATTTCGAGGTGGCTCCGGAGCGAACCGGTCCGGAGCCGCCCAAACCAGACACTTCAGGAGATCACATGCTCGACGCGATACGAATCACCCGGTACGTCCCCGAGTCCGCAGCCGAGACCGCCGGTCTCATCGCGATGTACGAGGCGTACCTGAGAGAGGAGCTCGACCGGACCCATGACTTCGCCGACGGGTACCCCGCAGCGGCCTACCTGAACACCTTCCTCGTCCACGACGGCGCGGCCCTGATCGGGTTCTGCTCCATCGACACCGTCCACCGAGCCATCGAGCTCATCTACATCACTCCGGAGTTCCGGCGGCGAGGGATAGCCAGCAACCTGGTCAAGATGCTCAAGGCGAGCTGCCCTGCTCCGATGCGCGCAAAGGCCCCGCTCTCGCCTCTGGGCCAGCTCCTCATGGACGCCACCGCCGTCCCAGCGACTGACCCCCCTCCGGAGGATGTTCGCCGGGGCGAGGAAGAACGTCGGATTTTGCACCGGGCGCTCAGCGAGGCGTGCCAACACCGACGGGGGAACCCAGGCAGGGCGTGCGGACGCTGCCAGCGGGCCTGTGTCGCCCAGATGGCGAAGCGCATGGTCCTCAGCTACGTCCTGCTGAAACGGCTCGACCAGCGTGTGGCGACCGACCAGGTGAGGGAGGCGGCATGACTTCCCCCGACCCACCCCTCCACCAAATCGACCTCGCAGCCCTCGCCGGCGACCGCGTACGACGGCAGATCGCCGACGCAGCCGCGAGGCGAAACCGCCGCAAAGCCACCCGACTCCGGCTCGCAGCCGCCAGAACCGTCGGCCTCGCAACCCGCCACCAGGACCGCCTCGATCACCTGACCAACACCACCACCGCCCCCAGCGCAACCTGAACGGAGACCCCCATGACCCAGCCCGCCATCCGCCCCCACGTCGTCGCCCAACTCATCGGCCTCGTCGAAACCATCACCACCACCAACACCGGCATCACCCACCGAGACGGCAGCCCCCTCACCCCCGCCGAAGACCAGCTCCTCCACGACGCCACCCCCGCCGAACTCCACGCCGGCCGCGACTACCACAAGCGCGCCGCCCAGCACCTCCAGGACCAGGTCACCGCCATGACCCGCATCCAGGCCATCACCGCCCCGTACGCCGCCGCCAGCCCGGCCGGCACCCCGCTCAAGGCACTCCTCGACATGGCCACCCCCGAGGAGCAAGTCGAACTGCAGATCCTCATGAATGCCGTCGCCCCCGACGGAACAATCCTCACCCGCAAGCTCCGCCCCGACCTCGGCATCGGCGTCAACAGCGCCGCCGACCCCGACGGCACCTGCGGCCTCTGCGACAAGCCCGTGCTCGGCGAGTTCGACGACGACCACCGCGTCGTGGCCGTCGTCATCAACCCCGACACCCCGACCGAAGCCCGCATCTGCGAGTCCTGCACCGAGGACCACGACCCCTCGCTCTGGCACCTCGCCGAAGGCGTCGACGAGATCCTCACCGGCCTCCTGTGGGTGACGGCCGACGAACGGGCCGACGTTGCGCAGGACGTCGCCGACCTCATCACCCGCATCGCCAACAGCCTGCAGAACTAACCAACCGAAGGAGCACCCTGTGCAGCTCAACCTCCACACCGTCGGCGTCAACCCCGCCGGCCGCGGCACCGTCATGTACCAGATCCCCGCCGACCGCGAACTCCTCGCCCCCAAGATCCGCAAAGCCCTCGACGCGTGCCTCACCGCCGAAGCCACCGCCCAGACCATCAACCGCAAGACCAGCAGCACCCGCGACCAGAAGATCGCCGCCGCCGAAACCGTCACCGACACCTGGAACAACCTCGTCGACACCGCCGCCGGCACCTCCGCCACGACCGCCGCCCACCACCGCGACGAGTACGGCATCGCCGCCGCCCGCTACGAACGCGCCCGCCAGCAGATGCTCTCCGCGCTCCACGACGCCGGCGTCCACGCGAACCTGCACCGGGTTGCCACCTCGTACCCGTCCGCCATCGGCGTTGACAAGGCCCTCAACGACCCGCTGTTCGGTCACGTGATGGCCCTCGCCTCCCAGGTCGAGACGCTCCAGCTCCGCGCCCTCGACGCGTAACCACCCCGCCCGCGGCCGGGCCCCCTCCACCCGGCCGCCCGCCCAGGAACTCAGCCAACTTGGCTGAATTTCAGGCCATCAGCCCACGCCGGCCACCTCCAGGAGGGACACCCATGCCCGGCAACCCCGGCCAACACAGCCGCCAACTCCAACAAGCCCGCGCCCTCGAACTCCGCCGGCAAGGCCTCGGCGTACGAGACATCGCCGTGGACCTTGGAGTGGGACGATCCACAGCCGCCCGCCGCCTCCGCGACGCCCTCCAAGACCTCGGCGCCGAAACCAGCGAGCAGCTCCGCGCCACCGTCGAACACCGTCTCGACGGCGTCCTCCAGCGCCTCAACCGGCTCCGGTTTCAGGCGCAGGCCGACGGCAACACCGCCCTGGAGTTGAAGATCCTCACCGCGATCCTCGCCTGCGAGCGCGACCGCGTACGGCTACTCGGCCTCGCCGTTCCCTCCGCCGTCGTCATCCAGGTCGAACAGGGAGACCCGCATGCCGCTTGACCTCCGCCCCCGCACCGCGGCGTTCTGCCGCTGGCACGGCGAGCTGTGCCGGATGGGCACCCTCTGGCCCGTCGACCCGCCCGAACCCAACCCCCAGGACCAGGCCCTCTGGCAGCTCGTCAGGCAGGCCCGCGGCGAACCCGAACCCGACAGGGAGAAGGCCCGCACCGCCTGGTACCTGGACCGGCACGAGCCCGTCAGCCCGAAGCGCGAGAAGGCCCGCAGTGCCGAGCTGCAGCAGCTCCTGGTCGAGGTAGAGGCCCGGAACGCGGAGCGCCTGGCCGAGGTTGCCCGCCGCTACGAGGGGGCCCATCGTGCCCGTTGACCTCCGACCCCGCGGTGGCGGCCGCAACCCCTGGTGCGTGCACCACGGCGAGGCCTGCCGCATGGGTGCGCAGCCCCTCTCCGAGCTGCACCAGATGATTCACGACGCCAAGGTCGCGCTCGGCGAGGAGATGCCGCCGCTCGACGAGCACAAGCTGGCCACCCCCGAGCAGCGTGCCCAGGCGCAGAAGGAGGTCGCGGCCGCGATCGCCCGCAAGCGCGCCGAAAACGAACGCACGGAGGCGTACCTCCGTGGTGACACCGAGACCTTGGAGGCCTGGTGACCGACAGGAAGTCCACCGCGCAGCTGCACGCCGAACGGCTACTCGGCCGGCAGCAGCCCGCGACCGATCGGCGGCCGAGCTGGGAGCGGCACGCCGAACGACTCCGCCCCACCACCACGACCGACGACACCAACCAGGAGGACCAGTGACCACCAGCACCGCCCCCGAGAACAAGCTCATCGACCTGATCTACGCCCGCCGGCTCTCCCCGCCGTCGCACCTCACCCTCCGGCCGGCGCACCTGCCCGCCCCGTGCGCCGACGCCTTCGCCGCGGTCCGCGACGCCCTCGCCGCCGAGCGGACCGCGCAGGAGGCAGCGGACAAGGCCCGCGGGTCGAAGCCGGAGCAGGCCGAGGCGGACGCCGCGCGCGCCGTGACGGACCAGGCGCTGCAGGACTTCGCCGAGGTGACCGCCGCCTCGTCCAGCGCGATCGCCGACTCGGCACAGGCGGCCTTCGAGGACGCCCTCGGGGTTGCGCTGCTGGCGATCCGGGAGGCGGAGGCCCGCCTGGAGGAAGCCCAGCACGCCCGCGCGCTGCGGCTGCGGGTGCAGCCGGGCCGGCCGATCACCCACTTGGGTCTGGACTCGCGGACGCTGCGGGACGACCCGCGGTGGCAGCAGCTGTCCGGGGTGCGGCAGGCGCTGCGGGACGCCGCCGAGAGCGTGCAGGGGCTCGCGCTGTGAGCGCCCGGGAGGCCGGGGCCGGGCAGTTGGTCCAGGACGGGTGGGCGGAGGCGCTGGCGGCCCGCCTGGGTGAGCGCCGCGGGCCTGCCGAGGGTGAGGCGGAGCGGGCCGCGGCGGTGGGTGCGCAGGCGGCCGGCCGTCGGGCGTCGCGGCCGCGGACTACGCCGCCGGTCCCTGCCTGGGCTCGACGGGTGGCGGAGTCCGGCGGGTTCGACGTGGACGGGTCGTCGGCGGAGTAGGTGAACGAGCAGGGCCCCGGGCAGTACGCCCGGGGCCTTTGTCGTGTCCGGTGATCTCGGCAGGTGACTCAGATTGAGTCACCTGCAGGACTCGGCTACAACCCGATGCGGTGCAGCGCGTTCTCCTGCCACTGGTCGGCCTGCTCGAAGTAGCCCAGCAGAGCCTTCGATCCGTCCTCCCAGCCGCCGTGCCGGCCGATCGTCAGCATGTCGTGCCCTGCCTTCCGCGCCGCCGTCGCGAACCCCCGCCGCAGGGAGTGCCCGGTCCACTGCCCCACCAGGCCCGCCGCGTCCGCGACTCGCTCCACCACCTGCGCCGCGGCCTGCGACGTCAACCGGCCCTCCGGATCCCCGATCGGCACACCCCGGCGCAGCATCGGCGGCGCCACCCTGCCGTGCCGGTCCACCCGCACGAACAGCGGACCCGCCTCCCGGCCGGCCTCGCCCATCGCTGCGACCAGGGAGCGCACGGCCCGCACCGGGCAGCTGGACGGGTTGGAGCCGTACGGCACCGCCACGTCGGTGAGCTTGCGGACCTTGCCCCGGTACATCGACACCAGCAGGCCCTCGTCGGTCTCCTGAAGGTCGGCCAGGTCAAGCGCGACCAGCTCTGAGACGCGGCCGGCGGTGGCGAAGCCGAGGAGCAGCAGCGCGGCGTCGCGCTTCCCGGCGAGGCTGTCGCGGTCGAGGGTGTCGAGCATCGCGCGGAGGCTGTCCGGCAGGGCGGGGCTGGCCTTGCGGGCGCGGGTCTGCGGGTCCTTGCTGCGGGCCCGGGCGTCGGTGTAGCCGCGCAGGACGAGGCGGGCGCCCTTGGTCTCCGGGGGGAGCAGGTTCGCGGCGCGGTGTGCGGTGCGGATCGAGGCGATGGCGCGTTCGATGCTGGACGGGGCGTAGGGGCGGCCGGTGTCTGGGCGGGGTTGGGTGGTGAGGACGGTGACGTACTCGATCAGCGTCTCGGGGGTGGCGGGCAGCGGGGTGCGGCCGTGGGCGGTGCACCAGTCGGTGAAGCGCTGCCAGTCGCCGGAGTAGGCGCGCTTGGTGGAGTCGGGGATGCCGGCGGCCATGGCGGCTTGGGCGGCGCCGGAGAGGGCGGGGCTGTCGTTGGTGTCGGCGGGGGTGGCTGAGCGGGTGTCAGGGATGCTGATCACAGCGCGATTCTGGCTCACGAGAAGGAACGTTATCGTGAGTCAGGTGATCGAGTCCGGCGCCTAAGGCAACTGAGTGCGCGTTACCCTCTTGTGACCACAACAGAACATACGTATATTCGCTTGCACGTAGGTTCTCTGTAGGAGGGTTCATGTCCCCGAGCAAGACCCTGTACGTCCGCGACGACGACGCCGAACTCTGGGCGCGCGCCGAAGCCCACGCGAAGGAAACCCGGCGCAGCGTGTCCCAGGTGGTCGCGGACGCTCTGCAGGAGTACCTCCCCATTGAGGTGTCCGCCGACGACTTGGAGACCATCGAGGTCCAGGCCGGCGACGACTACAGCGGGCCGATCCCGCACAGCTTCCGAGGCAAGTGGCTCGTCGCCCCCAACGAGCGGGACCACGGATACGAGGCCTACGACCTCGGCACCTACTGGGGCGTCGCCATCACGGCCAAGGGCAAGTTCGTGACCTACACCGCGCACTGCAACGACCGGTGGGTGCCCAGCCTGACGACCCACGACTCGTTGAAGGAAGCAGTCGCCAACCTTCCCGACTCGATCGCATCCCGAGCGGCGGCCGAGCTCGGACAGAAGCGCGTCGTCGCTCTCGACATCTGAGAGCGCGCACCATGCCCGGCATCTACAAGGTGCCGGGCATCGTGCTGTTTTGACTCCGCCTACAGGCCTTCCGGCCCTGGGCGAAGCGGAAGTACTATTTCCGTAGCTGGACATCGCTGTACGCCAAGGCTCCTCGGTGAGACACCGAACCGCACCGCCGGTTGAGCAACAGGCCAGATGACAGCAGGGACCGCCCCGCGATGGGGCACCAGGTCAGCCCGCGATGGGCAACGCCGCGCAGGACGCGCACCGCCCACATCGCTGACCACAGAAGGTCCCCATGCCCGACCTCACCTTCAACGGGCCCGCCCTGCGCTCCGCCCGCCGCCGCGCCCGCATACCCGCCACCCGCCTCGCCCGAGCCGCCGGCCGCACCGAACGCTCCGTCCGCGGCTACGAGACCGGCAACGTGCAGCCCCCGATCCGGATCGCCGCGCGGCTCGCCGCCGAGGTCGGCGTCGACCTGGTCGAGCTCCTCGCCCCCGCCGACGAGCGGAGGGCCGGCTGATGGGCTTCCGTGTCGCCGAGGGGTTCGTCGAAGTCACGATGGACCGGTCCAAGTACGACGCGGACCTGGCCCGGCTGAAAGGCCAGAAGCTCGACGTCGACCTGCTGGCCCGCCTGAACGACTCCGCCGCCCGCGCGCAGCTGCAGCGCCTCGGCCGCGAGATGCAGGTCGGGCTCAAGGCCACGCTGGACGACACCCGGGTCCGCGAGCAGCTCGCGTCGCTCGGCAGTCAGCTCAAGGTGAAGGTCGCGCCCGAGATGGGCAACACCGACACCTACCTCACTCAGCTGACGAAGCTGACCCGGGACCAGAAGGTCACCATCACGCCCGTGATGGGCAACCCTGCCGAGTACCTGCGGCAGCTCGACCGTCTCACCCGGGACCAGGTCGTGAACGTGAACCCGCGCCTGCGGGCGGACTCGTACCTCACTCAGCTCGACCGGCTCACCCGCGACCGCAACATCGACGTCCGCGCGAACTTGATCACCGGCGACACCCGTGCCCGTTTGGACGCCCTGACCAGGAACCGGCGCGTACGGGTCGACGTGGATGCGCCCGGCCTCGCGGGGCTGTCCGGGATCTTCGGCAGGACCGCAGCGGGCGCGGCCGGTGCCGAGTCCGCCATCGGGTCGCTGGCCGGCCGGATGGGCATGCTCAGCGGCGTCGTCTTCGGCCTGGCGCCCGGCCTGATCCAGGGTGCGCAGGCGATCGTCGCCATGGGGCCCGCGGCCGCCGCAGCGATCCCCGCGCTGGGCGCGCTCGCCTCGGTCCTCGGCACGCTGAAGATCGGCACCGCCGGGCTGGGCGACGCGTTCAAGGAAGCCTTCCACCCCGCAGTCGGCGGCGGCGGCGCCGCCGTGGACACGGCCCGCCGGGTGGCCGACGCCCAGCAGCAACTGAAGATCGCCGTCCGTGACGCCGCGGACTCCAACCGCCGCGCCGTCGAGCAGGTCGCCGCCTCCGAGCGGGACCTCACCGACGCGCAGCGCGCCGAGCGGCAGGCCCAGCTCGACCTCACCCGGGCCCGCAAGGACGCCGCCACGCAGCTCGAAGACCTGAACACCCAGCTGGTCGACTCCGAGCTCGACCACCGCGACGCGGTACTGCAGGTCGAGCAGGCCAAGGCCGACCTCGACACGACCCTGAAGGACCCGCGCGCCTCCCAGCTGCAGCGCGCCCAGGCGCAGCTGACGTTCGACCAGGCCGTGCAGCACCTGCGAGAGCAGGAGACCGCGCAGGCCCGGCTGAAGGAGCAGGTCGCCGAGGCGAACCGGGCCGGTGTGGACGGAGCCGATCAGGTCGTCGAAGCGCAGCAGCGGGTGCAGGACGCGCAGCAGGACACCGCGGACAAGACACTCGCCTTGTCGGAGGCGCAGATCTCGGCGGCACGCGCGGCGGAGGACGGGGCGCTGCGGGTCGCGGAGGCCCAGCGGGCGGTGGCGGACGCGAACACGAAGGCCGCGTCTTCTGCGGGCGGTGTCGGGTCGGCGCTCGCGAAGCTGGCGCCTGCGGCCCGGGAGTTCGTCGAGGCGGTGAAGGCGCTCGGCCCGGCGTGGACGGACCTGCGGCTGGATGTGCAGCAGGCGTTGTTCGCGGGCCTGGGTGAGCGGCTGACGTCGGTTGCGCACCAGGTGCTGCCTGATCTGCGGGCCGGCCTGGTGGGTACGGCGGGCGTGCTGAACCAGATGGCTGTGGGGGTGCTGAACGCCTTCGACAGCCTCTCCAAGTCGGGGACGTTGAAGCAGGCCTTCGCGTCGATCAACGAGGGCTTGCGGCCGCTGACCACGGTGCCGGGCCAGTTCGTCACGATGTTCGGTCAGCTGACTGCGGCGGCGGGGCCCGCGTTCGAGCGGGTCACGACGATGATCTCCGGGACCGTCGCGGGCTGGTCGGAGAAGATCGCCGCCGGGTTCTCGTCCGGGCAGTTGACCGCGGCGATCAACAAGGCGATGGACGTCGTCGTTCAGTTCCTCGACGTCCTCCGGGATGCCGGCGGCGTGGTCGGCAATCTCCTCGGCTCCGCGTCCGGTGGGGTCAAGGACTTCCTCGGCGTCCTCGACGGGTTCTTCGTCAGCCTGCGAGAGGTCACCGGCAGCGCCGGCTTCCAGGCCGCGCTGAAGGCCCTGTTCGACACCTTCAACGTCTTCGCGTCGACCGTCGCGCCGCTCCTCGCCCAGGCCCTCGGCGCCATAGCGCCGGTCATATCCGCCCTGGCCCCCGGCGTGCAGGTCCTGATTCGGGCGCTCGGCGACGCCTTGACCCCGATCATCGGTGCGCTCGGCCCGCTACTGACGACCGCCGCGCAGGCCCTGTCCCAGCTGGCCGTGACGGTGTCGCCGTTCGTCGTCGTTCTCGGTGAGCTGATCGCGAAGCTCGGCCCGATCCTGATGCCGCTCCTGGAAGGCCTGATCACCTATTGGCGGCAGGGTGCGCCGGTGGTGCAGCAGCTGGCGGACGTGCTGCTGCAGGTCCTCGGCCCGGTCCTGGATCACCTGCCGACGCTGTTCCAGCCGCTGGTGGACTTCGCGACGACGCTGACCGCGCAGCTTTTCCCGCTCCTGGGCCAGCTGCTGGTGGAGCTGTCGCCGTCGCTGGTGAAGCTGGCGGACTCGTTCATCCAGATCGTGGATGCGCTGGCGCCGTTGCTGCCGCAGATCGCGCAGCTCCTGGTGGTCGGGCTGATGCCGCTGTTGCCGCTGCTGCCGAAGATCGTCGATCTGGTGGCGAAGCTGGCCGCGATCTTCGCGGGCGAGCTGGCGAAGCAGGTGCAGCAAGTCGTGGTGCCGGCACTGCGAATGCTTTCCCAGTTGCTGTCCGGCGACCTGCGCGGGGCGTTCAACAGCTTCGGTGACCTGGTATCCGGCGTCCTTCGCACGGCAGTGCGGATGTTCTTCGAGCTGCCCGGCCAGATCATGTACGCCCTCGGTGATCTCGGCTCGACGCTGTGGAACGCCGGCACGCGCCTGATGGGCGGCTTGATCAACGGCATCAAGTCGAAGCTCGGGGATCTGGGGAACTTCCTCGGCAGCATCGGCGACTACATCCGGGAGCACAAGGGCCCGCCGGCGTACGACGCGATCATGCTGACGCCTGCCGGCGCGCTGCTGATGGACGGCCTGATGGCAGGTATCGCCTCACGCGTACCTGACCTGCGGGCGCAACTCGCCGGGATCACCGGAGAGATCGGCGGCACCCGAATCGGACTCGGCGTTTCGGCACCCAGCCTGAGTGCGGCAGGTGCCTTCTCCCCCGGCGCCGGGAGTCTCGCGACCAGCGCGGTGACGAACAGCGCGGTGACGTACAACGTGAACGTCACCGTGCCGCCCCCGACTGGGATGACGTCCCCGTCAGACCGTCGAGCCTTTGCGAACGAGATGGCCGGCGACATTGCGGAGGCGCTGCGGAACTACGACCGGGCGCGGGGGCGATGATGGACGAGCCGCGGATTCTTGTGCATCTGCAACTGATCGACGGCCTGGTGTTCGGGGAGCATCGCGAGGCGTGCCCGGAGTGCGATTGTGAGGCGCCACTGACGGTCCTGCTGGACAGCCTGGACTGGAGCCTTCGGCCGGCCCAGGTGCAGTGCCCGTGGGGTCATGTGTGGGGGGCCGCCACGATGGAGTCGTGGGTGGGTGCGCACATTGTGGCCATGGCCAAGGCCCTGTGCGACGACCGGTGAGCGGAAGGGGAGAACGACGGCAGGCCCCGGCTGGTTCGGCGCGATGCCGGCAGCAGGGGCCCCTTCGTCGTCAGGTGGTGGGCCTGTGGCCGGGCCAGCCCTCGATGTCGCGGACGTGGGTGACGGCGTCGCAGGTGGCGCACAGCCATTCGCCGAGGTCCTCGTCGAAGGCCTGCCGGCCGCAGTGCACGGGGATGTTCTGGGCGCCGAGGGTGGTGTAAGTCCAGCCGTTGGCCGGCGGGGTGCTGGTGGTGTTGCTGCTCATGCCGTTGAGGTTCCCATCTTGATCTGACGGCTCGTCGGGAAAAGCGGCTTTCCACAGCCTGTGGAAGGCGGGCATGGGAGAGCCCCCGGCCAGATGGACCGGGGGCTGTGCGGCGCCGTATGGCGGTCAGGCCTTGAAGGCGCCGGGCGGGGTGCGGTCGTCGGCTTCGGCGATGCGGTCCATGAGCGGAGGTTCGCCGGGGTGGGCCTGGTCGTAGTCGATGACGGCGTGGAGGATCGCGGTGGTGAGGCTGGTGTCGCCGTCGAGGCGGGCGCAGGTGTAGCTGGCGACGATCCGGTCGCCGGATGGTGTGTCTCGGGCGTCCATGGGTTCGACTTCAGCCCTGGGGCTTGGCGAGGGGGGTGTCGAGGTTGGCCTTCTGGAGGGCGCGGAGCTCGCTGCCGTCGGTGGTGCGGGTGGCGTAGCGGTCGGTGACCTCCTTGACGATCTGCTTGCAGCGGGTGTCGTCGCCGGCTCGGCGAGCGGCGCGGTAGGCGTCGGCGGTCTTGCTCGGGTCCATGTCGGTCTCCTCGTTCAGGCTGCGGCGTCGCGCAGCAGGTGGTGGACGTCGGTGCGGGTGGTGGTGGGCAGGTCGTTCCACGTGTCGACCGGCATGCGGGCGCCGATCCGGCCGAGGGCGTTGCCGATGCGCTGCCGGACCCGGCGGACGGTGTCCGGGGTGCCGTAGCCGGCGGTGTAGACGCGGAGCAGGGCACCGAGCACGCACACCCGGCCGTCCGTATCCCAGAGCTGGCCCTGCACCCAGCCGTGCTGGTGCAGGTAGCGGGACATCAGGTCGAGGTACTCGGACGGGGTGACGTCCAGGCGGGGCCGGCGGCCACGGGCCCGGTCGAGCAGCGTCGGCACGGGCAGCGGGTGCGCGGCGTTCCAGGCCTGCAGCACGCTGCCGTGGACGGGGACGGGCGCGGCCGCCAGGAGCGCGGCGACGTCGACCCGCGGGCCGGCCGGGCTGAGGGAGGCGAGGTAGGCCTCGATCTCCGCGACCAGGAAGAGGCCGGCCGCCTCCAGGTCGAGCAGCTCGGGGGTGAGCGTGAGCGTCGGGGTGGGCACCGGGGTCTCCTTCCTGGTCGCCGGGGCGGTGGTGTGGGGTCAGGCGGTGCAGGTGCTGGCGTGGGCGGCGGCGCCGGCCTGGATCAGGCCGGTCGGGTTGTCCAGGAACGGGTTGGAGTAGGGGGCGCCGGAGTGGTCCCCGCAGGCGTGACACCGCCAGACCGGGCCGGAGCCCGCCGCGGCGTCGTCCAAGTCGGTGGTCCGGGTGACGGTCACCTGGACGACCTCGACCAGGCCGCCGGAGGCGGTGGTGTAGGTGCCGATCAGTTCCTCGGTGGAGGAGGTGTTCACGGTGCTGTCCTTCCGGGTCAGCGGTGCTGGTGGGCGGTCAGCGGGAGACCATGGAGAACCGCCAGCGCTCGGTGTGGGCGCCGTCGCGCAGGTCGCCGGTCACCTGCAGCCGGGTGGTCGGCTTCGGCGGGATCTTCGGCTCGACGGTGAGCAGGCCCCGGGGGCCGACCGCGGCCCAGGCCCGCATCGAGCTGATGCCCTCGGCGGTGTACAGGGCGTGGCTGTCGCGCTCGGTGAAGACCCAGCGGTCCGAGCAGTAGAGGTCGAGCGGGCCCCATTCGGGTCCGATCCACATGTGCTCGGCGTCCTCGCCGAAGTAGGGCCGGTTCAGCTCGGCGGTGCGCAGCCACTCGTCGTGGCCGCCGCGGAGGGCGCGCTCGCCCGGGTTGAAGCGGGGCTTGGCGGCGACGAGGCTGTCCACCCAGCGGGTGAGTGCGTCGACCATGATGGTGTTCTCCTTCTGCTCGTTCTCGGGTGGTCGGGGGCCCGGGGCGGCCGCTCGTGCTTGGCGGCTGGTCGGCCGCCCCGGTCGATGACGGTCCTGGGGGTCGGTTCGTGCCGTTTTGTCCCAGGTCAGAGCGGGTGGTCAGGGGGCGGTCGGCACCTTGGCGGACCGGGTGCCGACCGCCTGCGCATACCAGGGCATACCGGGCGGGAGACTGGGGATACTGACCGGGCAAACCGGGTCAGACCGGGCGTCAGATCGTGGTGCGGAGAGCCTCGTCGAGGTCGGCGAGCTTGTAGCCGTTGGCGTTGGTCCGGCCATCCACGGCGCCGATCTTCACCGCCCCGCCGGCACCCGCGGCGCGCAGCCGCCGGCCCGCATCCTCGGCGGTGATCCCGGCGTAGTCGGTGCCGAGCTCGGCGAGCAGCCGGGCGATCGTCTCGGTACGGGCCCGGTCCAGGCCCTCGGCCCGCAGGACCCGCACGGTGTCGGCGAGGACCCGGTCACCGCTCGTCGCCCGGCGGATCCGGGTCGCGGTGCCGTGCTTGGTGAACAGTGCGGCGAAGTCCTTGCCGCCCATCGCCAGCGACTCCTCGTCCAGCTGCGGGATCCCCGCCTGGGCCCGCTCGGCGGCCAGCTCCTCGCACGTCTCGTCGTCGTACCAGTTGCCCTTCCAAATCACGGGCTCGCCGTAGCCGCCACCCCGCAAGTAGAACTTGCCCACGTCGTTCAACTCATCCGCCTGCTTCGGGACCAGGCGGTGCGGCAGCCATCCCTCGTCGATCGCGCCGCCCCCGAACGTCTGGGTGACGTCGGCCTGCCGGCACGGCCCGAGGACCTGCAGCGCCAGGTTGGAGATGATCGCCGACCCGATGTAGTCGGTCGTGGCGAACTGCGAGGCGATCAGCAGCTGCACGCACACCTTGCGGCCCGTGAGCTGGATCCCCACCCCGGACTCCTTCGCACCGTCGGTGACCTGCGGCCACTCGTCGCCGATCGCGATCAGCGCCGGCCGCTCCGGGGACGGCTTCCACTCGGTGCCCATACCGAGCCGGCCGAGCAGCGCCGGACGGCCGAGCGACACCTTGTGCATGCCGCGCAGGAAGACCTCGATCTCCTCCTTACTGGACAGGGTCAGGGCCGCGGCGCCGCCGAGCGGGCCGAGCCCGACACCGGACGGGTCGAGGGCGACGACCACGGTGTCGCGGCACGCGGTCAGGTACTCGGCGAAGGTCCGGATGTTCGCGGACTTGCCGCCGCCGGACCCGGCGACGATCGCGCCCTGCTGCCCGTACAGCGACATCTCCAGCGGCCGGCCGTCCATGGCGTAGCCGAGCACGGCCTTGTCCTTGATGGACATCGACAGGGGCGCCCGGCGGGGCGGGCCGGGCACGAACGCGAACGGGTCCTCAACCGCGACCTTGAGGTCGATGACGGCGCGGCGCCGGGTCGGAGTCGGGATGAACCGGCCCGTCTCCAGGTCGAGGAGCGTCTCCAGGTCGGGCGCGGCCTTGATGATCGCGGCGGGGGTGCCCTCGCTGATGCGGACCTTGCTGGTCCAGCCCCAGGGCTGACGGTCGACATCGAACAGCTCGGCGACCGGGATGCCCTGCTTCACCAGGGCGCGGCGGATGCACTCGCCGGCCCACTGCGGGCTGGTGACGCGGGCGATGGGGAAGGTGCCGGTGGGCGGCATCTGCGGGTCGGCGGGCAGGGTGCCCGGGACCGTAGGCGCGGCCGACGGGTCGGCGATGGCCTGGTCGGGTGCGGGCCAGTGGGCGTCCGCCCCGAGCGCGCCGGGCTCACCGCCGGTGGTCGGTGCGGGCGTGGCGGTGTCCGGGTGGCCGGCCCGCCACAGGGCGACCGCCGCCGCGGGGAGCGACACCATCAGCCACGACGGGGACTGCATGGGCAGGTAGATGCCGCCGCCGACCACGCCGGCGACCAGCGCCGCGGCCCGTGATGCTCGCCGTCCCCAGCGGGCCCGGCCGACCTCACCGGCGGTCGGGGCCACGGCCAGCTCCTCCGTGATTTCCCGGTGCGCGCGCAGCTGGGCCTCGATCAGTTCCTTCCTGCTCTTGAGGATCGCGACGGCGTCGCCGTCCTGTCGCGGGTCGTTGGTGCGCGGGTCGGCGACCTCGACGCGCTTCGCGGCGATGATCTGCGAGGCGACCTGGGCGAGCTGTCGCCGCAGCTCCGTTTCCTGCTGCCGGTGGGCGACCTGCCGCTGGCGCAGGACCTCGGTGGCGAGCTGGGCGTCAGTGACATCGGCGGTGGCCAGCCAGCTGCCGGTGTTGGTCCAGGCGCGGCCGAGGTGGGTACGGACGGGGCCGTCCTCGGCGAACGCCTGGCGGGCCTGGTCCTTGAGCCGGTCGAGGCCGGTGGTCTGCGGCTCGGCGGCCTGGTCGTTGTGCTTGGTCAGGTCGATCGCGGGCCGGTTCTGCGGCTCGGCGCCGCTGGCGGACGGCTGGTCCAGGGTGATGCTCACAGCGGTGTCCTCTCTCGTCGGGCTGTCCGGGCTGTCCGGCTCACCGCCCGCCCCGGACCGCACTGGTGGGTGCGGGCCGGAGCGGCACGGTCAGCTGGCAGATGGCGGGCCGGTTCAGCGGGTGCCGGCCTGGCCGACGGAGCCGATCACGGCGCCGGTGGAGTCGCCGGTGGTCTTCACGGTGTTGCTGAGGGTGCCGAAAAGCCCCCAGGAGCCGACCAGGATCGTGGCGACGGAGCCGAGGATGAACGCCCGCTTGACCTCCTTCGGCGAGGCCTTCCACTTCGCGGCGACCCACACGACGATGCCGAGGCCGAGGAGGGTGGCGCCGGACAGGCCGATGGTGGAGCCGACGCCGACCTGCGGGGCCTGGGCCGGGGCCTGCTGCGGCGCGTCGGCGAGGTGCATCACCGTGGCGGTGTGGGCGCCGGAGGCGTAGGCGTGGTGGAGCTGGGTGGGCATCTGCACGACGGCGGTGGTGCCGGAGTAGGTGGTGACGGTGACCGGGACGGTGGTGTTGGCGGCGTAGACGATGGCGAGAGTCATGGCTGTCTCCTCGGACGTGAGTGGTGTGCGGGGTGTGGGTCTGACCGGTGGTCAGCGGGACTTGGCGGCCGCGCCCTTGCGGGCGGCCTGGCACTTAGGCTCGGGGCAGGGCTTGTACTGGCCGCGGTTCTCCGCGTCGGGGATGGACCCCCAGTCCTTGCAGAGATGGCACTGCTCGCGGGGGCGCTCGCGGTTCATCGGTCTACCTCCGGGTTGGGGCCGGCCACGCAGCTGGCGCACTCGCCGAGCCGGGTGGAGATGCAGTACGCCTGCTCGGTGCGGCAGGTCGGGCAGGTCCGCCGGACCCGCATCGCCGCCGCCAAGCCACGGGCCCGGCCCGGGGTGAACGGACCGACCGGCACCGCCTCGTCGAGCCGGTACAGGTTCGAGGTGCGGATCCCGCCGGAGCGCCGGGCCTTACTGCTGGCCCACTCCAGCTGGGCAACGACCTGCTGTCCGCGTGCCGGCCGCAGGCCCCGGCGGCGGAGCTGGTCCCGGGTCGCCAGGCCAGCGGGGGCGGTACCCCAGGCCCACGTCGGCATTCCGCCGTGGCGCTCGCCGGTCGGGTCGAGGTGCCGGGCGCTCACTTCTCGCCCCGCTCGTCCTTCACCTGCCGGGTGAGGCGGGAGATGTAGTCCGTCTCGCCGCCGCCGATGAGGTCCTTCACCATCCGGGTGGAGATCGTCCGGCCGTTCTCACCGATCAGTGCGGCGTACTGCCGTACCTGCTCCAGGTGCTCCGCCGTCAGGGGCTTGCGGGGCCTCTCCTGGCGCCCCCCGAGGATGCCGCGCTTCCCTTTTCCCCCAAGGGTTTTTGCGGCCCCTGAGGGGCCCGGGGACGGCTTCTTCGGGGCGGTCCCGACGAGGGCTCCGCCGCCCTCCTCGCCGTCGTCCCCGGCGTCCCGCAGGACGTCACCGAGGAACGCGTCCAGCTCCTTGTAGACCGAGTGCTCCTCACCCATCACCGACTCCAGCTGGCGCTGTGCGGCGACCCGGCCGGCGTAGGTGAGGGCGGTGACACCGAGCGGCGCGCGGTGGACGTCGTCCCACGCCTGCCGCCACGCGGTCTCCTCGTCGAGGGTGCCGAGCGGGTGCGCGATCAGGATCATCTGGAACCGGGCCCACACGTCCGGGTCGGCCTTCGCCCGCTTCGCGTCGTGCTCCGCCTTCGCCTTCGCCTCGGCCTTGGCCTTCGCGGCGGCGGCCTTGTCGGCGGCGCGCTGCTCGCGACTGCGGGTCTCCACCGCGGCCAGGCCGTCGATCCACTCCGCGAGCTCCCACATCAACGGGCCGGCGAACGAAGCGGCGGCGAGGGCGGACCCGGCGATGGAGCCGTACTCGGCGGTGCCGTGCCGGTAGTTCACCCAGGCGGCGAACCCGGCGAGCGCGGCGGTCAGCGCCCAGAACGGGATCTTCGACATGCCCTTGCGGCCGGCCCACGAGGTGCCAAGGACGGCGACCCACGCGGCGAGCTCCAGCACGACGGGCAGCGGGCCGAGCAGCCATGCGGTGCCGGTCTCCCCGGCCTTGTGCAGGCCCAGGAAGTAGCGGAACTGGGCGGGCAGGGCGCTGGCCATGCAGACCGCGACGAACACCTTCACCAGGCGCTTGAAGTCGGTGCCGGCCTCGGCCCGGTTCTCCGCCCGCGCCTGGCGTCGGGCCTGGGCGCGCTCGTTCGCGGTGTCCTGCTGCTCGGCCATCTGCTGCTGCAGGCGCTGCTGCTTGACCTGCTCGGCGAGCTTGCGGGTGGCGGCCGCGGCCTCGGCGCCGCCGAGCTCGACCTTGGCGGCCTGGGCGGCGACGCGCGCCTGCTCGGCCTGCGCGTCGGTCAGCTTGGCCTCGGCGTCCTTCTGGGCCCACGTCTTGTACTCGGTCATCGGGGGTCGCCCTTCTTGCGGAGGGTCTGGTTGGCGGGGGCGGGGCGGCGGTTCTTGGTCTGCGCGGGGAGGGTGGGGGCCTTGATCAGGGCGACGGTTCCGGCGGCGAGCAGCACCAGGCGGGTGATCCCGTCGGCGGGGGCGTAGAGGGCGAGGGCGACCACGAGGAGGGGCCATCCGATCTGCAGGCGGGCGGTGGCGTGGGCGAGGGCCTTGGCCAGGACCGGGTTCACGCGGCCACCCCCAGGCGGGCGACCAGGGCCCGGCCGAAGAGGATCACGCGGCGCTGCGAGGCGGTGGTGCCGCCGACGACGCCGTACTGCTCGCTCGCCGGGTAGGCGAGGGCGTCCTCCAGGCAGGTGGCGCGGCGGGCGAGGGGGCACTCGGCGCAGACGGCGAGGGCGCGCTGCTCGCAGGTGGTGGGGCGGCGGTGGTCGGTGCCGTCCACGGCGGGGAAGAACAGGTCGGCGTCGATGTCGGCGCCGGCGCAGGGGGCGGCGGGGGCGGTCTCACCCCGATTCAGCGTGGTTCCGGGCATGGCGAATACACCCTTCTGGATGGTTGGTTGAGGAGCGCACCGAGGCGTGGCCCTCGGGCACTTCGGGGTAGGCGAAGCCCGCCCCAGTCGGTTAGGTGCATGCACCTAACTCGGTAATCTGATGGTGACTCACAGCGTCCGGCGCAGTCAAGGGAAACGTGCAAGCACGTAAACTGAAGTCTCGAAACGGGGACCGACCCGAGAGGAACCCCACATGCCACGATCCGCAGAGGAGATCGCAGCCGGCCTGCGCACGCGCATCCACGACGGCGAACTCCAGCCCGGCGACCGACTCCCCACGATGGAAGCCCTCGCCGAGGAACACGACGTCAGCCGCCAGACCGCCCGCCAGGCCCTCAACATCCTCAAGACCGAAGGACTGGTCGAGTACCGCGGCGGCCGCTCCGGAACCTTCGTCCGCCAGAAGCCCGCCACCCGCATGGTCCGCGCCCGCGCCATGGAGCGCGACAACCTCGGCTACTACAGCGGCGCCAACGTCCAGCACTGGCGCCTGGTCGAAGGCACCCGCACCGAGGTGGGCGAAGTGCCCGCCCCGGCCGACATCGCCGCCTACCTCGGCGTCGAACCCGGAACCCCGGTCGTCGCCCGTAAGCGGATCAACGGCGACCCCGACGTCCCCACCCACCGGCAGCTGACCGACAGCTACCTGCACCCTGCCGCCGTCGCCGCCGTCCCCGTCATCGCCGGAAACTCCGGCCTCGGCGGGATCTACGACCGCATCGAGGAGTGGGCCGAGCAGCCGATCAGCTGGGAGGAAGAGATCACCGCGATCACTCCCAGCCCGGCCGAGGCGGAGGCGTTGCTGATGCCGCCGGGCGTCCCGCTGCTGCGGGTGATCCGCACCTCCACCGTCAAGGTCGACGGCAAGGTGCTGGTCGCCGAGGTCAACGACATTCGGTTCAGCGCCGAAGTCTTCTCGATTCGCTACCCGATGACCCGCCGGGGAGCCGCGAAGTGGCCGGTGCAGCCGGCGACCAACGACTTCTACAGCAGTTGATCACTGAGTGGAGCTGTGTCCCGGCCGACGCTACCGGCCGGGACACAGCCGTTTCAGGGGGCGCTGCTATCCGGCGCCGGCGGTGATCCGGTCCAGCTCGGCGGCCAGGTCCCGCAGCCGCCCGGCGTAGCCGACCAGGCCCTCGGCCAGCTCACGCAGCCCCGCGGAGTCGAAGCCCTGCCACGTGCCGTCCACCAGCACCGTCACGTACGGCACCCGGCGGGCCGGATCCGACGCGAACGGGAACTGAGTGAGCGCCGCCTGCAGGATCCGCGACCGGCCCTGCCGAGACTGCACCGACAGCCCGATCTCGGGCCCGTCGTGGAACACGTCCACCTTCGCGCCGCCGTGCTCGTGCGGAGTGGCGCACCAGTCCGGCTCGTCGAAGGTCACCGGACCGTGATCGCAGGTGACGACCGTGACCCTCCGCCGCGTCATGACCCACCGCCCGGCCGGCTCTGATGCTTCCCCAGGTGGCCGGGCCGGCGGGAACACAAGTTGCCTGCCCTGCTCCGATGGTCACAGCTGGGGCCGCTGGGCGGCCGGACCGCCCTTGCGGCGGCGTACGCGGCGATCATCCTGTCCGTGCGGCATCTCCGGCAGACGCGGCCACCGGTGTCCGGTCGGATGTACGTGTTGACCTCGTTGAAGGCATGGCCGTTGACGCACGACGCACGACGGATGTTGCGACCCACCGGCGTGTTCGGCGAGCGGCGCGCGTTCTCCCCGCCCGTGACCGGCTGCAGGTGATGCGGGTTGACGCACCGCCGGTGCAGGCACTCCGGACCGCCAGTGCACGACGTATCCCGCGTGTGGCAGAGGTGGTCCAGCTGGAGACCAGCTGGAACGGGGCCGACCATCAGCTCGTAGGCCACCCTGTAGGCGCGGCGGTTTGCCCGGCCGACGTGGATGGCGCCGTACCCCTGGTTCGTGGCAGCGGTCCAGATGATGCACCCGTCGGGCCCGGCGGCCGTCTTTGGCAGCAGCCTCGCCAGGACTTGCTCCGGGCCGAGCACCGGCGTGTCGGCGGCGATCAGGCTCGCCAAGGTTCGGCTCATGCCTCACCCAGCCGGCCACCCGCAGCGGTCTGCGCCAGCAGATGCCGCACCAACCGCGCACCAGCCCGATCCCGACGGCGCACCGCCAGGGCGAGCGCCTCGTACAGGCCGAGCAGGCTCGGGCGCCGCGGCTTCACACGGCCGATCGCGGCGTCCTCCGTCGGCCGGGGGATCTTCGAGGTCTTCGCCATCACAGGTCCCCGTCCTCGACCGAGGCGTAGGCGCCGAAGAAGATCTCGACCCCGCCGACCTGGCCATGCACGAACCGGCCCAGCACGCGCTCGTTCTCCCGCAGGTCGAACACCGACCCGGTCACCTCCACGCCCAGCGCCGCGGCGAACAGCTTGGCCACCCGCCGGATGTCCGGGTCATGGGCCGGCAGGCCCCCGCCCACCCCGTCCCGGCCGGAAAGCACCCACGAAATCGGGAAGGCCTGCAGCTCCGTGTGCTGGGTCAGGAAGCCGTGCAGCGCGGCCGCCGCGGGCAGGCTGTTCGCGCTCATCGGGCACCCGCCAGCACCTGCAGGCCCAGCCCGGACAGCTCACCCGCGCCGGTGTTCCACGCCTCCCGCGCCTCCCGCAGCACCTCGCCGGCGCGCTGGAACGCGGCCAGCGCCACCTGCCGGCACTGCTCGGTGGACTCCACCCGGGCCCTGCTACGGGCCCGAGCCGCCACCGACTTCGACCCGGACAGGTTCGCCAGCGCCATGTTGTGCCTGCGGTACGCCGCCCGGTAGGTCGCCGCGGCGTTCGTCAGCACCTCCCGGGCCTCCTCCAGCTCGGCGAACAGCCCGGCGAGGTGCGGGGTGTCCGCGGCCCCGGAGGCGGCCTCGGTGGTGTTCGTCGCCCCGAAGTCCATGGCCTGCTCGCCGGAGGACCGGCGGCGGAAGTGCTCGGCGATGGTGCGGTCGGCGCTGAGGTACAGGAAGGCCCGCGGGTGCTCGACCACGAGGCCGGCCTCCAGCTTCCGCCAGACGGTCAGGAACGTGTCGGCGGTCAGGTCCTCGGCGAGGTGCCGGTCGGGGGTGAACAGGCGGCGCTCGATGTGCCGGGTGACCGCAGCCTTGTGGTCGCGGTACAGCTGGTCGAAGTCGGTGGCGTTCACGCGGTCACCGCCTCGGCCGCGGCGACGGGGGCCGGGGTCTCGACGCGGGCGACCTTGAGGGTCGGCGCGGAGGTCTTCATCGGGATGTCGCCGAGGCCGTGCGCCTTGAAGATCGCCTTGATCTTGTCGAGGTCGGCGGTCTGTCGGCCGGACGGCTCGCGGGTGATGGACCACCCGGCGTAGGTGCCGATGGGGAGCCGGTCGAGGATCTTCTTGGCGGCGCGCTTGGTTCGGTCGGCGCTGCGGGCCTGCTCGGCGGCGCGCTGGTAGGACTTCGCTGCGGCGGCGATCTCGTCGGCCGGGGGGATCTCGTCGGGCTCGTACAGGCCGACCGGGGGGATGTGGGCGGCCGGGGTGCTGGTGGCCGGGGCGATGGCGGCGAGGACCGTCTCGCGGACCGCGTTGATCAGGCGGCGGGGCATGGCAAACTTACGCATTAGCTGCGCTCCCTGGTTGACTCAGGTGAGTTCGGTGAGGCCGGGTAGAGGGAGGTCAGAAACCCTCTGCCTGGCCGTTTGTCGTCGGGGGACCCGGCGACACGAGAAGCGTCGCAGCTTAGGTATTGCCCTCGCCGTCGCCTGTGCCGTGCTCGCCGCCGCCGAGCGCCTGGATCCGTCCTCGATCGCGGGCCTGCTGATCATCGGTGAGCTCGGTCTGGACGGCCGGGTCCGCCCCGTCCGCGGTGTCCTGCCGGCGGTGCTCGCCGCCGCCGACGCCGGATACCGCGAGGTGGTCGTCGCCGAGCAGACCTCCGCCGAAGCAGCCCTGGTGCCCGGTGTGTCCGTCCGCGGAGTGCGCAGCCTCCGCCAGCTGATCGCCCTGCTCACCGGCGCGCCCGAGCCCGAGGAGCCACCGGTCCTCGGTGCCGGCCTGCCCGACCCGATGGCTGCCGGGCTCCTGCTGCCCGGAGTCGGAGTCCGCAACCTCGCCGCCAACCACGACGTCCGACCCGACCTCTCCGACGTCGCGGGCCAGTACGAGGCCCGGCGTGCACTGGAGATCGCCGCCGCCGGTGGACACCACCTCTACCTCAAAGGCCCGCCGGGCGCCGGGAAGACCATGCTCGCCGAGCGACTGCCCGCCCTGCTTCCCCCGCTCACCCACGCCGAGGCGCTCGAAGTCACCGCGGTCCACTCCGTGGCCGGCCTCCTCCCCGCCGACCGGCCCCTGGTCGACGCCCCGCCCTACTGCGCGCCGCACCACTCGACCACCATGCCCGCGATCGTCGGCGGCGGCACCGGTCTGCCGAGACCCGGTGCCGTCTCGGTCGCCCACCGGGGCGTGCTGTTCCTCGACGAGGCACCCGAGTTCCCGGTCCGGGTGCTCGACGCCCTCCGCCAGCCCCTGGAGTCCGGCGAGGTGACCATCGCCCGCTCGGCAGGCTCGATGCGGCTGCCGGCCCGCTTCCTGCTCTGCCTGGCGGCCAACCCCTGCCCCTGCGGTCAGTACTCGATGAGAGGAGGGGGCTGCGAATGCACCCCGGTCATGGTCAACCGCTATCAGGCGCGACTCTCCGGGCCGCTGCTCGACCGGGTCGACCTCCAGGTGCAGGTCGCGGCCGTCACCAAGACCGAACTGATGGAGCGCGACCGCACGTCGGAGACCACCGCCACGGTCGCCGCCCGCGTACGCGCCGCCCGCGAGCGAGCGGCCGCCCGGCTCGTCGGCACCCCTTGGCGCACCAACGGCGAGGTGCCCGGGCATGAGCTCCGCACCCGCTGGCGGCTCGCCCCCGGATCACTCACCGACGCGGAGCGGGACCTGGAACGCGGCCTGCTGACCGCCCGCGGTCTCGATCGCGTCCTACGCGTCGCCTGGACGGTCGCCGACCTGGCCGGCCGCCCCCGGCCCGAACGCAGCGACATCAGGACCGCACTGACCCTGCGCACCGGTGTCCACCGGGGCCAGCCGCTCACCGACCCGCGGGTCGATCCGCACCGGGACCCCGACACCGACCTGGGCGGCGAGTGCTGACGCCTTGCCCGGCCAGCCCCGACCCGCACCGATCAGCACCGACCCGCGAAGGAGACGATCGTGAACCGGAGTTCAACGCCGAGCCTGACCGGTGGCCACCACAGCCCGGCCCCTGCCACGGCCTACCGCGCCGAGACGGCTGCGGGCTCGCCCGTGCCGGCGGTCCGGATCGCGGCCCCCGTGCCGCTCCCCGAACCGGGCCTTGCCGCGCGGCTACGTCCTCGGCCGAGGCGGCCCCGCAACCGCCCGACCACACCCGGCCCGGTCGCCGGGCAGGTCCGAGCGGCGCCGTCGGCCGAGGCGCGCGGCGCGCCTCGGCGAGGACCGGCGGCCTGCGCCCCGGGAGGACAGGCCGTGCCGTCAGCAGGGGGTGGCCTCGGCGCCGAGGCCGGCCCCGATGCTGCAGCCGCCGTCGGGGACGGTGGCCGCGCCGGAACCGGAGCCGGGGCCGGCTCCGACACCGTTATCAGTGCGGGCATCAGCCCCGGGAACGGTGGTGAGGACGGTGTCAGGGGCGAGGGCGCCGCGTCGACCGCTCCGGGCACCGGGTGGTGGCCGGCGGACCGGGCCGTGTCCGAGACCGCGGCTAGCGGTCCCGCAGTTGCCGCTCCCGTGTCTCCAATCGTTGAGTCACCCGCCGAGGTCGACCCCGAGAGGTGGGCCCGGGCCGCGCTCACCCGCCTGATCGAACCGGGCGACGCGACCATCGGGCGCGCCGTCGCACGGCTCGGCGCCCTGAGGGTGGTGCGGGCGATCAGGGACGGCACAGCACCGGAACACCTCGGGCTCAGCTCGGCCAGGCTGGCCGCCTATCGAGCGCGCCTTCCGGAGATCAACCCGAGGGTGGATCTGGAGCGTGTGCGAACCCGCGGTGGCCGATTCATCATTCCGGGGGACTCGGAGTGGCCCTCGCAACTCGAGGATCTGGGGGACGGCCGGCCGGTCGGGCTGTGGATCCGCGGCACCGGTTCGCTGCGCCTGCTCGCCCTCCGCTCGGTCGCCGTAGTGGGATCCCGGGCCTGCACGCCGTACGGAAGGTACGTGGCCGGTCAGCTCTGCTCCCAGCTCGCCGAGCGGGGGTGGGTGATCGTCTCGGGTGCGGCGTACGGCATTGATTCCGCCGCTCACCAGGGCGCACTCGCGGTGGGCGGTACGACCGTGGCGGTACTCGCGTGTGGCGTGGACGTCGCGTACCCGCCCGGAAACGCGGGGCTGATCGAGCGCATCGCCGCCCAGGGGCTGGTGGTCAGCGAACTTCCGCTCGGCACCCACCCCAACCGGTTCCGCTTCGTCCTCCGAAACCGCGTCATCGCCGCACTCACCCGCGGGACGGTCGTTGTCGAGGCGGCGCTGCGCAGTGGTGCACTGAGTACGGCACGGCGGGCCCGGGACCTCAACCGGCACACCATGGGCGTCGCCGGGCCGGTGACCTCCGAATTGTCGGCCGGAGTCCACGCCCTGATCCGGAGTGGGGCGGCCACCCTGGTGACGGACGGTGCCGAAGTCGGCGAACTGATCGGTGCGATCGGCGAGGACCTCGCGCCTCGGCGCGCCGGGCCGGTTCTCCCACGAGACCTGTTGGAACCCCCGGTGGCCAGGGTCCTGGAGGCGGTCCCGGCCAACGCCGAGGGCGCGCCGCCCGAACGGCTCGCCCGCCAGGCGGGCCTGACTCTCGACGAGACGATGAAACGGCTCTACGAGCTCGGTTCGCTGGGCTACGTCGAACGCTTCGGCGCCCACTGGCGGCTTGTCAGGCGACGCCTGCAGGAACTGTAGGAGGCCGCTGTCAGGGGCCGGAGAGGGAGAGGGGAGGGGGGCATCGGGGGAGGTGGTCGACGAACGCGCGGTGATTGCCGGAGAGCGCCGAGCCGGAGACCCACCGAGCTGGAGACCACCGAGGCGGAGACTTCGGACCCGGGCCGGCGCGCACATGGTGGCGACCGGTGATCGGCACCGGCTACCCCTGCCGGCGCCGGCGCCCCGGTCCAACCCTCGCCCCAGGTCCGGAACCGGCGATCGGCGACACGAGGCGGCGCGCGCCGCGCCGTCCGCGCCGCCTGCCGGACCGGCCAGTTCAGCGGGACACGCCGGGGCGGAGCAGTGGCGCCACCGGATCGGGGGACGACCGAGTGGCGGTAGCGCTCTGCAGCGACTTGGTCACGCTACGCTCCCTATGGCTTCCCTATCAGCACATGACTCGGCAGAACGGCGCAGACCAACGCATGCCCACACACATTCCCGGACACCGGGTGACTGGTGGCGCCCGGTCCCCCGAAGGGACGGGGGCCGAGATCCGCTCCACCGCAGAGCTCCAGCCGAAGGGGCCGGGGCGGCTGGGGCTGGCGCGTAAGGTCGCCCCGCCACAGGCGCCCGGCCAGTCCACCGCCGGTCAGCCGATGGCGACGGGCCAGCCGTCAGCCCTGCGGCGAGCCGCCGGTCCGGCCGGCCCTGGCAGCCCTTCGGGTGACCGTCCAGTCACAGCCGGGCCCCCCGCGTCGGCCGCGCCACCGATGGTTCCATCCGCCGGTCCGGCGATGCCCGGCATTTCCGCCGCGCCCAACATTCCTGCGGCATCCGTCGGCCCCATGGCGCCCACCGTCCCTGGTGCGCCTAGTGAGCCTGATGTACCTAGTGCGCCTGGTGTGTCTGGTGGGCCTGCTCCGGCTGCGCCCGCCGGCCCCGGGGCGTCCCTGCCAGGCCGGCCGGCCGGTCCCCGGAGCGCTGCGGCTCAGGCTGCAAGTGGCCCCGGAGCGGCGGACCAGCCGACGATCGGTCAGTCGTCGTCCGGTCGTCGGCGGGAGCGTGACGGCCGTACCGCCTCCGGGCCGTCGGCGACGAAGCCGTCGGCGGCGCGGCCCGCAGGAGCCAGAAGGGCTGCGAACAAGCCTCCGGCAGCTCGCTCCGAGACAGCCCGGCCGGCGGACGCCGGTGCCGGTACGGAGGCCGCCGCGCAGGGCAGTCGGCCCGGGCCGGGCGCGGCAGCCGCGCCGACGCTGGTTCCCGCTCCGGGCCCTGCCCCGGTGTCGTCGCTTCCCGCCGCTGCCCCCGCCGCGTCCGCAGCGGCCTCGATCCCCGCCGCCACCGTCCCTGGTTCTGCCGGGAATGGTGCCAATCCCCACCCCAACCCCAACCCGAGCCCCAACCCCGAGCGCACGGAGTTGGAGAACCTCTGGCGCTCCTACAAGGAGACCGCTGACCCCCGGCTGCGCGAGCAGCTGATCCTGCACTACTCGCCGCTGGTCAAGTACGTGGCCGGCCGGGTCGGCGTCGGCCTGCCGGCAAACGTCGAGCAGGCGGACTTCGTCTCCTCGGGCGTGTTCGGGCTGATCGACGCGATCGAGAAGTTCGACATCGACCGGGCGATCAAGTTCGAGACCTACGCGATCAGCCGGATCCGCGGCGCGATCATCGACGAACTCCGCGCGCTCGACTGGATTCCGCGTTCGGTCCGGCAGAAGGCAAAAGCGGTCGAGCGGACCTACGCCACCCTGGAGGCGCGGCTGCGGCGTACGCCGCACGAGCCCGAGGTCGCGGCGGAGATGGGCATCTCGCTGGACGACCTGCGCACGATCTTCAGTCAGCTGTCCCTGGCCAATGTGGTCGCCCTGGACGAACTGCTGCATTCGGCGGGCGACGGCGGCGATCGGCTCACGCTGATGGAGACGCTGGAGGACAGCGGCGCCGACAACCCGGTCGAGATCGCGGAGGACCGCGAATTGCGACGACTGCTGGCAACGGCCGTCAACACGCTGCCGGAGCGGGAGAAGACCGTGGTGACGCTCTATTACTACGAGGGGTTGACGCTCGCGGAGATCGGACAGGTGCTCGGGGTCACCGAGAGCCGGGTCAGCCAGATCCACACCAAGTCGGTGCTGCAGCTCAGGGCCAAGCTCTCCGACGCGCGATGAGCATCCGCACGTCCCGGCCGGCCGGCTGGGGAACCCGTGGTGACTCGGTGCCCCACCGCCCCGCCTCCTCCTCATCGGAGGTCGTGGCCGAGCGGGAGCAGTCGTGCCCGCCCGACGCCGAACAGGGCGAGCGGGTCGAGGTAGCGGTCTCCCCGTAGTAGCCCCCAGTGCAGGCAGCCCGTCGCGCAGTGGCCCGTGCCCGTGGCGACGGTGCCGATGGGCCGGCCGGCGGCCACGGAGGTGCCGACCGCTACGGAGCCCGCGACCGGCAGGTAGGTGGTCCGTAGCGGCGGACTGCCCGAACCGGGATGGGTGACGGTCACCACGGGGCGGCCGGCGACCATTCCGGAGAAGGTCACCACCCCGGGTGCGGCCGCCCGTACGGTCGCGCCCTCGGAGGCGGCGAGGTCGACCCCGCGATGCCCCGGCGCCCAGCGGACCGGCGGGGCGTCGAAGCGCTGCCGGAGCCCGTCCCGCCCGCCCACCGGCCACGCCCGCCCCGCACCTGGGCCGCCCCCGGTTGGCACCGGCCCGCCTCCGGTCGGCACCGGCCCGCTCCCAACCACCACCGAGCCCGCCGGGACCAGCTCCACCGCGGACCCAACCGGCGAGACCGACCCCACCGACCCCATCGGCCCGCCGGTCATCGCCCCCAGTAGTGCGAGCCCCACCACGAACGCCAGCCTCACCATCAACGCCGACCCCACCGCACGAGCAGACCCCACCGCGCATGCGAATCCCGTCACCCGACCGCCATCACCCCGTGTACGAACAGCCATGCACCAGAGCTTGCCGTCGCGCGCCCTTCCCGGCGACGGCCGATGCGACCCCTGTGGACAACTCCGCCCTGTGGACGACCGCTGTCCCTCACATGGGTGAACCTGGGTGAACGGCAGGCGGCGACAGCGCGTCCCGGCCGCCCCGACGGGCGTGGTCGGCCGCCTGGAGTCGCCCGCTGCTCGGCGCTTCCCGTACACTTCACACGCGACCCGGTCTGCCGGGTCGACTTCGCACGCCCCGCCACCGGTGGAGCGGCCGCCCCTTCGAGGGTCCGGTCGCCGCCCGCCCGGTGCGAGTGCCGCTCGGTCCGCCGGGCCTGTCGCAGCCGAAAGGCCGCACAGGCGGCGCGGCTGGCACGTCGGGGCGTCAGGCGTGGCGGTCGCCCGACTGCCGCGGACAAACCGAGAGCCCCTGCACCCCGTCCTTCCCGCCCCTGGCGGGCCGGCGGCGCGCCGGGCAAGCACACGAGGAGTACGGCACATGGCCGTCGTCACGATGCGGGAGCTGCTGGAGAGCGGCGTCCACTTCGGTCACCAGACCCGTCGTTGGAACCCGAAGATGAAGCGCTTCATCTTCACGGAGCGCAACGGCATCTACATCATCGACCTCCTGCAGTCGCTGAACTACATCGACCGCGCCTTCGAGTTCGTCAAGGAGACCGTTGCCCACGGTGGCAGCATCCTCTTCGTCGGCACCAAGAAGCAGGCCCAGGAGGCCATCGCCGAGCAGGCTGCGCGCGTGGGCATGCCCTACGTCAACCAGCGCTGGCTCGGCGGCATGCTGACCAACTTCTCGACCGTCTACAAGCGCCTGCAGCGCCTGAAGGAGCTCGGCGAGATCGACTTCACGGATGTGGCCGGCTCGGGCCTCACCAAGAAGGAGCTCCTGGTCCTCCAGCGCGAGTACGACAAGCTGGAGAAGACCCTCGGCGGTATCCGCGACATGCAGCGCGTGCCCAGCGCGATCTGGATCGTGGACACCAAGAAGGAGCACATCGCGGTCGGCGAGGCCCGCAAGCTCAACATCCCGGTCGTCGCGATCCTCGACACCAACTGCGACCCCGACGAGGTCGACTACAAGATCCCGGGCAACGACGACGCGATCCGCTCCGTCACCCTGCTGACCCGCGTGATCGCCGACGCCGTCGCCGAGGGCCTGAAGTCCCGTGCCGGTGTCGCCAAGGGCGACGTCAAGGCCGAGCCGGGTGCCGACCAGCCGCTGGCCGACTGGGAGAAGGACATCATCGAGGGCGCCAAGGCCGACGAGGCCCCCGCCGCCGAGGCTGTCACCGAGGCCCCCGCCGAGGCTGCTGCCGAGGCTCCGGCCGCCGAGGCCGAGCAGGCCTGACGCACTACAGGGTGAGGGGCACCGGCCGGTAGGAAGCCGGTGGGTGCCCCTCTCTCCCGTGCCGGGGCTGAACCACGAGCCCCGGCGCCTCCCCACGCAGACACGCGAGACGTGAGAAGAGATCACACCATGGCGAACTTCACCGCCGCGGACGTCAAGAAGCTCCGTGAGCTGACCGGCGCCGGCATGATGGACTGCAAGAAGGCGCTGGACGAGGCCGAGGGCGACGTCCAGAAGGCCGTCGAGCTCCTTCGCATCAAGGGCCAGAAGGGCGTTGCCAAGCGTGAGGGCCGTGACGCCTCCAACGGCGCCGTCGCCTCCCTCATCGCCGAGGACAACAAGTCCGGCGTGCTGGTCGAGCTGAACTGCGAGACCGACTTCGTCGCCAAGGGTGGCAAGTTCGTCGAGGTCGCCAACGCGATCGCCGCGCACGTCGCCGCCACCTCCCCGGCCGACCTCGAGTCCGCTCTGGCCTCCGAGATCGCCGCCGGCCAGACCGTCCAGCAGTTCGTGGACGAGGCCAACGCGACCCTGGGCGAGAAGATCGTCTTCCGTCGCTTCGCGCAGTTCGACAACGACGGCTTCGTCGGTGTCTACATGCACAAGTCCGACCCGGACCTGCCGCCGACCATCGGTGTCCTGGTCGAGCTGGACAAGGCCGACGCCGCCACCGCCAAGGACGTCGCGCAGCACATCGCCGCCTTCGCGCCGAAGTACCTCTCCCGCGAGGAGATCCCGGCCGAGGACCTGGAGAACGAGCGCCGCGTCGCCGAGGCCACCGCTCGCGAGGAGGGCAAGCCCGAGGCTGCCCTGCCGAAGATCGTCGAGGGTCGCGTCACCGGCTTCGTCAAGGAGAACGCCGTTCTCGAGCAGGCCTTCGCGAAGGACAACAAGAAGACCGTCGCCAAGGTCCTCGAGGAGGCCGGCGTCTCCCTCAAGCGCTTCGTCCGCTTCCGCGTCGGCGCCTGAGACCGTTCCCTCGCGCTTCCGACCTAAGGTAGGAAGCGGCCCGCTCGACAGGGCGGGAGGAACGCGCCGTGCGCGCCCCCAGCACCCTTCGGGGGCGGCGTCGGCACCATGAACGACGAGGAGGCCATTGCCGTGCAGGACACCGAACCGGTTCCCGCGGCAATGGCCTCCTCTTGTGTAACCGCAGGTCCGGGTCCGCACACCCGGCTCTGCGTGCAGTAGCCGAACAGCAGGCGGAGAAGGAGAAGTCCATGCAGGAGACGCAGGAGACCGCACCGGACGGCACGCGCCGTCGGGTTCTGCTCAAGCTGTCCGGCGAAGCGTTCGCCGGCGGTGGCGGCCTCGGCGTCGACCCGGACGTGGTGCACGCCATCGCCCGTGAGATCGCCACCGTGGTCCGCTCGGGCACCGAGGTCGCGATCGTGATCGGCGGCGGTAACTTCTTCCGTGGCGCGGAGCTGCAGGTCCGTGGCATGGACCGGTCCCGCTCCGACTACATGGGCATGCTCGGCACCGTGATGAACTGCCTGGCGCTCCAGGACTTCCTGATCAAGGAGGGCATGGAGACCCGGGTCCAGACGGCCATCACCATGGGCCAGGTCGCCGAGCCGTACCTGCCGCTGCGGGCGATCCGGCACCTGGAGAAGGGCCGCGTGGTGATCTTCGGCGCCGGTATGGGCATGCCGTACTTCTCCACCGACACCACGGCCGTCCAGCGCGCGCTGGAGATCCACGCCGACGTCCTGCTGATGGGCAAGAACGGCGTGGACGGCGTCTACGACTCCGACCCGCGGTCCAACCCGGCGGCGGTCAAGTTCGACGCGCTGGACTACACCGAGGTGATCTCCCGCGACCTCAAGGTGGCGGACCTGACCGCGATCACGCTGTGCAAGGACAACGGCCTGCCGATCCTGGTCTTCGAGCTGCTCGCCGAGGGCAATATCGCCCGTGCGGTGAAGGGTGAGAAGATCGGCACACTCATCAGCGAGGATTCCGCCCGGGCCTGACGGCCGGGGGCTATGAGCAGCAACAGCCGTCCGGGCCACCGGTACGGGACAACAGCAGATGATCCGGACAGGGAGCAGACAGTGATCGATGAGACCCTCCTCGAGGCCGAGGAGAAGATGGAGAAGGCCGTCGCGGTCGCCAAGGACGACCTCGCCGCCATCCGTACCGGCCGCGCGCACCCGGCGATGTTCGCCAAGATCGTCGCGGAGTACTACGGCGCCCTGACGCCGATCAACCAGCTGGCCTCCTTCTCCGTCCCGGAGCCGCGGATGGCCATGGTCACCCCGTTCGACAAGACGGCGCTGAAGGCCATCGAGACCGCGATCCGCGACTCCGACCTGGGCGTCAACCCGTCGAACGACGGCTCCGTCATCCGCGTGGTGCTCCCGCAGCTCACGGAGGAGCGCCGCCGCGAGTACATCAAGCAGGCCCGCGGCAAGGGCGAGGACGCCAAGGTCTCCGTCCGCTCCATCCGCCGCAAGGCGAAGGACGCGATCGACAAGCTGGTCAAGGACAAGGAGATCGGCGAGGACGACGGCCGCCGCGGCGAGAAGGAGCTCGACGACCTGACGGCCAAGTTCGTGGCCCAGATCGACGAGCTGCTGAAGCACAAGGAAGCCGAGCTGCTGGAGGTCTGACGCCGCCGCCCGGGCCGCCCGCCCGGGTGCGACCGCAGACCCGCAGACCCCGCTACCGCCCCGGGCCGACGTCCGACCCGGGGCGGCGGCCCCGGCCCGGGCCGACCCGAACGGGTCACGCGCGGCTGCCTCCGGTGTACCCGGAGGGCAACGCGGCACAGACTCTGATCATGCCTGTCCAGGAGACCTCCGTGGCCCAGCCCGACCAGCAGCCCCGCAAGCCGCGCGGCGGCCGCAATCTGCCCGCCGCGATAGGCGTGGGCGTCGGACTCGGCGCGGTGATCGTCGCTTCGCTGTTCGTGGTGAAGGCCGTCTTCCTCGCCGTGGTGGCCGCCGCCGTCGTGGTCGGCATCTGGGAGCTGACCAGCCGGCTCGCCGAGCGCAAGGACATCCACGTCCCGCTGCCCCCGCTGCTGATCGGCGGCGTGGCGATGCTGGTCACCGGCTACTTCGCCGGCGCCCAGTGGGCGGCCGCGCTGCTCGGCCTGACCGGCGTGGCGCTGATGATCGCCCGGATGTCCACCCCGCCGGAGAACTACCTCCGTGACATAACGGCCGGCGTCTTCACCGCCTTCTACGTGCCGTTCCTCGCCACCTTCGTCGCGCTGATGCTGGCCGCCGACGACGGCGCCTGGCGGATCCTGATCTTCCTGGTCGTCACCATCTGCAGCGACACCGGCGCCTACGCGGTGGGCTACAAGTTCGGGAAGAACAAGCTCGCGCCGACCATCAGCCCCGGCAAGACCCGCGAGGGCCTGGCGGGCGGCATCGGGCTGTCGATGCTGGCCGGTGCGCTGCTGATGCAGTACGTCATCGACGACGGCACCTGGTGGCAGGGCCTGATCCTGGGCGGCTGCGCGGCCGTCACCGCGACCCTCGGCGACCTCGCCGAGTCGATGATCAAGCGTGACCTCGGCATCAAGGACATGGGCACCCTGCTCCCCGGCCACGGCGGCATCATGGACCGGCTCGACTCCCTGCTGCCGACCGCGCCGGTGGTCTGGCTCCTCCTCGCCGCCTTCGTCGGCGGCTGACCGGGCGGTCCACCCGCACACCACGGAGCCCCCCTGCACCACACGGAGCCCCCGGCCGCCCAGAGCGGCCGGGGGCTCCGCCGTCCTCCTCAGAGCACGCCCACCGGCACGATGACCAGGGCGGGCAGTGCGACGAAGACGGTACCGAGATGCGCGGCGAGGACCAGTCCGCCCGCGACGGCGGACGCCCCCACCCGAAGATCGTTCACGGGCGGGAGCGTACCGGCCTCCGGCGGCGCGGAGAACCCGCTTGCGGGACACGGGTCAGTTCTCCGGATCTGCGACACTGGACGGACCATGCCTAAGCCCGGAGAACATCACCGGGCGCACGTGAAAAGGGCTCTCTACCAGCGGGTTTTCCGCCAGTTGAGGGCCCTTTCGCGTGTCCGGGGCCGTGCCGGGGCCGTCAGGTGGTCGGTTCACCCCCTTGGAAGAGCTGGTCGACGGCCTTTCGGGCCCGCTCCTGGCTGTTCGGCATGAGGTGCGCGTACACCCGCAGGGTCAGGGCCGGGTCGGCGTGCCCCAGGTAGTCGCTGACGGCCCGGATGCTCTCCCCGGCGTCCAGCAGCACCGAGGCGTAGAAGTGCCGCAAGGCGTGCATCCCGTGCTCGCGCGCGGACGCGTAGGACTCGCCCGGACCGGCCGCAGGGATGAGCCCGGCGGCGGCAATCGCGGGCTTCCAGTCCTGGAGGTTGAAGTTGCTCTTCCAGACCAGGCCGGCGGCGGTGTTGCTGAACAGGAGCCGGAAGGTCACCGGCGGCCCGTCCGGGGTCCGCCAGGGGAGCGTGATGGGGACGGGCTTGAAGGCGTCCATGTGGTCGCGGACGGCAGCGGCCACCGAGTCGGGGAGAGGGACGTCCCGCACCTTGTTGCACTTCGGCGGTGCGAACACTGCCTTGCCCCGGATGAGCTTCACTTGCCGGAGAACCCGGACAGTGCCCGTCTCGAAGTCGAGGGCGTCATCCTCGGCCAGTCCGATGATCTCCCCTTGGCGGAGGCCACAGCCCGCTCCTAGGTCGGCCATCGCCCGGTACCGATCCGGGAGGGCCGACCGCACAACGAACACCTGCTCCGGCAGCCAGGGGATCACCCTGCGGGCCTCCACCGCCGGAGGCCGTACCGACTTCGCGCTGCAGGGATTCCGACTCAGGAGACCGTCGTCCACGGCCGCCGAGAGCACCGCCCGGACGTCCGAGTAGATGTTCCGGGCGTACGAGCCGGTGATCGGGCTGTCCTCCAGCTCCTTGACCAGCTCCTGGATGTGGGAGGGGCGGAACGAGTCGAGCGGGCGCCGGCCGATCCGCGGGAAGACGTGGAGCCGTAGCCGGGTCTCCACGAGTACCTGAGTCGAGGGGTCGGTCGTCTGCATCTTGAGCCACCGGTCCGCGAACTGCTGGAACGTCGTCCGGGCGGCCTTGGGGTCGATGTACTGGCCCCGGGACATGTCGGCCCGCACCTGGGCGAGCCACTGCTCGGCGAGGCGGCGCTCCCGGTCAGCGAACGACTTGCTCTTCTCGCTGCCATCCGGGCCGACGTACCGGGCCCGGTAGCGCAGGCCGATGCCGTGCCGGTCGCTCTTGACACGTCGAGGCTTGCCGTCGGCGCCGGTCTCTGTCTTGAACCAGCGGTCCTGGATGTGTCCTGCCACGATCAGGCCGCCTCTCCGGTCTGGTCCGCCACCCACTGGGCGACGGAGTTGGGGTCGAAGCGCAGGTGTCGGCCGACGCGGAAGCCGGGCGGGCCGGTGCGCTTGCGGCGCCACTGGTAGACGGTCTCCAGCGGGACGCCGAAGAGAGCTGCGACATCCTCTGGGGTGAGGTAGCGCTGGGGCAGGGCGAGCGCTGCCGGGCGCTGACCCGGCTCGCTCAGTCGAGCGGCGCCCGGCCGCTGACTGCTGGTCATGGGGTGGGACTCTCCTCACTTCGAGAGACGGGGCGTTGCCAGCAGGCGTGCTACCGGTAGCGCGGGCTGGTGTGGGTGGTAGCGGCTCTGCTGAGGGTCGGAAACCCGGGGTTGGGCCGGGTTCCGGGGGTTTGGGCTGGCGGGGTGCTATCCGCTAGCGCCCAGGTCGGGCGGGCTTTGGGCCGCTAACGGGGGTGCTATCGCTAGCGGGTGGGGGTGCTATCGATAGCGGGCCTGCTACCGGGCCTATGGGGCTCCGGCGGGCGGGTCGAGGTGCCGTGAGCGGGGTCCGGCACGGTGACGCTGAGCCTGGGCCGGGAGTGTCAGCGGTGGTGCCAGGAGGGGGTGTCAGGGGGTGTCAGCGGGGTCTGACACCCGCGTTTGCCTAGGGGTTTGGGTGTCAGCGGTGTCAGGTGTCAGGGGTGTCAGGCCGGGCCGGGGGCGGGGTGCGCATGTGTCCCAGGTAGCGATTTCTGCGTCACCGCGACATCAGCGTCATTTAGGGCTCTGACCTGCGGCTTCTTGGTGACGCAGGGATCGGGAGGATCGGGGCGTGCGTCACCGGGTGACGCGGGCTGCGTCCCGGAGGTGACGCGGTGACGCAGAGGTGACGCAGAGGAAGCCGTCTGCGTCACCCTTGTTGTCGCAGGTCAGGGGCCGTTTTTCGGCTCGGGTGACGAAGGTGACGCAGCGTCTTCTACTTAGGAAAAAACAGGGGCAGTTCTAGTACTTAGGCGCTCTCTCAGAGCGAAAGGAGGAGCCGCTTCGCGGCACGACCTTCGGCGGCTTCGCCGAACAGCAAGAGGAGCACCCCGCGCCGGGCGGGCCGGTGCTCTTCTTGCTGTTCGGGACGCGAGTGCCGCGCGGCCGGTGGCCGTGTCCGTCAGCGGCGCTTGGTGGTCCAGGGGGCCCGCTCGCGGCTGCTGGAGGGGGCGGAGGCGGCGACGGCGGACAGGCCGGCGGGCAGCCCGGTGGCAGCCAGGTAGGCGCGGAACGCGTCGCGGGAGATGCGGACCTGGCCCCGGCCGTTGCCGACCCGGTAGGCGGCCAGGGTCCCGCTGCGGGCCATACGCCAGACGGTCTCCTGCGACAGCCGCAGGGCGAAAGCGACCTGGGGCACCGTCAGGTAGTCGGTCGGGTCCGCGAGCGCGGCCGGGGTCGGGTCGGTGGTCTGCGGGACGGCGGTGTTCATGCGGGTCTCCTCGGTCGGGCGGTGAGCCCGGAACAGGGTCGGGTCGGGATGCCCGCCGCCGCTCACGAGCGCTCACGGGGCGCTCACGGGGCGGTCGGGCGGTGGTGCGAAGTCGGGTGCCGGTCGGGGTCTGGCCTGCGCGGATCGGCCGATCCCGGGGCCGGGAGTCAGGGGCGCGCTCACCGGCGCTCACGGGGTGCTCACGGACGTGCTTACCGGGTCGGCTGGCGGTTCCGCCGCAGGTCACCGGCGGTTACCTCAGCCCCGGGCGGGCGGTCGGCCGGAACGTTCCCGAGATCGGGTACGGCCCGGGGAACGGCCGGGCTGGTCGCCGGTGAGCGCGGGCGGTCAGGCCGTGAGCGCGCTCACGGCGGGCGCCTGCGGATGCGGGAAGGGGATGACCTCGGCCAGCTCCTCGGGAGCGGCGGCGCGGTGGGCCTGGGTCAGGGCGAGCATGCCCGCCACATCCTGGGCGCGGGAGATCCGGCGCGCGGACGGGAAGTGCTGGCGGTAGGCCTTGTCGTCGGGCTGGCCGGGGCGGCAGCCGGTCAGGTGCAGGTTGTACGACTTCAGGAACGCGCCGCCGGAGCGGACGCGATCCAGGCCGAGACGCGCCACGCCCTGCGCGATCCAGGCCTCGACCTGGGCCTCGCCCGTCGTGCTGAAGCGGCAGGTGCTCGGCATGTCCGAGGCGTACAGAGCCACGGCCCGGGCGGTGCCGGACAGCATCGCCGACACGGGGGACAGGAGCGGAGAAGCGACGGTTGCGTGCATGATGGAACTCCCTTCGAGGGGCGTGGAGCGGCGTACTCACTTGGCGGTTTGGGCGCCGCTCCACGGTGCTTTCTAGAGGCCTTGCTGTGACACCTAGACTGACCTAGGTGTATCAACCTGTCAAGCAATGGACCTAGGTGTATTGGCTCGTGCTAGTGGATACCCTGGTCGCATGACTGTCTCGACCGATGACCACCGCGCTCCGTACGTCCAGGTCGCTGACGCGCTCCGGGACGAGATCCAGTCCGGCAAGCTCAAGCCGGGCCAGAAGCTCCCATCTGCGCGACAGCTCGCTGACCGATTCCAGGTGGCGGTGATGACCGCGTCCAATGGCGTCAGGGTGCTGCGCGAAGAGGGCCTTGTGTCCTCGACCCAGGGGCGCGGCACGTTCGTTCGGCGCGCCGACGACCCGGCGCCCGTCGCTCCGAGCCCGGGGGAATCCGGGGTGCTGGTGGATCGGGTGGGCGTGCTCGAGGCCGAGGTCCAGCATCTGACCGAGCGACTTGCCGCCGTTGAGACCCTGCTTGCTGAGTGGAATCAGTGACGCAGCATGCTGCTGGCGTACCGTCAGGCTGAGGTTGTTCGTCATGGCCGTCGACCGCCCCTTCGTCCGGTAGGTTCCCGTCCTGACGCAGTAAGCAAATCGCAGCTCAGGGTTATGACTACAGGCTGAGCGGCGGTCATTCACAGCTCACTCACAGGCACAGGCGGGGGACGAGATGCCAAGCGAGCCACAGCCAGCAGAGCCATTCATCGCGGAGCTGAAGCGTTGGCGCGATGTGCGGGGCCTCTCCCAGTCCGCTCTGGCCAAGGCCGTTGGGTACACGCCCTCGTACGTCTCGAAGGTCGAGAGCGGCCAGCAACGCCCGTCCAAGTCGTTCGCGGAGCAGTCCGACCGCGTGCTGCATGCCGGCGGGGCGCTGCGGCGGGCGCTTGCTGAGGCCGAGGCGCTAGGGCGCCCGGAGCCGTCGGTCTATCCGGTGGCAGCCGATGCGCCTGCCGGGGACGCGCAGCCCGCCAGCGTGATCGTGCAGCACGATGACGCGGAGCTGTACTACGACGGCCGGACCTACCGGGCGACCCAGCGTCGGCAGCTCTACAACGCGAGCCCTGACCCGATCACCCGATACCTGATCCGGATCTCCGTCGACCGCTACCCCGGCAACCCGGAACGCTCCAACCGGCTGTACCGCGAGAACCCGCTGACGTGGGAAGAGATAGACCTGAGCGCTAGCGTGGGCAGCGAGCCGGTTGGCTGGCGAGTGCAGCACGACCGGGACGCCTTCAAGGAGCTGTGGCTCCTCTTTGAGAACGACTACGGGCGCTACCCGCTCTACCCGGGCGAGACGACCTGGATCGAGTACTCGTACACAGTCAGCGAGGACAAGTGGGGCACCTGGTTCCAGCGAGCGGTCCGGCTCCCCACCGACCGACTGAGTGTCCGGCTGAACTTCCCCGCTGACCTGGACCCGGCCGTCTGGGGCACCGAAACCACGATGACTGCCGCCGCCTTTCCGTTCCGGACCGCCATTCATCGGGACGACGCAGAGGACCGGCGGATCTACTCCTGGACCACCGACGACCCGCCGCTGCACGCCAGGTACCGGCTCGAGTGGAAGTTCCGCGCACGCCCCGACCACGAGGAGACCAGGCAGCCCATGCCCGCGACCACCGCCAGCGAGAAGATGCGATCCATCGGTGTCGTCCAGGCCGGCGACCCGATCCTGACCAGCCAAGCCCGCCCGTTCGACCTGCCGGCCGAAGCAGAGGACGCGCGCCGGGTCGTGGCCGAATTGAACGCCGCAGCCGAGCGAGCCGCAGGCATCCACGTCTTCAGTAAGGGGTTGGGGGTCGCAGCGCCGCAGCTCGGTATCGACCGTAGTGCGGCCATCGTGCGCACTGCGGATGGCGAGACCATTACTCTGCTGAACTCCCGAGTGATCGAGGAGTCTGTAGAGGTCGACGAGCAGTATGAGGGCTGCTGGAGCTTCTTTGATGTTCGCGGAGTTGTACCGCGACCGCGCAGGATCACGGTGGAACACCAGACCATTGAAGGTCAGCGCCGGATCACCATTTTTGAGGATTCCGTAGCTCGCCTTGTGTGTCACGAGATCGACCACTTGGAAGGCGTCCTCTACACTTCCCGGATGCGGCCGGACGATGAGGTGATTCCCGTCTCTGAGTATCGCGGTACGGGCCGCACGTGGAACTATCAGAATTAGCGCTCCCCGTGCGCGCGGCCTTCAAAGTTGTCATTGCTTGATGAGGGATATGTATGGGGCGAGTACAGGCAATTGAATCTAGAGCGCTTCAGTCTAGGATGACGCCCGAACTCATCCGAACGCTACTGATTCGCCGCGATAGCCGCCGCTGGGCGCGCCACACCGTCGAGCACAGTCGGCCGCGTGATGAGCAGCAAAGAGTTAGCACCGCGCTTTTGCCGGGAGATGGGGCGCGGCTGGCTCGGCTCTGGGTGGCGGAGATCTTTACGCCGCTCGACTTCCCCAATATCTCAAAGCAGCTAGATGTACTAAGCGGACGGTCTCGGGAGATGGGCGCCTTCCGGGACTACGCGGAAGAGTTTAGGAAGGCGCGGAGGGCTTCCATCGCTGGATGGATCACCCTGCCGTCCTTCAAACGCCGAGGTTCGCGCTACTTCAATCCTAATGCCATGGTGGAGAAACTCCCTCCGGGAGTCGAGCATGTCGGATTTCGGCTCACTATGGTCACGCCTAGCGTCGCGGCCATAGTGGCCGAGCTCACGTATTCAGAGGACTTCTCGCGCCGCTTCGGGAGACTGGCGAACCGACATTATCAGACATGGGCGGAGAGTCGCCCGGGCGGCGGATTCGTACTTCACGGGGTTGAGCGGCAGAAGGAACGTGCTGCATTCGAGTGGCGCTCTCAGCGTGTTGCGGAGGCCAGCGGCTTGCTCGCCAAGCATTTCCCAGGCTTCTTTGCTCGGGAAGAAGGTGTCAATCATCCTGCGGTCGAGTTGATTCTCACGGCCGGGTTCTTGCCGTGGAACTATATGGCGCCGAATCGTGGAAGCCGCTACAGGGCATTGGGGCTTGATGGCGTGCTCGGCCCTCAATGGGTTTGCGGCCGAGCTACGGCCCTGCGCGCGAAGTTGGCGGATATCCCTACCGACCGGATGTGGGGATCGGTGGACACTCTCGTGTTTGCGGCAAGGGAGGACGAGATTGATTCCGATCCACCACTAGGGTTCCGTCTCAGGCCTAACCAGCACGACTTTGAGGCGTTGGGGTTCTTGGGGGACACGGTTGAGCCGTTCGCGCTCAGATGGGCCCTTTATAGGCTGGTTGTTCGCTCCGGAGAGCGATTTAATGGACTCCGCGACGGAATCGCTCTTAGGGTCTCCAAGGCTACATCGAAGGACTTCCTGCGCCTCAGGGATGACCTTCTTCGTCTTGGCGTCGAGAATGGTCACGCGATTGGCGAGATCGTCGAGTATGCAAATAGTGATAGAGACTGGAATTTTGAGCTTCAAGATTTTTCGGGCTCCTTCCCTCCCGGCTACCCCCCATCTGCAACGATTGATAGTCTTGGGGAATTTGTAAAGTTGAACCTCTTGCGTGAAGCGGATCGACTCGTAAGGACGGAGGGGGAGTTTCGCGACCTTATGTCGACGTCGGCAGAAATGACGAATGCGGCATTTAATGCGAGACTCCAAGGGAAGTTTTATATTCTCGCTATCTTGTCGTTGGTCGTTGCCTTGGTGGCTCTTTACGTCTCATATCTCTCCTTGAAGTAGGCGTACTCGCTGGTAAGGCGGCACGCGCTGCCTCCACAGGTGTGAGCGGACTGGACTATGCGCGCTGGGCCGCCTGTGGGCCGTGCGGGGCTGGCCAACGCTGACAGGCGACGGCAGACGTCGGACCCTCCGCCCCTTGTGGGATGCGGGCCAGTTCTCTGGATCTGCGACACTGGATGAACCATGCCTAAGCCCGGAGAACTGACCTTTGTCGCGCCGCGCGGCGCAAAGCCCCCGCGACACCTCGCCGACCTCAGCCCTGCCGAGCGCAAGGAGGCCGTCGCCGAGCTGGGCGAGCAGCCGTTCCGCGCGAAGCAGCTGTCCAACCACTACTTCGGCCGGATGTCGAACGACCCGGCGGGCTGGACGGACATTCCCGCCGCCAGCCGGGAGAAGCTGACCGAGGCGCTGCTGCCGGACCTGATGTCGGTGGTGCGGCACGTGTCGTGCGACGACGACGACACCCGCAAGACGCTGTGGAAGCTGTTCGACGGCACGCTGGTCGAGTCGGTGCTGATGCGCTACCCGGACCGGGTGACCATGTGCATCAGCTCGCAGGCGGGCTGCGGCATGAACTGCCCGTTCTGCGCCACCGGCCAGGCGGGGCTGACCCGCAACCTGTCGACGGCGGAGATCGTCGAGCAGATCGCCGCGGGCATGCGCGACCTGAAGACCGGCGCGGTGCCGGGTGGTGAGGCGCGACTGTCGAACGTCGTGTTCATGGGCATGGGTGAGCCGCTCGCCAACTACAACCGGGTGCTCGCGGCGATCCGCCGTCTCACCGATCCGGCGCCGGACGGCTTCGGGCTGTCGCAGCGCGGCATCACGGTGTCGACGGTCGGCCTGGTGCCGGCGATGAACCGGTTCGCGGACGAGGGCCTGAGCTGCCGGCTGGCGCTGTCGCTGCACGCGCCGGACGACGAGCTGCGGGACGAGCTCGTCCCGGTCAACACCCGGTGGAAGGTCGCCGAGGTGCTGGACGCCGCGTGGAACTACGCGGAGAAGTCCGGGCGACGGGTGTCGATCGAGTACGCGCTGATCAAGGACATCAACGACCAGGCGTGGCGGGCGGACCTGCTCGGCCGGCTGATCAAGAACCACCGCGTGCACGTGAACCTGATCCCGCTGAACCCGACCCCGGGCTCGAAGTGGACGGCCTCCCGGCCGGAGGACGAGCGCGAGTTCGTCCGCCGCCTGCAGGCGCACGGTGTCCCGACGACGGTCCGCGACACCCGCGGCCAGGAGATCGACGGCGCCTGCGGTCAGCTCGCCGCGGCGGGCTAGCAGGAAGCGCGCGCAGGGGCGCAAGCGAGAAGCAGGGACGCAAGCGAGAAGCAGGGGCGCGAGGGGTATCTCCCTCGCGCCTCTGCTGTGCTGTCCGGGCAGCCTTACAGCTAGCCGAGTGCGTAGGCCGCCAGGATCGCGGTCGCCCCGCCGGTGACCAGCAGCACGGTGCCGGCGGCGACGGTGCGCAGGGCGGCGGCGCCGGTGAGCAGGCCGGGCGGGGTGCCGAGGCGCAGCAGGTCGTCGGTGACGGGGCGGCGGGCGGCGCGGAGTTCGAGGAGCCGGGCGACGACCGCGGCGCCGGCGCAGCCGACGATGAGGACGCCCTCGACGACCGGGAGCGGTTCGGCGGTGCCGGGGGTGCCCGTCCAGTGCCGGGCGGCGGTGAGGACGAGGGCCACCGCGAGGGCGAGGACGGCCAGCGGGCTGCCGAGGCCGCGGGCCTGGGCGGTGAGGCCGCGGCCGGCGAGCAGGCGCAGCGGGGCGGGCCGTCCGAGCGGGAGCAGCCGCCCGGCGACGGCGAGCAGCGGCGCGGTGAGCAGGGCGATGCCGGTGGCGGCGAGGGCCCAGCCGATGAGGACGGCGGTGCTGGTGGCGCCGAGGCCGGCGGGCAGGTCGACGGGCTTGCCGTCGACGGCGGCGCCGGGGCGAAGCCCGTACAGCTCGAGGGCAAGGCCGACGAGGGTGAGGCCGATCGGCAGGGCGAGCCGGAGCGGGGCGAAGGCGTGGTCGGCGGCGGGTTCGGCGGGCCGTCCGGGCAGGGCGTCGGGGAACCGGATCGCGCAGGCGGCGGAGACCCCGGCGACCAGCGGGAGGGCGGCGAGCAGGACGACCGGCGCGGCGGCGGGCAGCGGGACGCCCATGCCGAGGTCGGCGGCGAGCTCCGGTCCGGCGATGTCGTTGCGCAGGATCAGGAAGACCAGCAGGGTGGCGGCGCCGCCGAGGGTGCAGGCGGCGGCGATCTCGCCGCCGACGAGCAGGCGGATCCGGCGCGGCCCGGCACCGGCGGCGGTCAGGCCGGTGATCCGTTCGGGCTGCTGCGCGGGGACGGCGCGGGCGGCGACGGCGGCGAACCAGGCCACGGCGGCGAGCGGCGGCAGGCACCAGAGCAGGCGGGGCAGCGAGGCTCCGGCGGGTTCGCTGAGGGCGCGGCCGAGGGCGCGGAGCAGGAAGGCGGCGACCACGGCGGCGGCCGCGGCGGTGAGCGTCCAGCGCGCGAGGTCGAGGGTGCGGTAGCCGCGGGCGAGTCTGAGGTAGTACACCGGGCTTCCCCCTACCGGCTCGTCATGCCGGCTGCCGGGGCGGCGGCGGGAGCGGCGGTGGAGGACGGGGCGGCGGCAACCGCTCCGGGGACGGCGGCCGAGGGGGCCGGGACGAGGCGTCCGTCGACCAGGGTGACGGTGCGGTCGGCGTAGCGGGCGAGCTCCGGGTCGTGGGTGGCGAGCACCAGGGTGAGCTGGTGGGAGCGGGCGGCGCTGGCGAGTATCCGCAGGACCTGGTCCTGGGCGTCGTGGTGCAGGGTGGCGGTCGGCTCGTCGGCGAAGACGACGGGTGGCATCGGGGCCAGGGCCCGGGCGACGGCGATCCGCTGGCGCTGGCTCTGGACCAGCTCGGCCGGACGCAGTCGGGCGCAGTCGGCGACGTCGAGGCGGTCGAGCCATTCGCCCGCGGCGGTGTACGAGGCCTTGTGGCCGGCGCCGGCGAGCAGCAGCGGCAGGGCGACGTTCTCCCGGGCGGTGAGCTCGGGAACGAGGTGGGGCTCGGAGCCGACGAAGCCGAAGCGTTCGCGACGGAGCTTCTCCCGGCCGGCCCGGCCGAGGGTGTGGACGGGGGAGCTGTTGAACCAGACCTCGCCCTCGTCGACCGGGAGCAGGGCGGAGAGGCAGCCGAGCAGGGTGGACTTGCCGCTGCCGCGCGGGCCGGTGACGGCCAGCATCTCGCCCTCGCGGACGCCGAGGGACACCCCGTGCAGGGCGGGACTGCCGTGGTGGGACTTGACGATCCCCCGGGCCCAGAGCACGTCGTTGTCGGGCGGGGCCGCTGACATGAGTTCCATCCAGGTGCCGACGCGGATATGACAGTCGTCAGATTAGAACGATCAGGTCGCGGCGCGGTTGCGGCGCACGGGTCCATTCAGGGGCATTTGCCCGCGAAAGCGGCGTGTTGTGCCGGGAATTACGTCGCGAACTACGCCACGGGTACGCCGAAGGGCGGTCCCGGAGACACTCGGGACCGCCCTTCGGCGGAGGGTGGGACGAAAGGTCAGATCTTGGCCCACGCGTCGGTGAGGCTGACCCGCAGGATCTGCTCGATCTCGTCGAAGGTCGACTGGTCGGAGATCAGCGGCGGGGCCAGCTGCACGACCGGGTCGCCACGGTCGTCGGCGCGGCAGTACAGGCCGTTGTCGAAGAGCGCCTTCGACAGGAAGCCGTAGAGGACGCGCTCCACCTCGTCGTCGTTGAACGACTCCTTGGTGACCTTGTCCTTCACGAGCTCGATGCCGTAGAAGTACCCGTTGCCGCGGACGTCGCCGACGATCGGCAGGTCGCGCAGCTTGTTCAGGGTGCCGAGGAACTTGGACTCGTTGTCCAGCACGTGCTGGTTGAGGCCCTCGCGCTCGAAGATGTCGAGGTTGGCCAGCGCCACCGCGGAGGACACCGGGTGGCCGCCGAAGGTGTAGCCGTGCAGGAAGGTGTTGTCGCCCTTGTAGAACGGCTCGGCGATGCGGTCCGAGATGATCGTGGCGCCGATCGGGGAGTAGCCCGAGGTCATGCCCTTGGCGCAGGTGATCATGTCCGGCACGTAGCCGAACTTGTCGGCGCCGAACATGGTGCCGAGGCGGCCGAAGGCGCAGATGACCTCGTCCGAGACCAGCAGCACGTCGTGGCGGTCGCAGATCTCGCGCAGGCGCTGGAAGTACCCGGGCGGCGGCGGGAAGCAGCCGCCGGCGTTCTGCACCGGCTCGACGAAGACGGCGGCGACGGTCTCGGGGCCCTCGAAGAGGATGGCCTGCTCGATCTCGTCGGCGCACCAGCGGCCGTACGCCTCGGGGTCGACGGTGCCGTCGGGGCCCGCCAGGTACGCCGGGGCGCGGTAGATGTTGGTGTTCGGCGCCTTGTGGGTGCCCGGCACCAGCGGCTCGAACGGGGCCTTCAGACCCGGCAGGCCGGTGATGGACAGGGCGCCCTGCGGGGTGCCGTGGTAGGCGACGGCGCGCGAGATGACCTTGTACTTGGTCGGCTTGCCGGTCAGCTTGAAGTACTGCTTGGCCAGCTTCCAGGCGGTCTCGACCGCCTCGCCGCCACCGGTGGAGAAGAACACCTTGTTGAGGTCGCCCGGCGCGTAGTTGGCGAGGCGCTCGGCCAGCTCGACGGCCTTCGGGTGGGCGTAGCTCCACACCGGGAAGAAGGCGAGCTCCTTGGCCTGCTTGGCGGCGGCCTCGGCCAGCTCCTCGCGGCCGTGGCCCGCCTGGACCACGAACAGGCCGGCGAGGCCGTCGAGGTACTTGCGGCCCTTGTCGTCCCAGACGTAGGTGCCTTCGCCCTTGACGATGGTCGGCACGGGGGAGTTCTCGTACGACGACATGCGGGTGAAGTGCATCCACAGGTGGTCGTAGGCGGTCTTGGAAAGGTCCTTCGAAGCCGGCTCGGCTGTCATCGGGTGCCCCAGGTGTAGGTCTGTTTCCGGAGCTTCAGATAAACGAAGCTCTCGGTGCTCCGCACGCCGGGAAGCGCGCGGATGCGCTTGTTGATCAGTTCGAGCAGGTGCTCGTCGTCCTCGCAGACCAGTTCGGCCAGCAGGTCGAACGAGCCTGCGGTGCAGACCACGTAGTCGACCTCGTCGAGGGCGGCCAGTGCGTCGGCGACCGGCTCGACGTCACCTTCGATCTTGATCCCCACCATCGCCTGACGGGTGAACCCGACGGTGAGGGGATCGGTGACGGCGACGATCTGCATCACGCCCTGGTCGAGCAGCTTCTGGACCCGCTGGCGTACGGCCGCTTCGGACAGGCCGACGGCCTTGCCGATCGCGGCGTACGGGCGGCGCCCGTCCTCCTGGAGCTGCTCGATGATCGCCTTGGAGGCGGCGTCGAGGGGAACGCTGGCGTTCCGGTCGCGGTTGGCCACGTCGCCACTGTGCCCGATCGACCTCGGAAGCGCAAGCCGCTCTGCTGCTGATTTCGTCGCGGTTTCGACAAACGGGTGCGGATTGCGTCGTGTTCTGCTCCGGGCCCTGCCGATAACGCCAGGTGTCGAGGTACCCTGGCGAGGTACACGCGCAGGCGTGCACACACCCGAATGTGGTTCGCGGCTGACATGCCCCGGCCACCCGGTGCCGGGTAACCTGGCGCCGGATCTGCAACGCCGCAGGCCCAGACCGAGGAGAGACCCGTGAGCGAGCTTCGTACGCTGCGCAACTACATCAACGGTGAATTCGTCGACGCCGCGGACGGCCGCACGCTCGACATCGTCGACCCGACCACGGGTGAGGTCTACGCGACGTCGCCGCTGTCCGGTGCCGCCGACGTGGACGCCGCGATGGCCGCCGCCGACGCCGCCTTCCCGATCTGGCGCGACGCCACCCCGAGCACCCGGCAGAAGCTGCTGCTGAAGATCGCCGACGCCGTCGAGGCGCGGGCCGACGAGATCGTGGACGCCGAGGTCCGCAACACCGGCAAGCCGCGCGGTCTGACCCTCTCCGAGGAGATCGGCCCGATGGTCGACCAGATCCGCTTCTTCGCCGGCGCCGCCCGCCTGCTGGAGGGCAAGGCCGCGGGCGAGTACATGGACGGGATGACCTCGATCGTCCGCCGCGAGCCGGTCGGCGTCTGCGCCCAGGTCGCGCCCTGGAACTACCCGATGATGATGGCCGTGTGGAAGTTCGCCCCGGCCATCGCCGCGGGCAACACCGTGGTGCTCAAGCCCTCCGACACCACCCCGGCCTCCACCGTGCTGCTCGCCGAGATCATCGGCGGCATCCTCAAGGACCTCGACCTCCCGGCCGGCGTCTTCAACGTGATCTGCGGCGACCGCGAGACCGGCAAGCTGATGGTCGAGCACAAGACCCCGGCGATGGCCTCCATCACCGGCTCGGTGCGCGCCGGCATCTCGGTCGCCGAGTCGGCGTCCAAGGACGTCAAGCGCGTCCACCTGGAGCTGGGCGGCAAGGCCCCGGTCGTGGTCTTCGAGGACGCCGACATCGCCGAGGCGGTCGAGGGCATCTCGGTGGCCGGCTTCTTCAACGCCGGCCAGGACTGCACCGCCGCCACCCGCGTGCTGGTGCACGAGTCGATCCACGACGCCTTCGTCGAGGCGCTCGCCAAGGCCGCCGCCGAGACCAAGACCGGCGGGGTGGACGACGAGGACGTGCTGTACGGCCCGCTCAACAACGCCAACCAGCTGAAGCAGGTGTCCGGCTTCGTCGACCGCCTGCCCGCGCACGCCAAGGTCGAGGCCGGTGGCCACCAGGTCGGCGACAAGGGCTACTTCTACGCCCCGACCGTCGTCTCCGGCCTGAAGCAGGACGACGAGATCATCCAGAACGAGGTCTTCGGCCCGGTCATCACCGTGCAGAAGTTCACCGACGAGGACCAGGCCGTCTCCTACGCCAACGGCGTCGAGTACGCGCTCGCCTCCTCGGTCTGGACCAAGGACCACGCCCGCGCCATGCGGATGTCCCGCCGCCTGGACTTCGGCTGCGTGTGGATCAACACCCACATCCCGCTGGTCGCCGAGATGCCGCACGGCGGCTTCAAGAAGTCCGGCTACGGCAAGGACCTGTCGTCCTACGGCTTCGAGGACTACACCCGGGTGAAGCACGTCATGACCGCGATCTAGCGGGTCATGGCGGTCGGGCGCAGTATGACCGCGATCTAGCGGGTCATGGCGGTCGGGCGCAGTATGACCGCGATCTAGCGGGTCATGGCGGTCGGGCGCAGTATGACCGCGATCTGATCCCGCAGCCCTTTGCACCCTGTCATGGCGACGCGCGTGTCCCGTGACAGGGTGCACCTGCATCTGGAGCCCGTGGCTCCCTACGCTGGGGGCATGAGCATCCCCACCGCTGACTCAGCCGCCGGGCAGGCCGTCAAGGCTGCCGACCGCGCGCACGTCTTCCACTCGTGGTCCGCCCAGGCACTGATCGACCCCCTCGCGGTGGCCGGTGCCGAGGGCTCCTACTTCTGGGACTACGACGGCAACCGCTACCTCGACTTCTCCTCGCAGCTGGTGAACACCAACATCGGCCACCAGCACCCGAAGGTGGTCGCCGCGATCCAGGAGAAGGCGGGGCAGCTGTGCACCATCGCTCCCGGCTTCGCCGAGGAGTCGCGCAGCGAGGCCGCCCGCCTGATCGCCGAGCGCACCCCGGGCGACCTGGACAAGGTGTTCTTCACCAACGGCGGCGCCGAGGCGAACGAGAACGCGATCCGGATGGCCCGGCTGCACACCGGCCGGCACAAGGTGCTCTCCACCTACCGCTCGTACCACGGCGCCACCGCCAACGCGATCACGCTGACCGGCGACCCCCGCCGCTGGGCCAACGAGACCGGAGTCTCGGGCATCGTGCACTTCTGGGGGCCGTACGCCTACCGCTCCAACTTCCACGCCGAGAACGAGGCGCAGGAGTGCGAGCGCGCGCTCGCCCACCTCGAGCAGACCCTCGCGTTCGAGGGCCCCGGCACCGTCGCCGCGATCATCCTGGAGACCGTGGTCGGCACCGCCGGCATCCTGGTCCCGCCGGCCGGCTACCTGGCGGGTGTCCGGGAGATCTGCGACCGCTACGGCATCGTCTTCATCCTGGACGAGGTGATGGCCGGCTTCGGCCGCACCGGCGCGTGGTTCGCCGCCGACCACTGGGGCGTCACCCCGGACCTGCTGACCTTCGCCAAGGGCGTCAACTCCGGCTACGTGCCGCTGGGCGGCGTGGCCATCTCGGCGGAGATCGCCGCGACCTTCGCCGAGCGTCCCTTCCCCGGCGGTCTGACCTACTCCGGCCACCCGCTGGCCTGTGCCTCCGCCGTCGCGACCATCAACGTGATGGCCGAGGAGGGCATCGTCGAGAACGCCAAGCACATCGGCGAGACCGTGCTCGGCCCGGGCCTGCGCGAGCTGGCCGAGCGTCACCCGTCGATCGGCGAGGTCCGCGGCCTGGGCGTGTTCTGGGCGCTCGACCTGGTGAAGAACCGGGAGACCCGCGAGCCGATGGTGCCGTACAACGCGGCCGGCCCCGCCAACGCCCCGATGGCCGAGCTGGCCGCCGCCTGCAAGCAGCGCGGGCTGTGGCCGTTCGTCAACATGAACCGCTTCCACGTCGTCCCGCCGTGCACCGTCACGGAGGAGGAGGCCAAGACCGGTCTCGCCGTCCTGGACGAGGTCCTCACCCTCACCGACGCGCACACCGTCTGACGACCGACCGCCGAAGGCCCCGGACTCCTGGAGAGAAGCCCGGGGCCTTCGGCCTGTCCGGCCACTAGGCTGGGCGGTCGGGTCGAGCGAGGAGGCGGGTACATGACAGGCAGTCAGTACGGCGCGGTGCACGGCGTGTTCGAGCCGCGGCGGAACGACGAGGGCACCTACGCGGCCCTCGCCCGACCGCTGCTGGCCCCCGACGAGCCGCTGCGCGGGATCGTCGCGGCCGAGCTGCACAACCTGGTCCGCCGGCTGCCGCGCCGCCACCGCGGCAAGGACGAGGCCGGGCCCGTCGTGATCGGGTGGGCCGCCCTGGAGATCGTGACCGACCTCTTCGGCGCCCTCGTCGACCTCGTCCTGGAACTGCCCGGCCTGCTGATCGGCGCCGTCCGCCGGCTGGTCCGCGGCCGCGCCCTGGTCGGCGGCTGGCGCAGCACCGCCGGGCGGCTGGCCGCCGACGTCCGGCGCGGCCCGTCCTGGTGTCCCGTGCCCGACAACGACGAGGTGCTGCTGGTCTTCACCGACGGCCGGATCCTGCTCGCCGCCGAGGGGAAGGGCGGCCTGATGGAGTTCTTCGGCGAACTGCCCCGCGCCGAGCTGCGCCGGGTGACCGTCCGGCACACCTGGATCTCCAACCGGGTCGACCTGCGGTTCGCCGACGGCTCGCTGCTCGCGGTCGAGGCCGGACTGGACAACGCCCGGGCCCTGGAGGCCCTGGTCCGCGACTGAGCCCGGCCCGCCCGACCGGACCGCCCCGCCAGGCCCGCCGGGCCGTCAGCGGCGCACCGCGTCCAGCGCCAGCAGCGCCACGTGCAGCGACAGGCAGGACTCCACCTGGTCCAGGTCCACCCCGAGGATCCGCTCCACCTTGTGCAGCCGGTCGTAGAACGACGGCCGGGACAGGTGCGCCGCATCGGCCGCCGCCGACTTGTTCCGGCCCTGCTCCAGGTAGATCCGCAGCATCTGCACCAACTGCCCGCCGTGCTCCGCGTCGTACGCCAGCAGCGGCCCCAGCTCCCGCTCCACGTACGTCTGCAGCCGCGCGTCGTCGCGCAGCAGGTGCAGCAGACCGCGCAGGCGCACGTCCGGCAGCCGGTAGTACGCCGCGGCCCGGCCGCCCGGGGCGTCGTGCAGCGCCGCGTCCGCGACCTGCGTCGCCTCCAGCAGGGTGCGCCGCGCGTCGCGGACCGAACCGACCGAGGAGCCGACCGCTATCACCGGCGGCGCGGCCGAGCCGTCCCGCGCCGCCTCCTGCACCAGCTTGCGCAGCGCCGCCGCGAACGCCTCCAGCGCCGCGTGCTCGTCCTGCTGCGACCCCAGCGCGATCAGCACCCCCACGCCCTCGTCGTCCAACGCGCCGACCAGCGCCGACAGCCGGCCGCCGCGGATCGCGGTGGCCGCCAGCTCGGTGAAGTCCCGCAGCCTGGCCTGCGCCTCCAGCGCCGCCGGGATCTGCCCCTGCCGCTGGCGCAGCACCACGCCGACCAGCCGCCGGCCCTCCAGCGGCACCCCCAGCGCCTGCGCCCGCAGCGACACCTCGGACACCGTCAGCGCGTGGGTCAGGATCCCGGACAGCAGCGTCCGGTGGGTCTGCCGCTCCAGCGACTCCCGGTCGCGCAGCACCAGCCGGTTCAGCGCCAGCGTCGCCGCACCGCGCTCCAGCAGCATCGCGTGCGGGTGCGCGGTGTCCGGCGGCAGCACCACCGGATCGTCGATCAGCACCAGCCGGCCCCAGTCCTGCCCGCGCGCCCCGACCGTGGTCACCAGCCAGCCGCTGCGCTGGTCGTACCCGGTCCGGCCCTGCGGGTGCACGCCGCGCGAGCGCTTCTCCCAGTCCTCCAGCAGCTCGGTCTCCGGCCGGCCCGCCGTCTCGTGCGCCAGCACCTGGTGCGCCAGGTTCTCCAGCACCACCGGCGCACCCGCCATCCGGGCGACCTGCCGGACCACCTCGCCCGGCTCCGCCCCCTCCACCGCCAGCTCGTTGAAAACCTGGTGCACCGCCTCCGACACCCGCAACTGCTCCAACTGGGCGTTCACCACCAGCGCGTGCACCGCCTCGGTCACCGCCACGAAACGCAGCTCCCGGCGCAGCACGATCAGCGGCAGACCGTGCCGCTCCGCCGCGGCCACCAGCGCCTTCGGCAGCGAGTCGAAGTACCGCCGGCCGAACTCGATCACCAGCCCGGCCGCCCCGACCTCGTCCAGCTCCCGGACGTACCGGGCCAACCCCTCGCGGTCCTCGGGAAGCGCGATACCGGTGGACAGCACCAGCTCACCGCCCTGCAGCACCCCCGCCACATCGGGCAGCTCGCTGACGTGCACCCAGCGCACCGGGCGCTCCAGCGCACCCGCGCCGGCCACCACCTGGGGCAGGCCGCGGCGCATCACGTCGAGGTCGAGTACACGGGCGACGGTGGGGAGCATCGCGGGGGTCTCCTGGGTCGGCAGCGGGGTGCAGGGTGTCAACTGAATCATCCATCGTCCAGACGGGCTGTCACCCTTTCGAGACCTTGCAGGCTGTAAGTCCCTTCCGTCCCGGCCTGGCGGTATGAACCTTGCCCCACACACCCGGCACCGGGCATCGTCGGCCGGGGACGGACCGGACGACGGAGGCAATGCAATGGACCTGACCAGCTTCGACGAGGGCGCGCAGTACATCGCGGGCCGGCTCACCACCGGCACCGGCGGTGAGCGCTTCAGCGTGGTCGACCCCGCCGACGGCTCCACCGTCCAGCAGCTCACCCTGGCCGGTACCGAGGACGTGGACACCGCCGTCGCCGCCGCGAAGGCCGCCCTGCCCGAGTGGTCCCGGGCCACCCCCGGCACCCGCGCCGAGGCGCTGCTCAAGCTGGCCGCCGTGCTCGGCGAGCACGCCGAGGACTTCGCCCGCGTCGAGACCGCGCAGACCGGCAAGCCGATCAAGCTCTCCACCGAGTTCGACGTACCCGGCACCGTGGACAACACCTCGTTCTTCGCCGGCGCCGCCCGCAACCTGGAGGGCAAGGCCGCAGGCGAGTACAGCGGCGACCACACCTCGTACGTCCGCCGCGAGGCGATCGGCGTGGTCGGCTCCATCTCGCCGTGGAACTACCCGCTGCAGATGGCCGCCTGGAAGATCCTCCCGGCCGTCGCCGCCGGCAACACCATCGTGCTCAAGCCCGCCGAGCTCACCCCGCTCACCTCGCTGATGTTCGCCCGCGCCTGCACCGAGGCCGGCATCCCCGACGGCGTGGTCAACATCGTCACCGGCGCCGGCCGGGTCGCCGGCGAGCACCTGATCTCGCACGCCGACGTCTCGATGGTCTCCTTCACCGGCTCCACCGCCGTCGGCAAGCGGGTCGCCGAGATCGCCACCGCCACCGTCAAGCGCACCCACCTCGAACTCGGCGGCAAGGCCCCGTTCGTGGTCTTCGACGACGCCGACCTGGACGCCGCGGTCAACGGCGCCGTCGCCGCCTCGCTGATCAACAGCGGCCAGGACTGCACCGCCGCCACCCGCGCCTATGTCCAGCGCCCGCTCTACCGGGCCTTCGTCGACGGCGTCGCCGAGCTCTACCGCGCCGTCCGCCTCGGGCACCCGCTCAACCCGCAGACCGACCTCGGCCCGCTGGTCTCCTTCACCCACCGCGACCGCGTCGCCGGCTTCGTCGAGCGCGCCCGCTCCTACGCCACCGTGGTCACCGGCGGCCCCGCCGACGGCAAGGGCCACGACGGCACCGACCTCGGCCCCGGCGCCTACTACCGCCCCACCCTGATCACCGACGCCGCCCAGGACAGCGAGGTCGTCCAGGGCGAGATCTTCGGCCCGGTGCTCGTCGTCCTCCCCTTCGACAGCGACGAGGAGGGCCTGCGGCTCGCCAACGACACGCCGTACGGCCTCGCCGCCTCCGCCTGGACCACCAACGTCCACCGCTCGCTGCGCGCCACCCGCGAGATCGCCGCCGGCTGCGTCTGGGTCAACGATCACGTCCCGATCATCAGCGAGATGCCGCACGGCGGGTACAAGGCCTCCGGCTACGGCAAGGACATGTCCCAGTACTCCCTCGACGAGTACACCCAGGTGAAGCACGTCATGTACGACACCACCGCGGTCGCCCGCAAGGACTGGCACCGGACGATCTTCGGCGACCGCTGAGTGGTGTAAGACCCCACCCCTTTCGCGCTCTCCCCGGGTGACACCGGCCGACCCGGGCCCGCCGCCCGGGAGAGACGAGGAAGATCAGTGGAGAGCACCCGCCACCCCCGCAGCGCGCTGCACTGGCTGAGCGAGGCCGCCGCCGACCCCGACACCTGCCGCGAGGCATGGGAACGGACCGGCTGCGGCCTCGCCCTGCTCCCCGCCGGACGCCACTGGGACGTCCTGCTCGCCCCCGGCGCCCTCGGACTGCTCACCGCCCCGCTCCTCCACCACCTCGGCTCACCCGGCCCGGTCTACGCCGACCACGCCGACACCGGCTTCCTGGTCCCGGTCGGTACCGCCGCCCGCTGGCTCGGCACCGGCGTCCGCGGCATCGGCGCCGGCACCTGGGTCGCCCTCCCGCACCCCGCCCGCCACCACCACGGCCTGCGCTGGCTCACCCCACCGGACGGCAGCGGCCGCCTGGTCGACCCCGTCCTGCTCGAACTCGCCCTGCACGACGCCGCCACCCGGGTGCCGCGCTGAACGCGCCGGAGCGGCGGAAGCGCAAGACTGGTGCCATGAGCGGCACCACCGACGAACCGGTCCTGTTCGGCCCGCCACCGGGCGTGGCCGGCCCGGAACGCGCCGGCCTGCTGGAGACCCTCCAGCCGTACTGCCTGCGCCACGGCCTCGCCCTGGCCGGCACCGACGCCCTGCGCCTGCACGGCCTCACCGCCGGCCGGCCCGGCGCCGTCGTCCTGGTCTGCACCGAGGGCCCGCCGCTCGCCGACCTCGCCACCGGCCTCGCCGAGAGCCTCCGCGCGGCGGGCCACTCCGTCCAGGAACAGCCCGGTACCGACCGCCGGATCACCCTCACCGGCACCCGCCGGCCCGTCGAACTCCGCAAGGAACCGCTGCGCCACGCCCCCGTCCTGCTCGGCGCCCCCGTCCCGGTGGTCGCCCTGGAGGACGCCGCAGGGCTCGCCGTCCTCGCCTTCTGCGACCGCGGCCTGCCCGGCGACCTCGCCGCCCTGCACAGCCTGACCCGCACCGGCCGGCTCGCCGAGGGCGCCCTGCTCGCCCTCGCCGCCGGCCTCGACGAGGACTTCTCGACCCGGCAGCTCGCCGACCGGCTGGACACCGCCACCGCGCGCCTCAACGACGAACGGGTGCAGGCCTGGGCCGAGCAGTGGTCGCAGGACCTGCGGCTCGACCTGCTGGAGACCACCGAACTCCCGGACGGGCTGCATGACCCGTACCTGGAGGAGGAAGAGGAGGACGCGGCCCCGGCCCCGGCCCCGGCCGAGGGGGGCTCCGGGCGGAACGGGCCCTACGACCTGTAAGGGTGAATCTTCGTTCCCCGTCAGAGTGCTCGTTGAGTGCGGCTTGCCAGGTGCGCAGACTGGAGTGGAGCGCGGAACTTCCGTGGGACTTCGGAGGCAGAGACCCTTGAGCAGCAGCAAGCACATCACGCACTGGATCGGCGGCGCGTCCGTCCCGACCGCAGGTTCCGCGCCGCGCCGCGGCGACATCTTCGACCCGGCCACCGGTCAGGTCTCCGGCAAGGTCGACTTCGCCGAGATCGCCGAGGTCGACCAGGCCGTCGCCGCCGCCGCGTCCGCCTTCGCCGAGTGGCGTCACGCCTCGATCGCCAAGCGCACCCAGGTGCTCTTCAACTTCCGCGAGCTGTTCAACGCCCGCAAGGACGAGCTCGCCGCGATCATCGTCTCCGAGCACGGCAAGGTCCACTCCGACGCGCTCGGCGAGCTGGCCCGCGGCCAGGAGGTCGTCGAGTACGCCTGCGGCATCCCGCAGCTGATCAAGGGCGGCTTCACCGAGCAGGCCTCCACCGGCATCGACGTCTACTCGATCCGCCAGCCGCTCGGCCCGGTCGCCATCATCTCGCCGTTCAACTTCCCGGCCATGGTGCCGATGTGGTTCTTCCCGATCGCCATCGCGGCCGGCAACACCGTGGTGCTCAAGCCCTCCGAGAAGGACCCGTCCGCCGCCAACTTCATCGCCGAGCTGTGGAAGGAGGCCGGCCTCCCGGACGGCGTGTTCAACGTCGTGCACGGTGACAAGGTCGCCGTCGACCGCCTGCTCGAGCACCCCGACATCAAGTCGGTCAGCTTCGTCGGCTCCACCCCGATCGCCCGCTACGTGTACGAGACCGGCACCCGCTACGGCAAGCGCGTGCAGGCCCTCGGCGGCGCCAAGAACCACATGCTGGTCCTGCCCGACGCCGACCTGGACCTCGCCGCCGATGCCGCCATCAACGCCGGCTTCGGCGCGGCCGGCGAGCGCTGCATGGCCATCTCCGTGCTCGTCGCGGTCGACCCGATCGGCGACGAGCTGGTCGAGAAGATCAAGCAGCGCATGGCCACCCTCAAGGTCGGCCCGGGCTGCAACGGCGACAGCGAGATGGGCCCGCTGGTCACCGGCCAGCACCGCGACAAGGTCACCTCGTACGTCGAGTCCGGCCTCGCCGACGGCGCCGAGCTCGCCGTGGACGGCCGCAAGCACCCGATCGCGGGCGAGGACCGGACCGGCGCCCCGACCACCGACGGCTTCTGGCTCGGCCCCACCCTGTTCGACCACGTGAAGCCGGGCATGTCCGTCTACAACGACGAGATCTTCGGCCCGATCCTCTCCGTCGTCCGCGTCGACTCCTACGCGGACGGCCTGGAGCTCATCAACTCCAACCCGTACGGCAACGGCACCGCGATCTTCACCAACGACGGCGGCGCCGCCCGGCGCTTCCAGAACGAGGTCGAGGTCGGCATGGTCGGCATCAACGTGCCGATCCCGGTCCCCGTCGCCTATTACTCCTTCGGAGGCTGGAAGGCCTCGCTCTTCGGCGACGCCCACGCCTACGGCCCCGACGGCGTCCAGTTCTTCACCCGTGGCAAGGCCGTGACCCAGCGCTGGCTCGACCCGTCGCACGGCGGCATCAACCTGGGCTTCCCCACCAACAGCTGACGCACCCCGTCCGCGCCCGGCGCAGGCCGGCCCCCGGATCAGACCGATCCGCGGGGCCGGCCTGCGCCGTTTGCATCGGTAGACGGTTGGGCGTAGTGTTTCCTAGTCGCTCGGCAGGGAGCACCGGACACGTGTCTGCGTGGACGGTCCCGGGGCGGCCAATCCTTGGAACACCACTTCTGATCCGTGACGGGTCGCGTCTGTTCGCGTCTCCGTTCGTATTTGTCGTGCGCGTTTAATTGGGTTGCGGCCGGATTCGCTTTTCGGAGCGGGGATCGGCTAGAGTTTGAAACGTCGGACGGGCCGTCAGGCCGCGGAAGACGAAAGCAAGTCGGGAAAGCACACGGTGCGGATCTGATAAGCTGGAAACACGAAAGAACGAAGTGCCCGGAGGGCCCGCTGGAAGGCGGCCCGAAGGAAGTGTCCGTTCCTTGAGAACTCAACAGCGTGCCAAAAGTCAACGCCAGATATGTTGACATCCCCGGCCCCGGATCGTTCCGGGGTTGGAGATTCCTTTTGAAATAACACTAGCGAGGACGCAGTGCGCGGGGCCACCTTATTCCGGTGGTTGCCGTGCCGCTCGACGCGAGTGTGCACCCGATTACGGGTAATCATTCACGGAGAGTTTGATCCTGGCTCAGGACGAACGCTGGCGGCGTGCTTAACACATGCAAGTCGAACGGTGAAGCCCTTCGGGGTGGATCAGTGGCGAACGGGTGAGTAACACGTGGGAAATCTGCCCTGCACTCCGGGACAAGCCTTGGAAACGAGGTCTAATACCGGATATGACCTTCCTCTGCATGGGGGTTGGTGGAAAGCTCCGGCGGTGCAGGATGATCCCGCGGCCTATCAGCTTGTTGGTGGGGTAATGGCCTACCAAGGCGACGACGGGTAGCCGGCCTGAGAGGGCGACCGGCCACACTGGGACTGAGACACGGCCCAGACTCCTACGGGAGGCAGCAGTGGGGAATATTGCACAATGGGCGAAAGCCTGATGCAGCGACGCCGCGTGAGGGATGAAGGCCTTCGGGTTGTAAACCTCTTTCAGCAGGGAAGAAGCGCAAGTGACGGTACCTGCAGAAGAAGCACCGGCTAACTACGTGCCAGCAGCCGCGGTAATACGTAGGGTGCGAGCGTTGTCCGGAATTATTGGGCGTAAAGAGCTCGTAGGCGGCCTGTCGCGTCGGATGTGAAAGCCCGGGGCTTAACCCCGGGTCTGCATTCGATACGGGCAGGCTAGAGTGTGGTAGGGGAGATCGGAATTCCTGGTGTAGCGGTGAAATGCGCAGATATCAGGAGGAACACCGGTGGCGAAGGCGGATCTCTGGGCCATTACTGACGCTGAGGAGCGAAAGCGTGGGGAGCGAACAGGATTAGATACCCTGGTAGTCCACGCCGTAAACGTTGGGAACTAGGTGTTGGCGACATTCCACGTCGTCGGTGCCGCAGCTAACGCATTAAGTTCCCCGCCTGGGGAGTACGGCCGCAAGGCTAAAACTCAAAGGAATTGACGGGGGCCCGCACAAGCAGCGGAGCATGTGGCTTAATTCGACGCAACGCGAAGAACCTTACCAAGGCTTGACATACGCCGGAAACGTCCAGAGATGGGCGCCCCCTTGTGGTCGGTGTACAGGTGGTGCATGGTTGTCGTCAGCTCGTGTCGTGAGATGTTGGGTTAAGTCCCGCAACGAGCGCAACCCTTGTTCTGTGTTGCCAGCATGCCTTTCGGGGTGATGGGGACTCACAGGAGACTGCCGGGGTCAACTCGGAGGAAGGTGGGGACGACGTCAAATCATCATGCCCCTTATGTCTTGGGCTGCACACGTGCTACAATGGTCGGTACAAAGGGCTGCGATGCCGCGAGGCGGAGCGAATCCCAAAAAGCCGGCCTCAGTTCGGATTGGGGTCTGCAACTCGACCCCATGAAGTTGGAGTTGCTAGTAATCGCAGATCAGCATGCTGCGGTGAATACGTTCCCGGGCCTTGTACACACCGCCCGTCACGTCACGAAAGTCGGTAACACCCGAAGCCGGTGGCCTAACCCTTGGGAGGGAGCCGTCGAAGGTGGGACCAGCGATTGGGACGAAGTCGTAACAAGGTAGCCGTACCGGAAGGTGCGGCTGGATCACCTCCTTTCTAAGGAGCACACAGCAGCTTCGGACGAGTGTTCCGGAGTGCTCGCTCATGGGTGGAACGTTGACTATTCGGCACACACGGTAGGGATCACTAGTACGGCTTCGGCGTGGAACGTGGGTCACCGCTTGGTGTGTCGGGCACGTTGTTGGGTCCTGAGGGAACGGAAACGTTGTCTCAGTGCCGGTCTCACTTGAGGGTGCTTCAGGGCATTCGAGGGTGGGTGTCTGGTCGTTGTTTGAGAACTGCACAGTGGACGCGAGCATCTGTGGCCAAGTTTTTAAGGGCGCACGGTGGATGCCTTGGCACCAGGAACCGATGAAGGACGTGGGAGGCCGCGATAGGCCCCGGGGAGCTGTCAACCGAGCTTTGATCCGGGGGTGTCCGAATGGGGAAACCCGGCAGTCGTCATGGGCTGTCACCCATACCTGAACACATAGGGTATGTGGAGGGAACGCGGGGAAGTGAAACATCTCAGTACCCGCAGGAAGAGAAAACAACCGTGATTCCGGGAGTAGTGGCGAGCGAAACCGGATGAGGCTAAACCCAAGTGGTGTGAGACCCGGCAGGGGTTGCCGCTTGGGGGTCGTGGGTTTTTTCTGGATCGGTCTGCCGGCCGGTCGGCGAGTCAGAAACCGTATGGATAGTCGAAGGACATGCGAAAGGTCCGGCGTAGAGGGTAAGACCCCCGTAGGCGAAATCTGTACGGCTCGCTTGAAGAACACCCAAGTAGCACGGGGCCCGAGAAATCCCGTGTGAATCTGGCGGGACCACCCGCTAAGCCTAAATATTCCCTGGTGACCGATAGCGGATAGTACCGTGAGGGAATGGTGAAAAGTACCGCGGGAGCGGAGTGAAATAGTACCTGAAACCGTGTGCCTACAAGCCGTGGGGGCAGCCTTCGGGCTGTGACTGCGTGCCTTTTGAAGAATGAGCCTGCGAGTTTGCGGTGTGTAGCGAGGTTAACCCGTGTGGGGTAGCCGTAGCGAAAGCGAGTCCGAACAGGGCGATTGAGTTGCATGCCCAAGACCCGAAGCGGAGTGATCTAGCCATGGGCAGGTTGAAGCGCGGGTAAGACCGCGTGGAGGACCGAACCCACCAGGGTTGAAAACCTGGGGGATGACCTGTGGTTAGGGGTGAAAGGCCAATCAAACTCCGTGATAGCTGGTTCTCCCCGAAATGCATTTAGGTGCAGCGTCGCGTGTTTCTTGCCGGAGGTAGAGCACTGGATAGGCGATGGGCCTCACCGGGTTACTGACCTTAGCCAAACTCCGAATGCCGGTAAGTGAGAGCGCGGCAGTGAGACTGTGGGGGATAAGCTCCATGGTCGAGAGGGAAACAGCCCAGAACACCGACTAAGGTCCCTAAGCGTGTGCTAAGTGGGAAAGGATGTGGAGTCGCAGAGACAACCAGGAGGTTGGCTTAGAAGCAGCCACCCTTGAAAGAGTGCGTAATAGCTCACTGGTCAAGTGATTCCGCGCCGACAATGTAGCGGGGCTCAAGTACACCACCGAAGTCGTGTCATTGCAGCAAGAGGGCCAACGCCTGCTGTGATGGGTAGGGGAGCGTCGTGTGCCGGGTGAAGCAGCGGAGGAATCCAGTTGTGGACGGTTCACGAGTGAGAATGCAGGCATGAGTAGCGATACAAGAGTGGGAAACTCTTGCGCCGATTGACCAAGGGTTCCTGGGTCAAGCTGATCTGCCCAGGGTAAGTCGGGACCTAAGGCGAGGCCGACAGGCGTAGTCGATGGACAACGGGTTGATATTCCCGTACCCGCTTTGAAGCGCCAACGTCGAACCAGGTGATGCTAAGGCCGTGAAGCCGGCCCGGAGTCTTCGGACGATGGGACGTGGTGGAGCCGCCGGTCCAAGTCTGTAGTAGGTGAGCGATGGGGTGACGCAGGAAGGTAGTCCAGCCCGGGCGGTGGTAGTCCCGGGGTAAGGGTGTAGGGCGTTGTGTAGGCAAATCCGCACAACACGAGCCTGAGACCTGATGCCGAGCCGATTGTGGTGAAGTGGATGATCCTATGCTGTCGAGAAAAGCCTCTAGCGAGTTTCATGGCGGCCCGTACCCCAAACCGACTCAGGTGGTCAGGTAGAGAATACCGAGGCGTTCGGGTGAACTGTGGTTAAGGAACTCGGCAAAATGCCCCCGTAACTTCGGGAGAAGGGGGGCCACGGCTGGTGAGGGGACGTGCTCCCTGAGCTGGTGGTGGCCGCAGAGACCAGCGAGAAGCGACTGTTTACTAAAAACACAGGTCCGTGCGAAGCCGTAAGGCGATGTATACGGACTGACGCCTGCCCGGTGCTGGAACGTTAAGGGGACCGGTTAGTCCGATTTCGGTCGGGCGAAGCTGAGAACTTAAGCGCCAGTAAACGGCGGTGGTAACTATAACCATCCTAAGGTAGCGAAATTCCTTGTCGGGTAAGTTCCGACCTGCACGAATGGCGTAACGACTTCTCGACTGTCTCAACCACAGGCCCGGTGAAATTGCATTACGAGTAAAGATGCTCGTTTCGCGCAGCAGGACGGAAAGACCCCGGGACCTTTACTATAGCTTGATATTGGTGTTCGGTTCGGCTTGTGTAGGATAGGTGGGAGACTGTGAATCCGTGACGCCAGTCATGGTGGAGTCGTCGTTGAAATACCACTCTGGTCGTGCTGGATGTCTAACCTGGGTCCGTGATCCGGATCAGGGACAGTGTCTGGTGGGTAGTTTAACTGGGGCGGTTGCCTCCTAAAGGGTAACGGAGGCGCCCAAAGGTTCCCTCAGCCTGGTTGGCAATCAGGTGTTGAGTGTAAGTGCACAAGGGAGCTTGACTGTGAGACCGACGGGTCGAGCAGGTACGAAAGTAGGGACTAGTGATCCGGCGGTGGCTTGTGGAAGCGCCGTCGCTCAACGGATAAAAGGTACCCCGGGGATAACAGGCTGATCTTCCCCAAGAGTCCATATCGACGGGATGGTTTGGCACCTCGATGTCGGCTCGTCGCATCCTGGGGCTGGAGTAGGTCCCAAGGGTTGGGCTGTTCGCCCATTAAAGCGGTACGCGAGCTGGGTTTAGAACGTCGTGAGACAGTTCGGTCCCTATCCGCTGTGCGCGTAGGAGTGTTGAGAAGGGCTGTCCCTAGTACGAGAGGACCGGGACGGACGAACCTCTGGTGTGCCAGTTGTCCTGCCAAGGGCATGGCTGGTTGGCTACGTTCGGGAGGGATAACCGCTGAAAGCATCTAAGCGGGAAGCCTGCTTCGAGATGAGCACTCCCACCTCCTTGAGAGGGTAAGGCTCCCAGTAGACGACTGGGTTGATAGGCCGGATATGGAAGCCCCGTGAGGGGTGGAGTTGACCGGTACTAATAGGCCGAGGGCTTGTCCTCAGTTGCTCGCGTCCACTGTGTTGGTTCTGAAACCACGAACAGACTTATCGTCTGGCTCGACAGTTTCATAGTGTTTCGGTGGTCATAGCGTGAGGGAAACGCCCGGTTACATTCCGAACCCGGAAGCTAAGCCTCACAGCGCCGATGGTACTGCAGGGGGGACCCTGTGGGAGAGTAGGACGCCGCCGAACAATCATTCAGGGAAGGGCCCCGCCACTTGTGGCGGGGCCCTTTTCGCGTTGTGTACTCTTCGCCAATGCAGAACCTCACCCTGACCTGGCAGACCTCGGCGGCCGCCTCCGTTGCGCTGTACGGCTCGGCGTTCGCGGTCGCGCGGTTCGCCAAGCGGCCGGGGCCGGCGGCGGTGCTGCGGGAGGCGGGGACGCTCCTGGCGCTGTTCGCGCTCTGGCAGGTGGTGGGCCACCTGTCGCTGATGAGCACCGACCACGCGCTGGACCGGGCGGAGTGGATCCACCGGACGGAGCTGGAGTTCGGGCTGCCGGACGAGGTGGCCTGGCAGCGGGTCGTGATGCCACATCCGTGGCTCGTCCAGGCGGCTAACTACTACTACGCGACGATGCACTTCGGCGCGATGCTGGTGCTGCTGCTCTGGCTGTTCCTGAAGCACCGGGCGAAGTACGCGTGGGTGCGGACGACGGTGGTGGTGACCACGGCGGTCTGCCTGCTGGTGCAGTTCGTTCCGGTGGCACCGCCGCGGATGCTGCCGGGGAACGGGTTCGTCGACCTGGCGGTGCAGTACGGGCAGTCGGTGTACGGCGGCGCGGTGGCGGGGGTGGTGCCGGACCAGCTTTCGGCGATGCCGTCGGTGCACGTGGCGTGGTGCGTGATCGTCGCGGTGGCCGTGATCGCGGTCGCCCGCGGGCCGTGGCGGTGGCTGGTGGTGCTGCACCCGGTGCTGACGGTCGTGGTCGTGGTGGTGACGGCGAACCACTTCTGGGCGGACGGCCTGGTGGCGGTGGGCATCCTGCTGGTGGTGTACCTGGTGCAGAACGCGGTGTCCGGCTGGCGTCAGGGTACTCTGGCCGCCCAGGCGGCCACGGCGGTAGCTGCCCGGGAGCTGCCGGAGCGCCGACCGGTGGGCCGGAGACGCTGACCGGAGACGCTGAGGGGCCCTGCACGACCTGCACAGAGGACTGGGTAGGACCGGGGAGGGCCGGGGAGGACCGGGTCGGATTTCCCCCACAGGCCGGTGCCGGTGCCGGCCGGGAAACGGGCGGTGTGGCCTCGGGTGACGCGGCTGGGCCGGGCCCTCGGGAGGGCCCGGCCGTGGTGCCTGTCGGCTACTTGTTGAGCGGGAGCGACACCCCGAGCCACTTGCCCTCGGTGAGGGCGAGGGTGGCGGAGTACCAGGCGGCGAGGCCGGCGACGGCCGCGACCCAGGCGCCGGCCTTGGCGAGGCTGTCGGTGCTGCCGAAGGTCGCGATGGCGCTGAGCACCAGCGAGACGGTCAGCAGGCCGTAGGTGGCGCGGCTCCAGAGCCCGGCGCCCCAGCTCGCCGCGGTGAGGGTGAGCGCGAGGAGTGCCCAGAGGAGCAGGAACAGGCCGGCGGTGTTCTTGTTGGCCGCGCCCGCGCCGGACCATACGGCCCAGAACGCGCCGAGGCTGGTAAAGGCGGTGCCGCTGAAGCGGTCGCCGCCGCGGAACTGCCAGAGGCCGGCGATGAACAGCGTGATGCCGCCCACCAGATGGGCCAGGGAGGCGGCGCCGCCGGAGCTGGTGCCGCTGAGGACACCGGTGCCGAGCACGCCGTAGCCGAGAAGGGTCAGACCGAGGGCCAGGTTGCCGAGCGGGGCCGCGGAAGCGTCATTGCTCACCGTGGGCTCCTTTCACTCTGCGCCAGGGCATGGCGCGTTCACTGGTGAAGGTGAGGTGATGGTGGTGCGTGGATGCCGGGCCGTGGGCGCACCGGCAGAAGGGTGCGGCGGCAGCGGCTGAGTGAAGAACCGGCTGGTCAGACGCCGGTCGAGTGTCCCCTCCGGGGTGAATCCCCGGTGATGTCGGTGTACCCGGCGCTAACGGCTTGTACCCTTGTGAATCTCACAATTTGGGTATCTGTCAGATAACCGGATCGGACAACTACGGCCGCCGTTGGGTCGGAATGCGCAACGTGAGGATCGCCATGTCGTCCGAGGGCGGCTCGGGCGCGAAGCGTTCGACGGCGCGGTGGACGCGGGCGGCGACGGCGCCGGCGGTCAGTCCGGTGCAGCCGGTGAGCACTTCGGCGAGGCCGTCGTCGCCGAGCATCCGGCGGCCTTCCCGGCGCTCGGTGACGCCGTCGGTGACGCAGAGCAGGACCTCGCCGGGGGCGAGGATCAACTCCTCTGCGGTGAGTTCGAGTTCGTCCATGACGCCGAGCAGCGGCTGGGGCGAGGCGGCCTGGTCGACCTGGCCGTCGGTGCGCAGCCGCAGCGGCAGCGGGTGGCCGGCGCAGACCAGGGAGAGGGCGGTGGAGCCGTCCTCGCGCGGGGTCAACTCGCCGTAGAGCAGGGTGAGGAAGCGGGCGCGGGTGCCCTCGTCGAGGATCGCGGCGTTGAGCCGGCTGAGCACCTGCGGGGCGCTGAGGCCCTCGCGGGCGAGCAGGCGCAGCGAGTGCCGGGCGAGCCCGGTGACGGAGGCGGCCTCGGGGCCGGTGCCGCAGACGTCGCCGATGGCGAAGCCGTAGGTGCCCTCGCGGATCGGGAAGAGGTCGTAGAAGTCGCCGCCGACCTCGTTGCCCTCGCCGGCGGCCTGGTAGAAGACCTCCACCTCGACGCCCGGGATCTTGGGCAACTCGGGCGGCAGCAGGGCGCGTTGGAAGGCCTGGCTGGTGGCGGTGCGCTCGCTGTAGAGCCGGGAGTTGTCGAGTGCGAGGGCGGCCCGGCGGGAGAGGTCCTCGGCGAGTTCGAGGATCTCCTGGCGGAAGCGCCCGGTGCCGCCGCCGCCGAGGACGAGCAGGCCGATGACCCGGTTGCGGGCGGAGAGCGGCAGCACCACGGTCTCGCCGGGCAGGCCGGCGAGGTCGGGGCTGTCGGCGAGGCCGAGGGCGCGGGCGGTGTCGCCCGGGGCGTGCCAGGGGCGGGCGCCGGGGCCGCGGTCGGACTCCGGGGGCGGGGTCTTGTCGAGCAGGGCGCGGAGCGGGTCGATCCGGTCCTCGTCCTCGTGGAGCAGGAAGGCGAGTTCGGTGCCGGCGGTGCCCGTGCCGGTGTCGCCGGTGGTGTAGACGGCGCACCAGGAGGCGAGGGTGGGGACGGCCATCTGGGCCATCAGGGCCAGGGTCTGCTCGTGTTCCAGGGTGCCGGCGAGCAGGTCGGAGGCCTCGACGAGGAAGGAGAGGGAGCCGCGGCGGAGCCGTTCGAGTTCGGCGAGGCGGGCGCTCTCCAGGGCGAGGGCGATCCGGTCGGCGCCGAACTGGAGGCGCAGCGCGTCCTCGTTGTCGTAGCGGCCGGGGGCGGCGGCGGCGACGCCGAGGGTGCCGGTGAGGCGGCCCTCGACCTTGAGCGGGACGGTGATCAGCGAGCGCATGCCGGTGTCGGTGAGCAGCGCGGGCTGGTGCGGCCGGACGGCGAGGTCCTCGTGGACGGCGGGCAGCCGGGCGGAGTCGAAGCGGCCGACGCCGCCGTCGACGGGCAGCCGGCCGAGCCGGCGGCCGGCCGGGGCGAGGCCGGTCGACGCGCGGACCTCGAACTCGGTCTCGTCCTCGCTGGTGAGCAGCAGGTAGGCGGCGTCGCCGTCGAGGAGGTCGCGGGCGCGTTCGACGATCCGCTGGAGCAGGCCGGACAGGTCGTCGGGGGTGACCGGACCGGTGAGCAGGTCGAGCGGTTCGAGGGCGGCCGGGGTCTCGGCGGCGGTGGCGGGGGAGCGGAGCACGGCGCGGTCCTGGCCGCGGACCAGGAGGCAGAGCACGGTGGGAGTGCCGTTGCTGTCGCGCATCCGGATGTGGAGGCCGTAGACGTCGGTGGCGGTGCCGTCGGCGCCGCGGACCGCGTAGCCGCCCTCCCAGCGGGCGAGGCGGAGGGTGTCGGTCAGGCCGAGGCCGGGGCTCTGCGGCCACTGGGCGTACTCGCTCCACGGCCGGCCGAGGGTCTCGGCGGCGGGGTGGCGGAAGAGCGCCTCGGCGTCGTCGTTCCAGGAGCGGACCAGGCCGTGCTCGTCGAGCTGGACGACGGCGACGCGTACCTGGCCGTCGGTGCCGGGGAGTTCGCCGCCGGGCAGGCTGGGCAGCGCGTACCGGGTGCCGGGGGTGTGCTCGGGCAGGTCGAGGCGGAACCAGACGGTCTTGCGGCCGGCGCTGTACTCGACACCCCAGCGGCTGGCGAGGGCGGAGCACATCAGCAGGCCGCGGCCGCCCTCGCCGTCGGGGTCGGCGAAGTGGTCGCTGGTGGCGGCGGGGACGTTGGCGAAGGAGGGGATGCCGCGTTCGGGGTGGCGGTCGGTGACCTCGATCCGGACGGCGTCGTCCTCGCGCAGGCAGCAGACGTCGGCGGCGGTGCCGGCGTGCACCACGGCGTTGGTGACGAGTTCGCTGGTGAGCACGACCGCGTCGTCGACGACCTCGGTCAGGCCCCAGCCGAGCAGGGCGTCGCGTACGAAGCCGCGGGCTGCGGCGGCCGAGCGGCCGACCGGTTCGAAGGTGGCGGCTGCGCGCGCGGTGACCACGGCGACGTCTCCTCTCCTCTGCTCGTGCTGTCGGGGGTCGGCGTGCGGTGCCGCTGCGCCCGGTGCAGCGGTCCACCCTACTTTCCGCGCGGTGCCCGGTGGGGGCGTGCGGCGGAATCGGGCCCCTGAGGGTGATTCTCTTCACCGTTTTCGCGTCTCGGGACGAGAACCCTCTGCAAGCGGCCGGACACCCGGCGCGGCGCCTGACAGACTGGGGGGTCCGCGGTCGTCGGCCGGAGCAGTACGGTCGATGGCGGCGGTCCAAGGCTCCGGGGGCCGCCCGCCCGCTCCCGAGCGGTAGTGAACACCATGACGTGGGAGGGCCCCGTTGAGTTCGGCCACCAAGGACGTAACCGGTACGATCCCGGCCGCCGCGCGCGGCGGCCGGTCGGCGCCGCCGTCGCGCGGCGGCGCCGGGCGTCGGCCGGGCCCCAACCGGGGTGCCGAGCCGGCGGAGCTGCGCAAGCTGCTGGCGGCGCTGACCGCGATGCGCGACGGTAACTTCCGCCGCCGGCTGACCTTTCCCGGGGACGGGATGCTGGCGGAGATCGCCGCGGTGTTCAACGAGGTGGCGGAGCGCAACCAGCACCTGACCGGTGAGCTGGCCCGGGTGCGCCGGGCGGTGGGCCGGGAGGGCCGGCTGTCGGAGCGCCTGGAGACGGGTGTCGGCGAGGGCGCCTGGATGGCGGCGGTCGACAACTGCAACGCGCTGATCGACGACCTGGCCCGGCCGATGGCCGAGGTGGGGCGGGTGCTGTCCTCGATCGCGGAGGGCGACCTGGACCAGCGGATGGAGCTGCGTTCGGTGCACACCACCGGCGCGAGCTACCCGTTGCGCGGTGAGTTCCTGAAGGTCGGGCGGACGGTCAACGGCCTGGTGGAGCAGCTGTCGGAGTTCACCGACGAGGTGACCCGGGTGGCGATCGAGGTGGGCACCGAGGGCAAGCTCGGTGGTCAGGCCAGGGTCCGCAGCGTGTCCGGCAGCTGGAAGGACCTGGCGGACTCGGTCAACACCATGGCGGGCCGGCTGACCGCGCAGGTGCGCAACATCGCGGAGGTGACCACCGCGGTCGCCAAGGGCGACCTGTCGCGCAAGGTCACGGTCGACGTCGCGGGCGAGATGGCGGAGTTGAAGAACACCGTCAACACGATGGTGGACCAGCTGAACTCCTTCGCCGCGCAGGTGACCCGGGTGGCCCGGGACGTGGGCACCGAGGGCCGTCTGGGCGGCCAGGCGCAGGTGCCGGGCGTGGCCGGCGTGTGGCGCGACCTCACCGACTCGGTGAACTTCATGGCCAACAACCTGACCGCGCAGGTGCGCAACATCGCGGAGGTGACCACCGCGGTCGCCAAGGGCGACCTGTCGCGCAAGATCGAGGTCGACGCGCGGGGCGAGATCCTGGAGCTGAAGAACACCATCAACACGATGGTCGACCAGCTGTCGGGCTTCGCCGAGCAGGTGACCCGGGTGGCGCGTGCGGTGGGCACCGAGGGCATCCTGGGCGGTCAGGCGCAGGTGCCGGGCGTGGCCGGGGTCTGGAAGGACCTGACCGAGAACGTCAACTCGATGGCGAACAACCTGACGTCCCAGGTGCGCAACATCGCGCAGGTGACCACCGCGGTCGCCAAGGGCGACCTGTCGCAGAAGATCCAGGTCGACGCGCGGGGCGAGATCCTGGAACTGAAGAACACCATCAACACGATGGTCGACCAGCTCTCGGCGTTCGCGGACGAGGTGACCCGGGTGGCCCGGGACGTGGGCACCGAGGGCATCCTGGGCGGCCAGGCGAGCGTGCCGGGGGTCTCCGGCACCTGGAAGGACCTGACCAACTCGGTCAACCTGATGGCCAACAACCTGACCAGCCAGGTGCGCAACATCGCCGAGGTGACCACGGCGGTGGCCCGCGGCGACGTGTCGAAGAAGATCACCGTCGACGCGAAGGGCGAGATCCGCGAGCTGGTGACGACCGTGAACACCATGGTCGACCAGCTGTCGGCGTTCGCGGACGAGGTGACCCGGGTGGCCCGCGAGGTGGGCACCGAGGGCATCCTGGGCGGCCAGGCGCGGGTGTCGGGCGTCTCCGGCATCTGGCGGGACCTGACGGACAACGTGAACTTCATGGCGTCCAACCTGACCAGCCAGGTGCGGACGATCGCCGAAGTGGCGTCCGCGGTGGCCCGCGGCGACCTCTCCAAGAAGATCACCATCGAGGCGCAGGGCGAGGTCAAGGCGCTCGCCTCCACCCTGAACACCATGGTCGACCAGCTGTCGGCGTTCGCCGTCGAGGTGACCCGGGTGGCCCGCGAGGTGGGCACCGACGGCACGCTGGGCGGTCAGGCGAGCGTGTCGGGCGTGGCCGGCATCTGGAAGGACCTGACCGACAACGTCAACCTGATGGCCAACAACCTGACCGGTCAGGTCCGCAACATCGCCCTGGTGATCACCGCGGTGGCGCGCGGCGACCTGTCGCAGAAGATCGACGTGGACGCCCGCGGTGAGATCCTGGAACTGAAGACCAGCATCAACACCATGGTGGACCAGCTCGGCGCGTTCGGTGACGAGGTCACCCGCGTCGCCCGGGAGGTGGGCACCGACGGGCGGCTGGGCGGCCAGGCCCGGGTGGCGGGCGTGGCCGGCACCTGGCAGGACCTCACCGAGTCGGTGAACGAGCTGGCCAACAACCTGACCCGGCAGGTGCGCGCGATGGCCCAGGTGGCCACCGCGGTGACCCGCGGCGACCTGTCGCCCCGGGTCAACGTGGAGGCGTCCGGCGAGCTCGCCGAGCTCAAGGACAACATCAACCAGATGGTCGCCAACCTGCGCGAGACCACCCGGGCCAACAAGGAACAGGACTGGCTGAAGACCAACCTGGCCCGGATGTCCGGTCTGCTGCAGGGCCGCCGGGACCTGTCGGCGGTCGCCTCGCTGATCATGAGCGAGCTGACCCCGGTGGTCTCCGCGCAGCACGGCGCCTTCTTCCTCGCCCAGCCGGCCGGCCGCACCGCCGAGGCGGTCAACGAGGACGACGACGAGAACGACGTCGTGCTGCGCCTGATCGGCTCCTACGGCTACAACCGGCGCACCATGCCGACCACCTTCCGGCTCGGTGAGGGGCTGATCGGTCAGGCGGCGGTGGAGAAGCGGCCGATCGTGCTGAAGGAGACCCCGCCCGGGTACCTGAAGATCGCCTCAGGGCTCGGCGAGTCGGCGCCCGCGCACGTGGTGGTGCTGCCGGTGCTGTTCGAGGACCGGCTGCTCGGCGTGATCGAGCTGGCCACCTTCTCCTCGTTCACCGCGGTCGCGCTGGACTTCCTCAACCAGATCGCCGACCAGATCGGTGTCACCGTCAACACCATCTCGGTCAACACCAAGACCGAGGGCCTGCTGCTGGAGTCGCAGCGGCTGACCGCCGAACTGTCGATGCGGTCCGCGGAGTTGGAGGCCCGGCAGGAGGAGCTGGAGCGCACCAACGAGGAGCTCCAGGAGAAGGCCGAGCAACTCGCCCAGCAGAACCGGGACATCGAGATCAAGAACAGCGAGATCGAGGAGGCCCGGCAGATCCTGGAGGAGCGCGCCGAGCAGCTCGCCCTCGCCTCGCGGTACAAGAGCGAGTTCCTCGCCAACATGTCGCACGAGCTGCGCACCCCGCTCAACTCGCTGCTGATCCTGGCCAAGCTGCTGTCCGACAACAACGAGGGCAACCTGTCGGCCAAGCAGGTCGAGTTCGCCGAGACGATCCACGGCGCGGGCAGCGACCTGCTCCAGCTGATCAACGACATCCTCGACCTGTCCAAGGTCGAGGCGGGCAAGATGGACGTCCGTCCGGCCCGGATCGCCCTGGTCCAGCTGGTCGACTACGTGGAGGCGGCGTTCCGGCCGTTCACCGTGGAGAAGAACCTGGACTTCGCGGTCCGGGTCTCCGCGGACCTGCCGGTCACCCTGCACACCGACGAGCAGCGGCTGCAGCAGGTGCTGCGCAACCTGCTCTCCAACGCGGTGAAGTTCACCGACTCCGGCGCGGTCGAGCTGCTGATCCGCCGCGCCGCCAACGGCGACGTCCCGCAGCACGTGCGCGAGCAGCTGCTGGAGGCGGAGGCGATCTCGGGTCCGGACGAGGCGCTGATCGCGTTCTCGGTCTCCGACACCGGCATCGGCATCCCCGGCAACAAGCTCCGGGAGATCTTCGAGGCCTTCAAGCAGGCCGACGGCGGCACCAGCCGCAAGTACGGCGGCACGGGCCTGGGCCTGTCGATCAGCCGGGAGATCGCCCGGCTGCTCGGCGGTGAGATCCACGTGGAGAGCGAGCTCGGCCGGGGTTCCACCTTCACCCTGTACCTGCCGTTGCGCACCGACGCGGCGGACGCCCCGGCCGGGGAGCGCGCGCCCCTGCGCGCCTCCATCGCGGTGACGCCCGCCGGGACGCCGGTGCCGGTCGGCGAGAGCCCGGCGGACCACTGGGCGCAGGAGGTCCGCGAGCTCGCCCAGGAGCGCCGCCGCGGGCTGGCCGAGCGCCGCCGGGCCGCCGAGCTGGAGCGTCCGGCGCCGCGTCCGGCGGAGGAGCCGATCCCGCGCCAGGGGCCCGACCAGGTCCAGGCGCCGACCCCGGCCCGGCCGGCGCCGGTGCCGCAGTTCCACGGCCGGTTCGACGGTGAGCGGGTGCTGATCGTGGACGACGACATCCGCAACGTCTTCGCGCTGACCAGCGTGCTGGAGCAGTACGGCCTGACCGTGCTGTACGCGGAGAACGGCCGCGAGGGCATCGAGGTGCTGGAGCAGCACGAGGACGTGGCCCTGGTGCTGATGGACATCATGATGCCCGAGATGGACGGGTACGCGACCACCGAGGCGATCCGCCGGATGCCGCAGTTCGCGGGCCTGCCGATCATCGCGCTGACCGCGAAGGCGATGAAGGGCGACCGGGAGAAGAGCCTCCAGGCGGGGGCGACCGACCACGTCACCAAGCCGGTCGACCCGGACCACCTGCTGGCGGTCATGCGCCAGTGGCTGGCCGTCCAGTAGCCGCCACGCTCCGGGCCCGCCGTCACTGGCGGGCCCGGCCGGGAACCCGGTAGGGTCACCCATCGTTGCGAACAGTGACCGAACGGTGACGGGTCGCACGGAGCCTGTGGCGGGCAAGGGGGTACGGCTAGCATGACCGGGGCAGTGATGGGTGGCACGCGGGTGCCGGCCCTCGGGAAACAACCGGCAGGAGGGCGTGTCCTGGTGCAGAAGGCGAAGATCCTTCTGGTCGACGACCGTCCGGAGAACCTCCTCGCGCTGGAGGCCATCCTCTCCGCACTCGACCAGACCCTGGTCCGCGCCTCGTCCGGCGAGGAGGCGCTGAAGGCGCTGCTCACCGACGACTTCGCGGTCATCCTGCTGGACGTGCAGATGCCCGGCATGGACGGCTTCGAGACGGCCGCGCACATCAAGCGCCGCGAGCGCACCCGGGACATCCCGATCATCTTCCTGACCGCGATCAACCACGGTCCGCACCACACCTTCCGCGGTTACGCGGCCGGCGCGGTCGACTACATCTCCAAGCCCTTCGACCCGTGGGTGCTGCGCGCCAAGGTCTCGGTCTTCGTCGACCTCTACATGAAGAACTGCCAGCTCAAGGAGCAGGCGGCGCTGCTGCGCCTGCAGCTGGAGGCGGGCGAGCAGCCGCTGCCCGGCGGCGCGCTGCTGGGCGAGCTGTCGGCCCGGCTGGCGGCGGTGGAGGAGCAGGCGGAGGCGCTCACCAAGCAGTTGGAGGGCTCGGCGGACACCGGCTCGGCGGCCACCGCGGCCCACCTGGAGCGCAAGCTCGCCGGCCTGCGCCGGGCGCTGGACGCGCTCCGTCCGGGCTCGAACTGATCGGGTGTCACCGTCCCCCGTCCGGGTGGGCCGCGGCGGGAGTGACGGGCCGTCGCGACACGTGCCCTTTCGTACGCTTGAGCGCATGAGATCGGCTGGACCGCCCCGGTAGGCTGCTGCCCATGGCCACTCGAACGCCCGGTGCCGCGGCGCGCAAGCCCGGGCCGGCCAAGAAGGCGCCGGCCAAGAAGGCCGCCGCGCCCAAGCCTGCCGCGAAGGCGCCCGCGAAGGCTCCGGCGAAGCGCGCCGCCGCGAAGAGGACCGCGGCCGCTCCGCCGCCGCCCCCGCCGCGGCCGATACTCTTCCGCGCCGTGCGCGCGGTCTGGTTGGGCCTCGCGCACTCGATCGGCGCGGTGTTCCGCGGCTTCGGCCACGGTGCGAAGAACCTCGACCCGGCGCACCGGAAGGACGGCGTCGCGCTGCTGCTGCTCGCCCTCGGCCTGGTCACCGCGGCGGGGACCTGGTTCTCCCCGCAGGGCTGGCTCGGCGAGGCGGCCACCAACGTGGTCTCCGGCCTCTTCGGCCGGCTCGACGTGCTGGTGCCGTTCCTGCTGCTCGGCGTGGCGGTGCGGCTGATGCGCCACCCGGAGGTGCCGGAGGCCAACGGCCGGATCGCGATCGGCCTGTCCACCCTGGTCGTCGGGGTGCTCGGCCTGGTGCACATCGGCTGCGGCGCCCCGGCGATGGGCACCGGCGCGACCCGGATACGGCAGGCCGGCGGCATCCTCGGCTGGGCCGCCTCCACCCCGATGATGGCCGCGGCGGGCCCGCCGCTGGCCGTTCCGCTGCTGCTGCTGGTCGCCTTCTTCGGCCTGCTGGTGGTCACCGCCACCCCGGTCAACAAGATCGGCGAGCGGCTGCGGCAGCTCGGCGTCCGGCTCGGCGTGGCCGAGCCGCTGCCCGGCGACCTCGCGGCCGACGGCCTGCCGGCCGGCGAGCGCGAGTACTCCACCGCCCCGCCGGAGGACGCCGACCCGGACGCGCTGCCGATCACCATCGGCGACGAGCTGTCGGCCCGCCGCCGGCGCCGCCGCAGGAAGGGCGAGGACGAGGAGGCCCTCGAGCCGGTCTCCTTCGACAAGGACCCGTACGAGACCCGCGACCTGGCCGCCGGTGTCGCCGCCGACCTGGACGGCGCCCTGACCTGGGGCGTCCCCGGCTCCCCCGCGGTCGCCTCGATGCTGCACCAGGTCAAGGACAACACCGCCCCGCCGGAGGAGCCGGCCGTCCCGGCCGCCCGCGCCTCCGAGGCCCCGGACGGCCACGGCCCCGCGCCCCAGCGGATGGAGCAGCTCCAGCTGTCCGGCGACGTCAGCTACGCGCTGCCGCCGCTCGACCTGCTGGAGCGCGGCGCGCCCGCCAAGGCGCGCTCGCAGCTCAACGACGACGTGGTCGCCCAGCTGACCGGGGTGTTCGCCGAGTTCAAGGTGGACGCCCGGGTCACCGGCTTCACCCGCGGCCCGACGGTCACCCGCTACGAGGTCGAGCTCGGCCCCGCGGTGAAGGTCGAGCGGATCACCGCGCTGGCGAAGAACATCGCCTACGCGGTGGCCACCCCCGACGTGCGGATCATCTCGCCGATCCCCGGCAAGTCCGCGGTCGGCGTGGAGATCCCCAACCGGGACCGGGAGATGGTCACCCTCGGCGACCTGCTGCGCTCGCGCGCCGCCGCCGAGGACGGCCACCCGATGGTGGTCGGCATGGGCAAGGACGTCGAGGGCCACACCGTGATGGCCAACCTCGCGAAGATGCCGCACGTGCTGGTCGCCGGCGCCACCGGCGCCGGCAAGTCGTCCTGCATCAACTGCCTGATCACCTCGGTGCTGGTCCGGGCCACCCCGGACGAGGTGCGGATGGTGCTGGTCGACCCCAAGCGGGTCGAGCTGACCGCGTACGAGGGCATCCCGCACCTGATCACGCCGATCATCACCAACCCGAAGAAGGCCGCCGAGGCCCTCCAGTGGGTGGTGCGCGAGATGGACATGCGCTACGACGACCTGGCGGCCTTCGGCTTCCGGCACGTCGACGACTTCAACGCGGCGGTCCGCGCGGGCACCGTGCAGCCGCCGCTGGGCAGCGAGCGCGAGCTGGCGCCGTACCCGTACCTGCTGGTGATCGTGGACGAGCTGGCCGACCTGATGATGGTCGCCCCGCGCGACGTCGAGGACTCGGTGGTGCGCATCACCCAGCTCGCCCGCGCGGCCGGCATCCACCTGGTGCTGGCCACCCAGCGGCCCTCGGTCGACGTGGTCACCGGCCTGATCAAGGCCAACGTGCCGTCCCGCCTCGCCTTCGCCACCTCGGCGATGGCCGACTCCCGGGTCATCCTGGACCAGCCCGGCGCGGAGAAGCTGATCGGCAAGGGCGACGCGCTGTTCCTGCCGATGGGCGCCTCCAAGCCGGTCCGGATGCAGGGCGCCTTCGTCACCGAGGCGGAGATCGCCAAGGTGGTGCAGCACTGCAAGGACCAGCTGACGGCCCGCTACCGCGAGGACGTGGTGGTCGGCGGCGGCCCGAAGAAGGAGATCGACGAGGAGATCGGCGACGACCTGGACCTGCTGATCCAGGCGGCGGAGCTGGTGGTCTCCACCCAGTTCGGCTCCACCTCGATGCTCCAGCGCAAGCTGAGGGTCGGCTTCGCGAAAGCCGGCCGTCTCATGGACCTGATGGAATCGCGGGGGATCGTCGGCCCCAGCGAGGGTTCGAAGGCCCGCGACGTGCTGATCAAACCGGACGAACTGGACGCCGTACTGATCACGCTCCGGGGGTGACCCGGAGCCGGTCTCACTCGTTCGGAGGAATGTGATGACCGTACGTCAGATCTCCCCGAGCGGACTTTCCCGTTCGGGCCCCCTCCGGTTGAGAAACGTTCCGCCCCCACCCCTAGACTGTGTGATCAGCAGGTGGCCAACGCTCGAAAGGCGCGCCCAGTGACCATCGGCAAGTCCCCCCGCAGCGACGCCCGTGGGTCCGCCGTGCCTTCCTCCGGCGCCCCGCAGCCGCCCGTCGACCCCGGCGCCGCGGTGCCGGCCGAGGACGTGCCGAGCATCGGCCGGGTGCTGTCGAGGGCCCGGATCGACGCCGGCCTGACCGTCGATCAGGTCAGCTCCACCACCCGGGTCCGGGTGCCGATCGTGCACGCCATCGAGGCGGACGACTTCGAGCGCTGCGGCGGCGACTTCTACGCCCGCGGCAACATCCGGCTGATCGCCCGGGCCGTCGGCGAGGACGGCGACGCCCTGGTCGCCCGGTACGACGCCGCGCACGGCGGGGCGCCCGGCCCCAAGCACGCCACCCAGCTGCTCGACACCGGCCCGATCAAGGTCACCGACCACCGCCGGCCGAACTGGAACATCGCCATGGTCGCGGCGATCGTCGCGGTGGTCGCGCTGATCGGCTTCAACCTGTTCAGCGGCTCCTCGGCCACCGACGGCACCCCCGGCGAGGCCAGCGCCCCGCTGCCCTCCACCGCCGCGGCGCCGTCCACCGCCTCCGCGCAGCCGCCCGCCCCGGCGCCCAGCCTCGCCCCGATCGCCGCCGCCCCGGCCGACAAGGTGACCGTGAAGCTGGTCGCCGAGAAGGACAAGAGCTGGGTCACCGCCAAGGACGGTGCCGGCAAGTCGCTCTTCTCGAACAACCTCGAAGAGGGCCAGGCGCAGACCTTCACCGACCCGAAGAAGATCAATCTGGTGATCGGCAACGCCGGCGCCGTGCACGTCTTCGTCAACGGCAAGGACCTCGGTCCGGCAGGTCAGGACGGACAGGTCGTGCACCTCACCTACACGCCGGGTGACCCGCAGGCGGGCTGAGCCGGCGGATGTGACCAGGCGCGCGGGCTCCGGGGGGAACGGCACCGGGGCCCGCGCGTTAATCTTGGCGTCATGCCTGAACCCCGCACTGTCGCCCTGGTCACGCTCGGATGCGCCCGCAACGAGGTCGACTCCGAGGAACTCGCCGGGCGACTGGAGGCCGACGGCTGGCGGCTGGTCGACGACGCCAGCGACGCCGACGTCGCCGTCGTCAACACCTGCGGGTTCGTCGAGGCCGCCAAGAAGGACTCCGTCGACGCCCTGCTGGAGGCCAACGACCTCAAGGGCCACGGCCGCACCCAGGCCGTGGTCGCGGTCGGCTGCATGGCCGAGCGCTACGGCAAGGAGCTGGCCGACGCCCTCCCGGAGGCCGACGGCGTGCTCGGCTTCGACGACTACTCCGACATCTCCACCCGCCTGCAGACCATCCTGGCCGGCGGCCACGTCGAGGCCCACACCCCGCGCGACCGCCGCGCCCTGCTCCCGCTCACCCCGGTGGCACGGCAGGCCGCGGCCGCCGAGGTCGCCCTGCCCGGCCACGGCGCCCCCGAGGACCTCCCCGACGGCCTGGCCCCCGCCTCCGGCCCGCGCACCCTGCGCAAGCGCCTGGACGACGCCCCGGTCGCCTCGATCAAGCTCGCCTCCGGCTGCGACCGGCGCTGCTCCTTCTGCGCCATCCCCGCCTTCCGCGGCTCCTTCATCTCCCGCCGCCCCTCCGACGTCCTGAACGAGGCGGTCTGGCTGGCCGGCCAGGGCGTCCGCGAGGTCGTCCTGGTCAGCGAGAACAACACCTCGTACGGCAAGGACCTGGGCGACATCCGCCTGCTGGAGACCCTGCTGAGCGAGATCGCCGCGGTCGAGGGGATCGAGCGGGTCCGGGTCAGCTACCTGCAGCCCGCCGAGATGCGCCCCGGCCTGATCGACGTGATGTGCGGCACCGACAAGGTCGTCCCGTACTTCGACCTGTCCTTCCAGCACTCCGCGCCGGCCGTGCTGCGCCGGATGCGGCGCTTCGGCAGCACCGAGCAGTTCCTGGAGCTGCTGGGGACGATCCGCGCCAAGGCCCCGCAGGCCGGCGCCCGGTCCAACTTCATCGTCGGCTTCCCCGGCGAGACCGAGCAGGACTTCGCCGAGCTGGAACGGTTCATCACCGGGGCCGGCCTCGACGCGATCGGCGTCTTCGGCTACTCCGACGAGGACGGCACCGAGGCCGCGACCTACGACGGCAAGCTCGACCAGGACGTGATCGACCAGCGCGTCGCGCAGCTCTCGAAGCTCGCCGAGGAGCTCACCGCGCAGCGCGCCGAGGCCCGGATCGGCACCGAGGTGCTGGTGCTGGTCGAGTCCGTGGAGGACGGCGTGGTCGAGGGCCGCGCCGCCCACCAGGCGCCGGAGACCGACGGCCTGACCACGCTGCTGGGGCTGGACGACGCCGAGATCGGCCGGTTCTACCGGGCCACCGTGGTCGGCACCGAGGGCGTCGACCTGGTCGCCGAGGTTCTGGAGGACGGCGAATGACCAAGGGGCCGGGGGCCCCCACGGCGACGCGGCCGGTAGCGGCCGCGCCGCCGCCGCAGCCGGGGATCTGGAACATCGCCAACGTGCTGACCATGGTCCGGCTGCTGCTGGTCCCGGTCTTCGTGGCGCTGCTGTTCGCCGACGGCGGGCACAACCCCAAGTGGCGCGCGGTCGCCTGGGCGGCCTTCGCCATCGCGATGATCACCGACCTGTTCGACGGCGAGCTGGCCCGGCGCAAGGGCCTGATCACCGACTTCGGCAAGATCGCCGACCCGATCGCGGACAAGGCGATCATGGGTGCGGCGCTGGTCGGCCTGTCCGTCCTCGGCGACCTGCCGTGGTGGATCACGGTGGTCGTCCTGGCGCGCGAACTCGGCATCACCCTGATGCGCTTCTGGGTGATCCGCTTCGCCGTCATCCCGGCCAGCCGGGGCGGCAAGCTCAAGACCCTCACCCAGGGCATCGCGGTCGGCATGTACGTCCTGCCGCTCACCGGCTGGCTCGCCACCGCGCGCGCCGTGCTGATGGGCGTGGCCGTGCTGCTCACCGTCGGCACCGGGCTGGACTACGTGGGCCAGGCGATCCGGCTGCGCCGGGAGGGCCTGGCGAAGCAGCGGGCGGCGCGGTGAGCGACCCGGGGGCGGCGTCGCGCAACGCCGGGCTGGCCGAGCGGGTGCTGGCGGGGCTGAGGGGGGAGGGGGCGACGCTGGCGGTCGCCGAGTCGCTGACCGGCGGGCTGCTGGCCGCCACCCTGGTCGACGTCCCGGGCGCCTCCGCCGCGTTCCGCGGCTCGGTCACCGCGTACGCGACCGAGGTGAAGGCCTCCGTGCTCGGCGTGGACGAGGGCCTGCTGGCCGTGCACGGCCCCGTGCACCCGGTGGTCGCCCGCCAGATGGCCGACGGCGTCCGGCGGTTGCTCGGGGCCACCTACGGCCTCGCCACCACCGGTGTGGCGGGCCCCGAGCCGCAGGACGGTCGGCCCGTCGGCACCGTCCACGTGGCCCTCGCCGGCCCGGCGGGAACACGCGCCGTTTCGCCACTGTTGTCAGGGGGACGTGCCACAATCCGGCTGAACACCGTCACCGTCGCACTGGAACTGCTGCTCGAACGGGCGGCGAACGCGTAGCGAACCGGCCACGCGGCCCGCAGCGCTTCGCTGAAATCGCTGAACTCGCCCCCCAGGTCCGAGGATCGTGTTAGACCGGATGGCCTGACCGGGCAGATATCAGCCATCGGCGGGGAACACACAGGGGAGGGGGCAGCCTTGCAGCCCAGAGTGAACACGACCACGGTCCCCGCACGGGATGCGGCCAAGGCGGTACGGTGGGGTCGTGACATCTCGATTCGCAGTCCGAGGAGGGAGGCACCGATGATTCTGCTCCGTCGCCTGCTGGGCGATGTGCTGCGTCGGCAGCGCCAGCGCCAGGGCCGCACACTCCGCGAGGTGTCGGCAGCTGCCAGGGTTTCGCTCGGCTACCTCTCCGAGGTTGAGCGAGGGCAGAAGGAGGCCTCCTCCGAGTTGCTCTCCGCCATCTGCGACGCGCTCGACGTCCGGATGTCCGAGGTGATGCGCGAGGTCAGCGACGAGCTGTCGCTCGCCGAACTTGCGGCGATGGCCACCCTCTCGGAGGGTGATCTGCTGAGGCCGGTGCTCGAACCGGTTCCGCTGCCGGCTCCCGGGGTCGACCGGGCCGGGTCCATGTCGCCGAAGACGGCGGCGATGGACGTGGTGGCGGCCTGACCGGACCTCGTTCGTCCCGCCGACCGGCGCGGGACGCGAGTGAGGGAGGCCGTCGATGCGGAGTGCCTGGGCGCTGCGCGGGGTTCTGCTCGCGCTGACCGGTGTACTGGGTTGGATCTTGTTCGAGGGCGGCACCGGCGGTGCCGCCTTCGGCGTACTCGCGGCCGGCGGCTGGGGGCTGGGGCTGATCCCCGTCCACGCGAAGGCCGCCGACGGGGACGAGCGGCCCGGGAGGCCGCGTCAGCGGGCCCGGAGGCGGTAGCCGCGGGGGGTCGGGTGGAAGCCCGCCTCCTCCAGGACCCGGCCGAGCGGCGACCCCAGGGCCGGGACGCCGTTGGCCCGCTCGACGGTGACGGTGCCGAGGGCGCCCTGGTGGACGGCGGCGGCGAGGGCCTGGACGGCCGGACCCGGGTCCTCGGCCCAGTGCAGCAGCGACTTGCCGCCGCGCTCCACGTAGAGGACGAGCTCGCCGTCGGTGAGCACGACCAGGGCGCCGGCCTTGCGGCCGGGGCGGTGGGCGCCGGCCTTGGTGCCGGTGACCTCGGTGTCGGCGGCCGGGGGCTCGGGCCAGGGGAGGGCGGAGCCGTACGCGTTGGCGGGGTCTGCGGCGGCGAGCACGAGCACCTGCGGGGGATCGGCCGCGGGGCCGGCCGACCAGTCGGTGGCCGAGCGATCCAGCCGGCCGTTGACCGAGCGCAGGCGGTCGGCGGCGCCGTCCATCGCGAACTGGGCGCCGCCGAGCCCCTCGACGAAGTAGCCGCGGCGGGTCTTCCCGCGCTCCTCCAGGGCGGAGAGCACCCGGTACACCCCGGCGAAGCCGCCCGGGATCCGCTCGGTGGCGACGGTGCCGCGGGTGAGGATGCCGTGCCGGTCCAGCAGGTTCTGCGCCTGCGCGGTGGCGCGGACGGTCGGGTCGCCGCCGTACGCCGGCAGCAGGGACCAGCGGCCCGCGGCGGTGGGCGGGCCGCCCCGCAGGGCACCCGCGGGGCGGCCGAGGCCGCGCCCGGCGCCGCCGTAGCGGCCGCGCGGGGTGGCCCGCGGCGCCCGGTGCGCGGTGGACCCGGCGGTGCGGCCGGAGCCGAGCAGGGCGCGCAGCGGGGCGAGGGTGTCGTTGGTGACGTACCCGGCCCAGACCAGGTCCCACAGGGCGTCGGCGAGCTCGGCCGGCGGGACGTCGGGCTGGCGGTCCGCGAGCTGGCGGAAGAACAGGCCGTACCCGCCGGCCAGGGTCTCCAGCAGCACGGTGTGCACGGGGGTCAGGGCGGGCGGGACGGGCTCGGGGCGCAGCAGGTGGGCGTTCTCCGGGAGGTGGAGGCTGATCCAGCCGTCGTTGCCGGGCAGCGCACCGGCGCCGGACCAGCCGACCTCGCCGGCCGCCATCAGCTCGTCGAGCATCCCCGGGGCGTAGTCGGAGAGCCGGGCGGGCAGGACCAGCTTCTCCACGGCGGATGCGGGCAGTGCGGTGCCCTGGAGCTGCTCGACCACCCGGTACAGGCCGTCCAGGCCGCGCAGCCGGTGGCCGGCCAGGTGCTGCCACTGCGGGAGGAAGGCGGCCAGGGCGCGCGGCGGGACGGCCTCCACCTCCTGGCGCAGCGCGGCGAGCGAGCGGCGGCGCAGCCGGCGCAGCACCTCGGCGTCGCACCACTCCTGGGTGGCGGTGTGGCCCTCGATCGGCCGGAACTCGCCCTGGACCAGGCGGCCGGCGGCGGTCAGCCGCTGCAGGGTGCCGGTGACCACGGCGGTGCCCAGGCCGAAGCGGCCGGCCGCCTCGGCGGCGGTGAACGGGCCGTGGGTGCGGGCGTAGCGGGCCAGCAGGTCGCCGAGCGGGTCCTTGACCGGCTCGGTGAAGGCCTCGGGGACGCCGACCGGCAGCGGGGTGCCGAGGGCGTCGCGCAGCCGCCCGGCGTCCTCGATCGCGGACCAGCGCAGCTCGCCGCCGATCCGGACCCGGATCACCCGGCGGGCGGACTCCAGCTCCAGCGGCCACAGCGGCTCGGCGCCGCGCAGGGCGAGCTCGGCCTCGGAGAGCGGGCCGAGCAGGCGCAGCGCGTCGGCGACCCCCTCGGCGTCCTTGATCCGGCGCTCGGGGGTGAGCCGCTGGAGCTCGGCCTCCAGCTCGGCCAGGACCTGCGGGTCGAGCAGCTCGCGCAGCTCGGCCTGGCCGAGCAGCTCGGACAGCAGCCGGGAGTCGAGCGAGAGCGCGGCGGCGCGGCGCTCGGCGAGCGGGGAGTCGCCCTCGTACAGGTACTGGGCGACGTACCCGAAGAGCAGGGAACGGGCGAACGGGGACGGCTCGGCGGTGGTGACCTCGACCAGGCGGACCGCGCGGGACTCCAGGTCGCCCATCAGCTCGACCAGGCCGGGGACGTCGAAGACGTCCTGCAGGCACTCGCGGACGGCCTCCAGCACGATCGGGAAGGAGCCGTACTCGGCGGCCACCTCCAGCAGCTGGGAGGCGCGCTGGCGCTGCTGCCAGAGCGGGGTGCGCTTGCCGGGGCTGCGGCGCGGCAGCAGCAGGGCGCGGCCGGCGCACTCGCGGAAGCGGGAGGCGAACAGCGCGGAGCCGCCGACCTGGTCGGTGACGATCTGCTCGATCTCGGCGGACTCGAACAGGGCGGCGTCCGCCCCGACCGGGGCGTCCTCGGTGACCGGCTTCGCCGGGTCCGGGCCCCTCTCGACGGGGAAGTCGGCGAGCAGATCGGCGTCGGGCAGGCGCAGCACGATGCCGTCGTCGGCGTGCATCACCTGCGGGTCCAGGCCGTGCTTCTCGCGCAGCCGGGCGCCCAGGGCGAGCGCCCAGGGGGCGTGCACCTGGGCGCCGAACGGTGAGTGGATGACGATCCGCCAGTCGCCCAGCTCGTCGCGGAAGCGCTCGACCACGATGGTGCGGTCGTCCGGCAGGTGGCCGCAGGCCTCGCGCTGCTCCGCCAGGTAGGCGAGCAGGTTGCCGCAGGCCCAGTCGTCCAGGCCGGCGGCCTTGAGCCGCTCGGCGGCGGCCTCGGGGGCGAGCGCGCCGAGCTCGCGGACGAAGGCGCCGACCGCCCGGCCGAGCTCCAGCGGGCGGCCCAGGGTGTCGCCCTTCCAGAACGGCAGCCGGCCGGGGACCCCGGGCGCGGGGGTGACCAGCACCTTGTCGTGGGTGATCTCCTCGATCCGCCAGGAGGTGGTGCCCAGGGTGAAGACGTCGCCCACCCGGGACTCGTAGACCATCTCCTCGTCCAGCTCTCCGACCCGGCCGCCGCCCTTCTTCCCCGTCTTCGAATCGGCCGCAGTCGCTCCGGCGATGAAGACGCCGAACAGGCCGCGGTCGGGGATGGTGCCGCCGGAGGTGACGGCGAGCCGCTGGGCGCCGGGGCGGCCGGTGACCGTGCCGGCCACCCGGTCCCAGACCACGCGGGGCCGCAGCTCGGCGAAGGCGTCGGACGGGTACCGGCCGGCCAGCATGTCGAGCACGCCGTCGAAGGCGGACTGCGGGAGGGTCGCGAACGGCGCGGCGCGGCGGACCAGGGCGAGCAGCTCGTCCACGTCCCAGGTGTCCAGGGCGGTCATCGCGACCAGCTGCTGGGCCAGCACGTCCAGCGGATTGCGGGGGACGCGCAGCGCCTCGATCCGGCCGGAGCGCATCCGCTCGGTGACCACGGCGGACTGCACCAGGTCGCCCCGGTACTTGGGGAAGACCACGCCGGTGGAGACCGCGCCGACCTGGTGGCCCGCGCGGCCCACCCGCTGCAGGCCGGAGGCGACCGAGGGCGGCGACTCGACCTGCACCACCAGCTCGACGGCGCCCATGTCGATGCCCAGCTCCAGGCTGGAGGTGGCGACCACGGCGGGCAGCCGGCCGGCCTTCAGCTCCTCCTCGACCAGCGCCCGTTGCTCCTTGGAGACGGAGCCGTGGTGCGCCCGGGCGATCACCGCCGGGGCGCCGGCGGCCGCGCCGGAGCCGCCCATCAGCTCGGCCGGGTCGTGCGCCCGGGGCAGCGGCTCGCCGGTGGCGCGCTCGTGGGCGATCTCGTTCAGCCGGTTGCACAGGCGCTCGGCGAGGCGGCGGGAGTTGGCGAAGACGATGGTCGAGCGGTGCGCCTGCACCAGGTCGACGATCCGCTCCTCCACGTGCGGCCAGATCGAGGCCTGGCGTGACGGGTCGTCGGCGTTGGCCGGCAGGTCGTCCAGGTCGGGGACGGGGACGACCACCGAGAGGTCGAAGCGCTTGGCCGAGCCGGGCTGGACGATCGCCGCGCCGCGCTGCGGGCTGAGGTAGCGGGCCACCTCCTCGACCGGGCGGACCGTCGCCGACAGGCCGATCCGGCGGGCCGGCCGCTCCAGCAGCTGGTCGAGCCGCTCCAGGGTGAGCGCCAGGTGGGCGCCGCGCTTGGTGCCGGCCACCGCGTGCACCTCGTCGAGGATCACCGTCTCCACCCCGCGCAGCGAATCCCGGGCGGCGGAGGTCAGCAGCAGGAACAGCGACTCGGGGGTGGTGATCAGGATGTCCGGCGGGTGGGTGGTGAAGCGGCGGCGGTCGGCGGCCGGGGTGTCGCCGGAGCGGATCGCGACCTGGACCTCCGGCTCGGGCAGGCCGAGCCGGACGGCCGCCTGGCGCAGGCCGGCCAGCGGGGCCCGCAGGTTGCGCTCGACGTCCACCGCGAGGGCCTTCAGCGGGGAGACGTAGAGCACCCGGCAGCGCTTCTTCGGCTCGGCGGGCGGCGGGGTGGAGCTGAGCCCGTCCAGCGCGGAGAGGAAGGCGGCGAGCGTCTTGCCGGAGCCGGTCGGCGCCACCACCAGCACGTCGGTGCCCTGCCGGATCGCCGTCCACGCCTGGGCCTGCGCCTCGGTGGGCGCGGCGAACGCCCCGGTGAACCACGCCCGGGTCGCCGGGGCGAAGCCGTCGAGGGCGTCCGGGGGGCCGGGAGCGTCGGAGGTACGGGGCGCCATGCCCCCATGGTGCCCGGTGGCACCGACAATGCGGCGCGCGGCGGGCCGGGGCGCGGGCACCGTCTGTCGCAGCCCAGAGGGGCAAATCGGATAAAACGCTCATATGGTGATGATTCGGGCCTGATTCTTCGGGCCCCCACCGAGCGGAGGCCGTGCGATGGAGCAGGTGAGCCACACCGGCGGCCGGCCCGCCGCGCACCACCACCGGAGCATCCGCGTCCTCGGCGCCATGCTGCTCACCGCCCTGCTGCTCGGCGGAGCCGTCCCGTACGTCGCCGGACCCGGCCGGTCCTACCTCAGCTACCTGGTGCTCGCCGAACAGCAGGACGGCCAGGGCGCCCGGCTCGCCGCCGCCGAGGCGCGGGCCGCCGGCGGACAGGTCGTCCAGGACTACCCGCAGATCGGCGCGGTGCTCGCGTACGCCACCGGCTCCTTCGCCGAGAAACTCCGCGGCCGCCCCGGCATAGCCGCCGTCGGCGCCACCCGCACCGCCGCCGTCCCCGGACCGCCGCGACCGCTCAGCGGCGCCGGCACCTTCGGCAGCAGCGCCGAACGGGCCGACCGCGGCGACGACTCGACCGCGACCATCCCCGACCCGGCCGAGCAGAGCGACTGGAACCTCGCCATGATCGGCGCCACCGAGGCGCCCGTCGGGGTCTCCGCGCTGCTCCAAGCCCCCGCGATGGACCGGGCGGCCGGGCACGGCGTCGTCCCCTCCGCGGACCAGCTGCGCCAGGTCACCGTCGCCGTGCTCGACTCCGGCGTCGACGACACCCACCCCGACCTGCGCGCCGCCGTCGACCCGAACGCCTCCGCCTCCTGCGCCGACGGCCGCCCCGACGCCCGGTACGGCGCCTGGCGGCCCGACTCCGGCGTCGCCGAGAGCGGCCACGGCACCCACGTCGCCGGCATCGTCGGCGCCGCCCGCGACGGCCACGGCGTCACCGGCGTCGCCCCCGGCGTGCGGATCGCCGCCGTCCGGCTGCTCGGACCGCTCGGCCAGTACTACGCCGAGAACATCGTCTGCGGCATGCTCTGGGCCGCCGACCACGGCGCCAAGGCCGTCAACGACAGCTACTTCGCCGACCCGTGGAAGTACAACTGCCCCGAGGACGCCGACCAGGCCGCACTGATCGCCGCGGTCGGACGCGCCGTCGGCTACGCCCAGAAGAAGGGCGCCGTGGTCGTCGCCTCCGCCGGCAACGACGGACAGGACCTCGGTGCCGTCCGGCCCGACCGGCGCAGCCCCAACGACCGGATCTCCGGCCCCGGCCAGGACCGGCAGCTCGGCACCGAGTGCATCCGCCTGCCCGGCGAACTGCCCGGCGTGGTGACGGTGGGCGCCGTCGACCGGCGCGGGCTGCCCGCCGGGTACAGCAACTACGGGCGCGGGCGGGTGTCCATCGCCGCACCCGGCGGCGACCCGGACGGCGGGCCGCAGGGCGCGGTCGTCTCCGACTGGCCCGGCGGGCAGTACGCGGCGCTCGCCGGGACGTCGATGTCCGCCGCGCACGTCACCGGCGCGGTCGCCGTCGTCGCCGCCCAGCACCCCGACTGGGGGCCCGACCGGCTGGCCGCCGCCCTCGCCGAAGCGGCGGCGGCCGACTGCCCCCGGCTGATCACGGCCGCCTGCCAGGACCGCGAGTACTACGGCGCGGGCGTGCTGGCGCTGCCGAAGTAGCGGAGCGGCCCGGAGGCCCGGCCGGTGGTCCGCTCCGCGGGGCGGGCGAGTGGCGGGCGGCGGGAGGCCCCCTGGCGGGCGGCCCGGCTTTGCCGAAACGGCCGGTGGTCCGCTTCGCGGGGCGGGCGGCGGGCGGCGGGAGGCCCCCTGGCGGGCGGCCCGGTTTCGCTGAACGGCTGGTGGTCTGCTTCGCGGGTGGAGCCTTGGCGGGGTCCGGCTTTGCCGAAACGGCCGGTGGTCCGCTCCGCGGGGCGGGCGAGTGGCGGGCGGCGAATGGCCCTGGCGGGCGGCCCGGCTTCGCCGAAGGGCCGGTGGTCTGCTCCGCGGCCCGGCTTGGCTGAACGGCTGGTGGTCCGCTTCGCGGGTGGGGCGTCTTGGCGTGCGGGACGGCTTCGCTGCGGTTGGCGGGGTGGGGTGGTTGCCGTGAACGGCAGGTGCGGCGTCGGGTGTCGGGGCGGTGGCGGATACTGGGGGGCATGAGGCTGACGGAGTTCTGGCGGCGGATGTACGAGCACTTCGGCGAGGGCTACGCGGAGTCGTTCGCGCAGGACCACGTGATGGCGGAGCTGGGGCACCGGACGGTGCGTCAGGCGCTGGACGCCGGGTGGGAGGCCAAGGACGTGTGGCGCGCGGTGTGCCAGACGCAAGGGGTGTCGGCGCAGCTGCGTTGACCGATTCACCCCGCTGTGGGTGAGACTGTCCCGGTGGTCAGCAACGACGAGAAAACCCCGTACCCGGAACGGCTTCCCGACGATCGTCCGCCCCGCCGACCGGCGTTGACCGGAGGGGCGATGCCGCGCTGGCTGCCCAAGGCGATGGTGCTGGCGCTGGTGCTGGTCGGTCTGTTCCAGCTGGCGAACTGGGCGTTCCACCAGCTGATCGACCTGTTCGTGATGCTGCTGGTCGCGTTCTTCCTGTCGCTGGCGATGGAGCCGGCGGTGGACCGGATGGCGGCCCGGGGCGTGCGGCGCGGGCTCGGGACGTTCCTGGTGTTCATCGGCCTGGCGGTGGCGGTGGCCGGGTTCGTGACCGCGCTCGGCACGCTGCTGGTCGACCAGGTGACCCAGATCTCCACCAGGCTGCCGCACCTGCTGGAGGACCTGATCAACTGGGTCAACCGGACCTTCCACCAGGACTTCTCGCTCAGCGAGCTGCAGCACCGGGTGCTCCAGGACTCCGGGACCATCGAGCGCTACGCCCAGCAGGCGGCGGACAACATCTGGGGGGTCTCCTCCACGGTGATCGGCGGCCTGTTCCGGGCCTTCACGGTCGGCCTGTTCACCTTCTACTTCACCGCCGAGGGCCCGCGGGTACGGCGGACGGTCTGCTCGCTGCTGCCGCCGGCCCAGCAGGCCGAGGTGCTGCGGGCGTGGGAGATCGCGCTGGCCAAGACCGGCGGGTACCTGTACTCGCGGGCGCTGCTCGCGGTGATCTCGGCGGCGGCGCACTGGATCGCGTTCGAGGTCATCGGGTTGCCGTACGCGGCGGCGCTCGGCATCTGGGTCGGCGTGATGTCGCAGTTCGTGCCGACCATCGGCACCTACATCGCGGGTGCGCTGCCGGTGCTGGTGGCGTTGACGGTCCGGCCGGTGGACGCGCTGTGGGTGCTGGCGTTCGTGGTGGTCTACCAGCAGATCGAGAACTACCTGCTGCACCCGCGGATCACCGCGAAGACGGTGGACGTGCACCCGGCGGTGGCGTTCGGCTCGGTTATCGCCGGGGCGGCGCTGCTGGGCGCGGTCGGCGCGCTGATCGCGATCCCGGCGGCGGCGACGCTGCAGGGGTTCGTCGGGACGTACGTGCGCCGGTACGAAGTGGCCGAGGACCCGCGGATCGACCGGGGCGAGGAGCGCAGGGAGCGCAGGAGGCAGACCGTGCGCCGGTTGCGGCGCATGGTGGGCGGCGGATCGACCGAGGAAGGCGCAGGTCAGCAGGGGGACGAGGGGCGCGGGGGTGGATCGGACGGCCCGCCGGAGTCATAATCGAACGAATGTTCCCTATACTCTTCGGCGGCGAGTTTTCCACAGGCGCGGGCCGATCCCGGCCGATTGTCAGTGGGACGCGCTAGCGTCGATGACGATGAAGCGCACAGCACAGAACCCGAGGGTGGAAGCCATGGCAGGTACGGACCGCGAGAAGGCGCTCGAGACCGCGCTCGCCCAGATCGAGCGGCAGTTCGGCAAGGGCTCGGTGATGCGCCTGGGCGAGAAGGCCAACGAGCCGATCGAGGTGATCTCCACCGGGTCCACCGCGCTGGACGTTGCGCTGGGCGTCGGCGGCATCCCGCGCGGCCGCGTGATCGAGATCTACGGCCCCGAGTCCTCCGGCAAGACCACGCTGACCCTGCACCTGGCGGCCAACGCCCAGCGGGCCGGCGGCACGGTCGCGTTCGTCGACGCGGAGCACGCGCTCGACCCGGAGTACGCCAAGAAGCTCGGCGTCGACACCGACGCCCTGCTGGTCAGCCAGCCGGACACCGGCGAGCAGGCGCTGGAGATCACCGACATGCTGATCCGCTCCGGCGCGATCGACCTGGTGATCATCGACTCGGTGGCGGCGCTCGTCCCGCGCGCCGAGATCGAGGGCGAGATGGGCGACTCGCACGTCGGTCTGCAGGCGCGTCTGATGAGCCAGGCCCTGCGCAAGATCGCCGGTGCGCTGAACCAGTCCAACACCACCGCGATCTTCATCAACCAGCTGCGCGAGAAGATCGGCGTGATGTTCGGCTCGCCGGAGACCACGACCGGTGGCCGCGCGCTGAAGTTCTACGCCTCGGTGCGCCTGGACATCCGCCGCATCGAGACGCTGAAGGACGGCACCGAGGCGGTCGGCAACCGCACCCGCGTCAAGGTGGTCAAGAACAAGGTGGCCGCGCCGTTCAAGCAGGCCGAGTTCGACATCCTCTACGGCGTGGGCATCAGCCGCGAGGGCGGCCTGATCGACATGGGCGTGGAGCACGGGTTCATCCGCAAGTCCGGCGCCTGGTACACCTACGAGGGCGACCAGCTCGGCCAGGGCAAGGAGAACGCCCGCAACTTCCTGCGGGACAACCCGCAGCTCGCCGACGAGATCGAGGCCAAGATCAAGGGCAAGCTCGGCATCGGCCCCAAGGTCGAGACCGAGGGCGGCGAGGCCGCTCCGGCCGCCGAGGTCCCGGCTCCGGCCAAGACCGCCGCGGCGAAGAAGGCAGCGGCCGCTGCCAAGGCCTGATCCCTTGCGGTACGCAGATCCCGCCGATCGGCCACCGGGCTCCCGAGGGGGGCCCGGTGGCTTTGGCGATCCCGCGGACGAGGGCCCGCCGGACTGGTTCGCGGCCTGTGCGGAGCCGGAACCCGAGCCGGGACCGGAGGTCGGCCGCGGGCCGGACCCGGACCGCGGAGCGGCCGGGGGGCCGGGGATCGCGGAGGTGCCCGGCCTGCTCCGGGCCTCCGACCTGGCCGGTGGGCGGCGGCGCCGACGCACCGCGGTCGCCGAGGAACGGCCGGAGCCGACCGGACGGCCGGAGCGGCCGGACGACGACGGCGAGCCCCGGCGGCCCGCGCGGAAGCGGCGCCGGGCCGAGACGGGGGAGCGGGACCAGGAGCGGGAGAGGAAGGCCGAGGAGCCGGTCGACCCGGAGGCCCGGGCCCGGGACATCTGCCTGCGGCTGCTGACCGGCGCCGCGAAGACCCGGCGGCAGCTCGCGGACGCGCTGCGCAAGCGCGAGATCCCCGACGAGGTCGCCGAGGGCGTGCTGGCCCGCTTCGAGGAGGTCGGGCTGATCGACGACGCGGCGTTCGCCGCGGCGTGGGTGGAGTTCCGGCACACCAACCGGGGTCTGTCCCGGCGGGCGCTGGCGCAGGAGCTGCGGACCAAGGGCGTCGCCGGCGACCTGGTCGAGCAGGCCGTCGCGCAGGTCGAGCCGGAGGACGAGACGGACGCCGCGCGGGCCCTGGTCGAGCGCAAGCTGCGCACCACCCGCGGCCTGGAGCGGGACACCCGGATCCGCCGGCTGGTCGGGATGCTGGCCCGGCGCGGCTACTCCGAGGGCCTGGCCTTCCGGGTGGTCCGGGAGACGATCGAGGCCGAGGGCGGCGACGGACCTGACGGACCGTGGTGATGCGGAGTCAGATCGTGCAGGTCAACTCCGGATCACATCTTGACCGTTTCGTGACCTGCGCCTAGCCTCGCTGGCAAGGGGATCACTTTCGATCGCGCTTCGGCCACGCCTGCGCTGGATCGGTCGCAGGGGACGGGGAGTGGGCCGTGATGGGCATCGCCGCAGGTACCGGGTCGGGCTCGCCGATGCTGCTCGCCGCCCTGGTCCTGGTCGGGGCGCTCGGTCTGGTGATGGCCGCGGCCTGGCTGATGGTCCGCCAGCGCCGGGCCGAGCTGGACCGCCGCGAGGAGCGGCTGATGGCCGAGCTGCACCGCCTGCACAGCCAGGAGGACGAGCTCGCCGCCCGGACCGCCGAGACCGAGCGCCTGCGCACCGAACTCGGTGAGCTGGCCGCCGAGCGCCGCCGCTCGCTGGAGCGCACGGCCGGGCTGACGGCCGACCAGGCCCGGGCCGAACTGGTCCGGGCCGAGCAGTCGGCGGCCCGGCGGGAGGCGGCGGTCTCCGTCCGCGAGATCGAGCGGCAGGCCAAGGCCGACGGCGAGCAGCGGGCCCGGGAGATCATCGCCTCGTCGATCCAGCGGCTGGCCTCGGAGCAGACCGCGGACACCGTGGTGACCTCGTTCCCGCTGCCGAACGAGGAGATGAAGGGCCGGATCATCGGCAAGGAGGGCCGGAACATCCGCGCCTTCGAGGCGGTGACCGGGGTCAACCTGATCGTCGACGACACCCCGGGGCTGGTGCAGCTGTCCTGCTTCGACCCGGTCCGGCGGGAGGCTGCCCGGCTGACCCTGGAGGCCCTGGTCGCCGACGGGCGGATCCATCCGCTGCGGATCGAGGAGGCGCACGGGCGCAGCAGCGAGGAGGTCGAGCGGCTCTGCGTGCGCGCCGGTGAGGACGCGCTGCTGGCGATCGGCGCGGCGACCGGGGAGAGCGCCCCGGAGCTGGTGCGGACGCTCGGCACGCTGCGCTACCGGAGCTCGTACGGGCAGAACGTGCTCGGGCACCTGGTGGAGTCCGCGCACATCGCCGGGATGATGGCGGCCGAACTGGGCGTCGATCCGGAGCTGGTGAAGCGGGCCGCGCTGCTGCACGACATCGGCAAGGCGCTCAGCCACCGGGTGCCGGGCGGGCACGCGGCGATCGGGGCGGAGTTCGCGCGACGGCACGGCGAGTCGGACGAGGTGGTGCACGCGATCGAGGCGCACCACGGCGAGGTCGAGCCGCGGACCCTGGAGGCGGTGCTGACCCAGGCCGCCGACGCCTGCTCGGGCGGCCGGCCCGGAGCCCGGCGGGAGTCGGTCGAGGCGTACGTGCGGCGGCTGGAGCGCCTGGAGGAGATCGCCCGGTCCCACGACGGGGTGTCGAAGGTGTTCGCGATGCAGGCCGGGCGGGAGGTGCGGGTGATGGTGCAGCCGGACGTCGTGGACGACGTGCGGGCGCAGGTGATCGCCCGGGAGGTCGCCAAGCAGGTCCGGGAGGAGCTGACCTACCCGGGGCAGATCCGGATCACCGTGGTGCGGGAGAGCCGGGCCACCGAGTTCGCCCGGTAGGGCGCTCGTCGCTACCGGCGGGCGGGGGGTTCCGCGTCGGTCGGGGGCTGCTCGCGCAGGGCGTGCCCCTGGCGGACCGCGCCGGCCTCCACGGTCAGCGGCGCGGTCAGGTCGTGCAGCGAGTCCGCCTTGAGGCCCTGGGTGGTGCCGATGAGGTGGCCGTCCGGGCGGATCAGCAGGACGGTGTGCGGTTCGGCGCCGGGATAGGCGTCGGTCACCAGGACCTCGACGGGGACCGGGAGGGCGGCGGCGACCTCGGCGAGCCGGGGCATCAGGCCGGTGCCGAGCCAGTGTTCGGACGACCAGACCGAGGTGCCGGGCGCGACCAGGAGCAGCAGGAAGCCGCTGCCCAGGCGTGCCCGCAAGTGGTCGGCGGCGCCGTCGGTGGTGACCACGGGCAGGTCGGGGACGAGCACGCCGGGGGCGGTGGCGGGCAGGTTCTCGGTGAGGGCGGTGGCGCGGCCGGCGCCGCCGCGCTGCGGCGGGACGCGGCCGGGCACGCCGGAGGGCGCGGCCGGGTAGGCGGGGGCGCCGCCGAAGCGCCCGGTGCCGAGCTGGCCGTCGGCGAGCAGCGGGGCGTGCTTGCGGAAGGAGCCGGTGAGCAGTGAGCGCCGAGTCTGCTGCCAGCCGCGCAGCGGGCGGAGCAGCGGCATGGTCTGGTCGACGGCGCGCAGCCGGGCGCCGACGGCGGCGCGGCGTTCGGTCTCGTAGCCGTCGAGCAGCGAGCCGCCCGGTTCGGGGCCGCCGGCGTGGAGGTGCCAGGCGAGGGCGAGCCGCCAGGCGAGGTTGTCGGCGTCGCGCAGGCCGTCGGCGAGGTTCTGCATGCCGAGGGCGCCGTGCAGGTGGGCGGCGTCGCCGGCGAGGAAGCACCGGCCGGACCGGAAGCGGGCGGCGAGCCGCTGCTGGGCGGTGTGGTCGGCGGCGGCGAGCAGATCGTAGGCGGGGAGTTCGCCGCACCAGGCGGTGAGGGTGGACTTGACCCGGGTGAGCAGGGTGTCGCCGGTGACGATGCCGGGCCAGGTGGCGTGCGGGTCGACGGGTTCGGTGGGGGCGGGGCGGCCGGGGGGCAGCCGCCAGTCGAGCCGCCACAGCCCGTCGGGCAGGGGCCGGGCGGAGGCTTCGCGGTCGCCGCGCCACGGGGGTTCGCGGTGCAGCCGGGCCTCGCCGGGGAACGGCAGGTCGACCCGGACGGTGGCGACCGCGTGCCGGTCGACCGCGGGCCGGCCCGGGAAGCGGATCTTGAGCAGCCTGCGGACGGTGGAGCGGGCGCCGTCACAGCCGACCAGGTGGCTGCCGCGCCACCAGGTGTCGCGGCCGTCCTGGGCGGAGGTGGTGCGGACGGAGACGCCGTCCCGGTCCTGCTCCAGTTCGACCACCCGGCTGAGCGGGCTGAGCTGGATCAGCGGGGTGGCGGTGACGGCGTCCCGCAGGCCGCGCTGGAGGCGGTGCTGGGCGAGGTGGAGGACCGGGTGGTCGTCCAGCGGGATGCGCAGCACCTCGGAACGGCGGCGCCAGATGGAGAGGGACCCCCAGCGGGCGGCGTCGGAGGCGGCGCGCGGGTAGCCGATCCGGGTCAGGAAGGCGGTGGACTCCTCGCCGAGGACGACGCTGCGCGGGCCCTCCGAGCAGACCCCGGTGCCCTCGTCGAGGACGATGCTGGGAACGTCGTTGCGGGCCAGCGCGAGGGCCAGGGCGAGGCCGACCGGCCCGGCCCCGACCACGATCACCGGGTCCACGTCGGCTCCTCCGGGCGCTCAGCGGGGGCAGCCGGGGCGGAGAGGGGGGTCCCAGGTGGTGTCACGAAGAGCAATGCAACAGATCACCTGGGTGTCCGTCAAGCAGCGTCCGGTGTGCGCCGGTTCGCGCCGCGGCGGCCACGCGCCTCCAGCCACTTGGCCAGGGCGGTGAGGGCCAGGCACATGCCGATGTAGATCGGGGTGATCACCAGGATCATCGGGATGTACGGGTACCCGGGCGAGTTGGAGGCGATCAGCTTGCCTGCGTAGAGCAGCTCGGGGTAGGTGATGATGTAGCCGAGCGAGGTGTCCTTGAGGGTGACGACCAGCTGGCCGATCATCGCCGGCAGCATCGAGCGGACCGCCTGCGGGACCAGGATCAGCAGCATCACCTGGCTCTTGCGCATGCCGAGCGCGTACGCCGCCTCCCCCTGGCCGCGCGGCAGGGCGAGGATGCCGGTGCGGATGATCTCGGCCTGCACCGAGCCGTTGTACAGGGTCAGGCCGATGACCAGGCCCCAGAACGGCTGCGCGGCGAAGACCGCCTGGTACAGCGCGAAGATCATGATCAGCAGCGGCATCGCGCGGAAGAACTCCACCACCGCGGTGGTGGGGGCGCTCAGCCAGCGGTGGTCGGAGAGCCGGCCGGCGGCCAGCAGGGCGCCGAGCGCCAGCGAGAACAGCGCGGCCAGGCCGAACGCCCGCAGCGTGGCGAGCATGCCGTCGACGATCCGCTGCTGGACGGCGGTGTACTGGAAGACGTCCCACAGGGCGGGGTCGAACTGGCCGGTCCTGTCCAGCGCGCTGTAGATCCACCAGAGCAGGCCGGCGATGCCGAGGCCGCCGAGCACGCCGAAGGCGGCGTAGCGGGTCCGGGCCCTGGGGCCGGGGGTGTCGTAGAGGACGGTGGCGGTCTGGGTGCTGCTCATCGGGCCACCGCCAGCTGCTTCTCCAGGACGCGGAAGGCGCCGCTGATTGTGAAACTGATCGCCAGGTAGGCCAGCGCGATCCAGAAGAACGTCATGAAGATCGGGTAGCCCTTCTCGTCGAACACCTTCTGCACGCTGAACAGCTCCGCGTTGCTGAAGGCGCCGGCGACGGCGGAGTTGCGGGGCAGGGCGATGAAGACCGAGCTCAGCGGGGGCAGCACCGTCCGGCCCGCCTGGGGCAGGACGACCAGGCCGAGCGTCTGGCCGAAGCCCATGCCCAGGCTGCGGGCGGCCTCGGCCTGCCCGAGCGGGACGGTGTTGATGCCCGCGCGCAGCACCTCGCAGACGAAGGCGCTGGTGTAGACGGACAGCGCGATCACCGCGAAGGTGAAGGTGGAGAAGTGGATGTCGAGGCGGGGGAGTGCGAACACCGCCGTCAGCATCAGCAGGGTCAGCGGGGTGTTGCGGAAGATCGTCACCCAGGTGGTGCCGAAGACCCGCAGCACCGGCACCGGGGAGACCCGGAAGGCCGCCAGCGCGCCACCCAGCAGCAGGGCGAACAGAGCGCTGAGCGCGCTGAGTGCGATCGTCTGCAGGAAGCCGTGGTAGAAGGTCGAGAAATTGCCGTCCTCGAACAGTATGCCCACGCCGGCGGCCCTCCTCTCGTACTAAGGGATCGTCAGGAAAGGTGATCAGTAGCGCTCGAGCGGCGGGACGGCCGGAGCGGCGGAGCCGGACAGGCCCAGGGTGGCGTCGTACGCCTTCTTCCAGTCGCCGTTGTCCTCGTGCGCCTTGAGGGCGTCGTTGACGGCGTCGCGCAGCGCCTTGTCATCGAGCTTGAGGCCGACGCCGTACTTCTCGGTGGAGAAGGTCTGGCCCACGACCTTGAGCTTGCCGGCGTTCTTGGCGGCGTAGCCCTTGAGGATGGCGTCGTCGGTGGTGACCGCGTCGACCTCCTTGGTCAGGAGCTTGTCGACGCAGAGCGAGTAGTTCTCGTACGCGGTGACCTTGGCGCCGAGCGGCTCGACCTTGGTGATCGAGGTGGAGCCGGTGACCGTGCAGACCTGCTTGCCCTTGAGCGAGTCCGGGCCGGTGATGTCGGTGTTGTCCTTGTTCACCAGCAGGTCCTGGCCGGCGATGTAGTACGGGCCGGCGAAGGAGACGGTCTTCTTGCGGTTGTCGTTGATCGAGTAGGTGCCGACGTAGAGGTCGATCTGGCCACCCGCGAGCGAGGTCTCGCGGTTGGCGGAGACCACGGTCTTGAAGTCGATCTGGTCCGCGGAGAAGCCCAGGTCGGCGGCGATCATCCGGGCGATCTCGATGTCGAAGCCGTTGCGGGTGTTGGTGGTGACGTCCTCGAAGCCGAGGAAGGGCTGGTCGGCCTTGGCACCGATGGTGATCTTGCCCTTCTTCTTCGCGGCGGCCCACACCGGCGAGGCGTCCAGCTTGACGTCGGACTTCACGGTGTAGCCCGGGGCCTTCGGGGCCGCGGAGTCGCCGGAGGCGGACGGGGAGCCGTCCTTGCCGCAGGCGGCGACAGCGGTCAGGGCCAGCACGGACAGGGCGGCGGCGACGGTACGACGAGCCTTCATGAGGGCGTGATCTCCTCGGAAATTGTCATGGTTCAGTCGGGTGTTCGAAGCTGACGCTAGATCACCGGGGCGCTCAGTGGTGCAGGATCTTCGAAAGGAAGTCCTTGGCGCGGTCGGTCCGCGGCGCGGTGAAGAAGGCGTCCGGGGTGTTCTCCTCGACGATCCGGCCGTCCGCCATGAAGAGCACGCGGTTGGCGGCGGAGCGGGCGAAGCCCATCTCGTGGGTCACCACGACCATCGTCATGCCCTCGGCGGCGAGCGAGCGCATCACCTCGAGCACCTCGTTGACCATCTCGGGGTCGAGGGCGGAGGTGGGCTCGTCGAACAGCATCACCTTGGGCTTCATGGCCAGCGCCCGGGCGATCGCCACGCGCTGCTGCTGGCCGCCGGAGAGCTGGGCCGGGTACTTGTCCGCCTGGGCGCCGACGCCCACCCGCTCCAGCAGCTCGCGGGCGGTCGCCTCGGCCTCGGCCTTGGCCACCTTGCGCACCTTGACCTGGGCGAGGACCACGTTCTCCAGCACGGTCTTGTGGGCGAACAGGTTGAAGCTCTGGAACACCATGCCGACCTCGGCGCGCAGCCGGGCCAGCTCCTTGCCCTCGGCGGGCAGCGGGCGGCCGTCGATGGTGATGGTGCCGGAGTCGATCGTCTCCAGCCGGTTGATCGTCCGGCACAGGGTGGACTTGCCGGAGCCGGACGGCCCGATCAGGACCACGACCTCGCCGCGGGCGATCTCCAGATCGACGTCCTGCAGCACGTGCAGCGCGCCGAAGTGCTTGTTCACCCCGCTCAGCGCCACCAGCGGGGCGGCGTCGGAGACGGTCTTCTCGGTCATCGCGCCTTGCTCCCTCGTATCCGATCCCAGGGTGAACTCCCTTGGGCCGCAGTGCCACTGACGGTTCGATTGGTGCCGGGGGCCGGAGCCGGCGGAGCCCGCAGCCCCCGGTGGGGCGACCATAGACAACCTGGCGATGCTCCGTCAGCCGATCTGAGGGGAACTTGAGGATCACGAATCGGCTACGCCAGGTGACCGCCGGGTTGCATATCGGGTCAGTAACGGTCCGCCGGGGACGGTCGACGGACATTGACCCGGGAGGCTCCGATGGGAGTGGATGCCAGGATGCCCTGGAGTCTTTCCGGAGCGAGCCATGACAATGGCTGGAGAACACCGAGAGCCGGAACCAGGAAAGGAGCGCGGATGCGCCTGCTTCTCGTCGAGGACGACGACCGCGTCGCCGCCGCGCTGGTCGCGGTGCTGGGCCGGCACGGCTTCCAGGTCCGGCACGCCCGCAGCGGCCACGAGGCGCTGGACGCCCTCGTCCCGGACGGCAACGAGCCGTTCCGGGTGGTGCTGCTCGACCTCGGGCTGCCCGACCGCGACGGCTTCGAGGTGTGCAGCCGGATCCGGGCCGGCAGCGGCGTACCGGTGATCATGGTCACCGCGCGGGCCGACATCCGCTCCCGGATCCACGGCCTCAACCTCGGCGCCGACGACTACGTGGTCAAGCCGTACGACATGGGCGAGCTGCTCGCCCGGATCCACGCCGTCGCCCGGCGCGGCTCCGGCCCGCCCGCCGAGGCCGCCGCCGAGCGGTCCGTCGGCCCGCTGGAGTCCCGCGGCGTGGTGATCGACCGCGAGCGCCGCCGGGTCAGCGTCGAGGGCCGCGACGTGCCGCTCACCCGCAAGGAGTTCGACCTGCTGGCGCTGCTCGCGCAGAGCCCCGGCGTGGTCTACCGGCGCGAGCAGATCTTCAGCGAGGTCTGGCGCAGCGGCTGGGAGGGCAACGGCCGGACGCTGGAGGTGCACATCGGCTCGCTGCGCACCAAGCTCGGCCTGCCCGGGCTGGTCGAGGCGGTCCGCGGCGTGGGCTACCGGCTGATCCCGGACGAGCCCGGCGACCCGGCACCGCTCGGCGACCCGGCCGGCAGCGGCGAAGCGGGGCGCTGACCCGCTGTGCGCAACCGCCTGCTCGGCATCCTGCTCGCCCTGATGGCGGCCGTCCTGGCGGCCCTGGGCGTGCCGCTGGCGTACCTGATCGCCTCCGTCGAGCAGGGCCGGGTGGTCGTCGACCGGATCGACGACGCCGCCCGCTTCGCCCAGGACCTGCCCACCCAGGGCCGGGCCACCTCCGCCATGAAGGGCGACCCGCAGCCCGCCACCGGCGACACCAGCCGGCTGCACATGCTCGGCGTCGAGGCCACCCGCTACCACGAGCTGTACGGGGCCCGGATCGGCGTCTTCCGCCGCGACGGCAGCGCCGTGGCCGTCGCCCCCGCCGACTGGCGGCTGCCCGAGGCCGGGATCGGCGCCCAGGCCTTCCAGGAGGCGCTGGACGGCCGCCGCAGCCACAACTCGCCGCAGGTCTGGCCGTGGACCGACGACCGCACCCTGACCGTCGCGCTGCCCGTGGTCCGCGACGGCGACGTGGTCGCGGTGATCCTCACCGAGTCGCCCACCGGGCCGCTGCGCGCCCGGATCCTGCACCGCTGGATGGTGATCGGCGCGGGCGAGGCGCTCGCCATGATCGTCGCCGTCCTGCTGGCCGTCCGGCTCACCGGCTGGGTGCTGCGCCCGGTCCGCACCCTGGACCGCGCCACCCACGACATCGCCACCGGCCGGATGAACGCCCGGGTCGCGCCCAGCGGCGGACCGCCCGAGCTGCGCCGCCTGGCCAGCTCCTTCAACGACATGGCCGACCACGTGGTGCTCGCCATGGACCAGCAGCGGGCCTTCGTCGCCGACGCCTCCCACCAGCTCCGCAACCCGCTCGCCGCGCTGCTGCTGCGGGTCGAGCTGCTCGGCCTGGAGCTGCCCGAGGGCCACGAGGAGGAGCTCGGGGCGGTCCGCGAGGAGGGCTCCCGGCTCGCCCGGGTGCTGGACGACCTGCTCGGCCTCGCCACCGCCGAGCACGCCCGCCCCGAACCCGAACCGGTCGACCTCGCCGCACTGGTCCTCGCCCGGATCGACGCCTGGCGGCCGCTGGCCGTCCAGCGCGGCGTCGACCTGGTCTGGGACGGGCCCCCGCTCGCGCACGGCTGGGTCGACCCGATCGGCTTCGGCAGCGCACTGGACGCGGTGATCGACAACGCGCTGAAGTTCACCCCCTCCGGCTCCGAGGTGCGGGTCGCCGTCGAGCTCGGCAAGCGCGAGGTCGCCGTCGCCGTCGTCGACGCGGGCCCCGGCCTCACCGAGGAGGAGCTGGGCCGGATCGGCGACCGCTTCTGGCGCTCCTCCCGCCACCAGAACGTGGACGGCTCGGGCCTCGGCCTCTCCATCGCCCGCACCCTGCTGCTGGCCGGCGGCGGCTCGCTCTCCTTCGCGCCCGCCGAGCCCACCGGCCTCGTGGTCACGCTGACCGTGCCGCGCAAGCGCGACAAGCGCTGACCCCGGAAGACCGTCTCAGGGCTTGATCGAGATGTAGTAGCGGCGGGCGCCCTCGTGCAGCGGGAGCGGATCGGTGTAGACCGCGGTGCGCAGGTCCACCAGCTGGGCGGCGTGCACCTGGTTGCCGATGTTGTCCCGGCTGTCGATCACCGCCCGGGTGATGCCCTGCACCAGCGCCGGGTCCACGTCCGCCCGGGTGACCAGCAGGTTCGGCACCGCCACGGTGGCCACCGCGGTGCCCGCCGGCTCCGAGTGCGGGTACGCGTCCGCCGGGATGGTCGCCGCCCGGTACGCGTCCACCCCGCCGCCCTCGATCAGGTGCAGCGACTCGGCCAGCTCGCCCAGCGGCACGATCCGGATCCGCATCCTGTCCGAGAGGTTGGTCAGCGCCGCCGTCGGCAGGCCGCCGGACCAGAAGAAGGCGTCCAGCTTCCCCTGGCTCAGCTGTTCGGCCGAGTCGCCGATGCCCAGCGGCGCCGGCCGCACGTCCTTGTCCGGGTCCAGACCGGCCGCGCCCAGCAGCCGCCGGGTCACCAGGTTCACCCCGGACTTCGCCTGCCCCACGCCGACCCGCTTGCCGCGCAGGTCCGCGGTGCGCTTCACCGGCGAGTCCGCCGGGACCACCAGCTGCAGGTAGTCGTCGTACAGCCGGGCCATCGCCCGCAGCTGCGGCTTCCCCGTGCCGTTGAAGCTCGCCACCGCGTCGGCCGTGGCGATCGCGAAGTCGTCCTGCCCGGTGGTCACCCGCTCCAGGTTGTCCAGCGAGCCCTGCGAGTTGTCCAGCTTCAGCTGCACCCCCGGCATCACCCGCGCCACCTGGCCGCGCAGCAGCTGCCCGTAGCGGTCGTACACCCCGCCCGGCACCCCCGTCGCGAAGCCCACTTGGCCGCGCGGGTAGGCCGCGCCCCGGTCCGAGGAGAGCCACCAGCCCGCCGTGCCCCCCACCACCAGCAGCAGCACCGCCGCCGCCCGGCACAGCCGGCTGCGCGCGGCCGTCCGCAGAGCGGAGCTCAGGCGGGTCTCAGTCGTGGTGTCGGCCATACGAGGGATAGTGCCAGGCCCGGCCGCTCGGCGGGAGGCCCGACCCGGTGCCCTTACCCTTGCTGTCGTGGGTATGGAGGAGAGCTTGCGAACTTACAAGGTCGTCACGTACGGCTGCCAGATGAACGTCCACGACTCCGAGCGCCTGTCCGGGCTGCTGGAGGAGGCGGGCTACGCCAAGGCCGAGCAGGACGGCGAGCCCGACCTGGTGGTCTTCAACACCTGCGCCGTCCGCGAGAACGCCGACAACAAGCTGTACGGCAACCTCGGCCGGCTCGCCCCGGCCAAGCAGGCCCACCGGGGCATGCAGATCGCCGTCGGCGGCTGCCTCGCGCAGAAGGACCGCGACACCATCGTGCGCAAGGCGCCGTGGGTCGACGTCGTCTTCGGCACCCACAACATCGGCCACCTGCCCGCCCTGCTGGAGCGGGCCGCCGTCGAGAAGAAGGCCCAGGTCGAGATCCTGGAGTCGCTGGAGACCTTCCCCTCCACGCTGCCCACCCGGCGCGAGTCCGCGTACGCGGCCTGGGTCGCCATCTCGGTCGGCTGCAACAACACCTGCACCTTCTGCATCGTTCCGGCGCTGCGCGGCAAGGAGGAGGACCGCCGGCCCGGCGACATCCTCGCCGAGGTCGAGGCGCTGGTCGCCGAGGGCGTGGTCGAGGTGACCCTGCTCGGCCAGAACGTCAACGCGTACGGGTCCGACCTGGGCGACCGCCAGGCCTTCTCCAAGCTGCTGCGGGCCTGCGGGGAGATCGAGGGGCTGGAGCGGGTCCGCTTCACCTCGCCGCACCCCAAGGACTTCACCGACGACGTCATCGCCGCGATGGCCGAGACGCCGAACGTGATGCACCAGCTGCACATGCCGCTGCAGTCCGGCTCCGACACCGTGCTGCGCGCGATGCGGCGCTCCTACCGGCAGGAGCGGTTCCTCGGGATCATCGAGAAGGTGCGGGCCGCGATGCCCGACGCCGCCATCTCGACCGACATCATCGTCGGCTTCCCCGGCGAGACCGACGAGGACTTCGAGCAGACCCTGCACGTGGTGCGGGAGGCGCGGTTCGCCAACGCCTTCACCTTCCAGTACTCCAAGCGCCCCGGGACGCCGGCGGCGGAGATGGAGAACCAGATCCCCAAGGCCGTGGTCCAGGAGCGCTACGAGCGGCTGGTGGCCCTGCAGGAGGAGATCTCCTGGGAGGAGAACAAGAAGCAGGTCGGCCGGAAGCTGGAGATCCTCGTCGCCGAGGGCGAGGGCAAGAAGGACGACCGGACCGACCGGCTGTCCGGGCGGGCGCCCGACAACCGGCTCGTGCATTTCACCCGGAGCTTGCGAGGGGTGAACGACGAGCACAGCAGTCGGCCCGAGGGCGGCGTACGGCCCGGCGACATGGTGACCGTCGAGATCACCTACGCGGCGCCGCACCACCTGCTCGCGGAGGGGCCGGTGCTCGACGTCCGGCGGACGCGGGCCGGCGACGCGTGGGAGAAGCGGCAGGCCGCGCCGGAGGGGGCGAAGCCGGCGGGCGTCATGCTCGGGCTGCCGAAGATCGGCGCGCCCGCGCCGCTGCCGCCCGCGGCGGACGGCTGCTGCTGACCCGCGGGCCTCGGAGCCGCCTGCGCAGCGGGACCGCCGCGCGGGCGGCTTCCGCGTTCGGGGCGGGCCGGTCGCGCAGTTCTCCCCCGGCCTCCGGCCGGGAGGTGACCCCACGCGCCCCTGCCGGGGCGCGCTATAGGGTGATCGGCATGCTCATTGGTGCTGCCGTGTGTCCTTGTCCGCCCTTGCTCGTGCCGGAGGTCGCGGCCGGGGCCGCGTCCGAGGTGGACGGGCTGCGGGAGGCGTGCCTGGCGGCGGTGGGGGAGCTGCTGGGGGCGGAGCTGCTGGTCGTGGTGGGGACCGGGGCGAAGGCCGGGGTGTGGACCGAGGGCGGGGTCGGGTCGTTCCACCGGTACGGGGTGAAGCGGGCGGTGCGGCTGCCGTCGGGCGGGGTGGACGGGCCGGAGCTGTCGCCGTCGCTGACGGTGGGGGCGTGGCTGCTGGAGCAGGCGGGCGCGCAGCTGCCGACGCACGCGGTGGCGGTGCCCGCGGACACCGCGCCGGAGCGGCTGCTGGGCCTGGGCGAGGGCCTGGCGGAGCTGGCGGACCGGGTGGCGCTGCTGGTGCTGGGCGACGGCAGCGCGCGGCGTTCGGTGAAGGCGCCGGGCTACCTGGACGAGCGGGCGGAGGGCTGGGACGCCGCGGTCGCGGCGGCGCTGGCGGCGGCGGACACCAAGGCACTGGCCGCGCTGGACCCGGTGCTCGCCGCCGAGCTGCAGGTGGACGGCCGGGCTCCGTGGCAGGTGCTGGCGGGTGCGGCGGAGGGCGCCGGTCTCGGCGGTGAGCTGCGGTACGAGGCGGCGCCCTACGGTGTCGGCTACTTCGTCGCGTCCTGGCGCTGACGGCCGGCCGGAGGTCAGCTCGCCGGGGGCTCGTCCTTCGGCTTGGAAGCGAAGTCGTCGACCGCGTGCTTGGCCTTGCTGGTGCCGCTCTCGATCTTCTCGCTGTACTTGTGCTTGGTGACCTTGTCGACCGCCGCGCCGGTCTTCTCGACCATGGTGTCGATCTTCTCGTTGTGCTTGCCGGCCAGTTCGCTGGCCTTGCCCTTCAGCTCGCCGGCCTTGCCCTTCAGCTCGCCGGCCTTGCCCTTGAGGTTGTCCATCAGGCTGCTCATGACGCCCCTCCTCCTCTCAAGAATCGGACATTCCTACACGTAGGCAATCAGATCCTCCCCCCGGTCGGACTCCCCGACACGGGTAGTGCGCGGGTTTTGCGAGACTTGGACGCGTGAGCAGCTCCCCCGCCCCCCAGCCCCGTGTCGTCTCCGTGGTCGGCGCCACCGCCGCCGGCAAGTCGGACCTGGCGGTGGCCATCGCCCGGACCCTCGGCGGCGAGGTGATCAACACCGACTCGATGCAGCTCTACCGCGGCATGGACATCGGTACGGCGAAGCTCACCCCGGACGAGCGCGGCGGGATCCCGCACCACCTGCTGGACATCTGGGACGTCACCGAGGCGGCCAGCGTCGCCGAGTACCAGCGGCTGGCCCGGGCGGAGATCGACCGGCTGCTGCTGGCAGGCCGCACGCCGGTGCTGGTGGGCGGTTCGGGCCTGTACGTGCGGGCGGCGATCGACGAGATGGAGTTCCCGGGGACGGACCCGGCGGTCCGGGCGCGGCTGGAGGCGGAGCTGGAGCAGGTCGGCCCGGGCGCGCTGCACCGGCGGTTGGCCGGATCCGACCCGGCGGCGGCGGAGGCGATCCTGCCCAGCAACGGGCGGCGGATCGTCCGGGCGCTGGAGGTCATGGAGATCACCGGCCTGCCGTTCACCGCGAACCTGCCGAGCCGGACGGCGGTGTACGAGGCGGTGCAGATCGGCGTCCAGGTGCCCCGGCCGGAGCTGGACGCGCGGATCGGGCTGCGGGTCGACCGGATGTGGGAGGCGGGCCTGCTGGACGAGGTCCGGGAGTTGGAGAAGCTGGGCCTGCGGGAGGGGAGGACGGCGAGCCGGGCGCTCGGCTACCAGCAGGTGCTGGCGCACTTCGCCGGGGAGTGCACCGAGGACGAGGCGCGCGAGGAGACGGTGCGGGCGACCCGGCGGTTCGCCCGGCGGCAGGAGTCCTGGTTCCGCCGGGACGACCGGATCCACTGGCTGGCCCGTCCGGAGGGCGCCGACCCGGTCGAGCTGCTGGAACGCTCGCTGGAACTGGTCGCCGCGGGCTGAGGCGGCGCCCGGGGGCGGCTTCCGGCCACGGCGCCCGGGCAGCTGCACGGGAAGCCGCAGGTGCACGGGGAACCGAGGGTTACAGGCGGATCACGTCCTGGCATCGGATCACCCGACCACCCCCGGGGACGGCTGTCCGACTGCCTGGACATGCCATCATCGGTACCACCAGGGGCCGGTCACGCGGGGTCGGCCTCACCGCCCGCGAGCCGAAGCGCTCGTGTCGAGCCGTCAGGGGAGGCCGTGTGTCAACGGGTACCGGCCCCGAAACCGATGAGCTGACCGGCCTGGCCGACGGCTCGGAGACCCTGCCCGAGCTCATCGTCCCCACCACCTCGTACGCGGTGGCGCTGCCCGTCATCGACGACCTGGCCGCCCCCGGCGTGGTGCACGAGCGGGACATCCGTCCGCGTCGCCGGCTGCGCTGGTGGCAGATCCTGCCGTTCGCGGTCACCGGCACCTTCGGCTCGCTGATGTTCGCCTTCCCGCTGGCCTTCGGCAGCGACGCCGCCTCCGCGATGATCGGCATGCTCGGCCTGCTGATGACGGCCGCCTCGGTCGGCTGGGGCGCGATGGTCGTGCGGCGGGCCGGGTACAAGTGGCCGGGCGTGCCGCGGCGGGGCAGCGGCGAGCGGGCCGGCTGGCGGGCGATCGTGGTCTACACCCTGGTGGCGTGCGTCGCGGTGGCGCTGGCGCTGTGGCGGGTCGTGCAGCTCCGGGGCTGAGACGCTCCCGGGGCCGGCGTGCCGCGCGACAGTACTATCGGCGGTGTGAGCGAGCTGAGCGGACTGCCCTTCCTCAAGGGCCACGGCACCGAGAACGACTTCGTCATCCTGCCCGACCCCGACGGGCGGCTGGAGCTGGGCGCCGCGCAGGTCGCCGCGCTGTGCGACCGGCGGGCCGGGATCGGCGGCGACGGGGTGCTGCGGGTGGTGCGCGCGGCGGCGGACCCCACGGCCGTCGCGATGGCCGAGGCGGCCGAGTGGTTCATGGACTACCGCAACTCCGACGGCTCGATCGCCGAGATGTGCGGCAACGGCGTGCGGGTGTTCGCCCGGTACCTGGTGCACGCGGGCCTGGCGAAGCCGGGCGCGTTCGCGGTGGCCACCCGGGCCGGGGTCCGGAAGGTGCGGATCGCCGAGGACGCGGCGGACGGCACGCCGGGCGAGGTCACCGTGGACATGGGCGTGGCGAAGCTGCCGGGCCCGGACGGGATCGAGGTCGCGGTCGGCGGGCGCCGCTGGCCGGCCACCAACGTGAACATGGGCAACCCGCACGCGGTCGCGTTCGTCGCCGACCTCGCGCACGCGGGCGACCTCTTCGACGCGCCCGCGGTCAGCCCGGCCGGGGCGTACCCCGAGGGCGTCAACGTGGAGTTCGTGGTGGACCGCGGGCCGCGGCACGTCGCGATGCGGGTGCACGAGCGCGGCTCGGGCGAGACCCGCTCGTGCGGCACCGGCACCTGCGCGGTCGCGGTCGCGACGGCCCGCCGGGACGGGATCGACCCAGCGGTGACGGGCGAGGCGGTGTCGTACACGGTCGACGTGCCGGGCGGCCGGATCGTGCTGGAGGAGTTCCCGGACGGCCGGGTGGAGATGACCGGACCTGCGGTGATCGTCGCCGAGGGCACCATCGTCTGAGTCCCGGTCGGGAGGGCAAACCTCGGACGGCGTTCTCGTTCGGGTGACACGTGAGGCGATCGCGCGGTCGCGGGGCGTGGTGCGCTCGGTAGCATGGACCACCGGGTCGGGAGGCGCTCCGGTGTTCACTGCCGGAGGTGCAGATGACCGTTCGCCCCGAGTTGAGCGTGGGTCTGTCGTCGAGGCCGCAGGTCGGCCGGTTCAGCCGGGCGGCGTTGGGCCGGGCGGGCCGGGCGGCGCTGCTGGCCACCGGCCGGGCGCCGGTGCCGGACGCGATCGAGCCGATCGTGCAGGCGCACCGGCAGCACCATCCCCAGGCCGACCTCGCGCTGCTCAGCCGCGCCTACCGGCTGGCCCAGGAGAGCCACCGCGGGCAGATGCGCAAGAGCGGCGAGCCGTTCATCACCCACCCGCTCGCGGTGACGATGATCCTCGCGCAGCTGGGCGCCGACTCCACCACCCTGGTCGCCTCGCTCCTCCACGACACCGTGGAGGACACCGACGTGACGCTCGCTCAGGTCGCCGAGGACTTCGGCCCCGAGGTGGCGTACCTGGTCGACGGCGTGACCAAGCTGGAGAAGGTGGACTTCGGCGCGGCGGCGGAGCCGGAGACCTTCCGCAAGATGCTGGTGGCCACCGGCGACGACGTCCGGGTCATGGTGATCAAGCTGGCGGACCGGCTGCACAACATGCGGACGATCCGTCACATGAAGCCCGCCAGCCAGGTCCGGATCGCCAAGGTCACCCGGGACGTGCTGATCCCGCTGGCGGAGCGCCTGGGCATCCAGGTGGTGAAGGCGGAGCTGGAGGACATCGTCTTCGCCACCCTGCACCCCGAGGAGTACGCCCGCACCGGCGCGGTCGCCGCCGCGCACGAGGCGGCGCCGGACGAGCTGCTGCGCCCGTTCGCCGTCGAGCTGGGGCGGCAGCTGGCCGAGGCGGGCGTGGCGGCGGAGGTGACCGTGCGGCCGCGGCACCGCGTGTCGCTGCACCGGGTGCTGCTGAAGCGCGCGGCGGCGCTCCGCGAGGACGGGACGGCGCAGGGCCTGCTGCCGGCGGACTTCGGCCGGCTGCTGGTGGTGGTGGAGGAGAACGCGGACTGCTACGCGGTCCTCGGCGAGCTGCACACCTGCTGGACGCCGCTGCCGGGGGAGTTCAAGGACTTCGTGGCGGCGCCCAAGTTCAACCTGTACCAGTCACTGCACACGGCGGTCGCGCTGCCCGGCGGCGAGGTGGTGGAGGTGCTGGTGCGCACCCGGCGGATGCACCGGGTGGCGGAGACCGGGGTGGTCGCGCTGGGCGACCCGCACCAGCACGCGGCCGCGCCCGAGGCCGATCCCGAGGACCGCACCGACCCGGCCCGGCCCGGTTGGCTGAGCCGCTTCCTGGAGTGGCAGCAGGAGACCCCGGACCCGGACGCGTTCTGGTCGGCGCTGACCGCCGACCTCTCGGACGACCGCGAGATCACCGCGGTGACCGAGGACGGCGGGACGCTGCAGCTGCCCGCCGGGGCGAGCTGCGTGGACGCCGCGTACCTGCTCGGCGAGGAGACCGGCCACCGCTGCATCGGGGCCCGGGTGAACGGCCGGCTGGTCGCGCTGTCCACCTCGCTCAAGGACGGCGACATGCTGGCGGTGCTCACCGAGTCGACCGGCGAGCCGACCGGTCCGGCCCCGGAGTGGCTGGAGTACGCGCGCACGCCCGGTGCCCGGCTGGCGATCGAGCGGTGGCTGGCCGCGCACCCGGCGGGTGCCCCGGCGGTGGCCACCGGGCCGTCCGGCGGGCAGCCGGCTCCGGCCGCCCCGCCGCCGGCCGGGCGCGGCACGCTGCCGGTGGAGGTGGTCGGCCGGCCGGGCGCGGCGGTGCGGCTCGCCCGCTGCTGCACCCCGGTGCCGCCGGACGCGGTGACCGGCTTCGCGATCCGCGGCGGCGCGGTGGCGGTGCACCGCAGCGACTGCGCGGCCGGCCGGGAGATGCTGGCGGCCGGCCGGGGCCCGGTGGAGGTGGCGTGGATCCCCGGCGCGGGCCCGGCCGAGGGCTTCCGGGCGACCCTGGTCGCGGAGGCGCTGAACCGGCCCCGGCTGCTGGCCGACCTGACCGCGGCGATCTCCGGCGAGGGCGTGTCGATCTTCTCGGCGGAGGTGGAGCCGCCCCGCCAGCTGCGGGTGCGCCACTCGTACACCGTGGAGCTGCCCGCCGCCGAGGCGCTGCCCGCGGTGATGCGGGCGGTACTGCGGGTGTCCGGGGTGTACGACGTGTACCGGCCGGGGGAGCAGCCGCCCGGGGACACCGCGACAAATGGGGATGACGCGTCCACGGAGGGCGTGGGACCATCGTGGGGAATTCACGGGCGTTCCGCCGCGTTTTCGGAGAGCAGTAGCCGATCAATCTAAGGATGAGATGACCTCCACGTTCGACAGCCGCACCCAGCCGAGCGAGTCCGCGCGCCGACTCGCCGACCTCAAGGCGGAAGCCCTGATGGACGAGGACCTCGCGGCGATCGACGAGGACCTCGACCAGAACTACGACGGCGAGCAGTACGACCGGTCCGAGCGTGCGGCCCTGCGCCGCGTCGTCGGCCTCTCCACCGAGCTCCAGGACGTCACCGAGGTCGAGTACCGCCAGCTCCGTCTGGAGCGCGTGGTGCTCGTCGGCGTGTGGACCGACGGGACGCTCGAGGAGGCCGAGAACTCCATGGCGGAGCTGGCCGCACTCGCCGAGACCGCGGGTTCCGAGGTGCTGGACGGTGTGATCCAGCGCCGCGACAAGCCCGACGCCGCGACCTACATCGGGTCCGGCAAGGCCAAGGAGCTGCGCGACATCGTGGCCTCCACCGGCGCCGACACCGTCGTCTGCGACGGTGAGCTCACCCCCGGCCAGCTGATCCAGCTGGAGGACGTCGTCAAGGTCAAGGTCGTCGACCGGACGGCCCTGATCCTGGACATCTTCGCCCAGCACGCCAAGTCCCGGGAGGGCAAGGCGCAGGTCTCGCTCGCGCAGATGCAGTACATGCTGCCGCGCCTGCGAGGCTGGGGTCAGTCGCTGTCCCGGCAGATGGGTGGTGGTGGCTCCGGCTCGTCCGGCGGCGGCATGGCCACCCGTGGCCCCGGTGAGACCAAGATCGAGACCGACCGTCGTCGGATCCGCGAGAAGATGGCGAAGCTCCGCAAGGAGATCGCCGAGATGAAGAAGGGCCGCGACACCAAGCGCCAGGAGCGCAAGCGCCACCAGGTGCCGTCCGTGGCCATCGCCGGGTACACCAACGCCGGCAAGTCCTCCCTGCTCAACCGGCTCACCGGCGCCGGCGTCCTGGTGGAGAACGCCCTGTTCGCCACCCTGGACCCGACGGTCCGGCGGGCCCAGACCCCCAGCGGCCGGGTCTACACCCTGGCCGACACGGTCGGGTTCGTCCGGCACCTGCCGCACCACCTGGTCGAGGCGTTCCGCTCGACCATGGAGGAGGTCGCCGACGCCGACCTGATCCTGCACGTGGTGGACGGCTCGCACCCCGAGCCGGAGACCCAGCTCGCCGCGGTCCGCGAGGTGATCGTCTCGGTCGAGGCACAGAACGTGCCCGAGATCGTGGTGATCAACAAGGCGGACGCCGCGGACCCGCACGTGCTGCAGCGCCTGCTGCGCCGCGAGCCGCACGCCATCGTGGTGTCGGCCCGCAGCGGCACGGGCATCGACGAGCTGCTGAAGCTCATCGACGACGAGCTGCCGCGCCCCGCGATCGAGCTGCACGTCCTGGTGCCGTACACCCGCGGCGACCTGGTCAACCGGGTGCACAAGGAGGGCGAGCTGCTCTCCACCGAGCACACCGCCGAGGGCACCCTGCTGCACGCCAAGGTGGCCGCGGAACTGGCCGCCGAGCTGGAGCGCTACACGGTGGTCGCGACCGGCTGAGCCGCCGCGACCCGGAAGGGCCCGGCCCCCCTCGCGCGAGGGGGGCCGGGCCCTTCCGCGTGTCACTTGGGGAGCTTGTCGGCGAACGCCTCGTACATCTTGCGGGCCGTGTCGGTGAGAGTCGGCGAGGCCAGCATGGTGGAGGTCGAGTTGCCGACCGAGGTGTTGCCGATCAGCGCGGGCTTGCCGCCGCGCTGGGTGAACCAGCCGCCGCCGCTGGAACCGCCGGTCATGGTGCAGCCGATCGACTGCATCGGCGGGCGGCTCAGGTCGTAGGCGTACACGGTCGCCTTCACGGCCGAGTCGCAGTGCTCCAGCTCCGCGCCGTCGAACGGGGCGTCCGCCGGGTAGCCGTAGGCGGCGAGCGAGGGCACGGTGTCGGGCTGGGCGTTGAACCAGACCGGCACGGCGCCGCCGACGGTCTCCTCCAGCGACTTGCCGCCGCCGTCCTCGTTGTGGACGTGCAGCAGCGCGAAGTCGTACTGGCTGGCCGGGCCGCCGGTCTCGCCGCCCTCGGTGGTCCAGGTCGGCGTCACCCGGATCGCGTCGGCGGCGAACATGCCGTACGGCGCGACCTGCTCGAAGGTGGCCTTCTTGCCGCCGCTGGCGGCGCCGGTCCGGTTGTACGAGGGCACGAAGCTGATCTTCTTGAAGAAGTCGCCGCCCTTGCCCTCGTGGACGCAGTGCGCGGCCGTCCACACCAGGTTGGACTTGCCCGGGTGCTTCGGGTCGGCGACCACCGTGCCGGAGCACTCCGACCACTGCTTCTCCGAGACCTGCATGAAGATCTTGCCGACCACCGCGGTGCCCGGGCTGTACGGGTGCTTCTCCGGCTTGGCTGGGATCGCCGCCGGGAACCGCACCTCGGCCCGGGTCGGGGTCTTCGCCTGGGCGGCGTTGGCCTCCTTGGGCTTGACGCCCTGGGCGGTCTGCAGCTTGCCGAGGTCCCAGTAGTCCTTGACGGACTTGAAGGTCTCCGGGCTGAAGCCGTGCTGGGAGGCGAACTTCTCCCAGTCGTCGGCCGACCAGTCCTGCATCTTGGCGATCTGCGCCTGGAGGTCCTTGAGGTCGATGCCGGGCTTGGCGGCGCCGGACGACGCGGACGACGCGGCCGGCGGGGCCGCGTTCGGCTTCGGGTCGTCGTCGTTGCAGGCGGTCGCGGTCAGGCTCAGCACGGTGAGCACCGCGGCGGCCGCGGCCGCGCGGGACCGGTTGTTCAGGGTACGCATGGTCGAATTCCCCGTGGTAGGTCGGTTGTTCACTTCTTGGCGAGGTAGTCGAGGGCCTGCCGGGCGACGGTCTCCAGGTACGGGCCGTTCAGGGTGGTGCGCGCGGCGGTGCCGATCGAGGTGTTGCTGACCAGTGCCTGCCTGCCGTCCGGCATGGTGGCGAACCAGCCGCCGCCGCTCGCCCCGGCGGTCATGGTGCAGCCGATGGTCAGCATCGCCGGACGGGCCGCGTCGAAGGACCGGCTGCCCGGGCGGCCGCCCTCGCAGTGCTCCAGCTCCTTGCCGTCGAACGGCGCCACCGAGGGGTAGCCCCAGACCGAGACGGCGAGCTGCTCGCGCGGCGCGTCGAACCAGACCGGCACGGCCGTGCCGATGGTCTCCTCCAGCGACTTCCCGCCGCCCTTCGGGTCGCGGACCCGGATCACGGCGAAGTCGTACTGGTTGGCGGCGTCGCCGGCCCGGGTGCCCTCGGTGGTCCACAGCGGCGAGGTGATCACCTTGTCGGCCCACCACTGGCCGTACGGCGCGGTCTCGTCGAGGCCCGCCTTGTGGCCGCCGCTGGCGGCGCCCGAGCTGTTGTAGGCCGGCACGAAGATCAGGTTCTGGTACCAGTCACCGCCCCTGCCCTCGTGGACGCAGTGCGCGGCCGTCCACACCAGGTCGGACTTGCCCGGGTGCGCGGGGTCGGCGACCACGGTGGCCGAGCACTGGCCGACCCCGCCCTTGGGCGCGGTCATGAAGATCTTCCCGGCGGCCGGGAAGCGCGTGTACGGCCGCTCGGCGGGCAGCGCCCGCACCACCGGGGCCGGCTCGGCGGTGGGCGACGGCGAGGGCTGCGGCGGGGCCGGCTCGGGCTGCCGCGGCTCCGCCCGGTCGAGCGTGTCGGCGTTCCAGAAGTCCTGCGCCACCGGATTGGAGAAGGTGTGCCGCTTCGCCCAGTCGTCCCAGTCCTGGAAGTGCCAGCCGCGCAGCGCCTCCCAGCTCGGCCGGGAGTCACCGCCCCCCGACGTGCACGCCGCAGCACCGAGCAGCACCGCCGCGGCGAGCGCGGCGCAGCGCGCTCTTCGCCCGAACGTCGCCATCGTCCCCCCTGCTGTTCGAAAATCCCCGGGGAAGTCTCCCATCCGGGCCGGTGCCGACCCCACCCGGCTTCCGCGCTGTTGACGTCCGGTCACCGAACCGTGACCGCGACGGTCCGTCAGGGTCGCACCCTTCACTCGACCGGGTGAGTGATCCACCGTCTTTCACCACAAAGAGTGAGCTGATCTTGTGATCACCCGCAGTGGATAGGTAGCCCTTACCTCCAGACGATCGCACGGCCCGAGGAGGGGCTTTGGTCACCACTCTCACCGGAGTGCCTCCGGCCGCCCTGGCCCGGTCGGGCGCCGAACACCCCACCGACCCGCTGCTGCACCCCGATCCGGCCGCCGCAGCCGAACACGCCGCCACCGAGAGCCTGCTGCGCTGCTGGGCCCGGGAGACCGGCGCCCGCCCGGACGGCGACCGGCTGCGGGTGGCCGTGCTCGGCGGCGCCGCCGAGATCACCGCCCCGGTGCTGCACTGGTCCGCCTGCGGCTGGCACCGCTTCGGCCCGGCCACCGTCACCACCGCCGCCCTGCAGCACGGCCGGCCGGTGGACGCCGTCACCGTCGCCGCGCTGATCGCCGGCGCCGCCACCGACGACCCCGACCCCGGCCAGATCGCCGACCTGACCGCCAGGGTCGCCGACTCGGTCGGCCGCACCGCGGAGATCCTCGGCCACCGGCGCGCCCTGTCCGCCACCCCGCCGAGCCCCTTCCTGCGCGCCGAGCAGGCCCTGCTGCTCGGCCACCCGCTGCACCCCACCCCGAAGAGCCGCGACGGCCTCGGCCCCGCCCAGTCCGCCGCGTACTCCCCGGAACTGCACGGCAGCTTCCGGCTGCACTGGTACGCCGTCGACCGCACGCTGCTCGCCGCCGACTCCGCCACCGGCCGCCCCGCCGAGGAGCTCACCGCCGAGCTGTACGGCCGCCCGCTGCCGCCCGGCACCGCCGCCCTCCCGCTGCACCCCTGGCAGGCCCGCGAACTCGCGCTGCGCCCCGCCGTCGCCGAACTCCTCGACAGCGGCCTGCTGCACGACCTCGGCCAGCACGGCGAGCCCTGGCACCCCACCAGCTCGGTGCGCACCGTCAGCCGCCCCGGCACCCCGTGGATGCTCAAGCTCTCGCTCGCCCTGCGGATCACCAACTCCCGCCGGGAGAACCTGCGCAAGGAGCTCCACCGCGGCGTCGAGGTGCACCGGCTGCTGGAGGCCGGCCTCGGCGCCCGCTGGAAGGCCGCCCACCCCGGCTTCGACATCGTCCGCGACCCGGCCTGGATCGGCGTCGACCACCCGGCCCTCGGCGAACCCGGGGGACTGGACACCGTGCTCCGCCAGCAGCCCTTCGGCCCCGCCGACCGGGCGCTGTGCGTCGCCGGGCTGGTCGCCGAGCAGCCGATCGGCCGGCTCACCTCGCAGCTGTCCGACGTGCTCGGCGAGCTCGCCGCCCGCACCGGCCGACCGGTCGCCACCGTCGCCACCGAATGGTTCCTGCGCTACCTGGACGCCGTCGTGCTGCCCATCCTCTGGCTGGACGGCCGGGCCGGCATCGCGCTGGAGGCCCACCAGCAGAACAGCCTGGTCGTGCTGGACGCCGAGGGCTGGCCGGTCGGCGGCCGCTACCGCGACAACCAGGGCTACTACTTCCGGGAGTCCGCCGCCGACCGGCTCCGGCAGCAGCTGCCCGCCCTCGGCGCGCACAGCGACACCTTCGTGCCCGACACGGTCGCCGACGAGCGCTTCGCCTACTACCTCGGCATCAACCACGTCCTCGGCCTGATCGGCGCCTTCGGCTCGCAGCGGCTCGCCGACGAGCAACTGCTGCTCGCCGCGCTGCGCCGGTTCCTGGCCGGCCCCCGGGCCGCCGCCACCGGCTCCACGCTGCCCGCCCACCTGCTGCAGGCACCCACCCTGCGCTGCAAGGCCAACCTGCTCACCCGGCTGCACGGCCTGGACGAACTGGTCGGCCCGGTGGAGACGCAGTCGGTCTACGTGGCCCTCGACAACCCGGTGGCCGGGGCGTGACCCCCGGCGGCGCGGCGGTGACCGTCCCCACCGCCGCCGGGGAGTTCCGGCTCCGCCCGGTCACCCTGCCCGGCGACCTCGACCTGCTCACCGGCTGGATGAACGACCCCGCCGTGGACGCCTGGTGGGAGCTGGCCGGGCCGCCCGGGACCACCGAGCGCCACCTGCGCGCCCAACTCGACAGCGACGGCCGCAGCATCCCGTACCTGGGCCTGCTCGACGGCGTCCCCACCGGCTACTTCGAGCTCTACCGGGCCGACCTCGACCCGCTCGCCGCGCACTACCCGGCCCGCCCGCACGACATCGGCGTCCACCTGCTGCTCGGCCCGCCCACCGCCCGCGGCCGGGGCCTGGGCAGCCTGCTGCTCGGCGCGCTGGCCGGCCTGGTCCTCGACCAGCGCCCCGAATGCACCCGGGTGGTCGCCGAACCGGATCTGCGCAACACACCCTCGCTACGGGCCTTCCGCAACGCCGGGTTCACCCGGACCGCCGAGCTCGACCTGCCCGCCAAACGCGCCGCCCTGATGGTCCGGCCGCGCGCACCGCACGAGTCCTAGGACGAGATGGATCTCCCGCAGCCCGAACCGTACGACCTGATCGGCGTCGGCATCGGCCCTTTCAACCTGTCCCTGGCCGCCCTCGCCGACCGCGCCGACGGCGTCGACGCCCTCTTCCTCGACGCCAGACCGGAGTTCCGCTGGCACCCCGGCATGCTGGTGGACGGCGCCCGGATGCAGGTGCCCTTCCTCGCCGACCTGGTCTCGCTGGTCGACCCGACCAACCCGTGGTCCTTCCTCAACTACCTGCGCCACCAGGAACGGCTGCTCCCGTTCTACTTCGCCGAGCGCTTCCAGCTGCCCCGCCGCGAGTACGAGCACTACTGCCGCTGGGCCGCCGACCGGCTGCCCAACTGCCGCTTCGGCCGACCGGTGGCCGCGCTGCACTGGGACGCCGAGGAGGAGCTGTTCCGGGTGGTGACCGGCGGCCCGGCGGCCGAGGAGCACCGGGCCCGCAACGTGGTGCTCGGCGTCGGCACCGAACCCGTCCACCCCGAGGCCTTCGCCCCGCTGCGCGCCCACCCCGCCGTCTGGCACTCCGCCGAGTACCTGCACCGCCGCGACACCCTGGCCGGTGCCCGGGACATCACCGTGGTCGGGTCCGGACAGTCCGGCGCCGAGGTCTTCCTCGACCTGCTGCGGCTGCGCGCCGGCGACGGCACCCGGCTGCGCTGGCTCACCCGCACCCGGGCGCTCGCCCCGATGGAGTACTCCAAGCTCGGCCTGGAGCAGTTCACCCCCGACTACACCCGGTACTTCCACGGCCTGCCCGCCGACACCCGGGACGCCCTGGTCCCCGCCCAGTGGCAGCTGCACAAGGCCGCCAGCGCCGAGACCCTCGCCGAGATCCACGACCACCTGTACGAACGGACCGTCGGCCGCCCGCTCGACGCCGACCCGGTCGAGATCCTGCCCGGCACCGCCGTCACCGAGGCCGCCGCCGGACCGTGCGGCGGCCTCGAACTGCACTGCCGGCACGTCGACTCCGGGCGGCGGCACCTGGTGCGCACCGACGCCGTCGTCCTCGCCACCGGCTACCGGGCCGTCCGCCCGGCCCTGCTCGACCCGGTCGCCGACCTGGTCGACTGGGACGAGCACGGCCGCTACCGGGTCGACCTGGACCACCGGGTCGCCCTGCGGCCCGGCGTCACCGGCGGTCTGTACGTGCAGAACGCCGAGCTGCACACTCACGGTGTCGGCACCCCGGACCTCGGCCTGGGCGCCCACCGCGCCGCCGTGATCCTCAACGCCGTCGCCGGCAAGCCGCTCCACCCGCTGCCCCTCCGCACCGCCTGGACCACCTTCGCCCCGCCCGCGTCCGTTCCGCCGGTGCTCCCCAGACCCCAGGAAGGCCACGTCCGTGCCGCAGCAGCACCCCGCTGAACCCGCGCTCCACCTGCCCGCCCAGCTGACCGCGGAGCACTGGGGCCGGGCACGGCGGGCGCTGCTCGCCAAGATGCTCGGCGAGTTCGCCTACGAGGAGCTGATCGAACCGGTCCCGGACGGGGACGGCTGGCTGGTCGAACTCCCCGGCGCCGCCTACCGGTTCCGGGCCGACCGCGGCGCGTACGGCAGCTGGCGGGTCGACCCCGGGTCGCTGGACGGGGACGCGGACCCGCTGCGCTTCCCGCAGCACGCCGCGCAGCCGCTCGGCCTCGGCGGCGACACCGTCGGCCACCTGGTCCGCGAGCTGACCGCCACCCTGATCGCCGACGCCCACCACGACGCCACCGCGCTGACCGCCGCGGAACTCGCCGACCTCGACCACGTCGCCCTGGAGGGCCGGCAGACCGGCCACCCGTGGATCGTCCCCAACAAGGGCCGGCTCGGCTTCTCCGCCCGCGACTGGGCCGCCTGGGCCCCCGAGGCCCGCGTCCCGCAGCGGCTGCCCTGGCTGGCCGTGCACCGCCGGCTCGCCGAGTTCCGCGGCGACCCCGGCCTGTACGAGCGCGAGCTGGAACCCGCCTTCCGCGACCAGCTCGGCGAGGACTACCTGCTGCTGCCCGTCCACCCCTGGCAGTGGGACGAGACCGTGGTCGGCCTGTTCGCCCCCTGGATCGCCAGCGGCGAGATCGTCCCGCTGCCCAGCGACGGCGACCTGCGGCTGCCCCAGCAGTCCATCCGCAGCTTCTTCAACCTCTCCCGGCCCGACCGGTGCACCGTGAAGCTGCCGCTGTCCATCCTCAACACCCTGGTCTGGCGCGGCCTCCCGGTCGAACGCACGCTCGCCGCGCCCGCCGTCACCGCCTGGATCCACGGCCTGCGCGACCGCGACGCCTTCCTGCGCGACGAGTGCCGGGTCGTGCTGCTCGGCGAGATCGCCTCGGTCACCGTCGACCACCCGATCTACCGCGACCTGCCCGAGGCGCCCTACCAGTACAAGGAACTGCTCGGCGCGATCTGGCGCGAACCGCTCGGCGCCCACCTCGAACCCGGCGAGCGCGGCCGGACCCTCGCCGCCCTGCTGCAGACCGGCTCCGACGGCCGGGCCCTGGTCACCGAACTGGTCGCCCGCTCCGGCCTGGCGCCCCGGGCGTGGCTGAAGCGGCTGTTCTCCGCGATGCTGCCGCCGCTGCTGCACTTCCTGTACCGCTACGGCACCGTCTTCTCCCCGCACGGCGAGAACGCCATCGTGCTGTTCGACGACCGGGACGTCCCGGTGCGGCTGGCCGTCAAGGACTTCGTCGACGACGTCAACATCAGCGACCAGCCGCTGCCCGAACTCGCCGACCTGCCGGCCGAGGTCGACGCCGTACTGCTGCGCGAAGGCCCGGACTTCCTCTGCCAGTTCATCCACTCCGGGCTGTTCATCGGCGTCTACCGCTACCTCGCGCCGCTGGTCGAGGCCCAGCTGGACGTCCCGGAGGCGGAGTTCTGGGAGCTGGTCCGCGAGGAGGTCCTCGCCCACCAGCTGCGCTTCCCCGAGCTCGCCGAGCGCTTCGAGCTCTTCGACCTGCTCGCCCCCCCGGATCGAGCGGCTCTGCCTCAACCGCAACCGGCTGCTCCTCGACGGCTACCGCGACCGCCCGCACCGCCCGCACGCCGCCGTGCACGGCTCGGTCGACAACCCGCTGCACCCGCACGCCGAGCTGCCCACCCAGCGGCACGGGATTGTCACCCCCGCGCCGTAGGGTGGGAGTGCCATGACGAACGACTCCGCATCCCCGCCGCCGGACGACGACGCACCCGCCGCCGTACCCGCCTCGCGCATCCCAGAGCTGCTGCACGCCGCCGTCACCGCCGTCGGCGGCGTGGAGCGACCCGGCCAGATCACCATGGCCGAGGCGGTCGCCGCCGCCGTCGACAACGACGAGCACCTCCTCGTCCAGGCCGGCACCGGCACCGGCAAGTCACTCGCCTACCTGGTGCCCGCCCTCGCCCACGGCGACCGCGTGGTGGTCGCCACCGCGACCCTCGCCCTGCAGCGCCAGCTCGTCGAGCGCGACCTGCCGCGCACCGTCGACGCCCTGCACCCCGTGCTGCGCCGCCGGCCGCTCTACGCCATGCTCAAGGGCCGCTCCAACTACCTGTGCCTGCACCGGGCCAACGAGGGCACCCCGAGCGACGAGGGCGAGGGCCTGTTCGACCCGGTCGAGGTGATGGGCGGCCCCACCGGCAAGCTCGGCCAGGACGTGCTGCGGCTGCGCGACTGGGCCGACGAGACCGAGACCGGCGACCGCGACGACCTCTCGCCCGGCGTCTCCGACAAGGCCTGGGCCCAGCTCGCCGTCACCTCCAAGGAGTGCCTCGGCGCGTCGCGCTGCGCGTACGGCCAGGAGTGCTTCGCCGAGAAGGCCCGTGAGAAGGCCAAGCTCGCCGACGTGGTGGTCACCAACCACGCGATGCTGGCGATCGACGCCATCGAGGGCGCCCCGGTGCTCCCCGAGCACGGCCTGCTGATCATCGACGAGGCGCACGAGCTGGTGAACCGGGTCACCGGCGCCGCCACCGCCGAACTCACCGTCAACGCCGTCAACCGGGCGGTGCGGCGTGCCGCCAAGCTCGCCAACGAGAAGTCCGTCGACGCGCTGCAGGCCGCCGCCGAGAACTTCCACGGCCTGATGGAGACGGCGCAGGCGGGGCGGCTGGAGGAGCTCCCCGAGTACCTGGCGTACGCGGTCGCCGGCATCCGGGACGCCAGCCGGCAGGTGATCACCTCGCTCGGCGAGACCCGGGACAAGGGCCTCACCGACGAGGACGCCGTCCGCAAGCAGGCCATGGCCTCCGCGGAGACCCTGCACGAGACCGCCGACCGGCTGCTCTCCGAGTCCGAGTGGGACGTCATCTGGGTCGAGCGCAGCGACCGCTTCGGGATGGGCACCGCCTCGCTGCGGGTCGCCCCGCTCAGCGTCTCCGGCCTGCTCCGGGAGAACCTCTACAAGGAGCGGTCGGTCGTCCTCACCTCCGCCACCCTCAAGCTCGGCGGCGACTTCAACGGCGTCGCCGCCTCGCTCGGCCTGCCCGGCGAGAGCCGGCTGCCCGATGTGCGGAGTCCGGCCGAGCCCGAGGTGGAGGTCGGCGAGGACGCGCCGCCGTACTGGCGCGGCATCGACGTCGGCTCCCCGTTCAGCTACCCCAAGCAGGGCATCCTGTACGTCGCCAAGCACCTCGCCGACCCCGGCCGCGACCCCGAACGGCCGGACATGCTCGACGAGCTGACCGAACTGATCGGCGCGGCGGGCGGGCGGACGCTCGGGCTGTTCTCCTCCATGCGGGGCGCGCAGGCCGCTGCGGAGGCGCTCAGGGAGCGGCTGGACAACCGGATCCTGCTCCAGGGCGAGGACACCCTCGGCGAGCTGATCCGCGAGTTCGCCTTCGACGCGAGCACCTGCCTGTTCGGCACGCTCTCGCTGTGGCAGGGCGTCGACGTGCCCGGCTCCGCGTGCCAGCTGGTGGTGATGGACCGGATCCCGTTCCCGCGGCCGGACGACCCGCTGATGAGCGCCCGCCAGAAGGACGTCGAACAGCGGGGCGGCAACGGCTTCATGGCCGTCGCCGCGACGCACGCCGCGCTGCTGATGGCCCAGGGCGCGGGGCGGCTCGTCCGCGCGGCGGACGACCGCGGGGTGGTCGCGGTGCTCGACCCGCGGGTGGAGACCAAGCGGTACGGCGGGTTCTTCCGGTCGTCGATGCCCAACTTCTGGTACACGACGGACCGCAACCAGGTCCGGCGGTCGCTGGCGGCGATCGACGCGAGCGCGCCGCCCGTGAAGCCCCGATAGGGACGGGCAGGGGCGCGAGGAACTGCGCGCCCCTGTCTTCCGTCTCAGAGCCGGCGCAGGACGGCGACGACCTTGCCGAGGATGGTCGCGTTGTCGCCCGGAATGGGCTCGTACGCCGGGTTGTGCGGCATCAGCCAGATCTTGCCGTCCTCGCGCTTGAGGCGCTTGACGGTCGCCTCGCCGTCGATCATCGCCGCGACGATGTCGCCGTTCTCCGCGACGGGCTGGCGGCGGACCGTCACCCAGTCTCCGTCACAGATGGCGGCCTCGATCATCGAGTCGCCCTTGACGGTGAGCGCGAACAGCTCGCCCTCGCCGACCAGCTGACGGGGGAGCGGGAAGACGTCCTCGACGGTCTGCTCGGCGAGGATCGGCCCACCGGCGGCGATCCGGCCGACCAGCGGCACGTACGAGGTGGAGGGGCGGCCGGCGGTCTCGGCGGTGTTCGGCCGGGCGACCTCGACGCCGCGGACCTCGTACGCGCGCGGCCGGTGCGGGTCGCGCCGCAGGAAGCCCTTGCGCTCCAGCGCCATCAGCTGGTGCGCCACCGAGGAGGTGGAGGAGAGCCCGACGGCCTGGCCGATCTCGCGCATGGACGGCGGGTAGCCGCGCCGCTGGACGGAGTCCCTGATGACCTCGATGACCCGGCGCTGGCGCTCCGTCAGGCCGGCCTCGTCGGTGCGGATGCCCGGGGGGCGGCCGGGGAGGGCACGGACGACGGGGGTGGACACGCCGAGGTCGACGTCGTCGATCGGCTGGCTTCGGCTCATGGTCTGGTCCATGCTCTCCTGGTCAGTGGTGCGCGCGGAACGCTCCTGCACCGGGATGGCGGTTTTGGCTTCGACGTTGATCGCGGTCATGGCGGCCCTCGATTCGACAGGTGCTGTTTCTCCCTGCCAACTCAACGGGCCTCCTTTCGAAAGGTTGCGCCAAACACACGTTCGAGTGAATTTATTCGAGTTTGCTCGCCGCGATCAAGGTCTCGGGTGTACATCGCTCTAATGTTCGACTCGGACAGTCTATTCGGCGCCCTCGGAGAATTTCGACCCGATCCGGCGCGTCGGGTGTCGCTCACCAGATCTTGTGGCTACTGTCCTCGGTCGGGGCTACAGGTTGTGGTCCGGTAGAGTGTTCCGAGTCCGATGTCTTGCCGCAGGGAGGGAGTCCCAGGTGCACTGCCCCTTCTGCCGGCACCCGGACAGCCGGGTCGTCGACAGTCGCGCGAGCGACGACGGAAGCTCGATCCGGCGCCGTCGCCAGTGCCCCGACTGCAGCCGACGCTTCACCACGGTGGAGACCGCCACCCTGATGGTGATCAAGCGCAGCGGCGTCACCGAGCCGTTCAGCCGCGAAAAGGTGATCTCCGGTGTCCGCAAGGCCTGCCAGGGCCGCCCGGTCACCGAGGACGCGCTCGCGCAGCTCGGTCAGCGGGTCGAGGAGTGCGTCCGCGCCAGCGGCAGCGCCGAACTGTCGACCCACGATGTCGGTCTGGCCATACTCGGCCCCCTGAAGGAGCTGGACGTCGTCGCGTACCTGAGGTTCGCGTCCGTCTACCGGGCCTTCGACAACCTCGAGGACTTCGAGGCTGCCATCGCGGAACTCCGCGCCGGGCAGCCCCTCGCCGCGGAGGAGGGCACCCCGGTGCCGATCCCCGCCGCCGCGCGCTGATCTTCACGGCGCGCGCCCACCCGTAACACACCGTGCACGGCGGCCTGGCTCTCGGCTGCCCGCACGCCCGTAGGAGAACCAGCCGGTGCCCGGACTTTTCAGGGCGCTTCGGGCGTTTGCCCATGAGGAGGAGAACGCAGTGACTGAGACGACGAGCGGTTCCGCACGCAGCTCGAAGTCGGACAAGACCGTCAAGGGCGCCGGCAAGGCGCCCAAGGGCGGCCTGCGGCTGGAGCGCATCTACACCACCCCCGGCGTCCACCCGTACGACGCGGTCACCTGGGAGCGGCGCGACGTCGTCATGACCAACTGGCGCGACGGCTCGATCAACTTCGAGCAGCGCGGGGTCGAGTTCCCGGACTTCTGGTCGGTCAACGCGGTCAACATCGTCACCTCGAAGTACTTCCGCGGCGCGGTCGGCACCCCGCAGCGCGAGTGGAGCCTGAAGCAGATCATCGACCGCGTGGTGCTCACCTACCGCGCCGCCGGCGAGAAGCACGGCTACTTCGCCACCGCGGACGACGCCGAGATCTTCGAGCACGAGCTGACCCACGCCCTCCTCCACCAGGTGTTCAGCTTCAACTCGCCGGTCTGGTTCAACGTCGGCACCAAGCAGCCCCAGCAGGTCTCCGCCTGCTTCATCCTGGCCGTCGACGACTCCATGGAGTCGATCCTCGACTGGTACAAGGAAGAGGGCATGATCTTCAAGGGCGGCTCCGGCGCCGGCCTCAACCTCTCCCGGATCCGCTCCTCCAAGGAACTGCTCTCCTCCGGCGGCAACGCCTCCGGCCCGGTCTCCTTCATGCGCGGCGCCGACGCGTCGGCCGGCACCATCAAGTCCGGCGGCGCCACCCGCCGCGCGGCCAAGATGGTCGTCCTGGACGTCGACCACCCGGACGTCGAGGCCTTCATCGAGACCAAGGTGAAGGAGGAGGAGAAGATCCGCGCCCTGCGCGACGCGGGCTTCGACATGGACCTCGGCGGGGACGACATCACCTCCGTCCAGTACCAGAACGCCAACAACTCCGTCCGCGTCAACGACGAGTTCATGACCGCGGTCGAGAACGGCACCGAGTTCGGCCTGCGCGCCCGGATGACCGGCGAGGTCATCGAGACCGTCGACGCCAAGAAGCTCTTCCGCAAGATGGCCGAGGCCGCCTGGGCCTGCGCCGACCCCGGCATCCAGTACGACTCGACCATCAACCACTGGCACACCTGCCCGGAGTCCGGCCGCATCAACGCGTCCAACCCCTGCTCCGAGTACATGCACCTGGACAACTCCAGCTGCAACCTCGCCTCGCTCAACCTGATGAAGTTCCTGCGCGACGACGACTCCTTCGACGCCGGCACCTTCGCCAAGGTCGTCGAGCTGGTCATCACCGCGATGGACATCTCCATCTGCTTCGCCGACTTCCCGACCGAGAAGATCGGCGAGACCACCCGCGCCTACCGCCAGCTCGGCATCGGCTACGCCAACCTCGGCGCCCTGCTGATGGCCACCGGCCACGCGTACGACTCCGAGGGCGGCCGCGCCCTGGCCGGTGCCATCACCTCGCTGATGACCGGCACCGCCTACCGCCGCGGCGCCGAGCTCGCCGGCGTCGTCGGCCCGTACGACGGCTACGCCCGCAACGCCGCCCCGCACCAGCGGGTCATGCGGCAGCACGCTGACGCCAACGCCGCCGCCGTCGCGGTCGACGAGCTGGACGCCCCGGTGTGGGCCGCCGCCACCGAGACCTGGAGCGACGTGCTCCGCCTCGGCGCGCAGAACGGTTTCCGCAACGCCCAGGCCTCCGTGCTCGCCCCGACCGGCACCATCGGCCTGATGATGGACTGCGACACCACCGGCGTCGAGCCGGACCTGGCGCTCGTCAAGTTCAAGAAGCTCGTCGGCGGCGGCTCCATGCAGATCGTCAACGGCACCGTGCCGCGCGCCCTCGGCCGCCTCGGCTACCAGGACGAGCAGATCGAGGCGATCGTCACCCACATCGGCGAGCACGGCAACGTGATCGACGCGCCCGGTCTGAAGGCCGAGCACTACGAGGTGTTCGACTGCGCGATGGGCGAGCGCTCCATCTCGCCGATGGGCCACGTGCGGATGATGTCGGCGATCCAGCCGTGGATCTCCGGCGCCATCTCCAAGACCGTCAACATGCCGGAGAACGCCACCGTCGAGGACGTCGAGGAGATCTACTTCGAGGCGTGGAAGCTCGGCGTCAAGGCGCTCGCCATCTACCGCGACAACTGCAAGGTCGGCCAGCCGCTCTCGGCGAAGACCAAGACCCCGGCGGTCGAGGAGAAGGCCGTCGAGGTCGCGCCGGCCGTCGAGAAGGTCGTCGAGTACCGCCCGACCCGCAAGCGCCTCCCCAAGGGCCGCCCGGGCATCACCACCTCCTTCACGGTCGGTGGCGCCGAGGGCTACATGACCGCCAACTCCTACCCGGACGACGGCCTCGGCGAGGTCTTCCTGAAGATGTCCAAGCAGGGCTCGACCCTCGCGGGCATGATGGACGCCTTCTCCATCGCCGTCTCGGTCGGCCTGCAGTACGGCGTGCCGCTGGAGACGTACGTCTCCAAGTTCACCAACATGCGCTTCGAGCCGGCCGGTCTGACCGACGACCCGGACGTGCGGATGGCCCAGTCGATCGTCGACTACATCTTCCGCCGCCTGGCGCTCGACTTCCTGCCGTTCGAGACCCGCTCCGCGCTCGGCATCCACTCCGTCGAGGAGCGGACCCGGCACCTGGAGACCGGCTCCTACGAGCCCGTCGAGGAGGACGTCGACGTGGAGGGCCTCGCCCAGTCCGCGCCGCGCGCCGCCGACAAGCCGGCCGCTCCCGCCGCCCCGGCGGCCGCCAGGCCGCTCCCGGTGGTCGAGGCCCCGAAGCCCCCCAAGGCCCACAACTCGACCGAGCTCGCCGAGATCCAGTTCGGCCTGAACGCGGACGCGCCGCTCTGCTTCTCCTGCGGCACCAAGATGCGCCGCGCCGGCAGCTGCTACCTCTGCGAGGGCTGCGGCTCCACCAGCGGCTGCAGCTGATTCTGGGCACCGCTGAGGCATAGATTGCCTGGTCAGGGCGGTGGAGTCGGTCTTGAGGCTCCACCGCCCTCGGCGCACGTGACGCCTGGCTGTTGTGTTTGATGCAGCGTGCCGCCGCGTCGGGGGCTTGTCGCAGCGATCGCTGTCATGGCATTCTCCGGGACATGATCAAGAGAATCGAGTCCCCCGTCCGCCGATGAGCGAGACGACCGGGATAGGACTGCCCGGATCACCGACAACACTGTTCGACCATGCCCTCCGGCTGCATCAGCTGGCTCCGGGGGAGCCGCTTCATCGCGACGGGGAGCCGTACCCCGACGACGGGTCGCACCGTCACCGGAAAGGCCCGCGAACACCTGAGGACCGGCACTCGGTCGGCAAGGACGCGGCGTTCATCCTCGATGCACATTTCGCGCGGGCCTCTGCCCTTCCGGATGAGTTGGCCGATGCCTTCCACGACGTCTACATCCCAATCCACCCCAACGAGCACATCGCCGCTGCAGCCGAGCAGGCGGACAGAGAGCGCGTTCGCCAAACGGGCCGCTGGCTGGTGCGACATGGCACCGACCGATGCTCGGTCACCGTGGGACTGGCCCTGCTCGCTGCTGTGGGAACAGCCGATGACATCCCGTTGATTCAAACGATCGGACTGCTCTCCAACCGCTTCGGGCCACTGGCGGCGCATGCTTTCGAGAGTGGGCCAGGAGGAGTGGAGGCCCTGCTCTGGCTTGCCGAGCGAGTCACCGGCTGGGGACGTGTCTATGTCGTTGAAGCTCTCTGCAGACTCGACGACCCGGCTGCCCGACCATGGCTGCTTCGCAGGGCCTGCGACGGCGACTTCCTCAACGGATACTTCGCCGGCAAGGTCGCCACAGTCGCCAGACTCCATGAGGCGCTTGCAGACCTTGGTACCGACAGCGAGATGGTCGACCACATCGGTCGACTGCTCCATCTGATGAGCGACTGCGGGGGAATGGGGCTTACCCTCGCTCACTACCCCCATTCGAGAGCGGTTCTAGAAGCTCATGCTCGCCATGTGGGTTCGCTCAGCCCGACGATCGAGCGCTACTTCACGATCGCGGTGCTCACTCAACACCTGACCACGGAGCCTCCCGATGCTGCGGGGTGCACGGCGACTCAGCAGGAAGCGCTCCGAGACACGTACCTCGAAGTCCTCGACCGAGAAGAGTGGACCGAGACGGCACGCGCCGGGTTCACTGCGGATGACAACCGGATGCGGTGGCTCGCCGACCACCGGGCGCCAGAGCTGAGGCTGCGTGCGTTCCCCGATCGAGAGCCGGATACCGAGGAATAGCGCACGTCAGGAATAAGTGCTCTCCGCCAGTACCGCAGTCGAACCAGTGAAGGGGACCGGCCGGTGGCCGGTCCCCTTCGCGCGTCCGGGAGGACCGGGCCGTGACCGGAGACCTGCACCGGCTGTCCCTCCTCGTCCCGGAGCCCTCACCCCGGCACGGCGGTGGGGCTCCGCTCCGCTTCGAGGTGGTCGTCCCGTTCGTGGGGGAGGACGTGGCCGACCAGGCCGGATGGATCGTGGAACGGCTCACGGCTCACGGCGAGCGACCCGCGCGAGATCGGCGAGGCGTGCGGAGAACCGGAGCGGCCGGGAGGGGAACCCGGTCAGGCGGCACCGGAGAGCGACCGGAAGTAGGCGGTCAGCGCGGCGTCGGTGTCGGGGAGGGGGAAGCGGGCGGCGAGGTGGGTGTCGGGGCGGACGAGGAAGCCGGTCGGGCCTTCGGGCCGGTAGAGGCGGGCGAAGGCGCCGGTGGAGTCGTGGTACGTGCCGGGGGCGGCGGGGCGGGAGGTGACGGTCACGGCGGGGAGGCCGACGGCGGGGGGCGGGCCGGCGGGGGTGTCGGTCCAGCGGACGAGGACGTGTCCGGGGTGGGGGCGGAGGAGGTCGAGCAGGCGCAGGGGGTAGGTGGCGACGGGGGTGGTGAGGCCGGGGCAGTCGGGGGCGCGGTCGCCGGGCTGGAGGCCGGGGAGGGGGCTGTCGCGGTAGGTGACGAGGAGCTGGGCCTCGCGCAGCATCTGGGTCCGCGGGTCGTCGGGGTCGGCCTGGATGCCGTGGGCGGCGTGGCGGACGGTGCGGCCGACGACCTCCTCGCCGATGGGGCGGCGTTCGGTGTCGTAGCCGGCGAGCAGGGCCGGTCCGGCGTCGCCGCGCAGGACGAGGGCGAGCTTCCAGGCGATGTTGCAGGCGTCCTGGATGCCGGTGTTCATGCCTTGGCCGCCGGTGGGCGGGTGGATGTGGGCGGCGTCGCCGGCGATGAAGACGCGGCGGTCGGCGTAGCGGTCGACGATGCGGTGGCTGATCCGGAAGACGGAGGACCAGCGCAGGTCGGAGACGGTGGCGGGGGTGGGGGCGAGGCGGTCGACCACGGCCTGGATGTGGTGCAGATCGGGGCGGCGGGTGGTTTCGAGGCCGTGGGCGACGGCGGCGCCGTCGGTGGGGGCGGAGAGCTCGGGCGGGACGAGCATGGACATCCGGTAGCGACCGCGGCCTGGGAGGGGCACGCAGACCAGCAGGTCGTCGGTGGCGCCGTCCTCGGTGCGGTGGCTGGAGCGGACGGCGTAGCCGGACGGGACGTCCCAGTCGGTCTCGACGTCGGCGAGCATGTACTCGTCGGGGAAGGCGCCGCCCTCGAAGGAGAGGCCGAGCTGCTTGCGGACGGTGCTGTGGGCGCCGTCGCAGCCGATCAGGTAGCGGACGCGGAGCTCCTCGGTGCCGCCGCCGGGGGTGGTGAGGCGGGCGGTGACGCCGTCCGGGTCCTGGGTGAAGGACTGCAACTCGGTGTTGCGTTCGATGTGCGTGCCGAGGCCGGCGAGGTGCTCCTCCAGGAGCCGTTCGGTCTCGTACTGGGGGATGGCGCAGAAGCCGTACGGGACCTCGGGCGGCAGGGCGAGGTCGATCCGGGCCTGCTCCCGGCCGTTGAGGTAGAGCAGCTGGCCGCGCAGCGGGACGGCGGCTTCCAGGGCGGCGGTGGCCAGGCCCATCCGGTCCCAGACCTCCATGGTGCGGGGCTGGATCCCGACCGCCTTGGCGTACGGGAGGCGGGCGGGGAGGCGGTCGATCAGGCGGCAGCGGATGCCGCGCCGACGCAGTTCGGCCGCGGCGCTGAGGCCGACCGGGCCCGCGCCGGTGACGAGAACATCGGTGGCTGAGGTGTGCGCCACGGTGCCTCCCGCTGTCTGCCGCTCGGACGCCCCCGTCCCTCCATCGTCGGTTCCCGCCGTGCCACCGTCGACCCGGGCGTAGGCTCGGCGGGTTGCTGTCCGATCGGGTCGGGGGATGTCGATGACGGGGAACGTGTCGGAGCGCTGGGTGGCGCTGGGTGACGGCGCCGAGGGGTACCTGGTGCTGCCGCAGGGGCGCGAGGTGCGCGGGGCGGTGGTGGCGGCCGGGGAGTTCTTCGGGGTCACGGACCATCTGAAGGACGTCTGCGGCAGGCTGGCGGCCGAGGGTTTCGCGGTGCTGGCGCCGGACTTCTACTGGCGGGACACCCGCCGGGCGGGGTTCGGGTACGACGACGAGGGGCGGGCCGAGGGGCGCCGGCTGATGACGGGGCTGCGCCGGGAGGAGGTGCTGGCGGACCTGGCGGCGGCCCGGCGGGTGGCGGCCGGGTACGCGGGCGGCGGCGGTACGGCGCTGCTGGGGTTCAGCCTGGGCGGGCACATCGCGGTGCTGGGCGCCACCGAGCTGCGTTTCGACCTGGTGGTGAGTTTCTACGGCGGGTGGCTGCTGGACGGCGGCATTCCGCTGGCGGAGCCGGTGGCACCGGCCGCGCGGGCGGCGGAGATCGCCGCCAACACCGGGTTCCTGCTGGGGTTCTTCGGCGCGGACGACTTCGTGATGCCGTTGGACGAGTGGCACCGGGTGGGCGGGAACCTGCGGGCGGCGGGTGCGGCGCACGAGCAGGTGACGTACGAGGGCGTGGGCCACGGTTTCTTCAACGACGAGCGTCCGGAGGCGTACGACCCGGAGGCGGCGGCGGACTCCTGGCGGCGGACGCTGGAGGCGCTGGCCGAGCACGTCGGCTAGATGAATGATGCGAAGGGTTAGTGGTCATAGGCGGTCAGCGAGCGCATGACGGGCTGGCCGGTGCGGTCGTTGTGCCAGATCGCGCAGGTCAGGGCGAGGATGCGTTGTAGGACGCGGGCCATGACACCGCCCGGGGTGCGGCCTTGGTGGCGTTCGAGGTCGAGTTGGGCCTTGAAGGTCTGGTTGACGGACTCGATGACCTGTCGGAGCGGTTTGAACAGGGCGGATCCGGCTCGCGGGGGTTCGCCCCTGCGGGCCGGCCGCAGCAGGTGGACGCCCCACTCAGCCAGTTCGTGTTCGAAGGCGCGGCCGTAGTAGTGCCGGTCGGCGATGAGGGTCTGGCCCGGGCGGGCGGCGACGAGGCCGGGTTCGGTGTGGAGCATGCCGAGCAGGGTCTGCCGCTCGTCGGCCTTCGCTCCGGTGAGCGTGAAGGCGACGGGCAGGCCCTGCAGGGTGCACACCAGGTGCAGGCGCAGGCCCCAGAAGTACCGGGAGTGGCTGGCGCAGTAGCCGTACTCGGCCCATCCGGCCAGGTCCGAGCGCTTTGCGGTCTCGCGGGAGCGCCCGCACTCCACCGGTGTGGAGTCGACGACCCACACGGTGTCGGTCCACAGGGAGGTGTCCGTCGCGAGGAGGCGGTTGACCTGGGCGATCAGGTCGGCGGCCTTGCGCAGCCGCCGGTTGTAGCCGGACTGCCCGGGCAGGTAGGGGAACAGGTGCCGCAGATGGGACGAGGCGTGGCGGATCCAGCGGCGTTCGGAGGTGAAGCCGAGGAGTGCCTGCATCACCGCGAGGGTGACCAGTTCCGCGTCCGTGAGCCGGGGTGCGATGCCGACAGCGGGGCGCCACGGCGCCAGGTACGGCGATTCCTTCAGCAGGTCGTCGGTCTTCACGTAGAGTGCGGTCGCGAGGGAGTCCAGGTCAGGCGTCACAACCGACCTTTGGACTCCCTCGCTTCATGTCATGCGTGCCAGCGAGCCCTTGGCATCAATCATCTAGTCGGCGCACGGCACGGACGGCCCGTCGTCCCGGTGGGGCGGCGGGCCGTCGGTGTTCCCGGTGTCAACCTGGGTTGACATCCCGCAAGTGTCAACCTAGGTTGACACCATGAGCGAGACGAAGCAGCTCGCCGCGGACGCGGGCAGCGGCGACCCCTCGGTGGGGTTGCGGGCCGTCCGGGCGCTGCGCGATCTGGCGGACCGGCTGGAGGAGTTGCAGGTCGGCAACGCGCGCGGCCAGGGCTGGTCGTGGCACGAGATCGCGGTGTGCCTGGGGGTGAGCCGCCAGGCGGTGCACAAGAAGTACGCGCGGATCTTCGGGAAGGGAGGCGACTGAGATGTTCGAGCGGTTCGCGGACGGCGCCCGCCGGGTGGTCACGGGCGCGGAGGCGGAGGCGCGGAGCCTGCGGCACGAGTACATCGGCACCGAGCACCTGCTGCTCGGGGTGCTGGCGCAGCCGGGGGATCCGGCGGCGGCGGTGCTGGTGCGGGCCGGGCTGGACGCGGAGAGCGGGCGGCGTGCGGTGGTCCGGCTGCTGGGCGGGCCGCCCGGCGAGGTGGACGGGGCCGCGCTGGCCGCGATCGGAGTGGACCTGGCGGCCGTCCGGGAGGCGGTGGAGGCGGGGTTCGGGCCGGGGGCGCTGGACGGGCCGACCGGTGGGGGGCGCCGCCCGAAACGGGGCGGGCCGCGGTTCGGCGCGCGGGCGAAGCAGGTGATGGTGCTCTCACTCCGGGCGGCGACCGGCCGGGGCGACCGGCGGATCGAGGTGGGCCACCTGCTGCTCGGCCTGCTGCGGGAGGGGAACGGCCTGGCGGTGCGGGTGATCCGCGACCACGGCCTCGACCTGGCGGACGTCGAGCGGGAGGTGGAGTCGGCGCTGGCCGCGGCCGCCGCGTGAAGGCCCGGTGGACCCGGCGTGGAGAAGTAGGGATGCGCAGCGTCACTGAGCGAGACGGACCGTCAACTCGCCGGTTGAGTCCAAGAGGTGAATGGATATGATCTGCTGACCGCGTGAACAGATCAATTGCCCGGAGTGTGCTCGTCGTGCACGCCGGGCGTTCGCGCGCAGTCGACCGCCCTGCCGCCGACGCCCTGCTTCGAGGATCAGAGTGATGAGAGATCGCACGCGTCCCGACCGCGCCACCGCACTCTGGTCGGCCGCGGGGATCCTGCTCGGGATCGGAGGCGCGGCCATCGCGATCGGCGCGACCGACGCCCCGCACCGCCCGCCGGTCGCCGCCACCGCCGTGGTCGCCGCGCTGCTGTGGTGCATGCTGGTGGTCGCCGCCGCCCGGACCGCGGACCGGGCCCGCCGTTCGGATGCCGAACTCGGAGCGGTGCAGCACGAGCTGACCGCGCTCCGGGCCCGGGCCGCCGCGCTCCACGCCGACCTGGGCGCCACCCACAACGCGGCCGCGGCCCTGCGCGCCGCGCTGGCCTCCGCCCAGGCCGAGGCCGAACGGGACCGGGCCGAGCTGCAGGAGGCCCGCGCCGAGACCGACGAACTCCTGGCCGAGGTCGCCGAGTTGCGCGTCGAGTCGCGGGAGGCGGCCGAGCGTCGGGTCGAACTGGAACGGCTGGAGGGCGAGATCGTCCCGGCCCTGGTGGAGCGGCTGCGGTCCGGCTCCTCGGTGGACACCGCGCTCGCCCCCTACCGCCGCCACCCGCACGCCCCGCTGCTGCGCGCCGTCGCCGAGGAGGTCGGCCGCGGCGAGCGCCAGCGGGCCGCGGCCCTCGCGGTGTGCGCCACCGCGGCCGGCCGGGTGCAGGCGCTGGCCACCGCGATGCACGCCGAGCTGCGCGACATGCAGCACCGGCACGGCGAGGAGATGCTCGGCGACCTGCTCGGCCTGGACCACTCCACCGCGCAGGTCGGTCGGATGGCCGACTCGATCGCGGTGCTCACCGGCGCCCGTTCGGGCCGCCGCTGGACCAAGCCGATCGGCGTGGAGTCGATCCTGCGCGGCGCGCTCGGCCGGATCGGCGCGTACCAGCGCGTCCGGCTGCACAACGCCTCCACCGCCGCGGTGGCCGGCTTCGCCGCCGAGGGCGTGATGCACGCGCTGGCCGAACTGCTGGACAACGCCGCCAACTTCTCCGCCCCGCCGGCCGAGGTGCACGTCTACGTCGAAGAGGTGCACTCCGGCCTGGTGATCACCGTCGAGGACGGCGGCCTGGGCCTGAGCGAGAGCTGGCTGCGCCGCGCCGAGCAGGCCGTCTCCGGCAGTCCGCTGGACCTCACCGCCCTCTCCGCCGGCACCCGGCTGGGCCTCGCGGTGGTCGGCTCGCTGGCCCGCAAGCACGGCCTGTCGATCTCCTTCCGCCCGTCCGCCCGCGGCGGTACCGGCGTGGTGGTGCTGATCCCCGAGCAGCTGGTCACCCACCCCACCCCGGCACTGGCCCGGGCGCTGGCCGCCCAGGCCGCCGCGGCCGAGCCCGTGCCGGTCGTCCGGCCCGCCCTGGAGCCGCGCCGCCCCGGGGCCGCCCCGCCGGTACCGGCCCACTCGACCGCCCCGACCACCGAGAACGGCCTGCCGCAGCGTCGCCGCGGGTCCACGCTCACCACCACCGCTCCGCCCGCGCCCGCCGCGCAGCCGGTCCACACGCTGCCCTCGGCGGCCTCGGCGGCCCGGTTCGGCGCGTTCCGCAAGGCCCTGCAGCAGGGGCCGACCACCACAGACGCTTCCCCGAAGGACGATTCCGAATGAGCACCAGCACGGACCGCGATCTCGACTGGCTCCTGGAGAACCTGCTGACCGGCACCCCCGGCGCCCGGCACGCCCTGGTGCTGTCGGCGGACGGGCTGAAGCTCTGCCACACCTCCGGCCTCGGCGCCGACCAGGCCGACCAGCTGTCCGCCATCGCCTCCGGCATGCAGAGCCTGGCGCACGGCGCGTCGATCGAGTTCGGCGACGGCACCGGCGGGGTCCGGCAGTCGATGACCGAGTTCCACGGCGGCATCCTGTGCATCGTGGCGGCCGGCGAGGGCGCGCACCTCGCGGTGGTCACCGACGACGACGCGGACGTGGGCGTGGTGGGCCACAACATGATGGGCCTGATCGAGCAGATCGGCGCGTACCTGAGCGCGCCGCCGCGGGAGACGGAGGCCGTGGGGTGAGCGAGCGGAGCGAGCGAACGCATGTGCTGAGCCGCCCGCGGGCAGCGGCCGCCGAGCGAAGCGAGGCGGGAGCATGACCCGCGCCGGGGGGCCGCTTCCGGGGTGGGACGAGGACCCGGACCGGCTGTACACCGTGACCCGGGGGCGCAGCCGCCCGCCGGAGCACGCCTTCGACCTGGTCACGCTGATCGTCACCGAGCAGGAGCCGGTGGCCGGCATGCAGTCCGAGCACGTGCGGATCCTCCGGCTGTGCGCCACCCCGACCGCCGTGGTCGAGGTGGCGGCCGAACTCGCCCTGCCGGTCAGCGTGGTGAAGATCCTGCTGGGCGACCTGCTGGAGGCCGGCCGGATCACCGCCCGTCATCCCCGGTTCGCGCCCACCAAGGCCCGGCTGCCCGATCTCGACACGCTGAAGCAGGTACTGCATGGACTCCAACGGCTCTGACACCGCCGTGCTGCCCGGCGGCCGGGCCCCGCTGCGCCGTACCGCCGACAACGGCCTGAAGATCGTCGTGGTCGGCGGCTTCGGCGTGGGCAAGACCACCCTGGTCGGTTCGGTGAGCGAGATCCGCCCGCTGAACACCGAGGAGACGATGACCCGGGCCGGCGAGGGCGTGGACGACCTCACCGGAGTGCGGGAGAAGCGCTCGACCACGGTCGCCTTCGACTTCGGCCGGATCACCCTGGACGAGCGCTCGGTGCTGTACCTGTTCGGCGCGCCCGGCCAGGAGCGGTTCTGGTTCCTGTGGGACCGGCTGTTCAGCGGAGCGCTGGGCGCGGTGGTGCTGGTGGACACCCGCCGCCTGGAGGACTCCTGGTACGCGATCGACCGGCTGGAGCAGCACGGCCTGCCGTTCGTGGTGGCCCGCAACAACTTCGGCGGCCCGTCGCACGACCTGGCGGAGGTGCGGGTCGCACTCGACCTGCCCGCGCACGTGCCGCTGGTGGACTGCGACGCCCGGGACCGCGGGTCGAGCAAGCAGGTGCTGATCGAACTCGTCCGGCACATCCAGTTCCTGGCCCTGGCCGCCGCCGATTCCCCGACCGAGTTGACCGAGGTGACCGAGTGACCGAGCCCGCGACCACCCCGCCGCCGGGCTGCCCGGCGCACGCCGGCGCCGCACCGCTGTACGGCCCGCGCTTCCAGACCGACCCGGGCGGCGTCTACCGGGAGCTGCGCGAGGAGCACGGCCCGGTCGCCCCGGTGGAGCTGGCCGGAGGCGTCCCGGCCTGGCTGGTGATCGGCTACCGCGAGCTGCAGCTGGTGACCAGCCAGCCCAAGGTCTTCGGCCGGGACTCCACCCGGTGGAACCAGTGGCCCGAGATCCCCGCCGACTGGCCGCTGAAGCCGATGATGGCGCCGGTCCCGTCGATCCTGTACGCGGAGGGCGCCGACCACCAGCGCCGCTCCGCCGCGGTCACCGACGCGCTGGCCGGGGTGGACCCGTACGAGCTGAAGAAGTTCAGCGAGGAGATCGCCGACCGGCTGATCGACGAGTTCGCCGGCCGCGGCGAGGCGGAGCTGGTCGCCGAGTACGCGCACCGGCTGCCGCTGCTGGTGCTGTGCCGGCTGTTCGGCCTGGACGAGGACGAGGCGCCGGTCCTGATCAAGGGCCTGGTCGCGATGCTGGACGGCGGCGCGGACGCCCAGGCCGGCGCCCAGCAGCTGCTGGACGTGATGCTCGGCCTGGTCCACCGCAAGCGCGAGGACCCCGGCCCGGACGTCACCTCCCGACTGCTGGAGCACTCCGCCGGGCTGACCGACGAGGAGGTCATGCGGGACCTGCGGGTGCTGCTGATCGCCGGCCACCAGCCCTGCGCGTACTGGATCGCCAACGCGCTGCGGCTGATGCTCACCGACGAGCGGTTCGCCGCCTCGCTGACCGGCGGCCGCCGCTCGATCGGGCAGGCGCTCGGCGAGGCGCTCTGGGAGGACACCCCGACCCAGATCTTCGCCGGCCGCTGGGCCACCCGGGACACCCGGCTCGGCGGGCAGCAGATCGCCGCCGGCGACATGGTGCTGCTGGGCATCGCCGGGGCCAACGCCGACCCGACCGTCCGCCCGGACGGGCGCCCGGCCGAGGGCAACCGCGCCTACCTGAGCTTCTCCTACGGGGAGCACGGCTGCCCCTACCCGGCCCGCGAGGCCGCCGAGGTGATCGCCACCACCGCGATCGAGGTGCTGCTCGACCGGCTGCCGGACCTGCGCCTCGCGGTCACCGGCAGCGCGTTGGTCTGGCGGCCCTCGGCGTGGGTGCGGGCGCTGGTGGCGCTGCCGGTGGCCTTCACCCCCGGCTACGTGGCCGACTGAGCAGACCGAACAGACCTGGAGAGTCCGAGATGACCGTCCCGTTCGTGATGGACCCGCTGGCGCGGGACAACGCCGCCGAGGGCGCCGCCCTGCGCGCCGCCGGCGCGGTGGTGCCGGTGGAACTGATGGGCGTGCGCGGCTGGGCGGTCACCCGGCACGCGGAGGCCCGCGAGCTGCTCACCGACGCCCGGTTGGTGAAGAGCGCCCAGCACTGGGCGGCCTTCCAGCGCGGCGAGGTCCCCAAGGACTGGCCGCTGATCGGCCTGGCCGTGCCCGGCCCGTCGATGGTCACCACCGACGGCCCCGAGCACCGGCGGCTGCGGGCGATCGTGGCCCAGGCGTTCACCCCGCGCCGGGTCGAGCTGATGCGCCCGAAGATCGAGGAGGTCACCGCCGGGCTGCTGGACGCGGTCGCCGCGGCCGGCCCGGTGGTCGACCTGAAGAGCGCGTTCGCCTTCCCGCTGCCGATGTCGGTGATCGGCTGGCTGCTCGGCGTCCCGGAGCACGACCACGCCTACATCCGGGAGCTCTACGAGCGCTTCTTCTCCAGCGTCCGGCACGACGTGCAGGCCACCATCGCGGCGCTGAACGCCTTCGTCGCCGACCTGGTCGCCACCCGCCGGGCCACCCCCGGCGACGACCTGACCAGCGCCCTGCTGACCGCCGACGTCGAGGGCGGCGCGCTGACCGACACCGAGGCCGCCGCCACCCTGCGGGTGATCATCGCGGCCGGCCACGAGACCACCGTCAACCTGATCACCAACGCGGTCCGGGCCCTGCTCACCCACCCCGACCAGCTGGCGCTCGCCCGCTCGGGCGCGGTGGAGTGGTCGGCGGTGGTCGAGGAGTCGCTCCGCTGGACGCCGCCGACCAGCAACTTCCTGTTCCGCTTCGCCACCGAGGAGATCAAGGCCGGCGGGGTGGTGATCCCCAAGGGCGACGCGGTGCTGATCTCCTACAACGCGATCGGCCGCGACCCGGTGCAGCACGGCATCACCGCCGAGGTCTTCGACATCACCCGGGACGCGCAGCGGCACCTGTCCTTCGGGCACGGCCCGCACGTCTGCCCCGGCTCCCCGCTGGCCCGGCTGGAGGCCTCGGTCGCGCTGCCCGCGCTGTTCGAGCGCTTCCCCGACCTGGCGCTCGCGGTGCCGGACGAGGAGCTGCGGGCCAACCCGTCGGCCGTGGTGAACAGCCTGAAGGAGCTGCCGGTACGGCTGTGACCGGTGTCGACAGCACGGGCGGGTCACAACTGGGGCGCCGCGTGATGAAGGTCTAACGCATGCCTTGGCGTGGGGTAACCGGTGAGTTAACGTCTTCAAGCCAGCCTTCGCGGCTGACGGATCCATGCTCACCGGTACAGCGCAGTGTGTTGTTCGTCTTACTGCTGGCATATAGGTGCCCTGGCAAGGAGGACCCGCATTGACCACCCCCGTGACCCCCGGACGACGCCGACTGCTGGCGGTTCCGGCCGTACTCGCACTGGCGTTGACGGCCGCGTGTTCCAACAGTTCAGGATCGGGCGGAGGCGGGTCCTCGGCGGCCGCGCTGACGGGTGACTGCGCCAAGTACCAGGCGTACGCGGGCCACTCCGGCACCAAGGTGACCATGTACGCCTCCATCCTGAGCCCGGAGTCGGACTCGCTGGAGAAGTCCTGGGCCGAGTTCAGTTCCTGTACGGGCATCAAGATCGCCTACGAGGGCTCCAACGACTTCGAGTCGCAGCTGCCGGTCCGGGTGGGCGGCGGCAACGCCCCGGACTTCGCGATCATCCCGCAGCCCGGCCTGCTCGCCCAGATGGTGAAGACCGGCAAGGTCGTCAAGCCCCCGCAGCAGACCGCGGAGAACGAGAACAAGTGGTCGCCGGTGTGGCGGACCTACGGCTCGGTCAACGGCACCTTCTACGCGGCGCCGATGAGCGCCAACATGAAGTCGCTGGTCTGGTACTCGCCGAAGGCCTTCAAGGCGGCCGGCTACGAGGTGCCCAAGACCTGGGCCGACCTGATGGCGCTCAGCGACAAGATCGCCAAGGCGGGCTCCGCCAAGCCGTGGTGCGGCGGCATCGGCTCCGGCACCGCGACCGGCTGGCCGGCCACCGACTGGCTGGAGGAGGTCGTCCTCGGCAGCTACGGCGGCGACGTCTACGACCAGTGGGTCAGCCACAAGGTCAAGTTCAGCGACGAGAAGATCACCACCGCGATGAAGACGGTGGCCGACTGGATGCAGAACCCGGCCTGGGTGAACGGCGGCTTCGGCGACGTGAAGTCGATCGCCACCACCACCTTCCAGGACGCCGGCACGCCGATCCTCAGCGGCAAGTGCGCGATGCTCCAGCAGGCCTCGTTCTACCGCGCCCAGTGGCCCAAGGGCACGAACATCGGCCCGGACGGCGACATCTTCGCCTTCCACCTGCCGGCGGTGAACCCGCAGGTCTCCAACCCGGTCGAGGGCGGCGGCGAGTTCCTCGCGGCCTTCTCCGACCGGCCCGAGGTGCAGGCCGTGCAGAACTACCTCTCCAGCTCCGAGTGGGCGAGCAGCCGGGTCAAGACCTCCCAGGGCTGGGTGTCCGCCAACCAGGGCGTGGACAAGAGCCTGTACACCGACCCGATCGACAAGCTCTCGGCCGAGGCGCTCACCGACCCGGCGGCCACCTTCCGCTTCGACGGCTCCGACCTGATGCCGGCCGCGGTCGGCTCCGGTGCCGAGTGGAAGGCGCTGACCGCCTGGTTCGCCGAGGGACAGGCCATCCCGAAGGTGGCGGCCGACATCGACGCGGCCTGGCCGCAGTAACCGCGGCCCGGCCGTGAGCGGCCGGCATCGGGCAGCGCGGGTCCACCCACCCGCGCTGCCCCTCCCATGCCCTGAGGAAGGACCCTTCGCATGCCCACCGATCTCGTGCTCGCCAACTCGGCGTGGACGGACGCAACGATCAAGTTCGGCAACAGCGCCGGCGCCGTCGCGGGCTTCGTCGGCATCCTGCTGGTGATCTTCTTCGCGGCGGGGCGGGCCGGCGGGCGCTTCACCCGCCCGCTGGCGATCACCGTGATGCTCGGGCCGGCCGTCCTGCTGCTCGGCATCGGCCTGGTGGTGCCGCTGGTCCGCACCGTCTACCTCAGCTTCTACAACGACGACTCCACCCGCTTCCTCGGCGGCGCCAACTTCGGCTGGGCCCTCACCACCTCCCACATCCAGGAGGTGCTGCTCACCACCCTGCTGTGGCTGCTGATCGCCCCGCTCGCCGCCACCGGCCTCGGCCTGCTGCTCGCCCTGCTGGTCGACCGGATGCGCGGCCAGGCGGTCTACAAGTCGCTGATCTTCATGCCGATGGCGGTCTCGCTGGTCGGCGCCTCGATCATCTGGAAGTTCGTCTACGAGGCCCGTGACCCCTCGCAGCCGCAGGTCGGCCTGCTCAGCCGGGTCGTCATCGCCCTCGGCTGGGAGCACCCGCCGAACTGGATCCTCTCCCAGCCGCTCAACACCTTCCTGCTGATGGTGGTCATGGTCTGGGTGCAGACCGGCTTCGCGATGGTGGTCCTCTCGGCGGCCATCAAGGCCATCCCGGACGAGATCACCGAGGCCGCCCGGCTCGACGGCGCGACCGGGATCCGGCTGTTCCGCTCGGTCACCGTGCCGATGATCCGCACCACGATCGTGGTGGTGCTCACCACCGTCATGATCACCACGCTCAAGGCCTTCGACATCATCCGCACCATGACCGGCGGCAACTTCGGCACCCAGGTGCTGGCCAACGAGATGTACTCGCAGTCCTTCGAGCAGTACAACACCGGCCGTGGCAGCGCCCTCGCGGTGATCCTCTTCCTGGCGGTGCTGCCGCTGGTGGCGTACAACATCATCCAGCTGCGCAAGGAGCGTACGGTCCGATGAAGCAGCCGACGACCCGCACGACCGCGCAGCCCGGCGCCGTCCGGAAGGCCTTCAGCAGCCCGCTCGCCTCGGTCCTGGTGATCGCGGTCACCGTGCTGTGGACCATCCCCACCGTCGGCCTGCTGGTCACCTCGCTGCGGCCCAAGGCGGACGTCGCGAGCAGCGGCTGGTGGGAGGTGTTCGTCCACCCGAACCTGGGCTTCGAGAACTACCACGCGGTGCTCTTCGAGGGCGGCTTCGGCAACAGCGCCGGACTGATGCCCTTCCTGGTCAACTCGGTGGCGATCGCCGTACCGGCCACCGTCTTCCCGCTGGTGCTCGCCGCGATGGCGGCGTACGCGCTCGCCTGGGTGCGGTTCAGGGGCAGCGACGCGGTCTTCTTCGTGATCTTCGCGCTGCAGGTGGTGCCGCTGCAGATGGCGCTGATCCCGCTGCTCCAGCTGTTCTCCGGCGGCGCCCACCTCGGCTCGGTCACCATCCTGCCCGCGCTCGACCTGCGCGGCACGTACGCGCCGGTCTGGCTGGCGCACACCGCGTTCGCGCTGCCGTTGGCGATCTTCCTGCTGCACAACTTCATCGCGCAGCTGCCGCGCGACCTGATGGAGGCGGCCATCGTCGACGGCGCCTCGCACTTCAAGATCTTCCGTTCGATCGTGCTGCCGCTGTGCGCGCCCGCGCTCGCCTCCTTCGCCATCTTCCAGTTCCTCTGGGTCTGGAACGACCTGCTGGTGGCCCTCACCTTCGCCGGCGGCACCCCCGAAGTGGCCCCGATGACCGCCCGGCTCGCCCAGATGGCCGGCTCCACCGGCCAGCGCTGGGAGCTCCTCACCGCCGGCGCCTTCCTCTCGCTGATCATCCCGCTCGCCGTCTTCTTCGCCCTCCAGCGCTACTTCGTCCGCGGCCTGTTGGCGGGCTCGGTCAAGGGCTGAGTCAAGGCCTGGTCACATCTGTCAAGGGAGGGTCACGGATGTGGTGATTCGGGGGACGGTCCGGGGCGCCAGCCGGTAGACCGGTAGCGGCAGTTCTGCCGGTGGACTGGTTATCCGACCTTGGGGGGTTGGCGTGCGTGTAAGAAGACGGCTCGCAGGCGTGCTGGTGGGCCTGCTGGCAGCGGCAGGGCTGGTGGCGGCACCCGCCCACGCCGCGACCGCGGTACTCGGCAACAACGCGGTGGGCGCGGCCACCGACTCGGGCGACTCCAACTACATGAACGCCTCGCGCTACGTCACCGGCGCGAACGGAGGCACCGTCTCCAGCGTCAGCGTCCACGTGGGCGCGGTCGGCGCGGCCCCCAACAACCAGTACCAGGTGGCGATCTACGGCGACAGCGCCGGGAAGCCGGGCACCCTGGTGGCGGCCAGCGGCAGCGCCACGCTGACCGCCAACGCCTGGAACACCGTCGCCCTCACCGCCACCCTGACGCCCAACACCCCGTATTGGCTGGCCTACAACTCCAACGGCACCGGCTCCGCGGTCAACAACCTGCAGTACGCCACCGGCGGCACCAGCGGCTACTCCACCAGCGGCACCGCCTTCGGCACCTGGCCGAGCAGCTTCGGCGCGGTCTCCACCGGCTCGCTCAACTACTCGATCTACGCCACCTACACCCCGGACTCCGGCGGCTCCACCCCGCCCGGCAGCGGCCCCGGCAGCGAGGGCCCGATCCTGCTGGTGGCCGACCCGGCCAACCCCTACACCCGGTACTACACCGAGATCCTCAAGGCCGAGGGCCTGAACTACTACAAGGTCAGCGACCTCTCCCAGGTCAGCGCCTCGACCCTGGCCTCCTACGACGTGGTGCTGCTCGGCGAGATGCCGCTGACCCCGGCCCAGGTCACCATGTTCGGCGACTGGACCACCGGGGGCGGCCGGCTGATCGCGATGCGGCCGGACAAGCAGCTCGCACCGCTGCTCGGCCTGACCGCCACCACCGGCACGCTCGCCGACGCGTACCTGAAGATCGACACCTCGGCCGCGCCGGGTGCGGGCCTCACCGCCGACACCATGGGCTTCCACGGCACCGCCGACCGGTACACCCTCAACGGCGCCACCGCGGTCGCCTCGCTGTACGCGGACGCGTCCACCGCCACCGCCAACCCGGCGGTCACCCTGCGCACCGCGGGCAGCGGCCGGGCCGCCGCGTTCACCTTCGACCTGGCCAGGTCCGTGGTGCAGACCCGGCAGGGCAACATCGCCTGGGCCGGGCAGCAGCGCGACTCCACGGACGGCTACGAGGCGGCCGAGATGTTCTTCGGCATCAACGGCCAGCCGAACTGGAACAACCTGGACAAGGCGCTGATCCCGATCGCCGACGAGCAGCAGCGGCTGCTCTCCAACCTGATCACCCTGATGGACTCCGGCAAGAAGCCGCTGCCGCGCTTCTGGTACTTCCCCCGGGACGTCAAGGCGGTGGTCATCATGACCGGTGACGACCACGGCATCGGCGGCACCGCGGGCCGCTGGGACGGCTACATCGCGCAGTCCCCGGCCGGCTGCAACGTGGCCAACTGGGAGTGCGTGCGCGGCTCCTCGTACATCTACACCGACGACCCGATGACCGACACCCAGGCGAAGGCGTACTCCGACCAGGGCTTCGAGGTCGGCGTGCACGTCACCACCGGCTGCAAGCCCTGGGGCACCGCGGCCGACCTGCAGAACGTCTACGCCACCCAGCTGGCCGCCTGGAAGGCCAAGTACGGTTCGCTGCCGGCGCCGTCCAGCAGCCGCACGCACTGCGTGGAGTGGGACGACTGGGCGACCCAGGCGAAGACCAAGCTGGCCAACGGGATCCGGCTGGACGCCGACTACTACTACTACCCGTCCAACTTCGTGCAGGACCGTCCGGGCTACTTCAACGGCACCGGCCAGATCATGAAGTTCGCGGACGCCGACGGCACCGTCATCGACGAGTACCAGGCGACCACCCAGCTGACCGACGAGTCCGGCCAGTCCTACCCGTCGACGATCAACACCCTGCTGGACGCCGCCTACGGCGCGAAGGGCTACTACGCGGCGCTGAACGCCAACATCCACACCGACTACGCGGCCTCCTCCGCCTCGGACGCGATCATCTCCGCGGCCAAGGCCAAGGGCGTACCGGTGGTCTCCGGCCGGCAGATGCTCAACTGGCTGGACGGGCGCAACGGCTCCGCCTTCTCCAAGCTCGCCTGGGCCGGCAACGCGCTGACCTTCGACATCACCGGCGGCACCAACGGGCTGCGGGCGATGGTCCCGGTCAACTCCGCCTCCGGCACGCTCGCCGGCCTGAGCAAGGGCGGCCAGCCGGTCACCTACCGGATCGAGACCATCCACGGCACCGCGTACGCCTTCTTCGACGGCGCGGTCGGCTCCTACACCGCCACCTACGGGCAGGACACCACCGCGCCCACCGTGACCGGCACCTCGCCGGCCGCCGGCGCGACCGGCGTGGCGATCGGCTCCACCGTCCGGTTCTCCTTCAGCGAGCCGCTCGACCCGGCGACGGTCTCCGGCAGCACGGTCACCCTGAAGACCACCAGCGGCGGCACGCCGGTCGCGGGCGCCGTCTCCTACGACGCGGCGACCAGCACCGCGGTCTTCACCCCGAGCGCCGCGCTCGCCCTGACCACCGGGTACACCGCCACGGCGCAGGGCGTGAAGGACGGTGCGGGCAACACGCTGGCCGCGCCCTACGCGGTCTCCTTCACCACCGGTGGCGCGCCGCCGAAGACCATCGGCAACACGGCCATCGGCACCCTGATCGACGACACCGACTCCAACCACCTCAACGGATCGAAGATCACCACCGGGGCGAGCGCGGTACCGCTGACCTCGCTCACCGTGCACGTCGGCTCGGTCAGCGCCGCGCCCAACAACCAGTTCCAGCTGGCGGTCTACAGCGACGTCTCCGGCTCGCCCGGCAACCTGCTGGTCTCGACCGGGAGCGGTACGCTGACCGGCAACGCCTGGAACACCGTGCCGGTCGACTACACGCTGGCCGCCAACACCACCTACTGGCTGGTGTACAACTCCAACGGCACCAGCAGCGCGGTGAACAACATGAACTTCAGCACCGGCCCGGCCGCCTCGGGCGCCTACAGCAACACCGGGGTGCCGTTCGGGACCTGGCCGGCCGTCTTCGGTCCGGCGGTGAAGGACACGTTGGTCTACTCGCTGTACGGGTCGTACTGACCCGGTAGGTCCGCTTCGTCCCACCAACGCCGGGGCGGCTTGTGTCACAGGTCTGTGACCAAGCCGCCCCGGTGGCATTTTGAACCTGTTCAGAAATGGCGTGATCCTTCTAGAGTCACGGGATCCACGTTCTGAGGGGGTTTCATGACGAGTCCGTCCGTACCTGAAGGGCCGTCGCCGCAGGCCGGTCCGGCGCCGGAGTCGGATGCGCAGGGTGCGCCGGGGTCGTCGGCCGCGGCGGTGGCGGGGTCGGTGGCGGGTCCGGGCGCGGGGGCAGGGTCGGGCGCGGGGTCGGGATCCGTGCCGGGGTCGGTGCCGGGTGGGGGAGCCGTTCCGCCGCCGGCCGGTGCTGTGCCCGGGCAGGTGCCGGGGCGGGGCCCCGGGCCGGCGCCCAATCCGTACATGTACCGCCCGTACGTGTCGGTCGAGGCGGCCTGGTCCAAGCTCACCCGGGCCCGGGAGGCCGCGCCGCCCGCGCCCCGGGTCCTGGTCGCGGCGCTCGCCTCGGGCATGCTCGCCGCGCAGCTGTTCGGCGACGGACTCGGCGTCAACCTGCTGCTGTGCGCCCTCGCCGCGACCGTCGGCGCGGTGCTCGTCGCGTTGTCCACCGGGCGGCGGGCCCGGCCGTGGACGCTGGCCTTCGCGGTCTCGGCCCTCGTCCTGACGGCGATCCCGGCGGTCAGCGACGACGGCCTGCAGAGCTTCCTCGCCGTGGTGGCCGCGCTCGCCCTCGCCTCGCTGACCCTGCACGGCGGCCGCCGCTGGCCAGGTGTCCTGCTCGGCCAGATCGGCCTGGCGGCGCACATCGTCCCCGGCGTGGCCTGGGCGCTGAAGGCCGGCCGGACGGTCCGTCACCCGGCCCGTGCCAAGGTGCTGCCGATCGTCAAGGCGGTCGGGGCGTCGATCGTCCTGCTGGTGGTCTTCGGCTCGCTCTTCGCCGCCGCCGACTCGACCATGGCCGACGTCCTGGAGAGCCTGGTCCCGTCGTTCGACGTCGGCGACCTGCCGCTGCGCGCGGTCTTCTTCGTCATCGGCGTCCTGCTGGCGCTCGGCGCGGCGCACACCGCCGCCGCCCCGCGCCGCTGGGACCGGCTGGCGACCGCACCCGGCCGCGAACGCGGACGGTTGGAGTGGGCGATCCCGCTGGTGGTGATGAACCTGCTGTTCGGCGCCTTCGTCCTGGTCCAGCTGGTGGTACTGGTCGGCGGCTACGGCGAGATCATGCGCCGCACCGGGATGACCCCCGCCGAGTACGCGCGGCAGGGCTTCTGGCAACTGCTCTGGGTGGCCGTGCTCACCCTCGGGGTGATCGCGCTCGCCACCTACTGGGCGCCGCGCACGACCCCCGGCGACCGCCGGCTGGTCAAGATCCTGCTCGGCCTTCTCTGCGGGCTCAGCCTGGTGGTGGTCGCCACCGCCCTGCTCCGGATGAAGCTCTACCTGGACGCCTTCGGCCTCAGCGAGCAGCGGATCACCGTCGCCGCGACGGAGATCTGGCTCGGCACGGTCTTCCTGCTGGTCCTGGTCGGCGGTGTGCTCGCCGGCCGCAGCTGGCTGCCCCGGGCGGTGGTGCTCAGCGGAGCGGTGGCGCTTGCGGTCTTCGGCCTGATCCGGCCCGACGCGCTGGTCGCCGAGCAGAACGTGGCCCGCTTCGAGCAGTCCCACCGGATCGACATCGGCTACCTGCGCGACCTGTCCGCCGACGCCGTCCCCGCGTTGGACCGGCTGCCCGGCGACTACCGGGACTGCGCGCTGCAGCTGATCGAGCAGGACCTGGAGGCCGATTCCAACCCCTGGTACGGCAGCAGCCTCGCCGAAGCCCGCGCCCGGGACATCCTGCGCGAGCACCCGGTCCGCAACGGCTCCGCCGCCTGCGCCCGGATCGGCTTCTCCGACTCGGCCTACCGAAACCTCGACGACTGAGCCGCGGGGCCGGGGCCGGGTCGCGGGACCGGGGTCGGGCCGACGCGGATGCGGGCGTGCCGGGGGGCACGCCCGCATCCGCGCTGCGGAACCGTCAGAGCGCGACGCCCGCGCCGCTGCCGGTCGGGAGGTCGCCGGCCTTCGCCTTGATGACGAAGATCGACACCAGCAGGGCGACCGCCGCGAAGACCACGCCCACGATGAACGCCTGCGAGATGCCGTACGCCAGCACCTCGTTGGCCCACGTGCTGCCCGGCGGGAACTGGCCGGTCTGCTGGAAGTGGGCCTTCGCCTCCGCCGGTGCGTTCTGCATGAAGTCCGCGGCCTGGGACTTGCCCTCGGAGACTGCGGCATTGGCGAACACCGTGGTCAGGATCGACAGGCCCAGCGAGCCGCCGATCTGCTGCACCGAGTTGAGCAGGCCGGAGGCCGCACCGGTCTCGTTGTCGGCCACGCCGGCGACCGCGATCAGCATCACCGGCACGAAGATCAGACCCATGCCGAAGCCGAAGGTCACCGTCGGGCCGAGGACACCGGCGACGTAGCTGCTGTCGGCGCTGGTCTGGGTCAGCCAGGCGAGGCCCGCCGTCACCAGCACCGCGCCGCCGGCCATGAACGGCTTCGGGCCGAGCCGAGCCTGGAAGACCGAGGCGAGCTGCGCGGCGATGATGATCGCGACGCTGATCGGGAGGAAGGCGACACCGGCCTTCAGCGGGCTGTAGCCCAGCACCCGCTGCACGAACAGCGTGACGTAGAAGAAGATGCCGAACATCGCGGCGGCCAGGCAGAGCATCATGATCAGGCCGCCGGTCCGGTTCCGGTCCCGGAACAGGTGGAGCGGGGTGATCGGCTGTGCGGTGCGCTGCTCGATGACCACGAAGCCGGCCAGCAGCAGCGCGCCCGCGGCGAAGGCCACCAGCGTCACGGTGTCGCTCCAGCCGTCCGAGGCGGCGTGGATGAAGCCGTACACCAGGCTGACCAGGCCGAGCGTCGAAGTGAGCGCCCCGGGCAGGTCGAAGGTGCCCTCCCGGCGTTCCGACTCGTTGATGTACATCGGCGCCGCGACGGCGATCAGGATCGCGATCGGGACGTTGACGAAGAACACCCAACGCCAGTCCAGGTACTCGGTCAGCACGCCGCCGGCCAGCAGGCCGATCGCCGCACCCGAGCCCGCCACCGCCGAGAACACGCCGAACGCCCGGTTGCGTTCCGGCCCTTCCTCGAAGTTGGTGGCGATCAGCGCGAAGGCGGTGGGCGAACAGATCGCACCGCCGATGCCCTGCAGGGCGCGCGAGGCCAGCAGCATGGTGCCGTTCTCCGCGAAGCCGCCCAGCAGCGAGGCCAGGCCGAACAGCAGCACGCCGGCGATGAACACCCGGCGTCGGCCGAGGATGTCGCCCGCGCGCCCGCCGAGCAGCAGCAGGCCGCCGAAGGTCAGCGTGTAGGCGTTGATCACCCAAGAGAGGTTCGTGGTGGAGAACTTGAGCGCGTCCTGGATGTGCGGGAGCGCGATGTTCACGATGGTCGCGTCGAGGACCACCATGAGCTGGGTCGCCGCGATCACGGTCAGGGCGATGCCCTTGTGCTGGCCGCGACTGGCCCTGGGTGGAGCGGACTTGCTGAGCATGTCGGAGATAGCCACTGTCGTGCCCCCTGCTGGCTACTGCTGTTCGGTTGGTGCTCGGCCGTTGCTCTGGGTCGTTGTGCTCAATGTGCGTGACGACTGCACATTGCGTTAGCGAACGGATGCGTTCACTATGGGACGATATCCGGGGGCCATTGTGAACGCAAGCGTTCTTTAGGATGGGTGACGATGGATCAGATGGTCCGGCGGCAGGCGGCGATCGGCCCGGCGGACGGCGTCGGTCGGCAGCGGGGCGGGCATGCCTCGGCTGCTGTGCCTGCGGCGCCTGCCGTGCCTGCTGGGGCTGCCGCGTCGGGTGCGCCGGCCGGGTCGGCCGTGCCCGCCGTGCCCGTCGTGTCGCGCAAGCGCGGCAAAGCGCTGGAGGCCGCGATCTTCGACGCGGCCCTGGAGCTGCTCACCTCCGGTGGGTTCGCGCGGATGACGATGGAGGGCGTGGCCGGTGCGGCGCAGACCGGGAAGGCCGCGCTCTACCGGCGTTGGGCGTCCAAGGCGGACCTGGTGATGGACGCCCTCGACGCCACCCTCCCACCCCCTACCGCCATCCCCGACCTGGGGTCGGTGCGCGGCGAGCTCCTGCAGGTCATGCAGGTGTACGCGAGCGTGATGAACTCCCGGGTCGGCAACGCGATGCGGGTCCTGATGGCCGAGCTCGACCACGAACAGGCCAAGAACTTCCGGGAGTTCTTGCAGGGTCGGGTGCTCGGCCCGAGCACCTCCGCGGTGCTGGCCGTCCTGCGCCGCGGCGCCGAGCGCGGGGACGTCCGGCCGGGCGCCGCCGATCCGCTGGTCGCAGACGTCGTGCCGGCCATGATGCTCTACCGGGCGAAGCTGTGTACCGGGCGGATCGACAGGGAGTTCTGCGAGCGGCTGGTCGACGAGGTGCTGGTGCCGCTGGTCCGGCCGTGACCTGGGCGCGGCTGCGGCCGCGCTGTGGTCGAGGTCGCGGCGTGGCTCGGGTCGTCCTGGCTCGGCTCGGGTCGTGGCGGGCCCTCTCGGCTGGGCGGCGCTCGGGTCGGGTCGCGGCGGGCCGTCTCGGCCGGCCTGGGTCGGGGCTGTGGCAGGGGGCGTTCCTCCACCTGGCGCCAGGTGGCCGGTGGCCGGCGGCCGGTGGGCGGGTCGGCGGGCGCGTGGGGGTGGTCCGCGGGCGGCGTAGGCTGGGCGTTGCCAGCTCCTCGCGGAACGGATCAGCCATGCCCTACGACCCCCCGACCCACTCGGTCGAGCGATCCCTGCGCCGGGCCGGTGCGAGCGTGGTCGTCGGACTGGACGAGGTCGGGCGCGGCGCCTGGGCCGGCCCGGTCACCGTCGGTGCGGCCGTCACGGGCCTGCGCAAGCCGCCGGAGGGGCTGACCGACTCCAAGCTGCTCACCGAGCGCCGCCGCCTCGCGCTCGCCCCGGTCCTCGCGGACTGGGTCTCCGCGTACGCCATCGGCCAGGCGTCCCCGCAGGAGTGCGACGAGCTCGGCATGACCGCCGCGCTCCGCCTCGCCGCCACCCGGGCCCTGGAGGCCCTCCCGGTCGTGCCGGACGCGGTCATCCTCGACGGCAAGCACGACTACCTGGGCGGCCCGTGGCGGGTGCGCACGGTGATCAAGGGCGATCAGTCCTGCGTCTGCGTCTCCGCCGCCTCGGTGCTGGCCAAGGTGCAGCGAGACGGTCTGATGGCCGAGTTGGGCGCCGACCACCGCGCGTTCGCCTTCGACGAGAACGCGGGCTACCCGTCCCCGGTGCACCGCGCCGCGCTGGACGAGTTCGGGCCCACCGAGCACCATCGGCTCTCCTGGGCCTACATGGACGCGCTGCCGCGCTGGCGCCACCTCAAGCGTCACCGGGCCGGCGAGGAGGACCGGGGCGAGCAGCTTTCGCTCGGTTTCTGACGTATTGTCAGGCCGTCCGCCTGCGGGCCCGCGACGGTCGGATTGCGGCGCGCACGTGCCCAAGTGGTGGGGTGCCCGTGCGCATCCGACCGGCATTTGATAGATATCCGGGTATGCCTGTCTTCCCCGAGGAGCCGGAGATTCACGAGAGTATCCCGGGCCCCGGCGTTCCCCTTCCCCACAAGTCGGACGCATCCGCCCCCCGCACGCCCGCCGCCGGTCGGGCCGTTTCCCCCTCCGCCGTAGCCGCCGTCCCGGTGCCGGGTCCCCGCCCCGCCACGCCGAGGCCCGGCCCCAGGCCCGCCCCGCCGCGCGCCGACCGCCCCGTTCCCGGGCCGCGGCCGGCACCCGGCCCCAAGCCCGCACCGGCGCCCGGCCGTGCCACTCCTGCCGTGCAACTGCTGCCGGCCGCGCCCGGCGACGCCGTCGAGCGCGCCGACGAGGCGGTGGACGCACTGCTGGAGTCCGGCCGTCGCCCGGGCGACGTCCTGGTCCTGACGGTCGGCGAGGCGCACCCCTGGCAGCAGCACGAGCTGAGCTTCGGCGAGGAGAGCTACTGGGCTCAGCTGGCCGACGGCGGCGACGTGTTCTACGCCGACGCGGAGGCGAGTCGTCCGCTGAGCCGGGACGTGGTGGTGCTGGTCGTCAACGACGGCACTGCAGGCCGGGTCGAGCGGGCCGCGCGCAAGGCGCTCGACGGCGCCGGCGCGCTGCTGGTGGTGTGCGGCGAGCGCGAGCTGGTCGCTCCGCTGTTCGCCTGAACCCCTGAAAGCCGCAGCCCGGGAGCCCCACGGCTCCCGGGCTCCTTGTCGTTCCCGCAGCCGCGTGGTGTCCTGCGGTACCCGTTGCTCCGCCGTGCGAGGGCCGGCCCCGGGTCCGGCCGGTCGGGCCTCGGGTCGGCCCGGGCCTCAGCTGCCGGCTGCGCGGCGGACGGAGTTCAGCGCGGTGACCGTACCGACCGTGGCGACCGGGGCCGCAGGGACGACCGGGACGACGGGGAGGGCCGGGACGACCGGGACGGCGGGGACGACCGGGACAGCGGCGCCGACCGGGTGCTGCCGGCCGAGCTCGCGGGCCAGCTCACGGACGGGTCGCGGCGGCAGCTCGGTGACCGTGTGGATCGGCCCGTCCGCCCAGGACCCCGAGTGCGGGTTGCGGCCGCGCCGACCGTCGCCGATCGAGTGCCAGCCGGCGGGGGTCAGCGTCAGGTAGGAGCCACAACGCAACCCGTGCAGCTCAGCGGCGTCCCGTAGGGCCCACATCCAGGCGCCGTCCTGCTCCGTCCACTCCGGCGTTCCCTCCCGGCAGCGCAGCAGCACCGCCGTGCGGACCGGGACGCTCAGCCGGAGGTCGTGCGGGACGACCCGGCGCAGCTGGGCGAGGAGCGCGTTGCGGTGGTGCCAGCCGTCGGTGATGTGCGGGCGGGTGGCGAGGGACGCGGAAGCGGTCACCCGGTGCTCCGGGTCGAGGACGGCCACCACGGTGGTGCCCGGCTGCGGGAGGTGCCGCTGGTGCAGCTCGGCGACGAACTCGCGGGGGGTGCGCAGCAGCGGCACCCCGAGGTCGTTCCAGCTGGGGAGGTCGATGCTGCGCGCGCCGTCGATGCGGGAAGGACCTCGGTCGATGCCGTTGATCACGATCCTCCTTCCCGAGCCCGCTGCGGTGGAGCAGCCCGCGCGGGCGTACGCCGAAGGCCGGGTCCGTCGGACCGGGCGCTGGATACGCTCCAATTCTCAGGTCACAGCGGGCCGAGCGGCAATGATGAAATGACGAACGCCGCCCGAAAGCCGTGGTTCTGCCGGATATATTCCTCGTTCGCCGTTCCGCCATTCGGCTGACGGGGGTCCGAAGGGTTTCACCGGTGTTGTACCCGGTGAACCGACTCCGGACCCGTCCGTCCTGCCGGGGTCAGGCCTGGACGGCCAGGACAAGCGGAAGCACGGCGGTGGCGCCGGCCTGCCGGAGCAGCCGGGCGGCCACGGTGACCGTCCAGCCGGAGTCCACCAGGTCGTCGACCAGCAGCACCGGGCCCGGGGCCGCGGCCAGCGTCTCCCGCAGCCCGGGGGAGAGCGCCAGCGCACCGGACAGCGAGTGCAGCCGCTGGGCGCTGTTGCTCCGCCCGCCGTGCGGTGGCCGGCCCGTGGCGTACTCGACCCGGCCCAGCAGGGGCAGCCGCCCGACCGCAGCGAGCTGCTCGCCGAGGCTGCCGACCAGGGCGGGCCGGGTGGCCGAGTCCATGGCCACCACGCCGACCGGGCGGGCCGGCCGGGCGCCGTCGGGGCCCTCCGGACCGGCCCAGCCGCCCGGGCCCTTGGCCCAGTCGGCCACCACGCCGACCAGCGCGTCGAGCACCTCGCGGGGGAGCGGACCGTCCGGGCTCTGCTCGCCGAGCATGGCGCGCAGCCGGGTGCCCCAGCCGATGTCGGAGAGGCGGCCGAGCGCCCGGCCGACCTCGGCCTGCTCGCCGGCCGGGATCCGGCCCTTGAGCGGGACGCCGAGCGCCTCCATCCCGGTCGGCCACATCCGGCGCGGCTCGAAGGTGACGCCGGGGCGGCCGAGCGCGGCGCGGGCCGCGTCCAGCGCGGCGGCCGAGACCTCGGCGGAGTGCTTCGGGCCGGCGCAGTTGTCGCAGCACCCGCAGGGGGCGGCGTCCGGGTCGTCGAGCTGACGGCGGAGGAACTCCATCCGGCAGCCGGTGCCGGCCGCGTACTCCCGCATCGCCCGCTGCTCGGCCTCGCGGGACTCGGCGACTTTCGCGTAGCGCGCCCCGTCGTACGCCCACGGCCGGCCCGTCGCCTCCCAGCCGCCCCGGACCCGGCGGACCGCGCCGTCCACGTCCAGCACCTTGAGCATGGTCTCCAGGCGGGCCCGGCGGAGATCCACCCGAGTCTCCAGGGCGGCCGTGGACAGCGGGCGGCCGGCCTCGGCCAGCGCGTCGATCGTCCGCCGGACCTGCTCCTCGGCCGGGAAGCCCAAGGACGCGAAGTAGCGCCAGATCGCCTCGTCCTCCCGGCCGGGCAGCAGCAGGACCTCCGCCCGGTCGACGCCGCGGCCGGCCCGGCCGACCTGCTGGTAGTAGGCGATCGGCGAGCTCGGCGAACCGAGGTGCACCACGAAGCCGAGGTCGGGCTTGTCGAAGCCCATGCCCAGCGCGGAGGTCGCCACCAGGGCCTTGACCCGGTTGGCCAGCAGATCGGCCTCGGCGCTGCGGCGCTCGGCGTCCTCCGTACGGCCCGAGTAGGAGGCCACCGGGAAGCCGCGACCCCGCAGGAAGTCCGCCACCTCCTCGGCGGCGGCGACGGTCAGGGTGTAGACGATGCCGGAGCCGGGCAGCTCGGCGAGGTGGTCGGCGAGCCACGCCAGCCGGTGCGCCGGGTCGGGCAGCGGGAGCACGGCCAGGCTGAGGCTCTCCCGGTCGAGCGCGCCGCGCAGCACCAGGGCCCGGCCCGGTGTCGGACCGGACTCCGCGCCGGTGCCGAGCTGCTCGGCGACGTCGGCGGTGACCCGGGCGTTGGCGGTGGCGGTGGTGGCCAGCACCGGCACGCCTGGGGCGAGCTCGGTGAGCATGGTGCGCAGCCGCCGGTAGTCCGGCCGGAAGTCGTGGCCCCAGTCGGAGATGCAGTGCGCCTCGTCGACCACCAGCAGGCCCGTGGAGGCGGCCAGCTTGGGCAGCACCTGGTCGCGGAAGTCAGGGTTGTTCAGACGCTCGGGGCTGACCAGCAGGATGTCGACCCGGCCGGCCGCGACCTCGGCCTGGATCCCGTTCCACTCCTCGGGGTTGGCCGAGTTGATGGTGCGGGCGTGGATGCCGGCCTTGGCGGCGGACTCCACCTGGTTGCGCATCAGCGCGAGCAGCGGGGAGACGATCACCGTCGGGCCCGCGCCGCGCGAGCGCAGCAGGGCGGTGGCGATGAAGTAGACCGCGGACTTGCCCCAGCCGGTGCGCTGCACCACCAGGGCCCGGCGGCCGTCGACGACCAGCGCCTCGATCGCCGACCACTGGTCCTCGCGCAGCAGGGCCGAGGGCCCGGCGAGCTCGCGCAGCACCGCCTCGGCGCGGGCACGGACGGCAGCGCGGTCGGGGGCGTCGGTGGGGTGGCTGGTGCGCTGGTTCATGGCTCATGGATACCGCGCGGTGCCGACAAAGCACGAACCTGTGGACAACTACCGGACAGCTGTGGGGCCGTCCGTCGCTCGAACGAAGGAGCAGATGCCGAGCCCTGCGTGTTGTCCACAGCCGAACGGGTGAGTCACCCCACGGGCCGGGGATCGGGGCACGCTTCCGGTCATGAACGACGACCGCGGCACCATGCCCTCCGCCCAGATCCCCGGTTTCCTCCCGGTCCGCATGCGCGGACCGGCCGACATGGCCGAGATGCTCCCGTACCTGCTCGGCTTCTTCCCGGACGACTCGATCGTGGCCGTCGGGCTTAAGGGGCCCGCCCTCGAACAGGGCGGCGTGATCCGGATCGACATCCCGGAGGACGCCGCCCGGTGGTCCCGCGTGGCAGAGGACGCGGCGCGGCTGCTGGTCGAGCTCTCCGAGCAGCGCGGCCGGAGGCCGGACCAGGTGCTGCTCTACCTCTGCCGGGACCCCGATCCGGACGGGAAGGCGGAACCCGACCCCGGCGGCAGTCCCGGGCCCGACCTCGAGTCCGGCCGAGGTCCCGCCCGGGGGCCCGACCCCCGCGCGGAGGGCCTGGGCGGAGGGCCGGCGGTCCTCACCCGCCTGCAGCCGCTGGCCCGCGCGCTGGCCCGGGCCTTCGAGAACGAGGGAGTGGTGGTGAAGGAGTCGCTCTGCATCTCCGCCGGGCGGTGGCGCTCGTTCCTGTGCACCGGGGCGAGCTGCTGCGATCCCGACGGCACACCGATCCGGCCCGCGCACCTGCCGAGCCCGTTGGCCGCTGCGGCGACCTTCGCCGGGCTCGCCCCGAGGGGCAGCCGGAAGGCCATCGTCGCGGGCCTCGCACCCGTGGGCCCGCCGGTCTCGGACGTCCAGCGCCGGGCCATCGAGGAGGCCGGGCCGCCGTTCATCCGGGAGCTGACCGGCCCGCTCGGCCGGGCCGGGACGGTCGACCGCACCGGAGAGCTGATCGCCGAGGCGATGGCGGCGTTCGGGGCGGGCGCCAAGGGGATCGACGCGGCCCGGACCGCCCGCCTGCTCGTCGGACTCCAGGACAAGCTCGGCCGAGACCGCGGCGCGGAGTACGCGGAACCGCACGAACTGGTCCAGGCCCAGCGGCTCTGGCGCTTCCTCATCCAGCGCTGCGTGCCGCCGTTCGACTACCTCGCGACCCCGCCGATGACCCTGCTCGCGTGGGCGTCCTGGCTCGGCGGTGACAGCGCGACCGCCCGCATCGTCCTCTCCCGCGCCCTGGACCTCGACCCCGGGTACACGCTGGCCCAGCTGCTCTACGAGTCGCTCAACGGCGGGCTGACGCCGGAGAAGCTGTTGGAGGCGGTGCGCCACGAGCGGTCCGAGCGGATCCGGCGCAGCGGTACCGGGCGCCCGGAGGGCGGCGTGGTGGAGGCGTCGGGCATGCCCGACGGACGGGGCGGGCCGGAGGCGCCGAAGCCGACGACGCCGGAGGGTCCGGTGGGTCCGGTGGGTCCGGGAGGTTCGGGGGGTTCGGACGGGCCGGACGGACCGGTGACGCCGGCGGGGCCGGATCGGGCGGACCGGGCGGATCCCGGGCTCCCGGCCGTCTCGGGGCCCGGTGAGGAGGGCGGGGTTCGCCCGGCCGGTGCGGGGGAGCGCGGGGGGCGCGGTGCCGGGCCCGGGGCGGGGGCTCGCCGGCGGGGGGCGCCGGACCCCGGTGGCGACCCGGGCGGCGGCCAGCCGCCCGAGCTGCCCGAGCCGGGGGAGGACGGTCCTCCGGTCGGGGACGCCGCGGCAGGCGCCCGGCGCTCGGTCCGGCGGCGGATCCGGCTGCGGGTCCGGCAGGCGGCCGAGCAGGGCGCGGAGATCCCGGGTCCGGGCCGGGGGATGCCGCGCGGGCGAGCGGGCGGAGGGTGGTCGAGGTGAGCGCGCTGCTTGCGCAGGTGCTCGGGGCCGCGCGGGGGAGGGCGGCCGGTCCGGCCGCCCTCCCGGGCGGGCGGTTCCGGCTAGATCTCGCCCTGGGCCATCCGGATCAGCCGGTCCAGCACGCCGCCCCCGCTGACCCGCAGGCCGTCGTGCTCCCACTCGTTGGTCACCCACACCCGGGTGTTCGCGACGGCGTCCGCCGTCTCCAGGGAGTGGGCCGTGTCGACGTACATGTCGTCGTGGTAGACGGCCGCGAAGACCGGCACCTCGTTGGCCGCGAGCCGCTCGGTGTCGTACAGGTCGCTCCAGTCCGTGCGCTCCGCGAGCAGCTGCGCCGTCTCGCGCAGCGGCCGCAGCGACGGGTCGGTCTCGAACATCCAGGGGTAGATCATCTCCCCGGTGAACAGCACCGGCCGGTCGTCGGCCAGCGCCTGCGCTGCGTCGAACTCGGGGAACTCCTTGCGCACGCGCTCCGCCGACCACTCCGTGCCGCGGCCGTCGACCGAACGCTGCCCGTAGATCGACTCGTGCAGCACGGCGTACAGCGGCCCCTGGGCGAAGGAGAGCTGTGCCTGGGCACCCGCGAGGAAGGTGTCGGAGAGCTCGGGCCCGGCCGCGCCGTCCACCCACGCCTCCTCCAGCAGGTAGTGGAGGCTGAACGAGCCGGTGCCGCTGCCGAGCATCATGCCCAGCGCCTGGAACGCCTCGACGGTCAGCGTGCCGCCGTCCGGCAGGGTGGCGGGGCGATCGGCGAGGTGGGCGGCGATCCGGCGCACCGCGGCCACGTCCTGCGGGAAGCGCCGGTAGTGGCCGGCGTTCTTGCGGGCCACCCGCGGGTACGCCGCGCGGTAGACCTCGTCCGCCGAGCGGCGCAGCCCGGCCAGTCCGCCCGTCACGAACGCCTCGCGCAGCCCCTCCGGGGCCAGCGACAGGTAGGTCAGGGTGCAGAAGCCGCCGAAGCTCTGGCCGAGCAGGCTCCACCGGCCGTCCGGGCCCAGCAGACGGTGCCGGACCAACTCGGCGTCCCGCACGATCGAGTCCGCGCGGAAGTGGGCCAGGTACTCGGCCTGCTGCCGGGCGTCGCCCCGGCGGGCCAGGGTCTGCCGGGTGGCGGGCGTCGACCGCCCGGTGCCGCGCTGGTCGAGCAGCAGGACTCGGTAGTCGTCGAGTGCCCGGGTGAGCCAACCGTCCTTGCCCAGCGGGCGGTTGGCCTTGCCGCCCGGGCCGCCCTGCAGGTAGACCAGCCACGGCAGGTCGTCGTGCGCCCGGCCGGGGGCGACCACCTCGCGCGCGTAGAGCTCGATCTGCTCGCCGTCCGGCGCCCGGTGGTCGAGCGGGACCTGGAAGACGTGGTCGGTGGTGACGATCCCGGGCAGTCGGCTGACGGTGGACATGCAACTCCTTGGTGCGGGGTTGTCGCTGCTGAGTCGGGGCGGCGTCCGCCGGGGTCTCCGGTGCGGGCGCCACTGCCTCCGCACCGTATCCTGACGGCGGACCGGATCCGGTGGAGGGCGGCCGCCGACAGCGGCGACCCGAGGCCGACACCCCGACCGGACCACCACCGGCGCCCTGCGGGGGCCCGGGGGCGCGCCGCCGGGCGGGCACCACGCGGTGCCGGCGCTCGAGCCGACCTCCGGTGTCAGGGCGTGACCTGGGGCGGGTGCACGGCGTTCAACCTGCGGAACGCCACGGCGCTCCGCACCGGCGTCGGACTCCTGGCCGCAGTCGGGCGGCCACCGCGCAGTGTCGCGCGACCGGCGTCACGGCGGGACGGACACGTCCGTGGAGGAGAGAACGGACCCGCTCCGGCCGGGTGGCCGGGGGCCGCCACCGTCCGGGCCGCTGCCGCGCACACCGGCGGCGGGAGAGCAGCACAGACCGCGATCGAGCACACTCGCGGCCGGCCGGAGACGCAGCCGCCGGTCGACCGAGGGGAGGAGAACCCGGTGACCGCCTCAAGGCCACCACAGGCAGCGCCGCACGCGGCGCCACCTGTCCCCGCAGCCACCCCGCAGTACCCGGCCGGCCCCGCCCCCGGCCCGGCCCGCGCGGGCGCTCCGGGCGGTCCCGGCGATGCCGGCTTCCACGACGGCTTCCACGGCGGACCGGGTCCGTCCGCAGGCGCGCCGGCGGCGCCGGGTGCGCCCGGGACGGCGCCCGTGCCGACCGGGGCAACGGCGGCCGCCCCGACGGGCCCCGTCGGCTTCCGGAGCCCGGCCGGTCCGCCGTCGGCCGTGGGCGGTGCCGGGGTTCCCGCCGGTCCGCCGCCGGGCACGGGCGGCGCCGGGGTACCTACGGGTCCGGTCGGTCCGGCGGGCTCGTCGGGACCGGGTGGTGCCGGGCTGCCGGGTGGCCAGGTGCCCGGCCCGGGTGGGCAGTCGTTCGGGCCGCCGCGCCAGCAGGGGCCGCAGCCGCCGGCCGGGCCGCGCCCGCAGCCGGTGGCGTCCCACGACGCGGTGATGTGCGTCAGCGCGCCCGGCATGGCGATCTCCGCGTCCGACGGCCAACTGCGCGGCCAGGGGATGCACGGCTTCTTCCGCTCGGGGGTCCGCACCCTCGCCCGGATGGAGATCCGCATCGGCGGAATCGAGCCGATGCCCCTCCAGGGCACTCTCACCTCGACGTCCGCCGCCCGTTTCGTCGGCGCCGTCCGGATTCCCGGCGACCCCGACCCGGATCCCGCGCTCACCGTGGAGCGGCTGCGGCACGCCGACGGCATAGAGACGGTGACCGTTCGCAACACCGGGCTCCGCCCCGCCAGGCTCCCGCTGGAGATCGCGCTCGGCACCGACCTGGGTCTGCTCACCGACATCGCGGCCGGCCGCCGCACCGCCGACCTGCCCGGCCAGGTCCAGTCGGCGGGGCTGCGCTGGTCCGGCCACGGCCGGGGAGCGGCGGTGTCCGCACGCCCCTCGCCGCACGCCGTACTGGCCGGCGCGGGCGTCCTGCGCTGGGACCTGGAGGTGCAGCCCGGCGCCCGCTGGTCGGTCGAACTGCACGCGGAAGTGGAGTCGGCCGCCGGCGCCGTCCGACCGCCGACGGGCCGGGGCCAGGGCGTCCCGCTGCCCTGGGCGGAGCCCGAGGTCCGGTGCGACGACCAGCGGGCCGAGCGGCTGATCGCCCGTTCGCTCGACGCGCTCGGCGGGCTGCTGCTCGCCGATGCGGACCGCCCCACCGACCTGTACACCGCCTCCGGCGCCCCCTGGCGCTTCGGCCTGACCGCCGCCGACGCCCTGTGGGCGGCCCGGCTCACCCTCCCGCTCGGCACCCGCCTCGCCGCGGGCACCCTGCGGGCACTGGCCCGCCGCCAGCACGTCGCCAACCCGGCAAACCCGGCCGGCCCGGTCGGCCCCGCTTCCGGCCAGTCCGGCAGCACCGGACCCGTCGCCGGGTCCGGCAGCGGGCCAGCCCCCGCCCCCACCTTCGTGTTCGGCACCGGCGCCGACAGCGGTGTCACCCCGGCCGCGCCCGCCGGCGGGTCGGCGGGCGGTCACACGCCCCCCGCCGCACCGGGTGCCGCCCCGTCCACCACGGCTCCGGGCGGTCCGGCCGGCGCGGGCGGTGCCGCGTCCGAGACGGCGCATCCAATGGACGGCGTCGTGCCCGGTCCGCTGCGCCACGGCGGCCCCGAGCTCCCGCCGACCTGCACCGCGACCGAGGCGACCCTGCTGTTCGTCACGGTGCTGGCCGAGGCGTGGCGCTGGGGCATGCCCCGGGCCGAGGTCGCGGAGCTGCTGCCCGCCGCCGAGCGGGCGCTGGGAGCGCTGCGGGCGGCGGTCGCGGACGGCACCGACGGACCGGAGGGTTTCGTCACCGACCTCGGCCGGTCGGCCGCGGAACGGGCGGCCCGTCCGGGCGCGGCCCGCTGCGAGGTGCAGGCGCAGGCCCACCGGGCGGCGCTGCACGGCGCCGACCTGCTGGACGCCTTCGACCGGCCGGGCGCGCAGGAGTGGCGGTCCTGGGCGGCCGGGCTGCGCGAGCGGTTCCGCGAGCGGTTCTGGATCGACGACCTGTCGGGCGGCCGCCCGGCCGCCGCGCTGCTCCCGGACGACCGGCCGCTGCCTGCGCTGGCGTCCACCCTGGTGCACCTCTTCGACGTTGGCCTGGCCGGCGACGGCGACTCGTACGAGGGGCTGCTGGACCGCGAGCAGTCCCGACTGCTCGCCCAGCGCCTGGTCACCCCGGAGCTCGACTGCGGTTGGGGGCTGCGGACGCTCAGCGCCAAGTCGCCCCGGTTCAACCCGCTCGGCCACCGCAGCGGCGCGGTCCGGGTGCACGAGACGGTGCTCGCTGTCTCCGGCCTCGCCGAGGCGGGATTCGAACGGGAGGCGGGAGCGCTGCTGGAGGGGCTGCTGGACAGCTCCACCCACTTCGAGGCCCGGCTCCCCGAGATGTACGCGGGCGAGCAGAAGGTGGCGGACTGTCCGCCGGTGCCGCACCACGCCGCGTGCCGGCCGGCTGCGGTGTCCGCCGCGGCCGCCGTGCACCTGGTGCTGTCGCTCGCCGGCGTGCGGCCCGACGTGCCGTCCGGGCGGGTGGCGGTGCGTCCGGCCAGCACCGCGCCGTTGGGTGAACTGCAGCTGACCGGGCTTCGGATCGCCGGTGAGCCGTTCTCGGTCCGGGTCAGCCGGATCGGCGTGGCGGTGGTGGAGGAGGCCCCGGCGGCGCTGCAGCTCGGCGCCCGCTGACGGGTCGGCGCGGTCGGTACCCCCGGTCTGTTCCCTTGCTCCGGCGCCGGTCGGCATCCCGGGGCCGGTACCCGGTCGGTGCCCCGGGCCGGCGCCGGGCAGCACCCCGGGCGGTACCAAGGACCGGCGCCGGGCTGTGGATCGGGCTGCGGGGCGGGTTGCGGGGCGGGTTGTCCCTCGGGTCGGCCCACAGCCCGTGGGTCGGGCTGCACCTCAGGCCGTGCGTGGGGCAACCGTCCCGAGCTCTGTGTTTATCGTCAGAGAGACGACTATGATCGTCGGCATGTCGCGCTATGACCCGTCGGCCTTCCCCCCGTTCGCCGTGACCGTCGACCTGGTGGTGCTGACGGTGCGGGACCACGCGCTGTGCGCACTGCTGGTCAAGCGCGGCGAGGCGCCGTTCCAGGGTTACTGGGCGCTGCCCGGTGGCTTCGTCCGCCCGGACGAGGGCCTCGCCGAGGCGGCCTCCCGCGAGCTCGCGGAGGAGACCGGCCTGCGCGCCCACTCCTCGGCTGGCCAGGCGACGGCCGGCGCCCACCTGGAGCAGCTGGCGACGTACGGGCACCCGCAGCGGGATCCGCGCATGCGGGTGGTCAGCGTGGCGTACCTGGTGCTCGCGCCGGACCTGCCGACGCCGCGCCCGGGCGGTGACGCGAGCGGTGCCCGCTGGGCGCCGGTCGGCGAGCTGCTCGGTGCCTCCCCGGCGGACGGCGTGCCGCTCGCCTTCGACCACGGCCAGATCCTCGCCGAGGGCGTGGAGCGGGCCCGGTCGAAGATCGAGTACTCCTCGCTGGCGACGGCGTTCTGCCCGCCCGAGTTCACCGTCGGCGAGCTGCGCCGGGTGTACGAGGCGGTGTGGGGCGTGGTGCTGGACCCGCGCAACTTCCACCGGAAGGTGACCGGCACGCCCGGCTTCCTGCTGCCCTCCGGGGGCACGACGACCCGTCAGGGCGGGCGTCCGGCCCAGCTCTTCACGGCGGGCGGTGCGACGCTGCTCAACCCGCCGATGCTACGCCCGGAGTCCTGACCGGGCGCTCCGGCCGGGCCGGCTCCGGCCGAGTTCCGACCAGGCCCTGAGCAACTCCTGAGCAACTCCTGACCGGCGGACGACCGAGCCCTGCTCCGGTCCTGGTCACGCCGCCGCCGGGTCGTCCGGCGGAAGCTGTCGCCTGATCGGGTGAGGCGCGCGGCCACACCCCCTCCGACGCATCCGGAATGCCCGGAATCTACCGCTCCGCGTCCTACTGTGCTGGCGGCAGGCACAGCGGACGGCGCCCGGACAGGGGAGCGGCAGCGATGATCCAGATCACCGGACTGACCAAGGTCCACCGGCGCGGGCGGCCCCCGGCGCTGCTGGACCTGACCTTCGATGCCCGCCCCGGCGTGGTGACCGCGCTGCTCGGTGACGCGGGCGCGGGCAAGACCACCGCGCTGAGGCTGATGGTGGAGCTCGAACGCGGCCTCGGCATCACGCTGTTCGACGGCCGCACCTACCGCAGCATCCGGCGCCCGGAGCGCGAGATCGGCGTGATGCTGCCCAGCGCGCGCCCGACCGCCGGGCACCCCGGGCAGCGGGCGCGCAGCCACCTGCGGATGCTCGCGGGCAGCGTCGGCCTCCCGGCCCGGCGTGCGGACGAGTTGCTGGAGCAGGCCCGGCTGGCGGCCGTGGCCGAGCACCGGCTGCGCGCCTTCTCGCCCGGGATGAACCGGCGGCTGGCCCTGGCCGCGGCCCTGCTGGGCGACCCGAACACGCTCCTGCTGGACGCCCCGACCGAGGGGCTGTCGCCGCGCAACGAGGAGTGGTTCCACGCTTTCTGCCGATCCTTCGCGGTGGCCGGCGGGACGGTCGTGGTGACCACCCGCAGCCCGCAGGAGGCGGCCTCGCTCGCCGACCGCGTGGTCACCCTGGACCGGGGCCGACTGGTCGCGGACCAGCCGGTGGCGGAGTTCCGGCGGACCCGGTTGCACCCCGAGGTCGCGGTGCGCGGCCCGCAGATGGCCCGCCTCGCGGACCTGCTGACCGGCCAGGGGGCGCAGGTCCGGCGGGACGGCGGCGCGGGCCTTGCGGTGAGCGGCATCGGCCGCACCGAGATCGGCGAACTCGCCTACCGCCACGGCATCCTGCTGCACGAGCTGGCCGACCGGGTGGTGGAGCAGCCGGTACCGCACCCGTCGCTGCCGAGCGGTTCGGGCCGCTCGGGGCACGTCCTGGTGCGCGGGCGCGACCGGCGCGCGGCGGAGCCCGTACCGGCGGCGCGGCCGGAGCCGGCGACCGAGCTGTTGTCCCCGGTCGGCCGGGAGGAACCGCTGCACGAGCCCGTCCCGGCCGCTGTGGTCGTCGGACGCCCCGCCGAGCCCGAGCCCGAGCGCGCACCGGATCCGGTGCCGCAGCACCTGGGCGCGTACCACCCGGGAGCGCACCACATGGACACGCACCACGTGGGAGCGCACCAGATGGGCGCGAACCCGGCGGCACAGCATCTGGGGCCGCAGCCGGGAGCGCAGGTGGGGCAGCAGTCGGTGCTGCCGCCGGCCGGCCGGTTCGCGGACCAGGAGGCGTTCCCGCTGGACGGGCACCTTGTGCAGGCACCGATGGCGGCGCAGGCTCCGGTGGCGACCCAGACCCCGGCGACCCAGGCCCCGGTGGCGGCGCAGATCCCGCCCGCGGCGCAGATCCCGCCCGCAGCGCAGGGCCATGCGATGCGGCCGGAGCGCCCGCTGTTCCGGGAAGAGCCGGCGCTCGACGGCCGGGCGGAGGGCGACGGCGGGCAACCGCCGTTCCCCGGCCCGCTCGCGGGCCACTGATCCGCCGTCACCACGCGGCCCCCACCCGTACCCCTCGCACCACCCCGCCTCGCCCCGCGCCCGACCCGCGCCGGGCCCGAACTCCGGAACGAGTGACCCGTGCGCGTACTGGCCTACGAGCTGCGCCGCCTGCGCGGCCTGCGTTCGACCTGGTTGATCCTGGGCGCCGTCCTGCTGGCCGACGCGGCCGTGGCGGCGGTGCTGGCCCGGCAGTTGCCGGACGGCGAGCTGTCGGTGGCGGCGGCGGTGCGGTGCGTGGCGGCGGTGGTGCCGCTGCTGCCGCTGCCGGTCGCGGCGCTCGGCGCGGGCGCGCTCGGCGCGCTGTCGTACGGGCACGAGGTGCGCTACCCGGGGCTCGCCGCCTCGCGGGTCTCGTTCGGCCGCCGGATCGGTCTGGTCGGCGGCAAGCTCGCCGTGATCGGCGCGGTGTCGGCGCTGCTGGCGGCGGTGTCGCTGGCGGTGGACGCGGTGGTGGTGCGCTTCGCGGCGCTGCCGGACGGGGTGGACGGCTCGGCGGTCTTCGACGGGCTGGCGGCGTTCCGCCCCGGAGCGGCCGCAGCGGCCGCAGCGGGCAGCGCGGCGGTCGGCGCGACGGCCGCGGCGGGAACCGCCCCGGGTTCGGGTCCGGTCGCGGCCTCGGTGACGGACGGCGCGGCGGGCACGCTGCTGGCGGAGGGTTCGGCCGGCCGTCCGCTGCTGGCGTTCGTGGTGATGGTGGTGCTCGGCGGCTGCGCCGGCCTGCTGCTGACCTCGGTGGTGCGCAGTGCGGCGGCCGGTCTGCTGGCGCTGTGCGCGCTCCCGGCATTGCTGGAGCCGACCGCGGGGCTGGTGCTGCGTCAGGGCGGCCTGGAATGGCCGGTGTGGGCGCGCGAGCTGATGCCGTTCCAGTACGGGCTGGACTGGGTGCGCGGGACGCCGGGTGCCGTCGCGACGGCCGGTCCGGAGCCGCTGCTGCTGGCCGCTCTGCTGGCGCCGGTGGTGTTGCTGCTGGCGGCGGGCGTGCTGGTCCAGTTCCGTCGCCGGGCGCTCTGACCGGCGCCGGCCAGGACCGAGAAGGCATGATGTGACCGCAGTGGGACTGGTTTGGCCATTTCTTCCTGATAAGAAGTCAATTATCCAGTCACGGCCGATCACCCTTTCGTGTGCTTTTCAGGAGAATCCTCAAGGCGGCTCCGCCGATCGCCGACAAAGGAGCTGTGAGTACCCTTGCGCACCCCACCATGACCGCAGCCCGCGCGGCCGAGTCGATCTCGGCCGGCGAGCTGGACCGTTTCCCCTACGCCGACCGGCCCACCCCGCCCGCCCCCCGCTGGGAGGGCGCCGAGTCGGAGCTCGGCCGGGTCGGCCGGAAGACCACCAGCAGCCGCGGCCGCGGTCTGCACGGCCAGTTGGTGCAGCAGCTCGGCCAGATGATCGTCTCCGGCGACCTGGGCGCCGACCGCCCGCTGGTGCCGGAGGAGATCGGCCAGCGCTTCGAGGTGTCCCGCACGGTCGTCCGCGAGTCGCTGCGGGTGCTGGAGGCCAAGGGCCTGGTCTCCGCCCGGCCGAACGTCGGCACCCGGGTCCGCCCGGTCGGCGACTGGAACCTGCTGGACCCGGACATCATCGAGTGGCGCGCCTTCGGCCCGCAGCGCGACGAGCAGCGCCGCGAGCTGTTCGAGCTGCGCTGGGCGATCGAGCCGCTGGCCGCCCGGCTGGCCGCCGGCCACGGCCGGGAGGACGTCCAGGCCCGCCTGGTCGAGCTGACCGAGATCATGGGCCACGCCGGGGCCCAGGGCGACCTGGTCAGCTACGGCCGGGCCGACGCCGAGCTGCACGGCCTGGTCCTGCAGATGGCGGGCAACCGGATGCTGGAGCACCTGTCCGGCATCGTCTCGTGCGCCCTCCAGGTGTCCGGCGGCCCGGGCACCACCTGCGAGCGCCCGTCCGACTCGGCGGTCAGCCTGCACGCCCGGCTGGTCGACGCGCTCGGCATCGGCGACGGCACCGCCGCCGAGGCCGCCGTCCGCGCGCTGCTCACCGTCCACCCGGACGTCGAGCACGCGGTCCCCGCCCCCCGCGAGCACTGAGCGCGGTCCGGACGATGGACCGATCGACCGCCCCCGCCGCGCCGACCCCCCATCGGCGCGGCCGGACGGGCCGTCGCAGCGGCGGGACGTAGGCTGCCCGGGGCAGGTGGAGGCCGTTTCCCGGCGGTGTGACCCGCGCCACGACGGGCATGCGTAACACTTGAGGGGCGGCAGCGATGTGTACGGAGCGGAAGCAGCTCCGGAATACCACCACATGTCACAATGCTGTGTTGGTCTGCGGCGCTGCTGCCGTCCCGCAGACCCAGCCCCGTCCACCCACCCGAGTCCTCGGGCGGTCGGGTCCGGGTTCGTGTCCACTCATCGTCCGAGAGGTTGTTCGTGTCGGCCAGCACATCCCGTTCGCTTCCCCCCGAGATCGCCGAGTCCGCGGCACTGCTGGCGCTCATCGAGCGGGGCAAGGCCCAGGGGCAGATCGCCGGTGACGACGTGCGCCAGGCGTTCGAGGCGGACCAGATCCCGGTCACCAAGTGGAAGAACGTCATGCGCAGCCTCAATCAGGTGCTGATTGAGGAAGGCGTGGACCTCATGGTCAGCGCGGCCGAGCCGGCCGGCGCCAAGCGCAAGAGCGTTGCCGCCAAGAGCACCACCAAGCGCACTGCGACCAAGGCGGTCACCACCCGTACGCCTGCCGCGCCGACGAAGCCCCCGGTGCGGATCGCTCCTTCCCCGACCAACGTGGCCCCGGCCGCGACCGTCGCCGCCTCGGTGGCCGCTGCCGAGGTGACGGTCGTCGAGACCATCGACTCGGGCGAGTCGAAGCCGGCGGCGAAGAAGATCGCCGCGGCTCCGGCGAAGAAGGCCGTGGCCAAGAAGGCCGCCGCCGCGCCCGCGAAGAAGACCGCCGCGAAGAAGACCGCCGCCGGCAAGGCCGGCGCCAAGGGCGACGAGGAACTGGTCTCCGAGGAGGAGCTGCTCGAGGACGTCGCGCTGCCCGGTGACAAGCCGGAGGGCGAGGCGGAGGAGGAGACCGACCAGGGCTTCGTCCTCTCCGACGACGACGAGGACGACGCGCCGGCCCAGCAGGTCGCCGTCGCCGGTGCCACCGCCGACCCGGTCAAGGACTACCTGAAGCAGATCGGCAAGGTCCCGCTGCTCAACGCCGAGCAGGAGGTCGAGCTCGCCAAGCGGATCGAGGCCGGCCTGTTCGCCGAGGACAAGCTGAGCCAGGCCGACAAGCTCGCCCCGAAGCTCAAGCGCGAGCTGGAGATCATCGCCGAGGACGGCCGCCGGGCCAAGAACCACCTGCTGGAGGCCAACCTCCGCCTGGTGGTCTCGCTGGCCAAGCGCTACACCGGCCGCGGCATGCTCTTCCTGGACCTGATCCAGGAGGGCAACCTGGGCCTGATCCGTGCGGTCGAGAAGTTCGACTACACCAAGGGCTACAAGTTCTCCACCTACGCCACCTGGTGGATCCGCCAGGCGATCACCCGCGCGATGGCCGACCAGGCCCGCACCATCCGTATCCCGGTGCACATGGTCGAGGTCATCAACAAGCTGGCCCGCGTCCAGCGCCAGATGCTCCAGGACCTGGGCCGCGAGCCCACCCCGGAGGAGCTGGCCAAGGAGCTCGACATGACCCCGGAGAAGGTCATCGAGGTCCAGAAGTACGGTCGCGAGCCCATCTCGCTGCACACCCCGCTGGGCGAGGACGGCGACAGCGAGTTCGGTGACCTGATCGAGGACTCCGAGGCGGTCGTCCCGGCCGACGCGGTCTCCTTCACCCTGCTCCAGGAGCAGCTGCACTCCGTGCTGGACACCCTGTCCGAGCGCGAGGCGGGCGTGGTCTCGATGCGCTTCGGCCTGACCGACGGTCAGCCGAAGACGCTGGACGAGATCGGCAAGGTCTACGGCGTGACGCGTGAGCGCATCCGCCAGATCGAGTCGAAGACCATGTCCAAGCTGCGCCACCCGTCGCGCTCCCAGGTGCTGCGCGACTACCTGGACTAGTCGCTCGACGAAAGGGCCCCTCCGCCGCGGCGGAGGGGCCCTTTCGCTTGTCGCTCGTCCGGGTGGCCCGGTGACGCGCCTCCCGTGCGGAGGGTGATCGCTCGACTACGCTGTGCCGGTTGCCCCCCGTCGATCACCTGGAGATCCGGTGCCGCCCTTCCTGGACACGCTCCCGGCCCGTCTCGGCCGTCGGGCCGTCGCCCTCGTCGCGCTGGCCGCCCTGCCCTCCCCGCTGCTGGTGCTGGGTGCCGCGCAGCAGGCCGGGGCCCAGCGGCGGATCGTCGGCGGGTCGACCGCCTCGACCGCGGACCACCCGTGGATGGTGGCGCTGTCCAGCCGCAAGCAGTTCGGCAGCGCGCACTCCGGGCAGTTCTGCGGCGGGGCGCTGGTCACCGGGACGAAGGTGGTGACGGCGGCCCACTGCTTCTACGACGAGTCGACCGGCCGCCGGACCGACCGGCCGGGGCTCCGGGTGGTGCTCGGCCGGGACGACCTGCGCGGCACGGCCGGGCGGGAGGTCGCGGTCACGAACGTCTGGATCGACCCGGACTACAGCTTCGCCGCCAACACCCGGGATGTGGCGGTGCTCACGCTGGCCGAGGCGCAGCCGGAGCGGCCGGTGATCGAGCTGGTCGGTCCGGGCGAGAGCGAGCCGTACGCGGAGGGCACGCCGGCGACGGTTTTCGGTTGGGGGGACACCCGCGGCGACGGCAGCTATTCGCCGGTGCTGCGGCAGGTGACGGTGCCGATCGTCTCGGACGCGGTCTGTGGTCACGCGTACCCGGCGGGTGGCGACACCGCGTACGACGCGCGGACGATGGTGTGCGCGGGCGAGGAGCGCGGCGGGAAGGACGCCTGCCAGGGCGACAGCGGCGGGCCGCTGGTGGTGGCCGGGCGGCTGGCCGGTCTGGTCTCGTGGGGCACCGGCTGTGCGGAGGCGGCCCACCCGGGCGTCTACACGCGGGTGGCCGCGGTGGCCGAGTCGGTGCGCTCGGTGCTGTAGGCCGGTGTGCTGCCGGGCGCCGGGCGTCCGGAAGTCACGGTCGGCGCGTCACGCGCGGTGGTCTGACGGTCGCTCAGGGTGGCGGCCGGAAAAGAGCGAAGCCGGGCGGCGGGCCCGAGGACCCGCCGCCCGGCCGGCGTCGACCGTGGTCGACTCAGCTCGGCGAACGACCGTGGACGGTCAGCGCTCGTCGTCGCTGGCCGAGTTCGGCGTCGCCGACAGGCGGCCGCTCTCGTCCTGTATGTCGACGGCGATCTTCTTGAGCTCGGGCTCGAACTTCCGGCCGTGGTGGGCGCAGAAGAGCAGCTCTCCTCCGCTGGCGAGGACGACACGCAGGTAGGCCTGGGCGCCGCACCGGTCGCAGCGGTCGGCCGCGGTGAGCGGGCTCGCAGGGGTCAGAACAGTAGTCACGTCGCCTCTTCTCTAGCTCGACGAGCTGTGTACCAGGATCAACATCCAACCAGGTCGAATTCGTTCCCGCTCGTGGCTTTTCTCTCTGAGGATTTCGCTGCGGTGTTGATGCGCCTTGTTGATGAGGAGGTGCCCCGGGCTCCGGTGGTTCATGCGTACCGAATTCCGCGGCGCACCCCCGCACCTCGAACGCCCGATCGGTTCGGGCTCCGGGTCCGCGTAGCATAATCCTCCGCCGGGTTGGAGCATAGCCCCGTCGTGGCGCCCGGTAGCCTGCATCACAGCAGCTCCGCCGCCTGTCCGGCCCGCCACGTTCCGACAGGATCCGTGGTGTCAGCAGGAGATGGCATCCTCGGACCCGCGCGGTCGCCGGAAGTCTTGTTCGCGCAGCGCGTACAAGCCGAGCGGGCCCCGAAGGGCGGCGTCTCAGTTGCTGAGAGCGTGCGGGGTGTCCGTCAACGAGGTGGAGGAGTGCACAGCGTGAGTGGGAAATCGACCGTCCCGGCCTCTCTGGTGACAGGGGAGGACGGGTCCAACTACACCGCGCGGCACCTTCTCGTCCTGGAGGGCCTGGAGGCGGTCCGCAAGCGTCCCGGCATGTACATCGGCTCGACCGACAGCCGCGGCCTGATGCACTGCCTGTGGGAGATCATCGACAACTCGGTCGACGAGGCGCTCGGCGGCTTCTGCGACAAGATCGAGGTGCTGCTGCACGAGGACGGCTCGGTCGAGGTCCGTGACAACGGCCGCGGCATCCCGGTCGACGTGGAGCCGAAGACCGGCCTGTCCGGCGTCGAGGTCGTGATGACCAAGCTGCACGCCGGCGGCAAGTTCGGCGGCGGCTCGTACGCGGCCTCCGGCGGTCTGCACGGCGTCGGCGCCTCCGTGGTCAACGCGCTCTCCGCCCGCCTGGACGTCGAGGTCGACCGCGGCGGCCACACCCACGCGATCTCCTTCCGCCGCGGCACCCCCGGCATCTTCACCGAGCTCTCCCCGGACGCGCCGTTCGAGGCGGGCAGCGGCCTGGCCAAGAAGGGCAGGGCGACCCGGGGGAAGACCGGCACCCGGATCCGCTACTGGGCGGACCGGCAGATCTTCCTCAAGGACGCCAGGCTCTCGCTGGACCTGCTGCACGCCCGCGCCCGGCAGACCGCCTTCCTGGTGCCCGGCCTGACCATCATCGTCCGTGACGAGCGGCTGACGGAGAGCGAGAAGGTCCGCACCGACACCTTCCGCTTCGACGGCGGCATCAGCGAGTTCTGCGAGTTCCTCGCCCCCGACAAGCCGGTCTGCGACGTGCTGCGGCTGCACGGCGAGGGCACCTTCAAGGAGACCGTCCCGGTCCTCGACGAGCTCGGCCACATGACCCCGACCGAGGTCACCCGCGACCTCGGCGTGGACATCGCGCTGCGCTGGGGCGCCGGTTACGACTCCACCGTGCGCTCCTTCGTGAACATCATCGCCACCCCCAAGGGCGGCACCCACGTCACCGGCTTCGAGCGCTCGCTCGCCAAGACCGTCAACGAGGTGCTGCGCTCGGCCAAGATGCTGCGCGTCGCCGAGGACGACATCACCAAGGACGACGCCCTGGAGGGCCTCACCGCGGTGGTCACCGTCCGGCTCGCCGAGCCGCAGTTCGAGGGCCAGACCAAGGAGGTGCTCGGCACCTCGGCGGCCAACCGGATCGTCGCCGCGGTGGTCGCCAAGGAGCTGAAGGGCTTCCTCACCTCCACCAAGAAGGACGAGAAGGTCCAGGCCCGCGCCGTCCTGGAGAAGGTGGTCGCCGCCGCCCGCACCCGGGTCGCCGCCCGCCAGCACAAGGAGGCCCAGCGCCGGAAGACCGCGCTGGAGACCAGCTCGCTCCCCGCCAAGCTGGCCGACTGCCGCAGCGACGACGTCGACCGCAGCGAACTCTTCATCGTCGAGGGCGACTCGGCGCTCGGCACCGCCAAGCTCGCCCGCAACTCCGAGTTCCAGGCGCTGCTGCCGATCCGCGGCAAGATCCTCAACGTGCAGAAGGCCTCGGTGAGCGACATGCTCAAGAACGCCGAGTGCGCGTCGATCATCCAGGTGATAGGAGCCGGCTCCGGCCGCAGCTTCGAGATCGACCAGGCCCGCTACGGCAAGGTCATCTTCATGGCGGACGCCGACGTCGACGGCTCGCACATCCGCTGCCTGCTGCTCACCCTCTTCCAGCGCTACATGCGCCCGATGGTCGAGCAGGGCCGGGTCTTCGCCGCCGTCCCGCCGCTGCACCGGATCGAGCTCACCAATCCCAAGCGCGGCCAGGAGAAGTACCACTACACCTACTCCGACGGGGAGCTGCGCCGCACCCTGCTGGAGTTCCAGGGCAAGGGCCTGCGCTGGAAGGACCCGATCCAGCGGTACAAGGGCCTCGGTGAGATGGACGCCGACCAGCTGGCCGAGACCACCATGGACCCGCGCCACCGCATCCTGCGCCGGATCAACCTCGGCGACCTGGAGGCGGCCGAGCAGACCTTCGACCTGCTGATGGGCAACGACGTGGCGCCGCGCCGCGAGTTCATCGTCGACTCGGCGGCCACCCTGGACCGCTCCCGGATCGACGCCTGACCCGCGGCTGCGAAGGGCCTCTCCACCCCCGGGTGGAGAGGCCCTTCGCCGTCCGGTTCCACCCCGGCTCCGATCCCCGCGACCCGGCCGGTCCGTAGCGTCGAGAGGGTCAGCAACCCTGCAGCCGGGAGACCGAGATGACCACCCTCGCCAACGTCCTGATCGCCCTCGTGGTGGTCGTCCTGGTGGTCGGCCGCCAGCTCAAGGCCCGCCCCCTGGAGACCGGCCGCCGCCCATGGCTCGTCCCCGCCGTCCTCGCGGTGATCGCCCTGCGCGACCCCGCGCTGATCGACCACGACCACCGGGCCACCGCCGGCCTGCTGCTGGCCGGCTCGCTGCTCACCACGCTCGCCATGGGCTGCGTCTGGGGCTGGACCGTCCGGCTGTGGCGCGACGACAGCGGCACGCTGTGGACCAGGGGCACCCGGGCCACCGCGTACGCCTGGCTCGGCATGATCGCGGTTCGGATCGGCTGGTACGGTGCCGCCGCCGCGCTGCACGTCCGGCAGGGCAGCGCCGTGCTGCTGCTCTCGCTCGGCGGCATGCTGCTGGTGCGCGGCCTCGTGGTGGACTGGCGGGCACGCGGCGTCGAGCACGGCCACACCCTCGCCGCCTGAACCGACCCGAGAGGATCCGCCGGTGACCACCCTGGAGCGCTGGACCCGCTGGCCCGCCGGGGACGTCCCGGTCCGGGACCGGCTCACCCCGGCGCGCCGGGTGCTCGCCGTCGGCGGGCGCTCGGTGCTGCTGGTCGCGGTGGTGGTGAGCACCTTCGGCGGCGGCCGGTTCAGCGGATGGCGGGTGCTGCCGCCGCTCGGCTGGCTGCTGGGGGCGGTCGCCCTGGCCACCGCCTGGTTCCTCGCCGTCCGGGCGCGCCGGCTGTGGGGGGTGCTCGCCGCCACCGCCGGGCTGCTGCTGGTCGCCGGCCTGGCCGCCGAGGGCGGCGCCCACACCCTCGCCTCGGTGGTCTGGTGCGGCCTGGCCGTGGTCGCGCTGGTCCGGCTGCCGCTGGGCGCCGCCGTGATCACCGGCGCCGCGGCGCTCGCCTCGTACGGGCTGATGTCCGGCGACCCGGTGGTCGCGGTGGCCGGGGTCACCGCCGGGATCGGCCTGTTCGGCTACCTGCTGCGGCTGGACAACCAGGCCCGCTCGGCGCAGCGCGAACTGCTGGCCCAGGAGCGCGCCGCGCACGCCGCCCGCGCCGAGTCCGCGGCGCTCGCCGAACGGGCCCGGATCGCCCGGGAGATCCACGACGTGCTGGCGCACAGCCTCTCCGCGCAGCTGGTGCACCTGGAGGCGGCCCGGCTGATGATCGACGGCGGCGCCGACCGCGGGCAGATCCGCGAGCGGGTGGTCGCCGCCCGGCGGATGGCCCAGGACGGGCTGGTCGAGACCCGCCGGGCGCTCTCCGCACTGCGCGGCGAACTCACCCCGCTCGGTGAGCAGTTGGCCGAGCTCGCCGAGCTGCAGCGGGCCGAGCTGCGGATCGAGGGCGCCGTCCGGCCGCTGCCCGCCGAGGCCCAACTGGCGGTCCGGCGCACCGCGCAGGAGGCGCTCACCAACGTCCGCAAGCACGCTCCGGGCAGCCGGGCCACGGTCGTCCTGGTCTACCGGGACGACACGGTGGAGCTGGAGGTGGGGAACACCGGCGGCGCCCGCCCGCCGGGCGGCGGGGACTCCGCGCTGGCCGGCAGCGGCTCCGGGTACGGTCTGCTGGGGATGCGCGAACGCGCCGAACTGCTCGGCGGCGAACTGCTGGCGGGCCCCGACGATGCAGGAGGATGGCGCGTGCGGCTGACGGTGCCGGCATGAGCGGGGACGCGATCAGGGTGGTGGTCGCCGACGACCAGACGGTGGTGCGCGAGGGCATCGTGATGCTGCTCGGCCTGCTGCCCGGGATCGAGGTGGTCGGGGTCGCGGCGGACGGCGAGGAGGCCGTCCGGGTGGTCGCCGAACTGGCGCCGGACGTGGTGCTGATGGACCTTCGGATGCCCCGCTGCGACGGGGTGGAGGCGACCCGGCGGATCCGCGCCGGGCACCCCGGCACCGAGGTGGTGGTGCTCACCACCTACGCCGACGACGACTCGCTCTTCCCGGCGCTGCGGGCCGGGGCGCGCGGCTACCTGACCAAGGACGCGGGCGCCGAGGAGATCGCCAAGGCGATCGCGGACGTCCGCTCCGGGGCGGCCGGGCTCGCCCCGCAGGTCCAGCTCCGGCTGCTGCAGCACCTCTCGGCGCCGCCGCCGGCCGCGCCCGCGGCCCCCGTCGGGCCCGAGGCCCCGGTCGCGCCCGCCGCACCGGCGGGGGAGCCGCGGCGGGCCGCGCTGCCGGACGGGCTGACCGCGCGCGAGGCCGAGGTGCTCGCGCTGATCGCCGAGGGCCTGTCCAACACCGAGATCGCCGGCCGGCTGTTCATCAGCCAGGCGACCGTCAAGACGCACATCAACAACCTGTTCGCCAAGACCGGGGTCCGCGACCGGGCCCAGGCGGTGGCGTACGCGTTCCGGCACGGGCTCTCCGGCGCCGGTTCGTGAGCTGACGGTGCCTCACCACATCGGGTGAACGTATCTGCACCGGTTGGCAATAGCGGACGGTGACGCTCCATCATGGTTCGGTCGGCCCCAGTCGGACCATGGAGCAAGCAGTGGCACAACAGGAACGGTTCGACTGGTGGGTCGGCGGGCCGGCCCCGCGCGCGGCCCGGGCCGCGCGGACCTCCCGCCGGGTGCCGGTGCCGCGCCCCGCCGAACGGACCCGCGGCGGCGAGGTCTACCGGGCGGTCCAGGCGGGCGACGCCTTCCAGGAGATCCGGCGCGGCTACCGCCGCTTCACCTTCCCCGCCGTGGCCGGCTTCCTCACCTGGTACCTGCTGTTCGTCACCGCGCAGGCCTTCACCCCGCGGCTGATGTCCCGCCAGGTCGCCGGCCCGGTCAACCTGGCCTGGCTGCTGGGCCTGCTGCAGTTCGCCAGCACCTTCCTGCTGACCTGGCTGTACGCCCGCAACGCCCGCACCAAGCGCGACCGGGCCGCCCTCGAACTCCGCTGGGACACCCAGGACCAGCTGCGATGAGCGCCCACTCGCACCACGGCCTGGCCGTCGCCCTGTTCGCGGTGGTCGTCCTGATCACCCTCGCCATCACCCTGTGGGTCGGCCGCCGCGGCCACGCCGCCGAGGACTTCTACGCCGGCGGCCGGGACTTCAGCCCGCTGCAGAACGGCTTCGCCCTGTCCGGCGACTACCTCTCCGCCGCCTCGTTCCTCGGCGTCACCGGCCTGATCGCGCTCTACGGCTACGACGGCGTGCTCTACAGCATCGGCTTCCTGGTCGCCTGGCTGGTGGTCCTGATGCTGGTCTCCGAACTGGTCCGCAACTCCGGCCGCTACACCCTGGCCGACGTGCTGGCGCTGCGGATGCGCCAGCGCCCGGTCCGGGCCGCCGCCGGCACCGCCTCCCTGGTCGTCACCCTGATGTACCTGGTCGCGCAGATGGTCGGCGCGGGCAGCCTGGTCGCCCTGCTGCTGGGCACCGACAGCGCCCAGGCCAAGGGCTGGACCATCGTCGGGGTCGGCGCCCTGATGATCGTCTACGTCACGGTCGGCGGGATGCGCGCCACCACCTGGATCCAGATCGTCAAGGCGTTCCTGCTGATCGCCGGCTCGCTGCTGCTCACCGTGCTGGTCCTGGTCCGCTTCCACGGCGACCTCGGCGAACTGATGCGCACCGCCGCCGACCGCAGCGGTGCCGGCCGGGCCTACCTGGAGCCGGGCCTGCGCTACGGCGCGAGCACCGTCAGCCGGCTCGACTTCGTCAGCCTGGGCCTGGCCCTGGTGCTCGGCACCGCCGGGCTGCCGCACATCCTGAGCCGCTTCTACACCGTGCCCACCGCCCGGGCCGCCCGCCGCTCCACGATCTGGGCGATCGGCCTGGTCGGCTGCTTCTACCTGATGGCGATCGTGCTCGGCCTCGGCGCCGGCGCCCTGGTCGGGGCCGGGGCCGTCCGGAAGGCCAACCCGGCGGGCAACACCGCCGTGCCGCTGCTCGCCCGCGACCTGGGCGGCGGCGCCGGCTCGACCGCCGGGGTGGTGCTGTTCGCGGTGATCTCCGCGATCGCCTTCGCCACCATCCTCGCCGTGGTCGCCGGACTCACCCTCGCCTCCTCCGCCGCCTTCGCACACGACCTGTACGCCCGCGCCTGGCGCCGCTCCGACGAGCGCGAGGTCACCGAGCAGCAGGAGGTGGTCGCGGCCCGGATCTCCGCCGTGGTGATCGGCGCGCTCGCCGTGCTGCTCAGCCTGTTCGCGCAGCGGATGAACGTGGCCTTCCTGGTCGGCCTGGCCTTCGCGGTGGCCGCCTCCGCCAACCTGCCCACCCTGCTGTACAGCCTGTTCTGGCGGCGCTTCACCACCCGCGGCGCGGTCTGGGCGGTGTACGGCGGCCTCGTCCCGGCCGTGCTGCTGGTGCTGTTCTCGCCGGTGGTGTCCGGGGCGAGGACCTCGGTGCTCCAGGGCGTCGACTTCCACTGGTTCCCGCTGGAGAACCCCGGGCTGGTCTCCGTCCCGCTGGGCTTCCTCGCCGGGTGGCTCGGCACCGTGCTCTTCCGCGAGACACCGGACGAGGACCGCTACGCCGAGCTGGAGGTCCGCTCGCTGACCGGCGCCGGCGCGGCCTGAGCCGCGCTCAGCGCGCGGGCGTCAGCACGTACCGGTGCTCCGGGCGGCCGGTGTCTCCGTAGCGCAGGGTCAGCCGCAGCCGGCTGTCGCGCTCCAGCTGCTTGAGGTAGCGCTGCGCGGTCGACCGGGACAGGCCGGTCTCCTCCGCGACCTCCTGCGCGGACAGCGGTCGTCCGGCCCGCCGCAGTGCGGCCAGCACCAGGTCGGTGGTGGGCGCCGAGTGGCCCTTGGGCAGGCCGGCCGAGCCGGGGGAGGTGCGCAGCGCGGAGAAGATCCGGTCCACCTCGTCCTGGCCGGCCTCCCGGGCGGCCGCCCCGGCCAGGGTGTGGCGCAGCTCGGCGTAGCCGGTGAGCTTCTCCCGCAGGCCGGCGTAGCTGAACGGCTTCACCAGGTACTGCAGGGCGCCGTGCTGCATCGCCGCGTGCACCGTGGACACCTCGCGGGCCGCGGTCACCATCATCACGTCGCAGCCGATCCCGGCCGCCCGCATCCGGCGGACCAGCGCCAGCCCGGTCTCGTCCGGCAGGTGGTGGTCGAGCAGCACCAGGTCCACCGGGTGCCGCTCCAGCGCGGCCAGTGCCTCGGCCGCGCTGTGCGCCCGCCCGACCACCCGGAACCCGGGCACCTTGGCGACGTACGCGGCGTGCACCTCGGCCACCCGGAAGTCGTCGTCCACCACCAGCACGTCGATCATCACGCCTCCACCGGTGCGATGTGCAGGGCCTCGGGCAGCACCACGGTGAACCGGGCGCCGCCGAGCGGGTCGTCCCCCACGGCCACGGTGCCGCCGGCCCGCTCGACCAGCCGGGCGACCATCGCCAGGCCCAGGCCGCGCGGGCGGTGCGCCGGGGCCCGCTTGCTGCTCCACCCCTCGTCGAAGATCCGCCCGCGCAGCTCGGCGGGCACCCCCGGGCCGGAGTCGGCGACCTCCACCACCAGGGCCGCGCCCTCGGCGCGCAGCGCCACCCGCACCGCGGGCCGGGTCCGGTAGAACACCTCGCCGGCCGGCAGCGCCCCGCCCGGACCGGGGGCGGCCGCGTCCAGGGCGTTGTCCACCAGGTTGCCGACCACCGTGACCAGCGCCCGCGGGTCGACCGCCGCGTCCGGCAGGTGGCTGTCCGGGGAGACCGTGAGGCGGACGCCGCGCTCGGCGGCCACCGCGGTCTTGCCCGCCAGCAGGGCGGCCACGTGCGGGTCCTGGACCTGTGCGGAGACCTCCGCCGCGAGGGCCGCGTGCGAACCGGACTGCTCGGAGATGAACTCCGCGGCCTGCTCGTGCCGGCCGAGCTCCAGCAGGCCGAGCAGGGTGTGCATCCGGTTGGCGTGCTCGTGGTCCTGGGCGCGCAGCGCCTCGGTCAGGCTCCGGGTGTTGTCCAGCTCGCGGACCAGCGACTCCAGCTCGGTCCGGTCGCGCAGGGTGGTGACGGCCCCGCCGTCCGCGGTGGCCATCCGGTTGACCACCAGCACCCGGTCGTCCCGGACGGCCGGCAGGTCGGTGCCGGTGATCCGCCCGGCCAGGACGTCCGCGAGCCGGCCCGCGGGGATCACCTGGTCCACCGGGCGGCCCACCGCGCCGTCCGGCAGCGCCAGCAGCCGGACGGCCTCGTCGTTGGCGAGCCGGATCCGGCCCCGGGCGTCGAGCGCCACCACGCCCTCGCGGATGCCGTGCAGCATCGCCTCCCGCTCGATCAGCAGCGCCGAGATGTCCGCCACGGCGATGTTGTGGGTGCGCCGCTTGAGCCGGCGGGCCAGCACCAGGGTTGCCGCCAGGCCGGCGGCCAGGCCCGCGCCCGCGCAGAGCAGGATCCCGGCGGCCATGTCGGCCAGCCGGTGGCGGATCGAGTCGTCGCTGATCCCGACCGACACCTCGCCGACGATCCGCCCGTCCGCCGCCCGCAGCGGCACCTTGCCGCGCGCGGTACGGCCCAGCGTGCCCCGCTGGATCGCGGTGACGCTCTCCCCGCGCAGCGCCGGCTCCGGGTCGGTGGAGACCCGCTGCCCGATCCGGGCCGGGTCGGTGTGCGACAGCCGGATGCCGTCCCGGTCGGTCACCACCACGAAGCTCGCGCCGGTGGCCAGGCGTATCTGCTCGGCGTCGCGCTGCACGGCCACCGCGTCGCGCTGCTCGGCGGCCCGGGCGATCGCCTCGTCCTGGGCGGTGACCCGGGCGATCGACAGCGCCCGCTGCATCGCGTCGCGGTCCAGCTCCCGGCTGACCGGGGCGAGGAACAGGCCCGCCGTCACCGCGGTGACACCGACGGTCACGACCGTCTGGCTCAGCAGCAGCTGGGCGAAGACCCGCCGGGGCCAGTGCGGTCGCCGCATCGCGGGCTCCTTCCTCGTCAGCCCCCGCCGCAGTTGTAGCGCAAGCAAAACGAGCAGAACAGCCCTCAACGCCCGAAAACCGCGATACGCCGACAAGACTGCCACCACCCCGACCTGCGCTCCTAACCTCCCGGAAACACAGCACAGACCCTGGAGGTGGTGGCCGATGGAACTGCCCGGAGCAGCCCCGGCGATCGAACTGACCGGCGCGACCAAGCGGTTCCGCACCCCGTCGGGCGCCCTGCACACCGCCGTCCGCGACCTGGACCTGACCGTCGCCCCCGGCGAGTTCGTCGCCGTGGTCGGCCCGACCGGCTGCGGCAAGTCCACCACCCTGACCCTGGTCAGCGGCCTGGAGGAGCCCACCGAGGGCGAGGTGCGGGTGCACGGCGAGCCGGTCACCGGCATCGACCCCGAGGTCGGTTTCGTCTTCCAGCAGGACGCCGTCTTCCCGTGGCGCACCGTGCTGTCCAACGTGATGGCCGGCCCGCGCTTCCGCGGCGTCCCGGCCGCCGAGGCCAGGGAGCAGGCCCGCGACTGGCTGGCCCGGGTCGGCCTCGCCGCCTTCGAGGACCGCTACCCGCACCAGCTGTCCGGCGGCATGCGCAAGCGCGTCGCGCTCGCCCAGACCTTCGTCAACGACCCGAAGATCCTGCTGATGGACGAGCCGTTCTCGGCGCTCGACGTGCAGACCCGGGCCCTGATGTCCGACCAGCTGCTGGAGCTGTGGTCCGGCACCGGCTCCTCGGTGGTCTTCGTCACCCACGACCTGGACGAGGCGATCGCCCTCGCCGACCGGGTGGTGGTGATGACCGCCGGCCCGGCCACCGTCAAGGAGGTCTTCACCGTGGACCTGCCCCGGCCCCGCACCGTCGAGGCCGTCCGCCTGGAACCCCGCTTCGTCGAGCTGTACCGCGAGATCTGGGCCTCGCTGGGCGAAGAGGTCCGGATCACCCGTGAGAGAGGAGCGGGACATGCCGCTTGAGACCGCCGTCGCACCGGCCCCCGCCGCGACCACCCGCACCCAGGTCCGCGAACGGGCCGCCCGCAACCGGAAGCTCGGCGTGTACGGCGCCCGGGCCGGCGTCCTGGTCGGCGTGCTGGGCCTGTGGGAGCTCTGCGCCCGGCAGGGCGTCATCGACCCGTTCAACTTCTCGCAGCCCTCGAAGATCTGGGCGCAGATCTGGCAGTGGACCACCCACGGCACCGCCCAGGGCTCGCTCGGCGAGCAGATCGCCTACACCCTGTACGAGGCGTTCACCGGCTGGGTGCTCGGCGTGGTCGGCGGCGTGCTGCTCGGCATCGCCCTCGGCCGGGTGCGCTTCCTGGCGGACGTCCTCGGCCCGTACATCAAGGTGCTCAACGCCATCCCGCGGATCGTGCTCGCGCCGATCTTCCTGATCTGGTTCGGCCTCGGCCCCGCCTCCAAGGTGGCCTCGGCGGTGGTGCTGGTCTTCTTCCCGGTGTTCTTCAACGCCTTCCAGGGCGCCCGCGAGGTCGACCGCAACCTGGTCGCCAACGCCCGGATCCTCGGCGCGAGCAACCGCCGGGTCACCCTGCAGGTGGTCATCCCCGCCGCCACCAGCTGGATCTTCACCAGCCTGCACGTCAGCTTCGGCTTCGCCCTGATCGGCGCCATCGTCGGCGAGTACATCGGCGCCACCAAGGGCCTCGGTCTGATGGTCGCCGCCGCCCAGGGCACCTTCAACGCGGCCGGCGTCTACGCCGCGATGACCATCCTCGCCGTCGTCGCCCTGCTCACCGAGGGCCTGCTCACCTTCGCCGAGAAGCGGCTCTTCCGCTGGAAGCCCGCCGACAGCGGCGACGGCCGCTGACCCGCCCCGCCCCCACCCTCCAGGAAGGCCCCACCCCCATGCGCAGAACCCTCGCCGCCGCCCTCGCCGCCGCGCTGCTCCTCCCGCTCGCCGCCTGTGCCAACGACGCCGCCTCCACCTCGCACAACGGCGCGGCCCCGGCCGGTGCCACCGTCGCGGGCGGGCCCAAGGTCAAGATCATGGTGGGCGGCCTGGACAAGGTCATCTACCTGCCGGCGATGCTCACCCAGCGGCTCGGCTACTTCGCCGAGGCCGGTGTCAACGTCGAGCTGATGAGCGAGCCGGCCGGCGTCAACGCCACCACCGCGCTGCTCGCCGGGGACGTCCAGGGCGCGGTCGGCTTCTACGACCACACCGTCGACCTGCAGGCCAAGGGCAAGAGCGTCGAGTCGGTGGTCCAGTTCTCGCAGGCCCCCGGCGAGGTGGAGGTGGTCTCCGCCAAGCAGGCCGGTGCCATCAAGTCCGGTGCCGACTTCAAGGGCAGGAAGCTCGGCGTGACCAGCATCGGCTCCTCCACGGACTTCCTCACCAAGTACCTGGCGGTGAAGAACGGCGTCAGCGTCAGCGAGTTCAGCCCGATCGCGGTCGGCGCCGGGCAGACCTTCATCGCCGCGATGCAGCAGGGCTCGATCGACGCCGGCATGACCACCGACCCGACGGTGGCGAACATCCTGGCCAAGAACCTCGGCACGGTGCTGTACGACATGCGCACCCCGGACGGCTCGAAGGCCGCACTCGGCGGGCTCTACCCCTCGTCCTCGCTGTACATGAACACCGACTGGGTGAACGCCAACAAGGACACCGTCCAGAAGCTGGCCAACGCCTTCGTGAAGACCCTGGGCTGGATGAACACCCACACGCCCGAGGAGATCGCCGCCAAGATGCCGGCCGACTACGCGCAGGGCGGCGCCGACCAGTACGCGGCCGCGATCAAGGCCACCCTGCCGATGTTCACCACCGACGGGGTGATGCCCGCCGACGGCCCGAAGACCGTGCTGGCCGTGCTCGGCGCCTTCCACCCGGACGTCAAGGGCAAGGAGTCGACCATCGACCTGTCGAAGACCTTCACCACCGAGTTCGTGAGCAAGGCGCCCAAGGGCTGATCGCGGGCCGGTCAGCGCGGTTCGACGGCCACCACGTCCATCCGGGACGGGGTGGCCGGCGCCTTTCCGCAGCTCTCCGGCCGGGCCGGCTCGCTGACGCCCTGCGCCACCCGGACCCGCCAGGAGCGGCCGTCGGCGTGCTCCACCTCGACCGACCAGCCCTCGCCGTCCGCGGCCTGGCGGAGCGTCAGCGCCTCGGCGTCCGTCTCGCCGGTCAGCTCGCGGACCGCGTGCTCTGCGGCCTGGCCCGGCCGGTCCCAGCAGGACCGGCCGCGGGAGAACTCCGGCACCGTGTGCCCCGCCGCGGTCGCCGCCAGCACCTCCTTCGCGCCGGTCGCCGAGAGCCGCCCGTAGGCGTAGCCGTACGGCAGCACCAGCATGGTCGGCGAGAACCGGTGCCCGCCCAGGTGGGTCACCTCCCACACCTCGCTGTGCCCGGCGCTCGCCAGCTCCGCCGCCAGCGGACGGCCGAGCAGCGCGCAGCAGCGGTCCCGGCGGCCGTTGGTGCACACCAGCGCGATCGGCCCGCCCACGTGGTCGGAGCCGCACCCGGCGTGGTCGCCCGCGCCCAGCGCCGCGAAGTCCAGCGCCAGCAGCTCCGCCGGATCCGCGACCGACAGCCGCCGCACCCAGGAGCGCCCCGGCGCGGTGTGCGCCACGACCACCTCGTGCCGGGCGCCCGGAGTCGCGTCCGCGTGCCGCCCCGGCCGACGGATCAGCGCCACCCGCACCCCGGTGCCGGCCGCCGCCGCGTCCAGCGCCCGCCCGACCCCGGTCTCCAGATGACTCTCGGTCAGCGCCTTCGCGCCCCACGGCCCGCTCTGCTCGACCAGCAGCCAGGTCGGGGCGGTCGCCGCGGTGGCGGCCAGCGGCTCGGACAGTTCGCTCGACAGCGTCGTACACGTGCTCACCCGGCCCAGCCTAGCGATCGCCGCGCCCCGGCGCCTTCGTCGGTGTTCCCACGGATATGCTCTGGCATTACCGAACGTTGACCATTCCATGGGGGAGTCTTGGGAACGTACTTCGCGGTCCAGGTCGGGGACCTCGACCGGCTGCTGTCCGACCTGCACCGCAGCCAGGAAGACCTGCGCACCGCGCTGGACGCGATGCGCGACACCGGCCCGAAGACCACCGGCAGCACGGCGCTCGACCACGCCTGCGACGAGTTCCACGACAGCTGGGACGACGCGATCAAGAAGATCGCCGACGGCACCCGGCAGGTCGAGGAGGGCCTCACCGCCACCAAGAAGGCCTACCAGGAGACCGACCGGGCCCTGCGCGACGCCTTCTCCGGAGGCGCGGCGTGAGCGACGCGTCCGAGTTCCCCACCCTCGGGTTCGACCCCGCGCCCGGCAACACCGGCAACGTCGGGACGCTGGTCGGCCGGCTCACCACCGCCGCCGGCGCCCTGGAACGCGCCTCCGGCACCCTCTCCTCGCTCACCCGCGGCAGCAGCTGGCAGGGCGACGCCGCCCGGGCCTTCGCCGGGAAGGTCGGCGAACTGCCCAAACTGCTCCGGGACAGCGACGACGCCGTCCGCGAGGCGGCCCGGCAACTCGACTCCTGGCAGGCCCAGCTGACGTCCTTCCAGGACACCGCCCGGCGCTACGAGTCCGAGGCGCAGGCCGCCAAGCAGCGCTGCGAGCAGTGCGAACAGGCCAAGGACCGCGCCCGCACCCGCTACAACACGGCCGCCGACTCGCCCGCCTTCGCCCTGGCCGGGCGCCTCTACACCGACGACGCCCAGCTGAGGGAGGCCCAGGCCCGGATCGACGGCGCCCAGCGCGAACTCGACGCCGCCGGCGGCGAACTCGACGACGCCAAGCGCGCCCTGGAGGACGCCCAGGACGCCTTCGACGCCATCGTCAGACGCGCGAAGGAACTCAAGGAGGACCACCAGGACGCCGCCGCCAAGATCGCCAAGGCCCTCCGCAAGGCCAACCAGAACGCCCCGGACACCAGCCTCTGGGACCGTCTCAAGGACGGCCTGAAGCGCGCCGGCCACGCCATCAAGGAGTGGGCCACCAAACACGCCGACCTGCTGAAGAAGATCGGCGACTGGCTGTCCATCGCCTCCACCGTCCTCGGCGTCGCCGCCCTGGTCACCGCCTGGTGCCCGCCGCTGGCCGGTGCGCTCGCCCTCGCCGGCGGCGTCCTGTCGGTCGGCGCGCTCGCCACCCACGGCATGGCGAAGCTCGGCGGGGCCAACGTCAGCGCGCTGGACCTGGTCGGCGACGGCCTCGGCATCCTGCCCGCCGGCAAGTTCTTCGGCACCGCCCTCAAGGGCGGCGCCAAGGTCACCACCAAACTCGTCCCCAAGGTCGTCAACGGCGCCCGCTCCAGCACCGAGATGGTCCGCGAGGTCGGCAAGAGCAAGATCATCACCGGGATCGCCGACGCCACCCGCGGCAGTGCCGTCCGGGTGACGCAGCTCGCCGACCGCGGCAGCGACCTGGTCACCGAGTTCAAGGCCCTGCCCGGCCTCGGCAACCGGATGAAACTCGCCTGGCAGACCCACGTCGCCACCACCGTCGAGGCGACCCTGGTCGAAGGCTTCAAGACCAGCAAGCTCGCCCAACTGCCCGTCCTGCGCGACATCCCGTCCCTCAAGGCCGCGATCCGCGCCGACGGCTCGCTCGACCCGATGTCCTGGTGGTCCCGCGGCCCGCTCGCCGCCGCCGAACTGCCCGGCATCGCCACCGACGTCTACGCAGCAGTCAGGGGGGACTAGATGCACCCGCCGCTCACCCCGTCCGCCGGACCGCGGTCCAGGACCGGGCTGGTCCTGTGGTTCCTCCTGCAGTGGCTGCTCGTCCCGCTGGACCTGCTGCTGCGCCTGGTCGCCGTCCCCTTCATCGCCGCCTCCGACCTGCTGACCGACGGCGCCTTCGACGCCGAAGTGCTCCGGGTGCTCTTCAAGCCCCTGACCCGGTGGGTCGGCCCGGGCAGGTTCGCCCGCGAGTGGGGCACCGACCAGCGCCGCTGGGACCGGCACATGAACCGGCTGTGCGACGCCGCCCTCCGCGCCCACCGCCGCCACCAGCGGGGCGGCACCGGACCCGGCGGCTGGACCTACCTCCGGTACGGCTCCCAGGGCAACACCCTGCTCATCTCCCCGAAGGACTACCGGGGCCTGACCACCGAACGGATCCACACCATCGCCGGCGCGCGCGGCCTCGTCGCCCGCTCCGGGGGCCCGTTCGGCATCACCCTGGCCCCCGCCGCCGAACGGAGGACGGCCCCGTGACCGCGCCCCGGCCCGAGACCGACCCGCAGCCCGAGACCGCGCCCCGGCCCGAGACCGGATTCGACTTCGTCGTCCCGGTCGCCTTCCACGACCTCGGCCTGCACCTCACCGACGAGGAACGCGCCGCCCACCTGGAGGAGATCTCGGCCGAGATCTGGTGCGGCGGCACCGACCACCAGCGCCGCAGCACCCAGGAGCTCTACGGGGGGATCGCCGACGCGGCCGCCGCCGACGGCGCCACCTACGCCGGGATCTGCATGGTCGCCACCGAGGACGACCGGGTCAGCAGCGCCTCGCTGATCATCCGCAGCGAGACGGTCGAACCGGCCGACGCCGAAACGATCGCCCGGACCCTGCAGGACGTCCTCACCCTCGACCCCGCGGCCGACGTCCACCGCACCGAGGTCGAGGCCGGCCCGGCCGTCGTCTCCTTCGTCGGCGTCGAATGGACACCGCCCGGCGGCGCCGCCGCGATCCCGATGGCCAAGGTGGACGTCTACCTCCCGCTCCCCGAGGCCTCGTCCCTCCTGGTGATGTCGCTGACCACGCCCTCGCTGCCCGAACTCCCCGACTACGTCGCCCTGCTGTCCGAACTCGCCGGAACCGTCCGGCTGCTCGGCGACGACACCCCCGTCCGTCTCCCCGCCCAGCAGGACGGCGAGTCCGCGGCCCGCATCGCCTCCGCCTTCGGCTGAACCCTCAGGAACCGGACAGGGAGCGCCCCCGCGCGGGGACGCTCCCTGTCCGGTCCGCCCGTCGGCTAGACCCGCTGCCCGATCGCGGCGATCGGCGCCTTCACCGGCGTACCCGAACCGTCACGGCGCGGATCGCGCTCCGGCAGCACCACCGGCGCACCCGCCGCCGTCGCCGCCAGCGCCGGCACCGCACCCGCCCAGGCGAACACCAGGCCGTCCTCCCCGCGCAGGAAGCGCTGGCAGCGGACACCGCCGGTCGCCCGGCCCTTGCGCGGGTACTGCTCGAACGGCGTCACCTTCCAACTGGTCTGCTCGCCACCCGTCAGCGTGCCCGACGCCCCCGCCACCGACACGACCACCGCGTCCGCCGCCGGATCCACCGCCGTGAACGACAGCACCCGCTGGCCGTCCGCCAGCTTGATGCCCGCCATGCCGCCCGCCGGCCGGCCCTGCGGCCGGACCTGCGACGCCGGGTAGCGCAGCAACTGGGCGTCCGAGGCGATGAAGACCAGGTCCTCCTCGCCCGAGCGCAGCTCCACCGCGCCGACGACCTCGTCGCCGTCCTTGAGCGCGATCACCTCGAACTCGTCCTTGTTCGCCGGCCACTCCGGCACCACCCGCTTCACCACGCCCTGCACCGTGCCCAGCGCCAGACCCGGCGAGGACTCGTCCAGCGTGGTCAGGGCCAGGGCGCGCTCACCGTCGTCCAGCCGCAGGAACTCACCCACCGCCGCACCGCCCGCCAGCGCCGACGTCCCCGGCGGCAGCGACGGCAGGTCGATCACCGCCAGCCGCAGCACCCGGCCCGCCGTGGTCACCACGCCGACGTCCGCCCGCGCGGAGGCCGCCACCACCGACACCACCACGTCGTGCTTCGCCCGTCCGCCCTCGCCCTCCAGCGGCTCCAGGTCCGCCGACCGCGCCAGCAGACCCGTCGAGGACAGCAGCACCCGGCACGGGTCGTCCGCCACCTCCAGCGGCACCGCCAGCGCCGCACTCGGCGCCGCACCCGCCTCCAGCAGCACCGTCCGCCGCTCGGTACCGAACTGCTTCGCCACCTGGCCCAGCTCCGACGACACCACGCTGCGCAGCTTGGTGTCCGAATCCAGGATCTCGGTCAGCTCCGCGATCTCCGACAGCAGCTTCGCCTGCTCCGCCTCCAGCTCCACCCGGTCGAACCGGGTCAGCCGGCGCAGCGGCGTGTCCAGGATGTACGCGGTCTGCGTCTCCGACAGCGAGAAGCGGGCCATCAGCCGCTCCTTCGCCTGCCCCGCGTCGTCGCTCGACCGGATGATCGCGATCACCTCGTCGATGTCGACCAGGGCCACCAGCAGGCCCTCGACCAGGTGCAGCCGGTCCTGCCGCTTGCGGCGGCGGAAGTCCGAGCGCCGCTTCACCACCGTGAACCGGTGGTCGACGTAGACCTCCAGCAGCTCCTTCAGGCCCAGCGTCAGCGGCTGCCCGTCCACCAGCGCCACGTTGTTGATGCCGAAGGTCTCCTCCATCGGCGTCAGCTTGTACAGCTGCTCCAGCAGCGCCTCGGGCACGAAGCCGTTCTTGACCTCGATCACCAGCCGCAGGCCGTGCTCACGGTCCGTCAGGTCCTTGACGTCCGCGATGCCCTGCAGCTTCTTGGCGTTGACCAGGTCCTTGATCTTCGCGATCACCTTCTCCGGACCCACCGTGTACGGCAGCTCCGTGACCACGATGCCCTTGCGGCGCGCCGTCACGTCCTCGATCGAGGTGGTCGCCCGGATCTTGAACGTGCCGCGGCCCGACTCGTACGCGTCCCGGATCCCCGACAGGCCGACGATCCGGCCACCCGTCGGCAGGTCCGGACCCGGCACGAACCGCATCAGCGTGTCCAGGTCCGCGCCCGGGTGCTTGATCAGGTGCCGGGCCGCCGCCACCACCTCGGACAGGTTGTGCGGCGGCATGTTCGTCGCCATGCCGACCGCGATGCCCGTCGCGCCGTTCACCAGCAGGTTCGGGAACGCCGACGGCAGGACCTGCGGCTCCTGCTCACTGCCGTCGTAGTTCGGACCGAAGTCCACCGTGTCCTCGTGGATCGACTCCACCAGCGACATCGACGCCGCCGTCAACCGCGACTCGGTGTACCGCATCGCCGCCGGCGGGTCGTCGTTGCCCAGCGAACCGAAGTTCCCGTGCCCGTCGATCAGCGGCAGCCGCATCGAGAACGGCTGCGCCATGCGCACCACCGCGTCGTAGATCGACGCGTCACCGTGCGGGTGCAGCCGGCCCATCACCTCGCCGACCAGGCGCGCGCACTTCACGTGCCCGCGCTCCGGCCGCAGGCCCATCTCGTTGGCCTGGTACAGGATCCGCCGGTGCACCGGCTTCAGACCGTCCCGCGCGTCCGGCAGGGCGCGCGAATAGATCACCGAGTACGCGTACTCGAGGAACGAGCCCTGCATCTCGTCCACGACATCGACATCGAGGATCCGCTCCTCGAAGTCACCGGGCGGCGGAGTGGGCGAACTGCGGCGGGCCATCGCGGCGGGGCTCCCTTGCATCTGCGGACGTCGACGACGATCGCCCCCATTGTGGACCCTCCCGCAGACAGCGCTTCGCAGGGCACCCGCTTCAGCCCCTGGCGAACGCCCCCGCAGCGCGGGACACGACCCGGGCCGTCACGCGTTGCACCACAATGGGGAACGACATCAGCCCCCCGGATTCACCGACTTGCCGATGTACCGACTTGCCGACGTACCGACGAAGACGGGAAGGACCCCGCATGGCCAACCCGGCCCCCGCCTCCACCCGAGGCCTCGCCATCACCGAGCACCGCCTCGCCAACGGCCTGCGCGTCGTGCTCTCCGAGGACCACCTCACCCCGGTCACCGCCGTCTGCCTCTGGTACGACGTCGGCTCCCGGCACGAGGTGAAGGGCCGCACCGGTCTCGCCCACCTCTTCGAGCACCTGATGTTCCAGGGCTCCGCCAACGTCTCCAACAACGGCCACTTCGAACTGGTCCAGGGCGCCGGCGGCTCCCTCAACGGCACCACCAGCTTCGAACGCACCAACTACTTCGAGACCATGCCCGCCCACCAGCTCGAACTCGCCCTCTGGCTCGAAGCCGACCGCATGGGCTCCCTGCTCGCCGCCCTCGACGACGAATCCATGGAGAACCAGCGCGACGTCGTCAAGAACGAGCGCCGCCAGCGCTACGACAACGTCCCCTACGGCACCGCGTTCGAGAAGCTCACCGCGCTCTCCTTCCCCGAGCCGCACCCCTACCACCACACCCCCATCGGCTCCATGGCCGACCTCGACGCGGCCACCCTGGAGGACGCGCGGAACTTCTTCCGCACCTACTACGCGCCCAACAACGCCGTCCTCGCCATCGTCGGCGACCTCGACCCCGAGCAGACCATCGCCTGGGTCGAGAAGTACTTCGGCACCATCCCCGCCCACGACGGCAAGCAGCCCCCGCGCGACGGCACCCTCCCCGACGTCATCGGCCGGGAGATCCGCGAACTCGTCGAGGAGGACGTCCCCAGCCGCGCCCTGATGGCCGCCTACCGCCTCCCCCACGACGGCAACCGGCAGGCCGACGCCGCCGACCTCGCCCTCACCATCCTCGGCAGCGGCGAATCCAGCCGCCTCTACAACCGCCTCGTCCGCCGCGACCGCACCGCCGTCGCCGCCGGATTCGGCCTGCTCCGCCTCGCCGGCGCCCCCAGCCTCGGCTGGCTCGACGTCAAGGCCTCCGCCGGCGCCACCATCGAGCAGATCGAGGCCGCCGTCGACGAGGAGCTCGCCCGCTTCGCCGCCGAAGGCCCCACCGCCGAAGAGCTCGAGCGCGCCCAGGCCCAGATCGAACGCGAATGGCTCGACCGGCTCACCACCGTCGCCGGCCGCGCCGATGAACTCTGCCGCTTCGCCGTCCTGTTCGGCGACCCGAAGCTGCTCGACACCGCACTCACCAAGGTCCTCGACGTCACCGCCGAGGAAGTCCAGGCCGTCGCCGCCGCACGGCTGCGCCCCGACAACCGGGCCGTCCTGGTCTACGAACCGACCACCACCGACGCGAACGAGGAGGAGGCGGCCGCATGACCGGCGACTACACCCCCACCATGACCTTCCACCCGCAGCCCCAGCCCGGCACCCCCACCCCCTGGGCGTTCCCGGCCCCCGAGCGGACCACCCTCTCCAACGGCCTCACCGTCCTGCACTGCCACCGCCCCGGCCAGCAGCTGGTCGCCGTCGACCTCGTCCTCGACGCCCCGCTCGCCGCCGAACCCGAAGGCCTCGACGGCATCGCCAACATCCTCGCCCGGGCCCTGTCGGAAGGCACCGACACCCTGAGCGCCGAGGAGTTCGCCGGCGAACTCGAGCGCGCCGGCGCCACCCTCGACGCCCACGCCGACCACCCCGCCGTCCGCGTCTCCCTCGAAGTCCCCGCCTCCCGCCTCGAACGCGGCCTCACCCTGCTCGGCGACGCCCTGCGCGCCCCCGCCCTCCCCGAGGACGAGATCGAACGCCTCGTCGCCAACCGGCTCGACGAGATCGTCCACGAGCAGGCCAACCCCGCCCGGCGCGCCGCCAAAGCCTTCTACGCCACCCTCTTCGCCGAGGACGACCGGCTCTCCCGGCCCCGCAGCGGCTCGACCGACACCGTCAAGGCCATCGACCGGGCCGCCGTCCACGCCTTCTACCAGGCCCACCTGCGCCCCAGCACCACCACCGCCGTCGTCGTCGGCGACCTCACCGGCATCGACCTCACCGCCCAGCTCGAAGCCACCCTCGGCACCTGGACCGCGGCCCCCGCCGAAGCCAGCACCCACGCCCCCGTCACCGCCGACGACACCCCGCGCGTCGTCATCGTCGACCGGCCCGGCTCCGTCCAGACCCAGCTCCTCATCGGCCGCATCGGCCCCGACCGCCACGACCCCGCCTGGGCCGCCCAGATCCTCGGCACCTACTGCCTCGGCGGCACCCTCACCTCCCGCCTCGACCGCGTCCTGCGCGAGGAGAAGGGCTACACCTACGGCGTCCGGGCCTTCGCCCAGCCGCTGCGCTCGGCCGCCGACGGCAGCGGCCGCGCGCTGCTCGCCATCAGCGGCTCCGTGGACACCGGGAACACCGCCCCGGCCCTCGCCGACACCTGGACCATCCTGCGCACCCTCGCCGCCGAAGGCCTCACCGACGGCGAACGCGAGGAGGCCGTCCAGTTCCTGGTCGGCGTCGCCCCGCTCAAGTACGAGACCGCCGGCTCCGTCGCCGCCACCCTCGCCGACCAGGTCGAGCAGTACCTGCCCGACAACTACCAGGCCGAGGTCTACCGGCAGCTCGCCGAACTCGACACCGAGACCGCCACCCGCGCCGTCGTCGCCGCCTTCCCGCCCGACCGCCTGGTCACCGTGCTGGTCGGCGACGCCTCCGTGATCGCCGAACCCGTCAAGGCCCTCGGCATCGGCGACGTCACCGTCATCGCCAACTGAGGCACCTCCGACGGGGCCCGACGGAGCTGGTGCTCCGTCGGGCCCCGCCGTCGTTTAATCCCTTGCCGGTGCTCCGCCGCCCGTGGGTGAATGTCCCCGGCCCCGCAACGCGCCGGGCCGAACACCACGAGAGGAGGCGGTCACCATGCGGGTCGAGCCATACGTCCGATGCTCCCCGAGACTGTCGCTCCTCCGTCGCGCAGCCTGAGCGCTGCCCCCAGTCTTCCCCGAGCCGCACCGGGACCGGTGTGTGCGGCACCATGTCATCAGCGACCTTTGGAGGTCGAACCACCATGTCGTACACCGAAGTACCCGGCATCCGGGTCCCCATCCGGATGTGGACCGACCCCGCCACCGTCGAGGGCCAGGCCATGCAGCAGCTGCGCAACATCAGCTCCCTGCCCTGGCTGCACGGCCTCGCCGTGATGCCCGACGTCCACCTGGGCAAGGGCGCCACCGTCGGCTCCGTCATCGCCATGAAGGGCGCCGTCTGCCCCGCGGCGGTCGGCGTCGACATCGGCTGCGGCATGACCGCGGTCAGGACGTCCCTCACCGCGAAGGACCTCCCGGACGACCTCTCCCGCCTCCGCTCCAAGATCGAGCAGGCCATCCCGGTCGGCCGCGGCCTCCACACCGACCCGGTCGACCCGGGCACCCTGCACGGCTTCCGGGCGGCGGGCTGGAGCGACTTCTGGGACCGCTTCGACGGCATCGCGCCGGAGGTGAAGTGGCGGCGGGAGCGGGCTGCGCAGCAGATGGGAACCCTCGGATCGGGCAACCACTTCTCGGAAGTTTGTATAGATACCAATGGTGTGGTGTGGCTGATGCTGCACTCCGGATCGCGCAACATCGGCAAGGAGCTGGCCGAGCACCACATGGGCGTCGCGCGCTCGCTCCCGCACAACCAGGGCCTGGTCGACCGCGACCTGGCGGTCTTCATCGCGGACACCCCGCAGATGGCCGCTTACCGGCAGGACCTGTTCTGGGCGCAGGAGTACGCGAAGCACAACCGGGCGATGATGATGGCCTTGATGCAGGACGTGGTGCGCCGTGAGTTCCCGAAGGCGAAGGTGGTCTTCGACGAGATGATCTCCTGCCACCACAACTACGTGGCGGAGGAGCGGTACGACGGCGTCGACCTGCTGGTCACCCGCAAGGGCGCGATCCGGGCCGGCTCCGGCGACTACGGGATCATCCCGGGCTCGATGGGCACCGGCTCGTACATCGTGCGCGGCCTCGGCAACAAGGACGCGTTCAACTCCGCCTCGCACGGAGCGGGCCGCAAGATGAGCCGCACCGCGGCGAAGAAGCGGTTCACCACCCAGGACCTGGTGGCGCAGACGGCCGGCGTCGAGTGCCGCAAGGACTCCGGCGTGGTCGACGAGATCCCGGGCGCGTACAAGAACATCGAGAAGGTCATGGACCAGCAGCGCGACCTGGTCGAGGTGGTCGCCCACCTCAAGCAGGTCGTCTGCGTGAAGGGCTGATCGGTCAGGCCCGGGCGTGCGGGATGCGCGTCCGGACCCTTTGCGGTCCGAACATCCGCCAGCGGCGCATGGCGCAGCTCTGCACGGTGCGGCCGAGTTCTGCCGCGGCCGCCTCGGCGCTGGGGCACGCGCGGAGGACGTCGAGTTCGTGGGCGGTCCAGCGGCGCTGGTGGATCTTCGGCCGGTCGGCAGGGCGGATCCATGCGGCCGCGTGGGCCGCTGCGGACAGTTTGCGGGGGAGGGCGAGAGCGCCCGGGTAGTAGAGGTCCCGGGCGAGGGCGACGGCGTCCTCGCAGGTGTAGAGGATGTTGTAGATGTCGTCCCGGGCGTTGCGGTTGACCGTCCGGTGTGTCCCGGTGACCTGCTGGGCGTAGTCGCAGAAGAAGCGCTTGATCGGTTCGCTCTTCGTCGTCAGGCTCACGAACGGAAGCCCTGCGCCGGTCCGCCCGACCGATCCATCGGCGTCGACGAGCCCCCGGACGTAGTCGCGGGTGGAGAACGGGACCGTCGGCGGCGTGACGGAGTCGGACTTGCGGCCGATCGGGAGTCCGAGGTCGAGGAGCTGTTCGCGGAACTCGAGGGCATGGACCGACCAGGCCGCGGAGGCGTGTTCGGCGGCGAAGTTGGTGGCCCGGGTGCGGTACTTGATGCTGCTGTTGTGCGGGCAGATCCGCTGGAAGGCTTCGAGGATCGGCGCGTCCCGGGCGGAGACCTCGACGCTGACGCGGCCGCGGTTGCGGTCGCTCGCGGAGTGGTGCCCGTCGGCCTGGAGGAAGGCGAACATGTAGGCGTGGTCGGGCGCTTCGAGGGTGAACTCGTCCATGGGGCCCAGCCTGCGGCGAGTGTTCGGCGGCCGGGCGGGGATCGGGGCCGGATCATCCGATGAGGTGCTTTCGCTCAAGTCGAAATGTCCGGTTCAATGGCCCGCGTGGATCAGGACGTGGAGTACGGGCGGCTGCTGCGGGACGTGATGGCGACGGCGTTGGCGGGGGAGGCGCGGGGGCGGCCGGCGGATTACATCCCGGCGCTGGCGGCGGCGGATCCGTCGGCGTTCGGGATGGCGCTGGCGACGGTGGACGGCGCGGTGTTCGGGGTGGGCGAGTGGGAGGTGCCGTTCTCGATCCAGTCGGTGTCGAAGCTGTTCAGCCTCGCGCTCGCGCTGGCGGAGGGCGGGGACGGGCTGTGGGGCGGGGTGGGGCGGGAGCCGTCGGGCAACCCGTTCAATTCGCTGGTGCAGCTGGAGTCGGAGCAGGGGATCCCGCGCAATCCGTTCATCAACGCGGGGGCGCTGGTGGTCACGGACCGGCTGCTGGAGCTGACGGGGGACGCGGCGGGAGCGGTGCGGGATTTCCTGCGCGCCGAGTCGGGGAACCCGGCGGTGGGGACGGACGACGCGGTGGCGGCCTCGGAGGCGCGGCACGGCCACCGGAACGCGGCGCTGGCGCACTTCATGGCGAGCTTCGGGAACCTGCGCAATCCGGTGGGCAGCGTGCTGGCGCACTACTACGCGCACTGCGCGATCGCCGCGTCCTGCCGGGACCTGGCGCTGGCGGGGTTGTTCCTGGCGCGGCACGGGGTGCGGGCGGACGGTTCGCGGCTGCTGTCGCGCAGCGAGGCGAAGCGGATCAACGCGGTGATGCTGACCTGCGGGACGTACGACGCGGCGGGGGACTTCGCGTACCGGGTGGGGCTGCCGGGGAAGAGCGGGGTCGGCGGCGGGGTGCTGGCGGTGCTGCCGGGGCGGGGGTCGGTGTGCGTGTGGGGCCCGGGGTTGGACGCGGCGGGCAATTCGGTGCTGGGGGTGGCGGCGCTGGACGCGTTGACGACGGCGACGGGCTGGTCGGTGTTCTGAGGCGCGCAGTGGTCCGGGTGCGCGGAAGGGGTGCGCCGCGCAGTGCGGCGCACCCCTCCGGGCAGGCGGTGCCTCAGGCGGCGGGGAGCTCGTCGAGGCCTTCCTGGACGAGCTTGGCGACGCGGTCGAGGGCGACGTCGGCGTTGTCGGCGTCGGAGGCGAGGACGACGGTGTCGCCGCCCTGGGCGCCGAGGCCGAGCAGGCCGAGCATGGAGCCGGCGTTGACCGGGTTGCCGCCTTCCTTGGCGATGGTGATGGGCACGCCCGTGGAGGTCACGGCGCGGACGAAGATGGAGGCGGGACGGGCGTGCAGGCCCTCGGCCCAACCGATGGTGACGCGGCGCTCTGCCATGTGACGTGCCTTTCAGGTGGTGCAGGGTGGTGCAGGTTGTCTAGACCAGTGTTGCACGCCGTTCACGCGGTCGCGCCGCTCAGGACGCGGCGCGGCGGCAATCGGGACCGATCGGTGACCAACGTCCGCCCAGGTCCGGGCCGGTTCCCGCCGGGTCCGGCCCGGCTCCCACCATGGCGCCCGTGCACGCCGGGCGCCATCCGGCTCGCCGACGGTTAACCTGACGACCGTGGATGACACCGCCCCCGCGGCCGACGAGCAGAGCTACCCGCAGCACTGGGAGGCGGACGTCCTGCTGCGCGACGGCGGCACGGCCCGGATCCGGCCGATCACCGAGGCCGACGCGGAGCGGCTGGTGGAGTTCTACGAGCAGGTCTCGGACCAGTCCAAGTACTTCCGCTTCTTCGCGCCCTACCCGCGGCTGTCCGACAAGGACGTGCGGCGCTTCACGCACCACGACTACATCAACCGGGTCGGCCTGGCGGTGGTGGTCCGCGACCGGTTCATCGCGACGGTCCGCTACGACCGGATCGACGCGGACGGCCGGCCCTCGTCCACCGGGACCGACGCCGAGGTGGCGTTCCTGGTGCAGGACGCGCACCAGGGCCGCGGGGTGGCGTCCGCGCTGCTGGAACACATCGCGGCGGTGGCGCAGGAACGCGGGATCCGCCGGTTCATCGCGGAGGTGCTGCCGGAGAACCGGAAGATGGTGAAGGTCTTCACCGACGCCGGCTACACCCAGCGGCGCAGCTTCGCGGACGGCGTGGTGCACCTGGAGTTCGACCTGGAGCCGACGGCGGCCTCGCTGGCGGTGATGCGGGCGCGCGAGCACCGGGCCGAGGCGCGGTCGGTGCAGCGGTTGCTGACGCCGCGCTCGGTGGCGGTGCTGGGGGTGTCGCGCAGCGCGCAGTCGGTGGGCCGGGCGCTGCTGCGGGACCTGGCGGCGGCGTTCCGCGGCCCGGTGTACGCGGTGAACCGCAACGCCGAGCCGGGCACGCTGCTGGACGGGGTGGCGACGTACCGTTCGCTGCTGGACATTCCGGGGCCGGTGGACCTGGCGGTGGTGGCGGTGCCGCAGTCGGCGGTGCCGGCGGCGGTGGCGCAGTGCGGGGCGCACGGGGTGCAGGGCCTGGTGGTGGTGTCGGCGGGGTACGCGGAGACCGGTCCGGAGGGGCGGGACCGGCAGCGGGCGCTGGTGCGGCAGGCGCGGGCGGCGGGGATGCGGGTGATCGGCCCGAACGCCTTCGGCCTGATCAACACGGATCCGGAGCGGCCGTTGAACGCCTCGCTGGCGCCGGTGCTGCCGGAGCGCGGGCCGTTCGGGGTGTTCTGCCAGTCGGGGGCGATCGGGGTGGCGCTGCTGGAGGCGGCGCACCGCCGGGGCCTCGGGGTGTCGTCGTTCGCCTCGGTGGGCAACCGGGCGGACGTCTCGGGCAACGACATGCTGCAGTACTGGGAAGAGGACGCGGCGACCGAGGTCGTGCTGCTGTACCTGGAGTCGTTCGGCAATCCGCGGAAGTTCACCAGGATCGCGCGGCGGCTGGCGGCGGCGAAGCCGGTGGTGGTGCTGAAGGGGGCGCGGCACACCGGGAGCCTCCCGCCGGGGCACGCGGTGCAGCCGGCCGCGAGCCGGCTGCGGGACGCGACGGTGGACGCGCTGTTCCAGCAGGCCGGGGTGGTGCGGGTGGACACCATCACGGAGCTGTTCGACACCGGTGAGCTGCTGGCGACCCAGCCGCTGCCGGCCGGGGACCGGGTGGCGGTGGTGGGCAATTCGGACTCGCTCGGGCTGCTGACGTACGACGCCTGCCTGTCGGCGGGCCTGCGGCCGCGCAGCCCGGTGGACCTGACCACCGGCGCGACCGGGGAGAACTTCCGGGTGGCGCTGCACACGGCGCTGCGCGATCCGGCGGTGGACGCGGTGATCGCGGTGGCGATCCCGCCGATCGGCGTGCAGGGTGCGGCGCCGGACCCGGCGTCGCACGGCGGGCCGGAGCGGGGCGAGGGGCGGGGCGGGGAGCCTGGCCGGGAACCGGTGGAGGACGATCCGGAGATCGCCCTGGCGCTGCTGGACGCCGCCGGGCTGGGCCGTGACCTGGGCAAGCCGCTGCTGGTGACGCAGCTGGCGCTGTCCGGGCTGACCGGGCGGTTGAAGGCGGGCCGGGTGCCGGCCTATCCGGCGCCGGAGCGGGCGGTGCACGCGCTGGCCGACGCGGTCGGGTACGCGCAGTGGCGGCGCCGCTCGGCGGAGGCGGAGCAGACGGCCCGGGTCCCGGAGCTGGAGGGGGTGGACGAGACCGGCGCCCGGGTGCTGGTGGAGGCCGCGCTCACCACCCGGGAGGCGGTGGCGGCCCGGCTGCAGGCGGGTGGGGCGCGGGTGACGCTGCCGGACGCGGAGGCGGTGGCGCTGCTCGCCCGTTACGGCATTCGGGTGAGTCCGGTGCTGTCCGCGCCGGACGAGGAGAGCGCGCTGCGGGCGGCGGCGACGCTGGGCTACCCGGTGGCGCTGAAGGCGACGGCCGAGCACCTGCGGCACCGCCCGGACCTGGGCAGCGTGCGGCTGGACCTGACCGGCGAGCCGGGGCTGCGCCGGGCGTTCCGGGAGCTGGACGCGCTGCTGGGCGGGGCGGACAAGGCCCGGCTGGTGGTGCAGCGGCTGGCGCCGCGCGGGGTGGACACGGTGATCGGCGCGGCGGTGGACCCGGCGGTGGGCACCATCCTGTCGTTCGGGCTGGCGGGCGCTCCGGCGGAGCTGCTGGGCGACGTGGCCCACCGTCTGGTGCCGGCCACCGACCGGGACGTGGCGGAGCTGATCCGCGAGGTGCGGGCGGCGCCGCTGCTGTTCGGCTGGCGGGGTGCGGCGCCGGTGGACACGGGGGCGCTGGAGGAGCTGCTGCTGCGGGTGTCGCGGCTGGTCGACGACCTGCCGGAGGTCGCCTCGGTGGACCTGGAGCCGGTGGTGGTGGCCCCGCGGGGGCTGGCCGTCCTGGGCGCGCGGGTGCGGATCGCTCCGCTGCCGGTCCGCACCGATCTGGGGCCGCGCGCCATGAGCACCCTGTAACCTTGCGTGGTTCCCCTCCGGGAACGCCGGTAACGCCCGGCGCAGTGCGACCCGCTACGTCGGCGGGACATGCCAGGATGGAGTTATGGCGAAGACCGGTACCACCACGCAGGACCTGCGGTCCGCGATCGAGCGCAGCGGCTACTACCCGGCGCTGGTGTCCGAGGCGGTTGAGTCCGCGGTGGGCGCCGAGCCGATCACCTCCTACCTGGTGCACCAGGAGACCACCTTCGACGCCAACGAGGTGCGCCGGCACGTCACCGTGCTGGTGCTGACCCCGTCCCGCTTCGTGGTGAGCCACACCGACGAGCAGAACGGCGACGCGGCGACCCCGGTGCCGTACGCGACGACCTCGACCGAGTCGGTGCGCCTGGACCGGATCAACTCGGTGGTGGTGAGCCGGATGGTGGCCAACCCGGAGACGTACACCCCGGGCACGCTGCCGCGCGAGGTGGTGCTGACCATCGGGTGGGGCGCGGTGCAGCGCCTGGACCTGGAGCCGGCCGGCTGCTCGGACCCCAACTGCGAGGCGGACCACGGCTACACCGGTTCGGCGACGGCGGACGACCTGTCGCTGCGGGTGAGCGAGGCCGGCGACGGCCCGGAGACGGTGTCGCAGGCGCTGGTGTTCGCCCGGGCGCTGTCCGAGGCGACCATGACCAACCGGGTCTGAGCCGCCCGCATGCACCTCGGCTACGACTCCTTCGAGATCCTCGACCCCTCGGACGCGCCGGCCCCGCAGTACGGCTGCGCCTCGCTCGCGGACCTGCTGCCCGCGGTGGCGGCGGGCCTGGGCGTGGACGGGTTCTCCAGCGGGCTGCCGCTGGAGCCGGCCGACCGGGTCTGCGTCTTCCTGGTCGACGGGATGGGCTGGGAGCTGCTGCGCCGGCACCCGGACTGGGCGCCGTTCCTGACCTCGCTGATGGCCGCCTCGGCGCCGATCACCGCCGGGTTCCCGTCGACCACCGCGACCTCGCTGGCCTCGGTGGGCACCGGTCTGACCCCGGGCGTGCACGGCCTGGCCGGCTACACGGTGGCGGTGCCGGGCGCCGGCCACCTGATGAACCAGCTGCGTTGGCAGCCGCCGGTGGACCCGCGCAGCTGGCAGCCGTACCCGACGGTGTTCGAGCAGGTGCACGCGGCGGGCGTGGCGACCGCGCAGGTCTCCTCGCCGCTGTTCTCCACCACGCCGCTGACCCAGGTCGCGCTGTCCGGCGGGACCTTCCTCGGCCGGACCACCGGCGAGGAGCGGATGGACCTGGCGGCCCGCTGGCTGGCCGACCACGACCGCGCGCTGGTGTACACGTACGTCAGCGAGCTGGACGGCGCCGGGCACCGCTTCGGCGTGGACTCCGACGAGTGGCGGCTGATGCTGTCCACCGTGGACCGGCTGGCCCGGCGGCTCGCCGAGCAGCTGCCGCCGCGTTCGGCGCTGTACGTCACCGCCGACCACGGCATGATCGACATCGCGCCGGAGGACCGGATCGACTTCGACGAGGACTGGGAGCTGTCCGCCGGCGTCGCCCTGCTCGGCGGCGAGGGCCGCGCCCGGCACGTGTACGCGGTGCCCGGTGCGGAGGCGGACGTGCACACGGTCTGGAGCGAGGTGCTCGGCGACCGGATGTGGGTGGCCACCCGGGACCAGGCGATAGCGGCCGGGTGGTTCGGCCCGGTGGTCGACGAGCGGGTGTACCACCGGATCGGCGACGTGGTCGCCGCCGCGCGGGACGACATCGCGGTGATCGCCTCCCGGAGCGAGCCGGGGGAGTCCTCGATGGTCGGCCTGCACGGCTCCATGACCCCGGTCGAGCAGCTCGTCCCGCTGCTCGAAGTCCGCGCCTGAACCCCCTTCCCCTGAAAGGCTCCTGCGCTACCCATGGCTGAACTGGTGTTCTTCTCGGGCACGATGGACTGCGGCAAGTCGACGCTCGCCCTGCAGATGGACCACAACCACGCCGCGCGCGGCCGCAAGGGCATCATCTTCACCCGCCACGACCGGGCCGGGGCGGCCACCATCTCCAGCCGGCTCGGCCTGCGGGCGGACGCCGTGGAGGCCGGCGACGACTTCGACTTCCAGGCGTACGTGGTGCACCTGCTGTCGGCCGGCGGCCGGGTGGACTACCTGATCTGCGACGAGGCCCAGTTCTTCTCCGCCGGGCAGATCGACCAGCTGGCCCGGGTCGTCGACGAGCTCTCCATCGACGTCTTCACCTTCGGCATCACCACCGACTTCCGCACCAAGCTGTTCCCCGGTTCGCAGCGGCTGATCGAGCTCGCCGACCGGGTCGAGGTGCTGCAGGTCGAGGCGCTGTGCTGGTGCGGCGCCCGGGCCACCCACAACGCCCGCACGGTGGGCGGGGTGATGGTGGTCGAGGGTGCCCAGGTCGTGGTCGGCGACGTCGCCGTCAACGAGGACGAGATCGGCTACGAGGTGCTCTGCCGCCGCCACCACCGCCGCCGCCTCACCGCCGCCACCGCCCGGGTCGCGGTGCTCTCCCCGGACGTGCTGCCCTTCGAGGGCTGAGCGCTCACGGCAGCTGCACCACCGAGAAGCGGCCGCCCTGCGGGTCGGCCAGCCGGGCCACCCGGCCGTCCGGGGTGTCGTACGGGCCGACCAGGGCCCGACCGCCCAGCGCACCGGCCCGATGGGCCGTCAGGTCGGCGTCGGCCACGGCGAAGTGGACCTGCCAGCGGGCGGGTCCCTGCCGCGGGTCGGAGCTGTGCCGGATCCCGGCCACCGGCCGGCCGCCGACCAGCAGCCGGGCGTCGTCCTCGCCCCGGGCCACCGCCTCCCGCTCCGACTCCACCACCGCGCGCCCCAGCACCGCCCGGTAGAACAGCGCCGCCGCGGCCTCGTCCGCCGTCACCAGCTCGTGCCAGGCCGGGGCGCCGGGCTCCCCGACCACCTCCCAGCCCAGGTGCTCCTCGCCCTGCCAGAGGCCGAACACCGCCCCCGACAGGTCCGCCGCCAGGGCCAGCCGCCCGGCCCGCTCCGCCTGCAGCGGGCCCACCGCGACGGTGCCGCCGCACTCCCGGATCCGCTGCGACACCTCGTCCGCGTCGTCCACGGCGAAGTACGTCGTCCACTCCACCGGGTGGCTCGTCCCCTCCGGGGCGACCCCGATCCCGGCGACCTTCAGCCCGTTCGAGACGGCCCGCACGTACGCGCCGAGCGTCGTCGGGCCGGGCGTGAACTCCCAGCCGAGCAGCGCCCCGTAGAACGCCTTCGCGCCCTCCAGGTCGCCGGTCGTCAGGCTCACCCAGCAGGGCATGCCCTGGGCCAGCCGCACCTTCACCGCCGTCATGGCGCCACCTCCGCCGCCGCGGGACCGACCGTCCCAGCCGCATGCTTCCACCCGTCCCGGCGTGTCATGCCCCTCCGCACCGGCGAGCCGGGCAAAGACCGTACAAAGGGCGGACCCGGATGGACACAATGGCTGCATGACCTCCGCCAGTTCGCCGATCATCTCGGCCGCCGACCTCGCCGCCGCGCTCGACAGCGACCGCCCGCCGGTCCTGCTGGACATCCGCTGGCAGCTGGGCGGCCCGCCCGGCGCCGAGGAGTACGCCGCCGGACACCTCCCCGGCGCCCACTACCTCGACCTCGACCGGGAACTCGCCGCCCCGCCCGGCGCCGCCGGCCGCCACCCGCTGCCCGACCCGGAGGTGCTGGGTGCCGCCCTGCGCCGCGCGGGCGTCACCGCCGACCGGCCGGTGGTGGTCTACGACGCCGGGCCGGCCACCTCCGCCGCCCGCGCCTGGTGGCTGCTGCGCTGGGCCGGGCACGGCGACGTCCGCGTCCTGGACGGCGGACTCGCGGCCTGGCGCGACGCCGGCCGCCCGCTCGACACCGCGGTGCCCGCCGACGGCGACGGCGACTTCAAGGTGGTGCCCGGCGGGCTGCCCGCGGTCGACGCCGACGGTGCCGCCGAGCTCGCCCGCACCGGGCTGCTGCTCGACGCCCGCGCGGGCGAGCGCTACCGCGGCGAGGTCGAGCCGATCGACCCCAGGGCCGGCCACATCCCCGGCGCGGTCTCCGCCCCCACCACGGAGAACCTGACCGCCGACGGCCGGTTCCGGCCCGCGGCCGAGCTGGCCGCCCGCTTCGCCGCGCTCGGCGTCGCACCGGGCACGCGGGTCGGCGTCTACTGCGGCTCCGGCGTCACCGCCTCGCACGAGCTGCTCGCACTGGAGATCGCCGGCCACCCGGGCGCGGCCCTCTACCCGGGCTCGTGGAGCGAATGGTGCGCGCTGGGGCGTTGACAGAAGAGCGCACCGCCGACGGCGGTGCGCTCTCTCCGTTCTCCGGTCCGGACTACTCCGGCTTCTTGCGGCGGCTGCCGAAGACGATCTCGTCCCAGCTGGGCACCGTCGCCCGGCGGCCCGGGCGGACGCCGTCCGCCTCGGCCTGCCGGTCGGTGGTGCCGACCAGCCGCTCGCGGTGCGGCGCCACCGAACGCGGCATCAGGATGTCGGCGTACGCGGACCCCGCACCGACGCTGGCGGCCGGGGCGGCGGTCTCCTCGACCTCCTCCGGCTCCTCCGCGGCGGCGGGCTCCAGCGTCGGACCGACCGGGGTCAGCTCGCCGCGGTACGAGGGCACCACGTCGAGCAGGCTGGTCAGCGAATCCCGCTCGCCGGAGGCGGCGACCGCCTCGCGGGCCTCGCGGACCTCCCGGGTCTGCATGATCCGGTCGGCCGAGGGCCGCTCGATCATCGGGCGGGCCGGGCGGTCCTGGGGCAGCCTGGCGATCCGCGGGATGAACGGGAAGACGGAGTCCTCCTCGCGTTCCACGTTCTCGCCGATCAGCGCGCGCGCCTCGTCGTCGTTCGGCTGGACCAGCCGGCGGGGCGGGTCGTACGACCAGCTCGCGCTGCGGCCCTCGCCGTCGGCGCGGTAGGCCAGGATGACCTCCCAGGTGCCGTCGTCGCGGCGCCAGGAGTCCCAACGCTCGGTGTCCTTCTCGGCGCCGCGCAGCGCGAGCCGCTCCGCGACCGCCTCGCCGAGCTGCGGGCCGGTGGACTCGCCGTGCCGGCGGATCGCGGTCTTCCGCGCCCGCTCCGCCATGAAGGCGCGCTCGGCCAGCACCGGGCCCTCGAAGCGGCGCACCCGCTCGACCGAGATGCCGGCGGCCTGCGCGACCTCCTCGGCCGAGGCGCCTGCTCGTATCCGCGCCTGGATGTCCCGGGGGCGGAGGTGGCTCTCGACCTCGATCTCGATCTGGCCGAGCCGCGGCCGGTCGCCCCGGACGGCGGCGCGCAGCCGCTCGTCGATGGGAAGGGTGTACTCCGTGGAGTCGGCAGCCTTGAGCACCAGCCGTGTGCCGTCGTTGCTGACGGCCACAACCCGCAGTTCGGGCACGGTTACCTCCCGGGTGGTGCCTGCCGACGTCACCTGCGTCGCTGCTCCCGTACTGAGTGTGGCCTGCCCGCCCGCGACTGGCCACAACCTTGCAGAGTTACCCGGCGTGTCGGGCTTTCGCCCGGGCGCGCCGCTGTGGCACGGTTGCCTGTTTGCCACGTCGCAGGTCGACGTCGCGCCCGTGCTTCCGGGCCGCCGTCCGACGGGCGGTCGACAGAGGTGGCCGAAGGCTCAGACTCCACGAACAGTACTCCATTCGTGGCATCCGGAGGGGCGGCTCGCCGCTCAAGTCTCCCGCGAATCACCGGAATCTCAAGAGCGCGCACCCCAATGGCCGACCTCCGATCAGTGGACGGTGATCATCTTCACATATATCGACCGCAGAGAACCAGATTTTCGCCCCTTGTGTCCTTCTTTGTGCAAGATGGAGAGACTTGTTCGCAAACCAGCCGAGCCGACCGAGGGACAGGGATGCCGCAGCAGAGCACGCGAGGGGCCGTGACGGAACCGGACACCTCGGGGGAGGGCGGGCGGCGGATCGACCTGAGCGTCACTCAGGTCGCGGCGAGCGCGCTGGCCGCGGTGGCCGGCGCGGTGCTCGCCTCCGAGCTCGGCGTGTACGGGACGATCCTCGGCGCGGCGGTGGTCAGCGTCGGGGCCACCATCGGCAGCGCGGTGTTCCAGCACGTCTTCCGGCGCACCGGGGAACAGCTGCGCGGCGTGGTCGACCGCGACCCGCGGCCGGGTGCCGGGGCCGGCCCCGAGCCGGTCACCGAACTCTCGTCCGAATGGAACGAGCCACGGGTGGTGCGGGCCAAGCGGCGCTGGACGTGGAAGACCTGCACGGTGGTGTCCGCGCTGGTGTTCGTCCTGGCGATGGTGCCGATCGTGGCGGTGGAGGCGGCGGCGGGCAGGCCGATGCACGACATCACCACCGGTCAGGACGGCAGCGGGACGTCGTTCAACCCCGGTCGGCGGTCGTCGACGCCGCAGGAGTCGCCCCGGGAGACGCCGTCGCAAGGGCCCTCCGCCGACCCGGCGCAGCGGCCGTCGGCGCAGCCCTCCGCCTCGCCGTCGGGCGGTCCGAGCTCCTCGCCGGGTGCCGGGACGTCCCCGACGCCGGCGCCCTCGCCGAGCGGTTCGGCGTCCGGCGGGGCGGGCTCCCCGGCGGCGCCGACCGGTGAGCCGTCCACGGCGGCCGGGACGGCCGGGAGCGCCGTCCCCGGCTCGGACGAGGCCGCCGCCACCCCGGCCGGCACGCCGTCCCCGCGGGGCTGAGGCCCGGTCAGGCGCCGAGCACCCGGCGCAGGTAGTCGTTGCCGAAGACCCGCTGCGGGTCGACCTCGTCGCGCAGGGCGGTGAAGTCGCCGAAGCGCGGGTAGACCGAGGCCAGGTACTCGGCGTCGCGGGTGTGCAGCTTGCCCCAGTGCGGGCGGCCCTGGTGGGCGGTCATCAGCTTCTCCACCTCGGTGAAGTAGCCCTGCTCGGCGGTGCCGCGGTACAGGTGGACGGCGATGTAGGCGGTGTCGCGGCCGCTCGCGGTGGACAGCCACAGGTCGTCCGCGGGGGCGACCCGGACCTCGACGGGGAAGCTGATCCGCCAGTTCGAGCGCTCGACCAGAGCCTTGAGCTCGCGCAGCACGGTGGTGGCCGCCCCGCGCGGCACCGCGTACTCCATCTCGACGAAGCGGACGGTGCGCGGGCTGGTGAAGACCTTGTGCGCGAGGTCGGTGTAGCTGCGCTCCGACCAGGCGCGGCTGGCGACCTGGGCGATGGTGGGGACGACGGCCGGGAAGCGGCGGCCGATCCGGCAGGCGCCCTCCCAGACGGTGTTGGAGAGGAACTCGTCCTCCAGCCACTCCTTGAACCGGGGCAGCGGCGCGGCCGGGCCCTGGCTGCGGTTGTTGCGCTTGGTGGAGCAGCGGTCGGTGTGCGGGAACCAGTAGAACTCGAAGTGCTCGTTGACGGCGACGAGGTCGTCGAAGGCGGCGAGCACGTCGTCGAAGGCCATCGGCTGCTCGTGCGCGGTGAGCAGGAAGGCGGGTTCGACGGCGAGGGTGAGGGCGCTGATCACGCCGAGTGCGCCGAGGCCGAGCCGGGCGCCCTGGAAGAGCTCGGGGTTCTCGTCGGGGGAGCACTGCCTGACGGTGCCGTCGGCGAGGACGATCTCCAGGGCGCGGATCTGCGCGGCGAGCGAGCCGGAGTCCCGGCCGGTGCCGTGGGTGCCGGTGGAGGTGGCCCCGGCGACGGTCTGCACCTCGATGTCGCCCATGTTGGTCAGTGCCAGGCCGGCGGCCGCGAGCAGGCGGTTGAGCCGGTGCAGCGGCAGCCCGGACTCGACGGTGACGGTGCCCGCCCCGCGGTCGATCTCGCGGACGGCGGTGAGCCGGTCGGGGCGGATCAGCACGCCGTCCCCGGCGGAGGCGATGGCGGTGAACGAGTGCCCGGAGCCGACCGCCTTCACCGTCCGGCCCGCCTCCGCGGCCGCGCGGATCACCTCGCCGAGTTCCGCCGCGCCGGCCGGCGAGAGCACCTGGCCGGGCCGGGCGCTCTGGTTGCCGGCCCAGTTGCGCCAGCCGTCGGTGGTGGGGCGGTGCGGCATGCGGGTGCCTCCTGCTGCGGTCAGGTGAGCCACGACACGAACTACCGGTGGGTAGAGGGAGCGTAGTCACAGTTCCGCCGCAGGTCCACGGGTGATCACCCGAGGGCTTCGGTGAGCTCCTCGGCCTCCTCCTCGGCGCGGTCCAGCCCGCCGCGCAGGCGCGGGAGCCCGGCGTAGGCGACCAGGGCGCCGAAGAGGGCCGCCCCCAGGGCCACCCAGTAACCGGCGCGGGCGCCCGCGGCGTCGACCACCAGGCCGCCGGCCGAGGAGCCGAGGGCGACGCCCAGGGCGAGGCCGGTGGTGGTCCAGGTCATGCCCTCGGTGAGCTTCGCGGCCGGGACGAGCCGTTCGACCAGCGCCATCGCGGTGATCAGGGTCGGGGAGATGGCGAGCCCGGCGACGAACAGGGCGACGCCGACGGCGACCAGGCCGCCGGTGCCGTGCATCCGGGCTGCGATCACCAGCGGCACCATGGAGGCGGCCATCGCGGTGACGCCGACCAGGAACCGCACCGCCATCGACCCGGTGAGCCGCAGCGTTCCGAAGACCGCCCCGGCGAGGCAGGAGCCGGCCGCGTAGACCGCGAGGACGGGGCCGGAGGAGGCGGTGTCGCCCTGGGCCTTGGCGAAGGCCACGGTGACGACCTCGACCGAGCCGAAGATCGCGCCGACCGCGACGAAGGTCGCGACCAGCACCTGGAGGCCGGCGGAGCGGATCGCCGACTCGCCGGAGTGGTGCGCGGAGGGGTGGACCGGCGGCTCGGTGGACCGCTGCGCGGTGAACAGCACCACGCCCACCAGCAGGAACACCCCGGCCAGGGCCAGGCCGGCCTCGGGGAAGAAGGCGGTGGCCAGCCAGACGGCGAGGATCGGCCCGACGATGAAGCACAGCTCGTCCACCACCGCCTCGAAGGAGTACGCGGTGTGCAGCCTGGGCGGCTGGGAGCTGTAGAGGTTCGCCCAGCGGGCCCGGACCATCGACCCGGTGCTCGGCATGGCGCCCATGCCGACGGCGAAGAGGAACAGCGTCCAGTCCGGGGCGCCGAGCCGGGCGCTCGCGAGCAGGGCGCTCGCGGAGGCGATGGTGAGCGCCATCGCGGGGAGCGCGACCCGGCGCTGCCCGTACCGGTCGACCATCCAGGAGACCCGGGGGCCGAGGACGGCGGCGGAGACCGCGAGCACCGCGGAGAGCGCGCCGCCGAGGCCGAAGGAGCCGCGGGTCTGGGCCAGCATGGTCACGATGCCGATGCCGGTCATCGAGATCGGCAGCCGGGCCACCAGGCCGCTGGCGGAGAAGGCCAGCGTGCCGGGTGCGGCGAAGATCTGGCGGTAGCTGGACAGCACGCTGGCTCCACGGGATGGGGGTAAGGCACACGACTCGCGTAGACAGCTTACGAATCATCACGGCGCGACCGCACACCGGCGGTCTGCCGCAACCGACCGGTCCCCGGGTGGCAGGATCGGTGGCATGTCCGACTCGCGCACCCTCACCGACCACGCGCCCTACGACGCGCTGCTGCTGCTCTCCTTCGGCGGCCCGGAGGCCCCCGAGGACGTGGTCCCGTTCCTGGAGAACGTCACCCGCGGCCGGGGCATCCCCAAGGAGCGGCTGACCGAGGTCGGCAAGCACTACTTCCTGTTCGGCGGGGTCAGCCCGATCAACGCGCAGAACCGCGAGCTGCTGGCCGCGCTGCGCAAGGACTTCGCCGAACACGGCCTCGGCCTGCCGGTCTACTGGGGCAACCGCAACTGGGCGCCCTACCTGGTCGACACCCTGCGCGAGATCGCGGCCGACGGCCACCGCCGGATCCTGGTGCTCGCCACCAGCGCGTACGCCGGCTACTCGGGCTGCCGCCAGTACCGGGAGAACCTGGCCGACGCGCTCGCGCAGCTGGCCGCCGAGGGCGCGCCCGAGCTGGCCGTCGACAAGCTGCGGCACTTCTACAACCACCCGGGCTTCGTGCGGCCGATGGTCGACGCCACCCTGGCGGCCCTCGCCGAGCTGCCCGCCGGCGTGCGCGACGGCGCCCGGATCGCCTTCACCACGCACTCGATCCCGACCGCCATGGCGGACACCTCCGGAGACCCGGAGGACCCGGCCCGCGAGCTGCCCGGCGGCGCCTACGTCGCCCAGCACCTGGACGTCGCCCGGCTGGTCGCCGAGGCCGTCGCCGAGGCCACCGGCGTCGCCGACCGCCCGTGGGAGCTGGTCTACCAGTCCCGCAGCGGCGCCCCGCACATCCCCTGGCTGGAGCCGGACATCTGCGACCACCTGGAGGCGCAGCACGCCGACGGCGCCCCGGCCGTGGTGATGGTCCCGATCGGCTTCGTCTCGGACCACATGGAGGTCAAGTACGACCTCGACACCGAGGCGCTGGCCAAGGCCGCCGAGCTCGGCCTGCCCGCCGCCCGGGCCGCCACCGTCGGCACCGACCCGCGGTTCACCGCCGCGGTGCGCGAGCTGGTGCTGGAGCGCGCCGCCGGCGAGCGCGGCGAGCCCGTCGCGCGCTGTGCGCTCGGCGCGCTCGGCGCGAGCCACGACGTGTGCGCCGTCGCCTGCTGCCCCAACCCGCGCGCCCCCCGCCCCGCCGCCGCCCAGCGCTGACCCCGCCGACCACCCGGAGGAACCCCGTGCCCAGCCCCGACCTGCTGGACGAACTGCTCGCCCTGGCCACCGAGGCCGCCACCGCGGCCGGCGCCCTGCTGCGCGACGGCCGCCCCGCCGACCTCGGCGTCGCGGCGACCAAGAGCAGCCCGGTCGACGTGGTCACCGAGATGGACCTGGCCTCCGAGAAGCTCGTCCTGGAACTGATCTCCGGCCGGCGCCCCGCCGACGGCTACCTCGGCGAGGAGGGCGCCGACCGGCCCGGCACCAGCGGCGTCCGCTGGGTCGTCGACCCGCTCGACGGCACGGTCAACTACCTGTACGGGCTGCCCAACTGGGCGGTCAGCGTGGCCGCCGAGGTGGACGGCGAGGCGGTGGTCGGCGTGGTGTTCGCGCCGGTGCGCGGCGAGCTGTTCCACGCGGTGCGCGGCGGCGGGGCCTACCTGGACGGCCGTCCGATCGCCGGCCGGCCCGCCCCCGAGTGGGGCCGGGCGCTGCTGGCCACCGGCTTCGCGTACGTCCAGGAGACCCGCGTCCGGCAGGCGCGGGTGCTGGCCGAGCTGATGCCCGAGGCCCGGGACGTCCGGCGGGGCGGCTCGGCCGCCCTCGACCTGTGCGACCTGGCCGCGGGCCGGCTGGACGGCTACTACGAGCGCGGCCTAGCGCCCTGGGACCGGGCGGCCGGCCTGCTGGTGGTCCGCGAGGCCGGACTGCTCGCGCAGGGCCCCGCCCGGGGCGAGCACACCGGCCTGACCCTCGCCGCCCCCGCCGGCACCTTCGAGCGCCTGCGGGAGCGGCTGACCGAGCTCGGCGCCTGAGGACCGCCCCCGGACAGCGAAGGGCCCTGGCACGGTGTTCGTGCCAGGGCTCGGTCTTTCGGTGCCTGCCTGCGAAGGGTCAGGCGGCGTGACGCATCTGGACGGGGTCGACCCCGTACTCGGCGGCCAGGCGCTGCAGGTCCTCCAGCTCGGACTGCTCGACCTCGGCCAGGAACTCGTCCCCGGACTCCAGGGCACGGTGCAGATCCTGCTCGGCGTTCTTTATCCGCTGCAGGATTCCGTCGGTGAAGGCGTCCATACGGGCCCCCTAACTGTGTCGGACGGGCGCGGCCCGTGCGTCCCCCCGGCGAAGAGGAAGGAGATCTGGCGATTCCCCGGGCCGGTGCGGATGGGACGACACGGCGGGTGGGTGTGCGATCCGCCGAACGGCGGCATCACTGGTGTGCAGCTTGTCCTCCCCGCCCCCGGGCCGGGGAAACCTGCTGACGGAAGAAAGTTGCCCGGGTCACGGTCCAATCGGCCGTCCCCGCCTCCGCTTCGGCCGTCCCCGCTGGTCTTATCGCTGCTTTACCAGCGGACCAGGCAGGATGGAGGCACCGTCGGACCCCTGTGTCGGGGGCCGAACCAGGAGAAGGGACAACCACCGTGCGGGTTCTCGTCGTCGAGGACGAGCAGCTGCTCGCCGAGGCCGTCGCGACCGGTCTGCGCCGCGAGGCGATGGCCGTCGACGTGGTCTACGACGGAGAGGCGGCCCTGCAGCGGATCGCCGTCAACGACTACGACGTGGTCGTCCTCGACCGCGACCTGCCGCTGGTGCACGGCGACGACGTCTGCCGCCGGGTGGTGGAGCAGGGCCTGGCCACCCGCGTGATCATGCTCACCGCCTCCGGTGACATCTCCGACCGGGTCGAGGGCCTGGAGATCGGCGCCGACGACTACCTGCCCAAGCCCTTCGCCTTCAGCGAGCTGGTCGCCCGGGTCCGGGCGCTCGGCCGCCGCGCCACCGTCCCGCTGCCGCCCGTCCTGGAGCGGGCCGGCATCAGTCTGGACCCGGGCCGCCGCGAGGTGATCCGGGACGGCCGCACCGTCCAGCTGGCCCCCAAGGAGTTCGCCGTCCTGGAGGTCCTGATGCGGGCCGGCGGCGCCGTGGTCTCCGCCGAGCAGCTGCTGGAGAAGGCCTGGGACGAGCACACCGACCCCTTCACCAACGTCGTCCGGGTCACCGTGATGACCCTGCGCCGCAAGCTCGGGGACCCGCCGGTGATCATCACCGTGCCCGGCTCCGGCTACCGGATCTGACCCCACCCAGGAGAACCCGAGAGGACTGGCCATGACCACCCCGCCACCCGCCGGCGGGGCCCCCGGCGCGCCCGCCGGCGGCCCGGGGCCGGTACCGCCGCGCCCGCCCCACCCCCCGCACCCGGCGCTCACCGCGCACCGACCGGGCCGCCGCACCGAGCACCGGGCGGAGGAGCGCTACCACCCCGGCGACGGCCTGTTCGCCTGGCTGTCGCTGCGCCCCACCATCCGGATCAGGCTCACCCTGCTGTACGGCGGGATGTTCCTGATGGCCGGCGTCGTCCTGCTGCTGCTGATGTACTACTTCGTCCGCCAGTCGCTCCAGGACGCCGCCCTGCCGCACCTGGTGCTCAAGGGCCAGAACATCACCGTCGAGACGCCGGACGGCCTGCAGATCACCAACCAGGCCACCCTGGACCGCTGGCTGGCCAACTACCAGACCGTGCAGTCCAACGCGGCGCTCAACACCCTGCTGCGCCAGGCCCTGACCGCGCTGGTCTGCCTGGCCGTGATCGCCTTCGCGGCCGGCTACGCGATGGCCGGCCGGGTGCTGCACCCGCTCGGCCGGATCACCCGCACCGCCCGCGAGGTGGCCGGTTCCGACCTGCACCGGCGGATCGAGCTGGACGGGCCGGACGACGAGCTCAAGGAGCTCGCCGACACCTTCGACGACATGCTGGAGCGGCTCGACCGCGCCTTCGACTCGCAGCGCAGGTTCGTCTCGAACGCCTCGCACGAGCTGCGCACCCCGCTGGCGATCAACCGCACCCTGCTGGAGGTCCAGCTCTCGGACCCCGAGGCCTCGCCCGACCTGCAGCAGCTCGGCAAGACCCTGCTGGCCACCAACGAGCGCAGCGAGCAGCTGGTCGAGGGCCTGCTGCTGCTCGCCCGCAGCGAGAACGAGATCACCGAGCGCCGCCCGGTGGAGATGTCCGAGGTCGCGCTGCGCGCCGTCGAACAGGTCAAGCCGGAGGCCACCGGCCGCGAGGTCACCCTGCGCACCGACCTGCAGGCGGCCCCGGTGACCGGCAACGGCGTGCTGCTGGAGCGGGTCGCGCTCAACCTGCTGCAGAACGGCGTGCGCTACAACAGCCCGGACGGCTGGGTGGAGATCACCACCAGGTCTGTCCCCGGCGGCGGCGGTGAGCTGGTGGTCTCCAACACCGGCCCGGTGGTGCCCGGGTACGAGCTGGAGCACATCTTCGAGCCGTTCCGCCGGATCAAGGGCGCCGACCGCACCCGCAGCGACAAGGGCGTGGGCCTCGGGCTGTCCATCGTGCGCTCGGTCGTCCGTGCCCACGGCGGCACCATCGAGGCCGTCCCCCGCCCCGGCGGCGGCCTGCGGATCCAGGTCCGCGTGCCCTAGCCGCGCCGCGCCCCGCCGGCCGCCCCCGCCCAGCCGTGTCAGAACGACATAAGCGCTGGACAGGGGCGGCTTGTCATTTGCGCCCCGGTCAACTTACGGTGTCGTAACCTACGCAGCCGTAGGTGAGACGAGCCTGACCGGGGCACGCCCCGGTTACCCCCTCAGGAGTACCGCCGTGACCATCGCACCCGTGCAGCGCACCGCCACCTCCGGTTGGACCGACGCCCGGCTGATCCTCGAACTCGAACAGGTCGTCGAGACCGAGCTCAACCGGCACCTGAAGGTCGCCAAGGAGTGGATGCCGCACGAGTACGTGCCGTGGAGCCGGGGCCGCGACTTCGACGGCGTGCTCGGCGGCGAGGCGTGGTCGGTCGAGCAGTCCCAGGTGACCCCGCTGGCCCGGATCTCGCTGGTGGTCAACCTGCTCACCGAGGACAACCTGCCGAGCTACCACCACGAGATCGCGACCATGTTCGGCCGCGAGGGCGCCTGGGGCACCTGGGTGCACCGCTGGACCGCCGAGGAGGGCCGGCACGGCATAGCCATCCGCGACTACCTGCTCGCCACCCGGGCCGTCGACCCGGTGGAGCTGGAGCGGGCCCGGATGGCGCACATGTCCGAGGGCTTCGAGTCCGACAACTCGCACAGCATGCTGCACTCCGTGGCGTACGTGGCCTTCCAGGAGCTCGCCACCCGGATCGCCCACCGCAACACCGGCCACCACTCCGGCGACCCGCTCTGCGACCAGCTGCTGGCCAAGATCGCCAACGACGAGAACCTGCACATGGTCTTCTACCGGAACCTGCTGAAGGCCGCCCTGGAGATCGCCCCCGACCAGGCCATGCGCGCCATCGCGGACGTGGTCACCGACTTCCGGATGCCCGGCCACGGCATGCCCGGCTTCGAGCGCTCCGCCGTCCAGATCGCCGTCGGCAACGTGTACAACCTGCGCATCCACCACGACGACGTGCTGCAGCCCGTGCTGCGCAACCTCAAGGTGATGGAGATCGACGGCCTCGGCCCCGAGGGCGCCCGCGCCCAGCAGGAGCTCGGCGTCTTCCTGGAGGGCCTGGACGCCCAGGCCACCAAGTTCGACGAGCGCCAGGCCGCGATGCTGGCCCGCCGGGCCGCAGCTGCCGCCCGGAAGTGAGATTGCCCGAATTTCGGGAGAAAAGTTCCGCCTGTGGCGAAGCTCACATCCGCCCCTCGGGTGAGCCCGGGTGACCCTCTCGGGTGATCACCCGTTCGGGCGAGCCGGTTACCTGGCGTGACCGGACGTCCGCGCCCAGTGATCGGGTGATCTGCCGTCAGCTCTCTTGGCAAGCAGGTCAGTTGGCGGCCTCCGCCCCGTCCGCCGGGCACCCTCGGTAGCCGGGGCGGTCGCGCGGCAGCGGCGGATTAGCGCCCCCGGGTGAATGCGTTCGGAACCTGTTCGATCGCTCCGGCGGGCTTCCGGCTGGGTGTCGATTGAGTAACGGGGCTTGAAGTAAGGCACAATCTCCGCCTCGGGTCGGGCACAAGACCGACCTCCCATGCGTTACGTGCGCTGGAGATACCGCACACCGCACACACCCAAAGGGGGAGAGCGACACATGGCAACCGATTACGACACCCCACGCAAGACCGATGACGACCTCAACGAGGACAGCATCGAGGAGCTGAAGGCCCGCCGGAACGAGAAGTCCTCCGGTTCGGTCGACGTCGACGAGTACGACGCCGCCGAAGGCCTTGAGCTCCCCGGAGCCGACCTCTCCAACGAGGAGCTGTCGGTCCGAGTGCTGCCCCGCCAGGCCGACGAGTTCACTTGCTTCAAGTGCTTCCTCGTCCACCACCGCAGCCAGCTGTACAGCGAGAAGAACGGCCAGCCGATCTGCCGGGACTGCGGGGCCTGACCACGGAGCGGCCGTGGTCCGGGCGGGCGAGACCCCTCCGCCCACCCGGTGAGCCGCCCCGACCGGCCTTGAGCAGCGAGGCCGGAGGCAGCAGCAGCGGCCGCCCCGAGCGGCCGCACCCACAAGAACGGGGAAGGGACGGTCCCGCAGACCTGCGGAACCGTCCCTCCTTCGCGTTCAGGGGCCTCCTGGGGCCCCTTGCGGGCGCTACTGGGCGCGCCCTCCCCGGGCCGCCTGCCCGAGGGCGTCCGCCAGCCGCTGGGGGGAGCGCGTCGACAGGTAGAGGTACGGCGTCGGATCGGCCGGATCGGTCACCTCCACCTTCAGCGCCGTCGGCACGTAGCTGCGCAGCAGCATGAAGGCCCGCGGATTCGCCTTCACCCCGCGCCACGCCACCGCCTCCGCCGGGTCGAGCACCTCGGCCGCGCCGAGCGCCGACACCGGGATCCGGGCCTGCCCGGCCACCAGCGACCCCTGGACCACCCGGATCCGGGCCGAGCCGTAGCTGCTCAGCGCGGCCGCGCCCGCGACCACCCCGACGACCAGGCCGGCCAGCGCGGCCACCCCGCTGAAGCGCAGCAGGATCAGGGCGAGCGAGACCCCGACCGCGATCGGCAGCAGCCACCAGGAGCGGGGGACGGTGAGACGTTCGTCGTACATCCCCCCATTGTGGGCGGCCGCACGGCCGGGTCCGCCGTCGACCCCGCCGCTGCGGCCGTCACGGGCCCGCCTCCGTGCCCGTCCCCGCGCCCGCCGCGGTGCGCCGCGGGTGCCGGAGCCGCCCCTCCTCGGCTTTGCTACTGACAGGTAAGGTCGCGCGTGTGAACGGACCGATCGCCTCGCCCCCCACGCCCTCCGCCGGGTTCCTGACGCCGACCACGCCGCCGGCCGACGCCGTCCTGCCGCCGCGCGCCCCCGAGGCGCCCGCCCCCGGCTCGCCGCTCGGCTCGCACTACGACCAGTGCTTCGGCTGCGGCCCGCAGCACCCGCAGGGCCTGCGGATGACCACCACCGCGGGCGAGGGCCTGGAGGTCTTCGCCGAGTTCACCGTCCAGGACTGCCACCAGGGCGGCCCCGGGCTGGCCCACGGCGGCCTGCTGACCACCGCCATGGACGAGACCCTCGGCTCGCTGAACTGGCTGCTGCACGCCCCCGCCGTCACCGGCCGGCTGGAGACCGACTTCGTCTGCCCGGTCCCGGTCGACAGCGTGCTGCACATCCACGCCTGGATCACCGGCGTGCACGGCCGCAAGATCTACAGCGCGGCCGAGGGCCGGATCGGCGGGCCGGACGGGCCGCTCGCCATCCGGGCCCAGGCCCTCTTCATCCAGGTGAAGCTGGAACACTTCACCACGCACGGTCGTCCCGAGGACATCAAGAAGGTCCTGGACGACTCGGACCTGATGAAGCGCGCCCGAGCCTTTGAGGTGAACCCGTGAGCCTGACCCCCCGCCCGCCGGTCGACGTCCTGATCCGACGGCTCGACCCCGAGCTGCCGCTGCCGGCCTACGAGCACCCCGGCGACGCCGGCGCCGACCTGCGCACCACCGTCGAGGCCGAGCTGAAGCCGGGCGAGCGGGCCGTCCTGCCGACCGGCATCGCCATTGCGCTTCCGGACGGTTACGCCGCGTTCGTGCACCCCCGGTCCGGACTCGCAGCCCGCTGCGGAGTTGCACTGGTGAACGCCCCGGGGACGGTCGATGCCGGGTACCGTGGTGAGATCAAGGTGATCGTCGTCAACTTGGATCCGCGCGAGGCAGTCGTCTTCCGTCGAGGCGACCGGATCGCCCAGCTGGTCATCCAGCAGGTCGAGAAGGCGAGCTTCCACGAGGTGGCCGAGCTGCCCGGTTCGGCACGTGCCGAAGGCGGGTTCGGGTCGACCGGCGGCCACGCCGCGGTCTAGCATTCCCGCGGTCTCGCAGTAGCCGGGCCGGTACCGGGCTGGTACAAGCAGCAGCACACGCACCACACCGCTTCGCAGGTATTCGCTTCGGTCTTGGATTCGGTCTTGGACCGGGAAGGACAGTGACCGTGTTCCGTCGTCGCAAGAGCGAGGACGCTGTCGAGCAGCTCGCCGAGGACGCCATCAGCGCCGACGAGACGGCCGATGACGTCGAGGGTTCCGCCGAGAGCGAGAACGACACCGAGCTGGACCCGTCGGACCGGGTCGGCCTGCCGCCGGCCCCCCGCCCGGACGGTCCGTGGGACATCGCCGAGCTCGAGAACCCCGAGGAGGGCCGCGTCGACCTGGGTGGCCTGCTGGTCCCCGGTGTCGAGGGCATGGAGCTCCGGGTGGAGGTGGCCGGTGACGCGATCGTCGCCGCGACCCTGGTGCTCGGCAACAGTGCGATCCAGCTCCAGGCGTTCGCCGCCCCCAAGTCCGAGGGCATCTGGGGCGAGGTCCGTGACGAGATCGCCAACGGCATCAGCAGCCAGGGCGGCATCGTCGAGGAGGAGGAGGGCGAGCTCGGCTGGCACCTCCGCGCCCAGGTCCCCGTCCAGCTCCCGGACGGCACCCAGGGCGTCCAGCTGGTCCGGTTCGTCGGCTGCGACGGCCCGCGCTGGTTCCTGCGCGGTGTCATCTCCGGCCAGGCCGCCGTCCAGCCCGAGATGGCCGGCATCCTCGAGCAGGTCTTCCGCCAGACCGTGGTCGTCCGCGGCGAGACCCCGATGGCTCCGCGCGACCCGATCGTGCTCAAGCTCCCCGAGGACGCCCAGATGGTCGCCGACGGCGGCTCCGCCACCTCCGGCGAGGGCGACAGCCCCTACGCCGGCGGCAACCTCGACCCGTTCGCCCGCGGCCCGGAGATCACCGAGGTCCGCTGACGCAGCGCCCTTCCGCCCCTGCCCGAACACCGGGCGGGGGCGGATTTGCTTGTGGGGCTCCCGTCCCCGTACAGTTCCGGAGTCGCGCCGAGAGGGGCGAACGAAAGCGAGTCAGAGGGAAAGCGCCGGTGAAACGGAGCTGAAATTCTCTGATAAGCTGGAGAAACGAACGAAGCGCCCGGAGGGCCCGCTGGAAGGCGGTCCGAAGGAAGTGTCCGTTCCTTGAGAACTCAACAGCGTGCCAAAAGTCAACGCCAGATATGTTGACATCCCCGGCCCCGGATCGTTCTGGGGTTGGAGATTCCTTTTGAAGTAACACTAGCGAGGACGCAGTGCGCGGGGCCGCCTTATTCCGGTGGTTGCCGTGCCGCTCTTTCGTGAAAGCATTCACGGAGAGTTTGATCCTGGCTCAGGACGAACGCTGGCGGCGTGCTTAACACATGCAAGTCGAACGGTGAAGCCCTTCGGGGTGGATCAGTGGCGAACGGGTGAGTAACACGTGGGAAATCTGCCCTGCACTCCGGGACAAGCCTTGGAAACGAGGTCTAATACCGGATATGACCTTCCTCTGCATGGGGGTTGGTGGAAAGCTCCGGCGGTGCAGGATGATCCCGCGGCCTATCAGCTTGTTGGTGGGGTAATGGCCTACCAAGGCGACGACGGGTAGCCGGCCTGAGAGGGCGACCGGCCACACTGGGACTGAGACACGGCCCAGACTCCTACGGGAGGCAGCAGTGGGGAATATTGCACAATGGGCGAAAGCCTGATGCAGCGACGCCGCGTGAGGGATGACGGCCTTCGGGTTGTAAACCTCTTTCAGCAGGGAAGAAGCGCAAGTGACGGTACCTGCAGAAGAAGCACCGGCTAACTACGTGCCAGCAGCCGCGGTAATACGTAGGGTGCGAGCGTTGTCCGGAATTATTGGGCGTAAAGAGCTCGTAGGCGGCCTGTCGCGTCGGATGTGAAAGCCCGGGGCTTAACCCCGGGTCTGCATTCGATACGGGCAGGCTAGAGTGTGGTAGGGGAGATCGGAATTCCTGGTGTAGCGGTGAAATGCGCAGATATCAGGAGGAACACCGGTGGCGAAGGCGGATCTCTGGGCCATTACTGACGCTGAGGAGCGAAAGCGTGGGGAGCGAACAGGATTAGATACCCTGGTAGTCCACGCCGTAAACGTTGGGAACTAGGTGTTGGCGACATTCCACGTCGTCGGTGCCGCAGCTAACGCATTAAGTTCCCCGCCTGGGGAGTACGGCCGCAAGGCTAAAACTCAAAGGAATTGACGGGGGCCCGCACAAGCAGCGGAGCATGTGGCTTAATTCGACGCAACGCGAAGAACCTTACCAAGGCTTGACATACGCCGGAAACGTCCAGAGATGGGCGCCCCCTTGTGGTCGGTGTACAGGTGGTGCATGGTTGTCGTCAGCTCGTGTCGTGAGATGTTGGGTTAAGTCCCGCAACGAGCGCAACCCTTGTTCTGTGTTGCCAGCATGCCTTTCGGGGTGATGGGGACTCACAGGAGACTGCCGGGGTCAACTCGGAGGAAGGTGGGGACGACGTCAAATCATCATGCCCCTTATGTCTTGGGCTGCACACGTGCTACAATGGTCGGTACAAAGGGCTGCGATGCCGCGAGGCGGAGCGAATCCCAAAAAGCCGGCCTCAGTTCGGATTGGGGTCTGCAACTCGACCCCATGAAGTTGGAGTTGCTAGTAATCGCAGATCAGCATGCTGCGGTGAATACGTTCCCGGGCCTTGTACACACCGCCCGTCACGTCACGAAAGTCGGTAACACCCGAAGCCGGTGGCCTAACCCTTGGGAGGGAGCCGTCGAAGGTGGGACCAGCGATTGGGACGAAGTCGTAACAAGGTAGCCGTACCGGAAGGTGCGGCTGGATCACCTCCTTTCTAAGGAGCACATGGCCGGTTGCGAGCGAATGTCTCGCACGGTTGCTCATGGGTGGAACGTTGACTATTCGGCACACACGGTAGGGATCACTAGTACTGCTTCGGCGTGGAACGTGGGTCACCGCTTGGTGTGTCGGGCACGTTGTTGGGTCCTGAGGGAACGGCCGTCATGGTCGTTGCTTCAGTGCTGCCGGTCCCATGCTTGGTGAGGTGGGTGTCTGGTCGTTGTTTGAGAACTGCACAGTGGACGCGAGCATCTGTGGCCAAGTTTTTAAGGGCGCACGGTGGATGCCTTGGCACCAGGAACCGATGAAGGACGTGGGAGGCCGCGATAGGCCCCGGGGAGCTGTCAACCGAGCTTTGATCCGGGGGTGTCCGAATGGGGAAACCCGGCAGTCGTCATGGGCTGTCACCCATACCTGAACACATAGGGTATGTGGAGGGAACGCGGGGAAGTGAAACATCTCAGTACCCGCAGGAAGAGAAAACAACCGTGATTCCGGGAGTAGTGGCGAGCGAAACCGGATGAGGCTAAACCGTCATGGTGTGAGACCCGGCAGGGGTTGCCGTGACGGGGTCGTGGGTTTTTTCTGGATCGGTCTGCCGGCCGGTCGGCGAGTCAGAAACCGTATGGATAGTCGAAGGACATGCGAAAGGTCCGGCGTAGAGGGTAAGACCCCCGTAGGCGAAATCTGTACGGCTCGCTTGAAGAACACCCAAGTAGCACGGGGCCCGAGAAATCCCGTGTGAATCTGGCGGGACCACCCGCTAAGCCTAAATATTCCCTGGTGACCGATAGCGGATAGTACCGTGAGGGAATGGTGAAAAGTACCGCGGGAGCGGAGTGAAATAGTACCTGAAACCGTGTGCCTACAAGCCGTGGGGGCAGCCTTCGGGCTGTGACTGCGTGCCTTTTGAAGAATGAGCCTGCGAGTTTGCGGTGTGTAGCGAGGTTAACCCGTGTGGGGTAGCCGTAGCGAAAGCGAGTCCGAACAGGGCGATACAGTTGCATGCCCAAGACCCGAAGCGGAGTGATCTAGCCATGGGCAGGTTGAAGCGCGGGTAAGACCGCGTGGAGGACCGAACCCACCAGGGTTGAAAACCTGGGGGATGACCTGTGGTTAGGGGTGAAAGGCCAATCAAACTCCGTGATAGCTGGTTCTCCCCGAAATGCATTTAGGTGCAGCGTCGCGTGTTTCTTGCCGGAGGTAGAGCACTGGATAGGCGATGGGCCTCACCGGGTTACTGACCTTAGCCAAACTCCGAATGCCGGTAAGTGAGAGCGCGGCAGTGAGACTGTGGGGGATAAGCTCCATGGTCGAGAGGGAAACAGCCCAGAACACCGACTAAGGTCCCTAAGCGTGTGCTAAGTGGGAAAGGATGTGGAGTCGCAGAGACAACCAGGAGGTTGGCTTAGAAGCAGCCACCCTTGAAAGAGTGCGTAATAGCTCACTGGTCAAGTGATTCCGCGCCGACAATGTAGCGGGGCTCAAGTACACCACCGAAGTCGTGTCATTGCAGCAAGAGGGCCAACGCCTGCTGTGATGGGTAGGGGAGCGTCGTGTGCCGGGTGAAGCAGCGGAGGAATCCAGTTGTGGACGGTTCACGAGTGAGAATGCAGGCATGAGTAGCGATACAAGAGTGGGAAACTCTTGCGCCGATTGACCAAGGGTTCCTGGGTCAAGCTGATCTGCCCAGGGTAAGTCGGGACCTAAGGCGAGGCCGACAGGCGTAGTCGATGGACAACGGGTTGATATTCCCGTACCCGCTTTGAAGCGCCAACGTCGAACCAGGTGATGCTAAGGCCGTGAAGCCGGCCCGGAGTCTTCGGACGATGGGACGTGGTGGAGCCGCCGGTCCAAGTCTGTAGTAGGTGAGCGATGGGGTGACGCAGGAAGGTAGTCCAGCCCGGGCGGTGGTAGTCCCGGGGTAAGGGTGTAGGGCGTTGTGCAGGCAAATCCGCACAACACGTAGCCTGAGACCTGATGCCGAGCCGATTGTGGTGAAGTGGATGATCCTATGCTGTCGAGAAAAGCCTCTAGCGAGTTTCATGGCGGCCCGTACCCCAAACCGACTCAGGTGGTCAGGTAGAGAATACCGAGGCGTTCGGGTGAACTGTGGTTAAGGAACTCGGCAAAATGCCCCCGTAACTTCGGGAGAAGGGGGGCCACGGCTGGTGAGGGGACGTGCTCCCTGAGCTGGTGGTGGCCGCAGAGACCAGCGAGAAGCGACTGTTTACTAAAAACACAGGTCCGTGCGAAGCCGTAAGGCGATGTATACGGACTGACGCCTGCCCGGTGCTGGAACGTTAAGGGGACCGGTTAGTCCGATTTCGGTCGGGCGAAGCTGAGAACTTAAGCGCCAGTAAACGGCGGTGGTAACTATAACCATCCTAAGGTAGCGAAATTCCTTGTCGGGTAAGTTCCGACCTGCACGAATGGCGTAACGACTTCTCGACTGTCTCAACCACAGGCCCGGTGAAATTGCATTACGAGTAAAGATGCTCGTTTCGCGCAGCAGGACGGAAAGACCCCGGGACCTTTACTATAGCTTGATATTGGTGTTCGGTTCGGCTTGTGTAGGATAGGTGGGAGACTGTGAATCCGTGACGCCAGTCATGGTGGAGTCGTCGTTGAAATACCACTCTGGTCGTGCTGGATGTCTAACCTGGGTCCGTGATCCGGATCAGGGACAGTGTCTGGTGGGTAGTTTAACTGGGGCGGTTGCCTCCTAAAGGGTAACGGAGGCGCCCAAAGGTTCCCTCAGCCTGGTTGGCAATCAGGTGTTGAGTGTAAGTGCACAAGGGAGCTTGACTGTGAGACCGACGGGTCGAGCAGGTACGAAAGTAGGGACTAGTGATCCGGCGGTGGCTTGTGGAAGCGCCGTCGCTCAACGGATAAAAGGTACCCCGGGGATAACAGGCTGATCTTCCCCAAGAGTCCATATCGACGGGATGGTTTGGCACCTCGATGTCGGCTCGTCGCATCCTGGGGCTGGAGTAGGTCCCAAGGGTTGGGCTGTTCGCCCATTAAAGCGGTACGCGAGCTGGGTTTAGAACGTCGTGAGACAGTTCGGTCCCTATCCGCTGTGCGCGTAGGAGTGTTGAGAAGGGCTGTCCCTAGTACGAGAGGACCGGGACGGACGAACCTCTGGTGTGCCAGTTGTCCTGCCAAGGGCATGGCTGGTTGGCTACGTTCGGGAGGGATAACCGCTGAAAGCATCTAAGCGGGAAGCCTGCTTCGAGATGAGCACTCCCACCTCCTTGAGAGGGTAAGGCTCCCAGTAGACGACTGGGTTGATAGGCCGGATATGGAAGCCCCGTGAGGGGTGGAGTTGACCGGTACTAATAGGCCGAGGGCTTGTCCTCAGTTGCTCGCGTCCACTGTGTTGGTTCTGAAACCACGACCCGCTCCGGCGGAGAGTTTCACCGTGTTTCGGTGGTCATAGCGTGAGGGAAACGCCCGGTTACATTCCGAACCCGGAAGCTAAGCCTCACAGCGCCGATGGTACTGCAGGGGGGACCCTGTGGGAGAGTAGGACGCCGCCGAACAATCTTTCAGAGAAAGCCCCTCCCGGGACCCGGGAGGGGCTTTCTCGCGTTCACCCCCGGGTGGAATTCAGGCGGCGGTCATCAGCGCAATCAGTTCGGCGTCGGTGGCGTCGGACGGGAGCCTGGCGGCGAGGGTGTAGCCCTCGTCGCAGAACACCACGTCGAGCCCGGCGGGGACGAGCCGGCGGAATGCGACGGCCAGTCGCACGGCGTCGTGCCACGGGACGTCGAGGTACAGGGTGGTGCCGTCCTCGGAGAGGTGGACCTCGCCGGGGCCGTCGGGGGTCGGGAGCAGCCAGCCGCGGCCGGGGGAGGGCTCGGCGTCCCGGCGGTGGGCGTGGACGGTGGGTGCGAGTGCTGCCCGGATGACCCGCCCGCGGGCCGGATCCTCGGCCGGGCCGTCGGTCGGGCCACCGTCGATGAACACCATGAACGTCGCCATGGCCGGTTGGTCTATCAGCGGGTACTGACAGTCGGGGGAGGGGCGGCCCGGCGGCCCGGGAGTGGCTCAAGCGGCTCAGAGGGCGAGTTTGAAGCCCAGGTGGGAGGCGGTGAAGCCGAGGCGCTCGTAGAAGCGGTGGGCGTCGGTCCGGCTGGCGTCGGAGGTGAGCTGGACCAGGGTGGCGCCGAGGCCCCGGGACGTGGTGACGGCCCATTCGACGAGGTCGGTGCCGAGGCCGGCGCCGCGTTCGTCGGCGTGGATGCGGACGGCCTCGATGATGGTGCGGGTGGCGCCGCGGCGGGAGAGGCCGGGGACAACGGTGAGCTGGAGGGTGCCGACGACCCGGCCGGCGCGTTCGGCGACGACCAGGTGCTGGTGCGGGTCGGCGGCGATGGTGGCGTAGGCGGCCCGGTAGGGGGTGAGGTCGTCGGGGGATTCGCGGGTGGCGCCGAGGGGGTCGTCGGCGAGCATCGTGACGATGGCGGGGAGATCGTCCGCGGTGGCGGGCCGGATCAGCAGGTCGCTCGTGTCGGTCATGATCGCGACCATACTGGGTGGTGTGTCGGTGCCAGGAGGTACGGTGCGTGCGGACGGTCACCGGTACCGAGAGGGGGCCCCGTGCGTGCGGAGCAGCAGGCCGATTCGGCCAAGCAGGCGGTGCCGCGTCAGCTCGCCCAGGTGGAGGGCGTGCTGGAGCGGATCACGTACGCCAACGAGGAGACCGGTTACACGGTCGCGAGGGTGGACACGGGGCGCGGGGCGAACGATCTGCTGACGGTGGTCGGGGCGCTGCTGGGGGCGCAGCCGGGGGAGTCGCTGCGGCTGTTCGGCCGCTGGGGGTCGCATCCCCAGTACGGGCGGCAGTTCATGGTGGAGAACTACACGACGGTGCTGCCGGCGACGGTGCAGGGGATCCAGCGGTACCTGGGGTCGGGGCTGATCAAGGGGATCGGTCCGCGGTTCGCGGAGCGGATCGTGGAGCGGTTCGGGGTCGACACGCTCGAGGTGATCGAGAACGAGCCGGGCCGGCTGATCGAGGTGCCGGGGCTGGGGCCGAAGCGGACGAAGAAGATCGCGGCGGCGTGGGAGGAGCAGAAGGCCATCAAGGAGGTGATGGTCTTCCTGCAGACGGTCGGGGTGTCGACGTCGCTGGCGGTGCGGATCTTCAAGAAGTACGGGGACGGCTCCATCGAGGTGGTGAAGGAGCGGCCGTACCAGTTGGCGTCGGACGTGTGGGGCATCGGTTTCCTGACGGCGGATCGGATCGCGCAGGCGGTGGGGATCCCGCACGACTCCCCGGAGCGGGTGAAGGCGGGGTTGCAGTACGCGCTGTCGCAGAGCAGCGATCAGGGGCACTGCTTCCTGCCGGAGGAGCGGCTGATCGCGGACGGGGTGAAGCTGCTGCAGGTGGACGTGGGGTTGGTGATCGACTGCCTGGCGGAGCTGGTGGCGGCGGAGGGGGTGGTGCGCGAGCAGGTGCCGGGTGAGGGCGGGGAGTCGGTGAGCGCGGTGTACCTGGTGCCGTTCCACCGGGCGGAGGTCTCGCTGTCGAACCAGGTGCTGCGGCTGCTGCGGGCGGACGTGGACCGGATGCCGGCGTTCGCGGGGGTGGACTGGGACGCGGCGCTGGGCTGGCTGGCGCGGCGGACGGGGGCGGAGCTGGCGGCGGAGCAGCGGGAGTCGGTGCGGCTGGCGCTGACCGAGAAGGTGGCGGTGCTGACGGGCGGGCCGGGGTGCGGCAAGTCGTTCACGGTGAAGTCGATCGTGACGTTGGCGTTGGCGAAGCGGGCGAAGGTGCTGCTGGCGGCTCCGACGGGCCGGGCGGCGAAGCGCCTGTCGGAGTTGACGGGGGTGCAGGCGTCCACGGTGCACCGGTTGCTGGAGCTGAAGCCGGGCGGGGACGCGGCCTACGACCGGGACCGGCCGTTGGACGCGGATCTGGTGGTGGTGGACGAGGCGTCGATGCTTGATCTGATCCTGGCGAACAAGCTGGTGAAGGCGGTGGCGCCGGGGGCGCACCTGCTGTTCGTGGGGGACGTGGACCAGTTGCCGTCGGTGGGGGCGGGCGAGGTGCTGCGGGACCTTCTGGCGCCGGGGAGCCCGGTGCCGTCGGTGCGGCTGACGCGGATCTTCCGGCAGGCGCAGCAGTCCGGGGTGGTGGTGAACGCGCACCGGATCAACGAGGGCCTGCCGCCGGTGACGGAGGGACTGCCGGACTTCTTCCTGTTCGCGGAGGAGGACGCGGAGCGGGCGGCGGGTCTGACGGTGGACGTGGTGGCGCGGCGGATCCCGCAGCGGTTCGGTCTGGACCCGCGGCGGGACGTGCAGGTGCTGGCGCCGATGCACCGGGGGCCGGCGGGGGCGGGGGCGTTGAACACGCTGCTCCAGGCGGCGGTCACTCCGGCGAGGGACGGTCTGGCGGAGCGTCGGTTCGGCGGGCGGACGTTCCGGGTGGGCGACAAGGTGACGCAGGTCCGGAACAACTACGAGAAGGGGCAGAGCGGGGTCTTCAACGGCACCGTGGGCGTGGTGACGTCACTGAGCGTGGACGACCAGCGGCTGACGGTCCTGACCGACGAGGACGAGGAGGTGCCGTACGACTTCGACGAGCTGGACGAGTTGGCGCACGCGTACGCGGTGACGATCCATCGTTCGCAGGGTAGTGAGTATCCGGCGGTGGTGATTCCGGTCACTACGTCGGCGTGGACGATGCTGCAGCGGAACCTGCTCTACACGGCGGTGACGAGGGCCAGGAAGCTGGTGGTCCTGGTGGGTTCGCGGCGGGCGATCGCGCAGGCCGTACGGGCCGTCAGCGCAGGTCGCAGGCACTCCGCGTTGGACCACAGGTTGGCAAGTGGATGATCGTCCAGGGGTGGTGTACGTTCAGAGGTTGTCTTGACGTGAAGAGATTTAGGGCGGAACCTGGTCAGGTGCCGATCTTGTCCGGATCCCACCGGCAGCGGCCGTGGCTTTTGGACACCCTGGTTCTTGTCGGGACCGGGCCCACTCGGCCCACCCGGGTGCGCGACCGTCCCTCGGATGGGGGATCGTAGGAACGGTCAGGGCACTCGGATGAGCATTCATTTCGTCGGTGAGGAAGACGTGAGCGACAAATCGGTAGTACTGCGGTACCAGGACGGCGAGTACGAGTACCCCGTCGTCGAGAGCACTGCGGGCAACGCCGGCTTCGACATCTCGAAGCTGCTCCCGCAGACCGGCCTGGTCACCCTGGACAACGGCTTCGGCAACACCGCCGCGTACAAGTCCGCGATCACCTTCGTGGACGGCGACAACGGCATCCTGCGCTACCGCGGCTACCCGATCGAGCAGCTGGCAGCCAAGGGCGACTTCATCGAGACCGCCTACCTGCTGATCAACGGCGAGCTCCCGACCGCCGACCAGCTCTCGGCCTTCAACGCCGAGATCACCAACCACACCCTGCTGCACGAGGACGTCAAGCGCTTCTACCAGGGCTTCCCGCGGGACGCGCACCCGATGGCGATGCTGTCCTCGGTGGTCGGCGGCCTGGCGACGTTCTACCCGGAGAGCCACAACCCGTTCGACGCGGCGCAGCGCCACCTGTCGACGGTCCGCCTGCTGGCGAAGCTCCCCACCATCGCCGCGTACGCGTACAAGAAGGCGATGGGCCAGCCCTTCGTCTACCCGCGCAACGACCTGAGCTACGTCGAGAACTTCCTCCGGATGACCTTCGCGGTCCCCGCCGAGGACTTCGAGATCAACCCGGTCGTCGTGAACGCGCTGGACAAGCTGCTGATCCTGCACGCGGACCACGAGCAGAACTGCTCGACCTCGACCGTGCGCCTGGTCGGTTCCAGCCACGCCAACCTGTTCGCCTCGATCTCGGCCGGCATCTCGGCGCTCTGGGGCCCGCTGCACGGCGGCGCCAACCAGGCGGTGCTGGAGATGCTGGAGCAGATCCAGAAGGACGGCGGCGACGTCGACGCGTTCATCCGCAAGGTGAAGAACCGCGAGGACGGCGTCAAGCTGATGGGCTTCGGCCACCGCGTGTACAAGGCCTTCGACCCGCGCGCCGCGCAGGTGAAGCTGCTGGCGCACGAGGTCCTCGGCCAGCTCGGCAAGTCCGACGAGCTGCTGGACATCGCGCTCAAGCTGGAGGAGCACGCGCTGAAGGACGACTTCTTCGTCTCGCGCAAGCTCTACCCGAACGTGGACTTCTACACCGGCCTGATCTACCGCGCCATGGGCTTCCCGACCAGCATGTTCACCGTGCTGTTCGCGCTCGGCCGGCTGCCCGGCTGGATCGCCCACTGGCACGAGATGATCAACGACCCGACCAGCCGGATCGGCCGTCCGCGGCAGATCTACACCGGGGTCGAGATCCGCGACTACGTCGAGCTCGGCGCCCGCTGACACCCGCGCACCCCGGTGCGCACGAAGGGCCCGGCCGCTCCCCACGGGGAGTGGCCGGGCCCTTCGGCATTGCTGTGCAGAGTGCGGCGCACGACGCCCGGGGCGGGTGTCCGAGGCAGAAACGGCCGCTCAAAGCGTTCCTGATCCGGGTCCGCCCCGGCGCCGTGCGCGATGGCCGCCGAGGGATCGGCAGCCGTCCGGGGCCCGCCGGAGCCCCGCTCTACAAAAGGTAAGACGTAATGGGGGGCGCAAAGTTACGGCTGGGGGGTGTGAGTTGCCTCTCTCCACGCTCCGTGTGCGGCCGCGTACCACGCGGGTGTCTTCCGGGTGGGGTGCGCGGGGGCGGTCCATATCACATGTGCCGCCGGACGCGCTGCGTCACCCTCCCCACTGTCATCGCAACCCAGCGTGATAGGAATCGTCCCAATCCGGTACGGACCGCCCGGCGTTCGTCCCGGAGCGGTGAACGGGTCAGGGAGGGAGTGCGCGGATGGCCAGGAACGTCGTCGTCACCGGTGGTGGCACCGGCATCGGCTTGGAGGTGGCCCGCCGGTTCACCCGGGCCGGCGAGCAGGTCGTGATCGTCGGCCGCCGCCGGGCCGTGCTGGAGAGCGCCGCCGCCGAACTCGGTCCCAGAGCCACCCCGCTGGTCTGCGACCTCGCCGACCCGGACGCCGTCGAGGCGGCGCTGGCCGAGCTGCCCGGAGAGATCGACGTCCTGGTCAACAACGCGGGCAGCCGGGAGACCGTGATCGGGGCCGGTCCGCACGCGGCGCTGGCCCGCTGGCGCGGCGACTTCGAGCGCAACGTGCTGACCGCGGTGCTGCTCACCGAGTCCATCCGGGACCGGCTCACCCCGGGCTCCGGCCGGGTGGTCACCGTCTCCTCGATCGCCGCGCTGCGCGGCGCCGGCTCCTACGGCGCGGCCAAGGCCTCGCTGCACGCCTGGAACCACTTCCTGGCCGCCCAGCTCGGCCCGTCCGGCATCACCGCGAACATCGTGGCGCCCGGCACGGTGTCGGGGACGGAGTTCTTCGGCCCCCGGCTGGACGACGCGGAGGTGGCCCGCCGGGCCGCCCGGACGCTGCTCGGACGGATCGGCGAGTCCGGCGAGGTCGCCGCCGCCGTCTACTTCCTGGCCTCGCCGGAGGCCGGGTTCATCACCGGCGAGATCCTGCACTGCAACGGCGGCGAGCTGCTCGGGCGCTGACCGCTCAGACCGCCGCCGCCCGGAACTTGCGCAGCCGCAGGCTGTTGGTCACCACGAAGACCGAGGAGAAGGCCATTGCGGCGCCGGCGATCATCGGGTTGAGCAGGCCGGCGGCGGCGAGCGGCAGGGCGGCGATGTTGTAGGCGAAGGCCCAGAACAGGTTGCCCTTGATGGTGGCCAGGGTGCGGCGGGCGAGGCGGATCGCGTCGGCGGCGGCGCGCAGGTCGCCGCGGACCAGGGTGAGGTCGGCCGCCTCGATCGCGGCGTCGGTGCCGGTGCCCATCGCCAGGCCCAGGTCGGCCTGGGCGAGGGCGGCGGCGTCGTTGACCCCGTCGCCGACCATGGCCACGACCCGGCCCTGGTCCTGGAGGCGTTGCACGGCGGCGACCTTGTCCTGGGGCAGGACCTCGGCGATCACCTGTTCGGGGGCGATGCCGACCTCGGCGGCGACGGCCTCGGCGACGAGCCGGTTGTCGCCGGTGAGCAGGATGGGGGTCAGGCCGAGTGCGCGCAGCCGGGCGACGGCTTCGGCGCTGGTGTCCTTGACCGCGTCGGCGACCTCCAGGACGGCGCGGGCCCGGCCGTCCCAGCCGACCGCGACGGCGGTGCGGCCGGCGCGTTCGGCCGCGGTCTTGGCCGCGGCCAGCTCGGGCGGCAGGTGCTGGGCCCGGTCGGCGAGCAGCGCCTCGCGGCCGGCGAGGACGGTGTGTCCGTCCACGGTGCCCCGGACGCCGAGGCCGGGGACGTTCTGGAAGTCGTCGACGGCGGGCAGGGCGGCGAGCCTGTCGGTGGCGGCGGTGGCGACGGCGCGGGCGATCGGGTGTTCGGAGGCGTGTTCCAGGGCGCCGGCCAGGCGCAGTACCTGGGTCTCGTCGGTGTCCTGGGCGGTGTGGACGGCGAGCAGGGTCATCCGGCCGGTGGTGACGGTGCCGGTCTTGTCCAGGACGACGGTGTCGGCCCTGCGGGTGTTCTCCAGGACCTGCGGGCCCTTGATCAGGATGCCGAGCTGGGCGCCGCGGCCGGTGCCGACCATGAGGGCGGTCGGGGTGGCCAGGCCCAGGGCGCACGGGCAGGCGATGATCAGCACCGCCACGGCGGCGGTGAAAGCCTCGGTGGGGCTGTCCGAGACCAGCAGCCAGGCGACCAGGGTGCCGAGGGCGATCAGGATCACCACGGGGACGAAGACGGCGGAGATCCGGTCGGCGAGGCGCTGGGCGGCGGCCTTGCCGTTCTGCGCGTCCTCGACGAGCCCGGCCATCCGGGCGAGCTGGGTGTCGGCGCCGACCCGGGTGGCCTCGACGACCAGGCGGCCGCCGGCGTTGACGGTGGCGCCGGTGACGGTGGCGCCGGGCCCGACCTCGACCGGGACGGACTCCCCGGTGAGCATCGAGGCGTCCACCGCGGAGGTGCCCTCGACCACCACCCCGTCGGTGGCGATCTTCTCGCCGGGCCGGACCACGAAGCTGTCGCCCACGGCGAGTTCGGCGACCGGGACGCGCACCTCGCGTCCGCCCCGCAGCACCGCGACGTCCTTGGCGCCGAGGTCGAGCAGCGCATGCAGCGCGGCGCCCGCGCGACGCTTGGAACGGGCCTCCAGCCAGCGGCCGAGCAGGATCAGCGTGGTGACCGCCGCGGCGGTCTCCAGGTAGAGCGTGGAGGCGGCGTCGCCGCCGCCGACGGCGAGCGTGAAGCCGTGCCGCATCCCGGGCATCCCGGCGTCGCCCCAGAACAGCGCCCACACCGACCAGCCGAAGGCGGCCAGGGTGCCGAGCGAGACCAGGGTGTCCATCGTCGCGGCGCCGTGCCGCAGGTTGGTCCAGGCGGCCCGGTGGAACGGCCACCCGCCGTAGACCACGACCGGGCCGGTCAGCGCGAAGGCCAGCCACTGCCAGTTGTCGAACTGCAGGGCCGGGACCATGGAGAGCAGCACGACGGGCAGCGAGAGGGCGGCCGAGACCAGCAGCCGCTCGCGCAGCGGGTCGGGCTCGGCGGCGGGCGGCTGCTCGGGCTCGGCGGCCGGGGCGGGCGGCGGGGGGAGTTCGGCGGTGTAGCCGGTCCGCTCGACGGTGGCGATCAGGTCCTCGACGCTCACCTCGGTGGCGAAGGAGACCTTCGCCTTCTCGGTGGCGAAGTTGACCGTCGCCTGGACGCCGTCCATCCGGTTGAGCTTCTTCTCGATCCGCGCGGCGCACGAGGCACAGGTCATGCCGCCGATGGACAGCTCGACGCTGTCGCGGAACGGCTCGGCGGTCGTGCCGGGCGTGGTGGTGCTCATGCGCTGCTCCTCACGGTGCTGCTCTCCATGGTGCGCGGCCGGGCGGCGGGGCGGGGGCGGGACCGGAGCCGCCCCCGCGGGGTCAGGCGGCGCGGCCGGTCAGCTCGTAGCCGGCCTCGTCGATCGCGGCGCGCACCTCGTCCTCGTCGAGCGGGGCCTCGGAGGAGACGGTGACGGTGCCGGCCTTGGCGTCGGCGGCCACGGCGGTCACGCCGGCCAGGCCGGAGACCTCCTCGCTGATCGACTTCTCGCAGTGGCCGCAGCTCATCCCGCTGACGGTGTAGGTGACGGTGCTCGACATGGTGACCTCCCGGGGGCTCTGTACTTCTTCCAACACCATACCCCCCTAGGGTATTCCCGTCGGTGGGTGGGGCGGGTGCGGACCGGTGCTCCGGAACGCAGCATGGCGGCCGGCCGCGAGCAGACAGTAGCCGGAGCGGGAGGATTCGCCCGATTCGGTGCTCCGTCGGGGTGTGTCCGTGACCCGGACGCGCGGCGTCAGTCGGTGGCGGCGCCGGCGGCCCGGTCGTGCCAGGCCGGCGTCCGCGGCCAGGGCGGGCCGCCGAGCGGGACGAGGGCCAGACCCCGGCGTGTCGTACGTGGTGTGGAGGTGCACCTGCTGCCCGGTCGGGTCGGGCATGCGGCCGAGCGCGGAGAGCTGCCCCTGGAAGTCGCCGGCCGTGGTCCGGGCGACCGGCCGGACCGCGATGCCGCTCATGCCGTCCCGCAGCGCGGCGCGGGGCAGTGGCATGTCCGATATGTTCGGAAGGTGCCCCTGAATCGCCGTGGACGGACGACGGCCCCCCGGGCGGGCGCCCTGCCGGCAGCCCGGCGCAGGAGCGCGCTGCTCGCCACCGACCTGCAGGACCTCTCCTTCCTGCGCCGGGCCACCCCCGCCCTGCTGGCGGTGCTGATCGTCTCCTTGGCGGACTTCTTCTCCGGCCAGGACCGGTACCTCGCCCCGCTGATGGTGGTGGTCCCCTCGATCGCGGGCCTCACGCTGAAGCCGCTGGAACTCCTCGCCGTCAGCTTCCTCGGGTTCCTGGCCCTGCTCGGCCTGAGCAACCACGACCAGGTGACCAGCCTCAACGACGGCCGCTTCCTGTTCGGCGCGATGGTCAGCTACGTGCTGCTGACCGTCTTCAGCGCCTGGGTGGCCGAGGTCCGGATGCGAAGAGCGGCGGCCTTCGCCGCCGTCAGCTCGGTCGCGGAGGCCGCCCAGCGGGCGCTGCTGCGCCAGCCGCCGCCCACGGTCGGGCCGCTGCGCCTCGCCGTCCGGTACGTCTCGGCGGCCGACGCGGCGCGGATCGGCGGGGACCTGTACTCGGTGCTCGACACCCCGCACGGGGTGCGGGTGCTGGTCGGCGACGTCCGGGGCAAGGGGCTGGGCGCGGTGCAGACCGCGGCGGTGGTGCTCGGCGCGTTCCGCGAGGCCGCGTACGACGAGGAGAAGCTCACCTCGGTCGCCGAACGGATCGAGGCGAGCGTCGAGCGGCACGTACCGGACGGCGAGTTCACGACGGCGCTGTTCGCCGGGTTCGACCGGCCGGGCGTGGTCGAGCTGCTGCACTTCGGGCATGTGCCGCCGATCAAGGTGGGGCGGGACGGCACGGCCGAGGTGCTGGAGGCGCCGGAGCCGTGGGTCCCGATCGGGCTCGGGCAGCTCGCGGCGGGGGAACCGACCGTGATCCCGGTGCCGTTCGGGACGGACGACGTGCTGGTGCTGTGCACGGACGGCGTGGTCGAGGCGCGGCACCACCGCAGCGGGGACTTCTACCCGCTGGCCGAACGGGTCGGCCCGCTGGTCCGCGGCGCGGCCCGGTCGCTGGCGGAGCTGGAGAGCGCGGTCGGGCGGATCTACGCGGACCTGCTGGTCCACACCGGCGGGGAGCTGGGGGACGACGCGCTGCTGCTGCTGATCACCCGGACCGACCACTGACCGCCGCGCAGTCCGCCAGGGCCCGCAGGAGCAGGGCGGTGGAGGTCGCGCCCGGATCCCGGTGGCCGACGCTGCGGGGGCCGAGGTAGGAGGCGCGGCCCTTGCGGGCCTGCAGCGGGGCGGTGTCGGCGGCGCCGCGCTCGGCGGCCTCGGCGGCGGCCCGACAGGCGGCCGGCAGGCCCCGCCCGGCGGCGGCGCGGAAGGCGTCCACGGCGGGCGCGTAGGCGTCGACGATCGTCTTGTCACCCGGCACGGCGCCGCCGAGCGCCTGCACGGCGGCCAGCCCGGCGGCGAGCGCGTCGGCCACCTGCCCGGTGTCGGCCGCCGGGCCCGGCAGGGCGGCGCCGATCGCGCGGAGGGTGCTGCCGTACAGCGGACCGGAGGCGCCGCCGACCGTGGAGAGCAGGGTGGTGCCGGCGGCCTTCAGGACCGTGCCCGGGGAGCTGCCGGGGGCGCCGCCGGGTCGGCCCGGCGCGGCGCCGAGGGCGGTGGTGACGGCGGTGAAGCCGCGGCTCAGGTTGGCGCCGTGGTCGCCGTCCCCGATCGCGGTGTCCAGGGCGGTGAGCTCCTCGCGGTGCGCCTCGACGGCCGCGGCGGCGGCGCGCAGCCAGGCGGTGGCGAGGGCGGTGTCCAGGAGGGTTCCCGGGGTGGCTGCCGGGTCGGCCCCGGGGTCGGCGTCCATCGCGGCGGGCTCCTTCAGGACCAGGTGAGGGCGGGGGTGGAGACGGGGGCGTCCCAGAGGTCGAGCAGCTCCGGGTCGGCCTTGGTGAGGGTCAGCGAGAAGCCGGCCATGTCGAGGCTGGTGACGTAGTTGCCGACCAGGTTGCGGGCGATCCGGATGCCGCGCTCGGCGAGCCGGGCGTGGACCTCGCCGAAGACCAGGTACAGCTCCAGCAGGGGCGTGGCGCCGAGACCGTTGACCAGGGCGATCACCTGGTCGCCGGAGGTCAGGCGGTGGTCGGCGAGGACGGTGTCCACCACCTCCGCGACCAGCTCGCGGGCCGGGCGCAGCGGGGCGCGGCGGCGGCCGGGCTCGCCGTGGATGCCGACGCCGACCTCGATCTCGTCCTCGGGGAGGTCGAAGCCGGGGCGCCCGGCGGCGGGGGTGGTGGCGGCGGTGAGGGCGACGGCGAAGGAACGGGAGGCGGCGTCGACCCGTTCGGCGAGCGCGGCGACCGCGTCCAGCGGAGCGCCGCGTTCGGCGAGGGCGCCGGCGAGCTTCTCGACCGCGACGGTCGCGCCGGTGCCGCGCCGGCCGGCGGTCCAGGTGGAGTCCTCGACGGCGACGTCGTCGTCGACCAGGACGCTGCGCACCTCGATGCCCGCCTCGGCGGCGAGTTCGGCGGCGAGCCGGAAGTTCATCACGTCACCGGTGTAGTTCTTCACCACGAACAGCACCCCGGCGCCGCTGTGCACGGCCTGCGCGGCGGTGAGGATCTGGTCGGGGACCGGGGAGGTGAACACCTCGCCGGGGCAGGCGGCGTCCAGCATCCCCGGGCCGACGAACCCGGCGTGCAGCGGTTCGTGGCCGGAGCCGCCGCCGGAGACCAGGGCGGTCTTGGGCGCGGACGGCGCGGCGGTGCGGCGGACCACCCGGGCCCCGAGGTCGACGGTCAGCTCGGGGTGGGCGGCGGCGAACCCGGCGAGTGCGTCCGGCAGGACGGTCTCCGGCGAGTTGATCAGCTTCTTCACGGCGGTCCCGCTCTCGCTCGGTGCGTCCCCCGGTGATCGACGGTACGTCAGGTGGCGTCGCACTCCCGGGAGGGCGGGGCCGCGTTATGGTCGGCCGCATGGCGGATCCGGTGGGTGTGGTGCTGGTGTCGCACAGTGCGGCGCTGGCCGCGGGGCTGGGCGAGCTGCTCGGCGAACTCGGCGGCGGCTCGGTGCCGGTGGCGCTCGCGGGCGGGCGGGCGGACGGCGGGCTCGGAACCAGCCCCGACCTGGTGGAACGGGCCCTGGCCGAGGCGGACCGGGGTGCCGGCGTGGTGGTGCTGGCGGACCTGGGCAGCTCGGTGCTGACCACCCGGGCGGTGCTGGCGGAGCGGACCGGGGCGGCGGTGCCGGCGGTGCTGGTGGACGCGCCGTTCGTGGAGGGCGCGGTGGCGGCCGCGGTCGCCGCCTCGGCGGGCGCGGCGCTCGCCGAGGCGGTCGCGGCGGCCGAGCAGGCGCGGGACTTCCGGAAGTTCTGAACCGGGCGGGGCCGGGCCGATCGGCCGGGTGGGGCGGGCCCGTCACTTGGCGTCGGCGTAGGACTCCACGATCGCGGTGGTCAGCGGGAAGCGGACCGGGGTCTCGCCGAACACCAGCCGGCTGGCCTCCTCGCCCGCGGCGGCGACGGCGGCCGCCACCTCGTCCGCCAGGTCGGCCGGGGTGTGCACCACCACCTCGTCGTGCTGGAAGAACACCAGCCGGGGGCGGTCGGTACCGGACTCCATCCCGGCGAGCCGGCGGCGCAGCGCGGCGAGCAGGGCGAGTGCCCAGTCCGCGCCGCTGGCCTGGATCACGAAGTTGCGGGTGAACCGGCCGCGGGCCCGCGCCGAACGGCCGCCCGCCTCCCCGGGCTCGGCCGCCTCCGTCAGGTCCAGGAAGTCGGCGGACGGCGGCGGGCACGCCCGGCCGAGCCGCGAGTGGACCACCCCGCCGTCCTCGCCGGTCCGCGCCGCCGCCTCGACGAAGCCCATCGCCGCCGGGTAGCGGCGGCGCAGCGTCGCCAGCAGCGGGCCGATGTCGCCGCTGGTCTGGCCGTACATCGCGCCGAGCAGGCCGAGCTTCGCCTTGTCCCGGTCGCCGTGGAAGGCGGACGCGGCGAGTGCCTCGTACAGGTCGCCGCCGGCGGCCGTCCGGGCCAGGCCCGCGTCCTGCGACAGCGCCGCCAGCACCCGCGGCTCCAGCTGGGCCGCGTCGGCGACCACCAGCAGCCAGCCCGGATCGGCCGTCACCGCCCGGCGCAGGATCCGCGGGATCTGCAGCGCCCCGCCGCCGCGACTCGCCCACCGGCCCGACACCACACCGCCCACCACGTACTCCGGGCGGAACCGGCCGCCGCGCGCCCACGCCGCCTGCCACGCCCAGCCGTGCGCGGCGTGCAGGCGGGACAGCTCCTTGTACCGGATCATCAGGGCGGCCGCGGGGTGGTCGACGGCGCGCAGCTCCCAGCTCCGGGTCGAGCCGAGGTGGACGCCCTGGTCGGCGAAGGCCTTCAGCACCTGGCTGTGCGAGTCCGGGTTGAACGGGCGGGTGCCCAGGGCCCGCTGCAGCTCGGCGCCCAGCTCGGCGAGGAGCCGGGGCTGGGTGCCGGGAATGGCCGGGCGGGGGCCGAGCAGCTCGGTGAGCAGGGCGTCGTGCACGTCCGTCCGCCAGGGCAGGCCGTCGAACGCCATCTCGGCGGCCAGCAGGGCGCCGGCCGACTCCGCCGCCACCAGCAGGCGGAACCGGGCCCGGGCCGCCGGATCGGCGATCGCCTGCACCCGGCGCTGCTGGTCGGCGTGGACGGCGACCAGCGCCTCCAGCGGATCGGCGCCGGACGGGAGCTGCAGCCTGTCCGGGGCGAACAGGCCGGCCTGCTCGTCGGCACTCGCCGCCTCCGGCAGGTCGGCGGGGACCGGCAGGCCGCGCAGCCGGGACCACGCGGCGCCGAGCGAGCGCGGCGCGCCCCAGCGGCCCTCGTGGCCCAGCAGCAGCGCCTCGGTCAGCCGGACGTCGTGGCAGCGGGCCAGGCGCGACGGGAGCAGCGGCGCGTACGCGCTGTCGGCGGACGCCCAGACCCAGCGGGGCTGCTCGGCGGCCTCGCGGGCGGCGACCGCGTCGGCGAGACGGGGGGTGTGCTCGGGCGGGCCGGTCGGGGTGCCGGCCTCGTCGAGCGGCTGGAGCCGGCCGGCCGGACCGTGCGGGTCGGGCACCAGGGCGTAGCGCGGCGGCACGGCGGCGGCTCCTCTCCGGGCGGACGGGAGTTCGGACACCTCGACGCTAGCGCGCCCCACCGACAACGGTCCGGCGGCGCCGCGCCGGGGCGGTTCCTCCCGCGCGGCCGGGAGCGGCCGCGGCCGCCGACTGACGGTCCGCCGGGGGCCTGTAGGCAGGGCCGGGCGCAGCGCGTAGGGTCGGCGAAATGAGCGACAATCCCTTCTTCTCGCCCAGCACCCTGGCCTACGAGCTACCGCCGTTCGCCGGGATCCGCGAGGAGCACTACCGGCCGGCCTTCGAACGGGGCATGGCCGAGCAGCTCGCCGAGGTCGCGGCCATCGCCGCCGACCCGGAGCCGCCCACCTTCGCCAACACCGTGGTGGCGCTCGAGCGCTCCGGCGCGCTGCTGCGCCGCGTCAAGGTCGTCTTCGAGAACCAGGACGCCTCCGACACCACCCCCGGCGTGCAGGAACTCGACGCCGGGATCAGCCCGTTGCTGGCCGCGCACGACGACGCGATCGACCTGGACCCGGCGCTGTTCGCCCGGGTCGACGCGCTGCACCGCGACCGCGCCGGGCTGGGCCTGGACGCCGAGTCGCTGCGCCTGCTGGAGCGCCGGCACACCGCGTTCGTCCGGGCCGGCGCCCGGCTGGACGAGGCCCAGCAGCAGCGGCTGCGCGAGATCAACGCCCAGCTGGCCGCCGACTCGGCCGCGTTCCGCAAGAACGTGCACACCGACACCCTGGCCCGGGCCCTGGTGCTGGACACCGCCGAGGAGTTGGACGGCCTGTCCGCCGACGCGGTCGCCGCGGCCGGCGCGAACGCCGAGGCGCTCGGCCACGGCGGCAAGTACGTGCTCAGCCTGAAGAACTTCTCCAACCAGTCGGAGCTCGCCCGGCTCACCGACCGGTCGGTGCGCGAGCGGTTGCTCGCCGCCTCGCTCGGCCGGGCCCGCGACACCAACGGCCCGCTGGCGGCCCGGATGGCCGCGCTGCGCGCCGAACGCGCCGCGCTGCTCGGTTACGACACCCACGCCGCGTACGTGGTCGCGGACGAGACCGCGGGCACGACGGCGGCGGTGGACGGACTGCTGGCGCGCCTGGTCGGCCCGGCGGTCGCCAACGCGGAGCGCGAGGCGGCCGAGCTCGCGGCGGCCGCCGCGGCCGACGGGATCGCCGAACTGGCCGCCCACGACTGGGCGTTCTACGCCGAGAAGGTCCGGGCCGCCAAGTACGACCTGGACACGGCGGCGCTGCGCCCGTACTTCGAGCTGGAGCGGGTGCTGCACGACGGCGTCTTCCACGCGGCGGGCCTGGTCTACGGGCTGACCTTCACCGAGCGGCCCGACCTGGTGGCCTACCACCCGGACGCCCGGGTCTTCGAGGTGTTCGAGGCGGACGGCAGCCCGCTCGGCCTGTTCGTCGGCGACTTCTTCGCCCGGGAGTCCAAGCGCGGCGGCGCCTGGATGAACGAACTCGTCTCGCAGTCCCGGCTGCTGGACAAGCGCCCGGTGGTGGTCAACAACCTCAACATCGCCAAGCCGGCCGCCGGGGAGCCCGCGCTGCTCACCTGGGACGAGGTGCGGACGCTGTTCCACGAGTTCGGGCACGCCCTGCACGGGCTGTTCTCGGACGTCACCTACCCGCGCTTCGCGGGCACCGAGGTGCCGCGCGACTTCGTGGAGTTCCCCTCGCAGGTCAACGAGATGTGGATGGTCCGGCCGGAGGTGCTGGCCAACTACGCGCGCCACCACGTGACCGGGGAGCCGCTGCCCGCCGAGCTGGTGGAGCGGATGGCCGCCGCGGAGAACTTCGGGCAGGGCTTCCGGACGGTGGAGTACCTGGCGGCGGCGCTGCTGGACTGGGCGTGGCACACCGTGCCCGCCGGGCAGGAGATCGGCGACGCCGAGGAGTTCGAGGCCGCGGCGCTCGACCGGGCCGGCCTGGCGGTGGCGGCGATCCCGCCGCGCTACCGGACGGCGTACTTCAACCACGTGTTCTCCGGCGGCTACAGCGCCGGGTACTACGCGTACATCTGGTCCGAGGTGCTGGACGCGGACACCGTCGAGTGGTTCGCCGGCAACGGGCTGGACGTGCGGGCGAGCGGCGAGCGCTTCCGCGCCGAGCTGCTGTCGCGCGGCGGCAGCCGGGAGGCGATGGAGTGCGTGCGGGCGGTGCTCGGGCGCGAGCCCGAGGTCGGCCCGCTGCTCGCGCGGCGCGGCCTGGACCGGCCGTGACGGAGGGGGAGCGGCGCCCGGCGCCGCTCCCCGCAGGGCGTCAGCGCCCGGCGGTGACCACCACCGTCGCCGGGTTCCCGGTGAGCAGGATCCAGGCCCGGCCCGCGGCGCGGTGGACGACCGACCGGGCGCCGGTGACGGTGAGCGGGACGCCGTCGGGGACGGCGACCGCGGTCCGGCCCGGGGCGCGGTCGGGGGCGAAGACCAGGGTCCAGACGCCGTCGTGGTAGCTCTCGGAGACCGGGGTGCCGGCGAGGGCGGTGGCGTACGGGGCGAAGGCGGGTTCGCTGCCGGGCGCCGGGCGGCCGTCGGGGGTGACGGCGCAGTAGCCGCCGTTGCCGTGGCACCAGTACCACATGGTCCAGCCGGCGGCGAAGGTCGTCATGGCGGCGGTCTGCCGCCGGACCAGCTCGGTGTTGCCGGGGGTGCGGGAGTCCGGCGGCCCCCACTCGCCGACCAGCACGGGCAGCCGGTGGGCCTGCGGGTAGGCGGTGATCGCGGCGGTGTAGGCCTCGACGAAGCCGCCGGCCGGGTCCCAGTCCCGGCCGGCCTCGACCGCGGTGTCGTAGAAGTGCGGGGCGTAGCCGATCCGGTCCCCGCCGGGCCGGGGGTCGGCGAATCCGGGCAGCTGGGTGGGAACGCCCTGGCCGACCAGGACGGTGGGTTCGACGAACAGCCACGAACGGGAGTCGACGCGGCGGACCGCGGCGATCAGGCGGCGGTACATGTCGGCGAGGCGGCCCTGTTCGAGGGCGGCGGAGGCGGCGGCCAGCACGGCCGGGTCGCTCGGGTCGCCGTCGACCGGGCCGAACGGCTCGTTGAACAGGTCGTAGCCCAGCAGGGCCCGGTGGCCGCGCAGTTCGCGGGCGATGGTGGTGTAGAAGTCGCTCTGCCACCGGCGCAGGTCGGCATCGTCGTAGAGGTGCCGGAAGGCGGCCTGCACGGCGGGCTGGAAGTAGCCGGCGAACCAGTCGTCCGGGTCGGGGACGAACGGCAGCCCGTCGTCCCGGGTGGCCCACTCGGGGATGCCGTTGGTGCCGCCGCCGAACCTCGGCCCGTAGACGTCCTGGTGGAAGTCGACCACGGCGAGCAGCCCGTACTTCTCGGCCCAGTCCAGGACCCGGTGCAGCTCGGCGAGTTCGGTTTGGTCGTAGTGGCCGCGGGCGGGCTCCAGCCTGGTCCACGAGACGGCGACCCGGACCAGGGTGAAGCCACTCGCGGCGATCTCCCGCAGGTCCGCCTCGGTGGTCTCGCCGTACTTGTCGACGTTGAAGCCGCGCAGCTGCAGGACCCGGCCGTCGGCGGCGGTGAACAGCGTGCGCCCGTCGGCGAGGGTGCGCGTCCCGGTCGGGAACTCGGCGCGCTGCAGGGCCCCTTGGGCCTGCCGGTCGGCGGCGAGGGCGGGCGGTGCGCAGGTCGCGCCGAGCACGGTCGCGGTGGCCAGGGCTAGGGCGGCGGCGGTACGGCGGACGCGCACGGGACACCTCGGGCGGTGTGGGGGAGGGGGTGTGCGCCGATCCTGCCGCACGTACCCGCACCGCACAAGAGGTGAGCACTACTCATGTTTCCAGGTGGTTGACGGCTGGGGGCAGCGTCCCGGCGGCCGCGAGCCGGCCCCACAGCAGGTCGGCGAGGGCCTGCACCATCCGGGCCCGCGGGCAGGGCCGCTGCTCCAGCCACCAGTCGCCGGCGGCCAGCACCATGCCGGTGATCGAGCGGCCCCAGGTCTCCGAGAGCAGCGGGCTCTCCGCGCCGAGGTCGACCTCGCCCTGGATGGCCTTGGTGATCTCGTCGGCGATCTGCCGCAGCGCGGGCGCCAGTGCGTTGCCGGCCCCGGTCGGGTCGCCCGGCTCGGGGTGGGTGAGCAGCCGGTACACCTGCGGGCGGGACTCGATCGCGGCGAGGTAGGTGTCCAGCACGTGCTCGACCCGGTCGCGGCGCTCCAGCGGTTCGGCGAGCGCGGCCCGCACCGCGGTCAGCAGGCCCGCGGTGTGGCGGTCGGTCAGCGAGCGGATCAGCCCGTTCCGGTCGCCGAAGTGCCGGTAGAGGATCGGCTTGGTGATGCCCGCCTCGGCGGCGATGGCGTTCATGCTGGCGCCGGGGCCCTCGCGCTGGATGACCCGGTCGGCGGCGTTGAGCAGTTGCTCGCGTCGGGGCTCGGACGACATGGGCCACTCCTCGCGGCGGGCGTTGACAGGACTTACCACTGGGTAGCAGACTCCGTCGATGTTACCCGAGGTAACACCGCAGTGGCGTGGGACGACACCGAATCGGCCCGCCTTCTCCGCCCGCCCCTTCCCACCGGAGGCATTCGTCCATGAGCACCTTCTCGCTTGACCCGGGGCCGGACCAGCTCGCGGTCCGCGACTGGCTGCACGGCTTCGCCGCCGACGTGATCCGGCCCGCCGCGGCCGAGTGGGACGAGCGCGAGGAGACCCCCTGGCCGATCATCCAGGAGGCGGCCAAGCTCGGCATCTACTCGCTGGAGTTCTACGCCCAGCAGTTCTTCGACCCGTCCGGCGTCGGCATCCCGATCGCCATGGAGGAGCTGTTCTGGGGCGACGCGGGCATCGGCCTGGCGATCACCGGCACCACGCTGGCCGCCGTCGCGGTGCTGGCCAACGGCACCGACGAGCAGATCGGCACCTGGGCGCCGCAGATGTTCGGCACCCCGGAGGACGTCAAGGTCGCCGCGTTCTGCTCCTCCGAGCCGGACGCCGGCTCCGACGTCTCCGCGCTGCGCACCCGCGCCGTCTACGACGAGGCCAAGGACGAGTGGGTGCTGAACGGCACCAAGACCTGGGCCACCAACGGCGGCATCGCCCACGTCCACGTGGTGGTCGCCACCGTCGACCCCGAGCTCGGGGCGCGCGGTCAGGCCTCCTTCATCGTGCCGCCCGGCACCCCCGGTCTCGCCCAGGGGCAGAAGTTCAAGAAGCACGGCATCCGCGCCTCGCACACCGCCGAGGTCGTGCTGGACGGCGTCCGCGTCCCCGGCCACTGCCTGCTCGGCGGCAAGGAGAAGCTCGACGAGCGGCTCGCCAGGGCCCGCGAGGGCGTCCGCAAGGGCGGCAAGAACGCGGCGATGGCCACCTTCGAGGCGTCCCGCCCGGCGGTCGGCGCGCAGGCGATCGGCATCGCCCGGGCCGCGTACGAGGTCGCGCTCGACTACGCGAAGACCCGGGTGCAGTTCGGCCGCCCGATCATCGACAACCAGGGCGTGGCCTTCCAGCTCGCCGACATGAAGACCCGGATCGACGCGGCCCGGCTGCTGGTGTGGCGGGCGTCCTGGATGGCGGTCAACAACCAGCCGTTCACCAGCGCCGAGGGCTCGATGTCCAAGCTCTACGCCGGCGAGACCGCCAAGTACGTGACCTCGCAGGCGATGCAGATCCTCGGCGGGAACGGCTTCACCCGCGAGTACCCGGTCGAGCGGATGCACCGGGACAGCGCGATCTACACCGTCTTCGAGGGGACCAGCGAGATCCAGCGGCTGGTCATCGCCCGGGCGATCTCGGGGATGCCGATCCGCTAGGCGCCGGCCCCCCGGAAGTCAGCGGGCCGCCCAGAAGGTGAGCCCGGCCGTGGCGGCGCCGACCAGCGCGCCGACCACGGTCTGGGCCGGGGTGTGGTCCCGCAGCACCACCCGGGACCAGCCGATCACCGGCACCGCGGCGAGCAGCAGGAGCCACCACGGGCCGAGCGCGACCGCCGTGCAGACCACCGCGCCAGCGGCCACCGCGGTGTGGATGGAGACCTTCCACCACACCGTGATCACCATGATCGGCACCAGCGCGGCGAACATCGCCGCCACCATCGCGGTCATGTCGGCGGGGGCGTCGGCCAGCACCATCACCGCGAAGCTGAACAGCACCGACGCCATGATGAACGGGATCACCACCAGCCGGCGCTTGCGCCGGCCGACGTGCCGGTCCTCCAGGCTGCCGCGCCGGATCCCGGCCCGGATGAACAGGGTCGGGACGACCGCCGCGAACAGCGCGGCGAACGCCGCCCAGGCCAGGCCCGTCCAGCCGTAGCGGGCCACGCCGATCAGTGGCAGGAACGCCAGGATGACGTTCTTGGGCTCCACCCCGTCGGTGACCCGGCGGGCCCAGACGGCGGAGGCCGAAGGCGCCGCGGCGGCTCCGGGGGCGGGGGCGTCGGCGGTGGACGCGCCGGTGGTGGCCTCGGGGGTGTCGGCGGTGGACGCGCCGGCGGTGGTCATGGTGCTCCGATCGTCTGAGGTGTGACGATCAGAATTTTGGCTCACGCCGTTCCAGGAACGCCGCCAGCCCCTCCCGGACGTCCGGCGCCACCCGCGAGCGGCGCTCCCACGGCTCCACCGCGGCCGCGGCGAGCTCCGGCGGGCCGGCCAGCGCCGCCTTCACCGCGCCGATCGTCTGCGGTGAGCGGCGCGCCAGCAGCCCCGCGAACTCCCGTGCCCGGGCGTCCAGTTCCCCGTCCGGCAGGACCTCGTCCAGCAGGCCGAACCGCTCGGCCCGGGCCGCGTCCACCAACTCCCCCGAGAACAGCAGGTACTTCGCCCGGGCCGGACCGACCAGCCGGGCCAGCCGGGTGGTCGGCCCGGCCGGGTACACCACGCCCAGCTTGGCCGGGGTGATGCCGAACCGCGCCTGCTCCGAACCGAAGCGCAGGTCGCAGGCGACCGCCAGCTGGCAACCGCCGCCCACGCACGCGCCGTGCACCACCGCGATCGTCGGGTGCGGGAACGCCGCCAGCGCCTCCTCGGCCGCCACGTTGACCGCGTGGTACGCGTCGGCGCGGGCCGGATCGCCGTACACCTCGGAGAGTTCGGCGATGTCCGCGCCCGCCGAGAAGGTCCCGGCGGCGCCGGTCACCAGCAGCGCCCGGATCCCCGGCAGCGCGGCCAGCAGGTCGAGGACGGCGGGCAGGCCGTGCCACATCGCCAGGGTCATCGCGTTCCGCCGCTCGGGCCGGTCCAGCACCAGCGTGGCCACCGCGCCGTCGAACTCGGCCCGCAGACCCGCCACTCCGGTCTCGATCACCTTCACAGCCAGCCCTCCGAACGCCCGTGGTCGAACCGGCTCAGCCTTCCACAGCGGCCCGTTCGGGCACCACGGCCGTCACTGTGATCTCCACCAACTGCCCGGTGTAGCCGAGCGTCGGGACGCCCAGCAGGGTGGAGGTGTGCGGCCCGGTGTTCAGCCCGGACGCGTTCACCACGTCCCACACCTCGGAGAGCGGACCGGGGCCGTCGGCGACCACGTACACGGTCGAGGCGACCACCAGCGACAGGTCGCTGCCGACGTGGCCGAGCGCCTCCACCAGGTTGGCCAGCACCTGGTGGGTCTGCGCCACGTGGTCGCCCGGGCCGACCAGGGCGCCGTCGGCGGCCAGCGGGACGGCGCCCGCCAGGAACGCCAGCCGGGCGCCGGCCTCCACCACGGCGGTGTGCGCGTAGCCGGGCGGCGGGAAGAGGGTGGGGACGGTGCTGCGCTCGACCATGGATCGCTCCTCGCTCGACCGCCCCGGCGGCGGCGCCGACCGTCGATCCTCCGGCCGACGGAGCCCCGCTGTCACCCGGTTTTCACGGCGGCCGGCCGCGGGGTCAGCGCGAGGCCTTCCACTCGGGGGCGAGCACCGCCCAGATCTCCTTGTCGTGCCGGATCCCGTTGTGCGGGTAGTACTCGCGCAGCGTCGCCTCCTGGGTCATGCCCAGGCGCTGCGCCACCGCGCGCGAGCGGAGGTTGGTGCTGGAGTTCCACCACTCGGCGCGGTGCAGGCCGCGCTCGACCAGCGCGTAGTCCAGCAGGTGCCGGGCGGCCGCCGTGACCAGGCCGCGGCCCTCGCCCGCCGGCTCCAGCCAGCAGCCGATCTCGCAGGTGCCCATCCGGGTGTCGAAGTGCACGAACATCACGCCGCCGACCAGCACGCCGTCCAGCCGGATGCCGAAGATCCGGCCGGTGTCGGCGGCCTGCCGGTCGGCGTAGCCCTGCAGGGTGGCCCGGGCGGAGTCGAGGTCGGTGGAGCGCGAGGCCCACGGGATCCACGGGTCGGTGTTGGCCCGGGCCCGGTCCATGTGGGCGAGGAACTCCTCGGCCTGCCACGGCTCCAGCGGGCACAGTTCGGCACTCTCGGCGGCGTCGGGCGCGGTGAGCGGGACGGCGTACACGGGCGGTTCCTCCCCTGGGCGGCACTGATACATAACAAACGTTTGGTAGGTACCATAGCGTGCATGACGCCAGCCCGTGGAGACCATGACGCCCGTCGCACCGAGGTGTCCCGGGCGGTGTGGCGGGTGCTCGCCGCCCGCGGCTTCGAAGGGCTCACGCTGCGCGCCGTGGCCGCCGAGATGGGCGCCTCGACCGGGCTGCTGACGCACTACTTCCCGAGCAAGCGGGCGCTGCTCAAGCACGCCCTCGACGTCCTCGACCAGCGTTCCGCCGGGCGGCCCCGGCCGGCCGAGGAGCAGGCCGCCGAGGCGCGCGGGCTGCCCCGGCTGCGGGCGGTGCTGCTGGACATCCTGCCGCTGGACGCGGACAGCGCGGCGGGCAACCGGATCTGGGTCGGCTCCTGGGACGTGGCGCTCGCCGACCCGGAGCTGGCCGCCGAGCACGCCGCGCGCTACCGGCGCGGCCGGGAGCGGATGACCGCACTGGTGGCCGAGGCGCAGGAGCTGGGCGAGCTGCCCGCCGACCGGCCCGCGGCGGACGTCGCGGCGGCGGCGCAGAGCTTCGTGCTGGGGCTGGTGGTGCAGGCGCTGTTCGCGCCGGCAGAGTTCCCGGCCCAGCGGCAGACGGCGCTGCTGGACGCGTACCTGGCGGACGCGCGGGCGCGCTGAGCCGCGCTCGGGGCGGGCCGGGTGATGTGCGAGTGCGCCGCGTGGTGCGCGTGGTGGTGCCCCCAGCAGGATTCGAACCTGCGACCTACCGCTTAGAAGGCGGGTGCTCTATCCGCTGAGCTATGGGGGCCCGCTGGACCCTTGCCCTGGCCGGCCGGGTGTTCCGGGACAGGATACGGGTGTGGAGTTACTCCACCCGGCGTTCACGGATCCGTCGGGGTGTGTCGGCTGCGGCGGAGCGGTCCGATAATCGCAGGTGACTGCCGGGCGTGCAGCGATCTGAGGCGTCCGGGAGCCGGACGTTGTGCACTCGTTACGGGGCTGCCGCCCCACCCGTTATGGATTCGGTGCGGAGAAACCTCCGGCCCCGCAGCCCGGTGGGGGCGATTTGGCGGGCGGCCCGGGTTCCATCGGTCGGATGACATGGACCGGCCGAGGTGGCGGCCACTCGTTCGGGGACCGGCGGAGTGTCCGAGTCCGGGATTTGTTGTCATGGACTCGACGTCAAGCCGTGCTCGGAATGACATCATCCGCTGTCCGTTCACCCTTCGGAGTTACCCCGGCCGTCCACAGGGCGGGTTTTTCCACAGGTATTCGGAGGCGGTGGCCGGTGAATCGGACGGCAATGCACCATCGCTTCGCGACGGAATTCCGGCCGGGCATTCCGGCGGTGCCGTGCCGATGGACATTTACCCGCCCGAGGAGGATTTCGGTGAACGAGACACTGGTGACGATGGTCGGCAATGTCGCCTCGACCGTGACGTACCGGGAGACGCCCGCCGGAGTGCCGGTCGCCAACTTCCGGATGGCCGCCACCGAGCGGCGGTACGACCGCGGCCGGGGCGACTGGGTGGACGGCGACACGACCTGGGTCACCGTCATCGCCTGGCGCTGGCTCGCCGCCAACGTGGTCAGCTCGGTCAACAAGGGTGACCCGGTGGTGGTGAGCGGCCGGCTGCGGGTGCGCGAGTGGGGCGAGGAGGGCGAGCGGCGCGCGGTGGTGGAGATCGACGCCCGCTCCGTGGGCCACGACCTCGCCCGAGGCACCTCCGCGTTCCGCTGGGCGGTGGAGGCCAGGTCCGCTGCCGTGCGCGGCAGTTCGCCCGGTGACGGGCGGGGCGGCGAGGCGCCGGCGGGCGGCGCCGGCGGGCCGGTGGTGCTGCTCGAGGACGCCGTGCCGGAGTGGATCGTGGCCGCCGTCGCGGCCCGGCGCGAGGCCGTCGCGACGAGTTCCGCGGAAGGTGTGACGGAAGGGGCGGGTGATGACGCTGTAGTGGTCGAGGCGGTGAAGTGACCGGTTCGCGGCGCCCCTGGGGTCCGGGGCGCAAAGCGGGAGCCGATTCTGACGGATCGTGACTTCATGTCGACTCATCAACATGATGGGCCGACCCGACCTTTGATAACGAAATAGCCACGGTACTGTCCTGATTTGCTACGGCCTGCTTCGGCATTCGCCATGTCAATAAGATGCGTCTGGTCCACACACGTGCAGTGGCGTCACAGGGGGCGCCGCTTTGCAGGGACGGGTCGCCGGCGGCATGGCCCGGCCCGAAGGGATCCCACATGTTCCACACCAAGGGGCGGGCCGTCTCCCGCATAGCTGCTGTCATGGCCGCGTCCGGTCTGGTGGTCGGCGGCTCCGTCGCCACGGCTGCGGCGGACAACGGCGGTTCGACCGGGGGCGTCACCGCCACGGTGCAGCCGACGCTGCTCAGCGGAAAGATCGACATCGAGGGCATCGGCGAGCGCGACGGCGGCCTCTTCACGATGGTCACCTCGGACCAGGCGACCATCCGCACGTACTGCATCGACTTCGGCCACGGCATCGACATCAAGTCGGAGGCCAAGTACAGGGAGTCGCCGTGGGCCGCGAGCCCGCTCGGCGCCAAGGGCCGCGAGGGCGACGCCGCCAAGATCCTCTGGATCCTCGAGAACTCCTACCCGAAGCAGTCCGACCTGAAGGCGCTCGCGGCGAAGGCCGGCATCGCCGATGCCGCCAAGTTCACCGCCGAGGACGCCGCGGCCGGCACCCAGGCCGCGATCTGGAACTTCTCCGACCACCTGAAGGCCACGCCGAAGGACGACGAGGCCGCGGCGCTGCGCAACTACCTGGTCGGCCCGGCGAACGTGGGCATCAAGAACGAGCCCACCGCTTCGCTCTCCCTCACCCCGGACTCGCTGCCCGGCCTGAGCGGTACCAAGGTCGGCCCGTTCACGCTCAACAGCAGCGCCGACAAGGTCAACTTCGCCCTCTCCGACGACACCTCGGGCGGCAAGGTCAAGCTGGTCGGCAAGGACGGCAAGGCCGTCGGCGCGGCGCTCAACGGCCCGATCGCCAAGGACACCCAGCTCTTCTTCGACGTGCCGGCCGGCACCGCGGCGGGCTCGGTGTCGATGACCGCCTCGGTGAACACCGCCGTCCCGACCGGCCGGGTCTTCCTCAGCGAGGGCTACACCGAGAAGGACCACCAGCAGACGATGATCCTGGCCGGTTCGGACCGGACCACCGTCCCGGTGAAGGTCAAGGCCTCCTGGCAGCCCAAGGGCGCCCTGCCGTCCGCCACCGCCGAGGTCTCGTGCGTCGACAACGCCGTCAAGGTGACCGTCGGCAACACCGGCGACCAGGAGGGCACGATCGAGATCAAGCCCGGCAAGTCGGTCGTCGTCCAGCCCGGCAAGACCGAGACCGTCCTCGTCCCGGTCGGTGAGGACAAGGCCTACGACATCACCGTCACCGGGCCCAACAAGTTCGTCAAGGAGTTCAAGGGCGTCCTCGACTGCAAGGTGGCCACGCCCACCCCGTCGGTGAAGCCCTCGCCCAGCCCGACCGGCCCGCAGCTGGCCACCACCGGTGGTGGCGCCGGCACCGGCATCATGGCCGGCATCGCCGGTGCGCTGGTGATCGGCGGCGGTGCCGCCGTCTACGCCCTGCGCCGCCGCGGCCGCCACAGCCGCGCCTGAACAGCCTGATCGACGCACTTCCCCCGACCGGTCCCGGTGACCGGTGACCGGTCGGGGACGCCGTCGGCCCCGTCACTCGCACTCGGCGAGCGGCGGGGCCGGTCCGTTCCCGGGCAGCCGGGGAACGCCGCGTCCGCCCGCGGCGGCCCACCCGGGCCGTTCGGGAGCGCGGGCCGCTTACGGCACAATGGAAGGCTGCAAGCCGATTACTCACGACGACGCCGGAGCGATCTCACGTGGCGGAATACATCTACACCATGCGCAAGGTGCGCAAGGCACACGGCGACAAGGTCATCCTTGACGACGTGACGCTCAGCTTCCTCCCCGGGGCGAAGATCGGCGTCGTCGGCCCCAACGGCGCCGGTAAGTCGACCGTGCTGCGGATGATGGCCGGTCTCGACCAGCCGTCCAACGGTGACGCCTTCCTGAGCCCCGGGTTCACCGTCGGCATGCTCCAGCAGGAGCCCCCGCTCGACGAGACCAAGACGGTCCTGGAGAACGTCCAGGACGGCGTCAAGGAGATCAAGGGCAAGCTCGACCGGTTCAACGAGATCGCCGAGCTGATGGCGACCGACTACTCGGACGCGCTGCTCGAGGAGATGGGCAAGCTCCAGGAGGACCTGGACCACGCCAACGCCTGGGACCTCGACGTCCAGCTCGAGCAGGCCATGGACGCCCTCGGCTGCCCGCCCGGCGACTGGCCGGTCACCAAGCTCTCCGGTGGCGAGCGCCGCCGCGTCGCGCTCTGCAAGCTGCTGCTCGAGCAGCCCGACCTGCTGCTGCTCGACGAGCCCACCAACCACCTGGACGCCGAGTCGGTGAACTGGCTGGAGCAGCACCTGGAGAAGTACCCCGGCACCGTCGTCGCCGTCACCCACGACCGGTACTTCCTGGACAACGTCGCCCAGTGGATCCTGGAGCTCGACCGCGGCCGCGCCTACCCGTACGAGGGCAACTACTCCACCTACCTGGAGACCAAGCAGTCCCGTCTCAAGGTCGAGGGCCAGAAGGACGCCAAGCGCGCCAAGCGGCTCAAGGAAGAGCTGGAGTGGGTCCGCTCCAACGCCAAGGGCCGCCAGGCCAAGTCCAAGGCCCGCCTCGCCCGGTACGAGGAGATGGCGGCCGAGGCCGACAAGATGCGGAAGCTGGACTTCGAGGAGATCCAGATCCCGCCGGGCCCGCGCCTGGGCAGCATCGTCATCGAGGTGGACAAGCTCTCCAAGGCCTTCGGCGAGAAGATCCTGATCGACGACCTCTCCTTCACCCTGCCGCGCAACGGCATCGTCGGCGTGATCGGCCCGAACGGCGCCGGCAAGACCACGCTGTTCAAGATGCTGCAGGACATGGAGACCCCGGACTCCGGCAGCGTCAAGGTCGGCGAGACCGTCAAGATCAGCTACGTCGACCAGTCGCGCGCCAACATCGACCCGAAGAAGACCCTGTGGGAGGTCGTCTCGGACGGTCTCGACTGGATCAACGTCGGCCAGGTCGAGATGCCCTCGCGCGCCTACGTCTCGGCGTTCGGCTTCAAGGGCCCGGACCAGCAGAAGCCGGCCGGCGTCCTCTCCGGTGGTGAGCGCAACCGCCTCAACCTGGCGCTCACCCTCAAGCAGGGCGGCAACCTGCTGCTCCTCGACGAGCCCACCAACGACCTCGACGTCGAGACGCTCTCCTCGCTGGAGAACGCCCTGCTCGAGTTCCCGGGCTGCGCCGTGGTCATCTCCCACGACCGCTGGTTCCTGGACCGAGTGGCCACCCACATCCTCGCCTACGAGGGCGACAGCAAGTGGTTCTGGTTCGAGGGCAACTTCGAGTCCTACGAGAAGAACAAGATCGAGCGGCTCGGCGCCGACGCGGCCCGTCCGCACCGGGCCACCTACAAGAAGCTGACCCGCGACTGACACCCGGGCGCAACAGCGGCCCGGCAGACTGGCCCCGCGGCCGGCCTGCCGGGCCGCCGCCCGTAAGCTACTTGCGGGTAATCAAGGTTTGAGGAGAACACCCGTGGCCCGCCACATCTACGCCTGCCCCCTCCGGTGGTCCGACATGGACGCCTTCGGCCACGTCAACAACGTGGTCTTCCTGCGCTACCTGGAGGAGGCCCGGATCGACTTCATGTTCACCCAGGCCGCCGAGGCCGGTGCGGGGGAGTTCGCGGGCGGCTCGGTGGTGGCGCGCCACGAGATCGACTACAAGCGTCCGCTGGTCCACCGGCCCGAGCCGGTGACCGTCGAGACCTGGGTCACCAAGATCGGCGGCGCCTCGCTGACCGTCTCCTACGAGATCAAGGACACCGCGGAGGACGGCACCGAGACGGTCTACGTCCGGGCCTCGACCGTGGTGGTCCCCTACGACCTGGCCGAGGGCCGGCCGCGGCGGATCAGCCCGGTGGAGAAGGAGTTCCTCAGCCGGTTCATGGACGAGGTGCCGGCCGCCGTCGCGGCCTGAGGCCGCCGTCCCCGTTCTCCGCGGCCCTGCCGCGCGCCCGTGGCGCCCGCAGGGCCCACCGCGCCGACCCGAGTGAGCTGAACCCCCGTGACCGCCACCAGCCTCCGCCTCGCCGACCCGGGCGAGGCCACCGTCCTGGCCGCCTTCCTGACGCGACTGCTGCGCTTCGACCGGGCGGCCGCGGTGCGGCTGCAGGCCGTGCCGCGCGGCGCGGACGGGGGAGTGCTGGCGCTGTTCGGGCGGCTGCCGCTCGGCGGCTCCGGCGCCCTGGCGATCCGCACGGCCGGCCTCGCCGGGCCGGTCGGGGCCGTCGACCGGACGGTGTCGGCCGGACAGCTGCTGGAGTCCGTCGACGAGAAGGCCGGCGCGCTCGGCCTCCCGGCGCCGGTCACCGGCCCCGCCTGGGCCGGCCTGCTCCCGCCGCGCAGCGGCTGGGAGCTGCTCGCCGAGCCGCCCACCGCCGAAGTGCGGACCGAACTGGCCACGGCCATCGGCGAGTTCAAGGATCGCAGCGAAGCCGTCCCGGAGCACCACCGCAGCCGTCAGGTGCTGGACGCGCTCGCCGACGAGATCTGGTCCCGGCCGGTCACGGCGGTGCCGGCGCTGCCGCTGCGGGCCGCGCACGCGGCCCAGGTGATGGGATTCCTGCCGCCCGGCGCGCCGCTGACCGTGCACCGCAAGGGCGGCTGGCTGCGGCTCAGCACGCCGCTCGGCTCGGTGGCGGTCCGGGCCACTGCGGCTCCCGGCGCGGGGCTCGGGCTCAGCGCGCTCGGCTGAGCGGGTCTGGCCGTACGGGGCCGTGCCGTTCCCCGCCCCGGCGGTGCCGCGGGCTCGCTCAGGCGCTGTTGATCATCGAGGCGGCGGCGTAGGTGAGGTACTCCCACAGCTGGCGCTCGTCGGCCTCGGGCAGCTCCAGCTCGTCCAGCGCCACCCGCATGTGCTTGAGCCAGGCGTCGTGCGCGGCGCGGTCGACCCGGAACGGCGCGTGCCGCATCCGCAGCCGCGGGTGGCCGCGCTCCTCGCTGTAGGTGCGCGGGCCGCCCCAGTACTGCATCAGGAACAGTGCGAAGCGCTCCTCGGCCGGGCCGAGGTCCTCCTCCGGGTACATCGGGCGCAGCAGCTCGTCCTGGGCGACGCCCTGGTAGAAGCGGTGCACCAGCTTGCGGAAGGTCGGCTCGCCGCCGACCTGGTCGAAGAAGGTCTCCTCTTGAAGCGTCTGCCGCCCGGAATCAGTCACCCGTCCATGGTCGCAGACGCCGGTGCGGTCGTACACCGAGACCTTCGGCGTACGACCGCACCGCGTCCGCACCGCGGCGGGGCGACGGTTACGCGTCGTCCCAGTTGAAGAAGCGCCAGGCGATCAGCGACATCACGGCGGCGAAGACCAGCAGGCCGCCCATGGCCGGCAGGACGTCCACCAGGCCGCCGCCCTGGCTCAGCACCGACTTGGCGGAGACCGTCAGGTAGCGCAGCGGCATCGCGTGCGAGACCGTCTGCAGCCAGCCCGGGGCGAAGTCCAGCGGGATGAAGGCGCCGCCCAGGAACGACATCGGCAGGATGATCATCTGGTTGAGGCCGTTGGCGGCCTCCTCGCTCTTCGACACGGCGCCGGTGACCAGGCCGATCGACATGAAGGCGATGGTCGCGCAGAGCACCAGCGGCAGCACCAGCCACCAGTGGCCGGTCAGCTTCAGCCCGAAGAACGGCAGGGTGGCGACCGCCAGGAACAGGCCGGTCTGGGCCAGCGCCACCAGGACGCTCACCCCGACCCGGGCGCCGACCACCATGCCCGGCGACACCGGAGCCAGCCGCAGGCGCCGCAGCACCCGCTTCTTGCGCCAGCTGACCAGGGTGAAGGAGGCGCCGTACACCGCGCCCATCGCCACCGCGTAGCCGAGCAGGCCCGGGGTGAGGTACTGGATCGGCTTGAGGGACTTGTCCTCGACCTGCTCCAGGTCGAGGGCGAAGGCCGGCTTGACGCCGGAGGCCTCCTGGTTGGCGGCCTGCACCAGGCCGTTCATGATCCCCTGGACGGTGCCCGCCTTGACCTGGTCGGCCTGGCTGTAGCGGACCGCGATCCGGCCGTCCTGGCCCTGCTTGACGACGCCGTCCAGCTCGCCCTTGCGGACCTTCTCCAGGGCCGCGGACTCGTCCGAGTACTGGGTGATCTCCAGCGCGGCGAGCGGCCCGTCCTGCTGGCCCTTGACCGCGTCCAGCAGCTGCACCTGGCCGACCTCGGCGATCTTGAGGTGCGAGGTGCCGCCGCTCTTGTACAGCGCCCCGAAGAGCAGCAGGAACATCAGCGGCATGATCATCGTGAAGAAGAGCGCGCCGCGGTCGCGGACGAAGCCCAGCAGCATCACCCGGGACAGCCCGGTGAACGCGTTGCCCCGCTCCCCGCCGGGCCGCTCGGGCGGCGTGACGGCGGGGCGGGAGGGGGCGGAGGTGGTGGTCATGCCCGGTACTCCCGTCCGGTCAGCTGGAGGAAGACGTCCTCCAGGGTGGCGCCGCGCACCTCGAGGCCGCGCAGCGCGTTCTGCTCGGCCAGCACCGACAGGACGGGCGCGGGGACGCGGGTGGACAGTGCGAGGGTGACGCCGTTGTCCTCCAGGTTGGCGACCTCGGCGCCGGCCTCGGTGAACAGGTCGCGGGCCCGGGCGGCGGTGAGCAGCCCCGACTCGACGCTGACCCGGACGGTGTCGTCGATCTCGCGGACCAGCGCGGCGGGCGCGCCGGTCTTCAGCACCTTCCCGTGGTCCATCACCGAGACGCGCTCGCAGAGCACCTCGGCCTCGTCCAGGTAGTGGGTGGTCAGGACCACCGTGCGGCCCTCGGCGTTGATGTCCCGCAGCAGGTCCCAGAGGTTGCGGCGGGCCTGCGGGTCCAGACCGGTGGTGGGCTCGTCCAGGAAGACCAGCTCCGGGTCGTGCACCAGCGCGCAGGCGATGGACAGGCGCTGGGCCTGGCCGCCGGACATCTTGTCGGTCAGGACGGCGGAGGACTCGGTCAGGCCGACCCGCTCCAGCATCGCGTCCGCCCGCTTGGGGCCGACGCCGTAGAAGGAGGCGAAGGTGCGGATCGTCTCGCGGGCCGTCAGCTTGTTGAAGAAGGCGGACGCCTGGAACTGGACGCCGATCCGCGGCAGCAGCGCCTTGTTGCGCGGCCAGGGCTTCATGCCGAGCAGCTCGACGCGGCCCTCGTCGGGCTCCCTGATCCCCTCCAGGATCTCCAGCGTGGTGGTCTTGCCGGCGCCGTTGGGCCCCAGGATCCCGTAGAACTCGCCAGTCCGGACGGAGAGTGACACCCCGTCGACGGCCTGGACATCCCCGTACCGCTTCCGGATTCCGTCAGCGGATATTGCTTCAGTCATGCGGATGACAGTAGGGGTTCGGGTGGAATCGGTGCAGGTCGCTTGTGCGAATTTTGAGCAACCGAGATCAAGGCGGCCGCCCGGACGGTGGTCCGGGCGGCCGACGGTGACCGGGGTGTGACGGTGGGTCAGGCCCGGTGCAGGGTGATGGTGGTCCAGGCGCCGACGTGGATCCGGTCGCCGTCGTTCAGCGGGATCGCGGTGTGCGGCCGCACCGAGTCCGGGCTGCCGTTGAGGCAGGTGCCGTTGGTGGAGCCGCGGTCGACCAGCACCCAGCTGCCGTCGCCCTGCTCGACCAGGACGGCGTGCTCGTGGGAGGCGCCCGGGTCCTCCGGCGGCACGGAGAGGTCGATGTCCGGCACGGTGCCGCGGTTCTGGCTGCGCCGGCCGATCTGGAGCTCGCCGCGCCCGGTGAGCGGGATCCGCCGCTCCGGGCAGTACGGCGGGAAGAACAGCGCGGCCGCCTCCGGACCGCTGCGCGACATCATCTCGGTGAAGTAGTCGCGGTCGGCGGTCACCACGGCGATCCAGTTGGTGCGGACCGGAGGGGCGGGCGGCGCGGGCGGCGCGGGCGTCTGAGCGCCGGGCGGCGCCAGCCGGAAAGAGGTGCCGAACTCCTCGCCGGGCTGGGCGTAGACCGGGCCGGTCCGCTCGTAGCCGTCACCGTCCGGGAAACCACCGGTCTCCGGGAAGCCGCCGGACGGCGGGAAGCCGCCCGTCCCCGGGTAACCGCCGTGCGACGGGGCGCTCGGCGCGGGCGCACCGGTCGGCGGGCCGGACTCGAAACCGGGCTTCTCGAACCCGTACGGCGACTGCGGCGGCTGGTGCTGCTGGTGCTGCTGCGGTGCCTGGTGCGCGTGCGGCGGCTGCGGTGCCTGGTGCTGCGGCGGCTGGTGCTGCTGCATCGGTCCGGGCTGCGGCGCCGGTGCGGGCGGGACCGGGGCCGGCGGGTGCGGCTGGACGGACGGCGGCGGCGAGGGGGCGAGGGCGTAGTCGTACCCGCACTCCTCGCAGTACCGCCCGGTCTGCGGGGTCCGGCAGATCGGGCAGGTGACCAGGCCGGCGGTGAGGTCCGGCACCGAGAGCGACGGCGCGGTCGGCGGCGGCCCCGGCGGCGCGGGCGGCGGGGGAGGGGTGCCCGGGACGTGGAGGCCGGGCGGCGGAGTCATCGGGAAGCCGCAGAAGTCGCACCAGTCCTCGGCCTGCGACTCATGGCCCCTAGGGCAGATCGGCATCAGGTCCCCCACTTTCCAGCAGGTCCGGGCTCCCCGGAGGGTCTCCGGGTCACTTCTTCTTCACGCGTACGGTCACGGTGGAGCGCGAGTCGAGCGCCATCGAGTCGGCCTCGTTCACGTTCCTCCGGAACCGAACCGTACCTTCCTTCGCGTCGACCACGTCGACCACCTTCTGCAGGAGCTTGAGCGTCCCGTCGTTCCCGCCCGCGTGGGCGAGCCGGACGGCCCGGCCGAGCAGGGCGGTGGCGGTGTCCACGTCGCCGGCCCGGTGGGCGGCGAGACCGTCCTGGATCGAGGAGGCGAGCTCGGCCTGCCCGGTGTAGTGGGCGACCTGGGCGTTGATCCGGGTGGAGCTGGCCAGGTCGTCGGTCCACACGGCGCGGACCAGGCCCTGCCCGAGCACCTCCTCGGTGCCGTCGGGCTGCGGCAGCACCAGGCTGATCCGGGCGGCGAGCATCTCGTTGCCGACCGCGGCGGCCGGCACCTCCACGCTGACGTGGTAGTCGCGGCTCTCGTCGCCCCAGTGCCCGGTCGGGTAGAACCCGGCGCGCGGGCCGGCCTCGGTCCGCCGGGCGGTGAGGTCCTCGACCGAGGGCGCGACCTGCTTGACGTACTTGACCGAGGCGTTGGCCGGCGTCCACACCTTGAGCGCGACGTCGGCGATCTGCTTGCTCATCGCGCCGGCCATCATCGCGCGGAAGTCGTCCGCCAGGTCGGCGGGCTCGGCGACGATGTCCACGGTGCCGAGCAGCGCGGAGGAGATCTGCCGCAGCTGGGCGACCTCCCAGTCGGTGCCGACGCCGCGGCAGTCGGCGGTGAACACGCCGGTGACCCGGTCGAGGGCGGCCTGGAAGTCGGTGGCCTTCTCGTGCTCGTTCTTGCCGTCGGTGAGCAGGATGCCGTGCCGGATTCCGGCGGCGGGCATCGAGGAGAACAACTGCTGGGCCTTGCTGAGCCAGGTGCCGATCGCGGTGCCGCCGTTCGGCTTGAGCTTGCGCAGCGCCTCCTTGGCCTGGGCGCGGGTGGCGGCGTCGGCTATCGCCAGACGGCCCTGCCCGGGGTAGATCTCGACCGCCTCGTGGGTGCCGGCGACCACCGCGAAGGCGACGCCGTCGCGCAGCGTGTCGACGGCGACCGCGGTGGCCTCCCGGGCGTTGCGCATCTTGCTGGCCGGGTAGTCCATCGAGCCGGAGCAGTCGATCATGATGACCACGGCGGCGTCGGCCCCGGCCGCCCCGTCGAGCGGGCCGGCCGGGCGGCCGATCGGGCGGCCCCCGGTGGTGCCGCCGCCGGTGGCGGTGACCGTGACGATCGCGTTGACCTCCCGCGATCCCTCGGCGAGGTACTCATTCTGGAAGACGTCGACGTCGAACCGGGGACGGTCGGGCCGGGACAGCGAGGCCATGCGGAAGAGCTCCTGTCAGTGGGTGGAGGATCCGGGTGCGTAGGCGGGGCGGTCCGGCAGGGTGGCGGCGTGGCCGTCGTGCCGGGGCTGCTGGACCGGCAGGTCCAGCAGGGTGGCTTCGTGGGACTGCGGCTCGGTGCGCGGGGTGATCGGCAGCACCGCGACGGTGATGTTGTCGTGGCCGCCGGCGGCGACCGCGAAGTCGACCAGCGCGCGGGCGGCGGCCAGCGGCTGGGTGCGGGCGTCGGCCCGGACGAAGAACGCCAGGTCGGTGGCGGCCTCGGCGTAGTTCCACAGGCCGTCGGTGCAGATCAGCAGGACGCCCGGGACGTGCGGCGTGAAGCTGACGGTGTGCGGGACCAGCTCCTCGGCGTCGGCGCCGAGCCAGCCGGTGATGGCGTGGGCGCGGGGGTCCGCGTACGCCTCGGCCTCGCTCAGGTAGCCGGCCGCGACCATCCGGGCGGCCCAGGAGTCGTCCTCGGTCAGCCGGTACGGCTCGGCGGTCTCCCGGTCGTCCGGGATCCAGTACGCCCGGGTGTCGCCGACCCAGCCGATGGTGACCAGGCCGGCCGCGGCGACGGCGCTGACGTAGGTGCAGGCGGGGGCGTTCAGCCGGCCGGACTCGTTGGCGGGGGTCCGTCCGTCGTACGCCAGGTCGGTGACCGCCCGGGCGGCGGTGCCGATCGCGGTGCGCATGGCGGCCACCGGGTCGGTGCCCTGCTCGAGCGCGGTCAGCAGTGACTCGGAGGCGGCGTCCACGGCGGTGGCGGAGGCCTCGTCGGGGCGGGCCGAGGAGGAGACGCCGTCGCAGACGACCGCGATCACGGCCTGCTCGCCGTCCGGGAGCGAGGTGCCGGCGATGGTGAAGGCGTCCTCGTTGCGGTGGTGCCGCAGGCCCCGGTCGCTGACCCCGGCCACGCCGGTGAGCGAACGCTCCTGGTGGTCGCGGGGCTTGGGCTGGGACTGGCCGCACGCCTCGCAGTAGCCGTCCGCGGCGACCTGGTCGGCCCCGCAGTGCGCGCACACCGCTGCGCCCGACGGCGCGGCGGATCCGTCCTGGCCGACCCCGACCCCGACCCCGGCACCGGGCCCGGCCGGAGCGGCCGACGCGTCGTCACGGACGCTCGGCAGCTCGGCGGCCAGGGTGGCCTCGACCGTCGGCGGTCCGCTGGGCGGCCCGCTCGGAGGGCTGTTGAGGTCGGCCCCGCAGGCCCCGCAGAAAGCGTCCTCCGGGTCCAGCGGTTCGGCACAGTTCGGGCACTCGGTCACTTGCGGCATCGCTCACACCCACGTTCGCGGGCGGGCCCGGTTCGCCCGCTCCACCATCTCGATCCTGGATTCGGCCCGGTCGGACAACCGCGCCAACACTCGATAGGAGTGTTCCAGGGCGAGGCGCAGTTCCCGCTCCGCCGCGGGATGTCCGAGGACGGTGCGCGTGGCGGACGGGTCGCCGGGGGTGCCGGCCAGCACCCAGCCGAGCGCGGAGTCCAGCACCTCGACGGAGAGCTCCTCGCGCCGCCGGTCGTCCAGCGCGAGCGCGGTCAGCTGGTCGGAGCAGCGGGTGAGTTCGGGGCCCAGCGGCTCCTCGGCGGTGCGGCCGCGCAGCCGGGCGCGGACGGTGCCGATCCGGGCGGCGGTGAAGTGGGCGGAGACCTCCGGGACGCCCTCCAGGGCGGCCACCGCGCCGGGGCGGTCGCCGACCGCCAGGCGGACCCGGGCCAGGCCGAAGGCGGCGCTGACGTAGGTCGGGTCGGTGCTGGAGACCAGCCGGTAGAAGGCGGTGGCGTCCTCGTGCTGGCCGAGCAGTTCGGCGCAGACGGCGAGTGCCAGCTTGGGGGCGGCCTCGCCGGGGAAGGCGTCGTAGAGCGCGTCGAAGGAGTCGGCGGCCTCGTCGGCGCGGCCGTCGGCGAGGGCGCACAGGCCGCGGCTCCACACCACCCGCCAGTCGCCGGGGTGGTCGGTCTCGAGTGCGGCGAGGGTCAGTTCGACCGCCTCGGCGTCGCCGAGTTCGAGCTGGGCGCGCAGGCGGCGCAGCCGCAGTTCGAGGGAGTCGGCGGGGGCGGCGGCCAGTGCGGCCAGGGCGTCGGCGGGCGCGGTGGCGAGCAGCGCGGCGAGGAAGCCGGCGTTCGGGTCGCCCTGGTCGACGCGCGGGACCGGCAGGGCCAGCGCGGTGGCCACCGGGTCGAGCGGTTCGACGGCCAGTTCGGTGTCGACCACCCGCAGTTCCGGTCCGAAGAGGGTGGAGGCGGCAGGCCGGGGCCGGCCGTCCTGGAGGGCCAGCACCTCGCGCAGCACGCCGGTGAGCTGGTCGGCCATCTCCTCGGCGGAGGAGAAGCGGCGGGCCGGGTCGGGGTCGGTGGCCCGGACCAGCAACCGGTAGTAGGACTCGTACTGGGCCAGCAGCGGGACCTCGTCCGGCCCGGGCAGCTGGTGGCGCCGGGCGGTGGCGTAGTCCGGGAAGTCGAAGGTGAGGACGGCGAGGGTGCGGGCGACCGTGTAGAGGTCGGAGGCGGCGGACGGTCCGTCGGTGGCGATCTCCGGGGCCTGGTAGCCGTGGGTGCCGTAGATCGGGCCGTCGTCGTCGAGGTGGCGGACCGCGCCCATGTCGATGATCTTGAGCGAGTCGTCGCTCTGGATCACGTTGTCGATCTTGAAGTCGCAGTACACCAGGCCCCGGCTGTGCAGGTACCCGAGCGCCGGCAGCGCCTCCAGCGCGTACGCGATGGCCTGCTCGACCGGCAGCGGGTCGCGCCGGCCGTCGGGGGTGCGGCGCTCGTTGGCGATGTCCTTGAGCGACTTGCCGCCGACGTACTCCATCACGATGTAGCCGTCGGCCGTGCCGGTGCGCGGGTCCGGATGCTCGGCGAAGTTGATGATCCGGACGATGTTGGGGTGGTCCACCTCGGCCAGGAAGCGCCGCTCGGCCACCGCGGCGGCCAGCGCGTCCTCGTCACCGGTGTCCAGCAGGCCCTTGAGGACGACCCACTTGTCGTTCACCCGGCGGTCGGCCGCCAGGTAGATCCAGCCCAGGCCGCCGTGCGCGATGCAGCCCATCACCTCGTACTGGCCGCCGACCAGGTCGCCGCGGCTCAGCTTCGGCGAGAAGGAGTACGGCGTCCCGCACTTGGTGCAGAAGCCCTCCGGGCGGCCCGGGGCGCCGTTCTTGCCGCGGCCGACCTCGCTGTCGCACTTGGAGCAGAACCGCTTGCGCTCCGGCACCTCCGGGTCGGCCAGGACGGCCTTCGCCGGGTCCAGCGTCGGCACCGGCGGGACGGTCACCAGCCCGGCGCCGAGGTTGCCCCGGCGGGTGGTGCCGGTGCCGCCGCGGGAGTTGCGCACCGAGACCGAACGGCCGCTGCCGGTGCGGGTGGAGCGGTTGGCGCCGGAGCGCACGGACGAGGACCGCACCGAACCGGACGTCCCGGAGACCCGGGCCGAGTCGGGCGAGCGGCGGGCCGCGGGCACCGCCGCGGCGGGCGCGGCGGCCAGCCCGCACTCCTCGCAGTAGCCGTCCCCGTCGATCGTCCCCCCGCAGTGGACGCACGGCCCGCCCGCCCCCTCCGGGACGCCCGTGCCACTGCCTGTCGCGCTGCTCGCGACGCTGCCTGTCGCGCTGCTCGCGACGCTGCCCGTCGTGCCCCCCGCGACGGTGGACACCGGCAGCGGCGCCAGGCCGCACTCGGTGCAGTACCCGTCCTCGTCGATCTCCCCCTGACCGGTGCAGTCCGGCCTGGTGCACGCCTGAGCCATCGGATTCACTCCCCCTGTCCGTCCTGGATGTCCTGCTGCCCGGGGTGCCGCTCGGGCGCGCGCAGGGCCTGCTGGAAGCGGGCCACCGCCTCCGCCGCCGCCCGCAGGTCGCACGGTGCGCTCCACAGCAGCCAGCGGGCCTTCTCGAACCGTTCCACCACCACCGGGTCCTCGGCGAGGCCGCGCCGGGCGGCCATCGCCTTGTACGCCTCCAGCCGGCCGCGCAGTTCCGCGCGGACCGCCAGCGGCTGGGCCACCTCGGTCAGCGAGTGCCGAGCCCGGGCCAGCTCCTTGGCGGCCGAGTCCTCCAGGGTGTCCAGCAGCGGCCCGAGCCGGTGCCACTGGCCGGTCTGCTGGAACTCCACCGCCTGCACGATCCGTTCGCGCAGCGCCGAGGCGGGCCCGGGCACGGCCGGCACCTCGGTCGAGGCGATCTTCGCCAGCACCTCGCCGCGGGCCCGCCGGGCCTCGGCGAGCGTGGCGTCGGCCCGCTGCAGCAGGTCGCCGACCTGCTGCAGCCGCTCGTGGGACTCGTCCCGCAGCCGCAGCAACCCCTCCAGCTCGACCCGGACGTCGTCGAGCTGCCGCCCGGCCCGGTCGAAGCCGGTGGTGTCCACCGCGCCGGTCGGCGAGGCCGGGGCGGGCGCCTCCGGGGCGGTGCCGCGCTGGGCGGGCACCCGGCTGGGCCGCCACAGCGCCAGCGGATCGGCCAGCACCTCGGCGCGCAGCGCGGTCAACTCCGAGGCCAGCCCGGCGAGGTCGTCGGCCAGCGGGTGGCTGCCGGGCCGCACCCCGACCGACAGCGCCAGCATCTGGACCCGGCCCAGTTCGGCGAGCAGCAGGTCGATCCGGGCGGGCAGCGCGGACCACACCGCGTCGACGGCGTTGACCACCTCCAGCACCACGGCGTACCAGCCGTTCATCCGCTCCATCAGCTCGTCCAGGCCGACCCGCTCGACCAGCCGGGCCGGTCCGGCGCCCAGCCGGCCCGCCGCGTCCGGCAGTTGGCCGCCGGAGACGGTCACCGAGGCGCCGGTGAGCAGCTCGCTCAGCTCGGCCAGCTCGGCGCTGCCGGGACGCCCGCGCCGGGCCCGGACCGCGCGGGCCGAGGCCAGCGCCTCCGAGTACCGGTCGAACAGGGACCACAGCAGCCCGAGGCCCTGCTCGGCGACCGCCCAGCGCTCCTGGGTCCGCCCGGACAGCGCGGCGCCCTCCAGCAGCCGCCGGCCGGGGTGGTCCTGCAGGGCGAGCAGCGCCGCCTCCACGGCGTCGCGCTCCGCGCCCAGGCGGGCCAGGGCGCGGTCCACCTCCTCCCGGTTCATCACCGGGCCGGCCGTTCCTGCCAACGCGGGTCCCTCCCTCTCTCGGTCCGTGCGGTACTGACGGATGGTCGGCCTGTCGGCCTGTCGGCTCAGAGTCTCCCGGATGGTGGAGTGGGACGTGACGCCGGTACCGGCCCGCTACGGCAGGTAGCCGTCCGGTGACCCCATGGTGGAGGCGAGCCAGTGGTCGTAGGAGGCCCGCCAGCCGCCGTCGGCCCGCCACTCGGCCACCACCTGGTTGACCCACGCGACCAGGTCGGTGTCGGCCTGGTTCATGCCGATGCCCATGTAGCTCGGCAGCACGGTCTCCGGGATCAGTCGCATGGTGCGGTCCTGGGCGAGCTGGGAGGCGGCCAGCGCGCTGTCGGTGAAGGTCGCGTCCACCTCGCCGAGCTGCATCAGCACCAGGCAGTCGAGCTGGTTGTCGGTGGTCCTGATCTCGCTGGCGCCCCGGCTGTCGCGCTTGAGCTCCAGGTGGGTGGAGGAGTTCTCGGCCGCGCAGACCCGCTTGCCGCGCAGCGCCTCGGTGAAGGACTTCGCGGTGGACGAGCCGGGCACGGCGAGCTGCTGCGAGGTCCGGAAGTACGGCACCGAGAAGGAGATCTCCTTCTTCCGGTCGCAGGTGATCGTCATGGTGCGCACCACCATGTCGACCTCGCCCGCCTTGATCGCGTCGATCCGCCGCGCGGTCGGCAGGGCCTTGAGCGTCACCTTGTTCGGGTCGCCCAGGACCGACTTGGCGATCGCCCTCGCCAGGTCGATGTCGAAGCCCTCGATCCGGCCGGACTGCGGGTCGCGGAAGCCCCAGTTGAAGCTGTTCTGGTCCACGCCGACGACCAGCGACCCGCGTTCGCGGATCTTGCGGATCTTCGCGCCGACGTTCTTGGCCGGCGGCAGGCTGGCCGCCAGGTCGCAGTTGTCGTCGGCCTGCAGCGCCCCCTCGGCGGCCTGCTCCACCACGGCGGCGGGCCGCGTGCCCCCGGCACCCTGCGAGGTGCCGGCGCCCAGCACCCCGGCCCCCAGCACCGCGGCCGCGACCAGCGCGCGGGCCCCGACCGTCCGCATCCTCGTACGCCTCATCGTTCCCGTCCCCCTCACCGGTACTCCGCCAGCCGGCGGCCCACGCCCCGGACCACGCCGATCGCGGCGCCCACCGCCAGCACCGCCGCGCCCACGGCCAGCAGCTCCAGCGAGCCCCCCACCCCGGACGCCGCCGCCTCGAAGCGGCCCTGCTCGACCGCCGCCGCCTTGCCGAACTGCTCGTCCATCGCCTTGAACGCCGCGTCCGAGGTGTCCCCGCCGGTGGCGCTCAGCGTCGCCCTCAGCGCCGCGTCGTAGTCGCCCGACGCCTGCTGGTCGGCCGCTGCCTGGTGGCGCTTCTGCCAGGCGGCGAACTGCTTGCCGGCCTCGGTCATCGCGGCATTCGCCCCGCTCGGCGCCACCTCGGACGCCCACGCCACCGAACCGGGCTGGCGGGACGGACCGTTCAGCGGGTCGGCGAGGGTCTTCCAGGCCTTGGAGTAGGTGTCCGAGGAACCCCGGTCGACCAGGTTGAGGTTCTCCGCCGCGTGCGCCTGGAGGGCCGAGATCCGGACCCGGTTGAGCTCGGCCAGCGGCCGCGAGCCGGTCTGCCGGCTGTCCGCCAGCGCCGACCCGGCGGCCGCGGACCCGGCGGCCAGCCACACCACGGCGACCAGCACCGCGGCGCTCGCGCCCACCAGACCCACGTTGAACACCCGGTTGGTCCGCCGGAACAGCACCACCTGGTAGCGGGCCAGCGCCCCGAGCGCCAGCAGCCCCAGCAGCAGCGCCACCAGCGGGTAGGCGCTCGCCGTCTCCTGGTCCCGGTCCAGCTGCTCCGCCTCCGCGTCGACCAGCTTCTGCGCGTTCGGCAGCATGGTCTGCTGCATCAGCTTCGAGGCGTACCGCAGGTAGGCGCCGCCGAGCGGCAGGCCCTGCCGGTCGTTCGCCCGGGCGGTCTCCACCAGGCCCGCGTACCGCGGAAGTTGCTGGTTGAGCTCGGCGACCGAGCGCTGCGCCTCGGGGGACGACCCGGTGCGCGCCGCGGCCTGCGCCAGCAACCGGGCCGCGGTCGCCAGGTCGTCCTGGTAGCGCTTGCGGATCTCCGGCGGCTCCGCCCCGGCCAGCAGGAAGCCGCCCGCGGCGGTGGTGTCCGCGTCCGCCAGCGAGCGGTAGATCTCCGCCGCGTCCTGGCTCAGCGGCTGGCTGTGCGACACCACCTGCGAGGCCACCACCGCCCGGTCGGCCACCTGCCAGGCCGCGACCGTGCCGAACAGCAGCACCAGCGCGGCCAGCACCCCGCCCGCCAGCCGCAGCCGGCCCGGCGGGGTCTGCGCCTGCGACCGCAGCCGGCCCAGCGCGCCGCGCGGCCCGCGCGGCACGGGCTGCCGCCCCGCCTGCGCGGGAAGCCCCGCAACGGCCCCCTGCTTCTGCGTGATTACCGGTGTTCCCACCGCCCACCCTCCCCTGTGGCCCGCCCCTCGGAGCGGGCCTCGGCCCGCAGCAGCAGTATGGCGGCGGGCGCTGACGATCACACGTGAGTTGTGCCGGACTTGAGGTTGTTCAGCGTTGTTCCGTGTCGGCGTTCCGCGATGTTCCGCAGGCGTTCCGAGAGCGGCGACGCCCGTCGACGGCGTCCGGTTCCGACCGCGGCGGGCGCCGGACGGATTTGTAGCATGGCGGCATGCGCCTCATCGGAACCGTCTCACCGGACCGCCCGCTGCTCGTCGTCGCCGTCCGCGAGGAGGCGGCCCATCTGGACGAGCGGCTGCCCGTGCTGCTCACCGGCATCGGGAAGATCAACGCCACCGCCGCCCTGGCCACCGTGCTGGCCTGCGGCGAACTGCCGTCCCAGGTCGTCAACCTGGGCACCGCCGGTGCGCTCAAGCCCGGCTGGGAGGGCACCCACGAGGTGGCGAACGTGCTCCAGCACGACCTCGACACCCCGGTCCTGAAGGCGCTCACCGGCCGCACCTACGGCGCGCCGATCGACCTCGGGGCCGGCGGCGGGCCGACCCTCGCCACCGGCGACCTGTTCGTCTCCGACCCGGCCGCCCGCGACCGGCTCGCGCTCAGCGCCGACCTGGTCGACATGGAGGGCTACGCGATCGCCACCGTCGCGCGCCGCGCCGAGGTGCCGGTCCGGCTGGTCAAGCACGTCAGCGACGAGGCCGGCGAGGGCGCCGACCTGACCTGGCGGGAGTCGGTCGACGGCTGTGCGAAGGTCCTCGCCGCCTGGGTCCGCGACCACCTGCACTGAGCCTGGGTCCGCGACCACCTGCACGGGGCCCCGGGAACGGCGGTCGAGGACGCCTCGATCGAAAGCCGGCGGCGGCGGCCCGGAATCCACCGGGTCCGCCACCGGGTCCGCCGCCGGGGCGGGGGCTCAGGCCTGAGCGGCCTTCAGCACGTCCCCGGTGGTCACCACCTTGGCGAACCTCATCCGGTGCAGGACGGCCGCGGTCGCCCGGGCCAGCTGTTCGGCCGGGATCGGCACGCCGTCCGGCCCGGCCATCGCGAAGGTGTGCATCGCGTCGGTCGGGAAGACCACGTCGTAGCCGAGGTTGCCGCCCATCCGGGCGGTGGTCTCGTTGCAGACGTTGGTCATGATCCCGGCCACCACCAGCTGGGTGGCACCCCGGGCCTGCAGCCACGCGTGCAGGTCCGGGGTGCCGTAGAACGCGCTGTTGACGGTCTTGGTGATGTGCAGGTCCGCCGCGGCCCCGGCCACCACCGGCTTCAGCTCGTACCCCGGGGTGCCCGGCTGGAGCGGGCCGCCCGGAGAGCCGTGCTGGACGGTGACGACCGGCCGGCCGGTCGCCGCCCAGGCGTCCAGCAGCGCGGCCATGTTCGCCTCGGCCTGCGGGTTGTCGCGCTCGCCCCAGAAGGCGGCGTCCTCGAAGCCCTGCTGGACGTCGATCATGATCAGGACGGCGTCGGCGGCGAGCTGGAGCGGGGCGTCGAATGCGCTGGTGTTCGTCATGGCTCCATCCTGCGAGCCCGCGGCCGGGGCCGGTGAGAGGCGGAAGAGCCCACCATCGATACATTCCTGCCATGCGCACCGTTGGCTGCCTGATCTTCGACGGCGTCCGCGCCTTCGACTACGCCGTCATCACCGAGGTCTGGGCGAACCGGGCCGCCCGGCCCGGCCTGCCCGGCTTCGACCTGCTGGTCTGCGGACCGCCCGGCGCCCGGGTCGCGCTCACCGGCGGCCTGGAACGCGTCCCCGACGCCGGGCTCGACGCGCTCACCCGCTGCGACCTGGTCGTCGTCCCCGGCATGGCCGACCCGCTGGCCCCGTTCGACCCCGCCCTGCTCGACGCCGTCCGCGCCGCCCACGCGGCCGGCGCGCAGATCGCCTCGCTGTGCGCCGGCGCCTTCCTGCTCGCCGGCGCCGGACTGCTCGACGGCCGCACCGCCACCACCCACTGGTGGCTCGCCGACCGGCTCGCCGAACGCCACCCCGCCGTCCACGTCGACCCGCAGGTCCTGTTCACCGGCGACGGCCGGATCTGGACCTCGGCCGGGGTCGCCGCCGGCATCGACCTGTGCCTGCACCTGGTGCGCACCGCGCACGGGCAGCAGGCCGCCGCGGAGATCGCCCGCTCCATGGTCACCGCGCCCTTCCGCACCGGCGGGCAGGCCCAGTTCATCCCCTCGCCCGTCCCCGCCGCCGCCGAGCGCGACGACCCGCTGACCGCCGTCCGCGGCGCCGTCCTGGCCGCGCTCGACAGCCCGTGGACCGTCGGCCGGATGGCCCGCGAGGCCGTCATGTCCGAACGCACCTTCGCGCGCCGCTTCGCCGAGGCCACCGGCACCCCGCCGCTGCGCTGGCTCCTCGAACAGCGCGTCCTCGCCGCCCAGCGGCTCCTGGAGGAGACCGACCTGCCGGTCGACGCGATCGCCGTCCGCTGCGGTTTCGGCTCCGCCGTCTCCCTCCGCCCCGTCTTCACCCGCCGGGTCGGCGTCGCCCCCCGCGAGTACCGCCGCACCTTCCGCGGCCGCACCCCCGACATGGGCACCGCCTAACGAGGCACCCGTCGCGGCTCCCCGGGCCGCCCCGTGGCCGGGTCCAGGGGGTAGACGAGGAGCGACCGCCAACCGGTGACCGTGACCTCGTTCGGACCGGTCCAGGCCACACCCTCCAGGGCCTCCTCGTCCCACTCGGTGCCCAGGGCCCAGTGCCGGGCGGACCAGCCGTCGCCGGTCCGCACCTCCACCAGGTACCGCGGGCCGAGGACGTGGGAGACGTCCGTCACGGTCACCGTCCGGCCGGAGCGGTCGGCGGCGGAGTGCTGCTCGACGGGCGCCCGGTGGCCGCCGATCAGCAGGGTCAGGCCCCAGAGCGTGACCGTCGAGGCGACGGCGACCGAGACGACGATCGAGCCCTGCTCGAACCCCCAGCCGGGCCGACGACGCACTTCCAGCAACATCGCGGCGGCCGCCACCACCGGTGCCGCCATCAGCACGGCCGCATGGTGGAACCAGGCATCGACCCGCACCAGCCCGCCGTCGGCGCAGGCCAGCAGCCCCGCCCCGTAGGCGAGCACCGGAACCAGTGCCAGCCCTCCGAGCGCCCGGACGAGCCACGTGCCGCGACGCCCGGTCACCGCCGCACCTTCCGGCCCTCGTCCGGGCGGCCGGTGGCCGGGTCCAGGGTGTAGACCAGCAGGAAGTCGTAGAAGGTCAGCGTGAGCTCGTCGGGGCCGGTCCAGGCGGCGCTCTCGAAGCCCAGGTCGTCGTGCCAGACGCCGAGGTCCCAGTGCCGGGATGACCACCCGGCACCGGTGTGGAGCACGATGTGGTGCTTCGGGTCGGGGGTGAGGCCGACGTTGCCCACCTCCACCCCCCGGTCGTTCCGGCCGGGGGCGCTCTCCCGGCCGAGGGGATCCCCGTCGCGGACGAAGAACGCCAGCACCAGGGCGGCGGGCAGGGCCAGGCCGCAGAGGGTCGCCAGGATCCCCGCCGGGACGGTCGCCCGCGTGGTCCGGTCCTTCGCCCCCACCGAGAGCGCGGCGATGGCGGCCGCCATCGCGACCGAGGGCAGGACCACCGGGTGGAAGAACAGGAGCTTCACCAGGTCCAGGCCGCCCTGACGGCAGGCCAGGGCGCCCACCAGCAGGAGCAGGAGCGACAGCAGCGCCGCACCCTGGAGGACCCAGGGGAGCCGGCGGCGTCGTTCGGCCGTCGTCACGGTCACCGCGACACCTTCCGTCCCTCGTCGGGGCGGCCGGTGGCCGGGTCGAGGGTGTAGACGGTGCGGGAATCCTCGCGGACGACGGTGATCTCGTTGGGGCCGGTCCACTCGGTGCGGCTGTAGCCGTAACCGGCGAACACGCCCAGGTCCCAGTGGCGTTCGGACCAGCCGGTGCCGGCCCGGAGTTCGATCTGGTAGACGGGGTCGATGAAGTCGATGTTGGTGACGGTCACCAGCCGGTCGGGGCGCGCCGGGGAGGTGAGCCGCTCCAGCTGGTCGGTGCCGCCGGACAGGGCGAGCGCCAGGAAGACCACCAGTGCGCCCGCGAGGACCAGGGGGGCCAGGAGCGCCGCGCAGCCGATCTGGGACCACTTGGTGCGGAACTCCAGTTCGACCACCAGCGAGACCACGACCAGCGCTGTCGCGCCGCCGACCAGCAGTAGCGGATGGTTGAACCAGGCCTCGACCCGGACGCGTCCGCCGTCCGACGCGGCCCGCCCGCCCGGCAGGTAGGCCAGCACGGCCAGCAGCGCCACCCCCCGCAGGCTCCAAGCCAGTTGGCGGCGCTGCCGCTTGGTCATCCACTTCCCCCGGGTGATCATTCCGGGGACTCTACTATGTGGGCCCGCCGCCGCGCGGCCGGTCGGGTGTGCGGACCCGGTGCGGACGCGCGGCGGCGGGGGATCGGGGGTCGGCGTCAGGCGGCTACCGGGTGGACGCTGGGGTAGGCGTCGCGGAGGCGGTGCTGGGCGGCGGCCCCGGCGCCGAGGTGGTCGAGGCCGAGGAGGGCGGCGCCGAGCACGGGCGGGGCGACGACGACGCGGGGTTCGGCGAGCGGGGCCGCGGCGGCGAGCCGGGCCAGCAGGTTGTCCATCAGCAGGGGCTGACGGGACGCCAGGACGCCGCCGCCGAGGACGACCGGGACGGGTTCGCCGATCAGGTCGAGCCGGGTGAGGGCGACGGTCACGAAGCGGGTGATCTCGTCGGCCTGGCGGTCGATCAGTTGCAGCGCGGTCGGGTCGCCGGCCTCGCCGGCGGCGAAGAGCACCCGGGAGACCTCGTGCAGCCGGCCCGGGTCGAGGTCGCCGAGGTGCATGGCCTCGGCGACGGCGACGGCGCCGGGCAGGCCGAAGTGCGCGCCGATCATGGTGGAGAGCAGGGTGGGCCCGCCGCGGCCGTCCTCGGCGCGGGTGGCGTGCCACATGGCCTCGGAGGCGAGTCCGCCGCCGCCGCCCCAGTCACCGGTCAGCGTGCCGAGCGCGGGCCAGCGGGCGGTCCGCCCGTCCGGCCGCAGGCCGACGCAGTTGATCCCGGCGCCGCAGACCACGGCGACGCCGTACGGACCGTCGGTGCCGGCCCGCAGCAGGCCGAAGGTGTCGTTGGCGACGGCGGTGCTGGGGGCCCAGCCGCGGGCGGCGATCTCGGCGTGCAGGCGCTGCTCCTCGACGGGCAGGTCGGCGTTGGCGAGGCAGGCGCTGACGTGGGCGGCGACGGGGCCGTCGGCCGGCAGGCCGGCCTGGGCGGCGGCGGCGCGGACGAGCGGGGCGAGTGCGCCGACGGTCGCTTCGACGCCGTTGGCCTGCGGCTGGAAGCCGCCGCCGCGGGCGGTGCCGAGGACCCGCCCGTCGGTGGAGACGAGGGCCACGTCGGTCTTGCTGTTGCCGGCGTCGATGGCGAGGACGCCGGGGAGGTGCTCGGGGTGCGGTCTGGTCATCGGTGCGTCCCCCCAGGGTGGTGCGTGGCGGTCATGTGGGTGGTCACGCCCAGCCGAGGTGCTGGCGGTTGTGGGCGATCAGCCGGTCGGTGAGCCGGTCGGCGAGGTCGATCTGGCCGATCAGCGGGTGGGCGAGCAGGGCGTCGAAGACCCGGTCGCGGCCGCCCTCGAGCGCGGCCTCCAGGGCGAGGTGCTCGTACGCGGTGACGTTCGCGATCAGTCCGGCGTAGAGCGGTTCGACGGGGCGCTGCGGGAGCGGGCGGACGCCGGTGGCGTCGACCTCGGCGGGGACCTCGACGACGGCGTCGTCGGGGAGGAAGGGCAGGATGCCGTCGTTGCGGGTGTTGACCACCTGGACGCTCTTCTGCCCGCCGGTGCCGAGCAGGGCGGCGATCAGCTGGACGGCGGCCTCGGAGTAGAAGGCGCCGCCGCGCTTGCCGAGGAGTTCGGGCTTGGTGTCGAGGGCGGGGTCGGCGTACATCTCCAGCAGCTGCTTCTCGATGGCGGCGACCTCGGCGGCCCGGGAGCCCTTCTCCTTGAGCTCGGCGACGACCTGGTCGTGCTGGTAGAAGTAGCGCAGGTAGTACGAGGGGACGACGCCGAGCCGGCGGACGACGGGCAGCGGCAGGTGCAGGTCGGCGGCGATCTCCTCGCCGTGGCCGGCGAGCAGGTCGGGCAGCACCTCGCGGCCGGTGGCGGCGCCGGGGGCGTCGAGCAGGGTGACCCCGCGCTCCCAGGTGAGGTGGTTGAGGCCGACGTGGTCGAGGCGGATCAGCTCGGGGTCGACGCCGAGGTGGGCGGCGAACTTGCGCTGGAAGCCGATCGCCACGTTGCACAGGCCGACGGCCTTGTGCCCGGCGGTCTGCAGGGCGCGGGTGACGATGCCGACCGGGTTGGTGAAGTCGACGATCCAGGCGTCGGGGTTGGCCCGGCGGACCTGCTCGGCGATGTCCAGGACGACCGGGACGGTGCGCAGCGCCTTGGCGAGGCCGCCGGCGCCGGTGGTCTCCTGGCCGACGCAGCCGCAGTCCAGCGGCCAGGTCTCGTCCTCGTTGCGCGCGGCCTGGCCGCCGACCCGCAGCTGGAGCAGGACGGCGTCGGCGCCCTGGACGCCGGCGGTGACGTCCACCGAGGTGGTGACGGTCGCGGTGTGGCCCTGCTTGGCGAAGATCCGGCGGGCCAGGCCGGCGATCAGCTCCAGCCGGTCGGCGGCCGGGTCGATCAGGACGAGTTCGCCGATCGGCAGGGTGTCCCGCAGCCGCGCGAAGCCGTCGATCAGTTCGGGGGTGTAGGTGGATCCACCGCCGACGATGGCCAACTTCAGTGCAGACATCAGCCTTTGACTCCTGTGAGTGTGACGCCTTCGATGAAGGCTTTCTGGGCGAAGAAGAACAGGACGATGACCGGCGCCATCACCAGCAGGGTGGCCGCCATGGTGAGGTTCCAGTTGGTGTGGTGGGCGCCCTTGAACGACTCCAGGCCGTAACTGAGCGTCCAGGCGCCCTCGTTCTCGCTGGAGTAGATCTGCGGGCCGAAGTAGTCGTTCCAGCAGTAGAAGAACTGGAACAGCGCGACCGCGGCGATCGCCGGCCTGGCCATCGGCAGCACCACCCGCAGCAGGGTGCGCAGTTCGCCGCAGCCGTCGATCCGGGCGGCCTCCACGTACTCCTTGGGGATGGTCAGCAGGAACTGGCGCAGCAGGAAGACGGTGAACGCGTCGCCGAAGGCCATCGGGATGATCAGCGGCCAGAGCGAGCCGGTCAGGTGCAGCTGCTTGGCCCAGAACAGGTACATCGGGATGACGGTGACCTGCGGCGGCAGCATCATCATCGAGATGACCGCCATCAGGGCGAGGTTGCGGCCGCGGAAGCGGAACTTGGCGAGCGCGTACGCCACCGGGACGCTGGAGACCACGACCAGCAGGGTGCCCAGCCCGGCGTACAGCAGGGTGTTGCGCCACCAGGTGAGGAAGCCGGGGGTCCGCCAGACCTGGGCGTAGTTGCCCCAGCGCCACTCGTGCGGCCACAGCTCGGAGGTGAGCGCCTGCTGGTCGCTCATCACCGAGGTCAGGAACACGAAGACGAAGGGCAGCAGGAAGAACAGCGCGGCGGCGACGGCCAGCGAGTGGACGGCCACCCAGTTGAGCAGCGCGCGGCGGCGGATCGCGGGGGCGGCGGTCGCGCGGGCGGCGCGGGCCGGGGCGGTGATGGTGGTCATCGCGCTCACTCCTCGTTCAGGAAGCCGGCGCGGCGGCGCAGCAGCAGGGAGGTGAAGGCCATCGAGAGGGCGAACAGGATGACCGCGACCACGCACGCCGAGCCGGTGTCGAAGCGCTGGAAGCCGAGGCTGTACACCATCTGCGGCAGGGTCCAGGTGGAGCCGTGCGGGTAGCCGGGCTCGAACTGCTGGCCGGAGCCGCCGATCACGCCGCTGGCGACCTTCCCGGCGACGATCGCCTGGGTGTAGTACTGCATGGTCTGGATCACGCCGGTGACCACGGCGAACAGCACGATCGGGGTGATGTTCGGGAAGGTCACGTAGCGGAACTTCTGCCAGGACCCGGCGCCGTCCAGCTCGGCGGCCTCGTACTGCTCGCGCGGGACGTCCAGCAGCGCCGCCATGAAGATCACCATCAGGTCGCCGACGCCCCACATCGCCAGCAGGGTCAGTGCGGGCTTGGACCAGGCCGGGTCGGTGAACCAGCCGGGCTGCGGCAGGCCGAGCTCGCCGAGCAGGTGGTTGACCGGGCCGGTGCCGGGGTTGAGCAGGAAGGCGAAGGCCATCGTGGCGGCCACCGGCGGGGCCAGGTAGGGCAGGTAGAAGGCGGTGCGGAAGAAGCCGGCGCCGGTTCTCACCTTGGTGATCAGCAGGCCGATGCCGAGGCCGAAGGCGACCCGCAGGGTGACCATCACCGCGACCAGCCACAGGGTGTTGCCGAGCCCCTGCCAGAAGAACGGGTACTTGGTGAGGACGTAGTCCCAGTTCTTCAGGCCGGTGAAGGTCGGCGGGGCGAAGCCGTCGTACCGCATGAAGGAGAAGTAGACGGTGGAGACCAGCGGGTAGGCGAAGAACACGCCGAAGCCGACCAGCCAGGGGGAGAGGAACGCGAGGGTGCGGGCCCGCTCCCGCCGGCGCTTGCGGCGCAGCACCGGCGGGAGGGAGGAGCTCAGGACTGCCATGCCGTCACTTCGCCTGGTCGATCGCGTCGTCGATCTCCTTGGCGGTGGCCGCCAGGCCCGCCTTCAGGTCGCTCTGCCGGCCGGCCTCGACCTCGTAGCTGAGGTTCTGCAGCGAGACCTGGTAGGCGCCGCCGTTGACCGAGGCCGGGGTGGTCGAGGAGTTCGGGTTCTTGGCGATGTCGACGAAGGTGCGGAAGGCGGCGTCGGTGTCCAGCTTCGGCGAGTCGAGCGCGGCCAGGGTGGACGGCACGTTGTGGATCGCGTTGGCGAAGGAGACCACCGCGTCGGTGTCGGTGGTCAGGAACTTCACCAGCTCCCAGGCGGCGGTCTGCTTCCTGCTGCCCTTGGCGATGCCGATGATGGTGCCGGTCTGGTAGCCGCGGCCGTAGCTGGCGGCCTGGTCGTCCGGCACCGGGAAGGGCGCGGTGGCCCACTCGAAGTCGGGCTTGTCCTCGGCGAGCGAGGCGGTGCGCCACTCGCCGTCCAGGGCCATCGCCACCTGCCCGGCGGTGAACGGGTTCTTGGCGCTGAACTCGTCGCCGAAGCCGGTGCGGAACTTCTCCAGCTTCTCGAACCCGCCGAGCTTCTCCACCAGCGCCTTCTGCCAGGTCAGCGCGGCGGTGACGGTCGGGTCGGTGGCCACGTTCGACTTGCCGTCGGCCCCGAAGTACGTGGAGCCGAACTGGCCCAGGTAGTGCGCGATGGAGGTCTCGTAGCCGTGGTAGTTCGGCATGAAGCCGAGCTGCTTGAACGAGTCGCCGTCGGCGAGGGTCAGCTTGACCGCGGCCGCCTCGAACTCGCTGAAGGTCTTCGGCGGCGCGGTGATGCCGGCCGCCGCGAAGGCCGTCTTGTTGTAGTAGAGCCCGTACGCGTCGCCGAGCAGCGGCAGCGCGCACTGGTTGCCCTTGAACTGGCTGTACTTGAGCATCGCGGCGGGGAAGGTGGCGGCCGGGTCGATGCCGTCCTTCTTCAGCATCGGCGCCAGGTCGGTCCACACGTTGGAGGAGCAGAACTTGCCGACGTTGTCGGTGGTGAAGGAGGACACCACGTCGGGGGCGTCCGAGCCGCCGGCGCGCAGTGCCTGCTCGCTCTTGTCGTCGGCGATGTTGCCGACCACCTTGACGTGGATGTTCGGGTGCTTCTTCTCGAACGCGGCGATGTTGTCGTTGATCGCCTTGACCTCGTTCTCCTGGCTCCAGCCGTGCCAGAAGGTGACGGTGACGTCCTTGCCGGCTGCCGAACCGTCGTCGGCGGAACCGGAGTCCGTACCGGTGCAGGCGGTCGCGAGGACGGCCAGGCAGGTGGTGGAGACGAGGGCGGCGGACGCGCGGCGAAGGCTGTTTCTGGCCATCTGGGGGCTCTCCTGGGAGTACGGGGGCAGGCGGCATGGCCCGTCGGCCCGTGTGCGGGGGACGGGAGCGTGGTGCGGTGGTGCCGGTGGTGCATCGGTCGGGTCAGTGGGTGGAGAAGAGCGCGTCCCGGGCGGTGGCGAGGGCGCGCTGGAGCGCGCCGTGCAGGACGGGTGAACCGGGCACGGCGGAGCTGCGCACCTCCGGCCGGGGCAGTGAGATCCGGGCCAGCTCCTCGGCGACCATGGCGCGCAGGCGCTCGCCGCCGGCGGTCGGGGTGGAGCCGGAGAGGACCAGCAGTTCGGGGTCGACCACGGCGACGATCACGGCCAGGCCGACCGCCAGCCGTTCGGCCAGCGCGCGCAGGAAGCCCTCGCCGGCCGGGCTCGCGGCCGCCCGGGCGACGGCCTGCTCGGCGCTGGCGGCGGTCAGCCCGTGCTCGGCGGCGAGCGCCAGCACGGCGGGCTCGCCGGCCAGGTCCTGGAAGCCGCCGGAGCCGTCCTTGCGCAGGTCGTCGACGACCGGTGCGCCCGGCACCGGCATGTAGCCGACCTCGCCGGCGCCGCCGGTGAAGCCGCGGTGCAGCCGCCCGCCGATCACGATCGCCGCGCCGATGCCCTCCTCGGCCCAGAGCAGGACGAAGTCCTCGCAGTCGGCGGCCGCGCCCAGGGCCTGCTCGGCCACCGCGGCGAGGTTGACGTCGTTCTCGATCGACACCGGGACGCCGAGCGCCGCCTCCAGGTCGGCGACCAGGTCGGGGGACTGCCAGCCCGGCAGGTGGGAGGCGTACCGGAGCTCGCCGGTGGTCGGGTCGAGCGCGCCGCCGATGCCGATCACCGTCTCGTGCAGGGCGTCCGCGGGCAGCCCGGCCAGCCGGACGGTGTGCGCGACGGCCTCGGCGATGCCGGCGGCGGTGCCGGTGACCGGCCAGCCGGCAGTGGCGACCCGGTGCTCGGCCAGGGTGGCGCCGGTGATGTCGGCGACCGCCACCCGCACGTGGGTGGAGGTCACGTCCAGGCCGGCGACGTACCCGGCCGCCGGGTTGACCTGGTAGAGCTGCGCGTTCGGCCCGGGGCCGCCGGCCGTGGTGCCGACCGGGACGACCAGGCCGGCCGCCTCCAGCCGGGCCAGCAGCTGCGAGGCGGTGGGCTTGGACAGGCCGGTCAGGCTGCCGATCCGGGTGCGGGAGAGCGGCCCGTTGGCGAGCAGCAGCTCCAGCGCGGCGCGGTCGTTGATGGCGCGCAGCAGGCTCGGGGTGCCGGCGAGCGGGGGACGGGTGGTGCGGCGGTTCTCGGTCACGGCCAGATACTCCTCTCACCGGTCCGGTTCGGCCAACTGTTAGGAAAGTTTCCAATCCCGGGAGTGGTGGTGTCAAGAACGCGAACGGCCCCGCTCGGTGCGAGCGGGGCCATCGTTACGGTGCGGTTATTCGGAGGCCTGTGCCGGTATCGGCTTGGCGGCCAGCGAGCGGGCCGAGGTCGGGTCGGCCAGCACCGAGGGCGGCAGCACCTCCGCGACGGGAGCGGCGGGAGCGGCCGCCGCCGCGGCGGTCTCCTCCTTGAGCTTCACCCCGGCCTGGTCGAACGCCGCCTTCAGGCGCATCCGCAGCGCCCGCGACACCTGCGGCGCCTTGCCCGGCGTGCAGCGCGCCTCGACCCGCAGCAGCACCGAGTCGGCCGCCACCGACTCCACGCCGAGCACCTTCACCCGGCCCCACACCAGCTCGTCGTACGGGGTCTCCTTGGACAGCTGGTCGGCGGTCTCCAGGATCAGCGCCTCGACCTGCGCCAGGTCCTCCTTGTAGCCGACCTGGACGTCCACCGTCGCGGTGCCCCAGCCCTGGCTCATGTTGGCGATCCGCTTCACCTCGCCGTTGCGGATGTACCAGATCTCGCCGCCGGCGCCGCGCAGCTTGGTGACCCGCAGGCCCACCTCCAGCACCGTGCCGGTGGCCACCCCGGTGTCGATCTCGTCGCCGACGCCGTACTGGTCCTCCATGATCATGAAGACCCCGGACAGGAAGTCGGTCACCAGGTTGCGCGCGCCGAAACCGATCGCCACACCCGCCACACCGGCGCTGGCCAGCAGCGGAGCCAGGTTCACCCCGAGCGCCGAGAGCACCATCAGCGCCGCCGTGCCCAGGATGGTGAAGCTGGAGACGCTGCGCAGCACCGAGCCGATCGCCTCGGAGCGCTGCTGGCGCCGCTCGGTGTTGACCACGCCGCTGTTGGCCAGCAGCCCGCCGATCACGCCGAGCTCGGCCTCGTCCTCGGCGGGCCGGGCCATCCGCGCGATCAGCTTGTCGATCAGCTTGCGCACCGCGGCGCGCAGCACCAGGGCCAGCACCACGATGAAGACGATCCGCAGACCGCTGGCCAGCCAGCTCTGCCAGTTGTCGTCCAGCCAGCTCGCCGCCTGCCTGGTCGTGCTGGACACGTCGGCCGCGCTGGTGGGCAGTTCGAAGGCTGGTGGGGTGCTGTCTGCGGTGGAGTCGGCGAGCATCGCCCCAGCCTAACGGCCCGGCGCCGGACGGCGGACACGCCGTCAGCGGCCCTCCGGCACCGCCGGAAGGGGCTCCCACCAGCGGCTCCGGGTGCAAGCCGCGCGTCCGCAGGGAATAACGCCTATGACGGAACGCACACCCGGGCCGCCGGGCCGCGCAGTCCGTTCACGGAGAAATGGTGGCGTCCTACGACGGCGTAAGGCGACACTGGGGGAGATCACGCCGCCAGGGCGTGGTCCACCCGCTCGTCCCGGCGCGAGCCACGCGTCGCAGGCGTCCAAGGAGGCCACCGTGCCGCATGTCCTGGTCCTCAACGCGTCCTACGAGCCACTCGGGGTGGTCTCGATGCGTCGCGCTCTCATCCTGGTCCTCAACCACAAGGCGGTCAGCCTCGAGGACTCCGAGATCACTCTGCACAGCGCCACCAGCGCCGTCTCGGCGCCGTCCGTCGTCCGCCTGACCCGCTTCGTCCGGGTCCCCTACCGCGGGCCCGTCCCGCTCACCCGCCGCGCCCTGTTCGCCCGTGACCACGGGCGGTGCGTGTACTGCGGGGCCGCCGCCACCAGCGTCGACCACGTCATCCCGCGCAGCAGGGGCGGCCAGCACCGGTGGGACAACGTCGTCGCCGCCTGCCGCCGCTGCAACCACACCAAGGCCGACCGCCACCTCGCCGACCTCGGCTGGCGGATGAAGCACCCGCCCGCGGCCCCCGCGGGGCTGGCCTGGCGGGTGATCGGCACCGGGATCAAGGACCCGCGCTGGCGGCCCTACCTGGAGCCGTACGGCGGCCTGGAGCAGTTCCGGGACTTCGAGCACCGGGACCATACCGACCACGGCGGAGCCCTCCCGGCCCCGCTCACCCGCCCGCACCCCGCCCACCGCGGCGAGCGACCCGAACCGCTCTCCGCCTGACCCCCGGGCCTGCCCGAGACACCTCCGTCCGGTACGCCTCATGGGCCGCCGGCGCCCCCGCCGCAGGGACGCCGGCGGCCCGCCGTCATCCCCGAACGGAGCGCCCGTGCCCCTGACCGTCGCCGCCGTGTCGTTCGACGCCGACGACACCCTGTGGGACTTCGACTCCGGGTTCCGGCCCGCGATGGAGCACGCCGTGCGGCGGCTGCGCGAGGCGCTGGGCGTGGCCCGCACGCCGGCGGAGCTGGAGGCGGTGCGCGAGGAGATGACGCTCGCCATGCCGGGCGCCGGGTACGCGGCGGCCCGCCGGGCCTCCTTCGTCGAGACGGTCCGCCGGGCGGGCGGCGCGCCGGGGCTGGGCGATGCGGTGTACGAGGAGTTCGTCGGGGTCCGGGCGGAGGCGACCCGGCTGTTCCCGGAGACCCGCGAGGTGCTGGCCGAGCTGGGCGCGCGGCTGCCGCTCGCGCTGACCACCAACGGCACCGCCGACCTGGCCTGGTTCGGCCTGCAGGACGTCTTCGCCGTGGTCACCCGGGGGGCCGAGTGCGGCGTCCACAAGCCGGACCCGGGGATCTACCGGGTGACCGCGCAGCGGCTGGCCGTCCCGGTCGGCGCGGTGCTGCACGTCGGCGACCACCCGCTGGAGGACGTCGACGCGGCCCGGGCGGCCGGGATGCAGGCCGTCCTGCTGGACCGCACCGGCGCCGCGGCCGGTGCGATCGACACCCTGACGGCCCTCCTCGACCTGGTGGGCGGGGCCGGCCGGCCGTGACGGGCCGGCGCCCCACGGGTCAGCGCGGGGTGACGGCGTACAGCTCGACGGCGGACAGCGCGTAGCCGTAGGCGGTCGCCCGGGTCACGCCCTGGATCCGCAGGTAGCGGGTGTTCGGCGCGTCGAAGCGGATCGTCTCGGCGCCGCCCCGGCCGTCGTCCACGGCGGCGACGGTCGTCCAGCTGAGGCCGTCGGTCGAGGTCTGGATCCGGTACGCCGAGGCGTACGCCTCCTGCCAGCGCAGCACCGCCGAGCCCAGCCGGACCGCCGAGGGCAGTTCGAACTGCACCCAGGCGTCGTCCTTGGCGGGAGCGGTCCAGCGGGTCTTGGGGTCGCCGTCGACCAGCGCCGAGGCGGGGGTGGACGGGCCGGCGTCGCCGGAGGAGGTGACGGTGGCGCCGCGGGCCTGGTCGGCGCCGCCGGTCGGCGGCACCACGTGGACCTGGAGCACCTGCTGGACGGCGACCGAGCCGACCGTCAGGGTCAGCGGCACCCGGTAGGTGCCGGTGGGCGTGGTGGCGGCCGCGGTGATCTGCACGGGCGCGCCGAACCGCCCGCCGCGTTCCACGCTGACGGCGGCGGTCGGCGCCACCGTGAGCCCGGCGGCGACGGCCGGGACCTGGGCGGTCAGCGTGCCGGTGAGCAGGTCGGGGCGGCCGGAGTCGACGACGGCGCGGGTCTGCGCCGGGGTGGTGGCGCCGGCGACCACGTCGACGGTGGACTCGGTGAGGGTGAGCAGGGCGACCGGCGCGTCGGCGTACCAGGGGATGATCTGGTTGACCACCGGCGGCTCCCCGCCGGCGGCCCAGACCAGCCGGATCGCGTCGGCGGGCTGGCCGCCGCCGCGCAGCTCGTTCCAGCCGGGCTTGACCTCGCCGATCGGGTCCCAGTGGCCGTCCGCGCGGCGGACCTGCGCGGTGGCGGTGGCCCGGACGGTCGGGTCGGTCAGCACGGTGACCCGGTCCAGCGGGCGGGCGTTGCCGAGTTCGACGGTGAGCGGGGTGTCCCCGGCGCCCGGCGCGGTGGCGGCCCGGTACGCGGTGTCGGGGTCGCCGTCGAGCACCGCGGCGGCGGAGGAGCCGGGCGCGGCGGGCGGGCCGCTGACGGTGGCGGGGGTGTCCTGCGGCGCGGCGACGGTGAACTCGCGGATCGCCACCGCGGTCTTCTGGCCGCCGGTGGCGCGCAGCCGGACGGCCCGGGCGACGGTGCCCGCGGGGGCGTCGACGCTGACGCTCTTCTGCCCGTGCACCCGGGCGAGCTGCTGCCAGCCGCCGGTGCCGGTGGTGTACTCCAGCACCCCGTCGCGGAGGTAGTCGTCCGCGGCGGCGGCCGCGTCGGGGCCGTCGCCCCAGGCGCCCATCAGCACGGTGACCTGGCCGAGCGGGCGGGCCGCACCGAGGTCGAGCCCTATCGCGTCGCCGGTCTGCGGCGCCGCGGAGGTCCAGTAGAAGGTGCCGGCCGCGCCGTCGGTCATCAGCGCGGGGCCGTGGCCGTGCGCGGCGGCCATCGTGGTGGTGGGGCTGATCCCGCCCTCGGTGATCCCGGACCAGCTGTCGGCGGCCTGCAGGGCCCGCTCCAGGAAGCGGTCCAGCACGCCGGCCCCGACGGTGACCGGTGCCTGCTCCAACTGCTCGCGCTGGCGCCGGACGTCGACCCGGGCCTGCCAGGCGGTGGCGCCGTCGCCGCCGCGCTGGGCGAGCAGCATGTCGACGGCGGAGCGGCCGGCCAGGCCGTAGCCGGAGAGCCGGTCCAGCCACGGGCCGGTCTCGGCGGCGACCGCCGTGCCGGCCAGGGCCCGCGGCGCGTCGGCCATCGCGGAGAACGCCTCGCGCAGCGGCGCGGCGGCGTCCTTGAGCCGGGCCGGGTCGGGCGCGGCGCCGGAGGCGGGTTCCAGCGCGCCCCAGAACCGCTCCAGCAGCGGCGCCAGGTACGCCGACTCGGTGCGGTTGAGCGGGGAGGAGGAGCTGTTGCCGGCGAGCGCGGTGAGCGCGGCCAGCTCGGCCGGGTCGGCGCTGAGGGCGCGCAGCGCGGCCCGCCAGGAGTCCTGCGGCTGGTAGCCCTCGGGCTGCCAGCCGAAGTCGGCGGCGGTGGCCAGCGGGATCCGCGACACCGACGGCTGGCTCATCGCCGAGGTCAGCAGCACCGCCGAGCGCTTGGCCACGTCCGGCTCCCGCCCGGCGTAGCCGCCGAGGAACAGCCGGTCCGGCGCCGAGTCGTTCACCGGGTAGTTGTCCCAGGTCACCAGCGAGCGGCCGAACAGGGCCGCGGTGTCCGCGATCTGGCCGCCGGTCACCTGCTGGGGGATCACCCCGCCGCCGCTCCACACCACCTGGACGCCCTGCGGCAGCGCGGCCGCCAGCGCCGAGCGGTAGGGCGAGGCGCCCTGCTTCTGGTACTCGGTGGGCACCACCGACAGCGGTGCCAGCTCCGGGTGCCCGGCCGTCAGCCGCTCCTGCACCTTCGCCACCAGCGCGGCCTGCGCCTTCGCGGCCGCCGCCGGCCCGGTGCCGTACGCCTTGCGGTCGGCGCCGCAGTGCCACTCGTCGTAGCTGACGTCCAGGAACTGCAGCTGGAACGCCCGGAACCCGGCCTGCCGCAGCGACTCCAGCTTCGCCACCAGCGCGTCCACGTCCTTGCCGGAGGTGAAGCAGAACGACTGCCCCGGCTCGATCGAGTACGCCGCGGTGACGTGGTTGTCCCGGGCCCGCGCGGTCAGCCGGCGCAGCTCGTCCAACTGCGCGGCCGGGTAGGCGTCGCGCCACTTCTGCACCCGGTACGGGTCGCCGCCGGGGGCGTACAGGAACTGGTTCTGCTTGGTCCGGCCGAGGAAGTCGATCAGCTCCAGCCGCTGCTCGACGGTCCACGGGGTGCCGTAGAAAGTCTCCGCGGTGCCGCGCACCGGGGCGCCGCTCGGCCAGTCCCGCACCGCCACGCCGGGGAAGCCCTTGCCCGCCTCGGCGAGCTGGCCCTGGCCGGCCGGGACGGGGGCGAGCAGCTGCCGCAGGCTCTGCGCCGCGTAGAAGGTGCCCGCGCCGTCGGTGCCCGCCAGCACCACCACGCCGTACGAGCCGCCGCCCGCGAGCGGGAGTTGCCCGGCGCTCAGCACGTACCCGCCGGGCGGCATGCCGTCCAGCGAGGGCGCCGCGTAGTCCTTGCCGCCCGCCGCGGCGGCCAGTTCGCGCAGCGCCCGGTCGGTGGGGCCGCCGGCGCCCTCGCGCGGGCCGCCCACGTGCACCACCAGCGCGCCGGGGGTCGGCGCCGGGGCCTCCGGCACCGCGGTCACCTCGGTCGCGCCGGCGTCCGCCAGCAGCTCCCGGACCACCTCGACGGCCGGGCCGTCCGCGCCGTCGGCCAGCACCAGCTGCACGGTGCGCGGTACGGTCACCGGTCGGCCGGCCCGCTGCAGGTGCTGCGGGCGGGGGAAGACCTGCGGGTCGGCCAGCGTGCCGAGCGGAACCGCCGCGGCCGGGGCGGTGCTCACCGCGCGGCCGCCCCGGACGGGCGCCGCGTAGCCGGGGGTGCTCGCCAGCAGGCCGCCGACCACGGCGGCCGCCGAGAGCGTCGCCGCCAGCTGCAGGGTGGTGGACCGCCGTCCGGCGCGGCGCTCGGCGCGCACCGAGGCCAGCAGCGGGGTGGTGCCCTTGATGTCGGCGATGAAGCGGTCCGCCGCGCGCGGGGCAAGCTGCCGGGCGGTCCGCGCGGCGGTGCGCCGCGCCGCCAGCGCGGCGGGGTGGCCGAGCACGTCGCGCAGGGCTGCGCTGTGCTCGATCTGCTGCCTGAGCCGCCGACCGGCAGCCACCGACACCCGAGCCTGCACGGAGCCTCCTCGCACCCGAAAGCCGAGCTCAGCGGCGCCCCTGCCGGCCCCTGCCGACCCACTTCGCTCCACGGCCGACCCAGCCCATCAGGTGGCCCGTCCACTGTCAACGCCGGTGACAGCTATGCCCGGTATGTCGGTATCCGATCCCGGTCGAACGCGGCCGTGTCGGTCGGGGTCGGGCGGGTCGGTGGCGGGTAGGACTGTGCCTGTTCGCACATAGGTGTCTCACGGTGTCTTTGGACGGAGTGCGCAGTGGCCGCATACCTCGATCCCGACCAGGCCGGCAGCGAGCAGGTGCCGGCGGAGGACAATCCGCCCGCTCCACCGGAGTTGGTGGCGCTGGCCCACGCCCACGGCGTGGACAGCAGCTACGACCCCGGCAGCGGGCCGGTCCCCGTCGCACCCGCGGTGCTGGTCGCCGTGCTCGCCGCGCTCGGCGTGGACGCGAGCACCCCCGAGGCGGTCCGCGCCGAGCTCGAGCGCCACCGGGTCGAGGCCGCGGCCCGCCTGCTGCCGCCCACCGTGGTCGTCCGGGCCGGCCGGCGCACCGCCCTCGACGTCCCGGCGGACGCCCAGGTCAGCGTCGAGCTGGAGCAGGGCGGCGAGTGGACGCTGCCCAGGAGCCACTCGCACTGGCTGCCCGCCGACCTGCCGCTCGGCCGGCACACCCTCACCGCCGCGGTGGGCGGCCGCACCTCGCGGGCCGCCCTGATCGTCGCCCCGCAGCGGCTGCCCGAACCCGAGGGCCGCAGCTGGGGCTTCCTCGCCCAGCTCTACTCGGTGCTCTCCGAGCGCTCGTGGGGCATGGGAGACCTCGGCGACCTCGCCGAGCTCGCCAGCTGGGCCGGCAACGAGCTCGGCGCCGGCTTCCTGCAGATCAACCCGCTGCACTCGGGCATGCCGGGCGCCCCCTCGGACCCGTCCCCGTACCGCCCGTCCTCCCGCCGCTTCGCCGACCCGGTGCACCTGCGGGTCGAGGCCGTCCCCGAGTACGCCTACGCCGATGTCCGCGAACTGACCCGCCGCGGCGCCCAGTTGCGCGACGAGGTGCTCAAGCACGACGGCCTGATCGACCGGGACGCGGTCTGGGCGCTCAAGCGCGAGGCCCTGGAGGAGCTGCACCGGGTGCCGCGCGGGGTCGGCCGGGAGGCCGCCTACCGCGCCTTCGTCGAGCGCGAGGGCGACTGGCTGGAGCAGTACGCCACCTGGTGCGCGCTCGCCGAGCGGCACGGCGCCGACTGGCACGCCTGGCCGAAGGGCCTGCGGCACCCCGCCGACCCCCACGTCGCCGCCGCCCGGGCCGAGTCGGCGGACCGCGTGGAGTTCCACCGCTGGCTCGCCTGGCTGGTCGACGAGCAGCTCGGCGGCGCCCAGCACGCCGCCGAGGACGCCGGCATGCCGGTCGGCCTGATCCACGACCTCGCGGTCGGCGTCCACCCCGCCGGTGCTGATGCCTGGGCCCTGCAGGACGTCCTGGCCCGCGGCATCAGCGTCGGCGCCCCGCCGGACGCCTTCAACGCGCACGGCCAGGACTGGGGCCTGCCGCCGTGGCGCCCCGACGCGCTGGCCGCCGCCGGCTACGCCCCGTACGCCGAGCTGCTGCGCTCGGCCGCCCGGCACGCCGGCGCGCTGCGGATCGACCACGTGATGGGCCTCTTCCGGCTCTGGTGGGTGCCGGACGGCAACCCGCCCACCCACGGCGCGTACGTCCGCTACGACGCGGAGGCGATGCTCGGCGTGCTCGCGCTGGAGGCCCACCGGGCGTCCGCGTACGTGATCGGCGAGGACCTCGGCACGGTCGAGAAGGGGGTCCGCGAGCAGCTCACCGAGCGGGGCGTGCTCGGCACCTCGGTGCTCTGGTTCGAGCGCGACTGGCAGGACGGCGGCGAGATCCTGCCGCCCGAGCGCTGGCGCTCCGGCTGCCTGGCCACCCTGACCACCCACGACCTGCCGTCCACCGCCGCCCGGCTCTCCGGCGAGCACGTCGAGCTCCGCCACCGGCTCGGCCTGCTCGCCCGCGCGCTCGGCGAGGAACAGGCGGACGCCGCCGCCGAGCTCGCCGAGTGGCGCACCGAGCTGACCCGGCTCGGCCTGCTGGCCGCCGGCGAGCAGCTCACCCCCGAGGCGCTGTACGCCTTCCTGCGGGCCACCCCGGCGGAGCTGGTCGGGGTCTGGCTGCCCGACACCGTCGGCGACCCCCGCCCGCAGAACCTCCCCGGCACCTGGGACCAGTACCCGAACTGGCGCCTGCCGGTCGCCGACCGCGGCGGCACGCCGGTCACCCTGGACCAGCTCGCCGCGGCCCCCGGCACCCGCCGTCTGGTGGAGGTGCTCGCCCAACACGCCGGAAGGCGCACCCCGGCGCGCGAGGCACGATAAGCGGCCGGTACCTTGGGAAACGTGGACAAGAGGAACGCTTTGCGCGCTGGTGCGGTCTCCGCAGCGGCCACGCTGATGATGCTGATGTCGTCGCCCGCCATGGCGCTGGTCCGGGACGACGGCGACGACCCGGGCACCGGCCTGAGCGTCGCCCAGACCCTGGGCCTGTTCGTGGTCCTGCCGATCGTCTCCTTCTTCGTGATCGCCGGCCTGGTCATGCTGCCGACGCTCAAGAAGAAGTAGCACCAGCTCCCGTCAAGGGCTCGGGGCGCCGCCCCGGGCCCTTGACGTGCTTCTCGGCTGCTGGTCGGGTACCCCCGGCCGGGGTGAGCGAGGCGAGGCCGGTCCCCGGCCCCGGATCACCGGCCGGCGCCCGCCTTGTCGAGGGCGCTCTGCAGCGACTCGGTGTAGCCGTCGCTGGTGTAGGTGGCGCCGGAGACGACGTCGATGTCGGCGCTCTGCGCGGCGATCGCCTCCTGGTTGAGCAGCGGCAGCGCGTAGCTGTTGATCTCCTGGTCCCTGCGGTCGTGCGAGGGGTACTGGACCACGTCGATCCCGGTGATCCGGGTGCCGTCCAGGGTGACCTTCACCTGGACAGGCCCGTACCGGGTGTTCGCCGCGTCCCCGGTGACGGACCGTCCGGTGGAGGCGGGGGCGGCCGACCCGCCGTTCTCCGGCCCGGTGCCGACCGCCTGGACGGGGCCGCTGCCGCCGTCGTGCGGCTTGAGCGAGAGCAGCAGGACGACTCCCGCGGCGGTGGCGGTGGTGGTGACGACGGCTCGGCGCATGCCGGTGACTCCTCAGAACGCGAACGACTCGTGGTGGATGCGCGAGCGCCGGACCCCGGCGGCCCGCAGGGCCCGCTCGGCCTCGGCGGCGAAGGCGTCCGGCCCGCAGAGGTAGACCTCGTGCCCGGGCAGGTCGGGGACCAGCCGGGCGAGCGCCGCGCCCAGGTCGCCGACGTCCGCGCGCGGGCCGAGCAGCTCGTGCACCCGGGCCCCGCGCTGCCGGGCGACCACCGCCAGCTCCTCGCGGAACAGCACGTCGGACGGCCGGTGGGCGCGCTGCACCAGCGTCAGTTCGCCCTCCAGCGACTCCAGGAGGGCCCGCAGCGGGGTGATCCCGACGCCCGCGCCCAGCAGCAGCACCTTGCGTCCGCGCTGCCGCCGCGCGGTGAACGCGCCGTACGGGCCCTCCGCGCGGACCGGGGTGCCGGGGGCGAGCGAGGCGACGGCGGCGCTGTGCGCGCCGAGGTCCTTCACGGTGAAGCGCAGGAAGCGCGGGTGCGGGGGAGCGGACAGCGAGTACGGGTTGGCGGCCCAGCGCAGGCCGGGCGCCTGGAACTGCAGCCGGAAGAACTGGCCGGGTTCGGCGCGCAGCGACTCCAGCCGCTGCCCGGTGAGGAAGAGCGAGACCACCCCGGGGGCCTCCTCGCGCACCTCGGCGACGCGCAGCCGGTGCCGGCGGTCGCGCAGCCAGGGCAGCAGCAGCCGGTACCGGCCGACGGCCCCCGCGGTGCCGAAGTACAGCGCGTACCAGCCGGCCCGGGCGGGGCCGGTGCCGAGGTCGGCGCCGGTGGAGAGCTGGTGGGCGAAGCCGAGCGCGACCGCGAGGTAGCCGCCCAGGTGCAGGTGGTACCAGGTCTCGTAGCCGAGCCGGCGGCGGGCGGCCCGCGCCGAGAGCGCGCCGGTGGCCAGGAGCAGCAGCGTCCCCAGCGCGGCCTTGATCATGTCGGGCCAGTCGAGCACGATCTCGACCGCCTCCCCGACGACGCCCTTCCCCCCGGTCAGCGCGTGGCCCCAGACGATCGTGAGCACGTGGACGGTCACCAGCCCGACCAGGTAGCGCCCGCCGTAGGCGTGCCAGCGGGCCAGCCGGTCGGCGCCCACGGAGCGCTCCAGCGGCGGGATCCGGGCCATCAGGAGCAGCAGCACCGGTGCGGCGTAGCCGGCCAGCAGGCCGGTGATCCGGCCGGCGCCGGTGAGCCAGCCGGCCGGGCCGGCCACCGCGGTGGTCCGCAGCCACCAGGGGAGCAGCGCGGCCAGGGCGCCGGCGGCGATCAGGGCGAGCACCGCGCGGGGCACGGTCTCGGGGGACGGTGCGCGACGAGCCGTCATCGGGTGGTCCTCCTTCCGGACGGCGGGAAGGAGGACACCGTGTCAGCCGCGGATGTCCGCCGGCTGAGGGGATCGCGCGAATCCGCCGCCGCTCACCGTCCGACCGTGCGTTTTCGCAGGTCAGAGGCGTAGGGTGGCGGCGGATTTCTCATCGCTTTCTCACAGGCCGCCGGTGTACAGCAGCCGGTTGGGGGTGCCGGAGCCGACCCCGGAGAGGACGTTCCGGGTGGACTGGTCGGTCAGCCAGCGGGCCACCGCGGCGGCGTCGTCGGTGGGCCGGCCCTCCAGGTGGAGGGCGGCCGTGCCAGCGGCGTGCGGGGAGGCCATCGAGGTGCCGCTGAGCGACAGGCTGCCGCCGCCGAGGCGGGCCGAGAGGATGTCCGCGCCGGGGGCGTACAGGCCGATGCAGCGGCCGCGGTTGGACCAGGAGGTCTGCTTGTCGTTCCGGTCGCTGGCCCCGACGGCGAACGCCCGGCTCGCCCCGGCCGGGGAGGTGGAGCAGGCGTTGGCGCCCTCGTTGCCGGCCGCGACCACGGGGAGCACGCCGTGCGCGGCGACGTTGTCGGCGGCCCGGTTCATCGCGGCGGAGTAGGGGCCGCCGAGCGAGGCGTTGAGCACCGCGGGCCGGACGGCGTGGGTGGCGACCCAGTCGAAGCCGGCGATGATCGCCGCCCAGGTGCCGGTGGCCTCGCAGCCGAAGACCCGGACGGAGACCAGGGCGGCCTCGCGCGCCACGCCGTAGGTGGCGCCGCCGACGGTGCCGGCCACGTGGGTGCCGTGGCCCATGCAGTCCTGGCCGTCCTGCCCGTCGCCGATGGCGTCGAAGCCGCGCCGGGCCCGGTCGCCGAACTCGGGGTTGGCGAAGTCGATGCCGGTGTCCACCAGGTAGGCGGTGACGCCCCTGCCGGTGGCGGTGGCGGCGTACGCGCCGTCCAGCGGGAGCTTGCGCTGGTCGATCCGGTCCAGGCCCCAGGAGGCGGCCGGTGCCCGCAGCGGGGTCGGCGCGGTGACCGGTTCGTCCAGGGTGACCTGGCCGTTCTCCTCGACGGCGGTCACGCCGGGCAGCCGGCGGGCGGCGGCGAGCTGGGCGGGGGTGAGCGAGGCGGCGAAGCCGTGCAGCGCGTCGCGGTAGCTGTACAGCGGGCGGACGCCGAGGCGGGCGGCCAGCTGTCCGGGGTCGGTGCCCGGTGCGAGGGTGACGATGTACTGGCCCGAGACCGGGCGGGCGGAGCGCTGCAGCGGCGCGGGCGCGGGGTCCGCGGCGGCCGCGGGGACGGCGGCCAGCGGGACGAGCAGCAGGGCGACGGACGCGCAGCGGGCGAGCAGGCGCATGCGGGGACTCCTCGGGACGAAGGATCGTATGACAATCACTTCGGCCGGGCCGTGCCCGGTCTTGAGGAGCGCCGGGAACGCGTCAGCCGCTCGGAGCAGGGCGGTTCCTGCTCCGAGCGGCCGACGGGTCCGTGCTACTTGCCGCCGAGCGTGCGGTCGGCCACCTGGGCCTTCAGCGCCCGCTCGATGCCCGCCCGCGCCTCGACCACCTGGCGGCGCAGCGCCGGCGCCGGGTCGGCCTCGGCCAGCCAGGCGTCGGTGGCGTCCAGGGTGGCCTGCGAGACCTGGTACGCCGGGTACAGGCCGCCGATGATCTGCTGCGAGATCTCGTGGCTGCGGGACTCCCAGACGCCCTTCACCGCCGCGAAGTACTTCGCGGTGTACTCGGCCAGCAGCTCGCGCTGGTCGGCCTGCAGGAAGCCGGAGATCACGGCCTCCTGGACGTAGTTGGTGAGCTCGTCGGACTCCACCACCGAGGCCCAGGCCGCGGCCTTCGCCTCGGCGGTCGGCCGGGCGGCCCGGCAGTGGGCCGCGCGCTCCGCGCCGCTGGAGGTGTTGTCCCGGGCCAGCTCGGCCTCGATCGCCGCCTCGTCGGCGCGCCCGGTGGCGGCCAGACGGGCCAGCAGCGACCAGCGCAGCTCGGTGTCGACCGCCAGGCCGGCCACCTCGACGGAGCCGTCCAGCAGGCCGGCCAGCAGCGCGAGCTGCCCGTCGGTGCGGGCGGCGCCGGCCAGCGCGCGGGCCCAGGCGAGCTGGTGGTCGCTGCCCGGCTCGGCGGCCCGCAGGCTCTCCTCGCAGGCGGCGGCCCAGCGCTGCAGGCCCTGCTCGCGCCACGCCGGGTCGGTGTAGAGCTCCAGGGCCAGCTTGACCTGGCGGTGCACCGACTGGACCACGCCGATGTCGGTCTCCCGCTGCAGCCCGGAGAGCGCCAGCGACAGGTAGTCGCGGGTGGCCAGCTCGCCGTCCCGGGTCATGTCCCAGGTGGCCGCCCAGCACAGCGCGCGCGGCAGCGAGTGCTCGAAGTCGCCGAGGTGCGCGGTGACCACGGCCAGCGAGTCCTCGTCGAGCCGGATCTTGGCGTACGACAGGTCGTCGTCGTTGAGCAGCAGCACCGCCGGGCGGTGCCGGCCGACCAGCTCGGGCACCTCGGTGCGCGGGCCGTCCACGTCCAGCTCGATCCGGTCGGTGCGCACCAGCGCGCCGTCGACCAGCTCGTACAGGCCGACGGCGATCCGGTGCGGGCGCAGCACGGCCTCGCCGCGGGCGCCGGCGGGCAGCGCCGGGGCCTCCTGGAGGACCGCGAAGGACTCGATGTCGCCGTCGGTGTTGATCCGCAGCTCCGGGCGGAGCAGGTTGATCCCGGCGGTCTCCAGCCACGCCTTCGACCAGGTCTTCAGGTCGCGGCCGCTGGCCTCCTCCAGGGCGCCCAGCAGGTCGGCGAGCCGGGTGTTGCCCCAGGCGTGGCGCTTGAAGTACGCCCGCACGCCGGCGAAGAAGGCGTCCTGGCCGACGTAGGCCACCAGCTGCTTGAGCACCGAGGCGCCCTTGGCGTAGGTGATGCCGTCGAAGTTGACCTGGACGTCCTCCAGGTCGTTGATCTCGGCCATGATCGGGTGGGTGGACGGCAGCTGGTCCTGCCGGTACGCCCAGGTCTTCATCTGGTTGGCGAAGGTGGTCCAGGAGTGCGGCCACTTCGACCCCGGGGCCTCGGCCTGGCAGACCACCTCGGCGAAGGTGGCGAACGACTCGTTCAGCCAGAGGTCGTTCCACCACTCCATGGTGACCAGGTCGCCGAACCACATGTGGGCCAGCTCGTGCAGGATCGTCGCGGCCCGCGCCTCGTACGCCGCGTCGGTGACCTTGGAACGGAAGACGTACTGGTCACGGAAGGTGACGCAGCCCGCGTTCTCCATCGCGCCGGCGTTGAACTCCGGCACGAAGAGCTGGTCGTACTTGGCGAACGGGTAGTCGAAGTCGAACTTCTCCTGGAAGTAGTCGAAGCCCTGCTTGGTCACCGCGAAGATGTCGTCGGCGTCCAGGTACTCCTTGAGCGAGGGGCGGCAGTAGACGCCCAGCGGCACCCGCTGCTCGCCGGCCGCGTACTCGTCGAAGACGCCCACGTACGGGCCGGCCACCAGCGCGGTGATGTACGAGGACATCCGCGGGGTGGGCTCGAAGGACCACACCTGGGTGTCGCCCTCGCCCACCGGCTCCGGGGTGGGGGAGTTGGAGACCACCACCCACCCGGTCGGCGCGGTGACGGTGAAGCGGAAGGCCGCCTTCAGGTCGGGCTGCTCGAAGACCGCGAACACCCGGCGGGCGTCCGGCACCTCGAACTGGGTGTACAGGTAGGTCTCGCCGTCGACCGGGTCGACGAAGCGGTGCAGGCCCTCGCCGGTGTTGGTGTAGGCACAGTCGGCGACCACCCGCAGCTCGTTCTCGGCGCGCAGGCCGGGCAGGGCGATCCGGCTGTCGGCGAAGCCGCTCAGCGGCAGCGCCTCACCGTTCAGCACGATCTCGGTGACCGCCGGGGCGATCAGGTCGATGAAGCTCGAGGCGCCCGGGGTGGTGGCGGAGAACCGGACCACGGTGGTGGACCGGAACGTGCCGCCCTCGCGGGCCGAGCTCAGGTCGAGCTCGACGTCGTACGCCTCCACGTTCAGGAGCTCGGCCCGGGTACGGGCCTCCGCACGGGTCAAGTTGGTGCCAGGCACTCGCAGGACTCCTTCGTCGGTGTGAATACGGGGCATCCTCCCATGCAGGGCCTGGCATACACCCGCCCAATACCGGGTGGACCACAGGTTTCCCAGGAATCGGCGTCCCGGCTTGACGCGCCCTTACGTCGGTGACGGACCATAGAGTTCACAAGTTGAAGCTGAACGTGGACCAGCCGCAACGGCGCGGCGCCCAGGAGGGTTGAACACATGGCGATGGACACACCGGGTTCGCAGTCGTCACTGCACCGGGCGAATCTCGAGCGGGTCCTGCGGGCGGTGCGGATGGCCGGCTCGCTGACCCAGGCGGAGATCGCGCGGGGGACCGGTCTGTCGGCCGCCACGGTCTCCAACATCGTCCGCGAGCTCAAGGAGAGCGGCACCGTGGTGGTGGCCGACACCTCCTCGGGCGGCCGCCGGGCGCGCTCGGTCTCGCTCAGCGGGGACGCGGGCATCGTGGTGGGCGTGGACTTCGGCCACACCCACCTGAGAGTCGCGGTCGGCAACCTGGCGCACCGGGTGCTGGCCGAGGAGAGCGAGCCGATCGACACCGACGTCTCCGCCCAGCAGGGCTTCGACCGGGCCGAGCAGATGGTCGAGCGGCTGCTCGGCCAGGCCGGCTTCCGGCCGGACAAGGTGATCGGCGTGGGCCTGGGCGTACCCGGCCCGATCGACGTGGAGACCGGGGCGCTGGGCTCCACCGCGATCCTGCCGGGCTGGACCGGCGTGATGCCCCGCCAGGAGCTCTCGCAGCGCCTGGGCATGGAGGTGCACGTGGACAACGACGCCAACCTGGGCGCGCTCGGCGAGCTGGTCTGGGGCGCCGGCCGGGGCCTGGGCGACCTCGCGTACATCAAGGTGGCCAGCGGTGTCGGCTCCGGACTGGTGATCAACGGGCAGATCTACCGGGGCCCCGGCGGCACCGCCGGCGAGATCGGGCACATCACCCTGGACGAGGCCGGGCCGGTCTGCCGCTGCGGCAACCGCGGCTGCCTGGAGACCTTCGTCGGCTCCCGCTACCTGCTCAACCTCTTGAACGCCAACCACCCGGGTGAGCTCACCCTGTCCAAGGTGGTGCAGCTCGCCCAGCAGGGGGACCTCGGCTGCCGCCGGGTGATCGCCGACGCGGGCCGCCAGATCGGCATGGGCGCGGCCACCCTGTGCAACCTGCTCAACCCCCGCCGGATCATCCTCGGCGGAGACCTCGCCGAGGCCGGTGAGCTGGTGCTTTCCCCGATCCGGGACTCCGTCTCGCGGTACGCGATCCCGAGCGCCGCACGGCAGCTCTCGGTCGTTCCCGGCACCCTCGGCGGGCGCGCGGAGGTGCTCGGCGCGCTGGCCCTGGTGATGAGCGAGATGGGCGAGTCCGGGGCGATCCGGCAGACCGCCGCGGCGGGTGCCTGAGCTGGGCTGATCTCGGGCAGGTCTTCAGGAAGATAACGAAAGGGTCTGAATCCTTCAGGGCTTGGCTTTACTTATTGACGGCAAGCTTGGTGACCGGGTTGACTCCTGCCCACCTCGCCGCAACGCTGCGGCTCTGTCAGGGAGGCACCCCCCACCATGAACGCTCTGATGCGTCGCGCCGTCATCGGTACCGCTGCTGTCTCGATGGCTCTCACCATGGCCGCCTGTGGCAAGGCCGGCGACGACAAGAAGGACGCCAAGGGTTCCGGCGACACCAAGTCGATCGGCCTGCTGCTTCCGGAGAACGCGTCCTCGACCCGCTACGAGTCCTTCGACAAGCCGTTCATCGAGGCGAAGGTCAAGGCGCTCTGCGGCGACTGCACCGTCAAGTACTCCAACGCCGAGGGTTCCGCTGCCAAGCAGAAGCAGCAGTTCGACACCCTGATCGCCCAGGGCGTCAAGGTGATCATCCTCGACGCGTTCGACGCCAAGTCGACCCAGGCCTGGGTCAAGGAGGCGGCCGACAAGGGCGTCAAGGTCATCGCGTACGACCGCCTGGCCACCGGCCCGGTCTCCGCCTACGTCTCGTTCGACAACGAGAAGGTCGGCGAGCTCCAGGGCCAGGCCCTGGTCGACGCCCTCGGCGCCAAGGCCGCCGACGCCAACATCGTCATGATCAACGGTGACGACGCGGACCCGAACGCCGGCAAGTTCAAGGCCGGTGCCCACAAGGTCCTGGACAGCAAGGTCAAGAAGGTCGTCTACGAGCAGTCCGGTGAGTGGAAGCCCACCGTGGCCGGCCAGAAGATGGGCGCCGCGATCACCCAGCTGACCAAGGACGGCTTCCAGGCCGTCTACTCGGCCAACGACGGCATGGCCGCCGCGATCATCACCCAGCTGAAGTCCCAGGGCATCAACGTCCCGGTCGGCGGCCAGGACGCGGGCCTCGACGCCATCCAGCGCATCGTCGCCGGCGACCAGGCCTACACCATCTACAAGGCGTACAAGCCGCTGGCCGACTCGGCCGCCGAGCTCGCCGTCAACCTGCTGCAGGGCAAGGACATCAAGTCCGTCGCCTCCTCCAGCATCGACAGCGACACCGACAAGGGCATCCCGGCCAAGCTGCTGGAGCCGAAGGTCGTCACCAAGGCGAACATCAACGACACCGTGATCGCCGACGGCCTCTACAAGGCCGCCGACATCTGCACCGGCGACTACGCCGCCGCCTGCGCCGCCGCGGGTCTGAAGTAGCACCGTCCGGGCGGCGCTGCCCGACCCCCACCGGGGAGCGCCGCCCACCCTTCTTTTCTCTCTTCTCGCACTACCCCGCGCGCCCGGGCCGGCGCGCGGCAGGCCGTGCCCGGGCAACTGTCAGGACGGGCGCGGGACTAAGGAGATGGTTCACGTGACAGGCGCACCCGTACTGGCGTTGCGCGGGGTCTCCAAGCGCTTCGGTGCCGTCCAGGCACTCACCGACGTGCACTTGGAGGTTCACGCCGGCGAGGTGGTCGCCCTGGTCGGCGACAACGGCGCCGGCAAGTCGACGCTGGTGAAGACCATCGCCGGCGTCCACCCGATCGACGAGGGCAGCATCGAGTGGGAGGGCAGGGCGGTCTCCATCAACCGCCCGCACGACGCCCAGGCCCTCGGTGTCGCCACCGTCTACCAGGACCTGGCGCTCTGCGACAACCTCGACGTGGTCGGCAACCTCTTCCTCGGCCGCGAGCTGAAGAAGTTCGGCACGCTGGACGAGGTCGGCATGGAGAAGCGCGCGCGCGAACTCCTCGACACCCTGTCCATCCGCATCCCGAGCGTGCGCATCCCGATCGCCGCGCTCTCCGGCGGCCAGCGCCAGGTCGTGGCCATCGCCCGCGCCCTGGTCGGCGACCCGAAGATCGTCATCCTGGACGAGCCGACCGCCGCTCTCGGCGTCGAGCAGACCGCTCAGGTGCTCGACCTGGTCGAGCGGCTGCGCGAGCGCGGCCTCGGCGTGATCCTGATCAGCCACAACATGGCCGACGTCAAGGCCGTCGCGGACACCGTCGCGGTGCTGCGCCTGGGCCGCAACAACGGCGCCTTCGAGGTGGCAACCACCTCGCACGAGGAGATCATCTCCGCCATCACCGGCGCCACCGAGAACGCGGTCACCCGCCGCCAGGCACGTCTCGCGGAGGATGCGAAGTGACCACCGACCAGACCACCAGCACCACCCCGGCCCCGGCGGTCGACCCGCGCCTGCTGGTCCGCCAGGCGGGCTTCGCCGGCTACCTGGCCGAGTTCAAGCAGAAGATGAAGAGCGGCGACCTGGGCTCCGTCCCGGTCGTCATCGGCCTGATCCTGATCGCGGCCATCTTCCAGGGCATCACCGGCGACTTCCTGAACGCCGACAACATCACCAACATCACCAAGTGGATCGCCGGCCCCGGCCTCATCGCCGTCGGCATCGTCTTCGTGCTGCTGCTCGGTGAGATCGACCTCTCGCTCGGCTCGGTGGCCGGTGTCTCCGCCGCCATCGCCGCGGTCCTCTCGGTCCGCTCCGGCCTCAACGAGTGGCTGGCGATCCTGATCGCCATCGGCGCCGCGGTCGCCATCGGCGCGCTGCACGGCTTCTTCTTCGCCAAGATCGGCGTCCCCGCCTTCGTCGTCACCCTGGCCGGCCTGCTGGCCTGGTCCGGTCTGCAGATGTTCGTCCTCGGCGACAAGGGCACCGTCAACGTCATCAACGACGGTGTGCTCGCCAACCTGGACACCTACTTCCTCGGCGACGGCGACGTCTTCTTCACCTGGGCCTTCGCGATCCTGGGCATCGCCCTGTTCGGTGCCGGCCAGCTGCTCGACGCCCGCCGCCGCGGCGCGGCCGGCCTGGCCGCCCGCCCGATGAGCGAGATCGCCCTGCGCACCGGCGTGCTCGCGGTGATCGGCCTGGTCTCCGCCTACATGCTCAACCAGGACAGCGGCCTGCCGCTGCCGCTGGTGATCTTCCTCTCGATCGTGGTCCTCACCGACTTCGTGCTGCGCCGCACCGCCTACGGCCGCCAGATCTTCGCCGTCGGCGGTGGCGTCGAGGCCGCCCGCCGGGCCGGCATCAACGTGGCCTGGGTGCGGATCTCGGTCTTCATGATCTCCGCCGGCATGGCGGCCCTCGGCGGCCTGTTCATCGCCTCCCAGCAGGGCTCCGCCGACAAGCTGCTCGGCAGCGGCAACGTCCTGATGAACTCCATCGCGGCGGCCGTCATCGGCGGCACCAGCCTCTTCGGCGGCCGCGGCAAGACCTGGTCGGCGCTGCTCGGCATCCTGGTCATCCAGTCGATCATCACCGGCCTCGACCTGGTCCACGTCGACCAGGCCATCCAGTACATGATCACCGGCGCGGTGCTGCTCGCCGCCGTCGTCCTCGACTCCGTGTCGCGCAAGACGCAGAAGTCCAGCGGACGCGGCTGATCAGCGACAACGCGGGCGCGAGGCCCGATCCACCGGCGGTTCGACCGCCGGGGGGTCGGGCCTCGCGCTCTTCGGCTTGTTGCGGACATTAGACTCATCCGGGGCCGCACCGGCCCTGGAACTGTGAACGAGGAGGAACGGGTGGCCCTGCTGACCCGCATTCGGGGACCGCGCGATCTCGACCGGCTCACCCCGACGCAGCTGGTGGCGCTGGCAGAGGAGATCCGGACCTTCCTGGTCGGCGAGGTCTCCAAGACCGGCGGGCACCTCGGCCCGAACCTCGGCGTGGTCGAGCTGACCATCGCGCTGCACCGGGTCTTCGACTCCCCGCGCGACCGGATCCTCTTCGACACCGGCCACCAGAGCTACGTCCACAAGCTGCTCACCGGCCGTCAGGACTTCTCCCGGCTGCGGATGAAGGGCGGCCTGTCCGGCTACCCGTCGCGGACCGAGTCCGAGCACGACGTGATCGAGAACTCGCACGCCTCCACCGTCCTCGGCTACGCCGACGGCCTGGCCAAGGCGAACCAGCTGCAGGGCCACGGCAACCGCCCGGTCGTCGCGGTCATCGGCGACGGCGCGCTCACCGGCGGCATGGCCTGGGAGGCGCTGAACAACATCGCCGAGGCCCAGGACCGCCCGCTGGTCATCGTCGTCAACGACAACGAGCGGTCGTACTCCCCGACCATCGGCGGCCTCGCCAACCACCTCTCCACGCTGCGCACCACCCAGGGCTACGAGCGCTTCCTGACCTGGGGCAAGGAGGCGCTGCAGCGCACCCCGGTGGTCGGCAAGCCGATGTTCGACACCCTGCACGGCGCCAAGAAGGGCCTGAAGGACTTCATCGCCCCGCAGGGCATGTTCGAGGACCTGGGCCTGAAGTACATCGGCCCGATCGACGGCCACGACCTGCAGGCGCTGGAGTCCGCGCTCATCAAGGCGCGCGGCTTCGGCGGCCCGGTGATCGTGCACTGCATCACCGAGAAGGGCCGCGGCTACCACGCCGCCGAGAACAACGACGAGGACCGCTTCCACGCCGTCCCGGTGATCCACCCGGAGACCGGCCTGCCGATCAAGTCGGCCGGCAAGGACTGGACCTCGGTCTTCGGCGAGGAGATGGTCGCCCTCGGCCGGGAGCGCAAGGACGTCGTGGCGATCACCGCGGCGATGCTGCACCCGGTGGGCCTGGCCCCGTTCGCCAAGGCCTACCCGTCCCGGATCTTCGACGTCGGCATCGCCGAGCAGCACGCCGCGGTCTCCGCCGCGGGCCTGGCCACCAACGGCCTGCACCCGGTGGTCGCGGTCTACGCGACCTTCCTCAACCGGGCCTACGACCAGGTCCTGATGGACGTCGCCCTGCACAAGCTGGGCGTCACCTTCGTCCTGGACCGGGCCGGCGTCACCGGCACCGACGGCGCCTCGCACAACGGCATGTGGGACATGTCGATCCTGCAGACCGTCCCGGGCCTGCGCCTCGCCGCCCCGCGCGACGCCGACCAGCTGCGCGCCCAGCTGCGCGAGGCGGTCGAGGTCGCGGACGCGCCCACCGTGGTCCGCTACTCCAAGGGCACCGTGGGTCCGGCCGTCCCGGCCGTCGGCAAGGTCGGCGGGATGGACGTGCTGCGCGGCTCCGCCGAGGAGCCGGCCGACGTGCTGATCGTCTCGGTCGGCGCAATGGCCCCGACCGCGCTGGAGACCGCCGAGCTGCTGGCCGCCGAGGGCGTCAGCGCGACCGTGGTCGACCCGCGCTGGGTCAAGCCGGTCGACCCGGCGCTGCCGGGCCTCGCGGCCGGCCACCGCCTGGTGGTCACCATCGAGGACAACGGCCGCGCCGGCGGTGTCGGCTCGGCGGTCGCCCAGGCGCTGCGCGACGCCGACGTGGACGTGCCGCTGCGCGACTTCGGCATCCCGCAGGAGTTCCTGGACCACGCCTCGCGCGACCAGATCCTGGCCGAGATCGGGCTCACCGCCCCGGCGATCGCCGCCAAGGTGCTGGCCACCGTGGGCGCCCGGGTCGAGGCCCGCTGACCGGACCGGCCGGCACCCCCGCCGCGAGGGTGCCGGCCGACCCGGAGGCTGCCGTTCCGGTACGCACCGTCGAACGGTCCGTGAACGGTCGGCCCCGGCCGACCCCGGTACCGCCGGTGCCCGCGGCCCCCGCGCCCGGTAGGTTGTCATCCGTGCCACTCACCACCGCGACCCGTCGAACCGGCCTCGCCGAGCGCCTCGCCCAGCGCGCCCGGACCGGCTACTGGACCACGCTGGTCCCCGTCTTCGCGGCCCTCGCGGTGGTCACCCACCTCCCGTCCTTCCTGCGCCCGGTGTGGAGCCCCGACGAGGGCTACCTCGCCACCCAGGCCCGGATGCTGGCCGACGGCGGCGTCCTCTACGACACCGTGGTGGACCGCAAGCCCCCGCTGCTGCCCTGGCTGTACGAAGCCTGCTTCGCGATCTTCGGTTCCTCCTCGCTGTGGCCGCTGCGCACCCTGGCGATCGTCGCCCACCTGGTCACCGCCGTGCTGCTCGCCTCGATCGCGCGCGGCCGCTGGGGCAACCGGGCCGGGGCGTACGCCGGGGTGCTCTACCTGCTGCTGTCCATCGGCCTCTCGCCGGAGGACACCCAGGCGGCCACCTTCGAGGTGTTCATGCTGCCCGCGATGGTCGCCGCGTTCCGGTACGCCGAGCGGCGGCGCTGGCTGGCGGCCGGCATCGCGGTGGCGATGTGCTCGCTGACCAAGCAGACCGGCGGCGCGGTGCTGCTGCCGGTGCTGTGGATGCTGTTCCAGGACGCCCGGCAGCGCGGGGTGCGCTGGGTGCCCGCGCTGGCCAAGATCGGCTCCGGCTTCGCGCTGCCGATAGCCCTGGTCGCGGTGATCCTCACCAAGCCGAAGGGCTTCCTGTTCTGGGTGGTCACCGGCAGCGGCGACTACGCCTCGCTCGGTTCCAACTGGCTGCAGATGCTCGGCCGGGCGCTCGGCAACTCGGCGATCCTGCTGGCCGCCGGCCTCGGCTTCCTCTTCCCGCTGGCGCACCGCCTCTGGCTGCGCCGGCGCGGCCGCCCGCTGCCCGAGCGCGGCCGTTCCTTCGGCTCCTCGCTGGACCTGTGGGTGTGGCTGTGCTCCTCGGTGGTCGCCGTCTCGATCGGCTTCCACTTCTTCGGCCACTACTACCTGCAGCTGATGCCGCCGCTGGTGCTGCTGGGCGTCGGAGCGGTCGCCACCTCGGCGGTCCGCTGGAAGCCCGTCCTGGTGTACACCACCGCCGCGTGCACGGTCTTCTGGGGCCTCGCGGTGCTCTGGCCCGGCCAGAAGCTCTCCCAGACCACCGAGGTGGCCACCGCGGTCGCCGCCCAGACCACGCCCAAGGACACCGTGCTGGTCTGGGGCATGCACCCCGAGCTGTACTGGCTGGCCGACCGCCGCCCGGCCACCCGCTACCTGACGGCCGGCTTCCTCACCAACTACAGCGGCGGCAAGGACGGCCAGAAGGTCGGCGAGGAGTACAGCGTCTCCGAGGCCTGGCAGACCTTCGACGAGGAGCTCGCCGCCAAGGGCCTGCCCGAGGTCGTCGTCGACGACTCCGGGACCGCCCCCTACCAGCCGGTGCTGATCCCGCGGATCGAGACGCTGCTCGACACCCACTACGAGGTGGTCGGCGTCACCGGGGACACCGTGATCTACCGCCTCAAGCGCTGACGTCCACCGCCCCGAGCGCCGGCCCGGTGCACGCGGCCACCCCGCGCACCGCCGTCCTGGACGCCGGGCACCAGGACGTCAGCTGGCACGGCCCCACCTACGCCAAGGGCACCTTCGGCGGCGCCACCGACTGCCCGCCCGCCGCCCAGGACCCGGACGGCGCCGTCTGCGACCGCTTCGACCTCACCGTGGACGTCCCCGCCGGGTACTGGGACGACAACCCGGAGGGCGGCGTCCCGGTCGCCGTCCAGTGGCAGACCGGCGACTCGCAGGGCCCGGGCTGGCGCTACGACCCGACCACGGGAGTCACCGAGATCCGCACCGCCTCGATGCCCACGGACCGCGCCTTCTCGGTCCAGGTCATCCACTAGCCGACGCCCCGTCGGGGGCGCGTGGGGGCACCTCCCGGCCGAAGGCCGGGGAGAACCGCCGCGCGCCCCCGACGGGGCCGAGGGCCAAGGTCACCGCGACCGAAAGGGCCCCCAGGACGGCCATCGCGGTGGCCGGGGAGGTCCATCCGGCCACGGCCCCCGCCAGGGCCGCGCCGACGCCCTGGAAGGTGAGCATCCCGGAGCTGTGCAGCCCCAGCGCGTGCCCGCCCAGCTCCTCCGGTGTCAGCTCCATCAGCTGCTCCTGGAGCAGCAGGCTCGCCGCGTACCCGACCGAGGCGAGCGTCACCGCCGTCAGCGCGAGCGGCAGCGCGGGGCCGAGGGCGAACAGCAGGTACGGCGCGGCCAGCAGCAGCCGCAGCGGCGCACCCAGCCGCCCCCGCCAACGCCGCGGCAGGAACCGGCCGACCGCGGTGTCCCCGGCCAGCATGCCGAGTGCGGCGCAGGCGAGCAGCAGCCCGGCGTGCTCGGGGGCGTACGGCACGAACAGCGACTCGCAGCCGACGATCAGCCCGTTCGGCACCCACAGCGCCAGGAACACGGTCCGACGGGCGGGGGAGGACCACAGCAGCGCGTTGCCGCGCCAGGTCTCGCCGATCGACGGGCGGCCCGCCGCACGCGGCGCGCGGGCGCGCAGCCCGAACCGGGCGAGGAGGGCGGCCGCCGCGTACAGCCCGGCGGCGACGAGCAGGGTGGTGCGTGCGGACAGCAGGGCCACCAGCACCCCGCCCAGCGCGAAGCCGCCGACCTGGACCGCGCCCACCGCCATGTTGAGCACCGACCGGCCGAGCAGGTAGCCGTCCTTGCCGAGCACCTCGTTGAGCAGCCCGTACCGCACCCCGCCGCCCACCGAGGAGACCAGTCCGGCCACCAGCAGCACCGCGAAGGCCACCCCCACCGGCAGCCCGGGGAGCGCCTGGACGGCGGTGCCGAGGCCGAGCAGGAGCGCCAGGCCGGCCAACGCGGCGCGCGGCGGCAGCCGGTCGGCCGCCGACAGCAGCGTGGCCGCGCCGACCACCTGGGCCAGCGCCGGGCCGAACATCGCCAGGGAGGACAGCAGCGGCGATCCGGTCTCGCGGTACACCAGGGTGCCGAGCGCCGGTCCGGCCACCGTCTGGGCGGCGGTCTGCACCGCGGAGGTCAGGAAGAACGGGGTGAACTCCGCCGTCCGGAAGAGCTCTTGATACGTACGCATGCGCCGGAGTCTTCGTCGTCGGCCGGCCAGGGCGTTAATCTTTCGCGGGGAGGCGAAAGATGGGCTGGTGGCGGATCAGCACGGACACCCTGGCGGGCAGCCGCTTCGTGGTGTCGCCGCTGGCCGAGACGGTCGCGAGCCTGAAGGTGCTGCAGGGCGGCCGAGCCGCCGATCCCGGGGGCCGGGCGTGGCTCGACGCCCACCTGCCCGCCTACCGGGCCCGGTTGGCGGGCGACCCGGTCACCGCGCTCACCGTCCGGGCCGCACTCGGCCGCACCTGGAACGCCGACTTCCTCACCCCCACGCCCACGGGGGCGGAGGAGACGTTCGAGCAGGAGCTGGCGCGGGTCCGCGACACCCCGCCGGCCGCCGCCCGCGAGCACCTGACGGTCTCCCTGGCCGGGCCGCTCCCGGCCGCCCTCCACCGCGAGGACCTCCCGCGGCTCACCGCCGAGCTGCTGAGCTGGGTGTGGACCGAGACCGTGCTGCCGTCCTGGCCGCGCCGCCGCCGGATCATCGAGGCCGACGTGCTGGCCCGCACCGCGCAGCTCACCCGCGGCGGCTGGGCCCAGGCCCTGGACGGGCTGCGCCCGGGCACCCGCTGGCTCGGCGACGGCCGGCTCCAGGTGAACGACCACGCCTATCCGCCGCGCGAGATCTCCGGCGCCCAGCTGCTGTTCGTGCCGATCACGCAGAAGGCCGGCTGGGTCTCCTGGGACGACAGCGGACAGCGCTTCGCCCTCACCTACCCCTGCGCGGGCACGCTCGCGGACGCCGACCGCACCGCGGCCCCGGACGCGCTGGCCCGGCTGCTGGGCCCCGGCCGCGCGACCGTCCTGGTCCTGCTCGACACCCCGAAGTCCACCACCCAGCTGACCGCCCTCACCGGGCAGGTGCTCGGCTCGGCCGGCCGCCACCTCAAGGTACTGCACGACGCGGGCCTGGTCACCCGCCGCCGCTCCGGCCGCTCGGTGCTCTACTACCGCACCGCCGCGGGCGACGTCCTGGTCACCGCCCAGCGCCCGTCCTGACCCGGCTCAGCAGAACACCAGGGCGTGCCCCGTCGCGATGCTCGCCCGGCAGGCCCGGTACAGCCCGTACCAGGTGAACTTCTCCACCTCGTACGGGTCGTCCGCCGGTATCGCGTCCTGCTCGGGCCCCACCGTGCCGTCGGCCGCCACCGCGATCCCGATCGCGGGCGCGCACGCCACCAGCTCGGCCAGCAGCCGCTGTGCCGAGCCCACCATCCCGCCACCGGCCACCGCCTGCTCGTCCAGGAACAGCGGCTCGGCGAAGTCCACGGGCACGTAGAAGCCCGCGCAGTCGGAGTGGCAGAGCAGGTGCGAGGAGAGCATCGTCGTCTCGTCCCGCACCAGTTCGGCGTCCCGGTCGAGCTGCTCCCGGGCGGTCCCGCCGGCCGGGGGCACGGGCCGGTCGTACAGGTGCAGCACGTACGCCCGCCGCAGGTGGTGCAGGTACCCGTAGGGGAACCCGGCCGAGGCGCTCGGGCCCGCGCTCCGGGCCGGCTCGCGCCATTCGACGCCCACCGCGGCCAGTGCCCCGGACAGCGCGGCGAGATCCTCGGAGAAGTGGTCGTTCTCCCCGACCGACAGAGCAAGTCCCATGCCCCGCACGCTAGGGCAGCCCGCTGACAACGACGAAGGGCGGTACCCCCGGTGCCGGGGGTACCGCCCTGTCGTACGTCGGACTCAGACGGGGACCGAAGCCAGGCCGGGGGCCAGGAACTTCTTGCCGTTGACGCGCTCGGAGACGCCCTCGCGGTCGAGGTACGGGGTGATGCCGCCGAGGTGGAAGGGCCAGCCGGCGCCGGTGATCATGCACAGGTCGATGTCCTGCGCCTCGCCGACGACGCCCTCGTCGAGCATCAGGCCGATCTCCTGGGCCACGGCGTCCAGGGCACGGGCGCGCACCTGCTCCTCGGTCAGCACCGAGTCGCCGAAGGTCAGCAGCTCCAGCACCTCGGGGTCGAGGACCTGGGCGCCGTCCTGCCAGATGTAGAAGCCGCGCTTGCCGGCCTTGACCACCTTGCCGAGGTTCTCGGAGACGGAGAACCGCTCCGGGAAGGCGCCGTGCAGGGTCTCGGAGACGTGCAGGGCGATCGCCGGGCCGACCAGTTCGAGCAGCGCGATCGGGGACATCGGCAGGCCGAGCGGCTTGACGGCGTTCTCGACGGTCTCGAACGGGGTGCCCTCGTCGATGACGCTCTGGATCTCGCCCATGAAGCGGGTGAGGATCCGGTTCACCACGAACGCCGGGGCGTCCTTGGTCAGGACGGCGGTCTTCTTCAGCTTCTTGGCGACCGCGAAGGCGGTGGCCAGCGAGGCGTCGTCGGTCTTCTCCGCGCGGACGATCTCCAGCAGCGGGAGGATCGCGACCGGGTTGAAGAAGTGGAAGCCGACCACGCGCTCCGGGTGCTGGAGCTTGGACGCCATCTCGGTGACGGACAGCGAGGAGGTGTTGGTGGCCAGGATGGTGGTCGGCGAGACCACCGCCTCCAGCTCGGCCAGCACCTTCTGCTTGACGCCCATCTCCTCGAACACGGCCTCGATGACGAAGTCCGCGTCGCCGAAGGCGACGGCCTTGTCGAGGTGGCCGCGCACCAGGCCCTTGAGCTTGTTGGCCTTGTCGTTGCCGATCCGGCCCTTGGCGAGGAGCTTGTCGATCTCGGCGTGGACGTAGCCGACGCCCTTGTCGATGCGCTCCTGGTCGATGTCGGTCAGCACGACCGGCACCTCCAGGCGGCGGGCGAACAGCAGCGCCAGCTGCGAGGCCATCAGGCCCGCGCCGACGACGCCGATCTTGGAGACCGGACGGGCCAGCGACTTGTCCGGCGCGCCGAACGGGCGCTTGGCCCGGCGCTGCACCAGGTTGAAGGCGTACAGGCCGCTGCGCAGCTCGCCGGTCATGATGAGGTCGGCCAGCGCCGCGTCCTCGGCGTCGAAGCCGGCCTGCAGGTCCTGGTCCTTGACCTGCTGGATGATGTCGAGCGCCTTGTACGCGGCCGGAGCGGCCCCGTGCACCTTGGCGTCGGCGACCCAGCGGCCCCAGGTGACGGCGTCGTCCCAGGCCTTGCCGCGGTCGATCTCCTCGCGCTCGACGACGACCTCGCCCTTGAGGACCTTGGCGGCCCACAGGATCGACTGCTCCAGGAAGTCGGCCGGCTCGAAGATCGCGTCCGCGATGCCGAGCTCGAACACCTCCTTGCCCTTGAGCTGCTTGTTCTGCGCCATCGAGTTCTCGACGATGACCTTGACGGCCTTCGCCGGGCCGATCAGGTTCGGCAGGATGGTGCAGCCGCCCCAGCCGGGGACGAGGCCGAGGAAGACCTCGGGCAGCGAGAACGCCGGGACGCCGGAGCTGACGGTGCGGTAGGTGGCGTGCAGGCCGACCTCGACGCCGCCGCCCATCGCCGCGCCGTTGTAGAAGGCGAAGGTGGGGACGGGCAGCGCGGCGATCCGCTTGAAGACGTCGTGGCCGCCCTTGCCGATGGCCAGCGCGTCGGAGTGCTCCTTGAGCACCTCGACGCCCTTGAGGTCGGCGCCGACCGCGAAGATGAACGGCTTGCCGGTGATGGCGGCGGCGACGATCTTCCCCTCGGCGGCCTCGGCCTCGACCTGGTCGAGCGCCTCGGAGAGCTTCGCCAGCGAGCCCGGGCCGAAGGTGGTCGGCTTGGTGTGGTCGAAGCCGTTGTCCAGGGTGATCAGCGCCAGCTTGCCGGCCTGCAGCGGCAGGTCCAGGTGGCGTACGTGCGCGGTGGTGACGACCTCGCCGGGGAACAGCTCGGCGGCGCGCTTCAGCAGCTCAGTGGTGCTCATGGTCACTTACCACCCTCGAAGTGCGGGTTCTCCCAGATGACCGTGGCGCCCATGCCGAAGCCGATGCACATGGAGGTCAGGCCGTAGCGGACGTCGGGGCGCTGCTCGAAGCGGCGGGCCAGCTGGGTCATCAGGCGCACGCCCGAGGAGGCCAGCGGGTGGCCGAACGCGATCGCGCCGCCGTACGGGTTGACGCGCTCGTCGTCGTCGGCGATGCCGAAGTGGTCGAGCATGGCCAGCACCTGGACGGCGAAGGCCTCGTTGATCTCGAAGGCCTGGATGTCGTCGATGGTCAGACCGGCCTTGGCCAGCGCCTTCTCGGTCGCCGGGACGGGGCCGATGCCCATGACCTCGGGCTCGACGCCGACGTAGGCGAAGCTCACCATGCGCATCTTGACCGGGAGGCCGAGCTCCTCGGCGACGTCCTCGGCGGCGAGGATCGAGGCGGTGGCGCCGTCGTTGAGGCCCGCCGCGTTGCCCGCGGTGATGTTGCCGTGCGGACGGAAGGGGGTCTTCAGACCGGCCAGCGACTCCAGGGTGGTGCCCGGGCGCATCGGCTCGTCGGTGGTGGACAGGCCCCAGCCCGTCTCGCCGGCGTCCGGGTTGGTGTTGCGGACCGCGATCGGCACCAGGTCGGGCTGGATGTCGCCGTTGGCGTACGCCTTGGCGGCCTTCTCCTGCGAGCGCACCGCGTACGCGTCGCAGCGCTCCTTGGTGATGTGCGGGAAGCGGTCGTGCAGGTTCTCCGCGGTCATGCCCATGAACAGGGCGGACTCGTCGACCAGCTTCTCCGAGACGAAGCGCGGGTTCGGGTCCACGCCCTCGCCCATCGGGTGGCGGCCCATGTGCTCGACGCCACCGGCGACCACGATGTCGTACGCGCCGAAGGCGATGCCGCCCGCGGTGGTGGTGACGGCGGTCATCGCGCCGGCGCACATGCGGTCGATCGCGTAGCCCGGGGTGGACTTCGGCAGACCGGCCAGCAGGCCCGCGGTGCGGCCGATGGTCAGGCCCTGGTCGCCGATCTGCGTGGTCGCGGCGATGGCGACCTCGTCGATGCGCTCGACGGGCAGGTTCGGGTTGCGGCGCACGAGCTCCCGGATGCACTTGACGACCAGGTCGTCGGCGCGGGTCTCGGCGTAGATGCCCTTCGGGCCGGCCTTGCCGAACGGGGTGCGGACGCCGTCGACGAAGACGACGTCCCTCGCGGTACGAGGCACGGGGGCTCTCCTCCCAAGGGGACATGACGATGACGCGCAGTCCGCACGGCCATGGGTGGGGAGCGGCGCTGCAACGCCACCCATGCTACCCGCCGGTAACTAACTTGCCCAGTGTGGGCGACCACACACCGCGGGCGGCCCGGCCGAAGGTCAGGCGGCGGCCTCGCCGAAGGCCTTCGCCATCACCGGGGCGACCAGGTCGACCTGCCACTGGCGGGCGCCGAGGGCGCGCAGCGCCGTCCCGATCGCGTCGGCGTCCGGGGTGGCCGGCGGCTCCCAGGAGACCCGGCGGACCAGGTCCGGGGTGATCAGGTTCTCGGCCGGGAGGTTGTGCTGCTCGGCGAGCGCCGTGACCGCGGCGCGCGCGGCGGAGAGCCGGGCCGCGGCCACCGGGTCCTTGTCGGCCCAGGCGCGCGGCGGGGGCGGCCCGTCGTGCGGCGCGGCGGCCGGCGGCAGCTCGTTCTCCGGGATCTCCCGGGCCCGCTGCAGCGCGGCCAGCCACTGGTCGACCTGGCGCCGGTTGGTGCGCGGGCCGAAGCCCTGGACGGCGATCAGCGCCGGCCCGTTCAGCGGCATGGCCAGCGCGGCGTTGACGATCGAGGCGTCCGGCAGCACGCGGCCGGGGGAGACGTCCCGCTCGCGGGCGATCCGGTCGCGGGTCAGCCACATCTCGCGGACCGCGGCGAGCTGCCGGCGGCGGCGGACCTTGTGCAGCTGGGAGGTGCGCCGCCAGGGGTCGACCCGCGGGCCGGGCCGCGGGGCGTCGACCAGCGCGGCGAACTCCTCCAGCGCCCACGGGAGCTTGCCCTGGCCGTCCAGCTCCCGCTCGAGTGCGTCGCGCAGCTCGACCAGCACCTCGACGTCCAGGGCGGCGTAGCGGAGCCAGGGCTCGGGCAGCGGGCGGGTCGACCAGTCGACCGCCGAGTGCTCCTTGGCGAGCGAGAGGCCGAGCACGCTCTCGGTCATCGGGCCGAGGCCCACCCGGGGGAAGCCGGCGAGCCGGCCGGCCAGCTCGGTGTCGAAGAGCCGGGCCGGCCGCATGCCGACCTCGGCGAGGCAGGGCAGGTCCTGGGTCGCGGCGTGCACCACCCACTCGGTGTCGGCGAGCGCGGCGCCGAGCCCGGAGAGGTCGGGGCAGGCGATCGGGTCGATCAGCGCGGTGCCCGCGCCGGCCCGGCGGAGCTGGATCAGGTAGGCCCGCTGACCGTACCGGTAGCCGGAGGCCCGCTCGGCGTCGACCGCGACCGGGCCGGTGCCGGCGGCGAAGGCGGCCACCGTCCCGGCGAGGGCGGTGTCGTCGGCCACGACCGGTGGCAGCCCCTCCCGCGGCTCGAGGAGCGGGACCGGGGCTGTCTCTTCAGGGGCTGCTACGGCGTCGGTCACTCCCCAAGGGTACGACGGCCACCGCGGCCGGGAGTGTTGTCTGACTGGTCGGACCATGTTCCGACATATGCCACGCCCTGTTTGCGGCTGTTGTCCGGACCGGCGTCCGGGCCGGACACGGCGACGGCCCGGAGGAAACGTTCCTCCGGGCCGCCACCAGCGGGGTTGCGGAACCGTCAGTGGATGATTCCGGTTCGCAGGGCGACCGCCACCATGCCCGCCCGGTCACCGGTTCCGAGCTTCCGGGCGATCCGGGCGAGGTGGCTCTTCACGGTGAGCGCGGACAGCCCCATCGCGACGCCGATCGCCTTGTTGGACTGGCCCTCCGCCACCAGCCGCAAGACCTCGACCTCACGGCCGGACAGCTCCCGGTACGCGGACGGCTGGGCGCCGGGCGCGCCGGGGGCACCCGCCGCGCCGGGCTGGCCGTGCGCACCGGGGTGGCCCGGCATGCCCGGACGGCGCATCCGCCCGGCCAGCCCGGCCGCGCCCAGCGGCATGCCCGGACGGCCCGGCATCGCGACGTTGGTGCGGGTGCCGGTGACCACGTAGCCCTTGACCCCGCCGGCCAGGGCCGAGCGGACCGCGCCGATGTCGTCGGCGGCGGACAGCGCCAGGCCGTTCGGCCAGCCCGCGGCGCGGGTCTCGGCCAGGATGGTCAGGCCGGAGCCGTCGGGCAGGTGGACGTCGGCGATGCAGATGTCGCGCGGCGTGGCGACGCGGGGCCGGGCCTCGGCGATCGAGGAGACCTCGATGACGTCGCGGACGCCGAGCGCCCACAGGTGCCGGGTGACGGTGTTCCGGACGCGGGGATCAGCGATGACCACCATGGCGGTGGGCTTCGTCGGACGGTAGGCCACCACATTTGCGGGGTGCTCGAGAAGGACCGACACCAGGCCTCCTGTAGGGAGTGGCGGACGTCAGCTCCTCGTCACCGCCCTCTGGCCTGGGGGCGCTCGGAGTGTTCCGCATTTGGAAAGGGTCACTGACACCTTCGGCATCAACCGTGCCCGCCTTTAGCGGGTGATCACGATCTAGTGAGTAACAATACGGACAAATCGCGCAGATGACCGGTACGACATGCCCGGGATTCGTACGTTTTCGATCGGAACATGACGCGCGACGGTCAGGATCGGGCAGGGAATTGACACGGAGTGCGACACAAGTCACACTCCGTCAGTCCTGCGGGTGGCGCGCCGCTGATCGTGGGCGGCTGTCCCTCAGTGGGGGCGCGGCCGGCGACGGGCCGGCATTGGAACCACTCCGCCGAGTGACGCGGCGTCGGGCAGCGGCAGCGGGCCGGCGGCGGTCGGCGGCAGGCCCGCGCAGGTGCACAGCAGGTCGCCCCAGGCCGCCAGGTGCCGCTCGAAGCGGCCGTCCGACGGTGTCCAGGACGCCCGCAGCTCGATCTCGGTGGACGCGCCGCGCTCCGCCAGCGCCCCGAAGGACTGCGAGTGGCAGCGGGTCACCGTGCCGCTCGGCTCGGCGTACCCGGCGCCGTGCGCCTGCAGCGCGTCCAGCAGCCAGGCCCAGCCGACCTCGGAGAGCACCGGGTCGCCGGCCATCTCCGGCTCCAGTTCGGCCCGGGCCATGGTGACCACCCGGAAGTCCCCCCGCCAGGGCTCCTGCCCGGCCGGGTCGTGCAGCAGCACCAGCGTGCCGTCCGCCAGCTCCTCGCCGTCCACCTCGACGGTCGCCGACAGCGCGAAGGCGTACGGGGCGAGCCGGCGCGGTGCCGGGGCGGGCGCGATCACCAGTTCGGGGCGCAGCCGTGCCGAGCCCAACGCCTCGACGGCCTCCCGGAACTCGATCGGCGCCGCCTCCTTGCCCGTTCCGCCACCCTGTGCGGATTGCCCGCCGACCGTTGCCATGTCCGGAAGCCTAGGTGCCCGGAGCGCTCATTCCGAGCACTTTCGTGTACGCGGCGTGCCGAAAGGCCGTCCGGAAGCGGTCCGGAGGAACCCCTGGAGGAACCCACGACCTGCACGAAGCGGGACGGGCGGGCGGTGCGTGCGAAGATTTGCCCGTGAGTGAGACTTCCGCAGCCCCCACCGGTCAGCAGCCCGAGGCCGCCGCGCGTCGCGGCGCCGCCCACGACTCCGTCTTCCTGCGCGCCGCCCGATTCGAGCCGGTGCCGCACACCCCGGTGTGGTTCATGCGCCAGGCCGGCCGCTCGCTGCCCGAGTACCTGAAGGTGCGCGAGGGCATCCCGATGCTCGAGTCCTGCATGCGGCCGGAGCTGGTCAAGGAGATCACCCTGCAGCCGGTCCGCCGGCACAAGGTGGACGCCGCGATCTTCTTCTCCGACATCGTCGTCCCGCTCAAGGCGGTCGGCATCGACGTCGACATCAAGCCCGGTGTCGGCCCGGTCATCGCCGACCCGATCCGCACCGCCGAGGACCTCCGGCGGCTGCGTCCGCTCGAGCCCGACGACATGCCGTACATCACCGAGGCGGTCGGCCTGCTCGTCGACGAGCTCGGCAGCACCCCGCTGATCGGCTTCGCCGGCGCCCCCTTCACCCTGGCCAGCTACCTGGTCGAGGGCGGGCCCTCGCGGACGTACGAGAACACCAAGGCCATGATGTACGGCGAGCCCGAGCTGTGGGCCGCCCTGGTCGACCGGCTGGCGGAGATCACCGCCGCCTTCCTGAAGATCCAGATCGAGGCCGGTGCCTCGGCCGTCCAGCTCTTCGACTCCTGGGCCGGCGCGCTCGCCCCCGACGAGTACCGCCGCTCGGTGCTGCCCGCCTCCACCAAGGTCTTCGACGCGGTCACCCCGTACGGCGTGCCGAAGATCCACTTCGGTGTCAACACCGGCGAACTGCTCGGCCTAATGGGCCAGGCCGGCGCCGACATCGTCGGCGTCGACTGGCGGGTCCCGCTCAACGTCGCCGCCGACCGGGTCGGCCCCGGCAAGGGCCTGCAGGGCAACCTCGACCCCGCCGTCCTCTACGCCCCCACCCACGTCGTGGAGACCAAGGCCCGCGAGGTGCTGCACGCCGCCCAGGCGATCGGCGACAGCGGCCACATCTTCAACCTCGGCCACGGCGTCATGCCGAGCATGGACCCGGACGCGCTGACCCGCCTGGTCGCCTTCGTCCACGAGGCCAGCGCCCGCTGACCCGGCCGCCGGGCGGGGGCGTCGGCCCCCACCCGGCGCGGCTCACCGCCGCTCGGCCGCGTCCGGCTGCCCGGCCGGCTCCTCCTGCGGCTGCTCCGGCCCCGGCTCCGGGTGCTCCGACCGCTGGGCCGGCAGCGCCGGCCGCCGACGGGCACCGCGCCGCAGCCACCACACCAGGCCCAGCAGCGGCGCCGCCACCAGCAGGAACGGCGCGATCGCCGCCAGCGCCATCAGCAGCACCTTCACCACGGTCACCAGCGCGTCCCAGCCGCCCGACAGCGCACCGCCCACCGATGCCCAGAAGCCCTTCTCGGGCTCGGCCGCCGGCAGCGACGGCTTCGCGCGCTCCGCCACCAGCCGCAGCGTCACCGTCGACAGCGAGGTCCGCGCCGCCAGCTCCTGCTGCTGCCGCTGCAGGCTCTCCAGGTCCGCCTCACGGCGGGTCAGCTCGCCCTCCAGCGAGACCACCTCGGCCAGCGACTTCGCCTCCGCCATCAGCGCCCGCACCCGGTCCACGCTGGCGCGCTGCGACTTCAGCCGGCTCTCCACGTCCGCCACCTGCTGGGTGACGTCGTCCGCCTGGCTGTTCAGGTCCAGCGTGGCGCCGAGCGCCGCCAGCGCGTCCAGCGTCCTGCGGTGCTCCGCGGACGGCACCTTCAGGGTCAGCGTGGTGCCGTCCACCGCGCCGTCCCCGCGGCCGTTCGAACTCTCGCCCGACACGTAGCCGCCCGCCGCCTCCAGCAGCGCCAGCGCCTTGCCGCGCGCCGTCGCCACGTTCTCCACCCGGACGGTCAGCTGCGCCTTGTACGCGATCACCCGCGGCGCCGCGGGGGCGACCGTCCCGGCGTCCTTCGCCGCCGGTCCGCCGCTCGCCGCGGCCTTCTCCCCGCCCGCCGCCTGCGGCGCCGCCGCGCCGTTCGCCACCGCGGGCTTCGCGGCGTCGCTGGAGCTCGTCCCGCCCCCGGCGCTGCAGCCGCCCGCCAGCACCACCGCCGCGACCGCCGCCGCCACCGCAACTCTCCGGCCCCGCACGTCCATTCGCTCTCCCCCTCGCCTCGGCGCACGCCCCTCGCGCACCCCGTCCACCCTTGGACGGCCCGACCCCCGCACCGGATCCCACCCGCCCGGTACCGGCTCGATCACATCCCGGCCACACCCCGGTCTCGGGCTCGTGGTCGAGCTCGACGCGCTGGTGCAGGGGAAGCGGGTAAAGGCTGAGAGACTGCCGGGCATGGCAGAACCTCATGTCGTGGTGGTCGGTGGCGGGATCGCGGGGCTCGCGGCGGCGGTGTTCCTGAGCGCGGGGCCCCGCCGGGTGACGCTGCTGGAGGCGTCCGGGCGGGTCGGCGGGAAGCTGCGGGCCGGGGAGGTCGGCGGGGTCCGGGTGGACCTCGGGGCCGAGTCGGTGCTGGCCCGGCGGCCCGAGGCGGTGGAGCTCGCCCGGCTGGTGGGCCTGGGGGAGGAGCTGGAGCCGCCGAGCACCGCCAGGGCGGCGATCTGGACCGGCGGGGGGCTGCGGCCCATCCCCACCGGCCAGGTGATGGGTGTCCCCGGCGACCTGGAGGCGCTGGCCGCGTCCGGGGTGCTCTCGGCGGAGGGCCTGGAGCGGGCCCGGCACGAGCGCCCGACCGGACCGGTCGCCGACGACGTCCCGCTCGGCGCGTACGTCGGCGCCGCGCTCGGCCCCGAGGTGGTGCAGCGGCTGGTCGAGCCGCTGCTCGGCGGCGTGTACGCGGGCCGGACCGACCAGCTGTCGCTGCGCGCGGCCGTGCCGCAGCTGCTGGCGATCGCCCGCGCGGGCGGCTCGCTGGTGGCCGGGGTCCGTGAGCTGACCTCCCGGGCGGCGGCGGCCGGCCCGGTCTTCCAGGGTCTGCGCGGCGGCCTGGGCACCCTGCCCGAGGCGGCCGAGGCCCATCTGCGCAAGGCCGGGGTGGACCTGCGCACCGACCACCCGGTCGACGAGCTGCGCCGGACGCCGACGGGCTGGCGGGTGGCCTCCGGCGGCTCGGTGCTGGAGGCGGACGCCGTGGTGCTGGCGGTGCCGGCGCCGCAGGCCGCCCGGCTGGTCGAGGCCGAGCTGCCGGGCGCGGCGGCCGAGCTGCGGCAGGTCGAGTACGCGGGGATGGCGCTGGTGACGATGGCGTTCCGCCGCGCGGACCTGGCCGACAGCCCGCTGACCGGCAGCGGCTTCCTGGTCCCGCCGGTGGACGGCCGGCAGATCAAGGCCTCCACCTTCTCCTCCAACAAGTGGGGCTGGCTGGCGCGTTCCGCGCCGGACGCCTTCCTGCTGCGCACCTCGCTCGGCCGGCACCGCGAGGAGGCCGCGCTGGACCTCCCGGACGAGGAGCTGGTGGCCCGCTCGCTGGCGGACCTCGGCGCGGCGGTCGGCCTGCGGGCCACCCCGTACGCGACCGCGGTGACCCGGTGGCGCGGCGGGCTGCCGCAGTACCCGGTGGGCCACCTGGAGCGGGTCGAGCGGATCCGCGCCCAGGTCGCGGGCGTCGGCGGACTGGCCGTCTGCGGCGCCGCGTACGACGGCGTGGGCATCCCCGCCGTGATCGCCAGTGCCCGGCGCGCGGTCGACGGGTTGTCGACCCCGACGGCGGGCGGACCCGTCGCAGAAGGGACAATGGGCGCATGACCGATAGCACTGAGCAGCCCGTGAAGAAGAAGGCCCGCGACCTCAACCAGGTCATCCGCTACACCATGTGGTCGGTGTTCAAGCTCAAGGGTGACCTCCCCGAGGACCGCGCCGCCCTGGCCGCCGAGGTCGACGAGCTGTTCGAGCAGCTGGCCGCGAAGGACGTCACCGTCCGCGGCACCTACGACGTGTCCGGCCTGCGCGCCGACGCGGACGTCATGGTCTGGTGGCACGCGGAGAACTCCGACGACCTGCAGGAGGCGTACAACCGCTTCCGCCGCACCGCCGTCGGCCGCCTGCTGGAGCCGGTCTGGTCGAACATGGCGCTGCACCGCCCCGCCGAGTTCAACAAGTCGCACATCCCCGCGTTCCTCGCCGACGAGCGGGCCCGCGACTACGTGTGCGTGTACCCCTTCGTGCGTTCCTACGAGTGGTACCTGCTGCCGGACGAGGAGCGCCGGGCGATGCTCGCCGAGCACGGCATGATGGCCCGCGGCTACCCGGACGTCCGCGCCAACACCGTCGCCTCCTTCGCGCTCGGCGACTACGAGTGGCTGCTCGCCTTCGAGGCGGACGAGCTGCACCGGATCGTCGACCTGATGCGCGACCTGCGCCCCTCCCGGGCCCGCCTGCACGTCCGCGAAGAGGTCCCGTTCTTCACCGGCCGCCGCAAGCCGGTCGCCGAGCTGCTCAACGGCCTGGCGTAACGGCCCTCACGGCCTCGCGCGCGGAGCGCCGACGGTCGGGGGCAGCGGCCCCCGACCGCTCAGCCGCGGAGCGCGGCGCGCAGCCTCGCGTCGGGAACGGCGTCGGGGCCGACCATCGCGACGGCGGTGAGGAGCTCGCGCTCGGCGTCGTCCGCCGGCCCGTACTGGCGGGGGATCCGGGCCGTCCGCAGCACCTCCTGGCCGGCGGGGGCGGCCCACGCGGTGTAGGCGTGCACGTCGACCCGGGCCATCAGCAGCGTCCCGCCGGTGAGCACCAGCGGCAGCGCGAACCAGGCGACGGTCGCCCCGGCCTGCCCGCTGCCGGGGGCGGCCAGCACCAGCGCCGCGACCAGCAGCCCGGTGGCCAGCAGCAGCGCGTGCCGGACCTGACGGATGGCCAGCAGCGCACTCTCCCGGACGGTCGCCGGAGTGGCGAGACCGGCCATGGTCAGCCGCTCGCCGATGTCGCGGACGGTGGGGTGGGCGGCGAGCGCGGCCCGCAGCGCGGCCGTCCGGCACTGCCCTTCGGGGCCGATCTCGCCGATCAGCGCGCGTTCCAGCCGGCTACGCCCCTGCGGGTCGACGACGGTGGTCCAACCGGTGTGGGCGAGGTGCAGGCGCCCCCGCCCGGCCATCCGGACGAGGGCGAGGTCGACCACCCGGGTGGGGCCGCCGGCCAGGTAGGCGGTCTCGAACAGACCGACGCCGACGGCCTCCTCCGGCCGGGCCGGACCGATCGCGGACAGCGAGTCTGCCGTGGCGGCGACCCGGACCAGCCGCAGGCAGGAGAACACTGCGGCGGCACAGGCCGGAATCAGGAGGATCACCCACATGGGATTTTTCTAGACCCGTCCGGCTCCCCGGGAAACGGAACCCCGGGTCGCGATACCGAACTGTGACCGCCGGCCGCGGTCACGAACTGCCGCATCCGCCGCCGCCGCAGCTCGACCCGCAGGAGCTGGACGACCCGCAGGAGCTGCTCGACGAGGACCCGCAGGAGCTGGACGAGGAGCCGCAGGAGCTGCTCGACGAGGACCCGCACGAGCTCGACGACGAACCGCAGCTCGACGAGGACCCGCAGCTGGTGGTCGACCCGCAGGAGCTGCTCGACGAGGAGCCGCACCAGTACCCGGAGTCGGAGGACGAGCCGGAGCCGCCGCCCGTGTTCGTGCCGCCGACCAGCGGCCGGGGCAGCAGGGCGGCCCGCAGTTCGGCGTCCTCCAGGACGGCCACCCCGCCGAGGGCGAGCGCGCCCAGCAGCAGGGCGTCCTCGGGGCCGGCGTCGCGCGGCCGCCACGAGCCGCCGTCGCGGACCATGCCGAGCTGGCGGGCGCCCGCGGGGGTGACCCGCGAGCGGGGCAGCCGGGTGACCCGCAGCACGACCGCCAGGAACACCACCAGCGCGCCGAAGACGAACAGCGGGGGAGTGGTGGCGTCCCGCTCGGCGATCGGCTGGACCATCCAGCCGATCATGGTCACCAGCCCGAGCACGACCGTCAGCAGCAGCGCCAGCCACATCAGCCGGCGGGCCCAGGCGGCAGCCCGCAGCCGGTCCGGGCGGCGCATCAGGCCGCGGTCGGCGAGCCGGTCGCCGATCCGCTGCACCTCGGGGTCGCGCATCACGGCGCGGCGCAGCGCGTTCAGGTCGCGGCTGCCCCGGCCGGCCGCGGTGACCACCACCGCCTCGATCGCGTCCCGGGGCACCGGATCGGTGACGGTGACCCTGCGGTCGCGCGAGATGACCACCCGGCCCTCGCGCTCCATCCGGACCAGCGCGACCTCGACCACCCGGCCCGGGCCACCGGCCAGGAACGCGGTCTCCAGGAGCGGCAGCCCGATGCCGACCAGCCCCTGCGGGGCGGGCGCCCGCAGCGCCCGGGCCCTGGTGACGCCGACGGCGACCAGGGCGATCAGCGCCACCGCGCAGGCGATGGCGAACTCAACGTGCCACATCGTCAGTCCCCCGTGTCGTTCAGTGGTGCACAGTGCTCGTAGGTGCGTTCAGGCGGGTATCCGGCGGTTCCGGAGCCCCGCCGGGTACGGGCGCGGCGAGGTCAGTGACGGCGGCCGGCCAGCAGCCGGTTCCAGCGGCTGCCGCCGGGCCGCAGCCAGTGCCGCAGCGCCCGGCGCCGGTCGGCGGCCGGGTCGGTGCCCAGCGCCCACTCGGCGAAGGCCCGGGCGTCGGCCCGGTAACCGCCGGTCTGCGGGTGGCCCGCCGCGTACCGCAGGAACAGCGGGCCGTAGTCCGCGCCCAGGATCGCGGCGAGCTCCGGCGCGAGGTGCGCGACGGTGTCCCGGCGCTTGGCGGCAAGGCCCTCCGTCTGGACGCGCACCTGCTCCGCGTCGAAGCCGGCCGGCACCGGGCCGCCGGCGGTCAGCGCCGCCAGCAGCTCGGTCTGCCGACGGGCCAGCGAGGCCCGGGCCAGCAGCAGCTCGGCGTCCTCCCGCTCGCGCACCAGGTACTCGAAGCGTCCGTCGTGCTGGGACGCGATGTGATCAGACATGCTGGGGCACCCCCTGCCCTTCGTAGACCCGTCGGACGGCGGCCAGTTCGCCGGCCAGCTCGGCCGGCGGCGGGAAGCGGTCGTCCCGCTCCAGCAGCACCCCGGCCGGGGTGGTCCGCCGGCACAGCTCGGCGAGCACCTCCAGCACCGGCTCGGTCACCGGGTGGGCGTGCGTGTCGTGCCACACCCCGTCCCGCTCCACCCCGCCCGCCACGTGCACGTACGCGATCGCCTCCAGCGGCAGCCGGTCCAGCTCGGCGGCGACGTCCACCCCCAGGTTGACCCGGTTGGTGTGCAGGTTGGCGACGTCGACCAGCAGCTTCACCCCGGTCCGCTCGACCAGCTCGGCGAGGAACTGGGCCTCGGTCAGCTCGTCGTCCGGCCAGGCCAGGTGGGCGGCGATGTTCTCCAGCGCCAGCGGCACCGGCAGCTCACGCTGCGCGATCCGGACGTTCGCCGCCACCACCGCCAGCGACTCCCGGGTCCGCGGCACCGGCAGCAGGTGACCCGCCTCCAGCCCGCCCGCCCGGACGAACGCCAGGTGCTCGGTGACCAGCGGCGCCCCCAGCGCCAGCGCGGTCTCCGCGAGTCGCGCCAGCCGCCCCGCGTCCGGCACCTCGGCGCCGCCGAGACCGAGCGAGACCCCGTGCGGGACGACCGTGACGCCCCGCTCCCGCAACAGCCCCAGCGACTCCGGCAGGTGGCCGGCGCAGACGTTCTCCGCCACCACCTCGACCCAGTCCACACCGTTCAGCCGCTCGACCACGGTGTCGATCTCGGCTCGCCATCCGAGACCGACACCGAGTCGGAACGCCGGCGGTACGTCCATCGGAAACTCCCCCTCTCCAGTGGGCCCCGCCGTACGCTCCTGCCCCCCCGTTGCCGAGAGTGGCGCCCCGGCGCCCCGGTGCCAAGCCGTCACGGCGAAACTCAGAGCTGAACTTGAGCTTTCCGTGCAGAGAACCCAAATTCAGAGGCGATTCAGTGCGCCGCTGGTTAACGTGACATGCCTATGTCTCTGACGATTCGTGAATTCCGCCCCGCAGATGCCGCCGGAGCCGCCGCAGCCTACAGCGCCGGCCGCCCCTACCTCGTGATCACCCCCGAGGTCGTCGCCTGGCAGGTCCTCCACACGCCCGACTACGGCATCCTGGTCGCCGAGGTCGACGGCGAGATCGTCGGCACCGCCCGGCACGCCCTCGTGCCCGAAGCCGCCACCCCCGGCGAGGCCGTCCTCAACGTCTCCGTGCTCCCCGCGCACCGCCGCCGCGGCGTCGGCGGCCGCCTGGTCGCCGCCGGCGAGGAACTCCTCGCCACCGCCGGCGCCACCCGGATCAGCTGCTGGGCCGACGACGAACCCGACGCCCTCGCCTTCGCCGCCGCCCGCGGCTACACGGCCGGCCGGCAGGGCCACTTCTCCGCGCGCGACCTCACCACCGGGCTGCCGCCCGTCCCCGCGCTCCCCGCCGGCACCGAACTGCGCACCGCCGCGGACTACCTCGACGACCCGTACCCGATCTACCTGGTCGACATCGACGGCACCCGCGCCGAGCCCGGCGACCTGGAGACCGGGGACCAGCCCTACGAGGAGTGGCTCGCCACCATCTGGCGGCGCCCCGACCTCTCCCACGAGCTCACCACCGTCGTCCTCGCCGACGGCGAACCGGTCGCGTTCAGCGCCGCCCAGACCGACGGCGGCCGCTACTGGTCCGCCTTCACCGCCACCTGCGAGTCGCACCGCGGCCGAGGCCTCGCCAAGATCGCCAAGACCGACTCCCTCCACCGCGCCCGCGCGGCCGGCCTCACCGCGGCCTACACCGCCAACGACGCCACCAACGCCCCGATGCTCGCCATCAACGCCTGGCTCGGCTACCACATCTGCGCCGGCGAACGCCGCCACGCCCGCGAGCTGTAGCCCCCGCCGAGCCACCCCCCCGCCCCCGGCGGGAACCCCGCCGAGCCGCACCCACCTGGCCGTAGACCCGGGAACAGCTCCCCCACCTCCGGCGGCTGCCCTGCGGGCCGGTTCCCCCGCCTGCGGCGGGAAGCCGGCCGAGCCGTGGCCGTTGCTCGCGTCGCCGAGGTGCCTCCGGCGGTGCGTCGCGCCTTCGGCGGGAGGCCGGCCGAGGTGCGCCGATGGCGGTTGCCTTGCGGGCGGGTTGCACGCCTTCGCGGGAAGCCGGCCCGGGTGCCTTCGGCGGGGGGTGGGTCGGTGTTCGGTGGGCCCGGTGCGAGGCTCAGGCCACGTCCACGCCGTGGGTGCGGGCGAGGCCGGCGAGGCCGTCGGACCAGCCCTGGCCGACGGCGCGGAGCTTCCAGGTGCCGTTGTGCCGGTAGAGCTCGGCGACGAGCATCGCGGAGATCGCAGGGTCGGCCGGGGGCCGGAAGCGCCAGGCGGCGGGGCCGGACTGGATCTCCAGCTCGGCGTCGCCGAGGTCGGCGCAGGTCAGCCCGGTGTCGGTGTCCATGTTGACGGAGACGGCGACCCGCCGGACGGCGTCCGGGAGGTCGCCGAGGCGGACGTTCGCGGTGCCGTCCAGCGGACGCAGCCGCACCGCACCGTCCGCCGCGGTCGGCTGGTGGTAGAAGACGAAGTCGCCGTCGTCGCGGACCACGCCGTCGGCGGTGAGCAGGAGCAGGGTGAGGTCGGCCTCCGCGCCGGTGGTGCGGAAGGCGACGGCGACCTCCTCGGCGGGCAGCGGCGCGTTCTCGCCGGGGGAGAGGACGGCCGGTTCGGCCCGGCGCTCCGCGGGCGGGACGGGGGAGCCCAGCCGGCCGCGCAGGCCGTGTTCCTGCAGCAGGGCGACCAGCATCGGCCCGTCGACGAGGGTGAGCGGCTTGCCGTCGACCCAGCGTCGGGAGCCGGGTCCGAAGCCCGAGGTGGTGACCAGGATGCCGCGGTTGGCGCCCTGCCGGGACATGGTCGCGTCCAGGTCGCGGACGGCGGTCGGCGGCACGGTCTTGCGGTAGCGCTTGGCCTGGATGACGATCCGCCCGCCGGTGATCGGGTCGGGGTCCTCGGCGAGGACGTCGACGCCCTCGTCGCCGCTGCGCGCGGTGGTGCGGGTGACCAGGCCGCGCCGCCGGAAGAGTTCGGCGATCAGTTCCTCGAAGGCGATCGGGTCCATGGTGAACAGGTCCGGCTCGTCCGAGCCGTCCGCGGTGCCGGGGGATCCGGCGGGCGCGGCCGCGGGGGCCGGGGCGACGGAGCCGACGGAGGCGGTGGAGCGTTCGACCTTGACCGGCTCGGCCTTCTCGGGGCGGGCGGAGAGCCGCCCGCGGAGCCCGTCGACCAGGCAGTCCACCGGCTCGACCCGGTCCAGCGCGACGGCGAGCAGCTCGGCCCGCTCCACGGCGACCGACACCAGGCAGCGCCGCTGTTCCCGGCCGGTCGCCGGGTCGACCGCGGTGAGTACGCCGTTGAGGGCGACGGAGTCGAGCAGCCCGGTCTCGTCGGCCCGGAACAGCACGTCCAGCACCCGCAGCGCGCACTGCGCGAGCACCGCGCGGTACAGCGCCTTGCGTTCGGTGGCCGGGCGGGCCACTTCGGCCTCGCTGTCGTCGGTCTTCACGTAGCGGTAGCGGGCGACGGCCGGCACCACCTCGTACGGCGGCAGCTCCCATTCGACGACCAGCTGGCGGGCGCCGGCGTCCCAGGCCAGTTCGCATTCGACGGGGAAGCCCTCGGGCCAGTCGTCGCGCCAGCGCAGCGCGGCCTCGAACAGCTCGACGACGGCCTCGGCGGCGCCGGCCCGGACCTGTTCGGCGAGTTGCGCGGCCTGCCCGACCTGTCCGGCCGCGAGCTGCCGGCGTTCGGCGGCCCAGGCCTCGTAGCCGGCCCGGTACTCGGCGAGCCGCCGTTGCCGGTCCTGCTCGGCGGCCTGGGCCGCGTACCAGTCGTGCTCGAAGCGGGCCCGGGCCTGTGCGGCCTGCTCGTCCCACCAGCGGCGGGCCGCGGGGTCGTAGGCCTGGGCGCCGGTGAGCGGCGGGACGAGGTACCGGTTCTGGTCCGGCATCGGGACGGGCGTGCCGAGCGGGCCGGGGTCGAAGGGCGGCACCTCGACCCGTCCGGAGGTCTCGGAGAGCCGGAAGGCGGGGCCGGACAGCCCGGCGGCGAGGACGCCGCGCAGTTCGGCGACGCGGGCGTCCAGCTCGGCGGTGCGCGCGGCGAGGTCGGCCTCGCGCCCCTGCTGGTACGCCCGCAGCGCCTCCTTCTCGCCGCGCGCGGCGGCGCGCTGCGCCTCGCGCTGGGCCCGCTCGTACTGGCGGCGCTGTTCGGCGGCCGCCCGGCGCTGTTCCTCCTCGCGCCGGTGCTGCTGCCGCTGCGCCTCCGCGAGCATGCCCAGCAACCCCGCCGAACCCTGACGCCGCGCCACCCCGGTCCTCCTCATACGGTCAGATGATCAGTATGAGGCGAAGTCGGGGGTTCAGGGAGCGGGCTTCAGGGTGAGCGAGATCGAGTTGATGCAGTACCGCTGGTCGGTGGGCGTCCCGTAGCCCTCGCCCTCGAAGACGTGCCCGAGGTGGCTGCCGCAGGTGGCGCAGCGCACCTCGACCCGTCGCATGCCCAGCGAGGTGTCCTGGATGTACTCCACCCGGTCCTCCGCCAGCGGGGCGTAGTACGACGGCCACCCGCAGTGGCTGTCGAACTTGGTCTCGCTGCTGAACAGCTCGGCCCCGCACGCCCGGCAGCTGTACACCCCGACCGTCTTGGTGTCGGTGTACTCGCCGACGAAGGGCCGCTCCGTCCCCGCCTCGCGCAGGACGTGGTACTCCTCCGGCGACAGCTCGGACCGCCACTCGGCGTCCGTCTTCTCGATCTCGTAGGTCACGACACCGCTCCCGTCAGCTCAGTTCGTCCAGGATGGCCGGCCCCAGGTTGGTGACGTCGCCGGCGCCCATGGTGAGCAGCAGATCGCCGGGCTTGGCCATTCCCGCGAGCACCGCGGGGGCGGCGGCGAAGGAGTGCTCGGCCCGGACGTCGGCGCCGGCCCGGCGGGCGGCGTCGATGATCAGCTCGCTGGTGACGCCGGGGATCGGGTCCTCGCGGGCCGGGTAGATGTCGAGCACGACGGAGGCGTCGGCCATCGCGAGGGCCCGGCCCATCTCCTCGGCGAGCTGCTGGGTGCGGCTGAACAGGTGGGGCTGGAAGACCACCAGGACCCGGCCGTCGTCGCCGACCGCCTCGCGGATCGCCTCCAGGTCGGCGGCCATCTCGGTCGGGTGGTGGGCGTAGGAGTCGATCACCTGGACGCCGGCCGCCTCGCCCTTGAGCTGCAGCCGCCGCCGGACGCCGGTGTAGGAGCCGAGCGCCTTGGCCAGGCCGTCGGCGGGCACGCCGAGCGCGACGCCGGCGGCCAGCGCGGCGACCGCGTTGTGGGCGTAGTGCCGGCCGGGCACCGAGACGGTGAAGGTGAGCTCCGAGCCGCCGATCGCGACCGTGACCTCGCTGGTCATGCCGCGCGGCACCACGGAGAGCACCCGCACGTCGGCGTCGTCGGCGGCGCCGACGGTGACGATGTCCAGCCCCTCGCGGCCGGCCACCCGCCGGGTCAGCTCGCGGGCGCCCTCGTGGTCGGCGGAGACGACCAGGGTGCCGCCGGGGACGATCCGCCCGACGAAGGTCTCGAAGGACTCGTAGATCTCGTCCATCGACGCGTAGTTGGCGTGGTGGTCGAGCTCCACGTTGAGCACGATCGCCACCTCGGGCGCGTACTTGTGGAAGCTGCGGTCGCTCTCGTCGGCCTCGGCGACGAAGATCTCGCCGGTGCCGTGGTGGGCGTTGGAGCCGGGGGCGTCGAGGTCGCCGCCGATCGCGTACGAGGGCTCCAGGCCGAGCTCGCCGAGCGAGACGGCCAGCATCGAGGTGGTGGTGGTCTTGCCGTGGGTGCCGGCGACGGCCAGGGCCCGGCGGCCGCCCATCAGGGCGGCGAGCGCGTCGGAGCGGTGGACCACCGGGATGCCGCGCTCGCGGGCGGCGGTCAGCTCGGGGTTGTCGGCGCGGATCGCGCTGGAGACGACCACGCTGCTGGTGCCGGCGGGGACGTTCTCGGCCGCGTGGCCGACGTGCACCTCGGCGCCGAGGGCGCGCAGCGCGAGGACGGTCTCCGACTCCTTGGCGTCGCTGCCGGACACCTTGGCGCCGCGCACCGCGAGGATCTTCGCCAGGCCGGACATGCCGGCGCCACCGATGCCGATGAAGTGCGGGGCGTGCAGGTCGTGCGCGGCGTCGTTCAAGGCGGGGCTCCGTCGGTGCGGGGGCGGGCAGGGCAGGATCCGTGTGGCACGGCACTACGAATTCTGCCCTACCGGCCCCGCCGGGCCGGGCTACGAGTCGCTGGCGAACAGCTTCAGCACCGGGACGCCGACCTTGTGCCGGGCCTTGGAGGCCCAGTCCCGGTGGAAGAACTCCTCGACGAAGTGCGGGGAGGTGAGCACCAGCACCTCGTCGGCCCGGCTGGTCTCCACGATCTCCTTGAGGCGGTCCAGCGGGCCGTCCTGGACGACCTCGCCGGTCGCCTCGGCGCCGGCCTGCCGCAGGTGGCGCAGGCTGTGTTCCAGGGACTCGGTCGCGACGGCGGCCGGATCGCCCTGGTCCTCGTGCTCGTGCACCGCCTTGTCCAGATGGCCGAGGGCCACGTCGTCGAGGGCGCGCAGCAGCTCGTCCTGCTTCCCGCGCGGTTGCATCAGGACGACGAAGGAGACCTTCTCCTCGCCGTGGAGCGTGGTGACCAGCTCCACGTCGGCGTCGGAGAGCGCCTTTTCGATCATCAGTACGGTCTTGAACACGTGAGTCCCTTCGCTGGTGCAGGCCCCCGGGTCCGGTGTCCCTTCCCGTACTCATAGTGCCCGGAGGAAGCTTTCCTCACGCTGCACACGCGCCACACGGGCCACGCGGGGGCAGGGTCACTCGGAGACGGGCGCCGGGTGGGCCGGGCGCAGGTAGCGGGTGAAGAGGAAACCTTTCTGCTCGATCAATGAGACCAGCCGCATACGGTGCGTGTCCGGCATTTGCGGACCTTTCACGATCCGTGGTGAATCACCGCCGGTGACCAGCGGGGCCAGCGACAGGCACAGCTCGTCCAGCAGCCCGTCCGCCGCGACCTGCCCGAGCAGCCGCGGGCCGCCCTCGGTCAGCTGCCGGTTCCAGCCCCGGCCGGCCAGCTCCGCCACCGCCCGCGGCAGGTCGACCGACCCCTCACCCGCGGTGATCACGTCCGCCGTCCGGGCGACCGCCGCCAGCCGCTCCGCCGGGGCGTCCTCGGTGGTGATCACCACCGTCCGCACCAGCGGCTCGGTGAACAGCGCGGAGTCCAGGTCCAGCGCGAGGCTGCGGGTGACCACCGCGATCACGGGCGCCGGGGGCTGCCCCGCCGCCCGGCGGGCCTCGGCGAACTCGGCCCGCGCCCGGCCCGGCCGGTACCCCTCGGCCCGGACCGTCTCCGCGCCCACCAGCACCACGTCCGCCAGCGCCCGCAGCACACCGAAGATCCGCTTGTCCGCCGCGCCGGACAGGCCCTCGGACAGGCCCGCCAGGTTGGCCGCGCCGTCCAGACCGGACACCATGTTGGCCCGCAGCCAGGACCGGCCCTCCCGGACCTCGTCCGGGTACGCGTACAGCCGCGCCAGCGACTCCAGCGCCCACGGGTCGTTCACCGGCACGTCCAAGGGGTTGATCAAGAGCTGCATGGAACCGAGTCTTCCACGCGCGCGCGGTGTGCTCCTGGTCTCACGGCGGCCCGGGGGCCCCGCCCGGCGGCGTACCCTCTACTGCGTGCCTGCTGCCTCCTCCTCCGACGCCATGACCGCGATAGCCCTGACCCAGCGCCACCCCTCGGTGACCGCGGACCGGCTGGTGGCCGAGATGGTGCCGCCGCCCCGCTTCGCGGGCGTCAGCTTCGGCAGCTACCTCCCGGACCCCACCCAGCCGAGCCAGGCCGACGCGGTCCGGATCCTGGAGGAGTTCGCGGCCGGCCTCAACGGGAGCTCCGCCGGCACCGCCAAGCGCGGCTGGTTCCGCCGCTCCGCCCCCGCCCCGACCGGCCCGGCCGGGATCTACCTGGACGGCGGCTACGGCGTCGGCAAGACCCACCTGCTCGCCTCGCTCTGGCACGCCACCCCCGGCCCCAAGGCCTTCGGCACCTTCGTCGAGCTGACCAACCTGGTCGGCGCCCTCACCTTCAAGGGCGCGGTCGACACCCTCTCCTCGCACCGCCTGCTGTGCATCGACGAGTTCGAGCTCGACGACCCGGGCGACACCGTCCTGGTCTCCACCCTGCTCGGCCGGCTGGTCGAGAACGGCGTCAAGCTCTGCGCCACCTCCAACACGCTGCCCGAGAAGCTCGGCGAGGGCCGGTTCGCCGCCGCCGACTTCCTCCGCGAGATCCAGGGCCTGTCCGGGCACTTCCGGCCGGTCCGGATCGACGGCCAGGACTACCGGCACCGCGGCCTGCCCGCCGCCCCGCCGCCGTACGCCGACGCCGACGTCGACGCCCGCGCGGGCCGGACCGCCGGCGCCTCGCTGGACGACTTCGACGGCCTGCTGGAGCACCTGAAGTCCGTCCACCCGAGCCGCTACGGCGCGCTGCTCGACGACGTCCAGGCGGTCTTCCTGCGCGGCGTCCGCCAGGTCGACGACCAGTCCACCGCGCTGCGCCTGGTGGTCCTCGCCGACCGCATGTACGACCGCGAGCTGCCGATCACCGCCTCCGGCGTCCCGTTCGACCAGGTCTTCACCGAGGAGATGCTGCGCGGCGGCTACCGCAAGAAGTACCTGCGGGCGGTCTCCCGGCTGGTCGCCCTGGCCCGGGACAGCGCGAAGCCCTGATCGTTGTCAGTGACGGGACGTACGGTGGAGTCGTGCGTCCCATCACGAGCATTGAGCGGTCCGTGGCGCCCTTCGAGGTCGTCAGCCCCTACCAGCCCAACGGCGACCAGCCGGCGGCCATCGCCGAGCTGGACCGCCGCATCCGTGCCGGCGAGAAGGACGTCGTCCTGCTCGGTGCCACCGGTACCGGCAAGTCGGCGACCACGGCCTGGATGATCGAGAAGCTCCAGCGCCCCACCCTGGTGATGGCGCCGAACAAGACGCTGGCCGCCCAGCTGGCCAACGAGTTCCGCGAGCTGCTGCCGAACAACGCGGTCGAGTACTTCGTCTCGTACTACGACTACTACCAGCCCGAGGCGTACGTCCCGCAGACGGACACCTACATCGAGAAGGACTCCTCGATCAACGAGGAGGTCGAGCGGCTGCGCCACTCCGCCACCAACTCGCTGCTCACCCGCCGCGACGTGGTGGTGGTCGCCTCCGTCTCCTGCATCTACGGCCTCGGCACCCCGCAGGAGTACGTGGACCGGATGGTCCCGCTCAAGGTCGGCGAGGAGATCGACCGGGACGCCCTGCTCCGCCGCTTCGTCGACATCCAGTACACCCGCAACGACCTGGCCTTCAGCCGCGGCACCTTCCGGGTCCGCGGCGACACCGTCGAGATCTTCCCGGTGTACGAGGAGCTGGCCGTCCGGATCGAGTTCTTCGGCGACGAGATCGAGGCGCTCTACACCCTGCACCCGCTCACCGGCGAGGTGATCAGCCAGGACGACTCGGTCTACGTCTTCCCCGCCTCGCACTACGTCGCCGGCCCCGAGCGCATGGAGCGCGCGGTCAACGACATCGAGAAGGAGCTGGAGGGGTCCCTCGCCCGGATGGAGAAGCAGGGCAAGCTCCTGGAGGCCCAGCGCCTGCGGATGCGCACCACGTACGACATCGAGATGCTCCGCCAGATCGGCACCTGCTCCGGCGTGGAGAACTACTCGATGCACTTCGACGGCCGCGAGCCCGGCTCCCCGCCGAACACGCTGCTCGACTACTTCCCGGAGGACTTCCTCCTGGTCATCGACGAGTCGCACGTGACGGTCCCGCAGATCGGCGCGATGTACGAGGGCGACGCGTCCCGCAAGCGCACCCTGGTCGAGCACGGCTTCCGCCTCCCCTCCGCGATGGACAACCGCCCGCTGAAGTGGGAGGAGTTCCTGGAGCGGATCGGCCAGACCGTCTACCTCTCGGCGACCCCGGGCAAGTACGAGCTCTCCCGCTGCGAGGAGCCGGTGGAGCAGATCATCCGCCCGACCGGCCTGATCGACCCCGAGGTGATCGTCAAGCCGACCGAGGGCCAGATCGACGACCTGGTGCACGAGATCCGGCAGCGGGTCGAGAAGGACGAGCGCGTCCTGGTCACCACGCTGACCAAGAAGATGTCGGAGGACCTCACCGACTACCTGATCGGCCTCGACATCCGGGTCCGGTACCTGCACAGCGACATCGACACGCTGCGCCGGGTCGAGCTGCTGCGCGAGCTGCGCGCGGGCGAGTACGACGTGCTGGTCGGCATCAACCTGCTGCGCGAGGGCCTCGACCTGCCCGAGGTCTCGCTGGTCGCGATCCTCGACGCGGACAAGGAGGGCTTCCTGCGCTCCGGCACCTCGCTGATCCAGACCATCGGCCGCGCCGCCCGCAACGTCTCGGGCCAGGTGCACATGTACGCCGACCGGATCACCCCGGCGATGGAGCTGGCCATCGAGGAGACCAACCGCCGCCGGGCCGTCCAGCAGGCGTACAACGAGGAGCACGGGATCGACCCGCAGCCGCTCCGGAAGAAGATCGGCGACATCCTGGACACCCTGAGCCGGGAGGACGTGGACACCGAGCAGCTGCTCTCCACCGGGTACCGCGGCCAGGGCAAGGGCAAGGCCCCGGTGCCCGCGCTGGGTGCCGACCGCAAGCCCGCCAAGAGCCTGCCGGCCGCCGAACTGGCCCAGCTCATCCAGGACATGACGGACCGGATGCACGCCGCCGCCGCGGAGCTGCAGTTCGAGGTCGCCGCCCGCCTGCGGGACGAGGTGAAGGAGCTGAAGAAGGAGCTCCGGCAGATGCGGGAGGCGGGGATGGCGTGACCCCCGGGGGTAGGCCCTAGGGTATGGGGCGGGGGGCCGCCGTGCCGCCGTTCGGGTGGAACCGGGGGACGCCCGGGGACGTCCTGAGACACCTCCGGAACGCACCGGACATGCTCCGGGAAGAGAGGACAGCACCGTGTCGGTGAACCTGGCGAAGGGCCAGAGCGTCAACCTGCAGAAGTCCACCGGCGAGTCGCTGAGCGTCGTGCGGATGGGCCTCGGCTGGAAGGCCGCCGCCCGGCGCGGCCTCTTCGGCCGGCGCACCCGCGAGATCGACCTCGACGCCTCCGCCCTGCTCTACGCCGAGAAGACCCCCACCGACGTGGTCTTCTTCCAGCACCTGGTCAGCAACGACGGCTCGGTCCGGCACACCGGCGACAACCTGGTCGGCGGCGTCGGTTCGGGCGGCGACGACGAGTCGATCCTGGTCGACCTGGCCCGGGTGCCGGTGCACATCACCCAGATCATCTTCACCGTCAGCTCGTACACCGGCCAGACCTTCCAGGAGGTCGAGAACGCGCACTGCCGGCTGATCGACGAGCTCACCGGCCAGGAGCTGGCCCGCTACGAGCTCACCGGCGGCGGCGCGCACACCGGCCAGATCATGGCCAAGGTCTCCCGCGACGGCAGCGGCTGGAAGATGACCGCGATCGGCACCCCCGCCCGCGCCCGCACCTTCCAGGACATGCTGCCGGACATCGAGCCGTTCCTCTGACCCCCGGTCACCGGGAAGAGAACGCCACAGGGGAGGAACGTCACCGCATGGCCGCCGCCGAACTGGTGCGCGGGCAGAACCACCCGCTGCCGGGTACCCGGATCTCCGTCCGGGTCTCGGCGGCCGGGACGGCGGCCGCCGCCGTTCTGCTCACCGACGACAACGGTCGCCTGCTCGGCGACCCCGGGTACCTGCTGCACGAGCGGGCCCGAGAACTGCCCGGCGTCCGGCTGACCGCCGACGGCACCGTCGAGGCCGACCTCGACGCGCTGCCGGACGGGGTCCGCCGGGTGCTGCTGGCGCTGGTCCTGCCCGCCGGCTCCACCGGGTTCGGGGCACAGGGCGAGCCGCGCGCCGAGGTCGTCGCGGACGGCGGGCACGCCGTCGCCGCGTTCACCCTCGCCGGGCTCGGCGGCGAGACGGCGGTCGTCGCCGTCGAGCTGTACGCGCGCGGGCCGGCCTGGAAGGTCCGCGCCGTGGGCCAGGGCTACCAGGGCGGCGCCGCCGCCCTGCTGGCCGACCACCACGGACCGGCCGCCCTCGCCCCGGACCTGACGCCCGCCCCGGCCGCGGCCGGGGCCGGGCGTCCCGCGGGCACCGTGCCGACCGGCATCGACACCGCCCACCCCGGGCGCGCGGCCACGTCCCCGGGGGACGTGGTCACGGACGCCGTCCCGGGCCCGGCGGGGATCGACACCGTGCACCCCCGCCGCCGTCCGACGGACGCCGTGCCGACCGGTACGGCCCCGACGGACGCCGTGCCGACCGGTACGGCCCCGACGGACGCCGTCCCGGCCGACGCCGTCCCGTTCCCGCCCGGGATCGACACCGTCCACCCGCGCCGCCGCCCGGAGACCCCGTCGCCGTCCGACGCGACCCCGACGGACGCCGTCCCGTTCCCGCCGGGGATCGACACCAGCCACCCCGGCCGGCCGACGGCGCCGCCGATGCCGAGCGGCCCGCCGACCGTCGGCATGCCCTCGCCGGCCGCCGCCGTGCCGCCCGGCACCCCGCCGCCGGTCGCCGGTGACGCCGCCGGGTTCACCATGGACGAGCGGCTCTACAACCAGGTCTGGGGCGTCTTCGAGGACGCCGCCCGCTCCGCCGCGGCCTACCGCTCGGCGGTGGACTTCGCCGACCAGCGCGAGGCCCAGGAGGTCGAGGCGCTGCTCTCCGACCCCCGGGCGCGCTTCGGCACGGAGGCGGAGTCCGGCCGGGCCCGGGCCCGGGCCCGCCGCGACGAGCTGGAGGGCCGGGCCCGCGAGGTGCGGGACCGCGACTCCGCCCAGCTGCTGGAGGAGCTGCGGGTGGTCGAGGCGGCGATGCCCGCCCCGATGGCCCGCTGGGACAGCCCGGCCTGGTCGGCCTGGCAGCCTCCCGAGGAGCCGCCGTTCGCCCTGCGCCTGGGCGACCTCCACCTGCCCGAGAACCCGGACCTCCGGGTGCCGATGCTGGTCCGCTTCCCCTCGACCCGGGGCCTGTGGGTGGACACCGGCAGCGGCGCGGAGTCGGACGGCCCGGGCAGCGTGCCGCTGGGCTCCGCCGACCGGAAGGCGTTCGCCGCCGGGGTGGCCAACGCCGCCGCGGCCCGGATGCTGGCCTGCTACCGACCGGGCGGCCTGTTGCTGCACGCGGTCACGCCCGGTGGCGACGCGGCCGGCGCGGTCGCGCCGTTCGCCCGGGCCGGGCTGCTGTCCGGGCCGCCCGCGACCGACGCGTCCCTGGTCACGGCGCTCCTGGAGATCCTGGTGGAGCGGGTCGACCTGGTGCAGATGGCGCGCCGGGCCGGCGCCCCGGTGGCGCTGCCGCCGCACATCGACCCGGCGGACCGGCTGCTGCTGGTGCACGACTTCCCGTACGGGTTCGACGACCGGACGCTGGCCAAGCTGCGCTACCTCGCGGAGGAGGGGCCGTCGGTCGGCGTCCACCTGCTGGTGGTGGCGGACCGGGCGGACGGCCGGGAGTACGGCCCGCTGCTGGACTCGTTCTTCCGCTCGATGACCCGGCTCGCCCCGGTCGCCCAGGACTACCTGGCGGACCCGTGGGTGGAGCACCTGTGGACCTTCACCCCGGCCGTGCCCGCGCCCGGCGACCCCGCGCTGCCCGCCCTGCTCGACCGGATCGCCCGCGGCCGCTGACCCCCGAGGAGCCCCGAAAGGGCATTGCTCTTTACCTTCTTTACCTTCTCTTGGTGGATCTGTTAGCCTCGACGGGAGCGGAGGGGAGTATTCCCCCGCGGTGTTCCCGTCATCACGGGCGCCCGTTCCACGGGCGCCCCGGGGCACCGGCCGGGTCGGCGCGCCGACCGGTGGAAGAGACCTCCGGCAGTGACGATGTCCATTTCGCCTATTGCCGGAGGAGCAAGCAGTCGTGGACGTTTCCGTTGGCCTGTGGGTCGGGACGATCGGCGTCCTGGTCGCCCTGATCGTGGCCGATTTCTTCATCGGCGGCCGAAAGCCGCACGAGGTCTCCATCAAGGAGGCCGGCACCTGGACGGTCGTCTGGGTGGTGCTCGCCGTGCTGTTCGGCGGATTCCTCTGGTGGTACGGCGGTTCGCAGCCGGCCGGTGAGTTCTTCGCGGGCTACATCACCGAGAAGTCGTTGAGCGTCGACAACCTGTTCGTGTTCATTCTGATCATGGGCAAGTTCGCCGTTCCGCGGATGTACCAGCAGCGGGTGCTGATGTTCGGCGTGATCATCGCGCTGGTGCTCCGGGCGGTCTTCATCGCCGGCGGCGCGGCGATGGTGAGCACCTTCTCCTGGGTCTTCTACATCTTCGGCGCCTTCCTGATCTGGACGGCGTGGAAGCTGATCAAGGAAGCCCGGGCCGGCGAGGAGGAAGAGGAGTTCGAGGAGAACCGCCTCCTCAAGGCCATCGAGCGGCGCTTCCCCTCCACCGACAAGTACCACGGCACCAAGCTCTTCGTGGTGGAGAACGGCCGCCGGCTGATGACGCCGATGCTGATCGTCATGCTGGCGATCGGCACCACCGACGTCCTGTTCGCACTGGACTCGATCCCCGCGATCTTCGGCCTGACCCAGGACCCGTACATCGTCTTCACCGCCAACGCCTTCGCCCTGATGGGCCTGCGCCAGCTGTACTTCCTGATCGGCGGCCTGCTGAAGAAGCTGGTCTACCTGTCGTACGGCCTGTCGGTGATCCTCGGCTTCATCGGCGTGAAGCTGGTGCTGCACGCGCTGCACGAGAGCGGCGTGCACGTGCCGGAGATCGGCATCCCGCTCTCGCTGGGCTTCATCGTGGTGGTGCTGGGCGTCACCACGGTCGCCAGCCTGGTCTCCTCCCGCCGGGCGGAGCGGCGGGAGCGCGAGGCGGAGAAGATCGACGCCTGACCCCCGCGCCCGACACCCGCGACGACGGAGGGGGCCACCCGGCAGCTGCCGGGCGGCCCCCTCCGTCCGCGCTCACCAGCCGCGCTCGCGCCACTCGTCGAGGTGCGGGCGCTCGGCGCCGAGCGTGGTGTCGTTGCCGTGGCCGGGGTAGACCCAGGCCTCGTCCGGGAGCACGTCGAAGATCTTCTCGTTGACGTCCCGGAACAGGCTGGCGAAGGCCTGCGGATCCTTCCAGGTGTTGCCGACGCCGCCGGGGAAGAGGCAGTCGCCGGTGAACACGTGCGGGTGGCCCTGCGGGTCGTCGTAGACCAGCACGATCGCGCCGGGGGTGTGCCCGACCAGGTGCCGCACGGTCAGCCCGACCTGGCCGACCCGCAGCACGTCGCCGTCGTCCAGCAGCAGGTCGGTGCGGACGTCGATGCCCTCGGCGTCGATCCGGCCGGCGGCGGTGCGGGCGCCGGTGGCGGCGGCCACCTCGGCCAGCGCGCTCCAGTGGTCGTGGTGCCGGTGGGTGGTGACCACGGTGGCCAGCCGGTCGCCGACGGTCTCCAGCAGCACCGGCGCCTCGGCGGCCGCGTCGATCAGCAGCTGCTCGTCGGTGGCCCGGCAGCGGAGCAGGTAGGCGTTGTTCTCGTACGGGCCGACCGCGATCTTGGTGATGATCAGGTGGGCGAGCTCCCGTACGTCCGGCGGGCCGCCGACCTTGACCGAGCCGTGGTACGTCATCGTGCCGCTCCTCGCTGCCGCCGCTTCGGGGTGGTCCCGTTCCGGGGTGTCTCGTTCCGGGGTGTCTCGATCATCATCCCGCGCTCAGCCCATCGGGGGCAGCTTCGGCAGGGCGGTGCGGGCGTCGGCCAGCTGCTCGCCGCCCCGGTGCACCTGGAGGCCGTCGCCGTCGGCCCGGCCGGACAGCCAGGCGGTGAGCGCCCGGACCGGGCCCTCGGCGGTCAGTTCGGGCGCGCCGGCGCCGGCGGCGGTGCCGAGCTGCACCCGCTGCCCGGTGTCCTCGGCGATCAGCAGCACCGCGTCCAGCCCGTCGACCCCGGCGAACTGCGCGCCGAGCCGGGCGAACTCGCGGCGGGCGAAGGCCTCCGGCCAGTGCGCGGGAGTGTGCCCGGCGTCCAGGTCGACGTGGTGGTACTCGACCTCGGCCAGCCGCTTCCCGGGCAGCTCGTGGACCGGGAAGGTGTACCCGGCGCGGTGCCGGACCGGGGCGCTCCACGCCGCGTCGGGCAGCAGGGCGGCGGCGTCCAGGAAGCGCCGGTGGCTGTCGCGCAGGTCGGCGAGGTGCTCGTCGAGCGGCCGGCCGGCGCCGGCCTCGATGTCCCGGTCCCGGGCCTCGGCGCTGGCGTACTGGGGAATGTCGCGGCCGGTGCGGGCGCTGTCCAGGAGGTTGACCAGGGAGTCGGCGTTGCGGGCCAGGTGGGTCAGCACGTGGCCGCGGGTCCAGCCCGGCAGGGCGGAGGGCCCGGCGACCGCGGCCGGCTTCAGCCCGGCGACGGTGTGCAGCAGCAGCTCGGTGGATTCGACGGTCGCGCGCAGCGCTTCGGCCGCTCTGGCGGCGTCGGTCCGGGCGTCGGTCATGCGGTGGCCTCCGGGTGATCACGCTTCCGGGCGTTGCCCGGGCGGGTCCTGCGTCGTTGACGCTATCGCGCCCGGCGGACCTGTTCACTCATTCGGGTGGACTCGGCTGGACAAGCTCGATATTCGAACGCCTGAGCTATAGGCTGGCTGCCGCATCCTGGAAGAAGTACACACTCATCTCGCCCCGGAGAAAGGCGCCAGAAGCAGTGGCCGACCGCCTCGTCGTCCGTGGTGCTCGCGAGCACAACCTCAAGAACGTCTCGCTCGACCTGCCCCGCGACTCCCTCATCGTCTTCACGGGCCTCTCCGGGTCCGGCAAGTCCTCGCTGGCCTTCGACACGATCTTCGCCGAGGGGCAGCGCCGCTACGTCGAGTCGCTGTCCTCCTACGCCCGCCAGTTCCTGGGGCAGATGGACAAGCCCGACGTCGACTTCATCGAGGGCCTCTCCCCGGCCGTCTCGATCGACCAGAAGTCCACCAGCCGCAACCCGCGCTCCACCGTCGGCACCATCACCGAGGTGTACGACTACCTGCGCCTGCTGTTCGCCCGGATCGGCAAGCCGCACTGCCCGCACTGCTCCCGCCCGATCGCCCGGCAGTCGCCGCAGGCGATCGTCGACCGCGTGCTGGAGCTGGCTGAGGGCACCCGCTTCCAGGTGCTCAGCCCGGTGGTGCGCGAGCGCAAGGGCGAGTTCGTCGACCTCTTCGCCGACCTGCAGTCCAAGGGCTACGCCCGGGCCCGGGTCGACGGCGCCACCGTCCAGCTGACCGAGCCGCCGACGCTCAAGAAGCAGGAGAAGCACACCATCGAGGTGGTGATCGACCGCCTCACCGTCAAGAGCAGCGCCAAGCGCCGGCTCACCGACTCGGTGGAGACCGCCCTCAAGCTCTCCGGCGGCATGGTCGTGCTCGACTTCGTCGACCTCGCGGAGGACGACCCCGAGCGCGAGCGGATGTACTCCGAGCACCTCTACTGCCCGTACGACGACGTGTCGTTCGAGGAGCTGGAGCCGCGGTCCTTCTCCTTCAACTCCCCGTTCGGCGCCTGCCCCGAGTGCTCGGGCCTGGGCAACCGGATGGAGGTCGACCCGGAGCTGATCGTCCCCGACGAGGAGAAGTCGCTCGACGAGGGCGCCATCCACCCGTGGTCGCAGGGCCACACCAAGGAGTACTTCCAGCGCCTGGTCGACGCGCTCTCCGGCGAGCTGGGCTTCCGCACCGACATCCCCTGGGCCGGTCTGCCCGCGCGCGCCAAGAAGGCGCTGCTGTACGGGCACAAGACCCAGGTCGAGGTGAGGTACCGCAACCGCTACGGCCGCGACCGCTCGTACACCACGGCCTTCGAGGGCGCCGTCCCGTTCGTCACCCGGCGGCACTCGGAGTCCGAGAGCGACGCCAGCCGGGAGCGCTTCGAGGGGTACATGCGCGAGGTGCCCTGCCCGACCTGCCGGGGCACCCGGCTGAAGCCGGTGGTCCTGGCGGTCACCGTCCAGGGCAGGTCGATCGCCGACGTCTCCGCGATGTCGATCAGCGACTGCGCCGACTTCCTCGGCGCGATGAAGCTCACCGCGCGCGACAAGAAGATCGCCGAGCGGGTGCTGAAGGAGGTCAACGAGCGGCTGCGCTTCCTGGTCGACGTCGGCCTGGACTACCTCTCGCTCAACCGCGCGGCCGGCACCCTCTCCGGCGGCGAGGCCCAGCGCATCCGGCTCGCCACCCAGATCGGCTCCGGCCTGGTCGGCGTGCTCTACGTGCTGGACGAGCCGTCCATCGGCCTGCACCAGCGCGACAACCACCGGTTGATCGAGACCCTGGTCCGGCTGCGCGACATCGGCAACACCCTGATCGTCGTCGAGCACGACGAGGACACCATCAAGACCGCCGACTGGGTGGTCGACATCGGCCCCGGCGCCGGCGAGCACGGCGGCAAGGTGGTGCACTCCGGCTCGCTGAAGGAGCTGCTGAAGAACCCCGAGTCGCTGACCGGCCAGTACCTCTCGGGCAAGAAGAGCATCCCGGTCCCGGCGGCCCGCCGCCCGCGCGACAAGAAGCGCCAGATCACCGTGCACGGCGCGCGCGAGCACAACCTGAGGGACGTCACCGTCGGCTTCCCGCTCGGCACCTTCACCGCGGTCACCGGCGTCTCCGGCTCCGGCAAGTCGACCCTGGTCAACGACATCCTCTACACCCACCTCGCCCGCGAGCTGAACGGCGCGCGCTCCGTCCCCGGCCGGCACACCCGGATCACCGGCACCGACCTGGTCGACAAGGTGGTGCACGTCGACCAGTCGCCGATCGGCCGCACCCCGCGCTCCAACCCGGCGACGTACACCGGCGTCTTCGACCACGTCCGCAAGCTCTTCGCGGAGACCCAGGAGGCCAAGGTCCGGGGCTACCTGCCCGGCCGGTTCTCCTTCAACGTCAAGGGCGGCCGCTGCGAGAACTGCTCCGGCGACGGCACCATCAAGATCGAGATGAACTTCCTGCCGGACGTCTACGTGCCGTGCGAGGTCTGCCACGGCGCCCGGTACAACCGGGAGACGCTGGAGGTGCACTACAAGGGCAAGTCCATCGCCGAGGTGCTGGACATGCCGATCGAGGAGGCGCTCGACTTCTTCGAGGCCGTCCCCGCGATCGCCCGCCACCTGCGCACCCTCAAGGAGGTCGGCCTCGGGTACGTCCGGCTCGGCCAGCCCGCCACCACGCTCTCCGGCGGCGAGGCGCAGCGCGTCAAGCTCTCCTCCGAGCTGCAGAAGCGCTCCACCGGGCGGACGGTGTACGTGCTCGACGAGCCCACCACCGGCCTGCACTTCGAGGACATCAGCAAGCTGATCAAGGTCCTGGAGGGCCTGGTCGACAAGGGCAACACGGTGATCGTCATCGAGCACAACCTCGATGTGATCAAGACCGCCGACTGGATCGTCGACATGGGCCCCGAGGGCGGCAGCGGCGGCGGCACCGTCACCGTCGAGGGCACCCCGGAGGAGGTGGCCGCCTCCACGGCCAGCCACACCGGCAAGTTCCTCCGCGACATCCTGCCCGGCGTCTCCGACGCGACGCCGGTCCGGGCCCGGAAGAAGGGCTGACCCGGCGGTCCGTGCCGGGTGACGACCCCGAGGGGGCGCGAGGCCGAGCCTCGCGCCCCCTTCCGCTCTCATCCCCAGCGCATAGACTTCCCCGTCGACTTCGCTTCCGTCCCTGAGGAGACCGCCATGACCGAGGCCGTCGAGAGCCCCGCCACCTCCCGCCGTACCCTGCTCTGCTGCGCCGCCGCGGTGCTCGCGGGCGGCAGCGCCGTCGCGGTCACCGGCTGCTCCTCGGACTCCGACTCCTCCTCGTCCGGCACGGGCGGCGCCGCCTCCTCCTCCGGGGGCGGCGCCGCCGGCGCGGTCGACCTGGGCGCGGCGAGCGAGGTGCCGGTCGGCGGCGGCAAGGTGTACCGCGACCAGAAGATCGTCGTCACCCAGCCCACCGCCGGGCAGTACAAGGCGTTCAGCGCCAAGTGCACCCACGCGGGCTGCGTGGTCGACCAGGTGACCTCCGGCCAGATCTCCTGCCCGTGCCACGGCAGCAAGTTCGCCGTTGCCGACGGCTCGGTGTCGGCCGGCCCGGCGCCCTCCTCGCTGCCCGAGTACAAGGTCGCCGTCCAGGACGGCAAGATCCAGGTCACCAAGGCCTGACCCCTCGTCAACTCCCGGACGCCTCCTGCCCGCACCCCCGTGACGGGCGGGAGGCGTCCGTGCGTGTTCCCCATGGTCGGACGCCTCCGTCCCGGAGCACCACGGCTTTAAGCCGTGCCTAAAATGGTCGCGCCGGAAGCCGGTGACCGGACGGGCCTCGGGGGAGGACGGGCAGTGCTGCGGATCCACTTCACCGCCACCGACCTGGCCAGGGCCAGGGTCGCCCCGACGGCGGGCCCGCTCGCCGAGACCTTCCAGAGCCTCCAGATCCTCTCCCGCTGCCGCAACAGCCTGCCCTTTCGGGCCTGGCGCCGGAGCCTCGCCGGCCCGCTCGGCGAGGGCAGCCGGCCGCTCCGCTCCCTGCTGCCCGCCCCGGGTTCGGGGCTCGACCTGATCGCCCTGGCCGGCATGGACCCGTCCGTCGAGGCCGGCCTGGACACCCTGCTCGGCGTCGCCGACCACACCATGCGCGTCGAGCTGGAGATCGCCCGGCTGCCCGGTGCGGACCGCGGCTGGCTCGCCGCCCTGATCAGCGGCGACCTCCCGGCCCGCCGGGTGCTCGCCGACTCCCTCGACGCCACCCACCGCGCCCTGGTCCTCCCGCACTGGTCCCGGATGCGCGGCCACCTCGACTCCTACCGCGCCGACTGCGCCCGCACCGTGATGGACGGCGGCATCGAGCGGCTGCTGGAGTCCCTCTGCCCGCCGCACACCCGCTGGAGCGCCCCCGTGCTGGAGATCGGCCGCGGCCCCGAGGTCGACGTCCACCTGGAGGGCCGGGGCCTGGTCGTCGCCCCGATGGTCTTCATGACCGGGCACCCCCAACTGTTCTTCGACGTCGGCGACGAGGGCGCCGCACCGATCCTCACCGTGCCCACGCTCCGCGACCCGCTCGCCGCGGCCGCGCTCTGGGACGCCGACCGGGAGGCCGGCGACGCCTCGCTCGCGGCCCTGCTCGGCCGCACCCGTGCCGCCGCCCTCGACATCGTCACCGAGAGCTGCTCCACCACCGAGCTCGCCCGCCGCCTCAACGTCTCCGCGGCCGCCGCCAGCCAGCACGCCACCGTCCTGCGCAACGCCAACCTCATCACCACCCGCCGCCGCGGCGGGGCCGTCCTCCACACCATCACCCCGCTCGGCGCCGACCTCCTCTCCCGCGCCCACGCGGTGGGCTGACCATCCGTCAGCCGGTGGCGGTCCAGGTCCACGGGCGGGGCCGTGCTCGCCGCGCAGCCCCGGAGCGGCACGGCCCGGTCCCCGCTCGTCCGGCCGGGCTGCGGTCCGTCGGCGGCACGATCCCGCTGTCCGCGTGGAACCGGATGGTCTTGACCGTGGGCCCGGTCCGCCGGGCCAGGCCGCCGGTGGTGAGGAGCGCGTCGCCGTCCACGCCCGCCGCTCTCCCGTCTCCCCCGCGGGAGACTCAAGGACGGCGGCGGCGGCGCCGTCCGGCCTGCGGATGCGGCCACGTGGTGTCACCGGCAATCGGTACGGTAGGGGTTATGGCTGACCCGTCCACCTACCGTCCGGCCCCGGGGGCGATTCCGGTCTCGCCCGGGGTGTACAAGTTCCGCGACGCCCACGGGCGGGTCATCTACGTCGGCAAGGCGAAGAGCCTGCGGCCGCGGCTCTCCTCGTACTTCCAGGACCTGTCCAACCTCCACCCGCGCACGGCGACGATGGTCACCACCGCCGCGTCGGTGGAGTGGACGGTGGTCGGCACCGAGGTCGAGGCGCTCCAGCTGGAGTACTCCTGGATCAAGGAGTTCGACCCGCGGTTCAACGTGAAGTACCGGGACGACAAGAGCTACCCGGAGCTGGCCGTCACGCTGAACGAGGAGTTCCCCCGGGTCCAGGTGATGCGCGGCGCGCACAAGAAGGGCGTGCGCTACTTCGGACCGTACGGGCACGCGTGGGCGATCCGCGAGACGGTGGACCTGCTGCTGCGGGTCTTCCCGGTGCGGACGTGCTCCAACGGCGTCTTCAAGCGGGCGCAGCAGGTCGGGCGGCCGTGCCTGCTGGGGTACATCGGCAAGTGCGCGGCGCCGTGCGTGGGCAAGGTGTCGGCGGCCGAGCACCGCGGCCTGGCCGAGGAGTTCTGCGACTTCATGGCCGGCCGCACCGGCAACTACCTGCGCCGCCTGGAGCAGCAGATGCAGGACGCGGCCGCCGAGATGGAGTACGAGAAGGCCGCCCGGCTGCGTGACGACCTCGGCGCGCTGAAGCGGGCGATGGAGAAGAACGCGGTCGTCCTCGCGGACGGCACCGACGCCGACCTGCTGGCCCTCGCGGAGGACGAGCTGGAGGCGGCGGTGCAGATCTTCCACGTGCGCGGCGGCCGGGTGCGCGGCCAGCGCGGCTGGGTGACCGACAAGGTCGAGGACGTGGACACGGTCGCGCTGGTGGAGCACGCGCTGCAGCAGCTGTACGGCGCGGGCACCGAGCCGGTGCCGCGCGAGGTGCTGGTGCCGGCGGTGCCGGACGACGCGGTGCGCGAGTGGCTGTCCGGCCTGCGCGGCGCCCAGGTCGACCTGCGGGTGCCGCACCGCGGTGACAAGAAGGACCTGATGGAGACGGTCCGGCGCAACGCCCAGCAGGCGCTGGCGCTGCACAAGACCAAGCGCGCCTCCGACCTGACCACCCGCAGCCGGGCGCTGCAGGAGATCGCCGACGCGCTGGAGCTCGACTCCGTCCCGCTGCGGATCGAGTGCTTCGACATCTCGCACCTGCAGGGCGAGGACGTGGTCGCCTCGATGGTGGTCTTCGAGGACGGCCTGGCCCGCAAGAGCGAGTACCGGCGCTTCCAGATCAAGGGCTTCGCCGGGCAGGACGACGTCCGCTCGATGCACGAGGTGATCGGCCGCCGCTTCCGCCGCTACCTGCAGGAGCGCGAGCAGACCGGCGAGTGGGCGGTCCCCGAGGCGGGCGAGGACACCGTGGACACCGCCGACACCGCCGAGGCCGCGGACACCGCGGACGTGACGGGCACCGCGGAGGACCCGACCCGCACCGAGGACGGCCGCCCCCGCCGCTTCGCCTACCCGCCGCAGCTGCTGGTGGTGGACGGCGGGCAGCCGCAGGTGGCGGCGGCCCAGCGGGCGCTGGACGAGCTCGGCATCGACGACGTGGCGCTGTGCGGCCTGGCCAAGCGGCTGGAGGAGGTCTGGCTGCCCGGCCAGGACGACCCGGTGGTGCTGCCGCGCAGCAGCGAGGGCCTGTACCTGCTGCAGCGGGTGCGCGACGAGGCGCACCGGTTCGCCATCGGCTACCAGCGCGCCAAGCGCTCCAAGCGGCTCACGGCGGGGGAACTGGACTCCGTCCCCGGCCTCGGAGAGACTCGCCGCCAGGCCCTGCTGAAGCACTTCGGTTCGCTGAAGAAGCTGCGCGCGGCCACCGTGGACGAGCTGTGCGAGGTGCCGGGGGTCGGTCGCCGGACTGCGGAGACTGTTGCCGCAGCCTTGGCCTCCCGTACACCCGCCGCATTCGCGGTGAACACCGCCACGGGCGAGATCATTGACGACAGCGACGACCGTGACCACGGCGGCGACGGGGCCGCCGGGCCGGCCGGTCGCGACCTGAGCAGTACCACCGAGAGCGGGGAACCGACGTGACAGTGTCCAACGGGGGAGAGAGCGTCCCCGAGCTGGTGATCATCTCCGGCATGTCCGGGGCCGGCCGGTCCACCGCCGCGAAGTGCCTGGAGGACCTCGGCTGGTTCGTGGTCGACAACCTGCCGCCGGCCCTGATCCCGACCATGGTCGACCTGGGGGCCCGCTCGCAGGGCGCGGTGCCGCGCATCGGCGTGGTGGTCGACGTGCGCAGCCGCAGCTTCTTCGACGAGCTGCTGACCTCGCTCGACGAGCTGGAGAAGCGCGGCGTCCGGCTGCGGGTGGTCTTCCTGGAGTCCTCCGACGAGGCGCTGGTGCGCCGCTTCGAGAACGTCCGCCGCCCGCACCCGCTGCAGGGCGACGGCCGGATCGTCGACGGCATCGAGCGCGAGCGCGACCTGCTGCGCGAGCTGCGCGGCGAGGCCGACCTGGTGATCGACACCTCCAACCTCAACGTGCACCAGCTGCGCGCCAAGTTCGACGCCCAGTTCAGCGGCAACGACGAGCCGGAGCTGCGGGCCACCGTGATGTCCTTCGGCTTCAAGTACGGCCTGCCGGTCGACGCCGACCTGGTGGTGGACTGCCGCTTCCTGCCGAACCCGCACTGGGTGCCCGAGCTGCGCGCCCGTACCGGAACCGACGCGGACGTGGCAGAGTACGTGTTCCAGCAGCCCGGCGCCCAGGAGTTCCTGGACGGGTACACCGAGTTGCTGCGCATCGTCACGGAGGGTTACCGGCGCGAGGGCAAGCGCTACATGACTCTTGCCGTAGGCTGCACCGGTGGCAAGCACCGCAGCGTCGCGATGTCCGAGCGGTTGACGAAGCGTCTGATCGCGGACGGCGTGGAGACGGTGCTGGTCCACCGCGACATGGGCAGGGAGTGACGCCCCGGGAGTGACGGCGGCGCCCCGCCGGTCGCTCGAAGGAGCATGAGACAGGAACGTGGGGTCGGCGTGACGGGATACTCGCCAGCACGGCAGCAGCAGTACCGGCCCGCCGAGCGAGCGTCCCAACACTCCAGCCGCGCCGCCCAGCAGCAGGGCCGGCCCGCGCAGAAGCAGCAGCACCGCCCCGGCGCGCCCCGGATCGCCGCGCTGGGCGGCGGCCAGGGGCTGTCCGCCTCGCTGTCGGCGCTGCGCCGGCTGACCACCGAGCTGACCGCCGTGGTCACCGTCGCCGACGACGGCGGCTCCAGCGGCCGGCTGCGCGCCGAGCTGGGCGTGCTGCCGCCGGGTGACCTGCGCAAGGCGCTGGCCGCGCTGTGCGGGGACGACGACTGGGGCCGCACCTGGTCCGAGGTGATCCAGCAGCGCTTCACCGGCACCGGGGAGCTGGGCGGCCACGCCGTCGGCAACCTGCTGATCGTCGCGCTGTGGGAGAAGCTCGGCGACCCGGTGGAGGCGCTGAACTGGGTGGGCCGGCTGCTCAACGTCCAGGGCCGGGTGCTGCCGATGTCGGCCGTCCCGCTGGACATCGAGGCGCAGGTGCGCGGCCACGACCCGGCCCGGCCGACCGAGGTGACCGCGGTCCGCGGCCAGGCCAGCGTGGCGGTCACGCCGGGCACGGTGGAGTCGGTCCGGCTGCTGCCGGACGAGCCGCCGGCCGTCCCGGAGGCCGTCCAGGCGGTCCTGGAGGCGGACTGGGTGGTGCTCGGCCCGGGCTCCTGGTTCACCAGCGTGCTGCCCCACCTGCTGGTCCCCGAACTGGCCCGGGCGCTCACCGAGACCCGCGCCCGCCGGCTGCTCACCCTCAACCTGGCCCCGCAGCCGGGCGAGACCGAGGGCTTCACCCCGCAGCGCCACCTGGACGTGATCTTCGACCACGCCCCGGACCTCGCGGTGGATGCGATCCTGGTGGACGAGCGGGCCGTCACCGGCGGCGCCTTCGGCGTGTCGGACCTCGCGGGGCTGGAGAAGGCCGCCGAGCGGATGGGAGCCTCCCTGGTGCTCGGCCGGGTGGCCCGCGCGGACGGCACGCCGCGACACGACCCGGAGCTCTTGGCAGCCGCGTACGACCGGATTTTCCGGACTCATGGAAGGATCGGCCCATGGCGATGACGGCAGCGGTGAAGGATGAGATCTCCCGGCTTCCCGTCACCCGTGCCTGCTGCCGCAAGGCGGAGGTCTCGGCGATCCTGCGTTTCGCGGGCGGACTGCACATTGTGAGCGGCCGCATCGTGATCGAGGCGGAGCTGGACACCGGCATTGCGGCACGGCGGCTGCGCAAGGACCTCCTGGAGATCTTCGGACACTCCTCGGATCTGGTGGTGATGGCCCCCGGCGGCCTGCGTCGCGGCAGCCGGTACGTGGTGCGGGTGGTGAAGGACGGCGAGCTGCTGGCCCGGCAGACCGGGCTGGTGGACGGGCGGGGACGGCCGATCCGGGGGCTCCCCCCGGCGGTGGTCTCGGGCGCGACCTGCGACGCCGAGGCGGCGTGGCGCGGCGCGTTCCTGGCGCACGGCTCGCTGACCGAGCCCGGCAGGTCCTCCTCCCTGGAGATCACCTGCCCCGGCTCGGAGGCGGCACTGGCCCTGGTCGGCGCGGCCCGGCGGCTCGGGATCCCGGCGAAGGCCCGCGAGGTCCGCGGGGTGGACCGGGTGGTGATCCGGGACGGCGACGCGATCGGCGCGCTGCTGACCCGGCTGGGCGCGCACGAGTCGGTGCTGGCCTGGGAGGAGCGGCGGATGCGCCGCGAGGTGCGGGCCACCGCCAACCGGCTGGCCAACTTCGACGACGCCAACCTGCGCCGCTCGGCCCGGGCCGCGGTCGCGGCCGGCGCGCGGGTGCAGCGGGCGCTGGAGATCCTCGGCGAGGAGGTGCCGGAGCACCTGGCGGCCGCCGGCCAGCTGCGGATGCAGCACAAGCAGGCCTCGCTGGAGGAGCTGGGCGCGCTCGCCGACCCCCCGCTGACCAAGGACGCGGTGGCCGGCCGGATCCGCCGCCTGCTGGCGATGGCCGACAAGCGGGCCGCCGAGCTCGGCCTGCCGAACACCGAGGCGAACCTGACCGAGGAGATGGCACTGAGCTGACGTGGCCGGACGGTCCGGGCGCTGCCGACGAGTTGGACGAGGGACGCGGGCGACATCCAGAAGTGATGTTGCTCGCGTCCCTCGGCTGTTGTTTCCGGAGAGGCGATGTGCCTCGGCGCGGCCCGGGGAGGTAGGGTCAGTGGTGGTCGGGGACAACCCAATTTCCATCTCGTCGGCTTCGGCCGGCGTACCAATGAGGAGATCGGTTCGTGACGATCCGGGTAGGAATCAACGGCTTCGGCCGTATCGGCCGCAACTTCTTCCGCGCGGTCAAGTCCCAGGGCGCTGACATCGAGATCGTCGGTGTCAATGACCTGACCGACACCAAGACCCTGGCTCACCTGCTCAAGTACGACACCACCCTTGGTACCTTCCCCGGCGAGGTCTCGCACACCGAGGACAGCATCACCGTCGACGGCCACACCTTCAAGGTGACCGCCGAGCGCGACCCCGCCAACCTCCCCTGGGCCGCCCTGGGCGCCGACATCGTCGTCGAGTCCACCGGCATCTTCACCAAGGCCGATGCTGCGAAGAAGCACATCACCGCCGGTGCGAAGAAGGTCCTGATCTCCGCGCCCGCCACCGATGAGGACATCACCATCGTCCTCGGTGTCAACGACGACAAGTACGACGCGGCGGCGCACGAGATCATCTCCAACGCCTCCTGCACCACCAACTGCGTGGCGCCGATGGCGAAGGTGCTGAACGAGAACTTCGGCATCGTCAAGGGCCTGATGACCACGGTGCACGCGTTCACCAACGACCAGGTCACGCTGGACTTCCCGCACAAGGACCTGCGTCGCGCCCGCGCGGCCTCGCAGAACATCATCCCGACCTCGACCGGTGCCGCCAAGGCGACCGCCCTGGTCCTGCCGGAGCTGAAGGGCAAGCTGGACGGCACCTCGCTGCGCGTCCCGGTCCCGACCGGCTCGATCACGGACCTGGTCGTCACCCTGGAGCGCGAGGTCACCAAGGACGAGGTCAACGCCGCGTTCCAGAAGGCCGCCCAGGAGGGTGCGCTCAAGGGCATCCTGGCCTACACCGAGGACCCGATCGTCTCCTCGGACATCGTCAACGACCCGCACTCCTGCATCTTCGACGCCCAGCTGACCATGGTCCAGGGCAACCAGGTCAAGGTGCTCGGCTGGTACGACAACGAGTGGGGCTACTCTAACCGCCTGGTGAACCTGACCACCCTCGTCGGTGGCCAGCTCTGACCGCAGCGGGAGCTGACGTGATGTAAGGGGCAGGGCCCGGAAGGCGCACGACGGCCTCCCGGGCCCTTCCTCTGCACACGTACCCTCACTCTCTCCGACGGCTCGTCGCCGAGCCGTCAGCCACTTTCTCCCCAGGAGACAACCAGACCGTGAAGACGATCGAAGACCTCGACGTTGCAGGCCGGCGGGTGTTCGTCCGCGCCGACCTCAATGTGCCGCTGTCCGGCGGCACGATCACCGACGACGGCCGGATCCGCGCCGTCGCGCCGACCATCGCCAAGCTGCTGGAGCGCGGCGCCCGCGTGGTCGTCGCCTCGCACCTCGGCCGCCCCAAGGGCGAGCCCGACCCGCAGTTCTCGCTCGCCCCGGTCGCCGTCCGGCTCGGGGAGATCCTCGGCAAGCCGGTCACGTTCGCGACCGACACCGTGGGCGACAGCGCGAAGGCCACCGTCGCCGCCCTCGGCGACGGCGAGGTCACGCTGCTCGAGAACCTGCGCTTCAACGCCGGCGAGACCAGCAAGGACGACGCCGAGCGCGGCGCCTTCGCGGACGAGCTGGCCGCCCTCGCCGACCTCTACGTCGGCGACGGCTTCGGCGCGGTGCACCGCAAGCACGCCTCGGTGTTCGACCTGCCGGCCCGCCTGCCGCACGCCGTCGGCGACCTGATCGCCACCGAGGTCGGCGTGCTCAAGCGCCTGACCGACGAGGTGGCCCGCCCGTACGTGGTGGTGCTCGGCGGCTCCAAGGTCTCCGACAAGGTCGGCGTGATCGAGAACCTGCTCGGCAAGGCCGACCGGATCCTCATCGGCGGCGGCATGATGTACACCTTCATCGCGGCCCAGGGCCACGGCGTCGGCGCCTCGCTGCTGCAGGAGGACCAGATCCCGGTCGTCCAGGACTACCTGAAGCGCGGCGCCGAGCAGGGCGTCGAGTTCGTGATCCCGGTCGACACCGCGGTCTCCGGCAGCTTCCCCGACGTCAAGGGCGGCGCCCCGGTCGAGGACTTCGCGGTGGTCGACGTGGAGGCCATCCCGGACGGCGCGCTCGGCCTGGACATCGGCCCGCGCACCGCGGCGCTGTTCGCCGAGAAGATCGCCGACGCGGCCACCGTGTTCTGGAACGGCCCGATGGGCGTCTTCGAGCACCCGGCGTTCGCCGACGGCACCCGGGCGGTCGCCCAGGCGCTGGTGGACGGCGACGCGTTCACCGTGGTCGGTGGCGGCGACTCCGCCGCGGCCGTCCGCATCCTGGGCTTCGACGAGGCGAAGTTCGGACACATCTCGACCGGCGGTGGCGCGAGCCTGGAGTACCTGGAGGGCAAGCAGCTCCCCGGTCTCACCGCCCTGGAAGACTGAGGGCACGATGACTGAGCGTCTCCCGCTGATGGCGGGCAACTGGAAGATGAACCTCAACCACCTCGAGGCCATCCAGCACACCCAGAAGCTGGCCTTCGCGCTGGCCGACAAGGACTACGAGGCCGTCGAGGTCGCGGTGATGGTCCCCTTCACCGACCTGCGCTCGGTGCAGACCCTGGTCGACGGCGACAAGCTGAAGATCAAGTACGGCTCGCAGGACGTCTCGCAGCACGACTCCGGTGCCTACACCGGCGAGATCTCCGGCCCGATGCTCTCCAAGCTCAAGTGCGCCTACGCGGTGATCGGCCACTCCGAGCGCCGCCAGTACCACGGCGAGAACGAGGAGATCGTCAACGCCAAGGTCAAGGCCGCCTACCGGAACGGGATCACCCCGATCCTGTGCATCGGCGAGCCGCTGGAGATCCGCAAGGCCGGCACCCACGTCGCGTACACCCTGGCCCAGCTCGACGGCGCGCTCGCCGACGTCCCGGCCTCCGACGCCGAGTCGATCGTCGTCGCGTACGAGCCGGTCTGGGCGATCGGCACCGGCGAGGTGGCGACCCCCGAGGACGCCCAGGAGGTCTGCGGTGCCATCCGCGGCCGCCTGGCCGAGCTGTACGACGCCGAGCTGGCCGAGAAGGTCCGCGTCCTCTACGGCGGTTCGGTGAAGTCCTCCAGCGCGGCCGGCCTGATGGCCAAGCCCGACGTGGACGGCGCACTGATCGGCGGTGCCTCCCTGGACGCCGACGAGTTCGTCAAGATCGTGCGCTACCGTGAGCAGGCAGTAGGCTAACGCCGCCGCAGCAACGTAGGCTTTGGGGCCGGACCGCGACACAGCGGTGCCGGCCCCTTCGCCGAATGAACGAGAGAGTTGGTCCCGCCGTGGTTATGGGATTCTCGATTGCCCTGATCATCCTGAGCATGCTGATGATCCTCCTGGTGCTGCTGCACAAGGGGAAGGGCGGCGGCCTGTCCGACATGTTCGGTGGCGGTGCGATGTCGACCGGCGGCGGCTCGGCGGTGGCCGAGCGCAACCTCGACCGCATCACCGTCGTGGTGGGCCTGGCCTGGTTCGCCTGCATCGTGGTGCTCGGCCTGCTGCTCAAGTACAAGGGCCAGGGCTGACGTTCGGCCCGACCGGCGGGGGAGCCGGCCGCCCGTGGAGGCGGTGGTGGCAGATTCTTAACTCCCGCTTACACTAGGTGGACTTCGCCGCCGCCCGGAGCACGCCGCGGCCGGACGGCACCAGCACGCAGGGAGTCAGACCGTGGCAAGTGGCAACGCCATCCGAGGCAGCAGAGTCGGCGCAGGCCCGATGGGCGAGGCGGAGCGCGGCGAGTCCGCCCCCCGCAATCGGATCTCCTTCTGGTGCGCGAACAAGCACGAGACGCGCCCCAGCTTCGCCGCCGAAGCGGCCATCCCGGACACCTGGGACTGCCCGCGCTGCGGCTTCCCGGCCGGCCAGGACCAGGACAACCCCCCGGCCCCGGCCCGCAACGAGCCCTACAAGACGCACCTCGCGTACGTCCGCGAGCGCCGCACCGACGCCGACGGCGAGGCCATCCTCGCCGAGGCCCTCGCCAAGCTCCGCGGCGAGATCTGAGCACCCCTCCGAAGGGCGCCCCGACCACCGGTCGGCGGCGCCCTTCGGCGCGTCCGGCGCCGGACGCACGACGGCCCGGTCCCGAGGAGCCGGGACCGGACCGTGCCGTACCGAAGGGCCGTCAGGCCGAGGCCGGCGGGTAGAGCTGGGGCGGGATCTTCGCCGCGGCGGTGCGGTCGAGGAGCCACAGGGTGCGGGCCGTGCCGTACGCGCCGGAGGCGGGCGCCTGGATCTCGCCGGGGCCGGTGAGGGCCAGGGCGACCGCGTCTGCCTTGTCCTCGCCGGCGGCGAGCAGCCAGACCTCGCGGGCCGCCCGGATCGCCGGGAGGGTCAGCGAGACCCGGGTGGGCGGGGGCTTGGGGGCCCCGCGCACGCCGACGACGGTCCGCTCGCCCTCCCGGACACCGGGGTGGCCGGGGAAGAGCGAGGCGACGTGGGTGTCCGGGCCGACGCCGAGCAGCAGCACGTCGAAGGCGGGCACCCCGAGCCGGGAGCCCGGCTCGGCGGCCTTGGCGAGCTCCTCGGCGTAGCGGGCCGCGGCGGCCTCCACGTCGGAGCCGTCGGGGCCGTCGGAGGCGGGCATCTCGTGCACCCGGGCCGGGTCGAGCGGCACCCGGGCGAGCAGCTCGTCCCGGGCCTGGACGGCGTTGCGCTCCGGGTCGGCGGAGGGCACGTACCGCTCGTCGCCCCACCACAGGTCGAGGCGGGCCCAGTCGACCGCGTCGCGCGCCGGGGAGGCGGCGATCGCGGCCAGCAGGGCGTTTCCGTTGCGTCCGCCGGTGAGCACCACGGAGGCGGTGCCGCGGGCGGCCTGGGCGTCCACGATCCGGGTGATGAGGCGCGCGGCGGCGGCCTGGGCCATCAGCTCCTTGTCGCGGTGGACGACCAGCTGCGGGGTGGCCGCGGTCATGCTCCCGCCCCGCTTCGCCCGGTGGTCCGCGTCCACGGCGCGGCGGTCGTGCCCGACTGCTCGCTCGGCCCGCTCATGCGCCGCTCCGCTTGCGCGGCGCGGCGGCCTTCTTGGTGCCGACCGCAGTCTTCTTGGCCGGCGCCTTGCGGGCGGCGGCCTTCTTCGCCGGTGCCGGGTCCTGCTCCGCGGCGGGCACCTTGGCGGTGACCCGGACCGGCGGGGCGGCGACCGCGGCCTCGGAGACGGCGGCGGGGGCCGGAGCGGCCGTGCCGGCGGGTTCCTTGAGCCGGTCGACCGGGGTGCGGACGGCGGTGGCGTAGATGTCGTCCGGGTCGAGCCGGCGCATCTCCTCGGAGATCAGCTCAGCGGTGTCGCGCCGCTTGAGGGCGACCATCCGGTCCGGCGCGCCGGGCATCGAGAGGGTGCCCAGCAGGCCGTCGGGACGGTCCAGGACGATCTCGCCGTCCTTGGTCCTGAGGCGGACGGCGGTGATGCCGGGGCCGTTGGTGACCAGCCGCTCGACCGGCACCCGCAGGCGGTTGTGCAGCCACAGGCCGAGCAGCTCGACGCTGGGGTTGTACGACTCGCCCTCGACCACCGCGCCGGTGACCTTGACGGGCTTCTGGTCGAGCGCGGCGGCCAGCATGGAGCGCCAGCCGGTGATCCGGGTCCAGGCCAGGTCGGTGTCGCCGGGGGTGTAGCTGGCGGCCCGCTGGGCGAGCTGGCCGACCGGGGACTCGGCGGTGACCGCGTCGGTGATCCGGCGCTGGGCGATGGCGCCCAGCGGGTCGTGCGCGGGGTGCAGCGGCGCGTTGTCGGGCCACCAGACCACGACCGGGGCGTCCGGCAGCAGCAGCGGCAGGACGACCGACTGGGCGTGCGAGGCGAGTTCGCCGTGCATCCGCAGGATGACCGTTTCGCCGGAGCCGGCGTCGGAGCCGACCAGGATCTCGGCGTCGAGGCGGGTCTCGGCCCGGGCGCGCGGCGAGCGGCCTTCGCGGCGGATCACCGCGAGGGTGCGCGAGGGGTGCTCGCGGGAGGCGTCGTTGGCGGCCTTGAGGGCGTCGTACGCCATGCCCTCGTCGGTCACGATCACCAGGGTGAGCACCATGCCGGCGGCGGTGGAGCCGCTGGCCCGGCGCGCGTCCATCAGCGCGTTGTTGATCTTGCTGGAGGTGGTGTCCGTCAGGTCGATCTTCATGGCCGGCGCCAGCTCCTGCCGTCTCGTGCGAGCATCTCGTCCGCCTCGACCGGGCCCCAGGTGCCGGCCGCGTACTGGGCGGGCTTGCCGTGGGTGTCCCAGTACTTCTCGATCGGGTCGAGGATCTGCCAGGAGAGCTCGACCTCCTGGTGGCGCGGGAAGAGGTTGGCGTCGCCCAGCAGCACGTCCAGGATGAGCCGCTCGTACGCCTCGGGGCTGGACTCGGTGAAGGACTCGCCGTAGGCGAAGTCCATCGTGACGTCCCGGACCTCCAGCGCGGTGCCCGGCACCTTGGAGCCGAACCGCACGGTGACGCCCTCGTCCGGCTGCACCCGGATGACCAGGGCGTTCTGCCCCAGCTCCTCGGTGGCGTAGGAGTCGAACGGCAGGTACGGGGCGCGCTGGAAGACCACCGCGATCTCGGTGACCCGGCGGCCGAGCCGCTTGCCGGTGCGCAGGTAGAACGGGACGCCCGCCCAGCGGCGGTTGTTGATCTCCAGCTTGATGGCGGCGTAGGTGTCGGTCTTGGACTCGGGGTTGATGCCGTCCTCGTCCAGGTAGCCGACCACCTCCTCGCCGCCCTGCCAGCCGGCCGCGTACTGGCCGCGCACGGTGTGCTTGCCGAGGTCGGCGGGGAGCTTGACGGCGCTGAGCACCTTGAGCTTCTCGGCGACCAGGGCCTTGGGGTGGAACGAGGCCGGCTCCTCGATGGCGGTGAGCGCCATCAGCTGGAGCAGGTGGTTCTGGATGACGTCACGGGCCGAGCCGATGCCGTCGTAGTAGCCGGCGCGGCCGCCGATGCCGATGTCCTCGGCCATGGTGATCTGCACGTGGTCGACGTACGACCGGTTCCAGATCGGCTCGAACATCTGGTTGGCGAAGCGCAGCGCCAGGATGTTCTGGACCGTCTCCTTGCCCAGGTAGTGGTCGATCCGGAAGACCTCGTCGCGGGGGAAGACCTCGTGGACGATCCGGTTCAGCTCCTGGGCGGACTCCAGGTCGTGGCCGAACGGCTTCTCGATCACCGCGCGGCGCCAGGAGCCCTTCGGCGGGTCGGTCAGACCGTGCTTCTTCAGCTGCTGGACCACGGTGGGGAAGAACTTCGGCGGCACCGAGAGGTAGAAGGCGAAGTTGCCGCCGGTGCCCTGGGCCTTGTCGAGCTCCTCGATGGTGGAGCGGAGCTTGTCGAAGGCGTCGTCGTCGTCGAAGGTGCCCTGGATGAAGCGCATGCCCTTGGCGAGCTGCTGCCAGACCTCCTCGCGGAAGGGCGTCCGGGCGTGCAGCTTGACCGCGTCGTGGACCTCCTTGGCGAAGTCCTCGTCCTCCCACTCGCGGCGCGCGAAGCCGACGAGCGAGAAGCCCGGCGGCAGCAGGCCGCGGTTGGCCAGGTCGTAGATGGCGGGCATCAGCTTCTTGCGCGACAGGTCGCCGGTGACGCCGAAGATCACCAGGCCGGACGGCCCGGCGATCCTCGGCAGTCGGCGGTCGGCCGGATCGCGCAGCGGGTTGGCGGGCGGAGCCGGGGGGTCGCCCTGCTCCACCTCGGGATAGGAGTCGCTCACTGGTGGTGTGCTCCGAATTCCGTTGCGTCGAGTCGTGAGCAGGGATCAGGCCTGGTCGCCGTGGGCGGCGAGGGTGGCGGTGACGGTGGCGAGCAGCTCGTTCCAGGAGGTCTCGAACTTCTCCACGCCCTCGTCCTCGAGCACCTGGACGACGTCGTCGTAGTCGACGCCGGCGGCCGCGACGGCCTCCAGGACGGCCTTGGCGTCCGCGTAGTTCGGGCGGATGGTGTCACCGGTGACCACGCCGTGGTCGTCGGTGGCGTCCAGGGTGGCCTCGGGCATGGTGTTGACGGTGCCGGGGGCGACCAGCTCGGTCACGTACAGGGTGTCCGGGAGGTTCGGGTCCTTGACGCCGGTGGAGGCCCACAGCGGACGCTGCGGCTTGGCGCCGGCGGCCTCCAGCGCCTTCCAGCGGTCGGAGGAGAACACCTCTTCGTAGGCCTGGTAGGCGAGGCGGGCGTTGGCCAGGGCGGCCTTGCCCTTGAGCTCCTTGGCGGCGCCGCCGACCTTGTCGAGGCGCTTGTCGATCTCGGTGTCCACGCGGGAGACGAAGAAGGACGCGACCGACTCGATCGAGGAGAGGTCGAGGCCGGTGGCCTTGGCCTGCTCCAGGCCGGTCAGGTAGGCGTCCATCACCTCGCGGTAGCGCTCCAGCGAGAAGATCAGCGTGACGTTGACGCTGATGCCCTTGGCCAGCACGGCGGTGATGGCGGGCAGGCCGGCCTTGGTGGCCGGGATCTTGATGAACACGTTCGGGCGGTCGACCAGCCACCACAGCTGCTTGGCCTCGGCCACCGTCGCCGCGGTGCTGTGGGCCAGGCGCGGGTCGACCTCGATGGAGACCCGGCCGTCGCGGCCGTTGGAGGCGTCGTAGACCGGGCGCAGCACGTCGGCGGCGTCGCGCACGTCCGAGGTGGTGATCATGCGGACGGCCTCGTCGGTGGTCAGCTTGCGGACCGCGAGGTCCTCCAGCTGGCCGGCGTAGGCGCCGTTGCCGCCGATCGCCTTCTGGAAGATGGTCGGGTTGGTGGTCACGCCGACCACGTGCTTCTCCTGCACCAGCTCGGCCAGGTTGCCGGAGTTCAGTCGCTCGCGGCTCAGGTCGTCCAGCCAGATCGCCACGCCCTCGTCGCTGAGGCGCTTCAGAGCGTCAGTCATGGTGCTTCATCCCTCGTGTATTCAGAAGTCCGGGTGGGGTCCGTGGAACGGGCCGGGCTGCCGATGTGCGGTCGGCTGCCCGGCCCGTGACGCGCTTAGCGGGAGACGGCCTCGACCGTGCGGAGCGAGGCGCGGGCGGCGTTGGCGACGGCCTCGGCGGTGATGCCGAACTCCGTGTACAGCACCTTGTAGTCGGCGGAGGCGCCGAAGTGCTCCAGGCTGATGATCCGACCGGCGTCGCCGACCAGCTCGCGCCAGCCCTGGGCGATGCCCGCCTCGACCGAGACCCGGGCCCGGACGTTCGGCGGCAGCACGCTGTCGCGGTACGCCTGGTCCTGCTCGTTGAACCACTCGATCGACGGCATCGAGACCACCCGGGTCGGGATGCCCTCGGCCTCCAGCGCCTCGCGGGCCTGGACGGCCAGCTGCACCTCGGAGCCGGTGCCGATCAGGATCACCTTGGGCGAGGCGCCCTCGGCCTCGGCCAGCACGTAGCCGCCCTTGGCCGCGCCCTCGGCGGAGGCGAACACCTCGCGGTCCCAGGTGGGCACGCCCTGGCGGGTCAGCGCCAGGCCGACCGGGCCGGGGTGGCTGGTCTGCCGCTCGATGACGGTCCGCCAGACCACGGCGGTCTCGTTGGCGTCGCCGGGGCGGACCACCGCGAGGCCGGGGATGGCGCGCAGCGCGGCCAGGTGCTCCACCGGCTGGTGGGTCGGGCCGTCCTCGCCGAGGCCGATCGAGTCGTGCGTCCAGACGTAGGTGACCGGCAGCTTCATCAGCGCGGCCAGGCGGACCGCCGGGCGCATGTAGTCGGAGAACACCAGGAAGGTGCCGCCGTAGATGCGGGTGCGGCCGTGCAGCGCGATGCCGTTCATCACGGAGCCCATGGCGTGCTCGCGGATGCCGTAGTGGATGGTGCGGCCGTACGGCGAGGCCGACTTCAGCGTGTTGCCCTCCGGAAGGAAGGAGGACTCCTCGTCGATGGTGGTCAGGTTGGACTCGGCCAGGTCGGCCGAACCGCCCCACAGCTCGGGGATGAGCGCGCCGATCGCCTTCAGGGTGTCGCCGGAGGCCTTGCGGGTCGCGACGTCCTTGCCGGCGGGGAAGACCGGGATGGCCTTCTCCCAGCCGTCGGGCAGCTCGCCGATCTGGATCCGGTCGAACTCCGCCGCGCGCGCCGCGTTGGCACCGCGCCACGCGTGGAAGGACTTCTCCCAGCTCTCGCGGACGGCCTTGTTGCGGGCCACGACCTCGCGGGCGTGCTCGATCACCGTGTCGGTGACCTCGAAGGTCTTGGTCGGGTCGAAGCCCAGCACCTTCTTGGTGGCGGCGATCTCGGCGTCGCCGAGGGCCGAGCCGTGCGCCTTGGCGGTGTCCTGGGCGTTCGGCGCCGGCCAGGCGATGATGGTGCGCATCGCGATGATCGACGGGCGGGAGGTCTCCGCCTTGGCCTCGGCCAGCGCGGTGGCCAGGGCGTGCACGTCGATGTCGCCGTCGGCCTTCGGGGTGACCCGCTGCACGTGCCAGCCGTACGCCTCGTAGCGGGCCAGCACGTCCTCGGAGAAGGCGGTCTCGGTGTCGCCCTCGATCGAGATGTGGTTGTCGTCGTACAGCGCGACCAGGTTGCCCAGCTTCTGGTGGCCGGCCAGCGAGGAGGCCTCGGCGGAAACGCCCTCCTCCAGGTCGCCGTCGGAGACGATCGCCCAGATGGTGTGGTCGAACGGCGACTCGCCGGCCGGGGCCTCCGGGTCGAAGAGGCCGCGCTCGTAGCGGGCGGCCATCGCCATGCCCACGGCGTTGGCGATGCCCTGGCCGAGCGGGCCGGTGGTGGTCTCCACGCCCGCGGTGTGGCCGTGCTCCGGGTGGCCCGGGGTCCGGCTGCCGGCGACCCGGAAGGCCTTGAGGTCGTCCAGCGACAGGCCGTAACCGGACAGGAACAGCTGGGTGTAGAGCGTCAGCGAGGTGTGCCCCGGCGAGAGCACGAAGCGGTCTCGACCCACCCAGGTCGGGTCCGTGGGGTCGTGGCGCAGGAAGCGCTGGAAGATCAGGTAGGCGGCGGGGGCCAGGGACATCGCGGTGCCCGGGTGACCGTTGCCCACCTTCTGCACGGCGTCCATGGCCAGGACTCGGGCCGTGTCGACGGCCCTCTGGTCCAGCTCGCTCCACTCGAATACGTTCGGCGTCGTGCTCACCCTGACTCAGGGCTCCTTCCGAATTTGTGAAGAGTGACCCCGTGAAGGGGACCGAGCCGTGCCACGCCGCTGTGGCTCGACTTGGAGACGGTTCCGGTCACGGAGGGTTGATCCCGCTTCTCTGTGCGAGCCTACCGCCCACGGGGCACCTCACCCTGCGTGGCGGGACAACCGGGGACACCTGGGCGGCATTCCCGGCGCACTGTGTCAACTTTCCTGTCCTACCTTCACCCGCCAGGGGAGGGTTTGCCCGTCCGAGGGGCAAGACGGGCGAGTTCTCGGCTCGCCGGGGCACCCCGGGGCCGGTCGGGGAATATGGAGCGTCTAAGGTGGCGTGGTACGCGCAGAGCGGACACGGGCACCCTTGCGGTCCGGGGGTCGCCTGTGGAAGTCCGTCGAATGTTGGGGTGTCCGTGACCGCCGTCGAATCCCGCCCCGCCGGGGCGGCCGGGGCGACTCCGGCGCACCGGCCGATCGGGGCCCGCGTCGGGGCCTTCGTCGCACTGACCAAGCCGCGGATCATCGAGCTGCTGCTGATCACCACGGTGCCGGTGATGTTCCTGGCCCAGCGCGGCGTGCCGAACCTGCTGCTGGTGCTGGAGGTCGTCGTCGGCGGCTACCTGTCGGCCGGTGGCGCCAACGCGCTCAACATGTACATCGACCGCGACATCGACGCCGTGATGTCCCGCACCGAGCGCCGCCCGATCGTCACCGGCATGGTGTCGCCGCGCGAGGCCCTGGTCTTCGGCATCGCGCTGGCGATCGGCTCCACGGTCTGGCTGTGGGCCCTGGTCAACCCGCTCTCCGCGGCGCTGGCGCTGGCCGCGCTGCTGTTCTACGTCTTCGTCTACACGCTGGGCCTCAAGCGCCGCACCGCGCAGAACATCGTCTGGGGCGGCATCGCCGGCTGCATGCCGGTCTTCGTCGGCTGGGCCGCGGTGACGAACGAGCTCTCCTGGTCGGCCCTGGTGCTGTTCCTGGTGATCTTCTTCTGGACGCCGCCGCACTACTGGCCGCTGTCCATGAAGGTCCGCGACGACTACGCCAAGGCCGGCGTGCCGATGCTGCCGGTGCTCAAGGGCAACGTCGCGGTGGCCAAGCAGATCGTCGTCTACTCCTGGGTGATGGTCGGCGTCTCGCTGCTGCTCTGGCCGCTGGGGAACACCAGCTGGCTGTACCCGGTCTCCGCGGTGCTGCTCGGCGCGTTCTGGCTGAAGGAGGCGCACGGCCTGCAGGCCCGCGCCAAGGCCGGGCTGGTGGGCGCCAAGCTCAGGGAGATGCGGCTGTTCCACTGGTCGATCACCTACCTGACCCTGCTGTTCGTGGTCATCGCGGTCGACCCGTTCGTCTGACCCGCGGGACCTAACGCCGCTCGGGGAGCTCGGACGGGCCGACGTGCCCGTCCAGCCAGTCCTTCAGGGGCCGGGACGCGGTCAGGAACCGGGTGATCCTGCTCTTCGCCCCGCGGGTGCCCAGCCAGGCGGCGGGCTCCCACTCCTGCCAGGCGATCAGGCCCTTGTAGCGGAGCAGTCCGATCCGCGGGTGGTCCTTGGCGTAGCCGCGCGGGGCGCTCTTCAGGGCGTCCCGGCCGACCACCTCGGGGCCGGCCTTCCGCACCTCCGCGATCACCCGCTCCAGCTCGGCGCCGGTCACCTCCTCGGCCACCGCGGCCCGGTACCGGGCCAGCTGGTCACTGGCCAGGCGGTACATCCCGCTGCCGCAGGCCAGGCCGTCCGCCGAGAGCTGGACGTAGCCGCCCGCCTCGAAGAACCCGCCGAGGTGCGTCTTGTACGGCGACTTGTCGGCGCTGAACCGCACGTCCCGGTTGGGGCGGAAGATCTTGGCCGGGCCGAACTCCGGCTCCAGCTCCTCCAGCAGCGCCTCCATCGGGGCGCGCACCACGTCCTCGTAGACCGCCTTGTGCTCGGCCCAGAAGGTCTTCGAGTTGTCGGCCTCCAGGTGCTCGTAGAACTCGAGCGCCTCGACCGGCCAGCCTTGGAAGGTCACGGCCTCAGCCTACGCGCCCGCCCCCCGGCAGCAGGGCCCCGGCGGCGGCGCGGGCCAGTGCGGCGGGTTCGGCGGACCCCTCGCGCAGCGCGGTGACGATCGCGCCGTCCATCAGCAGCACCAGCGAGCGGGCGGTGCCCGCGGGGTCGGGGCAGCCGTCCTCGGCCAGCAGCCCGGCGACGTACGCGGTGACGGCCCGCTTGTGCGCGGCCGCGACGTGGTGGGCCGGGGAGCCCGGGTCGGCGGTCTCCACGATGGTGTTGATGAAGGCGCAGCCCCGGAAGTCGGCCCGCTCGAAGCGCTCGGCGAGGGCGTCGAAGACGTTCAGCGGCCCGCCGCCCAGGGCGGTCACCCGCTCGGCCAGCCAGCCGCGCCAGCGCACGTCCCGGTCGGTCAGGACGGCCACCACCAGGTCGTCCTTGCTCGGGAAGTGCCGGTAGAAGGAGGCCCGGCCGACGCCGGACTCGGTGAGGATCCGGTCCAGGCCGACGGCGCGGATGCCCTCGGCGTAGAAGAGCTCCTCGGCGGTGGCGAGCAGCCGCTCGCGGGCGTGGGTCGGCATGTCCGCATCGTACGGCAGCCCTTGACCGCAACGGAACCGATCGGTACCGTCTTGTCCTGTCAGAACGGTACCGATCGGTACCGTTTCTCGCGAGGAGGGGGTACCTGCCGTGCCGCGACTGCCGCAACTCACCGAGGACGACTCCGGACTGCTCGACGAGACCCGCCGCCGGCTCGGCCGGGTGCCCAACCTGTACGCCGCGCTGGCCAACGGCCCGGCCGCGCTCGGCGGCTACCTCGCGATGCGCGACCGGCTGGCCGAGGGCGTGCTCGGCCCCCGGCTGCGCGAACAGCTGGCCCTGCTGATCGCCCAGGAGAACGACTGCACCTACTGCGTCAGCGCCCACACCCTGCGCGGCTCGAAGATGGGTCTCGGCGAGAAGGAGCTGCTGCTCACCCGGGACGCCGCCGACGCCGACCCGCACGCCGAGGCGGTGCTGCTGATCGCCCGCGAGGTGGTCCGCCGGCGCGGCCGGGTCGGCGACGCGGAGCTCGCCCGGGCCCGGGCGGCCGGCGTCAGCGACGCCGAGCTGGCCGAGGTCGTGGCGCACGTCGCGCTCAACACCCTCTCCAACTACTTCAACCACCTGGCCCAGCCCGAGCTGGACTTCCCGGAGGTCACGGCATGAACCGCGAATGGCGCAAGGGATCGGTCGAGCTGGTCGACGGGTACGTCCTGCTGGACGGCGCCGGGGTGCCCGTCCGGCGGCTGGAGGACGTGGAGTTCGCCGTCGAGGGCGGCTACCTGAACGTCCGGGTGCCCGGCCGGGAGGGCGTCCAGCTGGTGTCCGCGCCGGGCGTGCGGCTGGTGCTGGCGGAGAGCTGAGCCCGGTGTGGCGGCGGGCACACGGCGCTGCCGTCGCCAGCCGCTCTACTGATCGGTAGCATGCGGGACATGACCAGCGCAGAGACCACCACCGCCGCGCCCAACGCCCGCGTCGAGCGCCGGGCCAAGCGCATCGCCAAGAACATCACCAGCTTCGCCGCCCAGCACGGCGGCAGCGCCGAGGGCGTCGTCGAGTACGTCGGCCGCACCGCCACCCGGATCGTCCTGGTCGGCGCCGACGGCGCCTGGGGCGACCAGGTCGCCCCGACCTACGAGATCGGGCAGCGCGCCGCCCAGCTCGCCGGCCTCACCGTCCACGACTCCTTCGAGGGCGAGCTCGGCCTCAAGGTGAAGACCGGCCCGTACGAGTGGAAGCGCATGGCCGGCATCCAGATCTGACCCGCACGACGACAGGGCCCCCGCCACCGACGGTGACGGGGGCCCTGCCGTCGCGGCGATCAGTGGGTGACCGGCTCCGCCGGGGCCGGCACGGCGGCGACCTCGGCCCGGCGCTCGCGCAGCGCCAGCGGGACGCGCAGCGCCGCCGCCCAGATCAGTGCCGCGCCCAGCATGTGCAGACCGACCATCAGCTCCGGCGCGTCGGTGAAGTACTGGACGAAGCCGAGCACGCCCTGGGCGAGCAGCAGCACGAACAGCTCGCGCACCCGGGCCCGCGCCGGGGCCGGCGCCTTGACCGCCGCGAAGACCAGCAGCGCGGCCAGGGTCAGGCCGACCGAGAGGAACACCAGGTCCGCGTGGGCCTGCGCCAGCCGGTCGTAGTCCAGCGGGATGCGCCACACCGGCTTGCCGTCCTTGCCCGGCGCGCCCGGGTGGTGCCCCGCGCCGGTCACCAGCGTGCCCGCGACGACCAGCAGGCCGATGGTGGCGACCAGCACGCGGGCCAGCCGGTCGATCGGCGCGTCGACCAGCAGCCGCGGCGGCGAGTCGTCCTCCTTCGCCCGCTCCCACATCAGCACCGCGACCCACACCAGCGCCATCGCCGCCACCATGTGCAGTGCCACGACGTACGGGTTGAGGCCGGTCAGCACGGTGATGCCGCCGATCACGGCGTTGCTCATCACCAGCCAGAACTGCGCCCAGCCGAGCCGGGTCAGCGACCGCCGCCACGGCTTGCGCGCGCGGGCGGCCAGGATCGCCCAGCCGATCGCCGCGCACAGCACGTACGTCAGCATCCGGTTGGTGAACTCGATGACGCCGTGGATGCCCATCTCGGGCGTCGGCGTCAGGCTCTCGCCGGTGCAGCGGGGCCAGGTGGTGCAGCCGAGGCCGGAGGCGGTCAGCCGGACGGCGCCGCCGGTCAGCACGATCACCACGGCCATCACCAGCGCGGCGAACGCGGCCCGCCGGAGGTGGGTGGCGCTCGGGTGCCAGCGGTCGGCGAGGAGGGAGAACGGGGTACGCACCGCACCATCGTAGGTGGGCTTACAGCCGATCTTGGGGCGGGCCCGGTGCTGCCGCCCCGCCACCGCGCGGGACGAAGCACCCACGGCGGAGTCCCTGCACATGCGCATATCCGTATCCGCCGCCGCCCTGGCGCTCGGCGGTTCGCCGGCCCTCGGCGCGCTCGTCGAGGGCGACCGATCGACTTCGCCGCCGAGTTCACCGAGCTGCGGGCTGCCTCCGCCGAACTGGCCAGGGCCCAGACCGCCGGCGTCCAGCTCAAGGTCACCGGCACCCGGCTGACCCTCACCGGCACCGACGCCGCGCTGGACAGCTTCGTCCTGCCCGCTGCGCAACTCAGCGTGCTCGCCCCCGCCGGGCACCACGACCACGACCACGACGACGGGCGGGGGCCCGGCGTTCACCGGCGCGAACGGGATCGTCTTCGCGGCGCGACGCAAGCGCGCGTGAAGTGATCAGGGGCTCGGGGTCCTCCCCCAGCCTTCGGCCGGGAGGTGCCCCCACGAGCCCCTGGGTCTGCTCCTACTCCCAGCGGAAGAACCTGGCGGCGGCTGCCAGGCCCAGGACGGACCAGACCGCCAGGACGCCCAGGTCGGACCAGGGGATGCCGGTGCCGAGCTGGAGGACCGAGCGGAGGCCGTCGGAGAGGGCGGCGATCGGGAGGAGTTCGAGCACCGGCTGCACCGCCGAGGGGAACTTGCCGAGCGGGATCACCACGCCGCCGGCCAGCAGCAGGAGGACGAAGACCAGGTTGGCCGCCGCGAGGGTGGCCTCGGCGCGGAGGGTGCCGGCCATCAGCAGGCCGAGGCCGGAGAAGGCGGCGGTGCCGAGGACCAGCAGGGCGATCACCGCGAAGGGGTTGCCGTGCGGGGCCCAGCCGAGCGCGAGGGCGATGGCGGTGAGCAGGGCGACCTGCAGCGCCTCGGTCACCAGCACGCAGCCGGTCTTGGCGGTGAGCAGCGCCCAGCGGGGGAGCGGTGTGGCGCCGAGCCGCTTGAGCACGCCGTAGCGGCGTTCGAAGCCGGTGGCGATGGCCTGGCCGGTGAAGGCGGTGGACATCACGGCGAGGGCGAGCAGCCCGGGTGCGAGGAAGTCGACGCGCTTGCCGGGGCCGTCCACGGCGACCACGTCGACGGTGGAGAAGAGCACCAGCAGCACGGTGGGGATGACCACGGTGAGCAGCAGCTGCTCGCCGTTGCGCAGCAGCATCCTGGTCTCCAGGGCGGTCTGCGCGAGCAGCATCCGGGGGACGGGGGCGGCGCCGGGCCGCGGGGCGAAGTCGGTCATCGGAGTTCCCGTCCGGTCAGGTCGAGGAAGACGTCTTCGAGGCTGCGGCGCTGGACGGTGAGCCGGTCGGGCATCACGCCGGCGTCGGCGCACCAGGTGGTGACGGTGGCGAGCAGCCGGGGGTCCATCGCGGTGTCCACGCGGTAGGAGCCGGGGGCGGTCTCCCGGGCGGTGGCGCCGTCGGGGAGGAGCCCCCGGAGGGTGTCGAGGTCGAGGCCGGCGGGGCCGTCGAAGCGCAGGGCGGAGTCGGTGCCGCGGAGGGCGTCGACGCTGCCGTGGGCGATGACCCGGCCGCGGTCGACGACGGCGACGTCGTCGGCGAGGTGTTCGGCCTCGTCCATGTGGTGCGTGGTGAGGACCACGGTGACGCCGTCGCGGCGAAGGTCGGCGATCAGGTCCCAGGTGGCGCGGCGGGCCTGCGGGTCGAGGCCGGCGGTGGGTTCGTCGAGGAAGACGAGTTCGGGGCGGCCGACCACGGCCATGGCGAGTGCGAGGCGCTGCTGCTGGCCGCCGGAGAGCCGGCGGTAGGTGGTGCGGCCGCAGGATCCCAGGCCCAGGCGTTCGACCAGCGAAGGGACGTCCAGCGGGTCGGCGTAGAGCCTGGCGGTGTGGCGGAGCATCTCGACGGCGCGCGCTCCCGCGTACACGCCTCCGGACTGGAGCATCACGCCGATCCGGGGCTTGAGCGCCGCGGCGTCCGCGACCGGGTCGAGGCCGAGCACGCGGACGGTGCCCGCGTCGGGGCGGCGGTAGCCCTCGCAGGTCTCGATCGTGGTGGTCTTGCCTGCGCCGTTGGGCCCGAGGACGGCGGTGACGCTGCCCCGCGCGATGGTGAGGTCGAGGCCGTCCACGGCCGCCTTGGAGCCGTACCGCTTGACCAGTCCGGTCACCTCGACGGCGGGGTCTGCATGCATACCGGCGAGTGTAGGAGCAGCTCACGGCGCCCCCCAGGTAAGGCTTGCCTGCGTGATGGAGGCCACCGGTGAGGCATGGGTCACGGCTTGTCTCCGCGGAAGCAATTACGCAACAATCGTGTTGTGAAAAACATGCGCGAGCACACCGCACGGAACGGGGCGCCCGAGTCGGGCCCCGGCTGTGCCGTGCCCGCGACGGCGGCGGAGGTCCTGCTGGAGGGTCACCGGGCGACGCGTGACCGGGTCGCCCGCTCGATCCTGGACCACGGGCCGTCCTCGGCCGCCGACCTGGCCAGCCGCCTGGGCCTGACCGCCGCCGCGGTCCGCCGCCACCTGGACTCGCTGGCCGCCGCAGGCCTGGTCGAGTCCCGCGAGCAGCGGGTCTACGGCAGCCGGGGCCGCGGCCGTCCGGCCAAGGTGTTCGCCCTGACCGAGTCCGGCCGGGACGCCTTCTACCAGGCTTACGACCAGCTCGCGGCCGACGCGCTGCGCTGGATCTCGGAGTCGGTGGGCGGCGGCACGGCGGGCGAGGAGGCGGTCGCCGCCTTCGCCCGGGCCCGCTTCGCGAAGCAGGGCCAGAAGTACCTGACCACCGTCGAGCAGGCCGGTGCGGACCGGCGCGCCGAGGCGCTCGCCGAGGCGCTGAGCGCCGACGGGTACGCTGCCACGGTGCGGCGGGTACCGTCCGCGGCCGCCACGACGGCCCTGGCGGGCGCCCAGCTCTGCCAGCACCACTGCCCGGTCGCGCACATCGCCGAGCAGTTCCCGCAGCTCTGCGAGGCGGAGACCGAGGTCTTCTCCCAGCTCCTGGGCACCCATGTGCAACGGCTGGCCACCATCGCCCACGGCGACGGGGTCTGCACCACGTATGTGCCGGCATCCGGTGCCGCACCGTCCCCCGCCAAGGGGCCCGGTGCAGTGCCGACTGCCGGTACGTCCCCCAATGAAAACGGCTCGTCCGCGCGGAGGAACCTCGCATGACTGACATCGCACACCCCGAGCTCGAAGGCCTGGGCAACTACGAGTACGGCTGGGCCGACTCGGACGTGGCGGGCTCCGCCGCCAAGCGCGGCCTGAGCGAGGACGTGGTCCGCGACATCTCGGCGAAGAAGTCCGAGTCCGAGTGGATGCTCAACCTGCGGCTCAAGGGCCTGAAGCTCTTCGGCAAGAAGCCCATGCCGACCTGGGGCTCCGACCTGTCGGGCATCGACTTCGACAACATCAAGTACTTCGTGCGCTCGACCGAGAAGCAGGCCGAGTCCTGGGAGGACCTGCCCGCCGACATCAAGGCGACCTACGACAAGCTCGGCATCCCGGAGGCGGAAAAGCAGCGCCTGGTCGCCGGTGTCGCCGCGCAGTACGAGTCCGAGGTCGTCTACCACCAGATCCGCGAGGACCTGGAGGAGCAGGGCGTCATCTTCCTGGACACCGACACCGCGCTCAAGGAGCACCCGGAGCTCTTCAAGGAGTACTTCGGCACCGTCATCCCGGCCGGCGACAACAAGTTCGCCGCGCTGAACACCGCGGTGTGGTCCGGCGGCTCGTTCATCTACGTGCCGAAGGGCGTGCACGTGGACATCCCGCTGCAGGCTTACTTCCGGATCAACACCGAGAACATGGGCCAGTTCGAGCGGACGCTGATCATCGTCGACGAGGACGCCTACGTCCACTACGTCGAGGGCTGCACCGCGCCGATCTACTCCTCGGACTCGCTGCACTCCGCGGTCGTGGAGATCATCGTCAAGAAGGGCGGCCGCTGCCGCTACACGACCATCCAGAACTGGTCGAACAACGTCTACAACCTGGTCACCAAGCGCGCCGTGGCGTACGAGGGCGCGACCATGGAGTGGATCGACGGCAACATCGGTTCCAAGGTCACCATGAAGTACCCGGCCGTCTACCTGATGGGCGAGCACGCCAAGGGCGAGACCCTGTCGATCGCCTTCGCGGGCGAGGGCCAGCACCAGGACGCCGGCGCCAAGATGGTCCACATGGCGCCGAACACCTCCTCGCACATCGTCTCCAAGTCGGTGGCGCGCGGCGGCGGCCGCACCTCGTACCGCGGTCTGATCGAGATCGGCGAGGGCTCGCACGGCGCCAAGTCCAACGTGCTGTGCGACGCGCTGCTGGTCGACACCGTCTCCCGCTCGGACACCTACCCGTACGTGGACGTCCGTGAGGACGACGTGTCCATGGGCCACGAGGCGACCGTCTCCAAGGTCTCCGAGGACCAGCTCTTCTACCTGATGAGCCGCGGCCTGACCGAGACCGAGGCGATGGCGATGATCGTGCGCGGCTTCGTCGAGCCGATCGCGCGCGAGCTGCCGATGGAGTACGCGCTGGAGCTCAACCGGCTGATCGAGCTGCAGATGGAGGGTGCGGTCGGCTGACGCCCCGCCCGCCACCCGCCGTCCACTGATTTCCGAGGAAGAGAGCAACACGAACAGCCATGGCTGAGGTTCAGAACACCACCGGCGCCACCACTGCCGGTTCGATCGAGGTCGGCACGGCCGGTGCCGGCGCGCAGCTGGCCGGTCCGGGCACCGGTCGGGCCACCGTGCAGCAGCCGATCGACGCCCGCGTCGCGGTCAAGCCGTCGTACGACGTGACCGACTTCCCGGTGCCGACCGGCCGCGAGGAGGACTGGCGGTTCACCCCGCTGCACCGCCTCGGCGGGCTGCACGACGGCTCCGCGGCGGAGTCCGCCCGCGGTGAGGACAAGATCGAGCTGGGGCTGCCGGAGGGCGTCACCGCCGAGACCGTCGGCCGCGACGACGCCCGCCTGGGCAAGGCCGGCACCCCGGTGGACCGGGTCGCCGCGCAGGCGTTCTCCGCCTTCGAGCAGGCGCTGGTGGTCACCGTCCCCAAGGACGCGGTGCTGACCGATCCGGTCCGGATCGACGTGCACGGCGAGGGCGGCGTCAACTTCGCCCACCTGGTGGTCGACGTCAAGCCGTTCGCCGAGGCGGTCGTGGTGCTGAACCACACCGGCGCCGGCACCCGCGCCGCCAACGTCGAGCTGCTGGTCGGCGACGGCGCGAAGCTGACCTTCGTGTCGGTGCAGGACTGGGAGCGCGAGGCCGTCCACGTCGCCCAGCACAACGCGCTGGTCGGCCGGGACGCCTCCTTCAAGTCGGTCGTGGTGACCTTCGGCGGCGACCTGGTGCGTCTGCACCCGCGGGTCAACTACGCGGCCCCCGGTGGCGAGGCCGAGCTGTTCGGCCTGTACTTCGCCGACGCCGGCCAGCACCTCGAGCACCGCCTGGTGATCGACCACGACACCCCGCACTGCCGCTCGAACGTCGCGTACAAGGGCGCCCTGCAGGGCCAGGACGCGCACGCCGTCTGGGTCGGCGACGTGCTGATCCGCGCCGCCGCGCTCGGCACCGACACCTACGAGCTCAACCGGAACCTGGTGCTCACCGACGGCGCCCGGGTCGACTCGATCCCCAACCTGGAGATCGAGACCGGCGAGATCGTCGGCGCCGGCCACGCCTCGGCGACCGGCCGCTTCGACGACGAGCAGCTGTTCTACCTGCAGGCCCGCGGCATCCCGGCCGACGAGGCCCGCCGCCTGGTGGTGCGCGGCTTCTTCGCCGAGCTGGTCCAGCAGATCGGCGTCGCCGAGATCCAGGACCGCCTGATGGAGAAGATCGAGGCCGAGCTGGAGGAGACCGTCGCATGACGTACCTCCGCGCCTGCTCGCTGAGCGTGCTCCAGGAGGACGTCCCGAAGCGCGTCGAGCTCAACGGCGTCCCGGTGGCGATCGTGCGGACCGACGAGGGCGTCTTCGCCGTCAACGACATCTGCTCGCACGCCAACGTCTCCCTCTCCGAGGGCGAGGTCGAGGACTGCATGATCGAGTGCTGGCTGCACGGCTCCAGCTTCGACCTCCGCACCGGCAAGCCGTCCGGGCTGCCCGCCACCAAGCCGGTCGCTGTCTACCCCGTAAAGATCGAAGGGGACGATGTGCTCGTCTCCGTCAACCAGGAGTCCTGAGTACACATGGCCACCCTTGAAATCCGCGACCTGCACGTCTCCGTCGAGGCCGAGAACGGCCCCCGGGAGATCCTGAAGGGCGTCGACCTGACCGTGAAGCAGGGCGAGACCCACGCCATCATGGGCCCCAACGGCTCCGGCAAGTCGACCCTCGCCTACTCGCTGGCCGGTCACCCGAAGTACACCGTCACCGGCGGCTCGGTCCTGCTCGACGGCGAGGACGTGCTGGAGATGTCGGTCGACGAGCGCGCCCGCGCCGGCGTCTTCCTGGCCATGCAGTACCCGGTCGAGGTTCCGGGCGTCTCGGTCTCCAACTTCCTGCGCACCGCCGCCACCGCCGTCCGCGGCGAGGCCCCCAAGCTGCGGCTGTGGGTCAAGGAGGTCAAGGAGGCGATGGCCGCCCTGCACATGGACCCGGCGTTCGCCGAGCGCAACGTCAACGAGGGCTTCTCCGGCGGTGAGAAGAAGCGCCACGAGATCCTCCAGCTGGAGCTCCTCAAGCCGAAGATCGCGATCCTCGACGAGACCGACTCCGGCCTCGACGTCGACGCGCTGCGGATCGTCTCCGAGGGCATCAACCGGGTCCGCGAGAGCGGCGAGGTCGGCACCCTGCTGGTCACCCACTACACCCGCATCCTGCGCTACATCAAGCCCGACCACGTGCACGTCTTCGCGGGCGGCAAGATCGTCGAGTCCGGCGGTGCCGAGCTCGCCGACAAGCTGGAGGAAGAGGGCTACGAGAGCTACGTGAAGGGCGGCGCTTCCGAGTGACGAACCTGACGGCCGGCCTCCCCGGCCTGCTCGACACCGACGCGATCCGCAAGGACTTCCCGGTCCTCCAGCGGCTGCTGCACGACGACAAGCCGCTGGTCTACCTGGACAACGCGGCCACCTCGCAGAAGCCCCGCCAGGTGCTCGAAGCCCTCAACGCCTACTACGAGCGGCACAACGCCAACGTCCACCGCGGCGTGCACGTGCTCGCCGAGGAGGCCACCGCGCTGTACGAGGGCGCCCGGGACAAGGTCGCGGCGTTCGTCAACGCGCCCAGCCGGGACGAGGTGATCTTCACCAAGAACGCCTCGGAGTCGCTCAACCTGGTCGCCAACATGCTCGGCTGGGCCGACGAGCCGTACCGCGTGGACGCGGACGCGGAGATCGTCATCACCGAGATGGAGCACCACTCCAACATCGTGCCGTGGCAGCTGCTCGCGCAGCGCACCGGCGCCAAGCTGAAGTGGTTCGGGCTCACCGACGAGGGCCGGCTCGACCTGTCCAACATCGACGAGCTGATCACCGAGAAGACCAAGGTGGTCTCCTTCACCCTGGTCTCCAACCTGCTCGGCACCGTCAACCCGGTGGAGGCCATCGTCCGCCGGGCCCAGGCGGTCGGCGCGCTGGTCTGCATCGACGCCTCGCAGGCCGCCCCGCACATGGTGCTGGACGTCCAGGCGCTGGAGGCCGACTTCGTCGCCTTCACCGGGCACAAGATGCTGGCCCCGACCGGCATCGGCGTGCTCTGGGGCCGCCAGGAGCTGCTGGAGGACCTCCCGCCGTTCCTCGGCGGCGGCGAGATGATCGAGACCGTCACCATGGGCTCGTCCACCTACGCCCCGGCGCCGCACAAGTTCGAGGCCGGCACCCCGCCGATCGCCCAGGCGGTCGGCATCGGCGCGGCCGTCGACTACCTGTCGGCGATCGGCATGGACCGCATCGCGGCCCACGAGCACGCGATCACCGAGTACGCGATCGAGCGCCTGGCCGAGGTCCCGGACCTGCGGATCATCGGCCCGCGCAGCGCGGTCGACCGCGGTGCGGCGATCTCCTTCACGCTCGGCGACATCCACCCGCACGACGTGGGCCAGGTCCTCGACGAGCAGGGCATCGCCGTGCGCGTCGGCCACCACTGCGCGCGGCCGGTCTGCCTGCGGTACGGAATTCCGGCGACCACCCGGGCGTCGTTCTACCTGTACTCGACGCCGGCCGAGGTGGACGCGCTCATCGACGGCCTGCACCACGTCCGCAACTTCTTCGGCTGAGGTGACGGCATGAAGCTCGACTCGATGTACCAGGAGATCATCCTGGACCACTACCGCAACCCCCACGGCAAGGGGCTGCGGGACGGCGACGCCGAGGTCCACCACGTCAACCCGACCTGCGGCGACGAGATCACCCTGCGGGTCCGGCTCGACGGCGCGGTGGTCGCCGACGTCTCCTACGAGTCGCAGGGCTGCTCGATCAGCCAGGCCAGCGCCTCGGTGCTGAACGACCTCGTGGTCGGCAAGACCGTCGGGGACGCGCAGGCCGTCCAGGAGGCCTTCCTGGAGCTCATGCAGAGCAAGGGCCAGCTGGAGGGCGACGAGGAGGTGCTGGAGGACGCCGTCGCGTTCGCCGGCGTCTCCAAGTACCCGGCCCGGGTCAAGTGCGCCCTGCTGAGCTGGATGGCCTGGAAGGACGCCACCGCCAAGGCGCTCGGCCAGCAGCCCGCCATCAACGACTGAAACGGACTGAACTGATGAGTGACACCCCGGAGACCGGGGCCGAAGCGGCGGAGGAGTCCGCGGTCGGCTTCACCAGCGTGGGCACCGTGTCCGTCGAGGACCTCCGCGAGGCCCTGATGGACGTCGTCGACCCCGAGCTGGGCATCGACGTGGTCAACCTCGGCCTGATCTACGGCATCCACATCGACGAGGGCGACGTCGCCACCGTCGACATGACGCTCACCTCGGCGGCCTGCCCGCTCACCGACGTCATCGAGGACCAGGCCCGCACCGCCACCGACGGCCTGGTCAAGGACCTGCGGCTGAACTGGGTCTGGATGCCGCCGTGGGGCCCCGACAAGATCACCGACGAGGGCCGCGACCAGCTGCGCGCGCTGGGCTTCAACGTCTGAGGCAGCTGCCGTTCATCGCCGAGGGGCGCGGGTCGTCCCGCGCCCCTCGGCGCTTTCCGGCCCGGTACTACAATCCCGGTCCATGATCTACGGGGCGGGGAACGGCGAGCCGGACTGGGCGGCGCTGGCCGAGCAGCACGAACGCGAGACGGTACGGCGCAGGCGCCTGCGGGTCGGGGCCGCGGTGGGCGGCGCGGTGCTCGCCGTCGGTGCGGTCTCGGCCGTCGCGGTGGGCCTCTCCGGTGGCGGCCCGGCGTCCGGCACCGCCGCGGGGGCGGGCCCGTCCGGCACCGCCGGACCCGCCCGGCCGGCCCCGGACCAGCCCTCCCCGTCCGGGACGGGCTCCGCCCCGGACTCCGTCGCGGCCTCCGCCACCGCCTCGGCGTCCGCCTCCGCGAGCGCCTCGCGCAGCGCGTCCGCCACCGCCGGGGCGAAGCCCTCCGCCACCGGCGCGCGACCGACCGCCCCGGTGACCACCACCGCCCCGCCGCCCGCCGACATCCGCGGCGGCATCCTCAACGCCAACAGCGGCAAGGCGCTGGAGATCGAGAACTCCGTCACCGCCGACGGCGGCCGGGCCCAGCAGTGGACCTACTCCGCCAACCCCACCATGCAGTGGGTCCTGCACTGGGTCGGCGACAGCTGGGAGATCCGCAACGTCAACAGCGGCAAGTGCCTCCAGCCGACCGGCGGGGGCACCGCCGACGGCGTGCACGCCCAGCAGTGGACCTGCGACGGCTCCGCCGCCCAGCACTGGGAGGTCCGCGGCACCGGCAACCGCCAGCTGGTCAACCGCAACAGCGGCAAGTGCCTGGAGGTCGAGAACTCCCAGAAGACCGACGGCGCCACCGTCCAGCAGTGGACCTGCTCCGCCAACCCGACGATGGCCTGGAAGTTCTGAGGCCCGTCCGACGGCTCCGGCAGGAGCGCGTCGATCCGGCAGGAGCCGTCGGACGGGCCGTCAGGCCGGCTGCGGGCCGCGTCGGCGGGTGGTGAGGACGGCGGCGGCCAGGGCGAGGCAGGCGAGGGCGGCGACGGAGGCGAAGCCGCCGACGGCGGGGAGCAGGCCGTAGCGCTGGGTGAGCGCGCCGACGGCGATGATGGGGGCGGAGGAGCCGAGGTAGACGACCACCCAGAGGGTGGAGAGCTCGCTGCCGCGGCGAGCCGGGTCCAGCGCGGCGACGGCGGTGGTGAACAGCGAGCGGAAGGCGACGCCCTGGCAGACGCCGCCGAGGACGCTGCCGATGAAGAGCAGCGCGGGCGTCCCGGTGTACTGGGCGGCGACCACCAGGCCGAGGCCGGCCGCGAGGCCGGTCATGCCGAGGGCGACGACCAGGCGGTCGGCGGTCGGCGGGACGACCAGCTGGGCGGCGGCCGAGGAGCCCAGCAGCAGGGCCGCGACCACGGCGCCGGTCAGGTGCGAGGTGGTGTGCAGCAGCGAGGAGGAGAACGCCGGGGCGAGCGCCAGGTAGACGCCGAAGACGCCGTACGAGACGAAGCCGGCGCCGGCGGCGAGCAGGAACTCGCGGCGGCCGGTGCGGGGCAGCCGCAGCCGCTGCGGGCGCAGGTGCGCGGGGGTGGTGATGCGCGGCGGGGAGGCCGGCGGGCGGAGCGAGCCGGGCATCCGGGGGTGGACGAGCGCCAGCGGCACGCAGAGCACCAGCAGGGCGACCGCGTGCGCCAGGAACGGGGTGAGCAGCGGGTGTTCGCCGCCGGAGAGGGCGGCGCCGGCGATCGGGCCGAGGGCCACGCCGCCGGCCGAGCAGGCCAGGGTGAGCTTGGCGGCCAGGGTGGGGCGGTCGGGCAGCAGGTCGCCGAGGGCGGCGCCGGCGGCGCCGGTGGAGAGGCCGACCGCGACGCCCTGGACGGCGCGTCCGGCGGCGAGCTGCCAGAAGCTGCCGGCGGTGGCGAAGACCGCGTCGCCGGCGGCGGCCAGCGCCACGGCGGGCAGGATCATCGCGCGGCGGCCGAGGTGGTCGGACCAGTGCCCGACCGCGGCGAGCACCGGCACCAGCGCGAACACGTACACCGTGAACAGGACGGTGGTGTCCAGCGCGGTCAGGCCGAGCCGCTGCTGGAGGACCGGGTAGATCGGGGTGGCCAGGTTGGCGCCGATCAGCAGGAGCAGGAGGGCGCCGGCGACCAGGCCGACGCGGATGCCGCGCAGCGCGTTCCAGCGGCTGATCGCGGAGAGCTGGAGCTGCTGGCGCGGTGCCAGTTCCAGCGGGAGCAGGGCCTCCGACAGTCGGCGTCCGGCGTACTGAACCGTGGTCAGTCCGGAGCCGGCGGGGGAGAGGTCCGCCATGGCAGGGGTCTCCTGTGGCCGGGCACCACCGGGGCAGGCCGGGGCCTGGGGTGGCGGCACGGCGACAGCGCCCGGGTGGGGCGGGGATGTGCGTACGGAAGGGGTCCGGGGCCTCGTTGCCCCGGGGGTGGCGGGCGCGGGGTGTGCGCAGGTGCCTACCGAAGGATACGTGGTCCGCGGGGCCGGACCGGCGCGCGCGGGGTGTGACGCGCACCCCTCAGGTCGGGCGTGGGCGGCCCGCGGCCGATACGCTGGGTCGATGGACCGATTACGCCTCGGTCCCGGACCGGTCGCCCACCCGGTCCGCCGGCCGGACCCACGCGGCGCCCACCAGGTGCCCACAGCGACCACGGGAGAGCTCGCAACGATGCCCGGACGCAGCCGTTTCACTCCTGACCACCCGTCCTCCGAGGACGGCGGCGAGCCGCGCGAGGGCCTGCTGCCCGCCGACTTCGACCTGGCCGACCTGTACGGCGCGCAGAACGGCGGCGACGAGGAGCTGGACGACGTCGCGGTCCTGGTCCCGCCGATCTCCCTGCCGCCGGAGGAGGAGCTGGTCGCCGCCGCGCTGGCCGTGCCGCTGATCGACCGGGTCGTCCGGCTGGCCCGCTGGACGGCCCCGCACCGCTCGGTGGACGAGCACGGCGACCTGACCGGCGACGACCGGGAGGCGGCGGCCCGGCTGCTCGGCCTGGCGCCCGAGGAGGGGCCGGTCGACGGGGACGCGGTGGTGGAGGCGCTGCGGGCGTGGGCGCTCGCCTGCGACCTGGACCTGGTGGAGACCGGGACGACGGCGGAGGGCACGCACGTCGCCATCCCCGGCCCCGACCTGGAAGCGGTCGAGCAGCGCGACCCGGAGACGGTGCTGGAGCTGTGGCTGGAGGCCGCGAGCCTGGTCCGCGAGCTGGCCGCGGAGGCCGACTCGGTCGACCCGGACGGCGACGCCGGCCGGGAGGACGCCGACGAGGACGGCCTCGCCGACGTCGAGGACGCCCGGGACTCCGCGGCGGAGCTGCTCGACGAGGCCCTGCAGGTGCTGTACGAGACCACGGCGTTCGCCGAGCCGGGCGCCGAGACGGTGCCGCTCGGGGTGCTGGCGGCGCTGCTGGTCGTCCCCGACGGCGAGGAGCCGGACGAGGGGATGCTCGGCGACATCACGGACGTGATGGTGGCGCTCGACCCGATGCTCGGCGACCTGGCCGAGCTGGGGCTGCTGGAGCACCGGCCGATCGACCCGGACCTGTTCGAGGAGGAGGACGCGCAGGACGGGGGCGCGCCCGCCGAGGAGGAGGAGCGGGACGAGCCGCTGACCGACGAGGACGCCGCCCGGTTCGGCACGGCGCGGCTGACCCCGCTCGGGCAGTACGCGATCCGTCAGTGGCTGCTGGAGGAGGGCTACGACGCGCCGCTGATCGGCGACCTGGCCGAGGGCGACGGCGCGGCGCTGCTGCAGGGCCTGCTGGACAGCCCGAACACGATGCCGGAGCGGGAGGTGCAGCTCTGGCTGGCCCGGCGGGAGCCGACCGCCGGCGTGCGCGAGCTGCTGGCCGCCGCCCGGGGGCGGGACGCGGGCGGCCCGGTCCGGCGCTACCTGGTGGCGAGCGTGCTGACGGACATCGGCGACCCGGCGGTGGACGCCGCCCGCGAGGTGGTGGACGACCCGGAGCTCGGCGGCCTGGCCCGGGAGTGGCTGCGCGAGCACGGCGTCGAGGTCGACGCGCCGGAGCGGCCGGTGGCGCTGTGGCGGATGGTCGACTCGTTCGCGGCGGTGATGCTGGCCGGCGGCGGCGGCGGCGACGCGGCGCGCCTGCGCCGGCTGGTGGCGGAGCTGCCGGTGACGGACAACCCGGCCAGCTACTTCGGCGAGCTGTGGCGGGTGCCGCACCCGTACACGGCGGACGTGCTGGAGACGGTCGGCGAGCTGCACATCGACCGGACGGTGGCGAAGGAGGCCCGGAAGGCCGCCTTCAAGGCCAGGAGCCGGCAGGGGACGGACCAGTAGGAGCGGAGCGCCCCCCGCGGGCGCCCGTCAGGGCAGGTCGAGCTGGCCCGAGGCGGTGAAAGGGAAGAACGGGTTGTGGGCCAGCTCCCACAGGTGGCCGTCCGGGTCCTCGAAGTAGCCGGAGTAGCCGCCCCAGCTGGTGGGCTTGGGCGGCTTGACCACGGTGGCGCCGGCGTCGACGGCGACGCCGAGGGCGGTGTCGACGGCCGCCGGGGACTCCAGGTTGACGGCGAGGGTGACGCCCCGGAAGGTCGGCTCGCCCTCGTCGGCGGGGACACCGGCGTCGGCCGCCAGCTCCTCGGTGGGGAAGAGGCCGAGCACGGAGTCCGCGGTGCGGAACCAGACGATCTCCGGGCTGGAGGCGGAGGAGCGCTGCCAGCCGAGCGCCTCGTAGAAGGCGGAGCTGCGCGCGAGGTCGGCCACCCCGAGGGTGACGATGCTGATGCGTGCGGGGAAGCCCGCGGTCTCGGTCATGCCGGCCAGCGTAGGCAAGGGCGGTGACAGCCGCGCGGTGGCACGGCGGCGGGCGGGATCCGGCAACCGTACGGGGGAAGCTGATGGCCCAGCAGGTGCCGGGGCCGTATCGTGGGGCGGACGCGGTGCGGGTGGTGGTGGCGGAGGGGCCGGCCAGCCGGGCCGGGAGGACCACAGCGAGGCGAGTACCCGGGGGTGCGGCGAGGAATGACGAGGCAGCGCACGAGCAGGCCCCAGGACCCCGAGGACTACTACGCCGACCACGAGGCGCACCACCGCGAGGTGTTGGCGGACGCGGGCTTCCCGGTGTTCGCGGTCGACGCCGGCGTGCCGGGCGCCCCCGGGGGCGTGGGCCACGCGGTGGGGGCGCACGACGGCTGGAGCGCACCGATCGGTGTGGAGCCGGTGGACGCGCTCGCCGAGTACGAGGTGTTCAACGGCGAGCTCGGCTGGGTGGAGGTCCGCTCGGGCGACTGGAGCTCGGTCGACGGCCCGTACGTGACGGTGCGCACCTACCGGCCCGGCGCCGAGCGCGGCGGCCCGCTGCCCGAGCTGGAGGAAGTGGTCGAGGACGAGCGCGACCGGGTCTACGAGCAGCTCGACATCGACGAGGGCGACGGCCCCGGCCGGGTGCGCGCGCTGCGCGAGTGGATCACGGTGGACGGCGAGCCGCGGGCGGTGCAGATCCACGAGGACCGGCGGGCGGACGGCCCGGCCGGCGCGGTGTGGGCCGGGCGGCTGCGGGTGGACGGCATCACGGTGACGGTGACCGGCCGGGGCGTCGACCCCGGCGGGGTCGAGCTGCGCCGGGTCGACGACTTCGAGCGCTACATCACCGGCCGCACCGCGCTGCTGCGCCAGCTCTCGCTGCGCCAGCGCTCCCGGAACGTCCCGATCGAGGAGCGGGTGCTGCCGCCGGTCACCGGCCTGGAGGCGCACCGCGAGGTGGTCGAGCACAGCGTGGCCGAGGCGGTGGCGATGGAGACCCAGCTGCGGGTCGGCCGGGCGCAGCGGCTGCCGCGGCGGCTGCGCGGGGAGGCGAAGGCGCTGCGCTGGGAGGCGGCGGTGCGCCAGCAGATGCGGCTGGCCTCGGAGGACCGCGACGAGGCGACCGAGGCGGTCGCCGCCATGGTCAACCACCTGACCCGGCTGGCCCAGCACACCGAGTGGCTGATCGGCACGCCCGAGGGGCTGGCGGCCGTGGAGGAGGTCGTGCGCTACACCGTGTTCGCCAGCGAGGTGCCGAGCCTGCCGGCGCAGCGCGCCTGGGAGCGGATGTGGTCCGGCGGCGACCAGCTGTCCGGCGGCGGCGAGGACGCCTGGCTGACGGCCTGGGAGCAGTGGCGGATCGAGCGCACCCAGCACTGAGCGGGCAGGCGAAGGGCTCGCCACGGGCGGGAACGGCCGGGGCAATACGGTCGGGCAATCGGCACGCTGACGACGTGTCGGCTTCACGCGCGGTTCACCCGGCACGCGGAGTCTGGCCGCCACCTGCATCCCCTCTTCCCAGGAGCGACCCGTCATGGAGCTGTCCCGCCGGGACTTCGTCAACCGCTCGACCCTGCTCGGCGCCGGCGTGCTGATCGCCGGCAGCGCCGAGGTGCTGGCCACCGCGCCGGGCGCGATCGCCGCCCCGGCGGGCGGCGAGGCCGCGGCGGCCCAGGGCGCGCCCACCGCGCTCGGCTACGGCCCGCTGGTCCCCGACCCGGACGGCATCCTGGCGCTGCCCGAGGGCTTCCGGTACGAGATCGTCACCTACTCCGGCCGCACCACCCTGGACACCGGCGAGTCCACCCCCAGCAACCACGACGGCACCGCCGCGTTCAAGGGCCGCCACGGCGGCACCGTGCTGGTCAACAACCACGAGCTCAAGGGCCCGCGGGCCAACTGGAAGTACCCGGTGCCGCTGCTGGAGGGCCACGTCTACGACCCGGCCGCGGCCGGCGGCTGCACCGTCGTCGAGGTCCGCAAGGGCGGCAAGCAGGTCACCGAGTGGGTCGGCATCGCCGGCACCTCCACCAACTGCGCCGGCGGCGCCACCCCGTGGGGCACCTGGCTGTCCGGCGAGGAGACCGAGGACAAGGCCGGCCAGAACGGCATGACCAAGGACCACGGCTACGTCTTCGAGGTCGACCCGTACGACCGGGAGGCCAACCGCGACCCGAAGCCGATCAAGGCCTTCGGCCGGTACGCCCACGAGGCCGTCGTGGTCGACGAGCGCCGCGGCCACGTCTACCTCACCGAGGACGCGTCCAAGCCCAACGGCCTGCTGTTCCGCTGGACCCCGCCGGCCGGCTTCGAGCACGGCAAGGGCAAGCTGCGCACCCTCGCCGACGACGCCGGCGTGCTGGAGGCCTTCAAGGTCTTCGACAAGCAGGGCAAGCTCGTCGACGACCTCTCCCGGGCCACCCGGCCGGGCACCGTCTACGGCGTGGACTGGGTCAAGGTGCCCGACCGCGACGCCCGCACCACCCCGGTCCGCAAGCAGTTCAAGGACGGCGAGATCACCCGGGCCCGCAAGCTGGAGGGCATGTGGTGGGGCGACGAGGGCGTGTACTTCGTCTCCTCCTACGCCCGCGAGGAGTCGCCGCTGCAGCACGACGGGCAGGTGTGGTTCTACAGCCCGGCGCGGCGCACCCTGACGCTCAAGGTGATCCTCGGCGTCAACCCCGACGTGTGGGCCGACCGCGGCAACTTCGACGGCCCGGACAACATCACCGTCTCCCCGCACGGCGGCCTGATCATCGCCGAGGACGGCGAGGGCCAGCAGCACCTGTTCGGCACCACCGAGGACGGCCGGACCTACGCGCTGGCCCGCAACGAGCTCAACCTGGGCACCGCGGACACGCCGGAGTTCAGCGAGTTCACCGGCGTGACCTTCTCGCACGACGGGCACACCCTGTTCGCCAACATCCAGGACCCGGGCATCATGCTGGCGATCACCGGCCCCTGGCACCGCTGCGGCCGCTGACGGCCCGCTACTCGGCCAGGCGCAGCTGCAGCATGGCCAGGAGCCGTTGCTGCGGCTGCGCCAGGTCGATGCCGGTGAGCTGCTCGGCGCGGCGGACCCGGTAGCGCAGGGTGTTCGGGTGGATGTGGAGGGCGTCCGCGGCCACCCGGACCTCGCCGAGCGCGTCGAGCCAGGCCAGCACCGACTCGGCGAGCCGGGTGCCGTGCCGCCGGTCGTACTCGGCGAGCGCCGACAGCCGCGGGTCGCGCAGCTCCGACCGCTCCTGGAGCAGCGCCAGCACCTCGCTGACCAGGACCTCGGCCTGCACGTCGATCAGCGCGGCGACGTCCGGCACCACCCCGCCGCGGCCCATCGCGTCGAGGATCCGGTCGGCCTGCGCCCGGGAGGACCGGACCTCGGCCAGGCCCTCGACGGTCGAGCCGATCGCCGCCCGCAGCGGCACGCCCAGGTGCTCGCGGGCCGCCTCCACCACCTCCTGCGCCCAGCTGCGCAGGGTGGCGACCGGCAGGCCGGGCGGCAGCTCGGGCAGCAGCACGTACACCCGGTTCTCGATCGGGGCGAGCAGCGCGCCGCGGTGCCGGGCGGCGGTGTGCACCGAGATCAGGCCGGTCACCTCGGCGCGGGTCAGTTCGAGGTCGGAGCCCGCCTCGCCGGCGCCGGTGGTGTACGCCAGGACGGTGGCGGGCCGGCGCAGGTCCAGGCCGAGGTGGGTGGCCAGCGACTGCGGGCCGGTGGAGCCCTCCAGCAGGCCGGTGAGCAGCGTCCGGGTCAGCCGGACGTCCGCGGACAGCTCGCGGCGGCGGCGGATCAGCTGCGCCGCGGCCACCCGGGCGGCGCCGACCAGGGCCTGCTCGGCGAGCGGGGCGAACGGCTGCGAGCCCTCCTGCACCCAGATCGCACCGAGCGGCTGGGCGCCGGCCCGGATGCCGATCGCCAGCCGGCGGCGGATCCCCAGCTCGGGGTGGGCGTCGATCTCGATCACGCCGTCCGAGCTGCGCAGGTGCTGGAAGACGCCCCACTCGCGGAGCTTGGCCAGGTACGGCTCCGGGCCCTGCCAGCCGAGGATGGACTGCCGGCGCAGCTCGTCCACCTCGTCGGAGCCGGAGGAGCGGGAGTAGGCGAGGACCCGGCTGGAGGCGTCCTCGATGGAGACGATGCCGCCGGTGAGCACGGCGACGGTCTGGGTCAGCGAGAAGAGGTCGCCCGCGTTGAAGTCCGGGGCGTCCGGGGTGTCCGGCCCGGCGATGATGGTGCGGGCCAGCAGGTCGAGGTGCTCCCAGCGGGTCTCCCGGCGGACCGAGAGCAGCGCCACCCCCGCCTCGGTGGCGGCCTCGCGCAGCGCGTCCGCCTGGCCGGGGGAGTCGAGCTTCACGGCGACGGCGGCGGCGCGGGCCCGGCCGGCGGCCCGCAGGGCGGGGAGCGCGGCGCGGCCGCGGGCGCCGATCGCGAGGACCAGCTCGCCGGGGGCGGCGGCCGGCGGGTCCTCCGGGTCGAGGATCGCCACGTCCCGGACCGGCACGTCCAGCCCGGCGGGGGCCGCCTGCAGCTCCACCAGGGGCTCGCCGAGCGACATCAGCAGCTGGCGCAGCGGGATGCCGGTGGCGGTCGGGGCGGCGCGCATCGGCCGGGTCACCTCCGTCCGGGCGGCTTCATCCGGGCGGACAAGCCCGTGGGGCCGAGTTTAGCCGTGCGGACAGCACCCGCCGCCGTGACCGACCCGTGATCCCTTCGTCCGGACCGACAACGGTATTCGGGGGACTTTGGCGGCGCGGCCAACAAGGCGGCCGGGCCTTGGGGAATAGCGTTTCTCCATGGCCGGCGTGCGACCCTCGCCGACCCCCATGACGAGAAGGAGAGCGTGCGCCATGGATGCTGTGACCCAGGTCCCCGCGCCGGTGAACGAGCCGGTCCACAGCTACGCCCCCGGCAGCCCGGAACGGGCCCGGCTGGAGGCGAAGCTGAAGGAGCTGGGCGGCCAGGAGCCGATCCAGCTGACCATGACGATCAACGGAGAGCGCCGGATGGGCGGCGGCTCCGAGATCCACGTCGTCCAGCCGCACAACCACGCGGCTCGGCTCGGCACGCTGCGCAACGCCACCCAGGACGACGCGCGCGACGCCATCGACGCTGCCCTGGCCGCCGCCCCGGCCTGGCAGGCGCTCTCCTTCGACTCCCGCGCCGCGATCTTCCTGCGCGCCGCCGACCTGCTGGCCGGCCCCTGGCGCGAGACCCTGGCCGCCGCCACCATGCTCGGCCAGTCCAAGACCGCCCAGCAGGCCGAGATCGACACCCCCTGCGAGCTGGTCGACTTCCTGCGCTTCAACGTGCACTTCGCCCGGCAGATCATCGCCGAGCAGCCGATCTCCTCCGACGGCGTGTGGAACCGCAGCGACCACCGCCCGCTGGAGGGCTTCGTCTACGCGATCACCCCGTTCAACTTCACCGCCATCGCGGGCAACCTGCCCACCGCGCCCGCGCTGATGGGCAACGTGGTGATCTGGAAGCCGTCCCCCACCCAGCAGTACTCCGCGCACCTGCTGATGCAGCTGCTGGAGGCCGCCGGCCTGCCCAAGGGCGTCATCAACATGGTGACCGGCGACGGCCTGGCCGTCTCCGAGGTCGCCCTCAAGCACCCCGCGCTGGCCGGCATCCACTTCACCGGCTCCACCGCCACCTTCCAGCACCTGTGGCGCACCGTCGGCGAGAACATCGCCGGCTACCGCACCTACCCGCGGATCGTCGGCGAGACCGGCGGCAAGGACTTCCTGGTCGCCCACCCGTCCGCCGACAAGGCCGTGCTGAAGACCGCGATGACCCGCGGCGCCTTCGAGTTCCAGGGCCAGAAGTGCTCGGCGCTCTCCCGCGCCTACGTCCCGGCCTCGCTCTGGGCCGAGCTCAAGGACGACTTCCGCGACGAGGTCGAGTGGCTCACCATGGGCGACGTCAGCGACCTGGCCAACTTCATGGGCGCCGTCATCGACGAGCGGTCCTTCGCCAAGAACAAGGCCGCGATCGACCGCGCCAAGGCCGACCCGAAGGTCGAGATCCTGGCCGGCGGCAGCTACGACGACTCGGTCGGCTGGTTCGTCCGCCCGACCGTGCTGGTCTGCGAGGACCCGGCGAGCGAGTACTTCCGCGACGAGTACTTCGGCCCGATCCTCGCCGTGCACGTCTACCAGGACGACAAGTACGACGAGATGCTGGCGCAGATGGAGTCGGTCTCCTCCTACGGCCTGACCGGCTCGATCATCGCCCAGGACCGCGAGGCCGTGCAGCACGCCATGCACGTGCTGCGCAACGCCGCCGGCAACTTCTACATCAACGACAAGCCGACCGGCGCCGTCGTCGGCCAGCAGCCCTTCGGCGGCGGCCGTGCCTCCGGCACCAACGACAAGGCCGGCGCCAAGCAGAACCTGATGCGCTGGACCTCCACCCGCTCCATCAAGGAGACGTTCGTCCCGCCGACGGACTACCGCTACCCGCACATGGGCTGACGCCTCCTCACCGGGCGGCGGCGCGCCACCCCCGCGCCGCCGCCCGTCTTCTCCCCCTGCTGAACCATCTCCAGGAGTCAAGATGCTCCGTTCCGCCCTCCTCGCCGCGTCGCGCTCCCCCAAGGCGCGCACCGTGATCGAGAAGTTCCCGCCGACCCACGCCATAGTCGACCGGTTCGTCGCCGGCGAGCGCCTCGAGCAGGCCGTCGCCGCCACCGACGAGCTCGTCGCCACCGGCCGCAAGGTCACCCTGGACCACCTCGGCGAGGACACCAAGGACGCCGACCAGGCCGCCGGCACCGCCCTGGCCTACGAGCACCTGCTCGCCGCCCTCAAGGACACCGGCCTCGCCGCCGGCGCCGAGGTCTCGGTCAAGCTCTCGGCCGTCGGCCAGTTCCTGCCGGTGGACGGCGAGAAGATCGCCCTGGAGAACGCCCGCCGGATCTGCGCCGCCGCCGCGGACGCCGGCACCACGGTCACCCTCGACATGGAGGACCACACCACCACCGACTCCACCCTGTCGATCGCCCGCGAGCTGCGCGCCGACTACCCGTGGCTCGGCATCGTGCTGCAGGCCTACCTGCGCCGCACCGAGGCCGACTGCAAGGACTTCGCGTACGAGGGCTCGCGGGTGCGGATCTGCAAGGGCGCCTACAAGGAGCCCGAGTCGGTCGCCTTCCAGGGCAAGAAGGACGTCGACCTGGCGTACGTGCGGGCCCTCAAGGTGCTGATGGCCGGCCAGGGCTACCCGATGGTCGCCTCGCACGACCCCAACATGATCAAGATCGCCGGCCAGCTGGCCGAGTGGAACAAGCGCGACACCGACTCCTTCGAGTACCAGATGCTCTACGGCATCCGGCCCGAGGAGCAGCTGCGCCTGGCGGAGGCCGGCAACACCATGCGGGTCTACCTGCCGTACGGGCAGGAGTGGTACGGCTACTTCATGCGCCGCCTCGCCGAGCGCCCCGCGAACCTCGCCTTCTTCCTGCGCGCGATGGCCACCCGCGGCTGAGTCCGCCCTGGAGCCCACCCTGGCAGGGGTGCACCGAGGCCGCTGGCGGTCCACAAGACCGCCGGCGGCCTTCGCGCGTCGGCTCAGCGGTCGAGCTCCAGCAGGGCGTCGACGTACTCCCGCTCGTTCACGTCCAGGGTGTTCGGGTCGAGATGCCTGATGGGCTCGAAGAACTCGGTCCCGAAGAGGCCGGTGTCGGCCAGTTCGCCGAGTGCGTGCAGGGTGTTCTCCCGGCAGTCCCGGTCGGTCTCGACAGCCGCCGCGGTGGCCAGGGTCATCGCCAACATGCGGGCTTGGAAGCGGTCGAAGGCGCTGATCCAGTCGGTGATGGTGTCACAGGCGCCGCTTCGGATCCGGACGTCTGCTGCGGTGAGCCGTTGCACCAGACCGATGAGCTGCTGGTCGCTGACCGACATCGCTGATTCGCCTCTTTCGTGGTTGGGCCGGGTGGAGGGTCAGGGCGTGTAGCCCGGTGGGAGGTTGCCGTAGCCCGGCGGGTAGGACCAGGGCACCGGCCAGGGATGTGCGAGGCGTCGGCGCCGTACCGCCGGGGTGGGTGACCTCGATCGGCATCCCCGCGGCATTGCAGGTGAAGCGGGTCGTACTGCCCGACGCATCGGTGACCGAGGCCCTGTGGCCGCGCTCATCGTACGAGAACCGGGTGACCGCACCGATCGGGTCGGTGAGTGTCAGCTGAAGGCCGGCGGAGTCGTAGGTGTGCTGCCAGGTCGCGCCGCCCGCACCGGTCACGATCGCCGGGAGGCCGAGGCGGTCGGTGTAGGTGGACGTGGAGCGAGCTCCGTCGGGTCGGGTGATGGCGATGAGGTCGCCGGCACCGTCGTACTCGTATCGAGTCGTGCGGCCGAGGGGGTCGGTGACGGCGATGACCTGGGCGTGGTCGTTGATCATGTAGGTGGTGGTGTGGCCGAGGGCGTTGGTCTCGGTGTGGGTGCGCAGGCCGGTGTCCGGGTCGCGGTCGCCGTAGCTGAAGGTGAAGCGGAGGAAGCCGTCGGTGCCGCCCTCATCGGTGACCCGGCCCAGATGGTCGTAGGTGTACCGGTACTGGGAGTTGTTGCGGTCGGTCCAGGAGGTGAGGCGGCCGTGCGCGTCGTTGGTGAAGCGCATGGGCCTGCCGGAGGAGTTGTAGACGGCGGTGAGGTGGCCGTCCGTGTAGCTGTAGCGCGTCAGCAGGGCGTCGCCACCGGTGTCGCCCGCCTTCGCCAGGCGCAGGGCGGTGATGCGGTCGGCGTCCACGGTGACCAGGAGCTGGTAGCCGCCGGAGTGGGTGATGGAGAGCGGGACTCCGTCCTGGTCGTAGGCGAGGGTGTAGTGGCGGCCGAGGCGGTCGCGGACGACGGTGAGCAGGGCCTCGTCGCCGTCGGGAGTGGGAGTGAACTCCTTGACCAGGCCGGTGGCGGGGTCGGTGACGGTGTAGAGCCCTTCGACGTGGTCGAGTTCGTGGCGGGAACCGGCAGAGGCGTGGACGGGGTCGCCGGGCTCGGGGTGGGGGTAGGCCTGGGTGATTCGGTCGGGGCGGATGTGGACGACGCCGTCCTCGTCGATCTCCAGGCGTTCGTCGAAGGTGCAGATCCACTTCGGGCCCATCCAGCGGCCGGTCACCAGTCCCGATTCGAAGTTGCGGGTGAACGCGAGCGGAAGCGAACCGGGCAGCCACGCGTCGGTCTGGTCGATGAACATCCGGCCGGTGGCGATGTCGACCGGTTCGCCGGGGCACTCGCGCGTGTCGAGCGGGCGACCTTCGGTGCGGGGGCTCTTGACCTGGTTGCGGCCGCGCCGCTTGGGGTGCGACCCGCCGCGGCTGCCGCCCGGGCCGTGGCCACCGCGCGGGTGGGGGACCTTGGTGTCGTGTCCCTTGAGGATCTTCTCCAGGTCCCCGGCGTGCTCGGCCTCGATCTCGCGGGTGTTGTGGGCGACCTTCTTCATGTTGTCGCCGGCCTTGCGGTAGAAGGACTACAGCGCCTTGCCGGCGTCCTCGGCGAGGGTCCTGCCGAGCTTCTGCGCCGCGTCCTCCAGCGCCTTGACGATCTGGTTGCTCATTCGAAGCTCACCCCCGCGATCTTGGACTGGAACACCTGCGCGTGACCGGCGACGGTCTCCGCTTGGTCGTGCATCAGCTGGGCGTGCCGCTCCAGCCCGTCCGGATCGATCCGGAAGCCGGTGCCGGCGGGGGCGCCGCCGTCGACGCCGAGTGCGGCCTCGGCGGCCTGGTCGGCGATGAACGCGGCGGCCAGCGCGACGAGTTCGGCGATCGTCTCGACCTTCATCGCGACGATCACGTCGGCGGCGATGTCGAGTGCGTCGGCCACCACGTGGCAGGCCTGGACCAGCTGGTTGAAGTGCTGGTCGGAGACGGACGCCCACTTGGCGAGCAGCGCCTCGTAGGAGGCGCCCTCGTACGCCTGGCCGAGCTGTTCGACCATGGACGTCGACTTCTGGTGCGCCGCCTCCACGGCCTGCCCGAACTCCCGCACGTGGGAGGCGAACTCACGGACCTTGTCCTCGTTCACCGTCGGCCAGTTGATGCCGATGATCGACATGAACTCCACTACCTCGCCAGGCAGCTCGATCGCCGTGGCGCACCTCGCCTTCCCCCGAATGACGTGTCGCGGACGGCACGGTAGTCCGGCGCGACTTCGGGGGGTGCGAGGTCTTAGGAAGACTTTCCGACCATCGTCAGAGCATGGCGGCGGCGGGCTTGACCATGGCGCGGGCGGTCTTGGCGTCGACGTACTCGCCGAGGGCGGTCATCACCCACTCGCCGGAGAACTGGCGGACCAGCTTGCACATCGCGACACCGGTGCGCGGCTCGGCGTGGGTGAGGTCGAAGCGGACCAGCTCGTCGCCGGTGGAGGCGTCGAGCAGGCGGCAGTAGGCGTTGGCGACGTCGGTGAACTTCTGCCCGGAGAAGGAGTTGACGACGAAGACCAGGCCGCAGACCTCGGGCGGGATGCCGTCCAGGTGGACGGTGATCGACTCGTCGTCGCCCACTCCGGCGCCGGTCAGGTTGTCGCCGGAGTGGGCGATCGCGCCGTTGAAGATGGACAGCTTCATGAACCAGGCGGTGTCGACCTTCTTGCGCTGGGCGTCGAAGGCGATCACCGAGGCGTCCAGGTCGACGTTGCGGCCGCGCGCGGCCGGCTCCCAGCCGAGGCCCATCCGGACCGCGGCGAGGAACGGCTTGCCGGCCTTCTCCAGCGAGACCGAGCCGCCCTTGACCAGGCTGACCCGGCCCTTGTCCAGGGTGATCTTGCCGCTGGACGGCGCCGCGGACGGCATCGGCGGCGGGGTGGTGGGCGGCGGCGGGGTCGGGGCGCCGGTGACCGGGGCCGCGACGGGGGCGGCCGGGGCGGCGGGCGCCGGTGAGTCCTCGACGTTGACGCCGAAGTCGGTGGCGATGCCGGCCAGGCCGTCGGCGTAGCCCTGGCCCACCGCGCGGACCTTCCACTCGCTGCCGCGCCGGTACACCTCGACGACCACCAGGGCGGTCTCCCGGGAGAGCCGCGGCGGGGTGAAGGTGATCAGCACCTGGCCGCTGTCCGCGTCGCGGACGGTGGCGGTGGGCTCGGTGCCGGCGAAGGTCGCGCCGGCGTCGTCCAGGCTCGCCGTCACCACGATCTTGCTGATCTCGGCGGGCACCGCGGTGGTGTCCACGGTGATCGCGTCGGGCGTCGCGCCGCCGCCGGGACGGTGGGTGACGCCCGGGCCGGTGGGCTCGTTGAAGAAGACGAAGTCGGCGTCCGAACGGACCTTGCCCGCCTCCGTCAGCAGCAGCCCGGAGACGTCCAGCTGCTTGGGCGCGGTCACCTCGACCGTCACCCGGGACGCCGAAAGCGGCGCGTTGCCGCCCTGGGTCAGGACCGTCGTCACGTGCTCCTCCTCCACCGGTACACGCTGTCGGACGCGCCCGGCGCGCCCCTGGTTGCACACTAGCCCGCCGGGTGCCCTGACGGCATGTGACCTGACGGTACGCCGCGAGCGGAAAGACCTTGCCACTGCCGGGGGGCCGGGTGAGCATGCAGGCATGCCAGCTCTGCAACGTACCGAAGCGATCCTTCGTGCCAGCCTGCTCGACGTCCGCTCCTACACGATCGACCTGGACGTCACCCGGGGTCCCGACGTGTTCGGCTCCACCACCGTGATCCGGTTCGGCTGCGCCGAGCCGGGCAGCGACAGCTTCGTCGACCTGGAGCCGGTCGAGCTGCGCCGGGCCGTGCTCAACGGCCGGCCGCTGGACCCCGCCGACCTGGACGGCAACCGGCTCGCCCTGCCCGGCCTGGCGGCGGAGAACGAGCTGCTGGTCGAGGCGGACATGCGCTACTCGCGCACCGCCGAGGGCCTGCACCGCTACACCGACCCGGCGGACGGCGAGGTCTACCTCTACGCGAGCTGCGCGCCGGACCTGGCGCCCAAGGTGTTCGCCTGCTTCGACCAGCCGGACCTGAAGGCGCCGATCCGACTGGGCGTGACGCTCCCGCCGGGCTGGAAGGCGTTCGCCAACGGCGCCCCGGCCGGGCCCGGGGAGGAGGGCCGGCGGGAGTTCGCCGAGACGAAGCCGATCTCCACGTACCTCTTCACCGTCGTCGCGGGCCCGCTGCACTCGGTGGCCGGCGAGCACGACGGCATTCCGCTGGGCCTGCACGCGCGGCGTTCGCTCGCGGCCGAGCTGGAGCGGGAGGCCGACGAGCTCTTCGAGGTGACCCGGGCGTCCTTCGACCGGCTGCACGAGCTGTTCGAGCAGCGCTACCCGTTCGGCGAGTACCACCAGGCCTTCATGCCCGAGTTCAACTGGGGCGCGATGGAGAACCCCGGCTGCGTGGTCTTCCGCGACGAGATGCTCTTCCGGTCGACGCCGACGGACGCCGACCGCGAGTCGCGCGCGATGGTGGTCTGCCACGAGATGGCGCACATGTGGTTCGGCGACCTGGTCACCATGAAGTGGTGGGACGACCTGTGGCTGAACGAGTCGTTCGCCGAGATGCTCGGCTACCGGGTGGCCGCCGAGTCGACCCGGTTCACCCTCGCGTGGATCGGCTTCGCGGCCCGCCGCAAGGCCTGGGGGTACGACGCCGACCAGCGCGGCTCCACCCACCCGGTGGCCGGCAACGGCACCCGCAGCGTCGCCGAGGCGGTCGTCAACTTCGACGGGATCTCGTACGCCAAGGGCGCCTCGGTGCTGCGGCAGCTGGTGGCCTGGCTGGGAGACGAGGCGTTCTTCGCCGGCATCAACGCGTACTTCGCCTGGCACCGGTACGGGAACGCCGAGCTGGCCGACTTCCTCGCGGCGCTCGGCGAGGCCAGCGGCAAGGACGTCCACGGGTGGGCGGAGCAGTGGCTGCGCACCAGCGGCGTCGACACCCTGCGGGTCGAGGTCGAGCGGGACGGCGGGAAGGTCCGGTCGGTCGCGGTGGTGAACGAGGGCAGCCGGCCGCACCTGGTCGGGGTCGGCGGGTACGCCATGGTCGAGCCGTACCTGCGGGCCTGGCCCGGCGCACCGGCCGTGGAGGTGCCCGCCGGCGGACGGGTGCTCGTCCCCGAGCTGGTCGAGGACCAGCCGGAGCTGGTCGTCCCCAACCACGGCGACCTGACCTGGGCGAAGATCCGGCTGGACGAGGCCTCGTGGCAGGTCGTCACCGAGTCGCTGGCCCAGGTGGAGGACGGGCTGACCCGCGCCCTGCTCTGGGACCACGCGCGGGACCTGGTCCGGGACGGCGAGCTCGCCCCCGCCGAGTACCTGCGCCTGGTGGAGCGCCACCTGGGCGGGGAGACCGTCGTGTCGACCGTGGAGGCGGTGCTCGCCTTCGCGGTGAACGACGTGGCGGGCCGCTACCTGGCGCCGGAGCGGCGGGCCGCCGGGCTGGCGGTGGTGGCGGGGGCGGCCCGGTCGCTGCTGTTCGGCTCGGACGTCGCGCCCAACCTGCGCCAGGCCGCGCTGCGCGGGGCCCTGGAGAGCTCGGTCGGCGAGGCACAACTCGACGAACTGCAGGCCTGGTTGGCCGGGGACGGGCTGCCGGGAGGGGTCTCGCTGAGCCCCGAGCTGCGCTGGGTGGCGCTGGCCCGGCTGGCCGCGCGGGGCCGGGCCGGCGAGCCGGAGTTCAGCGCGGAGCTGGCCCGCGACCCCGGCACGGAGGCGGAGGTCGGGGCGGCGAGGGCCCGGGCCGCCCGGCCGGAGCCGGACGCGAAGGCACGGGCCTGGCAGGCGATGTTCACCGACGGGGAGCTGTCCAACCACCTGCTCCGGGCGACCGCCGAGGGCTTCTGGCGCTCGGGCGCGGAGGAGCAGCAGCAGGAGTACGTCCGGCGGTACTTCGCCGAGCTGCTCGGTGCGGCCCGGCGCGGCGACGCGGTGGTGCGGATGCTCGGGCACTTCCTGTTCCCCCGCGGGTACGCGACCGCGGAGACGGTGCGGCTGGCCGAGGAGTGCCTGCGGGCCGACGGGCTGACGCCGGCGCTGCGCCGGGTGGTCGGCGACGAACTGGACGACCTGCGGCGCGCGCAGCGGATCAGGGAGGCCTGACCGGGGCCTCCGGGCCGGCCGGGGGTCGCCCCCCCCGGCCGGCCAGGGAGCCTAGAGGAACGCCCCCCGCGCGGTGACCGCGTGCGGGGTGGTGAGGGCGAAGGCGGAGGCCGTCCAGTTCTCGGCCGGGGCGGTCGGGTCCGGGGCCGGGACGGCGCCGGTGATCGAGAAGGTGTGGGTGCCGGCCGGCAGCGCGGTGTCCGGGGGGACGGTGAAGCGGTAGACCAGGGTGTCGCGGTCGAGGGCGACCGTGACCACCGCGCCGGGCAGGTCGGTGGCCGGGGTGGTGCCGGGCAGGGCGTCCGGGCGGCGGAGCCGGAACTCGACCTGCAGGGCGGCCAGCGGCTCGTTGACGGTCAGCCGCAGGGTGTGCCGGGTGCCGGAGCGGCCCAGGAACTCCAGGCCGGCGCAGCCGGACATGGCCGGGGCTGCGGACCCGGAGGCGATCGGCCGCGGGACGGCCGGCGGCGACGGCGGCACGGACGCCGACGGCGGCGCGCCGGTCGGGCTGGTGGACGGCGCGGCCAGGGTCGGCGGAACGCCGCCGCCGGCCGCGAGCGGCGTGCCGGAGGCCCGCACCGGGTGGACGGCCGGGTGGGACGGCGTGGGCGTGGGCGTGGCGGTCGGCCGGAGCGAGGGCGCGGCGCTGCCGCCGCCGGAGACGGCGGAGCGGTCCGGCTCGGCGGGGGCGGCCGGGGCGGCGGTGGTCTCGGCGTCCGCGCTGGGCACCGGCGGGCTGGCGCCGACCGAGACGCCGGGCCGCCGGCCGACCTGCTGCTGCTCGTTGAGCAGCCAGGTGGTCACCAGGCTGATCCCGACCACGGTGGACATCGCCATGGCCGCGCCGGAGAAGCGCAGGGTCGGCAGCCGCAACCGGCCGCCGAACGGCTTGGGGCGGCCGTGCCGTCCGTTCCGTCCGTTCCGTGCGGCGCCGTGGACCGCCGCGGAGTGCTCGCGGAGCGCCACCCGGCTCCCCTTCCTGACAGTGTTCGAAGGAGACTACCAGCGGCGTGCGGACGGACCGCCAGACCCGGGACGAAACGGGTGTGTGAATTCGAGTGCGGTGAGCGGTACGGAAGTTGAGGAGATGTCCGGCCGTCCGGGGGGTTGCAACCCCCTGCAACCCTTGCCGCTTTCCGAACGGTGGCGCACGCTGATCCGGTACCCAGCCGCTTCGGAGAGATCGTCATGCCGTGCGACCCGTTGTCCGCCTCGCCAGACCAGCCTCTCGCCGCCACCCCCACGGGCGGCGAACAGGGCCGGCGCACCGCACCCCCGGCGGTGGTCGAGGAGGTCCTGACGCTGCGGATCGCACTGGAGCAGGACCTGGTGGGAGAGGTGCGCACCCGCTTCCGGTACGACGCCTGCCGTCCGTACGAGGTGCGACTTACCTTCCACCTGGGCCGTCCCGACGAGGCGGACTGGGTCTTCTCGCGTGAACTGCTGCGGGACGGGCTGGACTCGCTGAGCGGCCAGGGCGACATCAAGCTGTGGCCCGCGTACTGCCCCTGCCACGGTTCCACGCTGCACATCGCGCTGGAGTCGCCGCACGGCAGCGCGCTGCTGGAGGTGTCGAAGCCGCAGGTGCGGGCGTGGCTGGAGCAGACCTACGCGTGCGTCTCGGAGGACGAGGAGTCCGCCCTGCTGCCGACCGACGCCGAGCTCGCGGCGCTGCTCGACGGCGCCTGAGCCCTCGGCTCCCGGCCGCGGGGCAGGGGGCGACTCCCGGTCGCCGGGCAGGCGGTGGCTACCGGTCGCCGGGCAGGCGGTGGGTGCCGGCTGCCAGGGCGGTGCGCAGGTCGCGGATCGCGGGCGCGGTGGAGCCGGGCAGCAGGTCGAAGGGTTCGGCGGGCCCGGCCACGGTGACCTCGGCGGCGGCCGCGAACCGGTAGGGCCGGTGGTCGAGCAGCCCGCCCAGCCGGCGGCGCAGCCGGGAGAGCTCGGCGCGCACGGTGACGGTGCGCGCCGGGTCGGCGAACAGCGCCTCGGCGAGCCGGGCGGCGGAGAGGCCGTCGCGGTGCACGGCGAGCAGCAGCAGCAGCTCCGCGTGGCGCGGGCTCGGCAGGTACGACCAGTCGCCGGCGGCGCCGGTGACGTGCAGCTCCGACCGGTCCGGGCGGCTGAGGTCGAGTCGGATCCGGGCGCCCTCGGTCTGCTCGGCGACCTCCGCGGCGGGGCCGCCGGTTGGCCGGATCAGCCAGCCGTCGGCGAGCGGTTCGATCACGCACTCGCCGATCTCGGGCAGCCACCGGGTGCCGCCGGGGCCGATCGCCGGCGGCCCGGTCGGCAGGGCGAGCCGGGGGACGGTGGGCAGGCCGACCGCCGCGGCGGTCCAGCCCGCGCCGTCGACCACCAGCGCGGGCCCGTCGAAGCGGGCCAGCAGCGGACCGGCGACGGTCCGCAGCCGGTGCAGCGACTCCAGGTGCCGGGCGCGCAGTTCGGCCTCGGCCAGCCGGCCGGCGGCCAGGGTCAGCTGGCGCAGGTACGGGGCGCCGTTGTGGGCGGGGCCGCTGAGGTTGACCACGCCGGCCAGCCGGCCGGTGCGCGGGTCGCGGATCGGGGCGGCGATGCACGTCCAGGAGTGGTGGCTGCGCAGGTAGTGCTCGGCCGAGTGGACCCGGGCCGGGCGGGCGGTGCGCACCGCCATCCCGATGCCGTTGGTGCCGACCTCGTCCTCGACCCAGCGGGCGCCCTCCTCGAACCCGATCTGGTCGGCGTCGCGCAGCAGCGGCCGGTCGCCGTCCAGCCATAGCACGTGGCCGCGCGGACCGGCGATGGCCAGCACCAGCGGGGTGCCGTCGCCGGCCAGCAGGGTGGAGCGGAGCATCGGCAGGACCTCGTCCAGGCCGTTCTCGCGGCGCATGTGCTCCAGTTCGGCGGGCCCCACCCGGCGGACGTTGCGGCCGAGTTCGGGGTCGAGGCCGATCCGGCGCAGCCGTTCCCAGGAGTCGCCGATCTCGGGACGCAGGTCGTCCGGGGCGGTGTCGCCGCCCATCGCGCGTTCGTGCACCCTGGCCAGGGCGTTGCCGGAGAGCGGGCGCAGCCGCCTCGGCGCCGGCCGTGAGCCCCGCTGCAATTCCACCCCTCCGTCCGAGCGTTCCGCCGCCGCTGGCTGACAGGGTACGGCCAGTTGCCGCGGGCGCGGTGCGGGACGGAAAGAAGTCGAACCGGGGTGCGGATCCGAGGCACACTGGACGGTTTTGCGCTGGTCAACCGCGTTCGCCCGGTGACCTGGTGCGGCGTGCGCCCCGGGGCCTCTTGTGCGCGTCGGCGGCGGGGGAGAGCATGTGAGCCTGGCCGCCACGCACGTGCCCTGCGGAAGGAAGCCCCATGCCGTACCGCCTCGACGTCACCCAGGGCGACTGGCCCGCGGAGGAGCTCGCGAAGGGGGTCGAGGGCATCCTGTCGGAGAGCATGGTGCTGACCCTCGCCACCGCAGGACCCGAGCGCGGCCCGCACGCCAACCTGGCCTTCTTCGCGTACGACACCGACCTGGTGCTCTACTTCGTCAGCGAGCGCTCCACCCGGCACAGCCTCAACCTGGCCGAGGAGGCGCGGGCCGCCGCGACCGTCTTCCTGCCGCCGCCGGTCTTCGGCGAGCAGCTGCGCGGCATCCAGCTGACCGGCGGCGCGGGCGAGGCGTGGGGACGGCAGGCGGAGGCGGCGCTGGAGGCCTACCGGAGCCGGTACCCGGGCTTCGCGCAGGACCCGGAGGTCCGCGGGCAGTTCCTGGCCGGAGGCGGCGCGGCCGCGCTGTACCGCTTCCAGGTGGAGGAGCTCACGGCGGTGGACGAGCCGCAGTTCGGGCGGCGCAACTACCTGCGGGCCCGGGTGCTGAGATGACCGCCAGGGTGGCCATGTTGGCTGTACAACTTTGCGGGTGATTCATGTCGCGGCCGCTGGTTGGACGACCTGCGGACACCTGGCGGCCGGAGGCTGTCCGCATGAACCCTGTTGATGTGAAGCTGGTCGTCCTGGACATGGCCGGGACAACGGTCGCCGACGACGGACTGGTCGAGCGCGCCTTCGACGCGGCCGCCGGCGCCCTCGGCGTCGAGCCCGGCACCCCCGAGCACGCCCGCATGGCCGAGCACGTCCGCGCCACCATGGGCGAGTCCAAGATCTCCGTCTTCCGGCACCTCTTCGGCGAGGAGGAGAAGGCCCAGCGGGCCAACCTCGCCTTCGAGGCCGCCTACCACGAGCTGGTCGACGGCGGCCTGTGCGTCGCCCTGCCGGGCGCCGCCGAGGCCATCGAGCGGCTGCGCACCGCCGGCCGCAGGACCGTCCTGACCACCGGGTTCTCCCGCTCCACCCAGGACCGCATCCTCACCGCCCTCGGCTGGCACGGCATCGCCGACCTCACCCTCTGCCCCGCCGAGGCCGGCCGCGGCCGCCCCTACCCCGACCTGGCCCTCACCGCGCTGCTGCGCACCGGCACCGACTCCGTCCACGAGATGGCCGTCGTCGGCGACACCGGCTACGACATGCTCACCGGCACCCGGGCGGGCGCCGCGGTGGTGGCCGGCGTGCTCACCGGCGCGCACCGCGAGGAGCGGCTGCGGGCCGACGGCGCCACCCACGTGCTCGGCTCGATCGCCGAGCTGCCCGGGCTGCTGCTCGGCTGACGCCGCGTCCGACGGGCCGACCCGCCCGCGCCCACTCGGGCGCGCGGGCGGGTCGTGCCGTTCCCGGAGGCAGGTGTGCGACCTACGCTGGGGTCGGGGTCGGCACGGCGGAAGGGGAATCGGTGTCCTCGCGGTGGGTGGTGGCCTGTCTGGTCCCGTTGCTGCTGGTGGGCTGCTCGTCGGGCCCCGGAGGGTCGGGCACGCCGTCGACCCCCGGGGCGGCGTCGCCGACGCCCTCCCCGACACCGACACCGACACCGATCCCGACTCCGACGCAGGAGCCCTCACCGACGCCCTCGCCCACCCCGAGCCCGACGGTCGCGGCCGAGGAGCTTGCCGGGCGGCGGGTGGTGTACTCGTACCCCGGGACGGTGCCGCCGGACGCGCTGCTCGCTCGGATCCGGCAGGGCCGGGTCGCCGGCGTCATCTTCTTCACCGAGAACGTCGGCGACCCGGACGCCTTCCGGGCGGCGGTGGAGCGGCTGCGGCAGGCGCAGCGGGAGAGCCCGGTGCAGCGGCCGCTGCTGCTGATGACCGATCAGGAGGGCGGGAAGGTCCGGAGGCTGCCCGGCGCGCCCGAGGAGTCGGCCAAGCAGGTGGCGGGTTCGGCGCACCCGACCGCGGAGGCGGCGGCGACCGGCGAGGCGGCCGGCCGGAACCTCGCCTCGTACGGGCTGAACGTCAACCTGGCGCCCGTGCTCGATGTCTACACGCAGGCCGGAGACTTCTCCGACGCGCTCGGACGCTCCTACAGCAGCAACCCCACGGTGGTCGGGCGGCTGGGGTCGGCGTTCATCAAGGCCCAGCAGGGGGTGGGCGTGGCCGCGACCGCCAAGCACTTCCCCGGGCTCGGGACGGCGCCCGCCGGGGCGAACACCGACGAGGGGCCGGTGGTGCTGACCGCCGGGACGGCCCGGCTGCGCGGCGTCGACGAGGTGCCGTACCGGGCGGCGATCGCGGCCGGGGTGAAGCTGGTGATGCTCTCCTGGGCCGTCTACCCCGCGCTGGACGGCAGCCGGCCGGCCGGGATGTCGCCGACGGTCGTCCAGGGCGAGCTGCGCGGGCGGGTCGGGTACGCCGGGGTGACCGTCAGCGACGCGCTGGAGGCGCAGGCGCTGAACGCGTACGGCACCACCGGCGCCCGGGCGGCCGGTGCGGCGGGGGCGGGCGTGGACCTGCTGCTCTGCTCGGCGAGGAGCGTGCAGCAGGGCGACGAGGCCGCCGCCGCGCTGGCCGCCGGCCTGCGCGACGGCACCCTGGAACGGGCGCAGTTCGAGGCGGCGGTGGGCCGGGTCGACGCGCTGCGGGCCGGGCTGGGCTGACCGGCCGCGCCGGCCGGTGCCTCAGTGGGTGGAGCGCAGGTTGATCAGCACGACGCCGACGATGACGACGGCGATGCCGAGCCACTGGAGGCGGCCGAGCGTCTCGCCGAAGAGGGTGGCGCCGATCGCGGCGACGGCGGCGGTGCCGACCCCCGACCAGACGGCGTACGCGACCGACACGGGGATGTGCTTGAGGGCGCGGCCGAGCAGCAGGAAGGAGAGCATGTAGCCGAGGGCCACGCCGAGGCTGGGCCACAGGCGGGAGAAGCCGTCGGTGAGCTTGAGCATGCTGGTGGCGCAGACCTCGGCGGCGATGGCGAGGGCGAGCAGGACGTAGGGCATCAGGCGACGAGCCGGGCGAGCAGCGGCAGGTCGGCGTGTTCGAGGCTGTCGAGCAGGGTGACGCGGTCGGTCGCCGGGATGGGCACGGTCGACGGGACGGCGAGCACGGCGCAGCCGGCGGCGTGCGCGGAGGCGACGCCGGTCGGGGTGTCCTCGACGGCGACGCAGGCGGCGGGGTCGAGGCCGAGGCGGGCGGCGGCGGCGAGGTACGGGGCCGGGTCGGGCTTGGTGGCCGGGGTGTCCTCGGCGGCGAGTGTGGTGGTGAACCAGTGGGTGCCGAGGGTGTCCAGGACCAGGTCGACCACCCGGCGCGGGGACGCGGAGACCAGGGCGGTGGGCACGGCGGCGTCGTGCAGCTCGGTGAGCAGGGCGAGGGCGCCGGGGCGCGGGACGACGTCGGCGGCGACCTTGGCGGTGAAGGAGTCGTTCAGGCGGTCGACCAGTTCGGCCTCGGGGCGGCTGGTGTTGCTGGTGCGGTGCAGGTGGGCGGCGGTGTGCTCGACGGCCCGGCCCAGGACCTCGGGGAGGTCGGCGTCGGTCAGGGTGAGGTCGAGCTCGGCGGCGAGCTCGGCGGCCGCCTGCCACCAGAGGTGCTCGGTGTCGACGAGGGTGCCGTCCATGTCGAACAGGACGGCGGCGGGGGTGGTTTCAGGCATGGCGGTACCTTACGAGCGAAGAGAAGGTGAACGGAGAGGGGCCCGGAGCTGCTGGTGACGGAGCTCCGGGCCCCCGGGCGGCTAGCGCCGGTCGACCAGGACCGGCCGGTCGGGCAGGACGAGCTCGGCGGTGGAGCCGAGCGGGAGGGCGCCGGCGGCCTCGGTGGGCAGGTCGGCCTTGATCCCGGTGCCGTCGGCGAGCCGGACGGTGAGCCGGGTGACCGCGCCGAGGAAGGACGCGGCGACCACCTGCGCCGGGCCGTGCGCCGAGGGCGTGAGGAGCACGTTCTCGGGGCGGACCAGGACGTGCAGCTCGCCGTCGGCGGGCAGCGCGCCCTCGACCGGGTGGCGGCGGCCGAGGACGGTGACCGCGTGGCCGTCGGCGCGCTCGCACGGGATCCGGCTCATGGTGCCGACGAACTCGGCCACGAACGCGGTGGCGGGCCGGGCGTACAGCTCGTTCGGCGAGGCGCACTGCTCCAGTCGGCCGGCGCGGAGCACGGCGACCCGGTCGGCCATCGACAGCGCCTCCTCCTGGTCGTGCGTCACGAACAGGGTGGTGATCCCCAACTCCTGCTGGAGCCGCCGGATCTCCTCGCGCAGGTTGAGCCGGACCTTGGCGTCCAGCGCGGACAGCGGCTCGTCCAGCAGCAGCACCCGCGGCTGCAGGGCGAGCGCCCGGGCGAGCGCGATGCGCTGCTGCTGGCCGCCGGACATCTGGTGCGGGTAGTGCTCGGCGCGCTGCGGCAGGCCGACCAGCTCCAGCAGCTCCTGGGCGCGCCGGCGGCGCTCGGCCTTGCCGGTGCCGCGCATCCGCAGGCCGAACGCGACGTTGTCGATCGCGGTGAGGTGCGGGAAGAGGCTGTAGGACTGGAAGACCATGCCGGCGTCGCGCTTGTGCGCGGGGGTCTTCGTGACGTCCTCGCCGTCGACCAGGACCTGGCCGGAGTCGTGCGACTCGAAGCCGGCCAGGATCCGCAGCGCGGTGGTCTTGCCGCAGCCGGACGGGCCGAGCAGGGCGAGCAGTTCGCCCGGGTTGACGGTCAGGTCCAGGCCGTCCAGCGCGGTGGTGGCGCCGAAGGCGCGGCGCAGGGCGCGGAACTCGACGGTGGCGCTGGTCGCGGTCTTCGCGAGGGTGGCGGTGCTCATGGGGGTCGGTGTCTCCGGTCGTGGTCTCAGGAAGCGGCGGTGGTGCGGCGCTCGCGCCCGGCGGCGGCCAGCAGGAGCAGCAGCACCCAGGTGATCAGCAGGCTGAGCACGGACACCGCGACGGACATCTGGCCCTGGCTGTTGCCGACCGAGTAGATCCAGACCGAGAAGGGCTGGTAGCCGAGGATGGAGGCGGCGGTGAACTCGCCGAGCACCAGGGCCAGGGTGAGGAAGGAGGCGTTCAGCAGGGCGCCGCGCAGGTTCGGCAGGATCACCGAGAACACCGCGCGCGGCCAGCTCGCACCGCAGTTGCGGGCCGCCTCGACCAGGGTGCGGACGTCCACCGCGCGCAGACCTGCGTCCAGCGCGCGGTGGGCGAGCGGCAGCGACATCAGCACGTACGCGATCACCAGCACCAGCGGGAACTCCGGCTGCTGGACGAAGACCATCGTCTGGAAGAACGGCGTGTCCATCAGGTGGTCAGGGCCCCAGCGCAGCACGCCGATCAGACCGGCGGTCAGCGCGACCGGCGGGACGACTAGCGGCAGGGCGCACACTACTTCGAGGACCGGGCGCAGCCTCGGCGAGCCGAGCCGGACCGCGATCATCGCGGGGACCAGCAGCAGGAGCAGCACCACCACGGTGACGGCGGCCAGCTCCAGGGTCAGCACCAGGCTCTCGGTGAAGCCGGGAGCGCTCAGCAGGCCGGTGTAGGCGTCGAAGTCGATGCCGTTGACGTCGTTGACCGAGAACCAGACCGAGGCCGCCATCGGGACCAGGAAGTAGACCCCGGCCAGCAGCAGGACGGCGCCGCGCCACACGCGCAGACGTGAGATCAGCTGAGCCATCGGGCACTCCGGCGCTGGAGGGGCAGGTACACGGCCATCACCAGGATCGCCACGATGATCATGTCGAGGCTGAGCGCCAGCGCCAGGTTGCCCTGACCGACCAGCACGTTGCCGGAGAGCGCGTCGGCGATCTGCCGGCTGATCAGCGGCACGGTGGCGCCGACCATCGCCGCGGCGGTGGCGTACGCGGCGAAGGCGCTGCCGAACAGCAGCACGTACCCGCCGAGCAGCGAGGGGAAGAGGATCGGCAGCGCGACGTGCCGCCAGTACTGCAGGGTGGTGGCCCGGTTGTTCTGCGCCGCCTCGCGCCACTGCACCCGCAGGCCGTCCAGGGCCGGGGTGATGGTGAGCACCATCAGCGGCACCAGGAAGTACAGGTACGCGACGGTCAGGCCGGTGAAGCTGTACAGCGACCAGCCGTGGTCGGTGAGGTGGAACAGCTCGGTCAGCTCGCCGGCGTTGCCGAGGGTGGCGACGAACGCGAAGGCGAGCGGCAGGCCGCCGAAGTTGGCGAGCACGCCGGAGGCGGTCAGCACCGCCTCGCGCAGCATCCGGAAGCGGGAGGTCACCACCGCCTGGGCGATCGGGACGCCGACGGCGGTGCCGATCAGCGCGGTCAGCGCGGAGAGCTTCAGGCTGGACAGCAGCGCCGTCCAGTACGCGCCCTGCACCGACTCGGTGAGGTTCGCGGTGGTGAAGTCGCCGCCGCCGGTCTCCGCGTCGCTGGAGACGGTGAACGCGCCGGTCAGGATGGCGACCGCCGGGAGGCCGAAGCCGATCGCGAAGAACGCCAGCAGCGGCACGGTGGCCAGCCAGGTCCCGCCGCGCAGGCCGCGGCGGGCGGCCGGGACGCGCCCGGCCGGGGTGGGGGAGGAAGCGGTGCGGGAGGCCCCCGGGCCGCCACCGGGGTCAGTGGCGGCCGGGGTCGGCACCGGGGTGGGAGCCGTGGTCATGTCTGTGATCAGCCCGCGATCGCCTTGGGCCAGTTCGAGGTGACGACCTTCTTCGCCGCGTCGATCTGCTCCGAGGTGGGGAAGGTGGTGAAGGGCTTCTCCACGACCGGCAGCTTGGCCGCGGCGGCCGCGTCCAGGGTGCCGTCCTTCTTCATGGCGTCGAACAGCGCCGGGGTGGCGTAGCCGCCCAGGAACAGGTTCTGGCCCTCGGCGCTGAACAGGTACTCCTGCCACAGGCGGGCGGCCGCCGGGTGCGGGGCGTCCTTGTTGATGCCCTGGTTGTAGAACTGGGCGTAGGAGCCGTCCGAGGGGACGGAGACCTTCCAGTCGATGCCCTTGGCCTTGAACTCGTCGGTGTAGCCGGCGTTCAGGTACGACCAGTCGATCGAGATCGGGGTCTCGCCCTTCTCGACGGTGGCCGGGGTCGACTCGACCGGGTTGAAGTTGCCGGACTGCTTGAGCTTGGCGAAGAAGTCGATGCCGGGCTGGACGTCGTCCAGGCTGCCGCCGTTGGCCAGCGCCGCCGCGTAGACGCCGCCGAAGGCCGAGCCCGACTTGGTCGGGTTGCCGTTCAGCGCGACCTGGCCCTTGTACTCCGGCTTCAGCAGGTCGGCGAAGGTCTTCGGGCAGTTGGCGACCTTCCTGGCGTCGCAGCCGATCGAGATGTAGCCGCCGTAGTCGTTCACGCGCAGGCCGTTCGGGTCCTTCATGGTGTCGGCGATGCCGGCGAAGGTGGCGACCTTGTAGGGGGCCAGCAGGCCCTCCTTGGCGGCCGACAGGGCGAAGGCGGAGCCCAGGTCGACGACGTCCGGCGCGCGGTCCTGGCCCTGGCGGGACTTGATCGCGTTGATCTCGTCCTGCGAGGAGCCGTCCGGGTTCTCGTCCTCGATCTCGATGCCGTACTTGGCCTTGAACGAGTCCATGATCCTGCCGTAGTTGGCCCAGTCCCGGGGGAGCGTGATGACGTGCAGCTTCCCCTCCTTCTTGGCGGCCTCGACCAGCTTGTCCATACCACCGAAGTCGGCAGCCGAGGTGGCGGTCCTCGCGTCCTTGGCACCGCCCTGGGCGGCGTCGCCGGACTTGGTCGAGCCGGCGGAGCCACAGGCGGAGAGGGACAGCGCGGCGACGGTCAGCACGGCCGCGATGGCCGCGGCGCGGGGGTGGTGCACGGTCACGGGAGGGTCTCCTGGAAGAAGTGGAGCAGAAGGGGTTCGCGAAGGTGCGGGTCAGCTGCTCGGCTGAGCCAAGTTGGCCAGCCAACTTGGCTGCCGGGGGTAAGTACGCCCGAGCCCGGTGACGGGAAGGTGAACGGATGGCCCAGGACAGGGGGCGGCTGCGGGAACGGTGGCATCCGGTACCGTTCCGCTTCGGCCGCAGGGACTAGAGTCGGTCGTGTCCGCGCGATCGCCCCGCACGGACTCCGCCCCAGGAGAGGGAACTTGACGCACGTGGCACTCGACCAGGACCGCGCCGCCGGCTCGCTCTACCGCAAGGTGGCCGCCGACCTGCGCGAAGCGATCACCTCCGGCACGTTCGGCGACGCCGGACGGCTGCCCGCCGAGGGCGCCCTGGCCGAGCAGTACGGCGTCTCCCGGGGCACCGTCCGGCAGGCCCTCGCGATGCTGCGCGCCGACGGCCTGGTCACCTCCCGGCGCGGCACCCGGCGCGTCGTGCTCGGCACCGCCCGCGTCCAGAGCTTCTCCGAACTGCTCAGCTTCACCCACTGGGCCCGCTCGATGGGCGAGGAGCCCGGCGGCCGGCTCGAATCACTGATCAAGCGCCCCGCCGACGCGGCGGAGCGCGAGCAGCTCCGGCTGGAGCCCGGCACCGAGGTGTACGTGACGCTGCGCCTGCGCACCCTCTCCGGCACGCCCGTGATGGTCGAGCGGACCGTCTACCCGCCGCGGGTCGGCGAGGTCGTCGCCGAACTGCCGCCGGACGTCGTCTCGCACACCGAGCCGCTGCGCGAGCACGGGATCCTGTTCACCGACGCCGACCACACCATCGACGTGGTCGCCGCCAACGCGGACGACGCCCGCCTGCTCGGGTGCCGGCGGGGGAGCCCGCTGCTCCGTGAGAAGCGTCGCACGACGGACCCGACCGGCACCCCGGTGGAATGGTCGCAGGACCGCTACCTGCCCGGCACGGTGGCGTTCTCCATCCACAACTCGCTGGCGTCCTCGGCGCTCTCGCGCCACGCGAGGGACAACGACTGACCGGAGCGCCCCTGTCTGTTCACCCCATCAGCCGGGCCAGGAGCGGGCGGAAGCCGGCGAAGGACGGCGTGGGCAGCGCGGGGTCCTTCGCCTGTTCGTCCCAGCGGCGGACGGCGACGGCGTCCTGCACGCCGGGGAGGGCGGCGAACCGCTCCGCCTCGGCGCCGGTCATCGGGCCGCCCTGCACCTGGAGGGTGAACTCGGAGGCCTCGGAGAGGCGTTCGCGGTAGCCGGGCTCCGTCGCGCAGAGGTAGCGCTTGGCGGCGACGTGCAGCCGGACCGGCTCGGTGACGTCGGGGCCGAACCACCGGGCGAGCCAGTCGGCGCCGGTGCGGCCGTGCCGGTTGTCCTCGCCCCGCATCAGCTTCAGGCCGGACCCGTGGAAGTGCCCGACGTCGTGCAGCAGCGCGGCGGCGACCAGGTGGTCGGGCGCGCCCGCGGCCCGGGCCAGGGCGCCCGCCTGGAGCATGTGCTGCGCCAGGGTGACGGCCTCGCCGAGGTACTCGCCGGCGCCCTCGCCCTCGAACAGCCGCTCAAGGGCGTCCAGCGCGGCGGTCCGCCGCTCCAGCACGGCGAGCTGCGAGGCGAGCGAGTCCAGGTCGGCGTAGCAGCCCTGGAGGTGCCGGCGGCCCTCCTGCTCGAAGGCGGTGCGGGCGTGCAGCAGCCGGGTGTTGTCGAGGACCAGGCAGTCGCCGGGGGCGAGCCGGAAGGTGAGCTGCAGCTCGGGGCGCAGGGTGATCGCGGCGAACCGCCGGTACGCGGCGTAGAAGGCGTCCAGCTCGCCGTCGGTGAGCCCGCGCAGGGTGGCGATCGAGCGGTCGTTGAACCGCACCTCGCGGATCCGGCCGCGCCCGTCCACGTCGATCAGCGGCCGCTCGGCGCGCAGTTCGGTCCGTCGGTCGCGGTAGACGAACGGCACGGGGGTGCGGGTCAGCACGGCGAAGTCCTCCGGCGACTCCTCGCGGAGCAGCGCCGCCGCCCGGAAGCCGTCCACCAGCCCGGAGTCGCCGCCGACGGCCTCGCTGCGCAGGCAGTGCAGCAGTTGCACGGTCGGCACCGGGTCGCGGTACGGGTTGTCGGTGTGCGGGGCGATCGCGGTCGAGGTGAAGGCGAGGTTGGTGGGGTCGGGTTCGACCCGGACGTCGAAGAGCTCGCCGTAGTTGGTCTCCCGGACGTACCCGAAGCTGCGGGCGACGTCGAGCACCCGGCCCTCGACCGCGGGTACGCCGCGCAGCAGCGCGAACCCGGACCGCCGGATCGCGGCCAGCACCGCGATCCGCTCCTCGGCGGAGGCCAGGTAGGCGGACCACTCGGCCTCCGGCAGTCCGCGGGCGAAGTCGGCGGCGACCCACAGCCGCTTGCCCTGCTCGGTCCGCCCGTCCTCGACGCCCTCGGCGCCGAGGAAGTCCGCCGGGTACACCGAGCGGTGCCCGTCCGACCAGACCACCCGCAGCCCGTCCGCGTCCTCGGTCGACTCCACGACGGCCAACCCGTCCGGCAGGTCGCCGACCCGGAACAGCTTCTGCCCGCTGTGCGGGTCGCGGCACTCGGCGCACGGACAGTTGTCGCGCAGCCAGTACGGAGACGGCCCCATCGACGCATCACTCCCTGAGTTGTCCAGCCAACTTCTCCCGAAGGGGCCAGCCAAGCCGCGCCGCCCGTCCGGCGGGCGGCACCCAGGTGAACACCGGTCGGTGCGCGGGCGACGATCAGGTCGGCGGGTGCCGAACACCGCAACGGCGTGCCGCAGCAGCCCGGTCGGCCGCCGTCGAATTCGGGGGTCCCCGCGGACCGCGGCGCCGTGCACGAAGGAAGCGGCCGGGGCGGGCACGCCCCGCGGGTCCTCCGTCAGGCGGAGTCGCGGACGATCAGCTCGGTGGGGAGGATGACGGTCGCCGGTTCCTCGCCGGCGATCCGGGCCAGCAGCAGGCGGACCATCTGCTCGCTGATCCGGTCCCAGGGCTGCCGTATGGTCGTCAGCGGCGGGCGGGCGGCGAGGGCGGCGGGGGAGTCGTCGAAGCCGCCGACGGCGACGTCGCCGGGGACGCTGCGCCCGGCCCGGTCGAGGGCGGCGAGGGCGCCGGTGGCCATCAGGTCGGAGGCGACGAAGACGGCGTCCAGGTCGGGGACGCGCTGCAGGAGTTCGACCATCGCGGCCTCGCCGCCGGCCCGGCTGTAGTCCCCGACGGCGATCAGGCCTTCGTCGACGGGGATGCCGTACTCCTGCAGGACCTCGCGGTAGCCGTAGAGGCGTTCGACGCCGCCGGGGGTGTCCTGCGGGCCGGCGATGGTGGCGACCCGGCGGCGGCCGGTGTCCAGCAGGTGGCGGACCATGTCCTTGGCGCCCTCGCGGTCGTCGGCCGCGACGTACGGGATCCGGCCGCGCTGGCCGAGCGGCTTGCCGCAGAAGACGACCGGGAGTTCGGCCTCGCGCAGGTGTTCCAGCATGGGGTTGCCGCTGTGCGAGGAGACCAGCAGGACGCCGTCCACGTGGCCGGCGGCCAGGTAGCGGGTGACCCGGCGGCGCTCCGGCTCGTTGCCGGCGGTCATCAGGATCAGCGGGATGTCGTGCTCGGCGAGCGCGGTGGTGCAGCCCCGCAGCAGGGTGGTGAAGTTGGGGTCCTCGAAGAAGCGCTCCTGCGGCTCGGTGAGCAGGAAGGCGACCGAGCCGGAGCGCTGGGTGACCAGGCTGCGGGCGGCCCGGTTGACCACGTAGCCGAGCTTGCGGATGGCGGCGTTCACGGACTCCAGGGCGGCGGGCGAGACGTTGTGGCCGCCCTGGAGGACGCGGGAGACGGTGCCTCGGGAGACGCCCGCCTCGGCGGCGACGTCGTGGATCGTCGGCGGCCGCTTGGTCCGGTTGGTGCGCCGGGGAGCGGGTTCCGTCATGGGTGGATCCTCAACAGATTGTGCTGGTGGACAGTCAGGACTTTACGGCCCCGGAGAGCAGATCGACACGCCAGTACCGCTGGAGTCCCAGGAACAGCGCGATCAGCGGTACCACCGAGAGCAGCGCGCCGGTGATGACCAGGGTGTAGAGGGCGGGCTCGTTGGCGCCCTGGGCGAGCAGCGAGTACAGGCCGACGGTGACCGGGAACTTGTGGTCGTCGCCGAGCATGATGTACGGCAGCAGGAAGTTGTTCCAGATCGCGACGAACTGGAAGAGGAAGACGGTGACCAGGCCGGGCACCATCATCGGCAGCGCGACCGAGCGGAACAGCCGGAGGTCCTTGGCGCCGTCGACCCGGGCGGCCTCGACCACCTCGTCGGGGACGGCGGCCTCGGCGTAGATCCGGGCCAGGTAGATGCCGTACGGGCTGAGGATGCTGGGCAGCAGCACCGACCAGTGGGTGTCGGCGAGGCCGGCCTTGGCCATCAGCAGGTACTGCGGCACGGCCAGCGTGATCGGCGGCATCAGCACGCCCGCCAGCAGCACGTTGAAGACGGTGTCGCGGCCGCGGAAGCGGTACTTGGCGAGCGCGTAGCCGGTGAGGCCGGAGACGGCGGCGGAGAGCAGGGCGCCGACGCCCGCGTAGAGCGCGGAGTTGGCCATCCACTGCCAGTAGACGCCGCCGCGGTAGCCCGACAGCTCGGCGAGGTTGTCGAGGAAGCCGGTGCCGGGGGCGTAGGTGAAGGTGGTGAACAGCTCGGCGCGGCTCTTGGTCGCGGCGGTGACCACCCAGACGATCGGGACCAGGCAGTAGAGCGCGCCGAGCAGCAGGAGCAGGGTGGGCACCCAGGCGGCGCGGCGGCGCGGCGGCGCGGTCGGGTTGCCGGGGGTGGTGCCGGGGGCGGGTGCGGTTCGGCGGGTGCCGAGGGTGGTGGTGCTCATCTCAGCTGCCTCCGTCGGCGCGCTTGTTGACCAGCTTGAGGAAGCCGAAGGACAGGACCAGGGTGGCCAGGGCGATCACCACGGAGGTGGCCGCGGCGGAGAAGACGTTCCCGTTGACGAAGGCGTCGCGGTACACCTTCATCAGCGGCGACCAGGTGGAGGTCATCGAGTTGGTCAGCGGCTTGAGGGTCATCGGCTCGGCGAAGACCTGGAGCGTGGCGATCATCGAGAAGAAGAAGGTGAGCACCAGCGAGGGCGCCACCATCGGGATCTTGATCCGCAGGGCGATCTGCAGCTCGGAGCAGCCGTCCAGCCGGGCGGCCTCGTAGACCTCGGCGGGCAGGGCGCGCAGCGAGGTGTAGATGACGATCATGTTGAAGCCGGTGCCGCCCCAGACCGCGATGTTGGCCATCGCCAGGTAGAGGCCGTTGCCGTGCAGCAGGTCGGGGCCGCTCATCCCGGCCTGGGTGAGCAGGAAGTAGCCGGGGCTGACGGTCGGCAGGTAGAGGAAGCCCCAGAGCAGCGAGGCGACGATGCCGGGAACCGCGTACGGCAGGAAGATCACCAGCCGGGAGAAGGCGGAGAAGCGCACCCGGGGGACGTCCAGCAGCAGGGCGAAGAACAGGGCGAGGCCCAGCATGGTGGGCACCAACAGCGCGCCGTACAGCAGGACCCGGCCGGAGCCTGCCAGCAGCTCGGAGTCGGCGAGCGCGGAGCTGTAGTTGGAGAGGCCGGCCCACACCTCCTGGCGGGCGTGCGAGCCGAGGCCGAGGCCCTTGACCCGGACGGCGCGGAAGGAGAGGTAGACGGCGTAGCCGATGGGCAGGGCGAAGAACAGGGCGAAGAGCAGGGTGGCCGGGGCGAGGAAGCCGTAGGGCGCGAGCCGCCGCGGAGGCCTGGTGGAGGGGGAGGCCATGGCAGTCCTTGATGGTCGGGACGGGGAAGGGCCCGGGGCCGCGGCGGCGGCCCCGGGTGGGGGTCGGCGTCAGCCGGCGAGCTTGAAGCCGTTCTTCTTCATGTCGTCGACGGTGGCGGTCTGCATGGCGGTCAGGGCCGGGGCGAAGTCGCCCTTGGCCTGGGAGGCCTGGCCGAAGGCGTCCTTGAAGGCGGAGTAGGCGACGTTCACGTTGGGGCCCCAGGCGGCCGGTGCGGTGCCCTTGGCGATCTCGGCGGCCTTGGCGTAGAAGTCCGGCTGGTTCGGGAAGAAGGCCGGGCCGGTGGTCAGGGTGGCCTGCGCGGCGGTGGCCGCCGGGTAGATGTTGACCTCCTTGACCAGGGCGGCGACGGCCTGCGGGTCGGTGTTCAGCCAGGTGGCGAACTTCGCGGCGGCGTCGGCGTGGCCGGCCTTGACCGCGCCGGTGGTGATGCCGGTGCTCGAACCGCCCCAGCTGCCGGTCGCGTTCTCGCCGGCGTTCCACTGCGGCAGCGGGGCCATCGCCCACTTGCCCTTGGTGTCGGGGGCGGAGCTCTCCAGCACGCCGGGCGCCCAGACGGCGGAGACCCAGGCGATCTGGGTGCCCTCGTTCAGCGCCTTGCTCCAGGCCGGGGTGTACATCGGCTGGTTGTCGACCGAGCCGTCCTTGACCAGGCCGCCCCAGAAGTCGGCGACCTTCTTGGTGGCGGTGTCGTCGATGGCCACCTTCCAGGTGTCGCCGGAGCTGGTCCACCACTTCGCGCCGGCCTGCTGGGCCAGGCCCGCGAACAGGCCGGAGTCGTTGGAGGAGAAGGTGGTCAGCGACTTGGCCGGGTCCTTGGCCTTCAGCTGGTGCGCGGCGTCGGCGAACTCGGCCCAGGTGGTGGGCACCTTCAGGCCGTACTGCTGGAAGAGGTCCTGGCGGTAGTAGAAGGCGAGCGGCGCGGAGTCCTGCGGGATCGCGTAGACCGCGTCGGTGCCGAGGGTGACCTGCTTCCAGACGCCGTCGGCGAACCTGTCCTTGACGGATCCGGCCTGCTTCGCCACGTCGGCCAGCACGTCGTTGGAGACCAGGGTGGGCAGCGCCTGGTACTCGGTCTGGATCAGGTCGGGTGCGTTGCCGGCCTTCGCGGCGGTGATCACCTTGGTGACCAGGTCGTCGCCGCCGGCCTGCTTGAGGACGTTGACCTGGATGTCCGGGTGCGACGCGTTCCAGGCCGCGGCGACCTTGTCCATGTTCGGCGCCCAGGACCAGAAGTTCAGGGTCACCGGGCCGGAGGCGGCCTTGGCGTCCGAGCCGGAGTCGCTGCCGGAGCAGGCGGAAAGGGCGAGCACTCCGGTGAGTGCGGCAGCGGCGGCGACGACGATGCGGCGGTGCATGGATCCTCCCGAGGATCACGGCAGAGGCAGGTGGGGGTGAGGGTGAGCCGCTGGTCGCCCCCTGGACCAGCGGCTGTGCACGTTCACAGTACGGAAATCCGGATGACACTTGTCAATCCCCGCAGCCTTACGGTTATCTAGGCGCAACACAGCGGTCAGCTGCTGTGCACGTTCACACCAAGCGGTTGATTGTCGCTTTGATCCTGGAGCATCCATGGCACACCACTGGCCGGTCGGGCTGGACCAGCTCGCCTACGGCGGGGACTACAACCCCGAGCAGTGGCCGGAGCACGTCTGGCAGGAGGACGTCCGCCTGATGCGCGAGGCCGGCGTCACCATGGTCAGCGTCGGGATCTTCTCCTGGGCGCTGCTGGAGACCGAACGCGGCGTGTACGACTTCGGCTGGCTCGACCGCCTGCTCGACCTGCTGCACGAGAACGGCATCCGGGTCGACCTCGGCACCCCCACCGTCGTCCCGCCCGCCTGGTTCTACCGCGAGCACCCCGAGGCGCTCCCGGTCGACCGCGAGGGCGTCCGCTACGAGTTCGGCGGCCGCGGCGCGATCTGCCACAGCTCACCGGCGTACCGGCAGGCGGCGGCCTCGATCACCGAACAGCTCGGGCGGCGCTACGGCAGCCACCCGGCGCTCGCGCTCTGGCACGTCCACAACGAGTACGGCGTGCCGGTCAGCGCCTGCTACTGCGAGGCCTCCGCGGAGGACTTCCGGCAGTGGCTGGCCGCCCGGTACACCACCCTCGAGGAGCTCAACGAGGCCTGGGGGACGGCCTTCTGGGGCCAGCACTACAACCGCTGGGACGACATCCGGCCGCCCCGGCTCACCCCCACCGCCTGCAACCCGGCCCAGCAGCTGGACTTCGCCCGGTTCACCAGCGACACCATCCTGGAGAACTTCAAGCGCGAGCGGGACGTCCTGCACCGCCTCGCCCCCGGCATCCCGGTCACCACCAACTTCATGACCGCGCTCTCCCAGTGCGAGTCCCTGGACTACTGGGCCTGGGGCCGCGAGGTCGACCTGGTCACCAACGACCACTACCTGGTCGCCGAGGCGGAGCGCAACCACGTCAACCTCGCGATGTCCGCCGACCTCACCCGCTCGGTGGCCGGCGGCAGGCCCTGGCTGCTGCTGGAGCACTCCACCGGCGCGGTGAACTGGCAGCCGCGCAACCTGGTCAAGCAGCCCGGCGAGATGGCCCGCAACAGCCTCGCCCACGTGGCGCGCGGCTCCGACGGCGCGATGTTCTTCCAGTGGCGGGCCTCCCGGTACGGCGCGGAGAAGTTCCACTCCGCGATGCTGCCGCACGCCGGCACCGACAGCCGGATCTGGCGCGAAGTCGTCGCCCTGGGAGCCTCGTTGGGCTCCCTCGGCGCGGTCCGCGGCAGCCGGGTCGAGGCCGGCGCGGCGATCCTGTGGGACTGGCAGTCCTGGTGGGCGCAGAAGCTGGAGTGGCGCCCCAGCGTCGAGCTGGACGCCCGCGAACGCGCCGACGCCTGGTACGCCGCCGCGTACGACCGCCACCTCACCGTGGACTTCGCCCACCCCGAGTCCGACCTCAGCCGCTACCCGCTGGTCCTGGTCCCCGCCCTCTACCTCACCACCGAGGCCGCCGGGATCAACCTCACCGAGTACGTCCGCGAGGGCGGCACCCTCGCGGTCTCCTACTTCTCCGGCATCGTCGACGAGCACGATGCCGTGCACGCCGGACCGCACCCCGGCGCGCTGCGCGACGTCCTCGGCCTCACGGTCGAGGAGTTCGCCCCGCTGCGCGCCGACCAGCAGGTCCGACTGGCGGGCTCGGAAGGGGAGTTGACCGCGGACGGCTGGTCCGAGTTCGTGGTGCCGCGCGGCGCCGACCCGGTGTGGACGTACGCCGACGGCCCCGCCGCCGGACACCCCGCCGTCACCCGGCACGCCCTCGGCGGCGGCCACGCCTGGTACGTCTCCAGCCGCCTGCACGGCGCCCACCTCGACGCCGTGCTCGGCCGGGCGATCGCCGACGCCGGCCTGACCACCCCCGAACTGCCGCGCGACGTCGAGGTGGTGGAGCGGATCGGCGAGCACGGCCGGTACCTCTTCGCGATCAACCACACCGCCGCCTCCGCCCGCGTCCCGCTGCCCGGCAGCGGCACCGAACTCCTCACCGGCACCCCGGTGAGCGGCCACCTGGACGTCCCCGGCAACAGCACCCGGGTCGTCCACCTCCGAACCCCTGTCAGGAGTCGTTGAGGGTCGGCTCCCGACAGGCACCGACCGGCGGGCCGACCCGCCCGCCGGTCCCGGTGGGGGTGCCCCAACCTGCCCCCGAGGCACCCCCACCGCCCCCCACCCTCGTGGCCCCACCCCACCACCCCCACCGTTCGGGCACGCCCCCCCCAGCAGCAACCCGACGTGCCCGGACCCATCGCCAAGGACGACGATGCACCAGGGAATCAAGCGCGCCCTCGTCGGCGCCGCCGCCACGCTCCTGCTCACCACCACCGCCGCCGCCCTGCCCACCACGGCGAACGCGGCGAGCACGCTCACCAACGCCGGCTTCGAGACCGGCGGCGCCGCGACCGCCACCCCCACCGGCTGGTCCACCTACTCCGCCGCCGGCCAGAACAGCGCCTCCTACACCGAGGCCGGCGGCCGCAGCGGCTCCTACCGGCTCACCCACTGGGCGTCCACCGCCTACAAGGTGGAGACCTACCAGTACCTCTCCGGCCTGACCAACGGCACGTACACCCTCAGCGCCTGGGTCCGCTCCAGCGGCGGCCAGAACTCCGCCTACCTGGCGCTGCGCAACTGCGGCTCCACCGAGCAGCGCACCGACCTGCCCCCCACCCCCAACGGCGCCTGGATCCACCTGGTCACCTCCGTCAAGGTCACCGGAGCCCAGTGCACCGTCAGCATCAACTCCGACGCCAACGCCGGGAACTGGCTCAACGTCGACGACCTCACCTTCACCTCCGGCACCACCGGCGTCACCGCCCGCGGCGTGGACGTCTCCACGCTGAAGAAGAGCGAGGACCGCGGCGGCACCTACAAGTACGCCAACGGCACCACCGGCGACGCCCTGAGCATCCTCAAGGCGAACGGCGCCAACTACGTCCGCCTCAAGGTGTGGGTGAACCCCGCCGACGGCTACAACGACAAGGCCCGGGTGCTGACCATGGCGCAGCGCGCCAAGGCCCTCGGCATGGGCCTGCTGATCGACTTCCACTACTCCGACAGCTGGGCCGACCCGGGCAAGCAGAACAAGCCCGCCGCCTGGTCCGGCTACACCCTCGACCAGCTCAAGTCGGCGGTCTACAACCACACCTACGACGTGCTCAACGCCCTGAAGGCCCAGGGCACCACCGCCGACATGGTGCAGATCGGCAACGAGATCAACGCCGGCATCCTGTGGTCCGAGGGCTCCACCTCCAACTGGGGCAACCTCGCCGCGCTGCTCACCCAGGGCGCCAACGCCGCCAAGGCGGTCAGCGGCTCCACCAAGGTCGCCCTGCACCTGGCCAACGGCGGCGACGACGCCGGCGCCCGCACCTTCTACGACAACGCCGTCGCGCGCGGGGTCCCGTTCGACCTGATCGGCCTCTCCTACTACGGCTACTGGCACGGCGCGCTCAGCGACCTGCAGACCACCCTGGACGACATGGCGTCCCGGTACGGCAAGCAGGTGTTCGTCGCCGAGACCGCGTACGCGTTCACCCTGGCCAACAACGACTCCCTGGAGAACAACGTCGCGTACAGCAGCCAGCTGGTCGCCGGGTACCCGGCCACCCAGGCCGGGCAGGCCGCCAACCTGCGCGACGTGATGAACGTGGTCGAGGCCGTCCCGAACGGCAAGGGCCTGGGCGTCTTCTACTGGGAACCGACCTGGACCGCCGTGGCCGGCAACGGCTGGGACCCCACCGACGCCACCTCGGCCGACGCCTGGGAGAACCAGGCGCTCTTCGACTACACCAACAAGCCGACCGGCGCGATGGCCTGGCTGAACCACCGCTGACCCCGACCGGCGCGTCCGCCCGCCCCTGCGACGCGGGCGGGCGCGCCCCCGCCGTCACCCCCCCCCCACCGGAGGAAGCGTGCGCCCCCCGACTCCTCGCCGACCTGCCGCGCAACGCCCGCAACTCGGTCCTGCTGGAACCGCTCTGGGCCGTCCCCGGCACCGTCACGCTCTACTACGCCACGCTCTTCCAGAAGGAGGCCGGCCTCACCACCTGGCAGATCGGAGCCATCGCCTCCGCCTCGCTCTGGCTCGGCTTCCTCGCCCAGCTCGCCGCCGGCGCCGTCACCGACCGGCTCGGCCGGCGGCGCACCACCCTGCTCTTCGACCTGCTCTCCTGGTCGCTGCCGATGTTCCTCTGGGCCTTCGCGGACGGGTTCTGGACCTTCCTGTCGGCCGGCCTGTGCTCCGCCCTCGGCCGGGTGGTCAACCTCTCCTTCTTCCTGCTGGTCACCGAGGACGCCGACGAGCACCAGCGGCCCCGGATCTTCGCCGCGATCAAACTCGTGGTGATGGCCGCCGGCCTGCTCACCCCGCTGGCCGGTGCCGCCATGGCGCACTGGGGCACCCTGCCCGCGCTGCGCGCCGTCTACCTGTTCGGCGGGATCTCGATGACCGCGCTGTTCCTGGTCCGCCACCGCCTCACCACCGAGACCGCAGCCGGACGACAGGCCGCCGAGGCCCCCGCCGGACTCGGTCGGGGCCTGCGACTCCTCTTCTCCGCCCGGGAGTTGTGGCCGGTCGTCGCCGTCGTCCTGCTCACCGACCTGGCCGTGCAGTTCACCCTCTTCCAGGTGGTCTACCTCGCCGACGAGCTCCACCCCGCCACCGGGCTGATCGCCCTCCAGCCCCCGCTCGGGGCGTTCGCGGCGTTCGCCTGCTACCGGTGGGTGATGCCGCGCCGCCGGCACCGCCCGATGAGCGGCAACGTCCTGCACGGCCTGCTGCTGGGCGTCGCCGGCTGGGCCGCCTTCCTCGCCGTTCCCGGCGCGGGGACCCCGGCCCTGCTGCTCGCCACCGTCCTCACCGCGGCCGGCCCGTTCCTGCTGGAGTCCTACCGCGACGCCCTGGTGGTCACCGCCGTCCCGCCCGCCGACCGGGCCACCCTCTCCTCCGCCGTCCAGAGCGCCGCCGCCCTCGCCGCCGTCCCCTGCGGCTGGCTCGCCGCCCTCCTCCACACCCGCGACCCGCTGCTCCCCTTCACCGCCGTCCTCACCTGCTACGCCCTCGCCACCGCCGCGATCCTCCCGCTCACCGCCCGCCGGGCCGTGGGTAGAGTGCGGGCATGACAGACGGTGCGGTGCTGCATGTCAGGGGTCGGGTGCTGGTCGGGCCGGAGGAGGTCCGGGACGAGCTGTGGGTGGTCGGCGGGCGGGTGACGTACGACCGGCCGGCCGGGGCGGGTGACGTGCGGACGGTCGACGGGTGGGTGCTGCCCGGGCTGGTGGACGCGCACTGCCACGTCGGGCTGGACGCCCACGGCGCGGTGGACGAGGCGACCAGCGAGAAGCAGGCGCTGACCGACCGCGACGCCGGGACGCTGCTGATCCGCGACGCCGGGTCCGCCGCCGACACCCGCTGGATCGACGACCGCGAGGACCTGCCCCGGATCATCCGGGCCGGCCGGCACATCGCCCGCACCCGCCGCTACATCCGCAACTACGCGCACGAGATCGAGCCCGGCGACCTGGCCGCGTACGTCACCGCCGAGGCCCGGCGCGGCGACGGCTGGGTGAAGCTGGTCGGCGACTGGATCGACCGCGAGCGCGGCGACCTCGCGGCCTGCTGGCCGGGCGACGCGCTGCGCGAGGCGATCGCCGCCGCGCACGCCGAGGGCGCGCGGGTCACCGCGCACTGCTTCGCCGCCGAGTCGCTGCCTGACCTGCTGGCCGCCGGCATCGACTGCGTGGAGCACGCGACCGGTCTGACCGAGGAGTTGATCCCGCAGTTCGCCGAGCGCGGGGTGGCGATCGTCCCGACCCTGGTGAACATCGCGACCTTCCCGAAGCTGGCGGCGGGCGGCGAGGAGAAGTTCCCCGCCTGGTCGGCGCACATGCGGCGGCTGCACGAGCGCCGCTACGACACGGTCGGCGCCGCCCACGACGCCGGCATCCCGGTGTACGTGGGCACCGACGCGGGCGGCTCGCTCGCCCACGGCCTGGTCGCCGACGAGGTCGCCGAACTGGTGAGGGCGGGCCTGACCCCGGTCGAGGCGGTCGGCGCGGCCAGCTGGTCGGCCCGCGCCTGGCTGGGTCGCGAGGGCCTGACCGAGGGGGCCCCGGCGGACCTGGTGGTGTACGAGGCGGACCCGCGCGCGGACGTCCGGGTGCTGGCCGCCCCGCGGGCCGTGGTGCTGCGCGGCCGACCGGTCACGCCCTGACGCCGCCGGCCGATAGGGTGAGGCCCATGGCAGCGCGTCCCCTTCACGAGATCGTAGAGCCCGGCTGGGCGAAGGCCCTCGAGCCGGTGGCCGGACGGGTCGCCGCCATGGGCGACTTCCTGAGGGCGGAGCTCGCGGCGGGGCGGACGTACGTGCCGCCGGGCCCGCAGGTGCTGCGGGCGTTCCAGCAGCCGTTCGACCAGGTGCGGGTGCTGATCGTCGGTCAGGACCCGTACCCGACGCCGGGTCACGCGGTGGGCCTGAGCTTCTCGGTGGCGCCCCAGGTGCGGCCGCTGCCGGGCAGCCTGATCAACATCTTCCAGGAGTACGGCCGGGACCTCGGCTTCCCGCCGCCGTCCAACGGCGACCTCACGCCGTGGACGCGGCAGGGCGTGCTGCTGCTCAACCGGGCGCTGACCACCGCGCCGGGGAAGCCGGCCGCGCACCGGGGCAAGGGCTGGGAGGAGGTCACCGAGCAGGCGATCCGGGCACTGGTGGAGCGCGGCGGCCCGCTGGTGGCGATCCTCTGGGGGCGTGACGCCCGCAACCTGCGCCCCTTGCTGGGGCAGGTGCCGGCCATCGAGTCGGCGCACCCGAGCCCGATGTCGGCGGACCGCGGCTTCTTCGGGTCACGGCCGTTCAGCAGGGCGAACGACCTGCTGGCCCGGCAGGGCGCCGAGCCCGTCGACTGGCGGCTGCCGTAGCGGCGGGGCGCGGAGCTACTCACCCGTAAGGGTGAACTGACGCTCTGTGTTGCCTGTGTGACGGATTGTTCGAGAAGACTGTCGGCAGTCGAGAGCGCAAGCCCCCTCCCCGTGTCGTGAGCACGCCGGGTGAGGACGAGGCGCGTTCTGCCAATCGCCACCTGTGGGGGGTACCGCCATGTCTTCTTCCGCCGCCCGGACCGTCGCGGCCGCGTCGCTGGCCGCCGCCGTGCTGACCGTCGCCCTGCCGCTGCCCGCCGCGTACGCGACCGGCGGGTCCGGCGCGCCCGGCAAGCCCGGCAGGGCGTCCGCCGTCACCGCGGAGCTGGACCTGGACGTCACGCTGCTCAACACCGTCGACGTCCCGGTGAACGTCGCGCTCAACAAGGTGCAGACGCCCGCGCGGCGCGACGACGCGATGCTCACCGCCAAGGTCGAGGGGGTGGACCAGAACCGCCCGGTGACCCTGGTGAAGGCGCAGGTCGGCCAGTCCGTGACCAGGGCGGACGACAAGGGCGCCACCGCCTCGGTGAAGCTGGTCGGCGCCGACCTGCACGCCCCGGGCATGCCGCTGACCACGCTGCTCGGCCTGGAGGCGCTCAGCGCGGAGGCGTCCTGCCCGGTGGACGGCCCGCCGACCGCCAAGGTGGTCGCCCCGGCCGAGGTGACGGTGCTGGGCCGGCCGGTCGCGGTCGGGCTGAACTCGCCGACCCGGGTGGACCTGCCCGCCATCGGCTCGGTGGAGGTGGAGTTCTCCAAGAAGTCGACCACCACCAGCACGGCCGCCGCCTCCGCGCTGGAGGTCCAGGTGAGGCTGAACCCGCTCAACCTGAACGTCGCCAAGGTGGACGGCCGGATCACCGTCGCCTCGGTGAGCTGCGAGAAGCCGGTCCCGGCGAGCGCCCCGTCCTCCGCCGCGCCCAGCCCGGCCTCCGACGGCACGGCGGCGGCCCGGGCGGTCCCCGCGCAGGGCGGGGGAGGGGAGCTGGCGTCCACCGGGGCGAGCGGCACCGTCCCGCTGCTCGCCGGTGGCGCGACGCTCCTGGTGACCGGGGGCGCGGCGCTGTGGATGACGCGCCGCCGCCGGGCCGCGCACGCCCGACGGCGCTGATCCGCGCCCGGACCGGCCACCCGCCCGGCGGGCCCGTCTCACGGACGTGTCCGCATGGCGGGACTGGCACTCTCCGACGGTGAACGTGCCGCTGCGGAGAGTCGGTTCACATGGGCGTTACATAGGAGGAACAACCGGGAAACGGCGGCTTGCAACGCTACGCGGGCACCCACCACCCAAGCAGTGAGGTTCACCGCAATGGCAATCAAGGCCGAGTACATCTGGATCGACGGCACCAAGCCGACCGCCAAGCTCCGTTCCAAGACTCGGGTGCTGCCGAACGCGGACAAGATCCCCACCTGGGGCTTCGACGGTTCTTCGACCAACCAGGCCGAGGGTCACGCCTCGGACCGTGTGCTCGAGCCGGTGAAGGTCGTCAAGGACCCGATCCGCGGTGGTGACAACATCCTGGTCCTCTGCGAGGTCCTGGAGACGAACGGTGTCCCGCACGAGACCAACACCCGCGCCGCGCTGCGCGAGGTCGCGGAGAAGTACGCCGCCCACGAGGCCATCTTCGGCATCGAGCAGGAGTACACCTTCTTCAAGGGCTCCCGCCCGCTCGGCTTCCCCGAGGGCGGCTACCCGGCCCCGCAGGGCGGCTACTACTGCGGCGTCGGCGCCGAGGAGGTCTTCGGCCGCGAGATCGTCGAGCTGCACCTCGACCGCTGCATCGACGCGGGCCTCGCGATCTGCGGCATCAACGCCGAGGTCATGCCCGGCCAGTGGGAGTTCCAGATCGGCCCGGTCGACGCGCTGACCGTCTCGGACGACCTGTGGATCGCCCGCTACCTGCTCTACCGCACCGCCGAGGAGTTCGGCATCGACGCCACCCTGGACGCCAAGCCGGCCCGTGGCGACTGGAACGGTGCGGGTGCCCACACCAACTTCTCCACCAAGGCGATGCGCGAGGGCTACGACGCCATCATCACCGCCTGCGAGTCGCTCGGCGCCTCCCAGGAGAAGGTCCTGGAGCACGTCAACCAGTACGGTGACGACATCCAGTCCCGCCTGACCGGCAAGCACGAGACCGCCCCGTGGAACGTCTACTCCTACGGCGTGTCCAACCGCGGCGCCTCGGTCCGCATCCCGTGGCAGGTCGAGGTGGAGCAGAAGGGCTACATCGAGGACCGTCGCCCGAACGCGAACGTCGACCCGTACGTCGTGACCCGCCTCCTCGTCAACACCTGCTGCGAGGCCCTGGAGAAGGCCGGCCAGGTCTGATCCGGCTCGACCCCGAGCAATCGCGAGACGTCCGTCGCCTCCCCGGAGGCGGCGGACGTCTCCGCGTTCCCGGCCGCCCTCCACTCCGCCCGCACGCAAGGCGCCCCGCCGGGCCCCGAGCGGCGGCTCCGAGCGGCGCCCGGCCGGGGTCAGCTGCGGGTGAAGGCGTGGGTGCGGCCGATCGGGGTGAAGCCGCGGCGGGCGTACCAGTGCTGGGGCCAGTCCGCGGCGTCCGCGACCAGGAAGGTCAGCCGATGGCCCGGCGCTGCCGCCGCCCGGTGCAGCGCGGCGGCGAGGACCGCGTCGCCGAGGCCCCGGCCGCGCCGGGGCTCCGCGGTGGCGAGGTCCTCGATCTGCGCCAGGCCGCTCGCGCGGTCGACGTACAGGTCGGCCCAGGCGCCGATCTCGCCGTCCTCGTCCCGCGCCGCGAGGGTCCGCACCGAGTCCGCCCCGTCGAGGCGCCGCTTCCGCCGGCCGACCAGCTGCTCCAGGACGGCGTCCGTGCTGTCGGGCAGCCAGCGCCGCCACTGCTCCAGCTCGGCGGGCCGCAGTTCGGCGATGCCGACCTCGGCCACCCGGCCGGCTCCGTCCCCGGCGGGCAGCGGCCCGCGGTGCACCATCAGCAGCTCGACGTCGTGCGTGTAACCCGCGGCGAGCAGCGCGGGCGCGGCGGCCTCGGCCAGCGCGCCGTCGCGGACGGCGATCCGGCGGTGCCGCAGGCCGCCGAGCAGCTCGTCGGCGAGCCCGGCGAGGGCCACGGGGTCGTCCGCCCGCTCGACGTACAGCTGGTTGTGCTCGTACGAGCCGCTGAACTCCTCGTCCAGGACGGCGAAAGCGCCGTCCGCCTCGACCACCCGGGCGGCCTGCCGACGGGCGAAGTCACGGCGGAAGGTGCTGACGGCCTCGGCGAGCTGCTGCGCATCGGACATCCCGCCATCGTACGAACCGGCCGCCGTGGTCCGCCTCCGGATTTCGCGGTGCCGCCACCGTTCGCCCGCGGGGGTGCCGCGCGTAGGGTTGGGGCGTGCGCGAGGACTTCACGTCGGAGGAGATCGCCCGGGGGCGTGCGCTGCGGCGCCGGCAGGTGCCGTGGGCGCTGGCCGGGCGGGTGGCGGGCCTGGGGCTGACGCTGGTGCTGGGCCTGACGCCCGCCGGGGCGGGGCTGGTCACCTGGGCGGGCGGGCTGTTCGGTGGCTCGCGGACCGCGCAGGTGCTGGCCGGCACGGCGGCGCTGGTGCTGCTCGGGCAGCTGCTGGTGCTGCCGTTCAACGCCCGGGTGCGGGTGGTCCGGCGGGAGTTCGGGCTGGTCACCCAGGGCTGGTCGGGCTGGGCGGTGGACGCGCTGCGCGGGCTGCTGCTGACCCTGCTGCTGGCGCTGCCGGTGGTGTTCGGCCTGTACGCGCTCACCGACCGGTCCCCGGACGGCTGGTGGTGGCCGGCCGCCGGGCTGGCGGCGCTGCTGGCGGTGGCGCTGTCCTTCCTCCACCCGCTGCTCATCGAACCGGTCTTCAACCGCTTCACCCCGATGCCGGACGGCGACCTGCGGACCGCCCTGCTGGAGTTGGCGGACCGCGACGCGATCCGGGTGCGCACCGTGCTGGTCGCCGACGCCTCCCGCCGCACCACCGCGCTCAACGCGTACGTCTCCGGCTTCGGCGCGACCCGGCGGATCGTCGCCTACGACACCCTGCTGTCCACCGCCGAGCCGCGCGAGGTGGAGCTGGTCGTCGCGCACGAACTCGGCCACGTGAAGCACCGGGACGTGCTCACCGGCACCGTCCTCGGCGCGCTGGGCGCGGCCGTCGCGGTCGTCGTGCTCGGCCTGCTCACGGCCTGGCAGCCGCTGCTGGACGCCGCCGGTGCCACCGACGCGGCCGACCCGCGCTCGCTGCCCCTGCTGGCCGCCTGCGCGGCCCTGATCGGCGCCGCCTCCGGCCCGGCGCAGGCCGCGGTGAGCCGTCGGATCGAGGCCCGCGCCGACCGCCACGCCCTGGAACTCACCGGTGACCCGGGGCAGTTCATCGCCATGCAACGCCGCCTCGCGGTCGCCAACGTCTCCGACGTCGACCCGCCGCGCCCGCTCCAGCTGCTCTTCGCCACCCACCCGAGCGCCGTCCAGCGCATCGCCGCCGCCCGCGCCTGGCGGCCCGCCCACGGGTAATTCCCACCCCCGCCCGCCACCCGCCCGGTACCGTGCGGAGGACACCGACCGGGGGGAGGCCGTGCCGTGCGACCGCTGCTGCTGCTCGACGTGGACGGGCCGCTCAACCCGTACGGGGCGAAGCGCACCAGGCGCCCGGACGGGTACACCACGTACCGGATGTCGCCGCCGACCTGGGCCGCCGAGATGCGGTACTGGATGAGCGCCAACGGGATGCCCCACAAGCGGGTCAAGCCGCTGCGGGTGTGGCTCAACGCGGACCACGGCCGGGCGCTGCGGGCGCTGCCCTTCGACCTGGTCTGGGCGACCACCTGGCAGCACGAGGCGAACGAGTTCATCGGCCCGGTGCTGGGTCTGCCCGAGCTGCCGGTGATCGGCTGGCCGGAGCCGCGGCCCGAGCCGGACGGCGGCGTCTTCTGGAAGACCCCGGCGATCACCGAGTGGGCGGCGGGCCGCCCGTTCGCCTGGGTCGACGACCAGATCACCGCGGCCGACGGCGCCTGGGTGGAGCGGCACCACGAGGGACCGGCGCTGCTGCTGACGATCGACCCGGGCACCGGGCTGCGGGACCGGGACTTCGCCCTGCTGGCCGACTGGGCCGCCGAGCAGGGCCGGTAGAGGGGGAGTCGGAGATGCCGGACGGGCGACCGCTGCTGCTGCTCGACGTGGACGGGCCGCTGCGGCCGTTCACGTCACGGCCGTTGTTCCGGCCGCGGGGTTACCGCTCGCACCAGGTGCCGCGGGCCTCGTGGATGCGCGGTGACCCGTCGGAGCCGGAGCAGATGTGGCTGAACCCCTCGCACGGGCCGGCCCTGCTCGCCCTCCCCTACGACCTGGTCTGGTGCACCGCGTGGCGCGGCGAGGCGAACACCGGCGTCGGCCCGTTCATCGGCCTGCCCGAACTCCCGGCGATCGAATGGGAGTCGATGTTCCACGGCGACCCGGACGGCCTGCACTGGAAGACCCGCCAGCTGTCCGCGTGGGCGGGCGCGCCCGCTGGTCTGGGTCGACGACGAGGCCGAGCCGCACGACGCCGCCTGGCTGGCCGCCCACCACCCGGCCCCCGCCCGGGTCCTGGTCGTCGACCACCGCCACGGCCTGCGCCCCGCCGACTTCGCCACCCTCACCACCTGGGCCGCCGAACTCGCGGGGGACGCCGCCCCGGGCCCGGGAGAGCCGGTCACGCCGGGCTGACGGCCGCGGCGAGGGCGGTCAGGAAGCGGTCGGTGGTCCGTTCGTCGCGGACGGCGATCCGGAGCCAGTCGGGGCCGAGGCCGGGGAAGGTGTCGCCGCGGCGGACGGCGTAGCCGGCCTCGCGCAGCCGGAGGCGGACCTCGGCGGCGCCGGGGAGCCGGAGCAGGACGAAGGAGGCGGCCGGTTCGCCGTGCACCCGGGCGCCGGGGACGTCGGTGAGGCCCTTGAGCAGGTGTTCGCGGTGGGCGGCGGTGAGCCGGGCGGCGTCCTCGGCCTCGGCGAGCGCCGCGGGGGTGCTGCAGGCCTCGGCGGCGGCCAGCGCGGGGGTGGAGACGGGCCAGAGCGGTTGGGCGGCGGCGAGTTCGGCGATCAGCGCGGCCGGGCCGAGGACGTAGCCGATCCGGAGTCCGGCGAGGCCCCAGGTCTTGGTGAGGCTGCGCAGCACGACGACCTGCCCGGGCAGGTCGCGGGTCCCGGCGAGGGAGGCGGGTTCGCCGGGGACGGCGTCCATGAACGCCTCGTCGACGACCAGGGTCCGGCCGGTCCGGGCCAGCGCGGCGACGGCCTCGGCGGGGTGGAGCACCGAGGTGGGGTTGGTGGGGTTGCCGATCACCACCAGGTCGGCTTCGTCGGGCACCGCGCCGGGGGTGAGCCGGAAGCCGTCGGCGGCGTCGAGGACGGCCCGGTGGACGGTGTGCCCGGCGTCCCGCAGGGCCGCTTCCGGTTCGGTGAACTGCGGGTGCACCACGGTCGCGCGGCGCGGTCGCAGCACCCGGGCGAGCAGGACGAACGCCTCGGCCGCACCGGAGGTGAGCAGCACCTCGTCGACGGGCCGGCGGTGCCGGGCGGCGACGGCGGCGCGGGCGGCGGACGGGTCGGGGTAGGCGGCGAGGTCGCCGAGGGTGGCGGCGAGCCGGTCGCGCAGCCACTCGGGCGGGGTGCCGGTGCGGACGTTCACCGCGAGGTCGACCAGGCCGGGGGTGCGGACCTCGGCGTCGCCGTGGTGGCGCAGGTCGGGTTCGGCGGTCACGTGGGCTCTCCTGTCACGAGGGGGCCGGCGAGGGCGGCGGTGGCGTTCGCCGAGGTGCGCTTTCCGGCCAGCAGGCGGCCGCCGGGCGCGGCGGCGAGCGCGGCGGCCTCGGCGACGCTCGGGGTGCCGACGGCGGCGAGCGCGGCGGGGGAGCGTCCGGGGACGGGGACGGCGGCCAGCCGCTCGGCCGGGAAGCCGGTCAGCGGGACGCCCAACGCGCGGGCGGCGGCGAGCAGTCCGGGTTCGGCGGTCTTGGCGTCCAGGGTGGCGAGCAGTGCGACCGCGTCGCGTCGGAGGCCCGCCGAGCTGAGCACGGTGTCGATCAGCCGGAGCACCTCCGCGCCGTCCGTGCCCCGGCGCGCGCCGACGCCGACGGCCACCCGCAGCTCCACCCGATCTTCCTTCCGCACCGCGCCCCGAGGGCCCGTCGATCCCACCACGGGCGTACTGAGCAGGTCAATCGGGGCGCCTGTGACCTGTGTTACCGCCGGTCACCCGCCCGTAACCGGAGTGCCACGACCGTTCGCCCGCTCTTCACCCTTCCGGTCGGGACGCGTCCACCGGCCCGCCCCTAGGGTTACGGCGCTCCACCACGCACTGTCACCTTCCCTCGCCAGGAGGACAGCAATGACCGCCGTTCAGGCCCCCAAGCGCGCCAAGCGCACCCTCACCGCGATCGCGAGCTCGGTCGCGCTCGCCGCCGGCTCGCTCGGCATCTGGGCCGCCACCGGCACCGCCGCCCACGCCGCGACCCTGCCGACCCCCGACCACATCGTGGTCGTGGTGATGGAGAACCACGCCTACACCCAGGTGATCGGCAGCTCCAGCGCCCCCTACATCAACAACACCCTCAAGGCGGGTGGCGCCAACCTCACCCAGTCGTACGGCCTGACCCACCCGTCGGAGCCGAACTACTACATGCTGTTCTCCGGCTCCAACCAGGGCCGCACCGACGACAGCTGCGTCTCCGTCGGCTCGATCTCCGCGCCGAACCTCGGCTCCGAGCTGATCGCCGCCGGCAAGACCTGGGGCAGCTACAACGAGGGCCTGCCGTCGCAGGGCTCGACCACCTGCTCCAGCGGCAAGTACGCGCAGAAGCACAACCCGTGGTTCGGCTTCAGCAACGTGCCGACCAGCACCGCCAAGACCATGACGCAGTTCCCGACCGACTTCACCACCTTGCCGAAGGTCTCCTTCGTGGTGCCCGACCTGTGCAACGACATGCACGACTGCTCGGTCGGCACCGGCGACACCTGGATCCAGAACAAGCTGGGCGCGTACGCCACCTGGGCGCAGACCCACAACTCGATGCTGGTCGTCACCTTCGACGAGGACAACAAGCTGTCCGGCAACCGCATCCCGACGATCTTCTACGGTCAGCACGTGACCCCCGGCAGCTCCACCGCCACCACCTACAACCACTACAACGTGCTGCGCACCCTGGAGGACCTGGCGGGCCTGTCCGCCCACGCGGGCAACGCCGCCACCGCCTCCGACATCACCGGCATCTGGAACTGACGCCGGATGTACCTCGCGGACGCTCGTGATTCCAAGCGCCGCAGCACCACGGCCGCCGCCCCAGACACCCGTCCGGGGCGGCGCGCCGCCGCGGTCCCCGGCACCGTCGTCGCCCTCGGCGCGGTCAGCCTGGTCACCGACGTCTCCTCGGAGATGGTCAGCGCGGTGCTGCCGCTGTACGTGGTCGCCGGTCTCGGCCTCTCCCCGCTCGGCTTCGGTCTGCTGGACGGCATCAACAACGGCGCCGCCGCCCTGGTCCGGCTGCTCGGCGGGCACCTCGCCGACCGCGGCGGGCGCGGCCACAAGCTGGTCGCCGGCTTCGGCTACGGCCTGTCCGCCGTCTGCAAGCCGCTCCTCCTGCTGGCCCACACCCTCCCGCTGATCGGCGCCGTGCTGGCCGTCGACCGCACCGGCAAGGGCCTGCGCACCGCACCCCGCGACGCGCTGATCTCCCTCGCCACCGCCCCCGAGCACCGCGGCCGCGCCTTCGGCGTGCACCGCGCCATGGACACCACCGGCGCCCTGATCGGCCCGCTGGTCGCCTTCGCGATCCTGCGCGCCACCGTGGACGGCTACGACGCCGTCTTCGCCGTCAGCGGCTGCATCGCGCTGCTCGGCGTGCTGCTGCTGGTCCTCTTCGTGCCCGGCCGGGCCCGCGAGGACGCACCCGTCGTCCGGCCGGGCCTGCGCGACTCGCTGGTCCTGCTGCGGCTGCCCGCGCTGCGCCGGCTCACCCTGTGCGCCGTACTGCTCGGTCTGACCACCGTCAGCGACGCCTTCCTCTACCTGCTGGTCCAGCGCCGGCTCGGGCTGTCCTCGCACCTGTTCCCGCTGCTGCCGCTGGGCACCGCCGCGGTCTTCCTGCTGCTCGCCGTGCCGATGGGCCTGCTCGCCGACCGGATCGGCCGCCGGGTGCTCTTCCTGGCCGGCCACGGCGCCCTGCTGGGCGGCTACGCGCTGGTGCTCGCCGCGCCCGGGACCGGGCTGATCCCGGTGATCCTGCTGCTGCACGGCGCCTTCTACGCGGCCACCGACGGCGTCCTCGCCGCCGCCACCGCCGGCACCGTCCCCGCCGAGCACCAGGGCGCCGGACAGGCCCTGGTCGGCACCGGCCAGGCGCTCGCCCGGTTCGCCTGCTCGCTCGCCTTCGGCGCCCTGTGGGCCTCCCTGGGCGGCAGCACCGCCCTCGCGACCGCCGCCGGCGCCCTGACCGTCAGCGCCCTGGTCGCCACCCGTTTCCTCCGCACCGACGACGAGGTGTCCACCGCATGACGCGCACCGCCCGCCTGCTCACCCTGCTGCTCGCCGTCGTCCTGCTCGGCGGCGTCGCTACCGGAGCCGTCCTGCACGCCGCGGAGCGCAGCGGCAAGAAGGACCAGGAGCAGGCCGGCGGGCCGCCGGTCCACCCCGGTGCCGTCGACCTCGCCCCGGGCCACGGGCAGCTGGTCTTCCGCAACCTGGCCTGGGGCCCGCACCGCGACGAGATCACCACCGTCCCCGCCGACCGCCCGGACGCGCCGCGCACCGCCTCCGGCCTCACGTGCCTGCGCTTCCACGCCGCCGCGGGCACCGGCATCTGCCTGCAGGCCGAGCACGGCGCCCTGGAGGACACCTACCGCGCCGTCGTCGTCGACGACCACCTGCGGGAGAGGCACGCCTTCCCCGCCGCCGGCATCCCGACCCGCGCCCGGGTCTCGCCCTCCGGCCACCTCGCCGCCTGGACCGTCTTCGTCAGCGGCGACTCCTACGCGGGCACCGACTTCTCCACCCGCACCGCGATCGTCGACACCCGGGACTGGCACCTCGAGGACAACCTGGAGACCTTCGCCGTGGTCAAGGACGGCCACCCGTACCGGGCCTCCGACATCAACGTCTGGGGCGTCACCTTCGCCGACGACAACCGGTTCTACGCCACCGTCGCCACCGGCGGGCAGACCCACCTCGTCCGGGGCGACCTCGCCGCGCGCACCCTCACCACGCTGCACCAGAACGTGGAGTGCCCCTCGCTCTCGCCGGACGGCACCCGCATCGCCTACAAGAAGCGCATCGCCGGCGCCTCCCCGGACGCGCCCTGGCGGCTGTACGTCCTCGACCTCGCCACCATGACCGAGACCGCCACCGCCGAGCAGCGCAACATCGACGACCAGGCCCTGTGGGCCGACGGTGCGACGCTGGTCTACTCCCTGCCCGGCGAGTACGGCTCCGACCTCTGGACCGTTCCGGCCGACGGCACCGGAGCCCCCGCCACCCTCACGGTCTCCGCCGTGGCCCCCGCCTACCTGCGCTGACGGCGGGCGGCCGCCGTCAGGGCCCGGGGAACCGCGGGCCCGGCCGTCAACCCGCCGGGGGCCGCCAGTCCACCATCGGTGCCGCGCCCCGGACCAGCGCCGCCTCCGGCAACCGTCCGGCCGCCCGCAGCAGCGCGTCCCGGAGGCCGGACCGCCGCATCGCCACCGCCCGCCCCACCCGGCGGGACCGCCGCGCGACCTCCGTCGTGCGCCGGACCCGGGCGGCCGAGTACCCGGCGAGCCCGTCGCCGCGCTCCGACTCCCAGGCCAGCACCACCGCGTCCTCGATCGCCTGGCACGCCCCCTGCCCCTGGAAGGGCGTCATCGCGTGCGCGGCGTCGCCGACCAGCGCCACCCGCCCGCCGTGGAACGCGGGCAGCGGGCGGACCAGGTCCCAGACGTCGTGCCGCAGCACCCGCCCGGCCTCCGCCGCCCCGATCAGCTCCGGCACCGGCTCGCACCAGCTGCCGAACCGGCGTGCCAGCTCGGCCCGTTCGTCACCGTCGGCGGCCCGTCCGCCGGGCGCGGCGAGGGCCGCCGCGTACAGGTACACCCGCCCGTCGGCCAGCGGGATGACACCGGTGAGCGCCCCGCGCCCCCAGGTCTCGCCGACCCGGCGCGGCTCGCCCGGCGCCGCGACCACCGTGCGCCAGCTGGTGAACCCCGAGTACACCGGGCCCGGGTGGTCGGGGAACAGCAACTCCCGTGCGCCCGAGCGGATCCCGTCCGCGGCGACGACCAGCGCGGCCGCGGACTCCCCGTCCGGCCCGAACAGCCGGGCCGGGGCGCCGTCCGGGCCGTCGCCGCCGGGGTCGACCACGCGGACCTCGGTGCCGGTCCGGACCGTGCCGTCCGGCAGGGCGCCGGCCAGGATCCCGACCAGTTCGGCCCGGTGCAGGACCACCAGCGGGTCGCCGTACGCGCGGTGGATCCGCTCGGTGTCGGTGACCGCGAGCCGCCGGCCGTCCGGCCGGTACAGCCCGGCGAGGCCCTGGATCGCGGCCCGCCGCCGGACGGCGTCGCCGACGCCCAGGACGTCGAGCGCCCGCAGCGCGTTGGGCGCGATGCCGATGCCGGAGCCGACCGGGTCGAGCGAGGCGGCCCGCTCGTGCACGGTGACCTCCCAGCCCCGCCGGTGCAGCGCCAGGGCCGAGGCCAGTCCGCCCACGCCCGCTCCGATGACGACGGCCCGTCGTTCCACCGCACACCTCCACTACGCCTGTAGTTACGGGTTCGATACTACATCTGTAGTTGCCGGCTAGACAGGGCAGGATGGTGCCCATGAGCACCCCGCGCGCGGTCCTGGTCGCCGACACCGCCATCGCCCTGATCGCCGAGCGCGGCCTGCGCGGGCTCACCCACCGCGCCGTCGACGAGGCCGCGGGCCTGCCCGCCGGCTCCACCTCCAACCTGGCCCGCACCCGCGCCGCGCTCCTCGAAGCCGCCCTCACCCGGATCGCCGACCTCGAAGCGGCCGATTACACCCCGCCCCCGGGCGCCCCCCGCGACCAGCTCCTCGACGCCCTCGCGGGCGGCATCCACCTGGCGCTCACCACCGGACTCCCGCTCACCCTGGCCCGGTACGAGCTCGCGCTCGAAGCCACCCGCCGCCCGGAGCTGCGCGCCGTCTACGACCGCCTCGGCGCGGGCTTCGCCGCCACCGCCGCCGGGCTCCTGGCCGGCCTCGGCTCGGCCGATCCGGCCGGCGACGCCCGCCGGCTGCTCCGCTGGTGCGAGGGCGTGGTCTTCCACACCGCCGCCGGCGCCGGCCACGCGGATCCCCCCGCCCCGGCCGCCCTCCGCGCCGACGCCGCCCGCTACCTGGACGCCCTCCTCGCCTGACCGCGCGACCGCCCGGCGCGTGACCGCCCCCGGTGGGTGGTCGACCCGGTGGGTGGCCGACCTCCTCGCGGCCGCCCGGCGCGTGGACCGCACCGTCCCGCCGCCCGCCCCGCCCCGCCGGCCGCACGCCGGTCCCCGGGCCGCCCGGCAGCCGGAACCGGCAGGCCCCGGCGGGTCTCAGGCGCCGCCGAGCAGCTCCTCGCGGCGCTCGCGCCAGCGCTCCAGCAGCTGCGGCAACTCCTCGCGCAGGAAGGCGAAGAAGGCCAGCGACTCGGCGAGCCGGGCGCCGGCGGGCGTCCCGGGGCCGAGCGCCTCGATGCCCTCGCGCAGGCTGCCCTCCCACCGGGTGAGCGCCTGGTCGCGGCTGACGGCCGCCTCGTACCAGGCGTTCTCGTGCACCCGGTAGCGGTCCCGCCGGGAGCCGGCTTCGCGTTCGCGGCTGACCAGGTTGACCTGGGTGAGGTAGCGGACCGCACCGGAGACGGCGGCGGGGCTGACCCGGAGGCGGTCGGCGAGTTCGGCGGCGGTGAGACGCCCGGTGTCGCTGGCGAGCAGGGCGGTGAAGATCCGGGCGGGCATCCGGGGGAAGCCGGCGTCGGCGAGGACGCCCGCGAAGCGCTCGATGAACCCGTCCACCGCCGCCTCGTCCCGCCGCGCCGCGCCGCCCATGGCCGCCTCTCCCACTGCAGTTCCTCCTGCTCCCGCCGTCCCCGGCACCCTATCGACAGCTCCGGAAGATCCGCGGATTTCAGTATCTTCACGGATCTGTGAATCGAGAGTACGGTCGTTCCATGACGACCGCCATCTCGGTGACCGGCCTGGTGAAGACCTTCGGCCGGACGCGTGCGCTCGACGGGCTCGACCTGACCGTCGCCCGGGGCGAGGTCCACGGCTTCCTCGGGCCGAACGGCGCGGGCAAGTCCACCACCATCCGCGCCCTGCTCGGCCTGCTGCGCGTCGATGCCGGCCGCGCCTCCCTGCTCGGCGGCGACCCCTGGCGCGACGCGGTCGCCCTGCACCGGCGCCTGGCGTACGTGCCGGGCGACGTCACCCTGTGGCGCAACCTGACCGGCGGCGAGGCGGTCGACCTGCTGCTGCGCCTGCGCGGGGTGCGGGAGCCGTCCCCGGCCCGCCGCGCCGAACTGCTCGACCGCTTCGAGCTCGACCCCACCAAGAAGGGCCGCGCCTACTCCAAGGGCAACCGGCAGAAGGTCGCGCTGGTCGCGGCGTTCGCGGGCGAAGCGGAGCTGCTGGTCCTGGACGAGCCGACCTCCGGCCTGGACCCGCTGATGGAGGAGGTGTTCCGCGACTGCGTCCGCGAGGCCCGGGAGCGCGGCGCCACCGTCCTGCTCTCCAGCCACCTGCTGACCGAGGTCGAGGCACTGTGCGACCGGGTGTCCATCGTCCGGGCGGGTCGCACCGTCGAGACCGGCACCCTGGCCGAGCTGCGGCACCTCACCCGGACCGCCGTCGTCGCCGAACTCGCCACCGCCCCGCCGCCGTTGCCGTACGCCCACGACGTCCGCACCGAGGCCCTGGCCGACGGGGCCCGGCTCAGCTGCCAGGTCGACGCCGACCGGCTCGACGAGCTGCTGCGGGCGCTGACCGCCGCCGGGGTGCGCAGCCTGACCAGCCGCCCGCCCACCCTGGAGGAGCTGTTCCTGCGCCACTACGAGCCCGCCGCCCCCGCGGCGGTGGCCCGGTGAACGCCACGGCGGGCACCGGCGTCCTGCTCCGCCTCGCGCTGCGCCGGGACCGGATCGCGCTGCCGCTCTGGGTCTACGCCCTCGCCGCGATGGCGGTCTCCACCGCCTTCTCCTTCCGCTCGCTGTACGGCACCGAGCAGGCCCGCCGCACCTTCGCCGCGGGCATCACCGCCAACGGCTCGCTGCGCGCCCTGTACGGGCCGGTGTTCGACGCGGGCAGCGTCGGCGGGCTGACCGCCTGGCGGATGGGCGTCTTCGGTGCGGTGCTCGCCGGTCTGATGTCGGCGCTGCTGGTGGTCCGGCACACCCGGGCCGAGGAGGAGGACGGCCGGCTGGAGCTGATCGGCGCCGGCGCGGTCGGCCGCCGGGCCCCGCTGACCGCCGCCCTGCTGGCGGCGCTGATCGCCGACCTCGCGGTGGCCGCCCTGGTCGCCCTCGGACTGCTCGCGGCCGGCCAACGCCTTACCGGCGCCGTCGCGTTCGGCCTCGCACTGGCCGCGACCGGACTGGTCTTCGGGGCCGTCGCCGCGCTCGCCGCCCAGCTCACCGCGACCGGGCGGGCCGCCAACGGCCTCACCGGCGCCGCACTCGGCGCCGCCTTCGCCCTGCGCGCGATCGGGGACGCCGACTCCGCCACCTCCTGGGCGAGTTGGCTGTCACCGATCGGCTGGGCCGAGCAGCTGCGCCCGTACGGCGGCGACCGCTGGTGGGTGCTGGCCCTCCCGCTCGCGCTGACCGCGGCGCTGACCGCCGCCGCGTACGCCCTCGCCGGCCGCCGCGACCTCGGCGCCGGGCTGCTCCCGCAGCGCCCCGGACCGGCGGCCGCGGCGCCGGGCCTGGACGGCCAGGCCGCGCTGGCCCGCAGGCTGCAGCGCGGGGCGCTGCTGGGCTGGTGCGCGGGCTTCGCACTGGCCGGCGCGGTGTTCGGCGGGGTGGCGAAGGGCGTGGTCGACCTGGTCGCCGGGAACGACCGACTCGCCGACCTGATGGCCAGGCTGGGTGGACGCCAGGAGGTGCTGGACGCCTACCTCGCCTCGATCGTCAACCTGTTCGGCCTGGTCGCGGCGGGTTACGCCGTCCAGGCGGTGCTGCGGCTGCGCGCCGAGGAGGTCGGGGGCCGGGCCGAACCGGTGCTGGCCGGTGCGGTCTCCCGGCTGCGCTGGGCCGCCGGTCACCTGCTCTTCCCGCTGCTCGGCACGGCCGTGCTGCTGGCGGTCGCCGGGCTGTCCGCCGGGCTGGCCGTCCGGGCCGCCGTCGGCGGCTCCGTGGACGGCGGTGAGCCGCTGCGGCTGCTGGGCGCGGCGCTGGCCCAACTCCCGGCGGTGTGGCTGACCGCGGCCGCGGCGCTGGCCCTGTACGGCCTGCTGCCGCAGTGGACCGCGGCGGGCTGGGGCGTGCTGGGCGGCTTCGTCCTGATCGCCTGGCTCGGCCCCGTCCTGCGCCTGGACGCCCGGGTGCTCGACCTCTCGCCGTTCACCCACACCCCGCACCTGCCCGGCGGCGCGCTGAGCGCGACGCCGCTGCTCTGGCTGACCGCGCTCGCCGCCGCCCTGGCCGCCGCCGGCCTGGCCGGACTGGCCCGCCGCGACCTGGGCTGACCCGGCCGGGCCCGGTCGCCACCGGGCCCGGCCAGGGTCAGGCGGTGCCCGCCACGGTGATCGAAGGCTCGTGGTGCACCGGGAAGTTGACCGAGGCGGCGATGAAGCAGGCGTCCCGGGCCGGGCCGTGCAGGGCGAGCGCGCGCTCGCGCATCGACTCCTCGGCGATCTCGATGCGCGGCCGCAGCACCGCCTCGGTGAAGTGCCCGCCGCCGCCCGCGACCACCATCGTCGCGGCGGCGTCGTCCACGTACGAGGTGACCACCACGCCGTTGACGGCGCACTGGTGCAGGTACGACATCATGTGGCACTGGGAGAGCGCCGCGAGCAGCAACTGCTCCGGGTTCCACCGGGCGGGGTCGCCGCGGAAGGTCGGGTCGGCGCTGCCGAGGATCGGCGGGACGCCCGCCGCGGTGATGTCGTGCGCCCGCTCGTAACTGCGGTAACTGTCGGTCCCGGTACCGGTGTTGCCGGTCCAGGTGACGCGGACGTCGTAGTGGTGCGGCTTGGGCATGGCGGTCACTCCGTGTCGTCGTCGTCGGCGGCGGCGGTGGGGGCAGCTGTGGCGCGGTGGGCGGTGCCGGTGTCCAGGACGTGCCGGCGGGCCGCCGCGTGGGCGCCGGCCGGATCGCCGGCCCGGATCGCGGCGAGCAGCTCGCGGTGCTGGTCGTCGACCAGTCCGGTGCGGCCCGGCGGGGTCAGCGAGGTGCGGGTGGAGACCTGCAGCCGGTCCCACAGCCGGTCCAGGGTGTGCAGGGCGATCGGGTTGGCGGCCAGCTCGGCGATCCGCCGGTGGAAGCGGCGGTTGAGCCGGACCGCCTCGGTGAGCCGGCCCTCGGCGGTGGCCCGGTGGGTGCGGTCGGCGAGCGCGTCCAGGTCGTCCAGGTCGGCGGGGGCGAGCCGGCCGGCGCGCTGCCGCTCGGCCGCGAGCTCGGCGGCCAGCCCCTCCAGCGCGGCCCGGACCCGGTAGCCGTGCCCCAGTGCCTCCGCGTCCAGGGCGACCACCCGGACACCCCGCCCGGCGGCCTCCACCAGCCCGTCGGCGGCGAGCGCCCGGAACGCCTCCCGGACCGGGGTGCGGCTCATCTCCAGCGCGGCCGCGACCTCCAGCTCGGTCAGCCGGGCACCCGGCGGGTACCCGCCGTCCAGGATCAGCTCGCGCAGGCGGGCGTGCGCCGTCTCGGTCCGCATGGGCGCCATCGTATGCACCGCATGCATTGCATGCAATAAACACTCCACTATCCATTGGTTGACCCGGAGGAGGACCGGCTATATTCGCGCAGCCGACGAACCGTTCCGTACCAGGGGGAACCGCCATGCTGCCCGACCCGGAGCCGACCCCGCCCGCGGAGCCGTCCCCCGCCCCACCTGCGGACCCGACCCCGGACCCGACCCCGGTCCCGTCGGCGGACCCGACCCCGGACCCGGCCCCTCCGGCCGACCCGACGCCCCCCGCGGCCGACTGGGCCGCGCCGGCGCCGTCGTTCCCCGAGCCGGCCCCGTCGCCGTTCGGCACGACCCCGCCCTCCCCGTACGACGCCTCCCCGTACGACGCCTACCCGCAGGCGCCCGCCCCGGCCCACCCCGGCGGCGCCCAGGCGTACCCGCCCTACCAGGTTGGCGGCCCCGGCACCCCGCCCCCGCCGCTGAACCCGTGGGCGGGCGGCCAGCCGCAGCCGTACCCGGGCTACCCCGGCTACCCGGGCGGTTGGCAGCAGCCCCTCGACCCGGGCTGGAGCGGCTTCGCGATCACCTCCTTCGTGATGGGCGTCTTCGGCTTCGCCTGCCTGCTCTTCCTCGGCGGCATCGGCTTCGGCATCGCCGCGCTCGGCGCGATCAAGCGCACCGGCCAGCGCGGCAAGGGCCTGGCGGTCGCGGGCCTCGTGCTGTCCTCGATCTGGGCGCTCCTGATCGCCGTCGGCCTCGGCATCGCGATCATCGAGGACGGCCGCGACCCGGACCCATTCGGGTCCTCGGCCCGGTCGGCGGGCCCGCAGAGCGCCTTCGACCTGGACACCGGCGAGTGCTTCGACCGCACCGGCACCAACGGCGTCTCGGTGGACGTCGTCCCGTGCAGCCAGCGGCACTACGGCGAGGTGTACTGGACCTACACCCTCAACGGCCCGGCCGACTACCCGGGTGACAGCTGGGTGACCTCCGACGCCGACCTGGAGTGCGACCGCAAGCAGGACGACTACGCCATGGACAGCTGGGCCGTCCCCTCCACCGTCGCCGTCCACTACTTCTACCCCGACAAGCGCAGTTGGAAGCGCACCAGCGGCAACCGTGCGGTCTGCTTCTTCGTCGACGACAAGGGCCCGACCACCGGCTCGCTGCGCAACGACCGGCTGAACCTCAACTCCGAGCAGGTCGGCTACCTCTCGGCGGTCAACCCGTTCAACCGGGTCTGGGCCAACGGCCCCGACGAGGAGGAGGTCGCCGACGACCCCGACGGCTACCGCCGCTGGGCCGACAATGTCTCCGACGCGGTCACCATCGAGATCGCCAAGCTCGAGGGGGTCAGCTGGAGCGCCTCCGCGAAGCAGCCGGTGGCCGACCTGGTCGCCGAGTGCCGCGAGATGAAGAAGCACCTGGAGGCCGCCCGCACGGCCAAGGACGCCGCCACCATCGAGGACGAACTGGTCGAGGCCGCCCGCCACGTCGGCGGCGCCAAGGCCAAGGCCGCCCGCGCCGCCCTCGGCCTCGCCACCACCGACCTCTACGACTCGGAGACCGCCCACCCCACCACCGGCGAGGCCCCCAAGCCCGCCTGACCGGACCGACGGACTGTCACACGGGGGAGTGGTGACGTGAACCGACTACCGGCCGCCGTGATCATCGGTGGAACCGTCCTCGCCCAGGCGGTGGGCCTGCTGGCGCTGCGCCCGCTGGTCGAGTTCAAGACCGGGCGGCCGCTCACCGATCCGGGTGGGCAGGCCGCGCTCCTCGGAATGAAGCTGGGTGGCTTCGACAGCTTGGACACCGGCCGCCCGGCCGGGTGGCTGCCGCAGGCGCTGTTCCTCGCGCTGTCCGCCGTGCTCGGCTACGCGGCCCTGCGCGCCGCACCGGACCTGCGGCCACGACTGCGCACGGTCCTCGCACTGACGGCGGCGGTCCTGCTCGCCGCCGGGGCGGCCGACCTGCTGCGGGTCGCGCTGGAACCGAGCGTGACGTCGTCGCCGGCGGAGCGGTTCGAGAGGATGGGCCTCGACCTGGGCCGGGTACCGGCGGCGCCGCTGGCCTTCGCGCTGGTCACCTGCTGGCTCGCGGTGCCTTCGTACCTCCTGGTGTGGCTGATGAGCCGTCACCGGACGGTCCGTGAGGTGCTGGCGTCCCTGGGGCAGCGGGTGGACGACGCGCCACGGGTGCCCGCTGCGTCCTGGCGCGACCGCCGCGACGCGGTCAGTGCCGCGCTGCTGCCCGTCCTGCTGCTGGGCCTGCTGGGCGGCCGCCTCCTGCAGCACGGCGAGGTACGGCGGATGGACCACACGTCGGTCACCTTCGACCCCGACCTGTGGAGACCGTACCTCCCTCCGCCGTGGATCGGGCGGCTGGCCGGGGTCCTCTACCCGGCGCTGCGCCTGCGGCCGCTGCGCACCGAGACCACCGCCGGGTGGCTCGCCACCCTCGGCGTCTTCGCGGTCCTGCTCCTGCTGCTCGCCGTCGGATTGGGCCTGATCGCCGCCCGGGTGGACGGGCTGACACTCGCGCGGCTGATCCTGGAGTGCTGGGGCGTGACCGTCCTGGCGTCCCTCGCCGCCGCGGCCGCGGAAGTCTGGGTGTTCGGTCCGCTCACTCCGATCGTCTGGTCGCACGAGCTCTCAGCCTTCGAGGTGGCGGGCAGCCGGGCGCTGCGGTTCGGCACGGTCTGGGGATGGGCTCCCGGCCTGGCCCTCGCGGGCATGACGGCGGTGCTCCGGCGCCGCCGGTACGGTACGTAGCCGGAGGACGACACGGAGGACGGGGACATGGGGGCGGAACGGTTGCGCAGGCTCGGGGAGCGCGCGTCGAGGCGGCGGAGCACGTCTGGCGGCGAGCCGGTGGAGGAGAGCGGGAGCGCCTCGGCACCCGCTCCGGAGGAGAGCGCGGCGGCCGTCGGGGCCCCCGCCGAGACGGAGGCGGCCGAGCCCTCCGAGCACGCCGGGGCGGGCCGTTGGATGCGGGCCGCCAGGAGCCCGGTGAGCTGGGTCGCCGGCGTCGTCCTCGCCGCGGCGGCGGTGACCTTCCAGGACACGCTGGTCGACACCGCGAAGACCGTCCTGTCGCTCGACAGCCTGCCCGACCGGATCTCGCCGCAGAACGCGATCCAGGTCGTCGAGGTCAGGAACGTCCGAGACCTCGGTGAGTTCCTGTCTCGCCACGACCCGGACGGGCAACTGGCGGCGTCATTCAGAACCGGCGCCGTGCAGCGCTCGGCCGATGTGGTCGACGTGGGGCGCTCGGAATGGATGATCACGCTCAGGGGCCGGGCCAGCCAGCAGGTGCGGATCACGGACATCGTTCCTGAGTTCGAGGCCGAGGGCTGTACGGCGCCGCTGCCCGGCAGCCTGATCGTTGCGCACCCGCAGGGTGGCGAGGATGTGATCACGCTGGACACGGTGATCGATTCCCCGGCACCCAAGCTGACCGTGAGCGCTCCGGGCGCCGACGGGAAGCCGGCGCAGCCGTTCTTCACGGGTGCCGAGGCCAAGGTCATCACGCTCGACCGCAACGAGAGCGTGGCGTTCCTGATCACGGCCACCGCGAGCCGTTCGTACTGCCAGTGGCGCTACCGCGTCCACTACCAGGTCAACGGCGGCACAGCGGAGACGGTGATCAGCCGACCGGGCGGCAAGCCGTTCGAACTGACCGCCCGGCTGCCGGACGTGTCCGGGTACCAGTACGTCCACCTGTCGCCCGTCAACTGCGACTCCCAGGGCTGGCGCACGGTCACCGGCGCCGGGTACGCGGGCATCAACACGCCGGGCGGCCTGAAGTGTCCGATCAAGCCAGTCCTCTACGGCGAGCCCTCATAGCCTCCCGCCGCTGCTCGGACGAGGCGGGTGGCGGTGTGGGGGGTGCCGGCCCAGTGGAGGTGGAGGTAGGAGGCGTGGACGGCGCCCTGGGTGAAGCCCTCGGTGACGGGGCCGGTGGGGGTGCGCCAGCCCCAGGCGGGGTGGTCGCCGGCGCCGGGGTCGGTGACGGTGCGGTGGAACTCGTGGCCGCGCACCCGGGTGCCGGTGGCGGCGAGCGGGCTGTCGGCGAGGGCGACGGCCTCGCGGTAGCCGAGGGTGAGCCGGCCGCTCATCCGGGCCGTGGTGTCGAGCACGCCGCACATCGGCTTTCCGTCCAACTCCTGTCCCAGGTAGAGGAGTCCGGCGCATTCGGCGACCACCGGCGCGCCGGAGCGGGCGAGTTCGGCGATGGCGGCGCGCAGGGGCGCGTTCTCGCTGAGTTCACCGACGTAGAGCTCGGGGAAGCCGCCGCCGATCACCAACGCCGCGGTTTCGGCGGGCAGTTCGGTGTCGCGCAGCGGGTCGAAGGTGACGACGTCGGCGCCGGCGGCGGTGAGCAGTTCGGCGTTCTCGGCGTAGGAGAAGGAGAACGCCGCGCCGCCGGCGAGGGCGATCCGGGGCCGGGGGCCGGTGGGCGGTTCGACCTCGGCGGCCGGGTCCCATGGCTGGGCGGCCAGTGGTGGCGCGGTGCGGGCGAGGGCGAGGACGGCGTCCAGGTCGACGGAGGCGGCGATGAGTTCGCCCATGTCGGAAACGGCGCGGAGGGCTTCGGCGGAGCGTTCGACGGCGGGGATCAGGCCGAGGTGGCGGGAGGGGGTGGCGACCTGTTCGGCGCGGCGGACGGCGCCGAGCACGGGGACTCCGGAGCCTTCTTCCAGGGCTTCGCGCAGCAGGTGTTCGTGCCGGTCGGAGGCGACCCGGTTGAGGATGACGCCGGCGATCCGCACCTCCGGGTCCCAGGAGGCGAAGCCGTGGACGAGGGCGGCGACCGAGCGGGACTGCGAGGAGGCGTCGACGACCAGCACCACGGGGGCCCTGAGCAGCTTGGCGACCTGTGCGGTGGACGCCAACTCGCCCTGTCCGGCGGCTCCGTCGTACAGGCCCATGACCCCTTCGACCACGGCGACGTCGGCGCCCGCGGCGCCGTGCAGGAAGAGCGGGGCGATCCGCTCGGTCCCGCACATGTAGGCGTCGAGGTTGCGGCCGGGCCGGCCGGCGGCCAGCGCGTGGTAGCCGGGGTCGATGTAGTCCGGGCCGACCTTGTGCGGCGAGACCTCCAGTCCGCGCGAACGGAGGGCCGCCATCAGGCCGGTGGCGACGGTGGTCTTGCCCGCGCCGGAGGAGGGCGCGGCGATCACGAGGCGGGGGATGCTGCTCAACGGGTTCAACGAACTACCACTCGATACCGCGCTGGCCCTTGCGGCCGGCGTCCATGGGGTGCTTGACCTTGGTCATCTCGGTGACCAGGTCGGCGTAGTCGGTGAGCGCCTCGGGCGCGTACCGGCCGGTGATCACCACGTGCTGGCTGCCGGGGCGGTCCTTGAGGACGGCGACCACCTCGTCGGCGTCGATCCACCCCCAGTGCATCGGGTAGGTGAACTCGTCGAGCACGTAGAAGCGGTAGGTCTCGGCGGCGAGGTCGCGCTTGACCTGCTCCCAGCCCTCCTTGGCGGCTTCCTCGCTGGACATCTCGGCCTCGCTGGTGCGCTGGATCCAGGACCAGCCGGAGCCCATCTTGTGCCAGTCGACGGTGCCGCCCTCGCCGGAGGCGCCGAGCACGCGCAGCGCGTTCTCCTCGCCGACCTTCCACTTGGCGGACTTGACGAACTGGAACACCCCGACCGGCCAGCCCTGGTTCCAGGCCCGCAGCGCCATCCCGAAGGCGGCGGTGGACTTGCCCTTGCCGGGGCCGGTGTGCACGGCGGTGATCGGCAGCGTGCGGCGCTGGCGGGTCGTCAGGCCGTCGTCGGGGACGTTCTCGGCAACACCCTTGGGCATAGCGGATCAGGCCGCCTTTCGCGGAGCGGAGGAGTGGGAGGAGGCGGAGCGGGAGTCGCGGACGAGCGAGGCGACGCCCTCGGCGCGCAGCTCGTCCAGGGTGACGGCGGTGGCGCCGAGGTGGCCGGCCAGGGTGCGGGCGAGGCCGAGCCGGACCGGGCCGGACTCGCAGTCCAGCACCACGGAGGCGATGCCCTGGGCGGCGAGCAGCCCGGCCGCCCGCTGGGACTGCGCGAGGGCGTCGCGGCCGCCGGTGGCCCGGCCGTCGGTGACGACGACCAGCAGCGGGCGGCGGTTCGGGTCGCGCATCCGCTCGATCCGCAGCACCTCGTGGGCGCGCAGCAGCCCGGCGGCGAGCGGGGTGCGCCCGCCGGTGGGCAGCTGTTCCAGGCGGGCGGCGCCGACCTCCACCGAGGAGGTGGGCGGGAGCGCCAGGTCGGCGCCGGTGCCGCGGAAGGTCACCATGCCGATCTTGTCGCGGCGCTGGTAGGCGTCCATCAGCAGGGAGAGCACGGCGCCCTTGACGGCGGTCATCCGCTGCCGGGCCGCCATCGAGCCGGAGGCGTCCACCACGAACAGCACCAGGTTGGACTCCCGGCCCCGCCGCACCTGCTCGCGGAAGTCGTCCTTGTGCAGCACCAGGGCCCGGGCGTCGCGTCCGCGCGCCACCTGGTGCGGGGCGGCGGCCTGCAGGGTGGCGGCCAGGTGCAGCCGGGCGAGCCGGCCCTGCGGGCGGCGGGCGCGGATGGTGTGCCCGGCGTCCGTCTCGGCGGGGGAGCGGCGGCCCTGCGCGCCGCGTCCGGTGCCGTCGACCTTGAACAGCCGGGTCCGGTACGGGTCGCCGGCGCCGACCGGGGCGGTCTCCTTCGGCCCGGGGCCGGGGCCCTGCGGCGGCACGGCGTCCCCGGGCGCGGTGGGCTCGGCGGGCGCGGTCGGGTCGGCGGGTGCGGTCGGGTCGGGCGCGGCGGAGCCGTCCGGGGCGTCCGCGGGCTCGGGCGCGCCGCCGTCCGGGCCGCCGCCGTCCGGGCCGGGGCCGCCGTCGCCGGGCCCGTCGTCCTCGGGGCCCTCGTCGGGGTCCTTGTCCGGGGCCTCCGGCTCGGGGGCGTGCTCGGCGAGCGTCCGGTCGAGCTGCTCCTCGTCCAGGCCGGGCGCGTCGAAGGGGTTGCGCCGCCGCCGGTGCGGCAGCGCCAGCTGCGCGGCCTTGCGGACGTCCTCCTCCAGCACCTCGGTGCGGCCCGCCCAGGCGGCCAGCGCGACGGCGGTGCGGGCCATCACGATGTCCGCACGCAGCCCGTCCACCTCGAACGCGGCGCACACCGCGGTGATCTGCCGCAGCGCGCCGTCGGTCAGCTCGACCGAGGGCAGCAGCGCGCGGGCCGCGGTGATCCGCTCCGCCAGCTCCCGCTCCTCCACCGCGAACCGCGCGGCGAAGCCGGCCGGGTCGGCGTCGTAGGCGAGCCGGCGGCGGACCACCTCGGCGCGCTCGGCGGCGTCCCGGGTGGCGGCGATCTCCACGGTGAGGCCGAAGCGGTCGAGCAGCTGCGGCCGCAGCTCGCCCTCCTCCGGGTTCATCGTGCCGACCAGCAGGAAGCGGGCCGCGTGCCGCACCGAGACGCCCTCGCGCTCGACGTACGAGCGGCCCATCGCGGCCGCGTCCAGCAGCAGGTCGACCAGGTGGTCCTGGAGCAGGTTGACCTCGTCGATGTACAGCACGCCGCGGTGCGCCTTGGCCAGCAGGCCGGGCTCGTACGCCTTGACGCCCTCGGCGAGCGCGCGCTCCAGGTCGAGGGAGCCGACCACGCGGTCCTCGGAGACGCCGACCGGCAGTTCGACCAGCTGGGCGGGCCGCAGGTCGGCGGCGGCCGCGTCGTGCGGGCCGTCGGGGCACTGCGGGTCGGGCGCGGCGGGGTCGCAGGCGAAGCGGCAGCCGGGCACGGTGGCGATCTCCGGCAGCAGGCCGGCCAGCGCGCGCACCATGGTGGACTTCGCGGTGCCCTTCTCGCCGCGCACCAGCACGCCGCCGACGGCGGGGGAGACGGCGTTGAGCAGCAGGCCCAGCCGCAGGTCGGACATTCCGACGATCGCGGTGAACGGGTAACGGACGTCGGTCACTTGCCGGACTCCCCAATGGCTCCTGGCGGCACGAACGGCATTCCGGCCGGCGCTCCGCCCTCGATCAGCTTCCACAGCGCGTCGGTGTCCGCGTGCTCCTCGATCAGGTCGCCGAGGCGGTCGAGGCGCTCCTCGCGGGCGGCGGCGAAGGAGACGTCCGGCGCGGGCACGAACGCCCGGCCGGAGACGGCCGCCACCTCGCGCAGGAACGCCCGGCGGAAGCCGTCGTTCTCCAGCGCGCCGTGCCAGGTCGTGCCCCACACCGCGCCCACCCGGCACCCGTCCAGGAACGCCTCCTCCGCCGAGTCGTCGACCGTCACCACGCCGTGGTGGATCTCGTACCCCTCGACCCGCTCCCCGTACGCCTCGCCGACCGGGCGGGCCAGCACCTTCTCCCGGCCGAACACCACCCGGGTCGGCAGCAGGCCGAGTCCCTCGGCGCCGCCGGTCCTGGACTCCACCTCGTCGACGATCTCCCGGCCGAGCATCTGGTAGCCGCCGCACACGCCGAGCACCGGCCGTCCGGCCGCCGCCCGTGCCTTGAGCGGCGCCTCCATGCCGCGCTCGCGCAGCCACGCCAGGTCCGCGACGGTGGCCCGGGTGCCGGGCAGCACCACCAGGTCGGCGTCGGCCAGCTCCTCCGGGCGGGTCGCCCAGCGGACCAGCACGCCCGGCTCCTGCGCCAGCGCGTCCAGGTCGGTGAAGTTCGACAGCCGCGGGAAGCGCACCACGGCCACCCGCAGCACGTCCGCGCCGACCGGTCCGGCGCTCGCGCCGGACTCCACCACGGTGGTGAGGTCCAGCGAGTCCTCGGCGTCCAGCCACAGGCCGCTCAGCATCGGCAGCGTGCCCAGCACCGGACGGCCGGTCAGCTCGCGCAGCATCTCCAGGCCGGGCGCCAGCAGCCGCGCGTCGCCGCGGAACTTGTTGACGAACCAGCCCGCCACCAGCGCCTGGTCCTGTGCGGACAGCAGCGCCAGCGTCCCGTACATCGCGGCGAAGACGCCGCCGCGGTCGATGTCGCCGACCACCACCACCGGCAGCTTCGCCGCCGTGGCCAGGCCCATGTTGGCGATGTCCCGGTCCCGCAGGTTGATCTCGGCGGGCGAACCGGCGCCCTCGCAGATCACCACCTCGTACCGGCCGCGCAGGTCGGCCAGGCACTCCAGCGAGCGCTCCAGCAGGTACGGCTTGCGCTCCCGGTAGTCCAGCGCGCCGACCTCGGCGACCGGCTTGCCGAGCAGCACCACCTGGCTGCGGGCGTCCGCGCCGGGCTTGAGCAGCACCGGGTTCATCGCCGCCTCCGGCTCGACCCGGGCGGCCTGCGCCTGCATGGCCTGCGCCCGGCCGATCTCCGCGCCGTCGGCGGTGACGAAGGAGTTCAGCGACATGTTCTGCGCCTTGAACGGCGCCACCCGCACGCCCTGCCGGGCCAGCCAGCGGCAGATGCCCGCCGTGACCACGCTCTTGCCCGCGTCCGAGGTCGTTCCCGCGACCAGCAGGGCGTTACCCACGCCCGCCTCCCTTCAGCAGCGCCCGTGCGCCGACCGTGACCGCCAGCGCCAGGGCGCCGACCCGCCGGGACAGCCGGCAGGCCCGTTCGATGTCCGCGACCGCCACCGGCCGCAACTCCCCGCCGAGCACCGGCCGGTGCTCGACCCGGGTGCCGTACGCGAGGGTGCCGCCGAGCCGCACGCCCAGCCCGCCCGCGAACGCCGACTCCGCCTGGCCCGCGTTCGGGCTCGGGTGCGAGGAGCCGTCGCGCCGCCAGACCCGCCACGCGCCGGCCGGGGACGGCGCGGCCGCGACCGTCAGCAGCGCGGTCAGCCGGGCGCCCGGCCAGCCCGCGACGTCGTCCAGGCGGGCGGAGGCCCAGCCGAACCGGCGGTGCCGCGGCGACTTGTGACCGACCATCGCGTCCAGCGTGTTGACCGCCCGGAACGCCAGCAGGCCCGGCGCGCCCGCGACCGCGCCCCACACCAGGGCGTTGACCACCGCGTCCGCGGTGTTCTCGGCCACCGACTCGACCACCGCGCGGGCGATCTGCTGCCCGTCCAGCGCGCTCGGGTCCCGTCCGCACAGGTGCGGCAGCCGCTCCCGGGCCGCCGCGAGGTCACCCGACTCCAGGGCCCGGCCGACGGTCCGCGCCTCCCGGGTCAGCGAGGTCCCGCCGAGCACCGTGAACGCCGCCCCCGCCGCCAGGGCCGCCCGGCCGACCGGCCGGTGCCGCAGGGCCCGCTCGGCGGCCAGCGCGCCGGCCGCGACCGTCCCCACGCAGGCGGCGGTGTAGAGCGCGCCGGCTCCCCGGTGGTCACGCCACAGCGCCCGCTCCAGGCGGGACGCGGCACTGCCGAACAGGGCGACCGGATGGCCGCGCCGGGGATCGCCGAGCCGCGCGTCCGCGAGATAGCCCGCGACGGCGCCCAGCACGTACGGGGCAGCCCGCATGCGTGCGTGTCCTCACTCAGGGTCCGCGCCCTGGATCGACGAGAGCGGAGGCGAGAGTGTCGTGGCTCCCGGGGTCGCGCATCGCGCCCCGGTGACAGTGGCGGGACCGCGCCGGACTCGCACCGGCTTCCTCTGCATGCCTCCGTAATGGCCCAAGGATCCCATCACGCTGTCGGACCGGCAGTCAACCAAGCCCGCGGAGGGGTCGGTCACACCGACCCGCCGTCACTACCTCCGAGTAGGCGGCCGGTTCGCACCCCCCGCGTCCGTACGATCGTCCAGTTCCCGGCAGGGGTGGTGACCTGCGCTTCGTGTCTTCAGCGGCTGGGTGGTCCGACGGTGGCGCCCGTACGTTCGGGCCATGCGACGTCGACAGCCGCCCGCCCCCGCCCCGGTGCCGTTCTCCCCGGCCGCCGCCCGTGCGCACCGCGCCGGCCTCGGCCTGACCCCGGACCAGGTCGCCGAGGGCATGGCGGCCCACGGCGTCCGCCTGCTGCCCGGCCACGTGCTCGGCTGGGAGAGCGGACAGATCCGGCCCACCGAGGAGGAGTTCGTCGCCCTCGCGCGGGCCCTGTGGTGCCCGCCCGCCAGTCTGATGGGCATGCCGCCCGCCACGCTGCGGGACCACCGGGTGGCCCGGGAGCTCGGGCAGGAGCAGACCGCCCGGCGGATCGGCATCTCCCTGGCCGCCTACCGGAAGGCCGAGGCCACCGGGGTCTGGAACGGCGACGAGGACCAGACCTGGGCGCTGGCCCAGGCCCTGCGGCTGACCCTGCGCGAGCTGGTCCGGGTCACCGGCCGGACCGCCGAGCTGGAGCAGCTCCTCAAGAAGGCGGTGGACGGCCGCTGGCAGGCCCAGCTGTCCGCGATCGCCCGGATCGTCCCGGCCGGGCCCGGCCGGCTGGAGGCCGCGCTGGCGGCCCTGCAGAGCGAGTACCTCGTCCCCACCCACTGGGGCGCCACCGCGCCGCCCTCGCCGAAGGTGCCGCCGGCGACCCGTTTCTGGGAGCTGCTGGAGGGCCGCTGACGCCCCAACGGCCGCTTCCGCTGGCAGCGCACCGCCGAACGGGGTGGACTGGTGACCGTACTCAGTCCACCTCCGTCCCACCGGGGAGCGCTATGCGTTGGGGTACCGCCGCCGTCGTGGCCGCCGCTGCCGTCGGAACGGGAGCGGCGGTCCTGCTGCTCGGACGCAAGGTCTCCGACCGGGTCGTCAGGCCCGCCCCCGCCGGACCGACCGGGCCCGCGGTGCTGCGCGTCCACGACCTCGGCGCGGGCCGGGTCACCATCACCCGCAGCCCGGAGTCGGTCCGCCCCGGCCACTACGCCCTGGAGTGGGCCGACGGCGGCCACGCGGTGGTCGGCGAGATCCTCTCCACCGACGCGCAGAGCGTCTCCCGCCGCCTGGAGCGCGCGGACCGCGGCACCCTCGCGGTCGGCACCGAGGTCCACCTCACCCCCCGGGTCCACCTCGGCGACCCGCGCACCGCGCTCGGCCTGGACTTCACCGACACCGCCGTGACCGGCGAGCTCGGCCCGATGCCGGCCTGGCACACCGCGGGCATCCGCGGCACCTGGGTGGTCCTGGTGCACGGCCCGGGCGCCGACCGGAGCCAGGCGCTGCCGGTGCTCCCGCTGCTGCACGGCCTGCGCCTGCCGACCCTCACCGTGACCCACCGCGGCGACGCGGGCGCGCCGCCCTCGCCCGACGGCATGAGCCACTTCGGCGAGAGCGAGTGGCGCGACGTGGAGTCGGCGGTGCGGTACGCACTGGACCGGGGCGCCGGGCGGGTGGTGCTGTACGGCTGGTCGCTGGGCGCGACCATGGCGCTGCAGACGGCGGCCCGCTCGGCCTGGGCGGACCGGATCGGCGGGCTGGTGCTGGACTCCCCGGTGCTCGACTGGGACGCCTCGGTCCGCCGGGAGGCCGTCCGGGCGGGCATCCCGGCCGCGCTGGCCGAGCTCGGCGCGCTGGCCGCCCGGGGCCGCACCGGCGTGGACCTGGCGGGCTTCGCCCGGCTCGCCGCCGGCGGCGACCTGCACGCGCCGACCCTGCTGCTGCACAGCCCCTCCGACTCGATCGCGCCGTTCGCCGCCGCCCGGCGGCTGGCCGCGCGGCGCGAGGACCTGGTGAGCCTGCAGCCCGTCCCGGACGGGGAGCACTCGGCGCTGTGGAACGCCGACCCGGAGCGGTACACCGAGGCGCTCCGGCGCTTCCTCACCCCGCTGCTCTGAGCTGATCCGGACATGCCAGGTCAGTGTGCGCACCGGCCCGGTTCGCCCTGCTCTGCCCGGTCTGCGGGCCGCCCGTCGCCCGGCGGCCCGAGACGGTGCGGCATCCGATGTGACAGAAGGCCGGTACACGGGGAAGACTGCACGGCGTGACGTCTCGGAACCCGCGCGACCGTGATGCCTCGCACCAGCCGCTCAGCAGCGGTGCGACGGTGACCCGTCTGCCTGGCACGGCCAACCGGGCCGACGGCGCCGCCCCGGGCGCCCCGGGTGCCGGTGCCGTCCGCCGCCGCGTCCCCGCCAAGCCCGGCCGCGGCCGGGTGCCGGTGCCGGACGGCTTCCCCGCCCCCGCCGAACTCGCCCCGCTCGCCCGCCGGATGCTGGTCGACGCCGTGCGCGTCGCCCGCTGGGCCGGTGAGCTGGAGCACGTCGACAAGCGCGGCGAGCTCCTCCCCGACGACGCCCGCGCGGCCGGCCGCGCCCTCGCGATGACGGTCGGCGCCGCCGCCAAGGCCTGGGGACAGGCCCTGCTGGTCGGCCTGGTCGAGCTCCGCGACGGCGGCGCCGGCCCCGGCTGGCGCCTGCACGCCTGGGAGCACGACGACGAGGCGGTGATCCGCGGCTGGTCGGCGCTGTTCGACGCCTGGACCCTGCTCGCGCCCGTCCCGCCCGCCGCGCTGCGCGGCGTCTTCGCCCAGCTCGCCGGGCAGGCCGTGGACCTCGCCCCGCAGCTGCTCTCCTTCCTGCACCTGGTCGACGGCCCGGTCGCCGACAGCGAGCTGCTGGAGATGCTGCGCCGCGGCCTGGACGAGCGCCGGCACGGCTCCGGGGCCTCCCTGCTGTCGCCCGTCCCGCACGCCGCCTCGGCGGTCTCCGCGGTCCGCGGCACCTGCCGCGAGCCGCAGATCGACGTCCCGTACGTCCCCTCCGACGTCGCCGCGGTGCTGGACTGGATGCTGGACGGCCTCGCCGCCGTCGGCGCCCTCGGCCGGGCCGACGAGGCCGCCGAGCTCTCCCCGCTCGGCCACTGGGCGGTGCGCGCCAAGCTGGAGGAGATCTGCACCGTCGCGCAGACCGCGGCCGGGCACATCGAGCAGAGCGCGCCCGAGCTGCTGGAGGCCTGCGCCGCGTACTCGCCGGGCCCGGCCCGCGCCGAGTTCCGCGCCTGGGTGGCGGCCCGGCCGGTCGACCGGGCGGTCGCCGAGCTGCTGGACGCGGCCCGCGGCGAGGACGCGCTGGTGCGCGGCCTGGCCTTCGAGGCGCTGCGGGTCGCCGGCGGGACGGCCGAGCAGGCCGTCCGCGGCGCCGTGGAGGAGGCCGTGCTGCGGCCCTACGCCCTGCTGTGGCTCGCCGAACAGCTGGACGAGGGGGGAGTGTCCCCCGCCGACGTGCTGGGCGCGGAGGACGCCGCCTGGCTCTGGGTGGACACCGCCGCCGCCGTCCTGGACCACGGGGACACCGCGCTGCTGGTCGGCCACGTCGAGGGCGCCTCGGCGGGCGAGCCGGTCCGGCTCTTCAACCGGGCCCGCCAGTCCGGCCACCCCCGCGCCGCGTCCGTCCTGACCGCCGTCGCCGGTGTCCACCCCGACCCGGCGGTGGCCCGCGCGGCCCGTCGCTCCGCGTTCAGCGTCGTCAAGTAGCCACCGAAAACGCCGAGGGGCGCGAGGCCATGCCTCGCGCCCCTCGGCGTCTTCCGGCTTACTTCGAAGCGGCGCGCTTCGCCCGCACGTCGCCGACCTTCTGGCCGACCTTGCGGCGGATCACCAGCAGCGGCGCCATGGCCGCCAGGGTGATCTGCGCGACGGCGCCGATGTGCATCAGCGTGTCGCCGCCCGGCAGGCCCGCCGCCCAGGAGGCGAGGCAGCCGATCGAGACGACGATCCAGGCCAGCGTGGCGGTGGCCAGCAGGCCCTGCGGCTTCGGGTACTCGATGCGGCTGACCATCAGGTACGCTACGCCGAAGATCATCAGCAGACCCGGCACGAACGGCGGGTCGAGCAGCACGATCGCGATCACGGTCATCGCGCCCATCGGGCAGGGCATGCCCTGGAAGATCCCCGGCCGCATCTTGACCGCCGAGAAGCGGGCCAGTCGCAGCACCACCGCGAGCAGCACGGTCAGCGCGATCAGCGCGGACAGGCGCTGGTCGGAGCCGGGGGAGACGATGCCCCAGACCGCGACGAAGTACGCCGGCGCGATGCCGAAGCTGATCAGGTCGGCGAGGTTGTCCAGTTCGGCGCCGAGCGCGGAGGAGCGCAGCTTGCGCGCCACCAGCCCGTCGAAGAGGTCGCACATCGCGCCGATCAGCAGCAGCGTCACCGCGGTGGCGGCGCTGTGCTTGACCGGGGCGGCGGACTCGCCGGTGAGGTGCGGCATCAGGATCCCGGTGGTGATCGAGTAGATCGCCAGGAAGCCGCAGACGGCGTTGCCCAGGGTCAGGAAGTCGGCGGTGGACAGGTGCTGCGGCGAGCGGGGAGCACGGAGCTCGCGGTCGCGCGCCCAGCGGCGGCGGCGGAGGTCGGTCTCCTCCTCGTCCCCCAGGCCGACGAGGGTCTCAGGATCAGTCACGGTCAAGGCGCGTCACCCCGGCTGTGGTCTTCTGGCCGACCTGGACGGCAACCTCGACGCCGGCCGGCAGGTAGATGTCGACGCGCGAGCCGAAGCGGATCAGGCCGACCCGCTCGCCCTGCTCGACCTTGGTACCGGCGTCCACGTACGGCACGATGCGACGGGCCACGGCCCCCGCGATCTGCACCATCTCGATGTCGCCGAGCTCGGTGTCGAAGTGCCAGACGACCCGCTCGTTCTGGTCGCTGTCCTTGTTGAACGCCGGGACGAAGCCGCCGGCGACGTGCTCGACGGACGTCACGGTGCCGGCCAGCGGCGCGCGGTTGACGTGGACGTTGAGCGGGCTCATGAAGATGGCGACGCGGGTGCGGCCGTCCGGCCACTCGTCGATGGACTGGACCACACCGTCGGCCGGCGAGATCACCGTGCCGGTGCCGATCTCACGCTCCGGGTCGCGGAAGAACCACAGCATGCCCGCGCTCAGCGCGCAGGCGGGAACGGCCGCCAGCGCCCACTTGCCGGAACGCCGGGTGAGGGCGGTCGTCACGGCGGCGGTGGCCAGCGTGGGCACGAACCACGGGGTGGCGCCGCGCGCGATGGTGACGCGGGGTCGCCGACCGTCGGGGCCGAGACCCTGGGCGGAGGTGTGAGGGGACGGGCTGAGGGGCATCGAGGACCTTTAGTCGCGGGTGTTCATCGGCCACTGGACGGAGGCCACCGCGGGGATCGAGTGATATGGGGACGGCTGTGCTGTCCCGGTGGATGCTATCGGGACCAGGCGGTAGGTGGGCAAGCCGCCTGCTTGTGGAACTGTGCCTGGCTGTGCCGGTGTGCCTCTGCTATGTGTACGACCGTAACCGGGGTCGGTGCGGTTCCCCAAGAGGTCGAAGGGCCCGGGTGACCCACGTCTCAGGCGCACGGGGGTCGCGCGAGGGCGCGCGGAAGCGGCCGCAGGGCGCTCACCTGCTCAAATGCGCCCTGCGGCCGCTTCCTCACCACCGGAATCGACCCCCCGCGGCTGACCAGGCCGCTGCGGCTCCGGCGGCGACCCGGCGCGGCCCGCACGCCCCACCGAGTCGTTACGGAGAGTCACTTACTCGGCGAGCCTGTACTCCTCGAGCAGGCGGCGTCCGACGATCATCTTCTGGATCTCCGCCGTACCTTCACCGATCAGCAGCATCGGGGCCTCGCGGTAGAGGCGCTCGATCTCGTACTCCTTGGAGAAGCCGTAGCCGCCGTGGATCCGGAAGGAGTCCTCGACGACCTCCTTGCAGTACTCGGAGGCGAGGTACTTGGCCATGCCGGCCTCGAGGTCGTTGCGCTCGCCGCCGTCCTTCTTGCGGGCGGCCATCACCATCATCTGGTGGGCGGCCTCGACCTTGGTGGCCATCTCGGCGAGCTTGAACTGGATCGCCTGGTGCTCGGCGATCTTCTTGCCGAAGGTGGTGCGCTGCTGGGCGTAGGCGATGCCCAGCTCGAAGGCGCGGCGGGCGACGCCGCAGCCTCGGGCCGCGACGTTGACGCGGCCGACCTCGACGCCGTCCATCATCTGGTAGAAGCCCTTGCCCGGGACGCCGCCGAGGATGCGGTCGGCCGGGACGCGGACGTCCTGCAGCACCAGCTCGGTGGTGTCGACGCCCTTGTAGCCCATCTTCTCGATCTTGCCGGGCACGGTCAGGCCGGGAACGGTCTCGTTCGGCCCGAAGCCCGGGGTCTTCTCGATCAGGAAGGTGGTCATGTTCTTGTACGGGGAGTTGCCGCCCTCGTCGGTCTTGCAGAGCACCGCGACCACGCTGGAGGTGCCGCCGTTGGTCAGCCACATCTTCTGGCCGTTGAGGACGTAGAAGTCGCCGTCCTTGACGCCCTTGGTGGAGATCGCCGAGACGTCGGAGCCGAGGGCCGGCTCGGACATCGAGAAGGCGCCGCGCAGCTCGCCGGCGGCCATCTTCGGCAGGAAGTAGTCCTTCTGCTCCTGGGTGCCGTGCGCGTTGATCATGTGCGCCACGATGAAGTGGGTGTTGACGATGCCGGAGACCGACATCCAGCCGCGGGCGATCTCCTCGACCACCAGGGCGTAGGTCAGCAGGGACTCGCCCAGGCCGCCGAACTCCTCGGGAATGGTCAGACCGAACAGGCCGAGCTGCTTCATGCCCTCGACGATGGCGGTCGGGTACTCGTCCTTGTGCTCCAGCTCGGTCGCGACCGGGATGATCTCCTTGTCGACGAAGTCCCGCACGGTGGCGAGGATGTCCCGCTGGATCTCGGTCAGGCCGTCGGTCTGTGCGAGGCGTCCCATCGCGCGGCTCCCTTGTCTAAAGGCGTGAGGGTGGAGGAGTGGCGGGGGCTCCACGGAGCGTGACTTCCGTGGAGCCCCCGTGGGCCGGGTTCGGGGTCGGCCGATGACGGCGGCCTGCCCGTCCGGGGTCTTGAGGGGTGTTACGCGAGGGGCTCGGGGCGACCGGGCTGGTCGCCGCCGCGCTCCTCGAGGTACTGCTCGGTCGGCACCATCACCTTGCGGCGGAAGATGCAGACGACCGTGCCGTCCTGCTTGTAGCCCTTGGTCTCGACGTAGACGATGCCGCGGTCCGGCTTCGAGGTCATGTTCTTGTCGAGGACCGTGGTCTCGCCGTAGAGGGTGTCGCCGTGGAAGGTCGGCGCGATGTGGCGCAGCGACTCGATCTCCAGGTTGGCGAGCGCCTTGCCGGACACGTCCTCGACGGACATGCCGAGCAGCAGCGAGTAGATGTAGTTGCCGACCACGACGTTCCGGCCCTGCACGGTGGTGGTCGCGTAGTTGGCGTCCATGTGCAGCGGGTGGTGGTTCATGGTGAGCAGGCAGAAGAGGTGGTCGTCGTACTCGGTGACCGTCTTCCCGGGCCAGTGCTTGTAGACGGCCCCGACCTCGAACTCCTCGTAGGTGCGTCCGAACTGCATGGTCACGCCTCCGGGATCTCGAACTTGCTGGTGCGCTCCATGCCGGCGGCCCGGCCCTTGCCGGCGACGACCAGGGCCATCTTGCGGCTGGCCTCGTCGATCATCTCGTCGCCGAGCATCGCGGAGCCCTTGGCGCCGCCCGCCTCGGAGGTGCAGTAGTCGTACGCGTCGAGGATCAGCTCGGCGTGGTCGTAGTCCTCCTGCGAGGGCGAGAAGATCTCGTTCGCGGCGGCGACCTGGTCCGGGTGCAGCACCCACTTGCCGTCGAAGCCGAGCGCGGCGGCGCGGCGGGCGACCGCCTTGTAGCCCTCGGCGTTGCGGATCTGCAGGTACGGGCCGTCGATCGCCTGCAGGTCGTTGGCGCGGGCGGCCATCAGGATGCGCATCAGGATGTAGTGGTAGGCGTCGGCGTCGTAGCCGGGCGGCTGCTCGCCGACCACCAGGGACTTCATGTTGATCGAGGCCATGAAGTCGGCCGGGCCGAAGATGATGGTCTCCAGCCGGGGCGAGGCCTCGGCGATCGCGTCGACGTTGATCAGGCCCTTGGCGTTCTCGATCTGCGCCTCGATGCCGATCTTGCCGACCTCGAAGCCCATGGTCTTCTCGATCTGGGTGAGCAGCAGGTCCAGCGCCTTGACCTGCTGGGCGTCCTGGACCTTCGGCAGCATGATGCAGTCGAGGTTCGGGCCGGCGCCCTCGACGACGGTGATCACGTCGCGGTAGGTCCAGTGGGTGGTCCAGTCGTTGACCCGGACGACGCGGGTCTTGCCGCCCCAGTCGCCGTTGTTCAGCGCGTCCACGATGTTGTGGCGGGCGCTCTCCTTGACCAGCGGGGCGCAGGCGTCCTCCAGGTCGAGGAAGACCTGGTCGGCGGGCAGGCCCTGGGCCTTCTCCAGGAAGCGGGGGTTGCTGCCCGGTACGGCGAGGCAGGAACGGCGGGGCCGCAGGCGGTTGACGGTCATGTGCGGTGGGGTTCCTTCCGGGTCAGCTGGTCGCGCTGGTCGTGGTCGCGGCCCAAGGCTGGAGCCTGTTGGCGAGCCGGATCTCGTCCACGATCCGGCCGATGATGGTGGTGATGCCGAAGTCCTTCGGGGTGAAGACCGCGGCGACCCCGCCGGCCTTGAGGGCCTCGGCGTCCGCGGCGGGGATGATGCCTCCGACGATCACTGGCACATCCTCCACCCCGGCACGGCGCAGGCGCTGTATGACGTCCGGCACAAGCTCCGGATGGGCGCCGGAGAGGATCGACAGGCCCACGCAGTGCACGTCCTCCGCGACGGCGGCGGACACGATCTGCTCGGGGGTCAGCCTGATGCCCTGGTAGACCACCTCGAACCCGGCGTCGCGGGCCCGTACGGCGATCTGCTCGGCGCCGTTGGAGTGGCCGTCCAGGCCCGGCTTGCCGACCAGCAGGCGCAGCTTGCCGCACCCGAGCTCGGCGGCGGTCGCGGCGACCGCCTCGCGGACCTGGGCCAGCTCGCCGCCCGGCTCGGACGCCACCGCGACCGGCGCGCCGCCGACCCCGGTGGGGGCGCGGTACTCGCCGAACACCGCGCGCAGCGCGAAGGACCACTCGCCGGTGGTCACGCCGGCCCGGGCACAGGCCAGGGTGGCGGCCATCAGGTTCTCGTCGGTCGCGGCGACCCGCTTGAGGTCCTCCAGCGCCTGCTGGGCGGCGGCCTCGTCGCGCTCGCCGCGCCACTTCTCCAGCGAGGCGAGCACCGAGCGCTCGGAGGCCGGGTCGACGACCATGATCGCGTCGTCGAGGTTGGCCGTGAGCGGGCTCTCCTCGGTGGTGTCGAAGCAGTTGACGCCGACGATCTTGTCCTGGCCGGCCTCGATCCGGGCCCGGCGCTCGGCGTGCGAGGCGACCAGGTTGGACTTGAGGTAGCCGGACTCGACGGCCGGGATGACCCCGCCCATCTCCAGCACCTTGGCGATCTCCGCCTCGGCGCCCTCCAGCAGCTCCCGGGTCTTGGCCTCGACCACGTGCGAGCCGTTGAAGATGTCGCCGTACTCCAGCAGGTCCGACTCGTAGGCCAGCACCTGCTGGATGCGCAGCGACCACTGCTGGTCCCACGGGCGCGGCAGGCCGAGGGCCTCGTTCCACGCGGGCAGCTGGACGGCGCGGGCGCGGGCGTCCTTGGACAGCGTGACGGCGAGCATCTCCAGCACGATCCGCTGGACGTTGTTCTCCGGCTGCGCCTCGGTCAGGCCGAGCGAGTTGACCTGCACGCCGTAGCGGAAGCGCCGCTGCTTGGCGTCCTCGATGCCGTACCGCTCGCGGGTGACCTTCTCCCAGAGCAGGTTGAAGGCGCGCATCTTGCACATCTCCTCGACGAAGCGGACGCCCGCGTTCACGAAGAAGGAGATGCGGGCGACCACCTCGCCCATCCGCTCGGCCGGCACCTGGCCGGAGTCGCGGACGGCGTCGAGGACGGCGATCGCGGTGCACATCGAGTACGCGATCTCCTGGACCGGGGTGGCCCCGGCCTCCTGCAGGTGGTAGCTGCAGATGTTGATCGGGTTCCACTTCGGGATGTTGCCGACCGTGTAGGCGATCATGTCGGTGATCAGCCGGACGGACGGCCCCGGCGGGAAGACGTGCGTGCCGCGGGAGAGGTACTCCTTGACGATGTCGTTCTGGGTGGTGCCGGTGAGCTTGGCGATGTCCGCGCCCTGCTCCTCGGCGACCACCTGGTAGAGCGCCAGCAGCCACATCGCGGTGGCGTTGATCGTCATGGAGGTGTTGGTCTGTTCGAGCGGGATGCCGTCGAACAGGGTGCGCATGTCGCCGACGTGCCCGACCGGGACGCCGACCCGGCCGACCTCGCCCCGGGCCAGCACGTGGTCCGAGTCGTAGCCGGTCTGGGTGGGCAGGTCGAAGGCGACCGACAGGCCGGTCTGACCCTTCGCCAGGTTCCGCCGGTAGAGCGCGTTGGAGTCGCTCGCGGTGGAGTGCCCGGCGTACGTGCGCATCAGCCAGGGGCGGTCCCGGTCGGCCATCAGATGTCCCGACCCTGCTTGTCGCTCCGCTCGCTGACCTCGCGGAAGAGGTTGATCGCCGGCAGGTGCTTGGCGCGCAGCTCGTGGTCGCGCACGCCCATGCCCTCCTCGGGCGCCAGGCAGAGCACGCCGACCTTGCCCTGGTGCTTGTTGTGGTGCACGTCGAGGGCGGCCTGGCCGGTCTCCTCCAGGGAGTAGACCTTGGACAGGGTCGGGTGGATCTTGCCCTTGGCGACCAGGCGGTTGGCCTCGAACGCCTCGCGGTAGTTGGCGAAGTGCGAGCCGACGATGCGCTTCAGCGACATCCACAGGTAGCGGTTGTCGTACTGGTGCATGTAGCCGGAGGTGGAGGCGCAGGTGACGATGGTGCCGCCCTTGCGGGTGACGTACACCGAGGCGCCGAAGGTCTCGCGGCCCGGGTGCTCGAAGACGATGTCCACGTCCTCGCCGCCGGTGAACTCGCGGATCTTGGAGCCCAGGCGCTTCCACTCGCGCGGGTCCTGGTTGTTCTCGTCCTTCCAGAACTTGTAGCCCTCGGCGGAGCGGTCGATGATCGCCTCGGCGCCCATGGCGCGGCAGATCTCGGCCTTGGACTCGCTGGAGACCACGCAGATCGGGGTGGCGCCGCCGGCCAGCGCGTACTGGGTGGCGTACGAGCCGAGGCCGCCGCTGGCGCCCCAGATCAGCACGTTGTCGCCCTGCTTCATGCCGGCGCCGTTCTGCGACACCAGCTGGCGGTACGCGGTGGAGTTGACCAGGCCCGGGGAGGCGGCCTCCTCCCAGGTGAGGTGCTTGGGCTTGGGCAGCAGCTGGTTGGTCTTCACCAGGGCGATCTGGGCCAGGCCGCCGAAGTTGGTCTCGAAGCCCCAGATGCGCTGCTCCGGGTCCATCATCGTGTCGTTGTGGCCGTCCGGGGACTCCAGCTCGACCGAGAGGCAGTGCGCGACGACCTCGTCGCCCGGCTTCCAGGCGTTGACGCCGGCGCCGGTGCGCAGGACGACGCCCGCGAGGTCCGAGCCGAGGACGTGGTACGGCAGGTCGTGACGCTTGGTCAGCGGCGACAGGCGGCCGTAGCGCTCCAGGAAGCCGAAGGTGGAGACCGGCTCGAAGATCGAGCTCCACACGGTGTTGTAGTTGACCGAGCTCGCCATCACGGCGACCAGGGCCTCGCCCGGGCCGAGCTCCGGCAGCGCCACCTCGTCCAGGTGGAGCGACTTGCGGGGGTCCTTGTCGCGGCTGTCGAGGCCGGCGAACATCTGCTCCTCGTCCTTGTGGAGCGTCACGGCCCGGTAGGACTCGGGCAGCGCGATGTTGGCGAAGTCAGCCGACGTGGCGTCGTTGCTGATGATCGCGTCGAGAATTTCCTGCATGGCTGCCTCCGAAGGCGTACCTGTGCGAGGGTCACAGGGCGTCTGGGGGAGCCGGGAGCGGACACCGGCTTCGCTGAGGGTCTGGGTGGGGTGTGCGGTGGCGACTGCTGGTGTGTCGCCGACTGCTGAAAAGCTCGATCGCCCCCGAGGTGTGGGGACGCCGGACACGGCGCGCCGAGGTGGGGAGCCGCGGCGCCGCGACCGGTGAGCAACAAGGTAGTGGCACCCTGTGCCACTCGTAAAGACACCGGGTGTCAGCGATTCGAGTGCCGTGGACCACAGTGGTCCGGACATGCCGAAGGCCCGTCCCCGAAACCCGGGGACGGGCCTTCGAATCCGCTGTGAAGTGCGGAAATACCCTTCGTCGCTAGGCCTGTGAGCCGCTCAGCGCCGCCTTGATCGAGTCCACGACCAGCTCCAGCGGTGCGTCCGTCCGGGCGACTGTGATGAGTACCTCACCACTCGGGCTGGCACTCAGTGCGCTCACCGCCGCGACCTCCTCCGACGACACAGCGTCACCAATGGCACCGGGTGCCACAGGAGTGCCGCGGCGTCGCGCACCGCTCGGCGGGGTCGGCCAGAAGGTCCCGCGGATCACGTCGAAGGAGTGGTCCAGCTGCGCCTCCACGTCCCCGTGCCCGCCCGCCCGCAGCCAGCGCCGCAGCACGTGGTTGTGGGCCGCGACCACCGCCGCCGCCGACACCTCGGCCAGCATCGAGTCGTCGTCCCCGCCGCGCTGCCAGCCCGGCGGGGTCTCCTCCGCCGCGTCGAACCGGCCCAGCAGGTACCGGGTGAACAGCCGCTCGTAGCGGGCCACCACCGCGATCTCCCGCTCGCGCAGCGCCGGCACCTGGCGGATCAGCTGGTAGCGGGCCACCGAGACGCCCGGCGTCTCGGCGTACATCCGCAGCACCTCCTTGATGCCCCGGCACACCACGTCCAGCGGGTGCTCCTCCGGCTCGGCGCTGGCCAGCAGGTCGGCCACCCGGACCAGGGTGTCGTCGTGGTCCGGGAAGATCGCCTCCTCCTTCGAGCGGAAGTACCGGAAGAAGGTCCGCCGGGCCACCCCGGCGGCGGCCGCGATCTGATCGACCGTCGTCTCCTCGTACCCCTGGGTGGCGAACAGCTCCATCGCCGCCGCCGCGAGGTCCTGGCGCATCTGCTGCCGCTGCGCCGCGGCCCGCCGGCTGCCGGCTCCGGCCTCCGCCGTCCGGCCCTGGTCCGGGCGGGAGGTGGCCGGCTGCTGCGCGGAGGGTGACGTCTGGCGATCCATGTTCGGAACGCTACACGCACCCGGCGCGGTCGCCGCAGGCCTGGCCGCCCTGCGGACGGGAGCGGACGGCGGCACCGCCGCCGGACGCGGCCAGCGGGCCGACACCGGGCCGCTGCCCCACGGCCCCCTGGCCGCGCCGGCCGCGGCTGCGGCCCCCGTCGGGGTGGGGCCCGACGGGGAGTTCACGGGGCGCCCGGTCATCGCCGTGCGTGGTCGCGGAAACCGCGACCGCTCTTGCGGCCCAGGCAGCCGGCCGCCACCAGGTGCTCCAGCAGCGGGGCGGCGGCCAGGCCCGGCTCGCGGAACTCCTGGTGCAGCACCTGCTCGATGGTCAGCGACACGTCCAGGCCGACCACGTCCAGCAGCTCGAACGGGCCCATCGGGTAGCCGCAGCCGAGCTTCATCGCGGTGTCGATGTCGTCCACCGTCGCGTAGTGCTCCTGCAGCATCCGCACCGCGTCGTTCAGGTAAGGGAAGAGCAGCGAGTTGACGATGAAGCCGGCCCGGTCGCCGCACTCCACCGGGTGCTTCCTCACCTTGGCGCACAGCTCCAGCACGGTCGAGGTGACGTCCTCGGCGGTCAGCACCGTGGAGACCACTTCCACCAGCTTCATCGCCGGGGCCGGGTTGAAGAAGTGCATGCCGATCACGTCCTGCGGCCGCGAGGTCGCGGTCGCGCAGCTGATCACCGGCAGGCTGGACGTCGTGGTGGCCAGCACCGCGCCCGGACGGACGATCTTGTCGAGGGCGGCGAACAGCTCGCGCTTGACGCCCAGGTCCTCCGCCACCGCCTCGACCACCAGGTCGACCTCGGCCAGGTCGGTGTAGCTGCCGGTCGGGGTGACCAGCGCCAGCGCCGCGTCCCGGGCCTCGGCGCTCAGGCGGCCCTTGGCCACCGAGCGCTCCAGCGACTTCGCCAGCTGCGCCTTGGCGGCGTCCGCCTTCTCCTGGCTGCGGGCCGCCAGGAACACCGTGTACCCGGCCTTCGCGAAGACCTCGACGATGCCGGTCGCCATCGTGCCGCTGCCGCAGACGCCCACCGTGCGCACCTCGCGCCCGGCCGGCCGCTGCCGCCCGCCGTCCGCCGCCTCGGCGACCACCTTGGAGGAGCCCGGCGCCTCGTACGTGTAGAAGCCCCGGCCGGACTTGCGGCCCAGCAGGCCCGCCGCCACCAGCTGGCCCAGGATCGGCGCCGGGGCGTGCAGGCGGTCCTTCGACTGCTCGTACATCGCCTCCAGCACGGTGCGCGCGGTGTCGATGCCGATCAGGTCCAGCAGCGCCAGCGGGCCCATCGGCAGGCCGCAGCCCAGCCGCATCGCCGCGTCGATGTCCTCCCGGGTCGCGTACCGCGACTCGAACATCGCCGCCGCCTGGTTCAGGTACGCGAACAGCAGGCCGTTGACGATGAAGCCCGGCCGGTCGCCCGCGGCCACCGGCTCCTTGCCCAGGCTGCGCGCGAACTCCGCGACGTCCTCGGCCGCCTGCGGCGACGTCAGGACGGTCCGGACCACCTCGACCAGCTTCATGCTGTGCACCGGGTTGAAGAAGTGCACGCCCAGCACCCGCTCCGGGCGGGCCGTCGCGGCGGCGATCCGGGTCACGCTGAGCGCGGTGGTACCGGTCGCCAGCACCGTCTCCGGCGGGCAGATCCGGTCCAGCTCGGCGAAGACCTCCCGCTTCAGCTCCAGCTGCTCCGGGACCTCCTCGATCACCAGGTCGGCCTCGGCCGCCCGGCCCAGGTCGTGCCCGACCTGGATCAGCGCCAGCAGCGCGGTGCGCATCTCCGCGGTCAGCCGCTCGCGCTCCACGGCGCGGGCGGTCGCCTCCTCGATCCGGGCCAGCGCGCGGGCCGCCTGGTCCGGGCCGGCCTCGATGCCGATCACCCGGCGGCCGCTGCGGGCCACGGCGACCGCGATCCCGGCACCCATGGTGCCGAGGCCGACGACGGCGACGGTGGGGAAGGGACGCTCCATTGTCCAGACTCCTTGAGGTCATGGGCCCGCGCGCGCCCCCGTACCGGGCATGCGGGTACGGAGGGAGGGTCCGACGGCGCGGACATGAAGTGGTGACGGTGCGCGGCAAGCCCGCAGGAGCCGGTCCGCTCCGGCCGTGCTGCGGGTGTGCCGTGGTGCTCAGGCGCTCGGACACTCAGGAACGAGGAAGCGCTGACGCTGACGTTGCGCGTGAAGGGAGAGAAGCACCGGGGCGGCCGACGGATGGCGCGGCCGCGCAACCCGCCGGTGCGGCTCCCGAGGCCCGGCGGTGGTGCGTGCGGTCACTGTAGCCGAGTTACCGGCGGGTAGGAAGGGTGCGCGGTGTCAGACCCGACACCTTCTTCCTTACGCCTCGTCACGCCCGGTCGCCCGCCCCGCCGTCCCGTCCCCGCCCGCCGCCAGCACGGCCGAGAGCGCGGCCGCGCCGTCCAGCAGCGCACGGGACCGCGCGGCGAGCACCGCCTCCCGGGCCGCCAGCACCGCGGCCAGCTCCCCGGGCGAGCGGCGCAGCTCCGGCACCAGCGCGCGCAGCGGCCCGATCCGGTACCCGGCCAGCCGCAGCTGGTGGACCACCCGGGCGTCCCGCACCTGGGCCGGGGAGTAGCGGCGGGCCCGGCGCGGCCCGGCACGGTCCGCGGTGACCAGCCCCTCGCCCTCCCAGTGCCGCAGCGTCGACGCCCGCACGCCCAGGGCCGCCGCCAGCTCCGACACCGTCAGCGCGTCCGAGGCCCGGACCTCCGCGATCGGCTCGCCCGAGATCGCCCGCGCCGCCTCCACCGCCCGCGCCAGGCCGGTGCGCTCGGCGTGCAACCGGGCGTGCGCCGCGTCCAGCAGGGCCGGGGCCCGGTGGACGTCGCCGTGCGCCGCCCGGACGATCGCCCGCCCCTCCGCCGGCCCGGAGCCCGCCGCCAGCAGCCGGTACGCCAGCGCCGCCGCCACGTGCACCTCGGCGTACACCCGGTACCCGCTCGCCGTCCGCGCGACCGGCGGCAGCACCCCGTCCCGCTCCAGGTTGCGCACCTGCTGCACCGAGCAGCCCGCGCGCCGCGCCACATCCACCGTCTTGAGACCCGACACCCTGTTCTCCCCGGTCCGCCGCGCGAAAGTCCCCACGAGCACTTCAATGGAACGCTGGAACACATGACCCTGGACGACATCATCGCCTTCACCGCCGGACTCGACGGCGTGCTCACCCTCCGCCCCGCCCCCGGCGACGGCTCGCCCGAGATCGCCTGGGGCGACGTCTTCTTCTACTACGCCCCCGACGGCGTCCTCCCGGGCGGCCAGCCCTTCGCCACCGTCGTCACCAAGGACTACCCCGACGACACCGGCTCCCGCCTCGACCGCGAAGGCGCCTTCCGCGTCAACGCCGCCGCCGGCAAGGACGCCGTCCGCCGCCACCCGACCGAGGGACCGGACGACACCGTCCTCGCCCACCCCGTCTACGGCGGCTGGCTCGCCGTCACCAACCCGGGCCCGCGCACCTCGGACGCCGTCCGCGAGCTCCTGCGCGCCGCCCACGAACGCGCCCGATCCCGCCACGAGCGCCGGGCCTAGCTCGTACGGTGGCTTCAGCACCGCAAGGAGGACACCATGGCAGTCATGACCACCGACCGGCCCCAGATGACGCTCGAAGCCTTCGAAGCCATTGCCACAACCGCTGAGCGAGAAGACGTCACGCTCGAGTTCATCAACGGCAGGATCGGAGTCAAGCCGGTGCCCGACGGCGACCACGGCGAAATCATCCGCTGGGTTTCGAAGCGCTGCATGCAGCACCGGCCCGACCTCTGGCTGTACGCCGAACAGGGCCTGCGGGTCGAGCGGTACCGAGGCGGGCACGCGCGCGTCGACGGTGCGCTGGCAGCGGACGAGGCATTTGCCGGGCAGGGCGAGTGGGCGGATCCCGATGCCGTGCTGATGGCCGTCGAGGTCACCTCGTACGATGCCGACACCCACCAGCGCGACCGGGTGGAGAAGCCGGTCGCGTACGCCGAGGCGGGTATCCCGGTCTACCTGCTGATCGACCGTGACGCCGGCGCGGTGACGGTGCACAGCGAACCCGAGGACGGGCGCTACCAGTCCGTTGTGACGCTCTCGTACGGGCACGAGGTCGTCCTGCCGCAGCCGGTGAACGTCACGCTCGACACCGAGGCGCTCAAGCGGTACGCCCGTTGAACCGCCGGGACGCGGCCCGCCGGACGATTCCGGCGGACGCGGTGCCGGGGACTGGAGCGGGCGGCACTGGTTGAACGTGCCGGGGCCGGTGTACTGCGCTCAGACGCTGACCGGCGGGTCCGGGAGTGGATCGCCGGGCAGGACGGCGAGGCGGACGAGTACGCCGCGCACCTGGAGGACGGGCTGGCGGCCTACCTGCGCGGCTACCTGTTCTGGCTGGTCGAGGGCCGGGAGCCGCCGGCCGGCGAGGAGCTGCCGGTGCTCGGGGACGGCGACGGCCCCCGGCCGCGGGGTGCGGGCGGGGGCCGTCGTGTGCCGGACGGTGTCAGTGGGCCATGACGGGGACGGCGTCCTCGACGTTGCCCTCGGCGACGGTGTGCGGCTGGGGGCGGCCGGCGTTGACGAAGGTGAAGGCGACCAGGCCCGCCAGGATCAGGATCCCGAAGGACCACCAGATCGCGGTGGAGTAGCTGTGCACCATGGCCTGCGCCTGGACCAGCTGCTTGGGGCCGTCGTGGTGGTCCTTGAGATAGGCGGCCATGGCGCTGGTGGCGATGGTGTTGAGCAGGGCGGTGCCGATCGCGCCGCCGACCTGCTGCGAGGTGTTGACCATCGCGGAGGCGACGCCGGCGTCCTTCGGCTCGACGCCGTAGGTGGCCAGGCTCATGGCGGGCATGAACGCGGTGCCCATGCCGAGGCCCATCAGGACCAGGCCCGGGAGGATCGCCCAGTACGAGGTGTCGATGTCGATCTGGGTGAGGACCAGCATGCCGAGCGAGGCGACCAGGAAGCCGGGCGCCATCAGGTAGCGCGCGGGCATCCGGGTCATCAGCCGGGCGCCGATCTGGGTGGAGCCGGTGATCATGCCGGCGACCATCGGCAGGAAGGCCAGGCCGGTGGTGACCGGCGAGTACTGGAGGACGACCTGCAGGTAGTAGGTCAGGAAGAGGAAGAGGCCGAACATGCCGATCACGGCGAGGCCGAGCGACAGGTAGACGCCGCCGCGGTTGCGGTTGAGGACGACGCGCAGCGGCAGCAGCGGCGCCTTGACCCGGCTCTCGACGAAGACGAACGCGACGAGCAGCACGGCGGCGGCGACGAACAGGCCGAGGGTGCCGCCGGAGGTCCAGCCGTGCGACTCGGCGCGGGTGAAGGCGTACACCAGCGAGACCAGGCCGGAGGTGACCAGCAGCACGCCGGGGATGTCGAGCTTGCTGCGGTTGCGGCCGACGGCGGGCTCGCGGATCACCAGGATCGCGCCGGCGATGGCGACGACGGCGAACGGGATGTTGACGTAGAAGGTCCAGCGCCAGTTCAGGTACTCGGTGAGCAGGCCGCCGAGGATCAGGCCGATCGCGCCGCCACCGCCGGCGATGGCACCGTAGATGCCGAACGCCTTGGCGCGCTCCTTGCCGTCGGTGAACATCACCGCGAGCAGCGAGAGGGCGGCCGGGGCGAGCAGCGCGCCGAAGACGCCCTGCAGGGCGCGGGCGCCGAGCAGCATCGAGGTGTTGGCGGCGGCGCCGCCGAGCGCGGAGGCCAGGGCGAAGCCGCCGAGGCCGACCAGGAAGGTCCGGCGGCGGCCCCACAGGTCCGCGATCCGGCCACCGAACAGCAGCAGACCGCCGAAGGCCAGGGCGTACGCGGTGATCACCCACTGGCGGTTGCCGTCGGAGATGCCGAGGTCGGCCTGGGCCCGGGGGAGGGCGATGTTCACGACGGTCGCGTCGAGGACGACCATCAGCTGGGCGAGGCCGATGAAGATCAGCGCTTTCCAGCGGTTCGGATCGGGCTGGAGGGCGGTTTCAGGCATGGGGGTACCCCGTTGTCTGTGCGAGAGCGTACGAAGATCGGGAAGTGTGGGGCGGAGGAGCCGGTCAGGCGCGCTGCTTGAGGTCCTCCAGGGTGGCGGCACGGCCGGGCAGCACGGACGGCGCGGGGTTCCGCAGCCCGTCCAGGAACAGCTGCAGGTGGCGGTGGACGAACTGGTCCAGGCCGTGGCAGTCGGTGCCGGGAAGCGGACGGGTGAGCTGGGTGATCGCGATGACCACGTCCCCGGCGCCGACGTCGCCGCGGAGCAGGCCGTCGGCGTGGGCGTGGGCGATCAGGTCGTTGGTGGTGCGCTCCAGGCGGACCCGGGAGGCCTCCAGTTCGGGGTCGTCGTGGTGGACGGCACCGGAGAGCAGGGGGCACAGCGCGCCGATCCGCTCGTCGGCGGCGGCGTGCACGAAGCGGCTGAGCGCGGCGAAGGAGTCCGGCTCCTCGGCGACCGCCGCTTCGGCGTGGTCGACGACCCGGGCGATGACCGAGAGGGCGACCTGGTGGATCAGCGTGGTCCGGTCCGCGAAGTTCCGGTAGAGCGTCGCGTTGCCGACTCCGGCGCGGCGGGCGATCTCGTCCAGCGGCGCCAGCGCGCCGTACTCGACGAACGCCTCGCGCGCCGCGGTGATGATCCGGGCCCGGTTGCGGGTGGCGTCCGCACGCTGCTTGGGCGCCGGCGTGGTGCTGGCAGTGACGCTCACGGCGGGCCTCCCTTCCAGGCTTCCGGGGAATGTCTCCCCGCTTCTAAGAACATACGGGTAAACGGGGAGTCTGTCCCCGGAATTTCTCCGGCGGACGTGACCTGCGCCACACTCCGCCAAGTCGGTCGGCGCACTGGTGGACACCCGATCGCAGCGGGCAGGGAAGATCGGGTCGGCGGGCGTCGCCCGTTCCTACGGTGGTGACCACAGAACGAAGGAAGGAGCCCGGGGTGCTCGACCGGCTGAACCAGGTGATGGAGCACATCGACTCGCGCCTGGACGGGCACGTCGACCCGGCCGAGCTCGCGCGGATCGCGCTGACCTCCGAGTACCACCTGCGACGGCTGTTCTCGGCGCTGGCCGGGATGCCGCTGTCGGAGTACCTGCGCCGGCGCCGGATGACCGTCGCCGGGGCGGAGGTGCTCGCGGGGGAGCGGACCCTGCTCGACATCGCGGTGCGGTACGGCTACGGCTCGGCCGAGGCGTTCGGGCGGGCGTTCCGCAGCGTGCACGGCGTCGGGCCGGGGGAGGCCCGCCGGACCGGCGCCGCGCTCACCGCGCAGCCCCGGCTCTCCTTCCGCCTCACCGTCGAAGGGAGCACCACCATGCGGTACCGGATCGTGGAGAAGCAGGAGTTCCGGGTGGTCGGACGGCGGGCCCGCGTCCCGCTGGTCCACCTGGGGGAGAACCCGCACATCGCCGCGCTGATCCGCAGCATCGACCCCGAGACCCTGCGGCGGATCGCCGGGCTCAGCGACCAGCAGCCCGCCGGCGTCCTCTCGGCGGTCGTGCACCTCGCCGACAGCCGGGAGGAGGGGGTCGAACTCGACTACTACCACGCCGCGGTGACCTCCGCCCCGGCCCCCGAGGGCCTGGACGCGCTGGCCGTCGGCGCGGGCACCTGGGCGGTGTTCGAGAACACCGGGCCGTACCCGCAGGCCCTGCAGTACCTGTGGCGGGACGTCTTCACCCAGTGGTTCCCGTCCAACCCGTACGCGAGCCGCCCCGGCCCGGAGCTGCTCACCGTCCGGCCCGCGCCGGTGGAGGGCGAGATGACGGCCGAGCTGTGGATCCCGGTGGAGCGGCGGTAGCCGGCGGTGGGCGGGCCGCCCCTGATCGGGTGAACCTGGTCGACCGGGTACGGACGACGGCCCGCGGCGGCGGGAGGATGGGCGGCATGACGAGCAGTCGGGACCGCGCGGAGCGGGCCTCGCGGGCGCGCGTGGCGGCGACCCGGATCGAGGCGGAGGGCGTCGACGCGGTCGCGCTCGGGTGGGTGGACAACGCCGGCGTGGGGCGGGTGAAGGCGGTGCCGGTCCGGCAGTTGGAGCACGCGGCCCAGTGGGGGGTCGGCGCGTCACCGTGCTTCGACCACTTCCTGGTCGACGACGCGATGGCGCCCGGCGGCGGCCCGGTCGGCGACCTGCGGCTGGTGCCGGACCTCGACCGGCTGACCCGGCTGGCCGCGCAGCCCGGCTGGGCCTGGGTGCCGGTGGACCGGTACGCGCAGGACGGCACTCCCCACCCCGGCTGCCAGCGGCTGTTCGCCGCCCGCACGGCGGAGGGGCTGGAGGGCCGGGGGCTCGCCGTGCGGGCCGGCTTCGAGGTGGAGTGGGTGGTGTGCGTCGAGGACGGCACCGGGGCGGGCGCCGGGCCCGCGTACGGGATGCGGCGGCTGATCGGCGCCTCCGACTACCTGCGCGACGTGGTGCGCGCCCTGCAGGAGCAGCACACGCGCGTGCTGCAGATCCACCCCGAGTACGCCACCGGCCAGTTCGAGGTGTCGGTCGCCGCCGCCGGCCCGGTGGAGGCCGCCGATCTGGCGCTGCTGGTCCGGCACACCGTCCTCGCCGTCTCCGCACGCCACGGCCTGCGGGCGGCCTTCGCCCCGGCGGTCACCCCGTCCGGCGTCGGCAACGGCGGGCACCTGCACCTCAGCCTGTGGCGCGACGGCCGCAACCTCGGCCACGGCGGCCTCGGCCCGTACGGGCTGACCCGGGAGGCGGAGGCGTTCCTGGCGGGCGTCCTCGCCGAGCTGCCCGCGCTGCTGGCGCTCGGCGCGCCGTCCGCGGCCAGCTACCTGCGGCTGGTCCCCGCCCGCTGGTCCGGGCCGTACCGGTGCTGGGGGCTGGAGAACCGGGAGGCGGCGCTGCGGCTGATCACCGGCTCGACGGGCGAGCAGGCGAACGCCGAGGTCAAGTGCTTCGACGCGGCCGCCAACCCGTACCTGGCGGTCGGCGGGGTGCTGGCCGCCGGGCTGTCCGGGCTGGACCGGGCGCTGCGGCTGCCGCCCGAGGTGCCCGGCGACCCCGCGGCAGCCGACGGGGTCGAGCGGCTGCCCGCCTCGCTCGCCGAGGCGACTGCCGCGCTGCGCGACTCCGAGGTGCTGCGGGAGGCCATGGGCCCCCAGCTCCACGCGGCGGTGCTCGCCGTCCGGGAGGCGGAGAGCGAGCTCTTCGAGGGCCGCACCCCCGAGGAGATCATCGACGCCACCCGCTGGCGCTACTGACCGGCGCGGCCCGGCGATGATCGACCAGCACTGCCACAGCGTGCTCGCCGGCGACCTCGACGACGCGGCGTTCGCCGCCCTGCTCACCGAGTCGGACCTCCCGCCCGCGCCCGGGACCTCCCGCTGGGAGAGCTCGATCGGCCTGGCCGTCCGCCGCTGGTGCGCACCGGCGCTCGGGCTGCCCGCGCTCGCCGAGCCGGCCGACTACCTGGCCCGCCGCCGCGAACTCCCGGACCCGGCGGGCACCTTGCTGCGCGCCGCGGGGCTGGACGCACTGCTGGTCGACACCGGACTGACCGCGGCGGCCGGGCGGCCGCTGCTCCCCCTCGCCGAACTCGGCGCCGCGGCGGGCGCGCGGGTCCGGGAGGTGGTCCGCCTGGAGTCGGTGGCCGAACGCACCGCGCGGGACGCCGCCGGCCCCGCCGGCTGGCTGGCGGCCACCGCCGAGGCGCTGCACGGCGCGGCCGCGGGCGGCGCGGTCGCGTTCAAGTCGGTGCTGGCGTACCGCTCGGGCCTCGCCGTCCCGCCCGAGCCGCCCTCCGCCGCCGAGGTGCTGCGCGCGGCGGGGCAGTGGCTGCGCGGCCCGCGCACCCGCCTCGCCGACCCGGTGCTCGGCCGGCACCTGCTGTGGACGGCGCTGGACTGCGGGCTGCCGATCCAGTTCCACACCGGCCTCGGCGATCCGGACCTGCGCCCGGCCGACGGCGACCCGGCGCTGCTGGCCGACTTCCTGCGCACCGCCGGGCCGCGCGGCGTGCCGGTGGTGCTGCTGCACTGCTACCCGTACCACCGCACGGCGGCGTGGCTGGCGCACTGCTTCCCGCACGTGTCCGTGGACGTCGGGCTGACCCTGTCGCACACCGGCGCCCGGGCGGCCGCCGTGCTCGGCGAGGTGCTGGAGGTGGCCCCGTTCGACCAGGTGCTGTTCTCCACCGACGCGTACGGCCTGCCCGAGCTGTACCTGGCCGGCGCGGCGCAGTTCCGGCACGCGCTGGCCGTCCTGCTGGCCGGGTGGCAGCGGGACGGCGCGTGCACGGCGGCGGACGCCGGCCGGATCACCCGCCGGACGTCCGGGGCCAACGCCCGCCGCCTCTACCGGTTGTGACCACAACCGGCCACTTCGGCCACTTCGGCCGGCCGGGTCAGCCGATCGCCGCCAGGTGGTCCTTCAGGCCGGCGCCGAACGAGGTCGGCGTGCCGTCGTACGAGCTGATCAGCGACGGGCCGGAGCCGCAGTTCCAGGTGTTCCACGTCCAGCCCAGGTAGGAGAGCTTCTTCGCGTCGGCCCAGGCCATCACCTGGTCGATGAAGCCGTGGGCGCAGTCGTTCTCGCCGATCTCGCCGAGCACCAGCGGCACCTGCGCGGCCACCGGGGAGAGCGTGGAGTCGAAGCAGGACACGCTGGAGCAGGTGTTGAAGTTGTACACGTGGAAGGCCGCACCCAGGTTGCCGGTCGGGTCGGTCGGCTTGTGGGCCGCCCACTGGCCGAGGTCGTTGGAGTACGCCAGGCCGCCGAGCAGGATCACGTTCTTCGCGCCGGTGGCCCGCACCGTGTCGACCAGCTTCTGCATGCCGCTGACCTGGTACGGGATGCCCGGGCAGCTGCCGTCGCGCCAGCACAGCCAGGCCTGGGTGAGCGAGGACTCGGCACGGTCCGGGTAGGGCTCGTTGAACAGGTCGAACACCACCGCGTCGTCGCCCTTGAAGGTGTCCGCGACGGAGCTCCAGAACGGCACCGCGTCGGCGCCCGGCATCGGCTTCTGGCAGGTCGCGTTGGTGTCCGCGCAGCCCGAGGAGTTGCCGGTGTACTGTCCGCGGCTCCAGTGCATCTCGACGATCGGTGTGAGCCCGGCGGTGCGCACCGCGTCCACCCAGGTCTTGATCGCCGCACGGTAGTTGGCGCCCGCGTACTCGGGCTTGACGTTGGAGGTGCCGATCCAGCAGTCCTCGTTGAGCGGGATGCGGACGGCGTTGACGCCCTTCCAGCTCTTGATCGCGGCGATCGCCGCCGCGTCGGTCGGGCCGTCGAAGAAGCCGTAGCCCTGGACGCACATGAACTCGGTGCCCGAGCGGTTGATGCCGTGCAGCACCACCTGCGAACCGGCGTCGTTCACCAGGGAGTTGCCCGCCACGTGCAGTGCGGGCGCGGCGCCGCTCGGCGGCGGGGTGGTGGCCGAGCCCGAGGGCGACGGGGACGGCGAGGCCGACGCGCTGGGGGACGGCGAGGTCGACACGGACCCGGAGGGGGAGGGCGTCGGCGAGACCGGCGCGCCGGTGCAGGCGGCGCCGTTGACCGCGAAGGCGGTCGGGGCCGCGTTGCTGCCGCTGTAGGCGAAGTTGGCGCCGGCGGAGACCGAGCCGCCGGCCGCGATCGTCCCGTTGTAGGCGGCGTTGACCACGGTGACGTTCTTGCCGGACTGCGACCAGGTGCCGTTCCAGCCGGTGCCGGAGAGGGTCTGGTTGCCGGTGTAGCCGTAGGTCAGCGTCCAGCCGTTGATCGCGGCGGTGCCGAGGTTGTTGATCTTGACGTTGGCGGTGAAGCCGCTGCCCCAGTCGTTGACCGCGTAGTCGACGGTACAGGCGGTGGTGGCGGCCGAGGCGGCGCCGGCCCCGGAGAACGACAGGGTGGCCGCGGCGGCGACGGCGAGTGCCGCTCCGGTCGCCAGGGCGGTGGTGCGGAGGGACATGTCCCACTCCTCGAAGTGGCAAAAATGGGCGCGCTCCCACAGGCCCGCCCCGAACCATAGCCACGGTCAAGGGAGTTGCCAACACCAAGTCCTGCGCAATCTCTTGACAGCCGCTGACCGCCTCCCGATATTTGGGAGCGCTCCCACAGTTCTGGTTCCCCCACACCCCACCCGACTGGAGCCGTCATGTCCCCACCGCGCGTCTCCGCGCTGACCGCCGCGCTGGCCCTCCTGGCCGGCGGACTCACCACCGCGATCGCCGTTCCGGCCTCCGCCGCCGCCCTGCAGTGCACCGTCGACTACTCGGTCAACGACTGGGGCAGCGGCTTCACCGCCAACGTCGCGATCAACAACAAGGGCACCGCCGCGATCAACGGTTGGACGCTCGCGTACGCCTACACCGGCAACCAGACGCTGTCCGGTACCGGCTGGAACGGCACCTGGTCGCAGTCCGGCAAGAACGTCTCGGTCACCAACGCCGCGTACAACGGGACGATCGCGGCCGGCGGCTCGGTCTCCGCCGGGGCCAACTTCGCGTACAGCGGCACCAATGCCAAGCCGACCGCGTTCTCGGTCAACGGCACCGCCTGCACCGGTGCCCACGCGGCGCCGGTCACCGTGCTCACCAGCCCCTCCGCCGGGGCGAGTTACGCGGCCGGGGCGGCCATCCCGCTGACCGCCACGGCGACCACCAGCGACGGCGCGACCGTCTCCAAGGTCGAGTTCTACGACAACACCACCCTGATCGGCACCGCCACCAGCGCGCCGTACAGCTTCAGTTGGACCGGTGCCGCCTCCGGCAGCCACTCGATCTACGCCAAGGCGTACGACAGCCTCGGCGCCTCCAGCGAGTCCACCCCCGCGGGCATCACGGTCGCCGCCGGGCCGCAGATCACCGCGACCCCGGTGAGCCTGTCGGTCACCCAGGGCAAGACCGGCACCTTCACCCTGAAGCTGTCGTCCCAGCCCGCCGCCAACGTGACCGTCACCACCGCCCGTTCGGCCGGCAACACCGGCCTGAGCGTCACCGGCGGCGCGACGCTGACCTTCACCCCGGCGAACTGGTCGACCCCGCAGACCGTCACGCTCACCGCGGACGCGAGTTCGACCGGCTCGGCGACCTTCACCTCCTCCGCCACCGGCTACACCGCCTCCAGCGTGTCGGTGACCGAGCTGGCCGCGGGCACCGGCGTGTACAACGACCGCTTCCTGCAGCTCTACAACAAGATCAAGGACCCGGCGAACGGCTACTTCTCGCCGGAGGGCATCCCCTACCACTCGGTGGAGACCCTGCTGGTCGAGGCCCCCGACCAGGGCCACGAGACCACCTCCGAGGCGTACAGCTACCTGCTGTGGCTGGAGGCGCAGTACGGACGCGTGACCAAGGACTGGTCGAAGTTCAACGCGGCGTGGACGCTCATGGAGACGTACATGATCCCCACCCACGCCGACCAGCCGACCAACTCCTTCTACAACGCCTCCAAGCCGGCCACCTACGCGCCCGAGCGGCCGCTGCCCAGCGACTACCCGGCCGCCCTGGACACCTCGGTCACCGCCGGCCAGGACCCGATCGCCGGCGAGCTGAAGAGCGCGTACGGCACCGACGACATCTACGGCATGCACTGGCTGCAGGACGTCGACAACGTCTACGGCTACGGCAACTCGCCCGGCAAGTGCGAGGCCGGACCGGCCGACACCGGCCCGTCCTACATCAACACCTACCAGCGCGGCGCGCAGGAGTCGGTGTGGGAGACCATCCCGCAGCCCACCTGCGACAAGATGGTCTACGGCGGCAAGAACGGCTACCTGGACCTGTTCGTCAAGGACAGCTCCTACGCCAAGCAGTGGAAGTTCACCGACGCGCCGGACGCCGACGCGCGCGCCATCCAGGCCGCGTACTGGGCCGACACCTGGGCCAAGGCCCAGGGCAACGGCTCGCAGGTCGCCACCACCGTCGCCAAGGCGGGCAAGATGGGCGACTACCTGCGGTACTCGTTCTTCGACAAGTACTTCAAGAAGATCGGCAACTGCGTCGGCCCCTCCACCTGCGCCGCCGGCACCGGCAAGGACTCCTCGCACTACCTGCTGTCCTGGTACTACGCCTGGGGCGGTGCCACCGACACCAACGCCGGCTGGGCCTGGCGGATCGGCGACGGGGCCGCGCACGGCGGCTACCAGAACCCGATGGCCGCCTACGCCCTGGTCAACGACGCCGCGATGGCGCCCAAGTCGGCCACCGGCAAGGCCGACTGGACCACCAGCCTGGGCCGCCAGGTCGAGTTCGTGCAGTGGCTGCAGTCCAGCGAGGGCGCGATCGCGGGCGGTGCCACCAACAGCTGGGACGGCAGCTACGCCACCCCGCCGGCCGGCACCCCGACCTTCTACGGCATGTACTACGACGAGGCGCCGGTCTACCACGACCCGCCGTCCAACCAGTGGTTCGGCTTCCAGGCCTGGGGCCTGGAGCGGGTCGCCGAGTACTACTACGCCAGCGGCGACACCCGGGCCAAGGCCGTCCTGGACAAGTGGGTGACCTGGGCGCTGGCCAACACCACCTTCAACGCCGACGGCAGCTACCGGATCCCGTCCACGCTCGCCTGGAGCGGCAAGCCGGACACCTGGAACGCCACCGCGCCGGGCGCCAACACCGGCCTGCACGTGTCGGTGGTCGACTACACCCAGGACGTCGGCGTGGCCGGCTCCTACGCCAAGCTGCTGTCCTACTACGCCGCAAAGTCCGGCAACACCGCGGCGAAGACCGCCGCGCAGAAGCTGCTCGACGGCATGTGGGGCAACAACCAGGACGCGCTGGGCATCTCCGTCCCGGAGACCCGCACGGACTACAGCCGGTTCAAGGACTCGTTGTCCGTGCCGTCCGGCTGGACCGGGACCATGCCGAACGGCGACCCGATCAGCTCCGCGTCCACCTTCCTGTCCATCCGCTCCTGGTACAAGAACGACCCCGCCTTCGCCAAGGTCCAGGCCTACCTGGACGGCGGCGCGGCGCCGGTCTTCACCTACCACCGCTTCTGGGCGCAGGCCGACATCGCCACCGCGATGGCGACCTACGGTGAGCTCTTCGGGGGCTGACGCCCCACCAGATAGACCCGGGTGCCCGGTCCGGCCTGACAGCGGACCGGGCACCCGTCCATGTGTCGAAAACGTGTGCACGACCCTTGCGGCGGATAACGAGCGTTCACTAGCGTCCGATCAACTCACGTGTCCCTGTCACCACACCGGGACGCACGACGAGACTCGGGAGGGTCAACCCCTATGAGTGTTCCTCGGATACGCCGGACCCGGATCGCGGCGGCCTGCCTCGCGCTCGCCACCGCCGGCGCCATCGCCCTGCCGGCCGGCACCGCCGCGGCGGCCCCCCAGGGCGCCCAGGCGGCCGGGCCACTGCTCAGCTACGTGGTCAACACCAAGGCCAACCACGGTCAGGTCCAGAAGACCGAGCGCGAGATCGCCGCCGCGGGCGGCACCGTCGTCGCCTCGTACGAGCAGATCGGCGTCGTGATCGCCCGCTCGGACGACCCCGGCTTCGCCGCGGCCCTGCGCAAGTCCAACGCGGTGCAGTCGGTCGGCGCCAGCCGGACCAAGGGCATCCTCGCCACCGAGATGGACTCCGCGGTCGAACGGGTCGCCACTCCCGCCGCCGCGCCGTCCGACGGCAGCGAACCGCTCTGGGCCAACCAGTGGGACATGCGCCAGATCGGCGTCGACCGCGCCCACCAGACCTCCCTCGGCAGCCGCAACGTCGTGGTCGGCGTGCTCGACTCGGGCGTCGACGCCACCCACGAGGAGCTCGCGGCCAACGTGGACCCCTCGCTCTCCGCCTCCTGCCTCAGCGGCAAGGCGGACCAGACCTGGGCCGCCTGGCAGCCCACCACCAGCGACCACGGCACGCACGTCGCCGGGACGATCGCCGCCGCCAAGAACGGCAAGGGCATCGAGGGCATCGCGCCGAACGTGCGGATCGCCGCGGTGAAGGTCGTCGACGACGGCGGCTTCATCTACCCCGAGTACGCGATATGCGGCTTCGTCTGGGCCGGTCAGCACCACTTCAACGTGACCAACAACAGCTACTACATCGACCCGTGGCTGTTCAACTGCGCCGGCGACCCCGACCAGGCCGCCGTGATGACCGGCGTCCGGCGCGCGGTGGAGTTCTCCCGGCAGGGCGGCGTGCTCAACGTCGCCGCGGCGGGCAACGAGAACTACGACCTCGCCCACAAGACCACCGACACCTCCAGCCCCGACGACACCACCCCGGTCGAGCGGCAGATCGACAACGACTGCCTGTCGCTGCCGACCGAGCTGCCGGGCGTCGTGGTCACCACCTCGGTGGGCGTGAAGGGCGACAAGTCCTACTACTCCAGCTACGGGCTGGGCAAGGCGACCGTGGCCGCCCCCGGCGGCGACCGCCGCTTCCAGATCCCGGACACCCCGGACCAGAACGGCCGGATCCTCTCCACCGTGCGCGGCGGCTACGCCTACATGCAGGGCACCTCGATGGCCTCCCCGCACGCCGCGGGCGTCGCCGCGCTGCTCGCCTCCACCCACCCGTGGGCCGGCCCGGACGCGCTGCGCGCGCTGCTGATGGCCCAGGCTGACGCCCACGCCTGCCCGGCGAGCTTCGACCCGACCGGCGACGGCGCCTACAAGGCCACCTGCGAGGGCGTCACCGCCTACAACGGTTTCTACGGCGCGGGCATCATCAACGCCGCCAAGGCCGTCCGCTGACCCTGGTCACCGGGGGCGCGGGGACCCGCGCGACCAGCCGCCCACTCCCGTGGGCCCGGCTGCGAGCCGCGGTCCCCGCGCCCTTCGTCGCGTCTAGCGCCGGCCCGGCGAGAGCAGCGCCACCCCGCCCGTCTGCCCGCCCGTGGTGCTCCACCACGCGTCCAGCGCCGCCTGGTCCAGGGCGGCCCAGTCCGGGGTCTGCTGGACCAGCGCGCGCCCGAGGCTCCGGCCGAGGCCGAGGATCGCCTTCCCGACCGGCGCCCGCTTCGCGTCGTACGCCGCCAGCGCCGCGTCCAGGCCGCCGTCCGGGCGCAGCGCCTCCTCCAGCACGGCGGCGTCCTGCAGCGCCTTGATCGCGCCGCTGCCGGTGTGCGGCCGGGCTATCGCCGCGGCGTCCCCCAGCAGCACCAGCCGGCCCCGCGCGACGTGCTCGACCGCGAGGTCGTAGATCGGCTGGACGAACGCGGCCTCGGCGGGCGTCCGCCGCACCGTCTCGCGCCAGAACGGCGGGAAGTGCCGGTCCATCAGATCCTGCTGGAATTCCCGCAGTTCGTCGGTGAGCTCGCGTCCGGGCGGGGTGTCGGCCGCGCCCGGCGGCGTGGCGTAGAGGACCCAGTTGACGTCCACCCCGGTCGCTCCGGGGATCCGGTAGATGATCATGTGCCCGCCGGGGTACACGATGGTCGGCGCGTCCCGTTCGGGGAAGGCCCCGGCCGGCCCGGGCAGGTCGGCGGCGGGCAGGGTGCCGCGCCAGGCGACGTAGCCGCCGTACTCGGCCTCCAGCCCGGGGTACATGGCGCTGCGGACCGTCGAGCGGTAGCCGTCCGCGCCGACCACCAGGTCGAAGCGCTCCTCGGTGCCGTCGGCCAGCCGCACCCGCGCGCCGTCCGGCTCGGGCAGCACCTCCGTGACGGCGGTGCCGGTCCGGTGGTCCACGGCGTCCGGCAGCCGGTCGCGCAGGCCGCTCCAGAGCGAGCTCCAGCCGTACGCGCGGAACGGGAACTCCAGGGCGCCGACCGTGCGTCCGGCCCGGTCCTCGCCGTCCCGGACGATCCACGGGCGGCGTTCCATCGGCAGCCACGGCATGCCGGCGTCCAGGTGCCCGGCCGCCTCCAGCTCCGCGTACCGGTCGTTGTGCAGGACCAGGCCGACGCCCCGGTCCTGGAGCCGCTCGGCGCTCCGCTCGAACACCACCACCTCGGTGGCGCCCGCCCGCCAGGCGGCGAGTGCCGCCGCACACCCCGCGATGCTGCCGCCGACCACGGCCACCCTGCCCCCGCGCATTCGTTCCCCTCGGATCGTCCGAAAACCTGAACGAGTATCGGGGGCGGACCCGCCCCGGGGTCAATCCCCGACGTGTCGGCTCCAGTCCTGCTCGACGGAGGCGAGGCCGGCCCGGTTGGGCACCTGCTTCAGCCACGCCGGCCGGCCGGCCAGGGTGGCGGCGGCCTTCCGCTCCTCGGCGGCCCGCAACTCCTCGGGGGTGGCGAAGCAGGTCGGCAGCCAGTGCGCGGACCCGGCGGCGCGGGCCGCGAGGTGGCCCACGTACGCCTCCCGGACCTCGTCCGGGGAGCCGAAACCCGGTTCGTCGGCCAGCCACGCGTCCGGGACCAGCGCGACCACCTCGCGCAGCAGTTCGGCCGTCACCCGGGGTGCGAGCTCGCGGTCGGCGGCGGCCACGTCCGGCCCGTGCGCGCCGAGCGCGTGCCCGCTGAGGTCGTACGCCTTGAGCAGCGAGGCGCGGGCGCCGGACCAGCGGTGGTGGAAGATCAGCCCGGCGCCGTTGTCGATCAGCCAGAGCCGGCCGTGCCAGACCATCAGGTTGGGGTTGTGGACGGTGCGGTCGACGTTGCCGGTGAGGGCGTCCAGCCAGACGATCCGGCCGGCCTCCGACGGCGCGACCTCGATCATGCCGGGGCGGAAGTCGCGGGCGCCGGGCAGCAGGTCCATGCCCAGGTTGACGCCGCGGCTGGCCCGCAGCAGGTCCTGGATCTCCTGGTCCGGCTCGGCGGCGGCCACCGCCGGGTCGAAGTCGACCAGCACCAGCGGCGGCACCCGCAGCCCGAGCCGGCGGGCCAGTTCACCGACGATCACCTCGGCGATCAGCGCCTTCAGGCCCTGCGCGGCGCCGGTGAACTTCACCACGTAGGTGCCCAGGTCGTCGGTCTCCACCACGCCGGGCACCGATCCGCCCGCCCGCAGCGGGTCGACGTACCGGACGGCGGTCACCTTTTCGAGCATCCGGCCACTCTAGCCCGAGCGGCCCGGGCGACCCGGGCCCCCGGTTTGGCGGCGTCCGGGCGCGGTGGTTGGCTTGGACCCGAGACGGGGCACCGAAGGAACGAGCGAGGAGAGTCCACTGATGGGCAAGGTGTACGCGACCACCGAGCGGGTCTACCAGGCCGCGCCGACGCGGGTGTACGAGGCGCTGGCCGACTACACGGGGACCCGGCCGAAGATCCTGCCCGCGCAGTACAGCGAGTACGAGGTGCGGGCCGGCGGCACCGGCGCGGGGACGCAGGTGCACTGGAAGCTCCAGGCGACCGAGAAGCGGGTGCGGGACTGCCTGTTCACCGTCTCCGCGCCCAGCCCGGAGAAGCTGGTGGAGACCGACGCCAACTCCTCGATGGTGATCACCTGGACGGTGTCGGCGGTCGGTGAGGCGCAGGCCAGGGTCACCGTCGAGGCGAGCTGGACCGGCGCGGGCGGCATCGGCGGCTTCTTCGAGCGCACCTTCGCGCCGAAGGGCCTCAACCGCATCCACGACCAGGTGCTCGCCAACCTGGCCGACCAGCTCTAGAAGTCTGATGAAGATCTTGGCATTGGGAGGGCTGTCCCGGTTGGGGCGGCCCTTCTGCGCTATGTGGTGGTGGGGGTGATGGTCCAGGTGTGGCGGGTGCGGGTGAGTCCGAGGTTGATCAGTCGGCGGAGGTTGAGTGCGGCGGCGCGGTTGTGGAGCCAGGTGTCGTTCCTCAGGACGCCTCGGTAGGGGACGCGGCGGTTGGCCTGTGCGGTGAGCCAGGCAATGGCGCGTTCGACCGGTGGCCGCCAGCGGCGGTATTCGGCCTGCCAGTCGGGGTCGGCTGCCTGGTCGCGGGCGGCTTTCAGGCGGTCGTAGTGGGCGTGGACCTGGAATGCTCGGCCGGTCTTGGAGCGGGTGCACCGATCGCGCAGGGGACAGTCGGTGCAGAGCTTCTTGAACTGGGCTGCCCGGGCGCCCTTGGCATCCGGGCGGCCGAGGGGTTTGGTGTGGCCGGCGGGGCAGGTGACGGTGCCGGCGTGGGTGTCGACGTGGAAGTCGTCGCCGGTGAAGCCGCCGGGGACGGCCTGCCGCAGTGGCGGGGGCTTGATGATCAGGGTGTGGCCGTCGTCCTCGAGGGCTTCGCGCAGGTCGCCGGTGCCGTAGGCGGTGTCGCCGAGGACGGTCAGGGTCCCGGTCTCGTCGGCGAGCAGGTCCTGGGCGACGGCGGCCTCGTGGTTGTCCGCTCCGGTGCCGGCGGTGAGGGCGACCTCGGTCAGCAGACCGGTCTCGGGCTCGAACGCGGCGTGGGCGCGGAAGCCCTCCTGGTGGCGGGTGCGGTTCTTGTGGATGTGCCGGGCCTCGGGGTCCACCGTGGACACGATGCGGTCGCGGGCGGTGCCGCGGGCGATCCGCCATCGGCCGTCGCGTCCGTCGGAGCCGTCGGCGACCTCGACGTCCTGACCGGCGACCAGGGCCAGCAGTCCGACGGCGTCCGCGGCCTTCTCGTCCAGTGGCCGTTCGGGCAGGCGGCCCAGCAGGTTCAGCGCGTCGGTGACCAGGGCGTCCACCAGTGCGGTGCGGGCGGCCTCGTCACTCCAGGCGATGCGGGGCTTGCCCGGGTCGGTGTAGTCGTGGGCGGTGCACCACGCGGCGGCGGTCCGCTCCGCGTCGGGGACGTCCCGGATCACCCGGCGGATCGCGGCGATCAGCTGGGTGACGGTGTCCTGGGTGGCCACCGCGTCGTCCAGCACGGTGGAGTCCAGCGCCCGCCGCTGCCTGCCCCTGAGCACGCCGGTGGCCGCCACCACCTCCTTGACCCGGGCGAACAACCGGTTCGGATCCGGTGAGCGCTGCAGCCGGCGCCGGAAGTAGGCCAGCAGCGACGGGTCGAACGCGGTGTCGTGCAGGCCGAGCCCGCACGCGGCCTTCCACCGCAGGTCGCACCGCAACTGCTGGACCGTGTCGACGTCCGACAGGCCGTGCAGGCTCTGCAGGACCACGGCCGCCGCCAGGACCTGCGGCGGCATACTCGGCCGCCCGTTCCTCGACGGATACATGTCCGCGAACATCGAGCCCGGGAACAGGGCCTCCCGGTGCTCGGCCAGGAACGCGAACACACTCCCGGCCGGGATCAACTCCCGGCAGGTCTCCCACACATCCGGCCCGACCAACTCCCCAGCCCATTCCCCCATCGCCACGAAACGAGTCTGGCCCCACCGCACACGCGACGAGGCCAGAACCCAACATCTTCATCAGACTTCTAGCCCGGATCGGCGGCGCGGGGGCGTCCCACGCCCCCGCTGTCGCTCGTGCGAGTGCACCCGTTCCCCGGGACGGGTGAACGCGGGGACCTGCGGCACTGACGCGGATCTAGGCTCCGCCGGGTGCAGATGACGATCCTTCACGTCTCCCAGCCCGTCGACGGCGGTGTCGCCCGCGTGGTGGTGGACCTGGTCAAGGGCCAGCGCGAGGCGGGGTGCCGGGTGCTGGTGGCGTGCCCGCCGGGCGGACGGCTGACGGCGGAGGCGCTGGCGGCCGGCGCCCGGGTGCTGGAGTGGCCGGCGGAGCGCTCGCCGGGGCCGTCCACCGCCGCCGAGTCGCTGCGGCTGCGCCGGATCGTCCGCGGCGCCGCGCCCGACGTGCTGCACCTGCACAGTGCGAAGGCGGGCCTGGCGGGCCGGCTGGCGGCCCGCGGTTCGGTCCCGACCGTCTTCCAGCCGCACGCCTGGTCCTTCGCCGCCGTGGAGGGCCGGCTCGCCGAGGCCTCGCTGCGCTGGGAGCGGTTCGCGACCCGCTGGGCGGACCGCGTGCTGTGCGTGAGCGAGCAGGAGCGCGCGGACGGCGTGGCGGCGGGCCTGGAGGCCCGCTGGCAGGTGGTGCCGAACGGGGTGGACCTCCGCCACTTCGCGCCCGCGGACTCCGCCGCGCGCCGCCACGCGCGGATGGTGCTGGGCCTGGACCAGGCCGCGCCGCTCGCGGTCTGCGTGGGCCGGCTGTGCCGGCAGAAGGGCCAGGACGTCCTGCTGGACGCGTGGCCGCGGGTGGTCGGGCGGATCCCGGGTGCCCGGCTGGCGCTGGTCGGCGGCGGGCCGGACGCGGCGGCGGTGGCGGAGCGGGTCCGGGCGCTGCCGGAGCCGTCCCGGGTGCGGCTGGCCGGGGACGTGCCGGATCCCCGGCCGTGGCTGGCGGCGGCGGACCTGGTGGTGCTGCCGTCCCGCTGGGAGGGGATGGCGCTGGCCCCGCTGGAGGCGATGGCGGCGGCCCGCCCGGTGCTCCTCACCGACGTGCCGGGGGCCCGTGAGTGCCTGCCGCCGGCACACCGCCCGGTGGCCCTGGTCGCGCCCGGTGACCCGGTGGCGCTGGCCGAACGGATGTCCGGGATCCTGGGCGACCGGATCGAGTGCGAACGACTCGGCGCGGCGGCACGGGAACACGTGTCGGAACATCATGATATTCGCGGCGTGATCACCCAGGTGGACGGGCTCTACCGGGCCCTCGCGCGCCGGGTGGAGGTCCCGGCGAGCCGCGGGAGCCGTGTCCCGCAGCGGTTCTGATCGTTTGTCAGGCAGAGGATGCTCGCCCCGTGACGGTGCGGCCATGTTTCCGAAAGTCTGATTAATGGGCGGGTGGAATGAAATGGCAAGTCGACTTCCGGCAATGGCGGCAGTGTTCGGTACTGTCTGATTTTGCCTGCTCCATTCCCATTTTGAAAGACAAATGGCGGATCGCCACCACGGCAGCAGGTGCTTACCTGGACCGCGTCCACCGGGCCGGGGTCGCCGCGCCGGTACCACCTGTCCGGCTCCGGCTGTCCCGCCCCGGCGGGTACACAGCAGGGGAGTTCGTGCGCTGATGACCATTGACCACGAGAGTGTGCCGAGGCCGGGCAGACCCCTGTCGAGCCCGCCCCGGACGGCGACACTGGACCGGCCGACGGGGTCCGCGCCCGCCCGGCCCGCCGCCGCCCCCGGCCGCCACCGCAGGCGGCTGCACTCCCGGGTCGCGCTGCCCGGCGGCCTGGTCGTCGCGGACGTGGCGGCCGCCGCCGGCGCGGCCGCGCTGACCGCGCCCGCCGCCGCCCACCCGCTGGCCGCCGCCGCCCTCCTGCTGCCCGTCCTGGTGCCGCTCAACCTGGCCGGCGGCCTGTACCGCAGCCGACTCACCCTCTCCGCGCTGGACGAGTTCCCGGCCCTCGCCGCCCGCGCGGTGGTGGCGACCGCGGTCGTGGTCACCGTCGGCGCCTGTCTGGACGGCGGCTGGCCCGCGCTCGACCCGAGCGGTCCGCGCGGCGCGCTGCGCCTGGCCGCGCTGCTGGCCGGCGTGCTGCTGTTCGCCCTGCTCGGCCGCGGGTTCACCTACCGCCTCGCCCGCCGGGCCCGGCGCCGCCGCCCGAGCCCGGTGCTGGTGCTCGGCGCGGGGCAGCTCGGCCAGCGGATCGCCGCGGTGCTCAGCGAGCGCGCCGAGTACGGCATGCGCCCGGTCGGCTTCCTCGACCCGGATCCGGTGCTGCTCCCGCCGGGCAGTCAACTGCCGGTGCTGGGCGGCCGGGAGGCGCTGCACAAGGTGGTCCGCCGGCACCGGATCCACCACGTGGTGGCCACCGAGGGCGCCACCGACGAGGCGGAGACCGCCGCCTCGCTGCGGCTGGCCGCCAGGCTCGGCTGCCAGGTGTGGCTGGTCCCGGCGCTGCGCGAGTACGGCTCGGTCAGCCGCTTCCCGGTCGACCACCTCTACGGCTTCCCCTGCCTGCGGCTGGACCGGCCGGCGCTGCGCCGCCCGACCTGGCTGGTCAAGCGGGCGCTGGACGTCACCGCCGCCGGGCTCGGCCTGCTGCTGATCTCCCCGGTGCTGGCCGCGTGCGCGCTGGCGGTCCGCTTCGACACCGGCCCCGGGGTGCTCTTCCGCCAGCAGCGCACCGGCCTGGACGGCAAGGTCTTCACCGTCCTCAAGTTCCGCACCCTGCGCCCGAGCGACGAGCACGAGTCGGCGACCCGCTGGAACATCTCGCACGACCACCGGATGGGCGCGGTCGGCCACTTCCTGCGCAAGACCTCGCTGGACGAGCTGCCGCAGCTGTGGAACGTGCTGCGCGGCGACATGAGCCTGGTCGGCCCCCGGCCGGAGCGCCCGTACTTCGTGATGCGGTTCGGCCAGGCGTACCCCGAGTACGCCGACCGGCACCGCGTCCCGGTCGGGCTGACCGGCCTGGCCCAGGTGAACGGCCTGCGCGGGGACACCTCGATCGAGGACCGGGCCCGCTTCGACAACCGCTACATCGAGAGCTGGAGCCTGTGGCAGGACGCCAAGATCCTGCTGCGCACCGCAGCCCTGATGCTCCACCCGGACGGGAGCTGAACCGGTGGCCCTGACCCTCACCCGGCCGTACGCGCCGAGCGTCCCGCGCCGCGCCGCCGCCATAGTCGCGGCCCGGCCGAGCCTGCTGGCGGCCGCCACGGTGCTCCTGGTCTGCGTGCCCACCGGCGAGAAGGACGTCACGGCCGCGGTCCACGTCACCGCGGCGGACATCGCCTCGCTCGCCCTGGTCGGGCTGACCGCCCTGGACCTGCTGCGCGGCCGCACCCCGCGGCTGCCCGCCGCCGTCTGCCTGCTGTTCGGCGGCATCGTGCTGGCCGCCGCCGCGGCCACCCTCGGCTCGATCGACCCGACCGCCAGCGCCACCGGCTTCGTCCGGCTGACCCAGGTGTTCGTGCTGGTCCCGGCGGCCGTGCTGTGCTCGCTGCGGGACCGGCTCGACCAGCGGATCGTGCTCGGCTCCTTCGTCGCCGCCGCGCTGGTCCAGGGCGTGGTCGGCGCCGACCAGTACCTGACCCGCACCGGCGCCTCGTACACCGGCCAACCGATCCGCGCGGTCGGCACCTTCGGCGCCCTGGACGTCATGGCGATGTCCACCGTCGTCTCGTACGGGCTGCTCGCCGCCCTCGCCCTGGCCCTGGCCGAGCGCGGGCCCGGCGGCAGCGCCTGGCTGCGGCGCGGGATGTTCGCGGCGGCCGCCTTCCTGACCTTCCCGCTCGCGGTCTCCTTCAGCCGCGGCAGCTGGATCGCCTGCGCGGCCGCCGCGACCCTGCTGCTGCTGCGCGCCGACGCCCGGCTGGCGGTCCGCTCCGCGGTGATCGCGGCCGCCGCCGCGGTGGTCCTGGTCGGCGGCCTCGGCCTCGGCGGGGACGGCGTCACCGCCCGGCTCAGCTCGATCGGCTCGGTCTCCGCCGCGCCCGACCAGTCGGTCTCCGACCGCTACGACCTGTGGGCCACCGCCGGCCGGATCTGGCAGGACCACCCGGTCACCGGCGCCGGCCCCAAGGCCTTCCAGCAGCTGCGCGACAGCCACGCGCCGCTGCGGCTCTCCTCCGGCAGCGACGCCGCGGACTCCACCATCGGCTTCACCCGGGAGCCGCTGCTCTCCCCGCACAACATGTACTTCCTGGTGCTGAGCGAGCAGGGCCTGGTCGGGGTGGTCGCCTACCTGGCGCTCTTCCTCGCGCTGCTGATCGGCTGCCTGCGCCGCGCGGCCGGCGCCGGACTGGCGGCCCTCGCCCTGCTCGGCTGGGTGCTGGTCGACTTCCTGTACGCCGACATCGGCGGCACCACCACGGTACTGACCTCCCTGGTGCTCGGCCTGGCCGCCCGCACGGCGCTGCCCGGCTCCGACGAAGGACGAGCCGCATGACCACCGAACAGCCGCTCGCCGCACCACCGTTGACCCCGCACCTGCCGCAGCAGCCGACCGGCGACGGTGGTGGGCCGCCGGCCGCCCGCCGCGGGTTCCTGGCCAAGGCCTTCGGCGTCACCGCGCTGCTCAGCGCGGCCGGATCGGCCCTCGGCCTGCTCCGCGACCTGCTGCTGGCCCGCTACTTCGGCGCCAACCAGGGCACCGACGCCTTCCTGGTCGCCTGGACCGTCCCGGAGACCGCGGCGCCGCTGCTGATCGAGGACGCGATGGCGTTCCTGATGGTCCCGGCCTTCAGCCTGGCCCTGGTGCTGCGCGAGGAGCAGCCCGAAGGACCGGACCCGGTCCGGCAGTTGGTGAAGGCCACGCTGCCCTGGATGCTGCTCGCGCTGAGCACCCTGTCGGCCGGGGCCGCGCTCGGCGCCCCGCAGCTGGTCGAGCTCCTCGCCCCGGGGCTGGCCGACCCGGAGCTGGCCGTCACCTGCACCCGGATCACCGCCTTCACGGTGCTGCCGTTCGGCGTGGCCGGGTACCTGGCCTCCGCGCTGCGCGCCCACCACGGCTTCACCGCGCCGGCCACCATCTACGTCGCCTACAACCTGGGCATCCTGGCGCTGCTGCTGACCTGCCACCAGCTGTGGGGCGTCAAGTCGGCGGCGCTCGGGGTGGCCCTCGGCAGCCTGCTGATGGCCGGGGTGCTGATCGTCCCGTTCCTGGGCCGGCTGCACTCGGGCAAGCGGCGCAAGGCGCACCGGCGCGGCCCGGTCGACCGCCGGCTGGTGCTGATGCCGCTGGCGATGCTGCCGGTGGCCGCTTTCACCCTGACCCGGCAGGCCCAGGTGTTCATCGAGCGCTACCTGGGCTCCGGGCTGCCGCCGGGCACCATCTCGCACCTCAACTACGCCACCAAGGTCTCCCAGCTCGCCATGACCTCGGCCATCCTGGTCGTCACCGTGACCTTCCCGGTGGTGGCCCGGGCACTCGCCGCGGGCGACCCGACGGCCGCCCGGGACCGGGTGGAGAAGGACCTCGGCCAGGCCTCCGCGCTGGTGCTGATGGGCACCGCCTTCCTGATGGCCTGCGCGCCCTCGGTGGTGGCGCTGCTCTTCCAGCGCGGGGCCTTCGGCGCGCACGACACCGCCGCCACCGCCGCGGTGATCCGGGTGTACAGCTTCGGACTGCCCGCGCAGGCGCTGATCGGCGTGATGGTCCGCCCCTACTTCTCGGTCCGCCCGGTCGTCCGCCGCGCCGACGACCCGGACACCGAGGACGGCGGCCGCCGCCTCCTCGACTGGTACCCGGTCGCCGCGATGGCCCTCGGCCTGCTGGTCACCGTCGCGGTCGGCCTGGCCGCCGCCCCGCGCTTCGGCGCGCTCGCGCTGGCCGCCGGCAACGCCGCCGGCATCACCGCCGCCGCCGCGCTGCTGCTGCGCGGACTGCTGCTGCGCGGCATCGCGCTGCGGCTGCCCGCGGTGCTCGGCGGCCAGGCCCGGCTGCTGGCCGCCGCCCTCGGCGCGGCCGCGCTCGGCGCGGTCGCCGCCGCGCTCACCGCGAACCCGCTGCTCTCCACCCTGAGCGGCGGCGTCACCGTGGTGCTCGCCTTCGCCGCCCTCGGCGCCGCGTTCGGCGCCGCCGAGGTACGCGGCCCCGTCCTCGCCCTGGCCCGGGCGCTCAGCCCGCGCGCCACCCGAGCCGCCGAAGGGATCTCGTCACATGGACGCTGACCTCGCCAGCCTGCCGGCCCAGGCCGCAGGGCCCAGGGCGGCGCCCTGGATCCTGATGTACCACTCGGTCGCCGACGAGGAGGAGGACCCGTACCTCCTCACCGTCAGCCCCGAACGCTTCGCCGCGCAGATGGCCTGGCTGCACCGCACCGGCCGGCGCGGGGTGAGCGTCCGGGAGCTGCTCGCGGCCCGGGCGGCCGGCGAGGACGCCCGGCTGGTCGGCCTGACCTTCGACGACGGCTACGCCGACTTCGCCCGGCACGCCGTCCCGGTGCTGCGCGAGTACGGCTTCACCGCCACCGCGTACGTGGTGCCCGACCTGCTCGGCACCGAGAACGGCTGGGACGTCGAGGGCCCGCGCAAGCAGCTGCTCACCGTCGACCAGGTCACCCAACTCGCCTCCTCCGGCTGGGAGATCGGCTCGCACGGGCTCGGCCACCAGGCGCTGCCCGGGCTGCCCGCCGAGGTGCTGGCCCGGCAGACCCGGGAGAGCCGCCGCGCCCTGGAGGAGCTGGTCGGCGGTCCGGTGACCGGCTTCTGCTACCCGTACGGCGCGATCGACCTGCCCGCCACCCTGGCGGTGCGCGACGCCGGGTACGAGTACGCCTGCGCGATCCAGCACTCCGAGCTGACCGGCCGGTTCGCCCTGCCGCGCTGCTACGTCGGCGACCGGGACGGCGCCTGGCGGCTGCGCGCCAAGCACGGCCGGCACCGCTGGCGGGACGCGCTCACCGGGCTGCGCCACAGCGGAGTGATCGGCCGGCGCGGAGGCCTGCGGTGAAGGTCCTGCACATCGTCACCGGACTCGCCGCCGGCGGCGCCGAGCGCCAGCTCCTGCTGGTGCTGCGCCACCTGCCCGAGCGGCACCGGTGCGAGGTCGCCACCCTGACCAACCCCGGCACGGTCGCCACGGCGCTGCGCGCCGAGGGCTTCACCGTCCACGACCTGGCGATGCGCGGCAACCGCGACCTCGGCGTGCTGCCCCGGCTGACCCGGCTGGTCCGGGCCGGCGGCTACGACCTGGTGCACACCCACCTCTACCGCGCCGGACTGTACGGCCGGCTGGCCGCCCGCCTCGCGGGGGTGCGCGCGGTGGTCGCCACCGAGCACTCGCTGCAGGCCGGGGTGATCGAGGGCCGCCCCACGACCCGGGGCGTGCGCGCCCTGTACCTGGCCGCCGAACGGCTCGGCTCGGTCACCGTCGCCGTCTCCGGGCAGGTCGCCGGGGTGCTCGGCGACTGGGGCGTGCCGGCCCGCCGGGTGGTGCTGCTGCCGAACGGCATCGAGGCGGCGCGGTACGCCCTGCCGGCCGACTCCAGGGCCGCCGTCCGGCAGAGCCTGCGGACCGGACTCGGGCTGCCGCAGGAGGCGTTCGTGGTCGGCGCGGTCGGCCGGCTGGTCCCCGGCAAGCGCTTCGGGGTGCTGCTGGAGGCGCTCGCCGGGCTGCGCGCGGCGGCCGCCCCGCACCCGGCTCCGGGCGAGCCCTGGCTGCTGCTGGTCGGCGCCGGGCCCGAGCTCGCCGCGCTGGAGCGGCAGGCCGAGCGGCTCGGCGTCCGGGACCGCCTGGTGCTGCCCGGCGAGCGGGACGACGTCCCGGAGCTGCTCACCACGATGGACGTGCTGGCCTCCCCGTCGGCCGAGGAGACCTTCGGCCTGGCCGCCCTGGAGGGCCTGGCCGCGGGCCTGCCGGTCCTGCACTCCGCCTGCCCGGCGCTGGACGACCTCCCCGCCGACGCCGCCCCGCAGGCCCGCGCGCTGCCCTCCGCCGCCGCCGCGTACACCGCCGCGCTCGCCGACCTGATGGGCCGCCGCCCCACCCCCCTGCCCCGGCCCCCGGCCGTCGCCCACTACGACATCACCCGCATCGCGGCCGAACTCGCCGCCCTGTACGACCGCTTCGACCGCACGGGCCGGCCCGTCCCGCCCGCCCGGCGCTCGCCCGCGACCGTCCCGCAGCCGTCGCCGGCCCGGTCCGGCCCGCCCGGCGGGCCCTGAGGCCCGGGGCCGCGGGGCGCCGCCGACGCGTCCGCCCCGCTCCGGGCCCTTGCGAACCACCATCCGTCCCCGACCTTTCGGAGTCCTCCATGTCCAAGCCGCGCCGGAACGTCCGCGCGCTCGCCCGCCGCTGGTGGCCGCTGGCCGCCGCCGTCCCGCTCGGCGCGGCGGCCGGGGCCGGCTACGCGCTGGTCTCGCACCCCTCGTACGCCGCCCACGCCTACGTGATCGTGGTGCCGCAGAACCAGGGCGAGGCCGCCACCGCGACCAACTTCGCGCAGGCGTACGGTCGGCTGGCCGGCCAGCCGCAGGTGCTGGCGGCGGCCGCCGCCGAGTCCGGGCACAGCGTGGCCACGCTGTCCGGCCTGGTCCGGGGCGCCACCTCGCCGGACGCCCCGATGATCGAGATCACCGGCACCGGTGCCCGCCCGGCGGAGGCGGTGAAGACGGCCGACGCGGTCGCCAAGTCGCTGATCGCCTTCGGCAACGCGAGCAGCAAGGAGACCGGTGTCCGACTGGTCTCGCTCGCCCAGGCCGCCGAGCCGGACCGGCCGGCCACGCCGTCCGCCCGGTTGGACGTCGCGGTCGGCGGCGCCGCCGGGGTGCTGCTCGGCACCCTGGTGATGCTCACCCGCCGCCGCCGCGACGAGCCCGCCGCCGAGGTCGCCGACGCCGTCGAGCCGGCCGCCCCGCCCCGCCCGCGCGCGGACACCGCCGCGAAGCAGCCGGAGGAACAGCCCGCCCGGAGCGCCCGGTGAAGGCCGGCATCCGCGCGGGCGAGCGGGCCGCGGCCCGGGTGCCCGCCCCGCAGGGCGGCTCCTGGACCTCCGAGGTGCTGCGCGCCGACGACGCCCTGGACCGGGTCGCCGAGGAGTGGGACGACCTGTTCGGCCGCTGCCGGACGGCCACGCCCTTCCAGGCCGCCGGCTGGCTGTGCTCCTGGTGGCGGCACTACGGCACCCCCGGGGCGCTGGTCGTGGTGCTGGTCCGCCGGGACGGGCTGCTGGTCGGCGCGGCCGCGCTGCGCCGCCGCGGCCCGTTCGGCGGCCTGACCAATCTGGGGGCCGGCCTGGTCGACTTCACCGACGTGCTGCTGGACGGGGACTGTGCCGACCGGGCGGCCGCCGAGCTGGCCGCCGCGCTGCCGCTGCGCCGCCCCTGGCACAGCCTGGAGCTGCGCGAGGTCCACCCGGAGGCGGCGGTGCAGAAGGTGTTCGCGGCGTGGCCGGGCCGTCGGCACCGGTTCGCCGACTCGCTCTGCCAGTACCTGCCGGCCGTCCCGATGGAGGAGCTGCTGAAGCGGCTGCCGGGCAAGACCGCGCAGCGCAGCCGGGTCAAGCAGCGCAAGATCGCGGAGTCCGGGGTGGAGGTCCGGGCGACCGCGCCGGAGGAGGTCGCGGAGGCGGTCCGCGGGCTGCTGCGGCTGCACTTCGAGCAGTGGCAGGACCGCGGCGTCACCCCCGAGCACCGCACGCCGCGCTTCGCCGCGCACCTCACCGAGTCGACCACCGCGCTGGTGGCCACCCGCCGGGCGGCGATGCACCGCTACTGGCTGGACGGCGAGTTGGTCGCGGTCAACCTGCTGGTGCTCTGCCCGTCCTTCGGCGGCCTGTACATGTACGGCGCGCACCCGCGGCTGCGCGAGCGGCTGGACATCGCGGGCCTGCTGTTCGGCGTCGCGCTGGACGAGGTCCGGGAGGCCGGCGTCCCGGTGCTGTCGCTGCTGCGCGGCCAGGAGCCCTACAAGCAGCGCTGGCGCCCGGACCAGCTGTCCAACCAGCGGCTGGTGCTCGGTCCCGGCCGGCTGGCGCCGTTCGCCGCGGCCCGGGCGGCCCTGGTGCGGCTGCGCGGTGCGGCGGTGCACCTGCTGCGCACCCGGCTGCCCCGGGTGAAGGAGGCGCTAGCGGCCCGCCGCCTGGGCTGAGCCGGTGCCGGCCGCGGCGCCGGGCGAGCCGGCCATCAGCTGCTTGAAGACCGAGCTGGAGCGGGGGTTGCGGTCGCACTGCCAGAAGCCGTGCGGACAGTAGTCGGTGAGCGTCTGGTAGGCGGTGTCGTGGGTGCGCATCCACTCCACCATCCGCCGGACGAACTCCGGGTTGTCGCCGTTGCGGAACAGCCCCCACTCCGGGTACGACACCGGCTTGCCGCGCTTGGCGGCGAACTCCACCTGGTCCTGCAGCCCGTAGGGCTCGGAGACGTACTCGTCGAAGGTGCCGCCGGCCGGCTGGTCGTAGCTGTCCATGCCGATGATGTCGACCACGTCGTCGCCCGGGTAGCAGCGTGTCCACGGGACGGCGTCCAGGCCCCGGTTGGGGGCGAAGTCGAACTGGAAGTGCTGGCCGGGCACCGAGCGCATCACGCCGACGATCCGCCGCCAGTACGCCTTCCACGCGGTCGGGTCGGGCTTGCAGCGGGAGGTGTAGGTGACGCCGTTCATCTCCCACCCGAGGGTGACCACGGTGTCCCCGCCGCCGAGCGCGACCAGCTTGCGGGCCAGCTTCAGGAAGTGCTGGTCGAACTCGCCCTTGTTGCCGCGGGCCAGCAGCCGGGCGACCTCGGCGTCCGGCACGTTGCCCTCGTTGGGCACCAGCATCGGCACGCCGAGCACGAGCTTGCGCGAGGGGTCGCCCTGCCGCCACTGCGACCACAGGCCCAGCACCACGTTCTCGCCCTCGATGTCCTGCCATCCGTTGCCGGCCAGGTAGGTGTGGCCGACCTGCATGTTGGCGTTGCCCAGCCACGTGGCCATCCGGGCGATGTTGGGGATGTAGTTGTCCCAGGAGCCGACGAAGGCGCCGAACGGCACCTCGTGCTTGGCCCGCTGCACCACCGGCCGGGGCGCCGCGCCGCGCGGCTGGATGGCGTCCGAGGAGAGCACCGCGTCGTGGCGCTCGGTCTGGCTCAACGGGGTGCCGGAGGGGACGCTCGCCGTGGTGATCAGCAGCAGTGCGGCGGCGGCCAGGGTCAGGCGGCCGAAACGCATGGGCTCTCCGATGGGGGATCAGGAGGACGGGTTCGGGGTCGAGCTGTGCCGACAGTAAGCCCACAAGCCGTCACAAATGCCACATGTCACCCAAAAGTGGCAGGTCGTACTGTCGAACGGACAGTCCGCCGCGCGCGGCTCAGTCGAAGGTGTTGCACTGCGCCATGTCACCGGTCCGGTAGCCGGTGGTGAACCACTGCTTCCGCTGCGCCGAGGAGCCGTGCGTCCAGCTCTCCGGGTTGGTCCGCCCGGTGGCGCGCTGCTGGATCCGGTCGTCGCCGACCGCCTGCGCCGCGTCCAGCGCCTGCGCGATGTCCTGGTCCGTCAGGTCCGTGATCAGCGGTCGTCCGGTGGAGGCCTGCGGGGTGGTGGTGGCGTGGTGCGCCCAGACGCCCGCGTAGCAGTCCGCCTGCAGCTCCAGCTTGACCGAGGCGCTGTCCGCGCCCTGCCGGTCGCCGCCGACCTTCGCCGTGGTGCCGGTCAGGTTCTGCACGTGGTGCCCGTACTCGTGGGCCACCACGTACGCCTCGGCGAACGGCCCGCCCCGGGCGCCCAGCCGGGTCGTCATCTGGTCGAAGAAGCCGAGGTCGAGGTAGGCCTTGCGGTCGGACGGGCAGTAGAAGGGGCCGACCGCCGAACTGGCCGTCCCGCAGGCGGTCGCCACCCGGTCGGTGAACAGCACGGTGGCGGCGGGCGCGTACTGGCCCTGACGGCGGGCGAACTCGCTCTTCCAGTAGTCCTGCACGCTGTTGACGGTGGCCAGGATCCGGCAGTCCTGCCGCCGGCCGGCGTCCGCCCCGGTCCGGCACGCGGACTGCAGCTGGGCCGAGCTGGTGGCCTGTCCGACCGGCGGCGCCACCGGGTCGTCGGACACCCCGAACAGCGCCGGGTCCACTCCGAAGACCACCGCCACCAGCACCGCGAGGATGCCGACCAGCCCGCCGCCCACCGCCGCCCGGCCGCCCGGAAGACCGCGCCGGTCCTCCACCTGAGAGGTGTCCAGCCGCGCGTCGTCGTCGAATTGCATCCTGTATCACCTCTGTAACAGTCCGTCCAGCCGCGGCAGTCGCACCCTAGCCGCGGCAGCGGCCCCCCGCCCGCCGACCACCGCAGGTGAACGCGGGCGCCGTCAGCTCCGGATAAGCGCCCGGGCCGGTGGCGGGGGTGTCGCGTCAAGCTGCCCTGCTACCCGATCGGGCGGTACCGTACGCCCGTGCCCTCCAACCCGCTGCGAAGCCTCTCCCCTCGATCCGCACTCCCCGCGCTGGCCGTGCTGCTCGTCCTCGGGGCGGGTGCCGCCGCGCACGCCAACCGGCCCGAGCCGTTCGGCGACAAGGTGGTCGGTGCGGACGGCGCGGACGCCAGCCCGGTGGGCGCGCAGTCCTCGGGCACCGGCGGCCTCGACCTGAAGGTCGGCCCCGGCCTGGAGGCCTACGCCCGGGACGGCGGCCAGCACCTGTGGTCCTACCGCCGCGAGGGCGCCACCGCGCTGCACCTCGCCATGGTCGGCGAGAACGCCGTGGTGGTCTGGGACGACGGCATGGTCACCTCGGTCCACCCGGCCGACCACTCGGTGCGCTGGCACCGCTCCGTCCCCGGCCTGGCCGACTGGTTGCACGCCGAGGGCGAGCCCGGCGCCGCCGACCGCACCGAGGCGGAGAAGCGGGACACCGCGGGCAAGCGGGCCGCCGCCGCCCTGCAGCCCGCCACCGAGGAGGAGCCCTGGGTGGCGGTGGTCACCCCGACCCTCACCATGGGCTTCCGCGAGCGCGACGGCGACCTGCGGTTCAACTCCCGCCCGGCCGCCGGCTGCGTGTACGACCCGCTGCGCGCGGTGCACACCGACAACGCGATGCTGGTGCCCCGCACCTGCGCCACCACCGTCAACGGCGTCCACCAGCTGCCGGGCGGGATCAGCGTCTTCCGGCTCAGCGGCCACGGCTGGCAGCTCAGCGCCGGCCCGGACGTGCAGCTGCGCCGGATCGACGCCCACCGGGTGGCCGTCGACGACGGCCCGATCCTCGGCAGCCACGTCTTCGACACCGACCAGGGCGTCCCGGAGACCACCTGCGGCGCCGCCCCGCAGCCCTTCGCCGCGCTCTCGGCGGCCTGCGCCACGAAGTAACGGCGGGCGCGGGCGGCCTCGCGGGCGCCCGCCGGCGCTCCGAAAATCGTTTTGCCGCGGTCACGTAGACTGGTCCGGATGGCTGTGTGCCATGTCCATCGCTAGGAGTGACCTCAGCCATGATTTCCGCGAACGCCCTGGAGCTGCGCGCCGGTGCCCGCGTCCTGATCGAGTCCGCCTCCTTCCGGATCGCCCCCGGCGACCGGATCGGGCTGGTCGGCCGCAACGGCGCCGGCAAGACGACGCTCACCAAGGTGCTGGCCGGCGAGGGCCTCCCGGCCGGCGGCACCGTGACCACCTCCGGCGAGGTCGGCTACCTGCCGCAGGACCCCCGCACCGGTGACCTCGACGTCCTCGCCAAGGACCGCATCCTCTCCGCCCGCGGCCTCGACACCGTGCTGCGCAAGATGCGCGAGAACGAGGACCGGATGGCCAACGGCCAGGGCGCGACCCGCGAGCGGGCGATGAAGAAGTACGCCAACCTGGAGACCGAGTTCCTCACCAAGGGCGGCTACGCGGCCGAGGCCGAGGCGGCCACCATCGCCGCCGCCCTGGGCCTGCCGGACCGGATCCTCAACCAGCCGCTGCACACCCTCTCCGGTGGTCAGCGCCGCCGCGTCGAGCTCGCCCGGATCCTCTTCTCGGACGCCGACATCCTGCTGCTCGACGAGCCGACCAACCACCTGGACGCCGACTCCATCGTCTGGCTCCGGGAGTTCCTGAAGACCTACAAGGGCGGCTTCATCGTCATCTCGCACGACGTCGACCTGGTCGAGACCGTCGTCAACAAGGTGTTCTACCTGGACGCCAACCGCGCCCAGATCGACATCTACAACATGGGCTGGAAGCAGTACCAGCAGCAGCGCGAGGACGACGAGAAGCGCCGCAAGCGCGAGCGCGCCAACGCCGAGAAGAAGGCCGCCACCCTCAACGCGCAGGCCGACAAGATGCGCGCCAAGGCCACCAAGACGGTCGCCGCGCAGAACATGGCCCGCCGCGCCGAGAAGCTGCTGTCCGGGCTGGAGCAGGCGCGCGTCTCCGACAAGGTCGCCAAGCTGCGCTTCCCGGACCCGGCGCCCTGCGGCAAGACCCCGATGACCGCCGCCGGCCTGTCGAAGTCCTACGGCTCGCTGGAGATCTTCACCGACGTCGACCTGGCGATCGACCGCGGCTCCAAGGTGGTCGTGCTCGGCCTGAACGGCGCGGGCAAGACCACCCTGCTGCGGATGCTCGCCGGGGTCGAGAAGCCGGACACCGGCGAGGTGATCCCCGGCCACGGCCTGAAGATCGGCTACTACGCGCAGGAGCACGAGACCCTCGACCCGGACCGCACGGTGCTGGAGAACATGCGCTCCGCCGCGCCCGACACCGACCTGGTGCAGATCCGGAAGATCCTCGGCTCCTTCCTCTTCTCCGGCGACGACGTGGACAAGCCGGCCGGCGTGCTCTCCGGCGGCGAGAAGACCCGTCTGGCCCTGGCCACCCTGGTGGTCTCCAGCGCCAACGTGCTGCTGCTCGACGAGCCGACCAACAACCTGGACCCGGCCAGCCGCGAGGAGATCCTCGGTGCGCTGCGCTCCTTCACCGGTGCGGTGGTGCTGGTGACCCACGACGAGGGCGCGGTCGACGCGCTCCAGCCGGAGCGGATCATCCTGCTGCCCGACGGCGTCGAGGACCTGTGGAGCCCCGCCTACCACGACCTGGTCTCCCTGGCGTGAAGCCCGAGTAGACGCCGAATCAGCTTTTCGGCGCAGAAAATCTCCTACCCCGGCGATGTCGGGAATGCAAGGGTCCCGGATTCCGTTTGTCCGGGGCCCTTCGCTCGTTCGGCGTCCAAGGCCCCGGCTGATCAGCGAATTCGCCTCGGAGTCCGGAAGCGCGAGGGGGCGCGTGCACCCAGGGTGAGCGCCCTTGTGCGGAGCGAGCACCACCGGCGGACTGCGCTTTCCCGGGACAGACCTTGTCGAATGGGTGGCCATGAGCCTGGCAATGGGTGATCATGGGATTCTGACCGATCACCTCTACGAGGAGGCACGGGTGGCTGAGACTCTGAAAAAGGGCAGCCGGGTGACAGGTGCCGCGCGTGAGAAGCTCGCGGCTGACCTCAAGAAGAAGTACGACTCCGGGGCGAGCATCCGCGCGCTGGCGGAGGAGACGGGCCGATCCTACGGTTTCGTGCACCGCATGCTCAGCGAGTCCGGGGTGAATCTCCGCGGTCGCGGCGGTGCCACCCGCGGCAAGGGCAAGGCCACTGCTGCCGCCGGATCCTGACGGTCCGTCAGCTCAGCTCCTCGCAGTCGTTCCGAAGCTCCAGACGAGTCGGCGGCCGGGTCACCCGGGCCGCCGATCGTCGTTTTCCGGGGGCTGTGCCCGGGTGGAAGGTTTTGTTACTCTCCAGTAGCCCTGTTGCTCCCCGCTGGAGGTACCACCCATGACCGCGCCCGTCACCGACGCCGAGCAGAAGCAGTGGGAAGAGGCCGGCGTCCGCCTCGAGCTGGACGGCGAGCTCGCCACGGTCACGCTCTGTCACCCCGAACGGCGCAACGCGCAGACCCCCGCGATGTGGCGCGCGCTCGCCGCCGTGGGCCGCAGCCTGCCGGGCACCGTCCGGGTGGCGCTGCTGCGAGCCGAGGGCCTCTCCTTCTCCGCCGGCCTCGACCGGGCCATGTTCACCCCCGAGGGCATCGCCGGCGAGCGCACCTTCCTCGAACTCGCCGCCTCGCCCGACCGGGAGCTCGACGATGCCATCGCCGGCTACCAGGAGGCCTTCACCTGGTGGCGTCGCGCCGACGTGGTCACCATCGCCGCCGTCCAGGGCCACGCCGTCGGCGCCGGCTTCCAGCTCGCCCTCGGCTGCGACCTGCGGGTGGTCGCCGACGACGTCCAGTTCGCCATGAAGGAGACCTCGCTCGGCCTCGTCCCCGACCTGGCCGGCACCAAGCCGCTCACCGAACTCGTCGGCTACGCCCGCGCCCTGGAGATCTGCGCGACCGGCCGCCGGGTCGGCGCCGAGGAGGCCGTGGCGATCGGCCTGGCCAACACCGCCGTCCCCGCCGCCGAGCTGGACGGCGCCGCCCGCGACCTCGCCGCCGCCCTGCTCGCCGCCCCGCGCGGCGCGGTCATCGAGACCAAGGCCCTGCTCCAGGGCGCCGGCGGCCGCGACTACGACACCCAGCGCGCCGCCGAGCGCGCCGCGCAGGCCCGCCGGCTGCGCGAGCTCGCCGGCATCGGCGAGTAGCCGCCGTCCGGGCCCGAGGGCGCGCGGGATCCGATCCCGCGCGCCCTTCGGCGTCCCCGGGCGTCCGCAGTAACTCCCCTCGCGGGGGCCGTGGCGGAATGCCAGAGTTGGGCTGATTTGCGATATAGCTGGACAGCACACCTCCAGGGAGCCCCGCGATGACGCAGACCCCGACCCCCGCCGACCTCCAGAAGACCCTGACCCACGCCCCGGACACCGGCGCCGACCCCGTCACCGATCCGGCCGACCGCGGACGCACCGCGCTCGCCGTCGGCGTGGTCGAGAAGATCGCCGGCATGGCCGCCCGCGAGGTCTCCGGCATCCACGCCCTCGGCTCCGGCTTCTCCCGGACCTTCGGCGCCATGCGCGACCGCGTCCCCGGAGGCAAGTCCAGCGTCGGCCGCGGCATCAAGGCCGAGGTCGGCGAGAAGCAGACCGCCATCGACATCGCCCTGGTCGTCGAGTACGGGGTGGTCATCCCGCGGCTCGCCACCGAGGTGCGGGAGAACATCGTCGAAGCCGTCGAGCGGATGACCGGACTCGAAGTCGTCGAGGTCAACATCTCCGTCAACGACGTCCACCTGCCCAACGAACCGGAGGAGGAAGAGGAGCAGGAACCCTCCTCCGGACGGCGGACCCGCGTCCAGTGAGGAAGGCCCCATGAACCTGGCCCTGGTCGGCCTGATCGCCGGCATGGCCCTCGGCTTCGCCGGCTACTTCGGCGGCTTCGCGGCGTTCCTGCTGGTCGCGGTGCTCGGCGTGGTCGGCTTCGTGGCCGGCCGCGTGCTCGAGGGCGACATCGAACTCGGCGACATCGGCGACCTGCTCCGCGGCCGGGACCGGCGGCGCTGATGAGCGGAGCGGTGGTGGCCGCCGGCAGCCGCGGACGGGTGCGGATCGCGGACCGGGTGTACGCGGCGATCGCGGCGCGGGCCGCGCAGGAGGCACTTGCCCCGGCGTGGGCACCGCACGGCCGACGCGGACCCCTCCCGAAGGTCACCGTGCTCGCCACCCGCAACGCGGTCCGCCTCACCCTCCGCCTGGAACTGCCCTTCCCCGCCGACGTCGCCGCCCTCGCCACCACCGCCCGCAACGCCGTCACCACCGAAGTCACCGCCCTCACCGGCACCCCGGTCTCCGACCTCAACGTCACCGTCGACCGCCTCCACCCCGCCGGACCCCGCCGATGACCGACACCCCCGAAGACCCCGCCCACCCGACCCCGGCCGCCTCCGGCGGGGCCGGTGATGCCACGAAGCAGTCCGGCTCCGGGGGGCGGCGGGTGCGGTTGCGGGCGGGGCGGGGAGCCGCGGCGGGGGTGGTGGTGACCGGGGTGCTGGTGATGGCGGGGACGCTGTTGTACGACGTCGTCGCGGTGCGGACCGGGCACCGGGCGCGGCCGTGGCGGGAGGACCTCTCGCGGGAGCTGGCCACCCGCCACCTGGACGACCCGTGGGTGCTGGGCGCGGCCGGCGTCGCGGTGGCGGTGGGGGCGGTGCTGCTCTGGCTGGCGTTCGCGCCGGGGCTGCGGCGCTGGTTGGCGTTGTCGCGGCCGGGGTCGGCGATCCACCGGGCGGGTGTCGCGGCGCTGGTCGCCGAGCGCGCCGCGGAGCTGCAGGACGTCCACGACGCGCGGGTGAAGGTGTCGCGGCGCGGCACGAAGGTGACGGTGACGGGCGCCCACGACCCGGCGGCGGTGGAGCGGGAGCTCCGGGTGGAGCTGTCCCGGATCCCGCTCGCGGCCCCGCACCGCCTGGACGTCCGGACCCGGCCGTTCCATCCGCACCACGGCCACCGGCGTGGCCTGGAACAGGAGCCCACCCCGTGAGCCGTACCGCGGTCAATCGCACCGTCCTCGCCGTCGCGGGCCTGGTCCTGCTGGCCGCGGGCGTCCTGGTGCTGCTGGGCGGGCTGGACGTGTACGGGCGGCTGGGGGTGACCATGCCCGACCGGTGGCCGTGGACGTCGCCGGACCAGCCGGTGCTGAGCGGGGCGTCGCGCACCCGGTGGACGGACGAGGCGTGGTGGTGGCCGGTGGCGATCGCGGTGCCGGCGGTGGTGGTGGCGGGCTGCCTGTGGTGGCTGTTCGCGCAGGCGCGGCGCAGCGGCCCGGCGGGGATCGACCTGCCGTCGCCGGCGGGTCCGCGCGGGCATTTCGCGCTGCACGTGCGCAGCCGGGCGATCGAGGACGCGGTGGAGCGGGCGACCGTGGAGCTGCCGGACGTGGCGCGGGTGCGGGTCCGGGTGGCGGGCCGGCCGCACCGGCCGTACCTGCGGGCGGAGGTCCGGATGGAGTCGGGTGGCGGTGCGGCGGATCTGCTGTCGCGCTACTACACCGGTCCGCTGGAGGGGGCCCGGACCAGTCTGGGGCTGGCCGCGCTGCCGTCGGAGTTCCGGCTGCGGGTGACCGGCCGGCGGACGTCCGCCGGCCGGGGCCACCACGTCCGGGTCCACTGACCCGGCGCCGGCGGACCGGGCGTCACGTGACGCGGGGTCAGAGCCCGCGCAGCGCGCCGCCGTCGACCGGGACCATCACGCCGGTGAGGTAGGAGGCGGCCGGGGAGAGCAGGAAGGCGCCGACCTTGCCGAACTCCTCGGGGGTGCCGTAGCGGCCGAGCGGGATGGCGGCGCTGGCGCGGGCCCGGGCGGCCGCGGCGTCGCCGCTGAGCGCGTCGAGCTCGCGGACCCGGTCGGTGTCGATCCGGGCGGGCAGCAGGCCGACGACGCGGATGCCGCGCGGGCCGAGCTCGTCGGCGAGCGACTTGGCGGCCATCGCGAGGCCGGGCCGCAGGCCGTTGGAGACGCCGAGGCCGGAGATCGGTTCGCGGACGGAGCCGGAGAGCACGAAGCCGATCACGCCGCCCTCGCCGAGCTCGGCGGCGGCGGTGCGGGCGATCCGCAGGGCGCCGAGGAAGACGCTCTCGAAGGCGCCGCGCCAGGTGTCGTCCTCGGTGCGCAGGACGGGGCCGGCGGGCGGGCCGCCGACGCTGATCAGCACGCCGTCGAGGCGGCCGAAGTGCTCCTTCGCGGCGGCGAGCAGCCGGTCGGCGGCGTCCGGGTCGCTGTTGTCGGCGACCACGCCGCGGGCGTGGCCGGTGCCGCCGAGCTGCTCGACGGCGGCGTCCAGGTTCTCCCGGGAGCGGCCGCCGAGCACCACCCGGGCGCCGTCGGCGACCAGCTGCCGGGCGGTGGCGAAGCCGAGGCCCCTGGTGGCGCCGGTCAGTACGTACACCTTCTGCTGAAGTCCGAGGTCCATGGGGACATCCTGCCTGGTCGGAGGCGTGGAGTGGAGCGCGTCTCACTGCGCGGCACGGTCGGGGCCCGCAGTTGACGCCGTCGAAGACTTAGGGAAACCTAACCTTGCTTTCAGGCGTCCCCTCATCTTCCGGAGCACCACCATGGCCCTTTCCGAACCCCTCGCCGCCCCGCTGGCGGGCACCGCCGCCCGGTGCGTCGCGGTCTCGCTCGGGCTGAGCGGGCTGTGGGCGGGCTGCGCCTGGGCGGCCGGGCACCTGCACGCCGATCCGGCGCTGCACACGGTGGCGCTCTTCGTGCACCTGGCCGCGCTGGTGGTGGGGTTCGGCGCGGTGCTGGCGATCGACTACGTCGGGCTGCTCTGGCTGCTCGGCAGGCGCACCCTGCGCGGCGTCCTCGACCTGACCGCCCCGCTGCACGTGCCGGTCTGGGCGGGCCTGGCCGGCCTGACCTTCAGCGGCATCCTGCTGGAGCCGGACCTGGACTCCGGCCTGACCCGGCTCAAGCTGGTGCTGGTCCTGCTGATCGCGCTGAACGGGGTGCACGCCACCGCCCTGCACCCGCGCCTGGAGTCGTACGGCACGCTCCGGCCCCCGGCGCACCTGATGGCCCGTGCGGCGGGGTCGGCCGCCCTCTCCCAGCTCGGCTGGTGGGGCTCGGTCCTGATCGGCTTCCACAACACCCGCCACTGAGGCCGCGGCGCCGACGGCGACGCGCCCTCGGTGGCGGTGCCGCGGCGGTGCCTACGCCCCACCGGACGGCGGGGGCCCGTCGTGGCAGCAGGAGGTCGCCGGGCAGCAGATCAGCTCGGCGAACCGCCCCGCCTCCTCCACGGCGGACTCCAGCCACCAGTGCTCCTCGGCCGCGCCCACCATGGTGGCGTGGCCGGGCGGGTGGGCGACCGGGTAGCCGAGGGCGGCGTACGCGGCCCACAGGTCGCCGTGGTGGTGCAGCAGGCTCTCGGTGAGCGCGGCGGGGGTGCTCCTCGCGACGGAGCCGCCGTACCGGCTGTCCTCGGCGAGGGTCAGGACCGCGGCGGAGGTGCGGATGGCGTCTCGGCTGAGCGCGGCCAGTCGCAGGCCCGCCACCGGCAGGCGCTCGGCCCCCTCCTCGCCGTCCCGGACGATCCGGACGGTGTAGCGCTGGAAGGGGTCGGCGGCGGTCTCGGGAGGGTCCGGCACCAGGACGGCCCGGGCGTCGACCAGGAAGCCGTGGGCGAGCGGCGCGTCCTGCGGTCCGTCGGATCCGGTCAGGTGCACGGTCACGCGGACGGGGGCCGCGGGGTCGGTCATGAGGGTCTCCGTTCGGTCGGCGGGGCCCGGCCCGGTGGCGGGCGGTCCCTCCGACATTGGACCGTCGGGCAGATCATCTGAAAAGGGACTATTAGGGTGGTCCGGGCGAAACGGGTGCTCGTGGGGCACCCGACGGAAGGCGCGCGGCCCCGATGCGGCCGAAGATGGGGGGAGCGGACCCCCCTTCGAGGTGCACAGCATGGAGAACCGGCGGTTGCCGTACATCGACAACATGGCCGCCGCCCTGGTCGACGGCGCCGGGCGGGTGGTGGGCTGGACCCCGGCCGCCGAACGCCTGCTCGGCCTGCCCGCCGACCAGGTCACCGGACAGCCCGTCCGGGCCCTGCTCGCCGAGCCCGGCCACAAGCCGCAGCGCACCCACGACGGCTGGACCGGCGACACCCTGCTGCGTACCGGCGGCGGCTACCCGCTCGCCGTCTCCTACCGCGTCCTGCCGCTCATGGCCGACGCCGACGGCCCCCGCCACCTCGTGCTCGGCGCCCCCGCCGAACGGGTCGCCCAGTGGCGCCAGGACCACGCCTTCACCCGCGAGCTCTTCCTCCAGGACCGGATCGGCCTGGCCGTCTTCGACCAGCACCTGCGCCTGGTCCGCACCAACACCCACCTGCTGCCGTACACCGGCCTGCCCCCCGACCTGCGCGGACACCGACTCGACGAGTTCATCCAGGCCCCCGACGCCGCCGCGCTGGAGGAACTGCTGCGCGAGGTGCTCCGGACCGGCCGGCCCGCGGTCCGGGCCGAGGTGCTGGTGCGCACCCTGGACGACCCGCGCGGCGGCGTGGTGATGGCCATCGAGGCCTTCCGGCTGACCGACGTCAGCGGACGGGTGATCGGCGTGACCGCCCTGTTCAGCGACGTCACCGAGGTGTACCGGTCGCGCGAGCGGCTCGGCCTGCTGCACCGCGCCACCGCCGCCGTCGGCGGCACCCTCTCGGTCGACGGCACCGCCCAGGACCTGGCCGCCGTCCTGGTCCCCGCGCTCGGCGACCACGCGGCGGTGGACATCGCCGAGGCGGTCTTCACCGGTGAGGAGCCGGTGCCCGGCGAGGACGGCCTGCTCACCCTGCGGCGCACCGCGGCCGCCGGGCAGGCGCCCCCGACCGCCGCCGACGTGGTGGTCGACGCCGAGCTGCCGGCCGGCACCGGCGAGGACCCGCCGTCGATGACCGCTCCGCTGCGTGCCCGCGGCATCCTGCTCGGCCGGGTGACCCTGCACCGCGACCCCGCGGCCGGCCCGTACGAGGAGGCCGACCTCGACGTGCTCCGGCAGATCGCCGGACGCACCGCGCTCGCCCTCGACAACGCCCGCCGCTACACCCGCGAGCACCGCGCCGCGGTGGGCCTGCAGCGCAGCCTGCTGCCGCCCGCCGAGACCGACACCGCGGCCGCCACCACCGCCAGCGTCTACCTGCCCACCGACACCGCCAGCGGCGTCGGCGGCGACTGGTTCGACGTCATCCCGCTCTCCTCGGCCAGGGTGGCCCTGGTGGCCGGCGACGTGGTCGGCCACGGCCTGCAGGCCAGCGCCACCATGGGCCGGCTGCGCACCGCCGTCCGCACCCTCGCCGACCTCGACCTGGAGCCGGACGAGCTGCTGGTCCACCTCGACGACCTGGTCTCCCAGCTGGTGGTGGACGACGGCGAGCTCGACGACGACGGCGACCGCAGCTCCGACCCGGTGGTCGGGGCGACCTGCGTCTACGCGGTGTACGACCCGGTGACCGGGCGGTGCGCGGCGGCCAGCGCCGGCCACCCGCCGCCCGCGCTGGTCCACCCCGACGGGCGGGCGGAGTACCTGCGGATCAGCCCCGGTCCGCCGCTCGGCGTCGGCGGGCTGCCGTTCGAGGCGGTGGAGGTCGACGTCCCGTCCGGGAGCGTGCTGGCGCTCTACACCGACGGGCTGATCGAGGGCGCCGGCGCGGACCTGGACGAGGGGATGGCCGGGCTGCTGGAACGGCTGGCCGGGACGGACTTCACCGGCGGCCTGCGGGCCGCCGGGCGCGCCGTCGTCGACGGGCTGCCCACCGAGCGGCTGGCGGACGACGTCACCCTGCTGCTCGCCCGGGTCCGCGAGGTGCCCCCGGAGGCGGTGGCCAGCTGGACCATCGAGGCCGACCCGGCTGCGGTCTCCGGCGTCCGCGAGGCGGCCAGCCGGACGCTGGGGGAGTGGGGGCTGGACGAGCTGGTGTTCACCACCGAGCTGGTGCTGAGCGAGCTGGTCACCAACGCCATCCGCTACGCGGGCGGCCCGGTCGAGGTCCGCCTGATCCTGGCGGGGACGCTGACCTGCGAGGTCTCCGACCCCAGCGCCACCCAGCCGCGGATGCGCCGGGCCCGGCTGACCGACGAGGGCGGCCGCGGCCTCTACCTGGTCGCCCAGCTCACCAACCGCTGGGGCAGCCGCTACACCCGCACCGGCAAGACCATCTGGGCCGAGCAGTAGCCGCGGAGGCCGGACCGGCCTCAGGCCACCGCCGGCTGCTGCTGCCCCTGGGCCGCCTGCCCCTGCGGGGCGTCGCCGCGGGCCTCGCGGCGGGCCATCACCACCAGGCCGACCGGGAGCAGCGCGGCGAACAGCCACCACTGGATCGCGTACGCCATGTGCGGGCCGATGTCGGAGTGGTTGGGCTCGCCGAGCGGCACGGGGGTGCCGCCCGAACCGGCCAGCTCCAGGTAGCCGCCGAGGACCGTCGCGCCGCTCGCCTCCGCCTGCTGCGCGGTGTTGATCAGCTTGAACTGCCGCTCCGGCAGGCCGCCGCGGTCGCGGATCCCGCTGTTGGCGGTGGTCTCGTCGGCCCGCAGACGCCCGGTGACGGTCACCTCGCCGCCCGGCGGCGCGGGCACCGCCGGGTAGCTGGCGGCGTCCGCCGCCGACTCCACCCAGCCGCGGTTGACCAGCACCGACCCCTTGCCGTCGGCCAGCCGCAGCGGGGTGACCACGAAGTAGCCGATCGAGCTGCCGCCCGGCTCGGTGCGCCCGCGGACCACGAACTCGTGCCCGGTGTCGTAGGTGCCGGTCGCCGTCACCGTCCGCCAGGTCTGCCCGGTGGGGACCGACCAGCCGGGGGTGGAGAGGGTGTCGAAGGCGACCGGCGCGCTGCCCAGGTTCCGGCCGATCAGCTCGTTGCGCGCCACCCGGGACTCGTGCCGGTGGTACTGCCAGAAGCCCAGCCGGACCATGGTCGGGATCAGCAGCAGCGCGACGAGCGCGATGACCGCCCAGCGCGCGGACAGCAGAAATCGGTACACACCCGGCACGCTAGCCGCCCTTACCGACGATCTACGCACCGGGGTGGGGCGCGACCTCGCGCAGCAGCTGCAGGAAGGCGTCCTCGCCCACCACCGGCGTGCCGTACTCGCGGGCCTTGCGGGCCTTGCCGCTCCAGCTGCCCGGCTCGTTGGTGACCAGCAGGCTGGTCAGCCGGGAGACCGAACTCGCGATGTGCAGCCCGGCCTCGATCGCCCGGTCCTCCAGCAGCTCGCGATCGGTCGCGGTGTCGCCGGTGATCGCCACCCGCATGCCCTGCACCAGCGGGTTGCCGTCCCGCCAGCGTCCGGGGTTCGGGAACGGGCAGGCGGGCCGCTTGCGGCTGGGCCGGTACGAGGACGACCAGGAGCCGCCGCGCGCCGGGGCCGCCGACGGCTCCTCGCCGAGGTCGGTGACGGCCACGCAGGTGGTCAGCGGCAGCGGGATGCCGCTGCCGCGGGCCAGGTGCAGGCTCGGGCGGAAGATTTCGGCCAGCACCCGGGCGTCGTCCAGCGCGTTGTGCGCCTGCCGCTGGTGGACGCCGAAGTACGCGGCGAGCGAGGAGAGCTTGCCGTTGGGCAGCGGCAGCCCGAGGTCGCGGGCCAGCACCATGGTGCACAGCCGCTGCTCGACCGGGGCGCGCAGGCCGGCCCGGGAGAACTCGCGGGAGATCATGTTCCAGTCGAAGAGCGCGTTGTGGGCGACCATCACCCGGCCGCGCAGCCGCTCGGCCAGCTGGTCGGCGACCTCGGGGAAGGTGGGCGCGCCCTCCAGGGCCTCGCTGGTCAGGCCGTGGATCCAGACCGGGCCCGGGTCGCGCTCCGGGTTGACCAGGGTGTACCAGTGGTCGGTGACCTCGCCGTCGGCGTCCAGCTGGTAGACACCGGCCGAGATGACGCGGTCCGACCGGCCGAGACCGGTGGTCTCGACGTCGACCACGGCGAAGCCCTGACCGTCCGGGCCGTCGTCGGCGGAGCGCTGCGCCGGGAACGGCGTGGACTGGAACGGGTGCATGGCCAACCACTCTAAGGGCGATCAACGACAGCAGCTGCTCCGGATCCCGCCGCGGTGGCGTGCGCCACACCCCGGAATAGAGTGGGCAGCGGAGTGGTCGTACACCTGGGCGACGTGAAGTCGGCCCCCTTCGAACGCCCGTCACCACCCCCGACGGCACCGAACCACACAGAGGACGTCACCATGCGCGCCACCGTGATCCACGGCCCCCAGGACATCAGGATCGAGGAGGTGCCCGACCCGCGGATCCAGTACCCGACCGACGCGGTGGTGCGGGTGGTCAACGCCTGCATCTGCGGCAGCGACCTGTGGGCGTACCGGGGCGTGGCCTCCCGCGAGGCCGGCCAGCGGATCGGGCACGAGTTCCTCGGGGTGGTCGAGCAGGTCGGCTCCGAGGTGCGCGGCTTCAAGGCCGGCGACTTCGTGGTGGCGCCCTTCGTCTGGTCGGACGGCACCTGCGACTTCTGCCGCGAGGGCCTGCAGACCTCCTGTCCGCACGGCGGCTTCTGGGGCCAGGTCGGCTCCGACGGCGGCCAGGGCGAGGCGGTCCGGGTGCCGTTCGCGGACGGCACGCTGGTGCAGCTGCCCAAGGACGCGCAGGGCGACGAGAAGCTGCTGCCCGGCCTGCTGGCGCTCTCCGACGTGATGGCCACCGGGCACCACGCCGCCGTCTCGGCCGGCGTGGCCCCCGGTGCCACCGTCGCCGTGGTCGGCGACGGCGCGGTCGGCCTGTGCGGCGTGCTCGCCGCGCACCGGCTCGGCGCCGGCCGGATCATCGCGCTCGGCCGGCACGAGGTCCGCACCGACATCGCCCGCAAGTTCGGCGCCACCGACGTGGTCGCCGAGCGCGGCGAGGAGGCGATTCTGAAGGTCAAGGAGCTGACCGGCGGTCAGGGCGCGCACGCCGTGCTGGAGGCGGTCGGCACCGAGGAGTCGATGCGCACCGCGATCTCGATCACCCGTGACGGCGGCGCGGTCGGCTACGTGGGCGTCCCGCACGGCGGCAGCGCCGGCGTGGACATCGGCCAGATGTTCGGCCGCAACGTCCAGCTGCGCGGCGGCGTCGCCCCGGCCCGCGCGTACATCCCGGAGCTGCTCGCCGACGTGCTCTCCGGCGCCATCGACCCCGGCCTGGTGTTCGACCGCACGGTCCCGCTCGACGGGGTGCCCGAGGGCTACCGGGCGATGGACAACCGCTCCGCGCTGAAGGTGCGGATCACCTTCTGACGACCGGTCACACGGGCGGCACCGCTCCGGCGGTGCCGCCCGTTGGCATGTTCTGACGGATTTTCGGCCGGATCGTGCGCGGACCCTTTCCGCGGCGACTTTGTGGATCTAGCATGCAGCCGCAACTGACTGTGACGCCCCTCACGTCCGCTCGTTCCACCCGTAGCACCGAAGACGTCAGGAGACACCGCGTGGACAGCCCGTCCGAGACCGACTCCGTACCGATCCAACGCATCGAGGAGACGCCCGAGTTCCAGCAGCTGCGCAGCTCCTTCCGGGGCTTCGCCTTCCCGGTCACCGCAGGGTTCCTGCTCTGGTACCTGCTGTACGTGCTGCTCTCCAGCTACGCGCCCGGCTTCATGGCGACCAAGGTCTTCGGCCACATCAACGTGGCGCTGGTGCTCGGCCTGCTGCAGTTCGCCTCCACCTTCGCCATCGCCGCCTGGTACGCGCGCTTCGCGGACCGCCGGCTCGACCCGCCGGCCGCCGACATCCGCGAGCGCTTCTCCGGCGAGACCGTCGTCAGCCCCCGGGAGGCCGCCGAATGACCGCCACCACGCTGCTCGCCACCTCGGCGAGCGACCACCGCGGGCTGACCCTCACGCTGTTCGGCGTGTTCGTGCTCGCCACCCTCGGCATCACGGTCTGGGCCGGCCGGCAGACCAAGGACGCCGCCGACTTCTACGCCGGCGGCCGCGGCTTCACCGGCTTCCAGAACGGCCTGGCGATCTCCGGCGACTACATGTCCGCCGCGTCCTTCCTCGGCATCGCCGGCGCCATCGCGCTGTTCGGCTACGACGGCTTCCTGTACTCGATCGGCTTCCTGGTCGCCTGGCTGGTCGCGCTGCTGCTGATCGCCGAGCCGCTGCGCAACTCCGGCCGCTACACCATGGCCGACGTGCTGGCCTTCCGGATGCGCCAGCGCCCGGTCCGCACCGCCGCCGGCGTCTCCACCATCGTGGTGTCGATCTTCTACCTGCTGGCCCAGATGGTCGGCGCCGGCTCGCTGGTCGCCCTGCTGCTGGGCGTCAGCGGCGAGGGCGCCAAGCGCTGGACCATCGTCGCGGTCGGCGCGCTGATGGTCATCTACGTGGCCGTCGGCGGCATGAAGGGCACCACCTGGGTGCAGATCGTCAAGGCGGTGCTGCTGATCGCCGGCACCGCGCTGATGACCGTCCTGGTGCTCGCCAAGTACGACTTCAACATCTCCAGCCTGCTCGGCGCCGCCGCCGACGCCAGCGGCAAGGGCTCCGCCTTCCTGGAACCCGGCCTCAAGTACGGCGTCACCGGCACCACCAAGCTGGACTTCATCAGCCTCGCCGTCGCCCTGGTGCTCGGCACCGCCGGCCTGCCGCACATCCTGGTCCGGTTCTACACCGTGCCCACCGCCAAGGCGGCCCGGAAGTCGGTGCTCTGGGCGATCGGCATCATCGGCGGCTTCTACCTGATGACCCTGGCGCTCGGCTTCGGCGCCGCCGCCCTGGTCGGCCCGAAGACCATCAAGGCGTCCAACGCGGCCGGCAACACCGCGGCCCCGCTGCTCGCCGAGCAGCTCGGCGGCGGCGCGGGCTCCACCGGCGGCGCGGTGCTGCTCGCGGTGATCTCCGCGGTCGCCTTCGCCACCATCCTCGCCGTGGTCGCCGGACTCACCCTGGCGTCCTCCGCCTCCTTCGCCCACGACCTCTACGCCAACGTGATCCGGCGCGGCAAGGCCACCGAGAAGGAGGAGGTGGCCAGCGCCAAGCTGGCCGCGGTCGGGATCGGCGCGATCGCCATCGTGCTGTCGCTCTTCGCCGACAAGCTGAACGCCGCGGCCCTGGTCGCGCTGGCCTTCGCGGTCGCCGCCTCGGCCAACCTGCCGACCCTGCTGTACTCGCTGTTCTGGAAGCGCTTCAACACCACCGGCGCGGTCAGCTCGGTCTACGCGGGCCTGATCACCTCGGTCGCCCTGGTGTTCTTCTCCACGGTGGTGTCCGGCAAGGCCACCTCGCTCTTCCCGCACAGCGACTTCCACTGGTTCCCGCTGGAGAACCCCGGCCTGGTCTCCATCCCGGTCGGCTTCCTGGCCGGCTGGATCGGCACCCTGCTGTCCAAGGAGAAGGCCGACCCGGCGAAGTACGCTGAACTGGAGGTCCGCTCGCTGACCGGGCTGGGCGCCCACTGAACGGACGGAGCGCGGGGGCTGTCGTACCGCCCCGCTAAGCTGGCCCGGCCCGCGATCCGCGCGGCCGGGCCAGTCTGTCGTCGGGAGCAGGGAGCGCCGGATGCTGTTGGACACCTTCGGCCGGCGCGCCGTCGACCTGCGGGTCTCCCTCACCGACCGCTGCAACCTCCGGTGCACCTACTGCATGCCCGAGGAGGGCCTGCAGTGGCTGGCCAAGCCCGACCTGCTCACCGACGAGGAGATCGTCCGGCTGGTCTCGATCGCCGTCCGCGACCTGGGCGTGCGGGAGGTCCGCTTCACCGGCGGCGAGCCGCTGCTGCGGCCCGGACTGGTCGGCATCGTCGACGCCTGCGCCCGGCTGGAGCCCCGCCCCGAGCTCTCGCTGACCAGCAACGGCATCGGGCTCTCGAAGACCGCCGCCGCCCTGAGGGCCGCCGGGCTCGACCGGGTCAACGTCTCGCTGGACACCCTGGACGCGGAGACCTTCTTCACCCTCACCCGCCGCCGCCGCCACGAGGACGTGCTGGCCGGCCTGGCCGCCGCCGAGGCCGCCGGGCTCACCCCGGTGAAGCTCAACGCGGTGCTGATGCGCGGGGTCAACGAGCACGAGGCCGCCGACCTGCTGGAGTGGTGCCTGGAGCACGGGTACGAGCTGCGCTTCATCGAGCAGATGCCGCTGGACGCCCAGCACGGGTGGGACCGCTCCAGCATGGTCACCGCCGAGGAGATCCTCGCTCTGCTCGGCGAGCGGTTCGCGCTGACGCCCGAGGCCACGGCGGCGCGGGGCGCGGCACCGGCCGAGCGCTGGCTGGTCGACGGCGGCCCGGGCCGGGTCGGCGTGATCGCCTCGGTCACCCGGCCGTTCTGCCGGGCCTGCGACCGGACCAGGCTCACCGCCGACGGCCAGGTCCGCGACTGCCTGTTCGCCACCACCGAGACCGACCTGCGCGGCCCGCTGCGGGACGGCGCGAGCGACGCCGAGGTCGGCGAGCTGTGGCGCAAGGCTATGTGGGGCAAGAAGGCGGGCGCCGGGATCGACAACCCCGAGTTCCACCAGCCGGACCGGCCGATGTCCGCGATCGGCGGCTGAGAAAGTGTTGGGTAATTGATCAACTGCTTGGTGTGATGCCCTGGCGGTGATCTTTGCGGCCACGGTGTCCGTGAAGATCACCGCCATGTGTGTCTGTGCGTGCAAGCCTTCCTATTCCTCGTCGTTGACGGATGCCCAGTGGGCGGTGATCGAGCCGCTGCTGCCGGTGCGGGATCCGCGCAGGGCGGGTCGGCCGCTGAAGTTCCCGCGCCGGCTGGTCGTGGACACGGTGCTGTATGTGCTGGTCAGCGGTTGCGCCTGGCGGTTGGTGCCGCACGATCTGGCCCCGTGGGACGCGGCCTACCGGTGGTTCCGGGCCTGGACTGCGGACGGCACCTGGAACCGGGTCCACGACACGCTGCGCGAGCGGGTGCGGGTGGCGGACGGGCGGGATCCGCAGCCCTCGGCGGCGGTGCTGGACTCGCAGTCCGCCCGCAGCCACCAGGGCGGGCAGGCGGTCGGCTACGACGCCGGCAAACGGGTGCGGGGCCGCAAGCGGCACCTGCTGGTGGACACCTGCGGACTGGTGCTGCGGGCGGTGGTGCACTCGGCCTCGGTGCAGGACCGGGCGGGCGCGAAGTTGGTTCTCGCCGGGATCCGGAGCTCGTTTCCGCAGGTCGGGCTGGTCTGGGTGGACGGCGGATACGTGAACGTGGTCGACGCGGGACTGGTCGGCTGGGCGGCCGAGCACGAAGGGCTGGAGATCGTTGCGGTGCCGCGCAACGCCGATGTGAAAGGGTTCCAGGTACTGCCCCGCAGGTGGGTGGTCGAGCGGACATTCTCCTGGCTGGGACGGTGCAGACGGTTGGCACGGGACTACGAGCGCAAGACCGCGCACGCCGAAGCGATGATCAAGGTCGCGATGATCCGGCTCATGGCCGCCCGCCTCGCCGGCGAGGAGATCGAACCGCACGGTCCCATCGAGACCGAAGCGGCCCGCCGCCTCGCCGACGACCTCAAGAACGAGTAATCATCCGATTACCCAACACTTTCTGAGCCGAGGGCCAGGGGGTCTAGCCCTCGAAGCCGTCGAGCGGGACGGTCTCCTTGAGGAAGCCGCGCACGCCGAGGAACTGGCCGAGGCTCTCGCGGTGCTCCTCGCAGGCGAGCCAGGTCTTGCGCCGGTCCGGGGTGTGCAGCTTCGGGTTGTTCCAGACCAGGACCCACTGCGCGGGCTGCCGGCAGCCCTTCGCCGAGCAGACCGGGGGGCCGTCCGGGCCGTCCGCCGGGCCGAAGAGGGGGAGCGAGGGGATGTCCATGCGAGTGATCATATTCCGGGCATGACGACGCCGGGCAGCCACGGGGGGAGCTGCCCGGCGTCGGTCTGTCGCTCCGACGGGGGATGCGGAGCGCTAAGGAAGTATGGCACGCCGCGAGGGCCGAGCGGGCGCCGCTTTCATGATTAATTTGAGCTAGGTTTGAGGTTTCCGCTTGCCATATGCCTGCATAACCGGACATGCCGGGCAGTGCTCTTGAGGGTTGCTCAGTCCGAGGTCGAGTTCTCGGGCGCCGCCCCGCGCCCCCCGGTGCCGCCCGGACCCAGCATCAGCGGGGTCTCCGGGGAGATCGCGAAGGTGCTCGGCAGGCCCGGCGCCCTCTCCCGGCCCGCGTTGGCGATCAGCACCGCGAAGTACGGCAGCAGTGCGCCGCCGATCAGCGCGGCCACCGCCAGGTAGCGCTGGACGTCCCACAGCACCACGGCCAGGATCACGCACACGGTGCGGATCAGCATCGAGATCACGTAGCGCCGCTGGCGCCCCCGGACGTCCTCGGTCAGGCTGCTGCGAGCCCCCGTGATCCGGTGCACCTCAGCGTTGCCGGTGCGCTTGCCCATGTCCTACCGCCCTCGTCCGTGTCCGCACCCGTCCGCGGGATACGGCCTCTTCACGGTACGCCGCCTCACACCCGCCCGGAAGCAGGGGTGGGGCGCAGGTACTCCGGAGGGACGGCGTCGGTCAGCCACACGCCGTTGGCGCTCACCCGGAACTCGTGGCCGGCGGCGGCCATCGCGGCCGCGTCCACGATCAGCACCACCGGGCGGCCGTGCCGCGAGCCCACCCGGACGGCGGTCTCCGTGTCGGCGGAGAGGTGCACGTCCTGCCGGCTCATCGGGCGCAGGCCCTCGTGCAGGATCGCGTCCAGGTAGCGGGTGGTGGTGCCGTGGTACAGCACGGCGGGCGGGGCGGTGGCCGGCAGCCCGAGGTCCACCTCGACGGTGTGGCCCTGGCTGGCCCGGATCGACCGGCCGTCCTCGGAGAACGCGAACCGGCGCTTGTTGTTGGTGGCCACCACGTGGTCCAGCTCGGCCCGGGTCAGCGGGCGTCCCTGTCGCGCGAGCGCCGCGAGCAGCTCCTGGACCCCGACCCACCCGGCGGCGTCCAGGGCCAGGCCGACGGAACCGGGGTCGTGCCGCAGGATGCGGGAGAGGTTCTTGGAGGCACGGACGGTGCGTTTCTCATCCACGCCGAGCCACGATAGGGGCGCGGGGGAGGTCCCCGCGCCCCATTTACCGCGCTACGAAGCCTGGCTCACCGAGCTCATGTTGAAGTCCGGGACGCGGACCGGCGGCATCGCCGCACGGGTGAACCAGTCGCCCCACTCGCGCGGGAGGCAGCGCTCGGTGCGGCCCACCTCGGTGATCCGACCGAGCAGGTCGACCGGCGACTCGTTGAACCGGAAGTTGTTGACCGCGCCGACCACCTCGCCGTTCTCGACCAGGTACACGCCGTCCCGGGTGAGACCGGTGAGCAGCAGCGTCGCCGGGTCGACCTCGCGGATGTACCAGAGGCAGGTGAGCAGCAGCCCGCGCTCGGTCCGCGCGATCATCTCCGCCAGCGTCGGGGCGTCGGGCGCGGTGGTCTCCAGCACCAGGTTGTCCACCGGCGGGGTGAGCGGCAGCCCGGCGATGGTCGCGGAGTGCCGGGTGGTGAGCAGGTTGGCGAGCTCGCCCTCGCGGATCCAGTCGGTCGGGGTGAGCGGGTGCCCGTTGTCGAACACCGAGTCGTTCTCGCCCGAGGAGTGGGTGATGACGAACGGCGCGGCCTCCAGGCCGGGCTCGGCCGGGTCGGAGCGCAGCGTGAGCGGCAGCGGGCTGAGCCGCTCGCCGACCCGGGTGCCTCCGCCGGCCTTGGAGAAGACCGACCGGCCCTCCGCGGCGTCCCGGGCGCCGGACGACCAGCTGAGGTAGACCAGCAGGTCGGCGACGGCGGACGGGGGCAGCAGCGCCTCGTACCGGCCGGCCGGCAGGTCGATCCGCTTCTGGCCCCAGCCGAGCCGCTGGGTGAGCTGGGCGTGCAGGTCCGCGACGTCCACGTCGGTGAAGTCCCGGGTGGCGGCGCCGGCCCAGGCGGAGCCGGTCAGGTCGGCGGTCTTGGCGTTGAGCTCGACCGTGCCGGTCGGCTGGTCGTGGCGCAGCCGCAGGCCGGTGGAGGTGCCGAGGTAGCTGGAGGTGACCTCGTGCCGGGCGAAGCCGTACAGCAGCTCGCCGGCGGCGCGGGCGCGGGCGAAGGCCTCGCCGAGGGCGGGCGCGAAGGCGGCGAACACCTCGATGGAGGTCTCGGCCGGCGGCTCGGTGAACCGCGGGTCGGCGGGTCGGCCCTCGATCAGCGGCTGGGCGTCCTCGGCGGGCTCGGCGCCGAGCGCGGCCTGCTCGGCCGCCCGGACCAGCGACTCCACCTCGTCCAGGGTCACCGCCTCGCGGGAGACCACGCCGGTGGCGGTGCCCTCGACCCGGTCGACGGTGGCGATCACGGTGAGCCGGCGGCTGCGGGTGACGCCGTTGGTGGTGAGCGCGTTGCCCGCCCAGCGCAGGTTGGCGGTGGACTCCTCGTCGGCGATCACCACGCAGCCGTCCGCCTGGGACAGCTCCAGCGCTCGCTCGACCAGCTCGTGGGGGTGCGTGGTGGACATCAGTGACCCGCCTCCTGCTGGGTGTTGAGCACGTTGACGTTCCGGAACAGCGCGGACGGGCAGCCGTGGCTGACCGCGGCGACCTGGCCCGGCTGGGCCTTGCCGCAGTTGAAGGCGCCGCCCAGGACGTAGGTCTGCGGGCCGCCGACGGCGCTCATCGAGCCCCAGAAGTCGGTGGTGGTGGCCTGGTACGCGAAGTCCTTGACCTGGCCCGCCAGTTCGCCGCCGCGGATCGCGTACGCCCGCTGGCCGGTGAACTGGAAGTTGTACCGCTGCATGTCGATCGACCAGGAGCGGTCGCCCACGATGTACAGGCCGTCCTCCACCTGTGAGATGAGCCCGGCGGTGTCGGGGCCGCCGGCCACCGGCTGGAGCGAGACGTTGGCCATCCGCTGCACCGGGACGTGCGCGGGGGAGTCGGCGAAGGCGCAGCCGTTGGAGCGGCCGAGGCCCTTCAGCTGCGCCATCCGGCGGTCCAGCTGGTAACCGACCAGGACGCCGTCCTTGACCAGGTCCCAGGACTGGGTGGCCACGCCCTCGTCGTCGTAGCCGATGGTGGCCAGGCCGTGCTCGGCGGTGCGGTCACCGGTGACGTGCATCAGCTCGGAGCCGTACTTGAGCGAGCCGAGCCTGTCGAAGGTGGCGAACGAGGTGCCCGCGTAGGCGGCCTCGTAGCCGAGGGCCCGGTCGAGCTCGGTGGCGTGGCCGATCGACTCGTGGATGGTCAGCCACAGGTTGGACGGGTCGATCACCAGGTCCAGCGGGCCGGCGGTGACCGAGGGGGCCTTCATCTTCTCGGCCAGCAGCTCGGGCAGCTCGGCGAGTTCGGCGTTCCAGTCCCAGCCGGTGCCCCGCAGGTACTCGAAGCCGCGGCCGGCCGGCGGGGCGATGGTGCGCATCGAGTCGAAGGCGCCGGACTTCTCGTCGACGGCGGTCGCCTCCAGCCACGGGTGCAGCCGGATCCGCTGCTGGGTGGTGACGGTGCCCGCGGTGTCCGCGTAGAACTTGTTCTCCTGCACGGTCAGCAGCGCGGCGGCGACGTGCGAGACGGCGTCGTGCGCCAGCAGCCGGCCGCTCCACTCGGCGAGCAGACCGGTCTTCTCCGCGTCCGGCACCTCGAACGGGTTGACCTCGTACGCCGACACCCAGGTGGCGTCGGCGTACACCGGCTCGGGCGCCAGCTCGACCGGATCGGCCGAACCCGCCGCGCGGCTGATCCCGCCGGACAGCCGGGCCACCGCCACGGCCTGCTCGGCGACCTTCGCCGCGGCGGCCGCGGTCAGGTCGACGCCGGCGGCGAAGCCCCAGGCGCCGTCCAGCAGCACCCGGACGGCGAAGCCGAGCTGCACCGAGTCCGAGGAGCCGGAGGGCCGGGCGTCGCGCAGCCGCCAGGACGCGGAGCGGACCCGCTCCAGGCGGAAGTCCGCGTGCGCGGCGCCGAGTTCGCGCGCCCGGGTGAGGGCGGCGTCGGCCAGCGCGTGCAGCGGATAGGCGAGGAACTGTGGGTCGACGGCGGAGGGCGGCATCGGGCTCCCTGGGTCGGTGTCGGGCAGGAATCTCCGATCGCATCATTCCCGTCCAGGGGGAATCGAGCCAGGGAATTTCCCCACGGCGTGTCAGCCGGAGCGGGAGGCCGGGGACCGCCGCCGGTGCACGCAGTGGTTGAATGATCTTCAGGCGCCGACGGAGGGGGATTTCGACGATGCGACCCGGTGAAGAGAGCCCGTCAGCGGGCTTCAGCGTCGACCCGCCCGTGCTCGACCGGGCGGGCCGCTCGGCCCAGGACCTGTCCCATCAGGTGCCCCAGGGGCGGGGCGGCCTGGCCAGAGCCGGTGAGGAGGCCGGGTCCGGGATCAACGGCTTCGCCACCGAGGACTCGCTCGGGGTGCTCACCGACAGCTGGCAGGTGGCACTCGACCGGCTGTCGGTGGACATGGACCAGCAGGGCAACAAACTGATCGAGACGGCCGACCGCTACCGGAGGGCGGACCAGGAGAGCATCCACCACCTGCACGGTGCCGGTGCCGCAGGCTGACGGGGGAACGATGGACTTCGCGACGCTACGAGCATCACAGCCCGGCCGGCTGCGGGCCGCGGCCCAGGCCTACCGCGGCGAGGCCGAGCGGTTCGTCCAGTACGAGCCGCAGTGGCGGGACCGGGTGGTGCGGCCGGCGGCCGAGGGCTGGACCGGCAACGCCGCCCAGCAGGCCGAGGCACCGCTCTACGACACCCAGCTGCGGCTCGCCAACGGGGAGGGGCTGCTGCGGGACACCGCCGAGACGCTCGACCACGCCGGCGTCGACCTGGAGCGCGCCAAGGAACAGATGGACGACCTGGTCTCCCGGGCCGAGGCCGCCGGCTGGCTGGTCGGCGAGGACGGCAGCCTGAGCCGTCGTCCGGACGAGCCGCAGGACGACCCGCAGCAGGCGATCGTGCTCCAGCAGCAGGCCGAGGAGATCAGCCGGCGGATGGCCGACATCCTGCGCACCGCCACGGACGTCGACGCCGACGCCGCGAAGAAGCTGCAGACCCTGGCCGCGGCCGCGGTCGACCGGGTCGGCGCCCAGGGCGGCGGCAGCGGCGGTGCGGCCGGTGGCGGGGCGGCCGGCGGCGCGCTCGGCGACGGGGCGACCGGCGGGCGCGGATTCCAGTAGGAGCTGCCGGACGGGCGGGCGGCCCCGGGCCGCCCGCCCGTCCGCGGCCGCGTCAGGAAACGGTCTCCCACCAGCCGTCGAGCTCCGGCGGGCTGTCCACGTCCACCCGCTGGCCCGGGCGCGGGACGGCGAGCGGCACCGCCTGCTGCTTCGCCTCCGCGAGCAGCCGCTCGATCGGCTCCGCCCACGGGTGGATGCCCAGGTTGAAGGTGCACCAGTGGACCGGGATCATCAGCTCCGCGCGCAGGTCCTGGTGCGCCCGCACCGCGTCCTCCGGCGTCATGTGGATGTCCGCCCACGCCTCGTCGTACGCGCCGACCTGCACCAGCGCCGCGTCGAACGGGCCGTGCTGCTCGCCGATCCGGGCGTAGCCCTCGAAGTAGCCGGAGTCACCGGTGTAGAACACCTTCCGGGACGGCCCGGCGATCACCCAGGAGCCCCACAGCGTGGTGTTCCGGGTCAGGCCGCGGCCGGAGAAGTGGTGCGCGGAGGTCAGCGTCAGGGTGAGCTCGCCGAGCGTGCAGGTCTCGTCCCAGTCCAGCTCGATGATCCGGTGCTCCGGCACGCCCCAGCGGCGCAGGTGGCCGCCGATGCCCAGCGGCACCGCGAACGGCGCGGACTGCAGGTCGACCAGCCGCTTGACCGTCGCCATGTCCAGGTGGTCGTAGTGGTCGTGCGAGATCAGCACCGCGTCCACCGGCGGGAGCTCCGTCAGCTCCACCGGCATCGGGTGCAGCCGCTTCGGACCGACCTGCGCGGCGGGGGAGCAGCGGTCGGACCAGATCGGGTCCAGCAGCACCCGGCTGCCCTCCACCTCCACCAGCGCCGACGCGTGGCCGTACCAGACCACCTCGACACCGGCGGCCGCCTGCTCCACCGGCTCCGGCCGGGCCATCGGCACCGGACCGCTCGGCACCCGGCCGGCCCGCTCGAACAGCATCCGGCGTACCGCGTCGGAGTCCGGCCGCTCGGCGCCCTTGCGGGCCAGCTCGGACGGCGCGTTGTGGAACACCCCGTCCCGGAACTGCGGCGAGTTGCGCACCCGCGGGTCCAGCGGGTCGGGCCTGCGCCCGAACGCGGCCGGCAGGTCGCGCAGCGACCACGCCACCGCCCCGGCGGCGGCCGCCGCCGCGGTCAGGGCGAGAAGTCGGGACCGTCGGCCAGGGTGTCGGTCGCTCATCCGGGAAACTCCACGTTCGCGTCGTCCTGGACGTCTCCAGGGGGCCGCCGGCTGGTTCCGGGAGCCCTCGACCCAACGCCTGTGCGGCGCCGGGTGTTCCCGACGACCGGCGTCCGGGCGGTGGGTGCACGCATTGTCGGGATGCCACAGATCTCGGGCGGACGGCCTGTCGGAGGCCACTGCGCCGGTCGTTGGGCGCGACCGATAGCGTCGCGGTGAAGACGCGTGCAAACAGGAGAGAGGTGGACCGTTGAGCCGCTCGGTTCTCGTCACCGGAGGCAACCGGGGCATCGGCCTCGCGATTGCCCAGGCCTTCGCCGAGAACGGTGACAAGGTCGCGATCACCAGCCGTTCGGGCGAGGTCCCGGCCGAACTGGCCAAGTACGAGGTGATCGCCGTCCGCGCGGACATCACCGACGCCGCGGCGGTCGAGGCGGCCTTCACCGAGATCGAGGCCGCGCACGGCCCGGTCGAGGTCCTGGTGGCCAACGCGGGCATCACCAAGGACACGCTGCTGCTCCGGATGTCCGAGGAGGACTTCACGTCCGTCCTCGACACCAACCTGACCGGCACCTTCCGCGTGGTCAAGCGGGCGTCGGCGAAGATGCTGCGCGCCCGCAAGGGCCGCATCGTGCTGATCTCCTCGGTCGTCGGCCTCACCGGCTCCCCGGGCCAGGCCAACTACGCCGCCTCGAAGGCCGGCCTGGTCGGCTTCGCCCGTTCGCTGGCGCGTGAGCTCGGCTCGCGCAACATCACGGTCAACGTGGTCGCCCCCGGCTTCGTGGACACCGACATGACCGCGGTGCTCACCGAGGAGCGCCGCAAGGAGATCGTGGCGGGCGTGCCGCTCGGCCGCTACGCCGCCCCCGCCGAGATCGCCTCGGCCGTGCGGTTCCTGTCCTCGGACGAGGCCGCGTACATCACCGGAGCCGTCATTCCCGTCGACGGCGGATTGGGCATGGGTCACTGAACATGAGTGGAATCCTCGAGGGCAAGCGCATCCTCATCACGGGTGTGCTGATGGAGTCCTCCATCGCCTTCCACACCGCGCGGCTGGCCCAGGAGCAGGGCGCCGAGATCATCCTCACCGCGTGGCCCCGCCCCAGCCTGACCGAGCGCGTCGCCAAGAAGCTCCCCAAGCCCGTGCAGGTGCTGGAGCTGGACGTCTCCAACGCGGAGCACCTGGAGGGCCTCGCCGACAAGGTCCGCGAGACCCTGCCGACCCTGGACGGCGTCGTCCACTCCATCGGCTTCGCCCCGCAGGACGCGCTCGGCGGCAACTTCATGAACACGCCGTGGGAGTCCGTGGCCACCGCCATGCACGTCTCCGCGTACTCGCTGAAGTCGCTCACCACGGCGCTGCTCCCGCTGATGCAGGACGGCGGCTCGGTCGTCGGCCTCACCTTCGACGCGCAGTTCGCCTGGCCGCAGTACGACTGGATGGGCCCGGCCAAGGCCGCGCTGGAGGCCACCAACCGCTACCTGGCGCGCTACCTGGGCGAGCGGGACATCCGCTGCAACCTGATCTCGGCCGGCCCGCTCGGCTCGATGGCCGCCAAGTCCATCCCGGGCTTCGGCGACCTGGCCGCCACCTGGGACGTCCGCTCCCCGCTCAAGTGGGACCTGACCGACCCGGAGCCGACCGCCCGCGGCGTCGTCGCCCTGCTGAGCGACTGGTTCCCGAAGACCACGGGCGAGATCGTCCACGTCGACGGCGGCCTGCACGCGATCGGCGCCTGATCGCCTCCCCATGACGGGCCCGGGCCCGGTCCGCCGCGGCGGACCGGGCCCGTCGCGCTACTCCCGGCAGGCGCCGATGGCGCGGCCGGCCTCGACCGACGCGCGGGACGCGTCGCGCGCGCGGACCGCGTCCAGGATCCCGTCGTGGGACACGTAGCGGTCCGCGACCAGCTCCGGGCCGACGTCGTACCGCAGGTGCGCCCGCATGACCTCGCCGAGATCCGCGTACACCGCCGCCAGCACGTCGTTGTGCGCCGCCGCCACCACCGCCTGGTGGAACGCCGCGTCCGCCTGGACGAAGTCCTCCGCGTCGCCGGAGTGCCAGGCGTCCTCGCGCCGCCCCAGCGCGGCGGCCAGCAGCTCCAGGTCCCGCTCGGTGCGCCGGACGGCGGCCAGCCCGGCCGCCGAGGTCTCCAGGGTGGCCCGCAGCTCCGCGACCTGCGCCTGGTCGGCGTCGGCGAAGCGCCGGTGCATCACCCCGGCGAGCTCGCTGGTGGCGAGCACGTAGGTGCCCGAGCCCTGCCGGATGTCCAGCAGCCCGTTGTGGGCCAGCGCCCGGACCGCCTCGCGCACGGTGTTGCGGGCGACGCCCAGCTGCTCGACCAGCTCCGCCTCGGTGGGGATCCGGGAGCCGACCGGCCACTCGCCCGAGGTGATCTGCGCCCGCAGCTGGGCGATCACCTGGTCGGACAGCGGGGTGCGGCGGGTCGTCGACAGCGCCAACGGACTCTCCTCGTGATGTGGTCAGGGCCACCAGAATACCGGTGTGCCTGAATTCATCCCATCATTCTATGATGGGGCGCATGCCTACCCCAGCGGCTACCGCCCACCAGACGCGCACCGAGCGCTCGGCGCTCCCCACCCGCCCTAAGTCCGCCGCGTGGCTGCTGATCGCCGCCATCGCGCTCGCCGCGCTCAACCTGCGCCCCGTGGTCACCAGCCTCGGCCCGCTGCTCAAGCAGGTCCAGGCGGACCTCGGGATGAGCGCGACGGTGGCCGGCCTGCTGGCCGCCGTGCCCTCGCTCTGCTTCGCGGTGTTCGGCGTCGCCGCGCCCGCGCTGGCCCGCCGGGTCGGCCCGATCGTGGTGGTCGCGGCCGGCACGGGCGCGATCACGCTGGGCGTGGTGGCCCGCTCCTTCACCGGCTCCACGGCGCTCTTCCTGCTGCTGACCGCGGTCGCGCTGGCCGGCGTGGCGGTCGCCAACGTGCTGCTGCCGGTGATCATCAAGCGGTACTTCCCGGACCGGGTCGGCCCGATGATCGGCATGTACTCGATGGCGCTGTCGGTCGGCACCTCGCTGGCCGCCGCCACCACCGTCCCGCTGACCGACGCGCTCGGCGGCGACTGGCGGCTCGGCCTCGGGGTCTGGGGCGCCGTGGCCGCCGTGGCGCTGGCGGTCTGGCTGGTGGTGGCACTGGTCCACCGCGAGCGCGGCGAGCGGGCGGCGACGCGGCAGGCCGCCAAGCTGCCGATCGTCCGCAGCCGCACCGCGTGGGCGCTGGCGCTCTTCTTCGGCCTGCAGTCCACCAGCGCGTACGCCACCATGGGCTGGCTGCCGAAGATCTACCAGGACGCCGGGGTCTCGGCCGGGGCGTCCGGGGTGCTGCTGGCGGTGGTCATGGCGGTGAGCGTCCCGGCGTCGTTCGTGCTGCCGAACCTAGCCGCCCGGCGCGGTGACCAGCGGCTTTTCGTGCTGGTGCTGGGCCTGTGCGGGATCACCGGCTTCCTCGGCCTGATGCTGGCCGCGGGCACGGCGTCCTGGCTGTGGGCGGTGCTGGTGGGCCTGTCGATGTGCGCCTTCCCGCTGGCGCTGACCATGCTCGGGCTGCGGGCCCGGACGGCGGGCGGGGTGGCGCAGCTCTCGGCGTTCGCGCAGAGCCTGGGGTACCTGATCTCCATCCCCGGCCCGATCCTGATCGGCGCGCTGTACCAGCACACCGGCCGGTGGTACCTGCCGCTGGGCCTGCTGGCGCTGCTGCTGGTGCCGCAGATCCTGGTCGGCTCCCGGGCGGCCCGGGCCCGGTTCATCGAGGACGAGGCCGTCGGTTAGGCTCGGCGCCATGCCAGTCCTCGACCCGAACCCCACCGACGGCCGGAAGAAGCTGCTGCAGATGCTCGGCCTGATCGCCGCCATCGCGGTGGTCATCTCGATCATCGCGGTCGTCGCGCAGAACATGGGCTGAACGACGGTTGAACGCCGACCCCCACCCGTGGGGGTGGCAGCTCGCCGGAGCCCGCGCCCGGGCGCGGATTTTCTGCGAAGCTCTGGGGGTATGGACGCCGATACGCCCCCTCGTAGGATCATCGTTCTCCGTCACGCCCGGGCCGACTGGCCGAACCAGGTGGCCGACCACGAGCGGCCGCTGGCCGACCGCGGCCGCACCCAGGCCACCGAGGCCGGCCGCTGGCTCGTCGACTCCGGCATCAACCCCGACTACGTGCTCTGCTCCACCGCCCTGCGCACCCGCGAGACGTGGAAGCTGGTCGCCCACGAGCTGCCCAAGCGCCCCCGCAAGACGGTCTACGAGGACCGGGTGTACGAGGCCCAGCCGGGCCAGATCATCGAGGTCCTGCAGGAGACCCCGGAGGACCACGCCGACCTGCTGCTGGTCGGCCACAACCCGGGGGTGCTCGGCCTGACCCAGATCCTGGCCGGCGACGACGGCGACCCGGACGCGCTCAACCGGCTGCGGCTCGGCGGCTTCCCGCCGTCCGCGGTGGTGGTGCTCAGCTTCCGGGGGCCGTGGAAGCTGGTGGAGCCCGGCGTGGCCCGGCTCGACTCGTACCACACGCCGCCCACCGAGTAGCGGCGTCCCGGCGGTGCCGGAGGGCCGGGGTCCGCGCGGACCCCGGCCCTCCGGCACCGCGTCACTCGGTCGGGGTGCCGTCCAGCGCGTCGGCCGCCTCGACCTCCTCGCGGGTGATCCCCAGCAGGTAGAGCACGGTGTCCAGGAACGGTACGTTGACCGCGGTGTCCGCGGCCTCCCGGACCACCGGCTTGGCGTTGAAGGCCACGCCCAGGCCGGCCGCGTTCAGCATGTCCAGGTCGTTGGCGCCGTCGCCGATCGCCACCGTCTGCTCCAGCGGCACCTTCGCCTGCTCGGCGAACCTGGCCAGCCAGCGGGCCTTGCCCGCGCGGTCCACGATCTCGCCGGTGACCCGGCCGGTGAACTTCCCGTCCTCGATCTCCAGGGTGTTGGCGGCCGCGAAGTCCAGCCCGAGCAGTTCCACCAGGTGGTCGGTGACCTGGGTGAAGCCGCCGGAGACGATGGCCACCTGGTAGCCCAGGCGCTGCAGGGTGCGGATCAGCGTCCGGGCGCCCGGGGTCAGCCGGACCTCGGCGCGGACCTTCTCGGTCACCGAGGCGTCCAGGCCGGCCAGCAGCGCCACCCGGGCGCGCAGCGACTCGGCGAAGTCCAGCTCGCCGCGCATCGCCGCGGCGGTCACCTCGGCCACCTTCTCCTCGCAGCCGGCGTGCGCGGCGAAGAGCTCGATCACCTCGTCCTGGATCAGCGTGGAGTCCACGTCCATCACCACCAGGCGCTTGGCCCGGCGGTGCAGACCGGCCTGCACCACCGCGATGTCCACCCGCTGGGCGGCCGCCTCGGTGGCCAGCAGGGCGCGCAGCTCCTCGGTGGCGACACCGGAGACGGCCAGCTCCACGGCGGTCACCGGGTACTTGGCGAGCCGGAAGACGCGGTCGATGTTGCCGCCAGCCCCGGAGATCCGGCCGGTCAGCGCGGCCACCGCGGCGGCGGTCAGCGGGTGGCCCAGCACCGTGACGTGCGAGCGGCCCTCGCGGCGCGGCAGGTTGTCGCCGAGGCCGGAGATGATCTCGGCCTGGAGCTTGAACTCCTCGGCCCAGCGGTGCACGGTCACCCGCAGGGCGCCCTCGGCACCCGGGCCGGGCGGCGGGATGACCAGCGCGCACAGCGTTATCCGGCCACGGGTGACCATCTGCTCGATGTCGATCACCTCGACACCGAACGCGCCGAGCGCGGCGAACAGACCCGCGGTGATGCCCGGACGGTCCTTGCCGAACACCTTCACCAGCAGGGTGCGCTCGTCGGTCCGCGGCGGCTGCGGGGCGGGGAGGGCCTCAGCGGCCGGATCAGTCGCATTCATGGTGCCCCCCACGCTACCGGGCCGCCCGCCCGGGCCACGCCACCCGTCCGCCCCCTGGGACATCCCGTCCCCGTCCCGTCCCCGTCCCGTCCCCCCAGGTGGGGTGCTCTGTTGCCACCCGGTCACAGTCGGCGGGCCGGACTTTCACCCGCGCCGTCGCGACTGGAATGATTCCGAGCGTCAGATGAAGGAACACCCGGGGGACCGGAGAGCGGGGCGGGCGGACAGTGCCGCAACTCGTACTTGAGATCGACGGACGGCAGCGGGTGCTCGAACCCGGCCGCGCCTACACCATCGGGCGGGATCCGAACGCGGATTTCCCGTTCGACGACGCCAGGGTCTCCTGGCGGCACGCCAGCGTCACCTTCGACGGGGCCAACTGGCAGTACACGGACCATGGTTCCACGAACGGGACGTTCGCCGAGGGGGTCCGGACGCAGCAGCTGCCGGTGTACCCCGGCACGGTGATCCACCTCGGCAACGGGCAGAACGGCCCCCGGCTGGCGTTCCTCGCCCCGGCCGCCGCGCACCAGCTCGGCATCCACGAGGCGGTCACCAGCCGGGCCAACGCGCCCGCGCCCGCGCAGCCGCAGCCGCAGGCCTGGGAGGCCGCCGTCCAGGCGCCGCCGCCGAACCAGCCGCCGGCCCACCCGCCGGTCCGCCAGCAGTGGGACGCGCCCACCCCGCGGCCCGGCTTCCCGCAGCAGCAGGGCGTCCCGGCCCAGCCGCAGCCCGTGGCCGGCCTCGGCAACCCGACCATGGTGCGCAGCCTCACCGCGGGCATGCGCACCATCCGGATCGGCCGTGCCCTGGACAACGACATCGTCGTCTCCGACCTCCAGGTCTCCCGCCACCACGCCGAACTGCGCCAACTCCCGGACGGCCGCTGGGAGATCGTCGACCTCGGCAGCCACAACGGGATCTTCCTCAACGGCCAGCCGGTCACCCGGCAGCTGATGGGGCCGCAGGACCGGCTCACCGTCGGCCACTCCTCCTTCGTGCTGGTCGGCGACCAGCTGCAGGAGTTCGTCGACACCGGCGCCGTCACCTTCTCCGCCCAGCACCTGACCGTCGAGGTCGAGCACAAGGGCGGCAAGAAGGTCCTGCTCAACGACGTCTCCTTCTCCGTCCCGGAGAAGTCCCTGATCGCCGTGATCGGCCCGTCCGGCTCCGGCAAGTCCACCCTGCTGCGCGCCCTCACCGGCTACCGGCCCGCCGACCGCGGCGACGTGCTGTACGACGGCCGCAACCTGTACCGGCAGTTCGCCGAGCTCCGCTCGCGCATCGGCCTGGTCCCGCAGTCCGAGATCCTGCACAAGGAACTCACCGTCCGCACCGCCCTCAAGTACGCCGCCCGGCTGCGCTTCCCCGGCGACACCGAGGCCGCCGAGCGCGAGCGCCGGATCGACGAGGTGCTGTACGAGCTGCGCCTCGACAAGCGCGCCGACAACCGCATCACCGCCCTCTCCGGCGGCCAGCAGAAGCGCGTCTCGGTCGCCCTCGAACTGCTCACCAAGCCGTCGCTGATCTTCCTCGACGAGCCCACCTCCGGCCTCGACCCGGGCATGGACCGCGAGGTCATGCAGACCCTGCGCGGCCTCGCCGACGACGGCCGCACCGTCCTCGTCGTCACCCACTCGGTCGCCGAGCTGGCGCTCTGCGACCGCCTGCTGGTGATGGCCCCCGGCGGCTCGGTGGCGTACTTCGGCCCGCCGGCCGAGGCCCTGCACTTCTTCGGGTACGAGACCTGGGCCGACGTCTTCCAGGCCTTCGAGAACTACCCGGACCACGACTGGGCCGGCCGCTACCGCAACTCCGTCCACTACCAGCAGTACTCCGCCAACGCGGACGCGGTCGCCGTCCAGGCGCAGCCCAACGTGATGACCCGGATGCTGCCGCCCAAGCCGCAGAGCTGGGGCTCCCAGCTGTGGACGCTGATCCGCCGCTACCTGTCGGTGATCGCGTCCGACAAGGGCTTCATCGCCCTGTCGGTGCTGCTGCCGCTGGTCCTCGGCGCGGTCTCCACCGTGATCCCGGCCAAGCACGGCCTGGCGGCCGGCGACGGGCCGCTCGGCCGCAACACCATCGCCGCGATGATCCTGCTGGTCGTCGCGTTCGGCGCCTGCCTGTCCGGCGCGGCCAACTCGGTCCGTGAGCTGATCAAGGAACGGGCGATCTACGAACGCGAACGCGCCACCGGGCTCTCCCGGTCGGCGTACGTGATGTCGAAGATCATCGTGCTCGGCGCGATCAGCTTCCTGCAGGGCGCGATCATCGCCGGGATCGCCTTCGGGTTCCGCAAGCTGCCCACCGAGGGCCTGGTCCTCACCCACGCCCCCGCCATCGAGATGGGCGTCGGCGTCGTCCTGCTCAGCTTCACCTCGATGATGGTCGGCCTGGTCATCTCCTCGCTGGTCAAGACCGCCGAGAAGACCATGCCGCTGCTGGTCATGTTCGCCATCGTCCAGCTGGTCTTCACCGGCGCGATCTTCCAGGTCTTCGACAAGCCCGGCCTGGAGCAGCTCGCCTGGCTGATGCCCGGCCGCTGGGGCGTCGCCGCCATCGGCACCACCCTTGACCTCGCCCACATCGCGCCGGTCGTCCAGCAGAAGGAACCCCCGATCGACACCCTCTGGGACCACTCGGCCGGCATCTGGTTCCTCGACTGCCTCGTCCTGGTCCTGATCTCCACCGCCCTGGCCTTCCTCATCCAGCGCCTCCAGAAGCGCCACGAGCCCGAGGTCATGCAGAAGGGCTGACGTCGCGACCCGACCCGACGAGGGGGCGGACCTAGGTCTTCGGACCCGGGGCCGCCCCCTTCTCGTGGCCGACGCGGCACCGAGCGGGGCGGCGGTAGCGTGAGGGGATGGGGTGCGAGGAGGAGTCCGGGTGCGATCCGTCGCTGGCGGGGATCGAGGCGGTGAGCGCCGCGGTGCTGGCGATGAGCCGGCACCTGGAGGTGCGGGAGGTGCTGCGGCGGATCACCGCGTCGGCGCGTGAGCTGCTGGGCGCGCAGTACGCCGCGCTGGGCGTGCCGGACGACCACGGCGGGTTCGCCCAGTTCGTGGTGGACGGGGTCAGCGACGAGCAGTGGCGGGCGATCGGGCCGCTGCCGCGCCAGCACGGGGTGCTGGCGACGATGCTGCACGAGCTGACGCCGACCCGCCTCACCGACGTCCGCACGGCGGCCGCCTTCGGGGGCTGGCCCCAGGCGCACCCGGAGATGACCGACTTCCTGGGCATGCCGATCGTGGACGACGGCGAGATCGTCGGCGCCCTCTTCCTGGCCAACAAGGACGGCGGCTTCACCGACCACGACGAGGAGCTGCTGCGCATCCTGGTCGCGCACGCCGCCCTCGCCCTGGCCAACGCCCGCCTGTACGAGCGCAGCCGCGAGCTCACCCTGGCCGGCGAGCGCTCCCGGATCGCCCACGACCTGCACGACGCGGTCTCGCAGAAGCTGTTCTCGCTGCGGCTGACCGCCAAGGCCGCCGCCACCCTGGTCGACCGCGACCCGGCGCGGGCCCGCGCCGAGCTCGCCGAGGTCGCCAAGCTCGCCGCCGAGGCGGCGGACGAACTGCGCGCCGTGGTGATCGAACTGCGCCCGGCCGCGCTGGAGGAGGACGGCCTGGTGGCGACGCTCGCCAGCCAGGTCCAGGTGCTGGACCGCGCGCACAGCGCCACCGTCACCTTCACCGCGGACGGCGTCCGCGCCCTGCCCGCCGCGCAGGAGTCGGCCCTGCTGCGGGTCGCCCAGGAGGCGCTGCACAACGCGCTGCGCCACGCCGGCGCCGGGGCCGTCACCGTCCGCCTGACCGGCACCGACCGGCGCGGCGCCCGGCTGCGGATCGCCGACGACGGCCGCGGCTTCGACCCGGAGTCGGTCCGCCGGGCGGGCCGGCACCTGGGCCTGGTGTCGATGCGGGACCGCGCGGAGGGCGTCGGCGGCAGGCTCACCCTGGATTCCGCCCCCGGTGCGGGGACGGTCGTCGAGATGGAGGTCCCCGGTGCCTGACTCCGTGCCACCGATCCGCGTGCTGCTGGTCGACGACCACCAGGTGGTCCGCCGCGGCCTGCGGACCTTCCTGGAGGTGCAGGACGACATCGAGGTGGTCGGCGAGGCGGCGGACGGCGCCGAGGCGGTCGAGCGGACCACCGCCCTGCGGCCCGACGTGGTCCTGATGGACCTCAAGATGCCGGGCGTGGACGGCATCGAGGCGCTCAAACTGCTCAAGGAGCAGGGGGCCGCCGCCCGGGTGCTGATCGTCACCAGCTTCACCGAGCACCGCACCATGGTGCCCGCGCTGCGGGCCGGCGCCGCCGGGTACGTGTACAAGGACGTCGACCCGGAGGCGCTGGCGGGGGCGATCCGCTCGGTGCACGCCGGCCACGTCCTGCTCCAGCCGGAGCTCGCCGAGGCGCTGCTCTCCGACGACGGCCCGCGCGCCCCGCAGGGCCGCGGCGGCACGCTCACCGACCGGGAGCGCGAGGTCCTCGGCCACATCGCGGACGGCCGCTCCAACCGGGAGATCGCCCGCGCCCTGCACCTGTCGGAGAAGACGGTGAAGACGCACGTCTCCAACATCCTGATGAAGCTGGACCTGGCGGACCGCACCCAGGCGGCGCTGTGGGCGGTCCGCCACCAGTCCGCCGCCGGACCGGCCTGACGGTCAGCGGGGCTCGTCGACGAAGGAGTTGTAGGCGGCGACCTGCGCCCGCCGGGCGGTGCGCTCCAGCGGGGCCAGCGCCTCCCGCCGCGCGGCCATCTCGGTCGCGCTGACCGCGGCGCCGTGCCCGCCCGCGGCGATCCCCAGCAGCGCGGAGACCTGCCGGGCCGACTCCAGGACGCGCACCGCCCGCTGCCCGTACCCCGGGGCGAGCACCTGGCTGTGCCCGCGCCGCCGGTACGCCTCCAGCGCCTTCAGCGCCTCCGGTCCGGCGCCCGCCACGTCGAGCCGCACCAGCAGCCGGGTGGCCTCCCGCAGGCCGTCCGCCAGCTCCCGCTCGGCCTCGTCCAGCGACGGCACGTCGGCCGGCAGCGCGTCGTTGACGACGTGGCACTGCCACAGCACCCGCACGCCGCGGTCGCCCTCCGGCCCGTACCGCTCGACCTCCGGCACCAGGGCCAGCGGCACCCCGACCGCCAGCACCGCCTCCCCGGCGCCCATCGCGGCCGAGTTGAACGAGGCCGGGCCGGTCAGCCCCAGCGGGTGGCCGGCCACCGGCAGGGCCAGCCGCAGCCCCTTCACCCCCTGCACCCGCAGCCGGCCGAGCGCCCAGGTGAGGCCGTGCACCTCGCCCGGCGCGTCCCCGGGCAGACCGGTCACCCGGTGCGCGTCGTCGGTCCCGGCCACGGCGGTCGCGGCGTCGTCGGGCGGCGCGAACCCGCCCAGCAACGCGTTGCCCCAAGCCGTCAGACGCCCGGAACGTGTCTCGTGGTACGGATTGTCGGCAGCAGAACCCAGCATCCCGCCAGCCTACGGACAACCCGCCCAACCGTGTGGCGTAGGTTTGGCTCGACATTTCTGCGTTGGGGAAGGCATTGGGCATGAGTGACGTGCTGGAGCTGGTGGACGTATCCGTTGTGCGGGATGGGTACCCGCTCATCGACCACGTCTCCTGGTCCGTCAAGGAGGGCGAGCGCTGGGTCGTCCTCGGCCCGAACGGTGCCGGCAAGACCACGCTGCTCCAGGTCGCCTCCAGCTTCCTCTTCCCCACCTCCGGCAGCGCCGCGCTGCTCGGCGAGAAGCTCGGCGGCGTCGACGTCTTCGAGCTGCGCGCCCGGATCGGCCTGGCCAGCGCCGCGATGTTCGACAAGCTCCCCGCCGACCAGACCGTGCTGCAGACCGTCCTCACCGCCGCGTACGGGATGACCGTGCACTGGCAGGAGACCTACGACATGACCGACGAGGCCCGCGCGCTCGCGCTGCTCGACCGGCTCGGCATGGCGAAGTTCACCGAGCGGAAGTTCGGCACCCTCTCCGAGGGCGAGCGCAAGCGCACCCTGATCGCCCGCGCCCTGATGACCGACCCCGAGCTGCTGCTGCTGGACGAGCCCGCCGCCGGCCTGGACCTCGGCGGCCGCGAGGACCTGGTCCGCCGCCTCGGCGCCCTCGCCCAGGACGAGTACGCGCCGTCCATGGTGATGGTCACCCACCACGTCGAGGAGATCGCACCGGGCTTCACCCACGTGCTGATGATCCGTCGGGGCAAGGTGATGGCGGCCGGCCCGATCGACACCGAGCTGACGGCCCGCAACCTCTCGCTCTGCTTCGGCCTGCCGCTCACCCTGGAGCGCCACGGCGACCGCTGGTCCGCCCAGGGTCTGCCGCTCGGCTGAACGCCGGACCACGGCCCACTGAACAACTGAACTGCCCTGAACCCGGGACCGGTCGTACAAGCGGCCGGTTTCCGTCGCTCCACCTGCGGGAAGCCACACGGCGAGACCGTTCCCCTCCCTAGGATGGACCCCGTGGACAGCTGGATCTGGTGGCTCCTCGCCGCCGTCGGCCTGGGCATCCCGCTGGTGCTCACCGCGATGCCCGAATTCGCGATGTTCGCGATAGGCGCCGGTGCGGCCGCCCTCACCGCCGGGCTCGGCGGCGGGGTCGTGCTGCAGTTCCTGGTGTTCGTCGCGGTGTCGGTGGCGCAGTTGGTGTTCATCCGGCCGATCGCCTACCGCCAGCTCAAGCAGGCACCGGAGATCCGGACCGGGATCGAGGCGCTCGTGGGCGCCACCGCAGTGGTACAGGAGAAAGTCGACGGGGAGGGCGGGCGGATCAAGCTGAACGGCGAGATCTGGTCGGCCCGCGCGCTCAACCCGGGCATCGAGTACGAGCCGGGGCAGCAGGTCGACGTCGTCGCAATCCAGGGCGCCACCGCCCTGGTCGTCTAGGGGAGAAGCGTTGGAACCCGTCCTCATCGTGCTGGTCGTCCTGGTCGTGGTGGCCTTCATCGCGCTGATCAAGACGATCCAGGTGATCCCGCAGGCCAGCGCCGCGATCGTGGAGCGCTTCGGCCGCTACACCCGCACGCTCAGCGCCGGCCTCAACATCGTGGTGCCGTTCATCGACACCATCCGGAACCGGATCGACCTCCGTGAGCAGGTCGTCCCGTTCCCGCCGCAGCCGGTGATCACTTCGGACAACCTCGTCGTCAACATCGACACCGTCATCTACTACCAGGTCACCGACCCGCGGGCGGCCACCTACGAGGTCGCCAGCTACATCCAGGCGATCGAGCAGCTGACCGTCACCACGCTGCGCAACATCATCGGCTCGATGGACCTGGAGTCCACCCTCACCTCGCGCGAGGTGATCAACGCCGGTCTGCGCGGCGTGCTGGACGAGGCCACCGGCCGCTGGGGCATCCGGGTCAACCGGGTCGAGCTGAAGGCGATCGAGCCGCCGACCTCCATCCAGGACTCGATGGAGAAGCAGATGCGCGCCGACCGCGACAAGCGCGCCGCGATCCTCACCGCCGAGGGCGCCCGGCAGGCCCAGATCCTGCGCGCCGAGGGCGAGAAGCAGGCCGCCGTCCTGCAGGCCGAGGGCGAGGCGCAGGCCGCCGTGCTCAAGGCCGACGGTGAGGCCGCCGCGATCCGGACCGTGTTCGAGGCCATCCACGAGGGCGACGCCGACCAGAAGCTGCTCGCCTACCAGTACCTGCAGACCCTGCCCGAGCTGGCCAAGGGCGACGCCAACAAGCTGTGGATCATCCCCAGCGAGGTCGGCGACGCGCTCAAGGGCCTCGGCGGTGCCTTCCAGGGCGTGACCGGCGGCGGCAACGGCGCGGCTCCCGCCGCCTCCCGCGTCCCGGTCGACCCGGCGGCCGGCCCGCGCCCGGTCGACACCGACAAGCAGGCCGCCCGCCCGCGCGTCGAGCCGACCCGCGAGTACCCGAAGATCGACCCCGAGTAGGCCTCCGCGTCCCGAGGGCCCGTCACCCCGACCGGGGTGGCGGGCCCTCGGCCGTGCCCGGCGTTCCGGATCCTGGATGCCACTGGCCCACGGGGCCCGCCTTCCGGCATGATCCACGTGGCGCGACAGGACCGATGGAGGTATTCACGCATGACGCTCTGGGAGGGGATCGCCGTCCTGCTGGCCGGCGTCGCCGCAGGCACCATCAACACCATCGTCGGCTCCGGCACCCTGATCACCTTCCCCGTACTGCTGGCCGTCGGCCTTCCCCCGGTCACCGCCAACGTCTCCAACACCTTCGGCCTGGTCCCCGGCTCGCTCTTCGGCGCCCTCGGCTACCGCGCCGAACTGGTCGGCCAGCGCCGCCGCCTGCTCCGCCTCGGCACCGCCTCGATGATCGGCGCGCTGATCGGCGCCGTCCTGCTGATCGCCCTGCCCGGCAAGGCCTTCGCCGCCATCGTCCCGGTGCTGATCGTGATCGCCCTGGTCCTGGTCGTCATCCAGCCGCGCGTCGCCCGCGCGATGGCCGCCCGCCGCGCCGCCGGCCGCTCCACCGGGTCTGCCGACGGCGGCCCGCTGCTGATCGCCGCGGTCGGCCTGACCGGCGTGTACGGCGGCTACTTCGGCGCCGCCCAGGGCGTCCTGCTGCTCGCCATCATGGGCATGCTGCTCGCCGACGACCTGCAGCGGATCAATGCCACCAAGAACGTCCTCGCACTGATCGCCAACGGCGTCGCCGCGATCTTCTTCCTCTTCACCTCCACCATCGACTGGACCGCGGTCGTCCTGATCGCCCTCGGCTCCGCCGCCGGCGGCGTCATCGGCGCCCGGCTCGGCCGGCGGCTCCCGCCGACCGTGCTGCGCGCGGTCATCGTGGTCGTCGGCCTCGCCGCCGTCACCCGCCTGCTCTTCTTCTGACCCGTTCTGACCCCGGATCAGCCCACCCGCGAGGTGTCGCGTCGCCCGGACCCCGCCGCGTTCCTATGCTTCGGACGGACGCACCGCCGCCACCCGACCGGGAGACCAGCATGAGTCGCGACCGACTGACCGAGGACCAGATCACCGCCGGGCTGGCCGACCTGCCCGACTGGCAGCGCGAGGGCGACTCGATCGCCCGCACCGCCGAGACCGCGAGCTTCCCCACCGCGATCCGGGTGGTCGACGCCGTCGCCGCCGAAGCCGAACGGCTCGACCACCACCCGGACATCGACATCCGCTGGCGCACCCTGCGGTTCGTCCTCTCCACCCACAGCGCGGGCGGCCTCACGCCGCTCGACCTCCAGCTCGCCGGCTTCATCGACCGGACCCTGGCCACCACGACGCCATGAGATGCTGGCAGCTTGCCAGAAGCAGTCGGACGGACGGAACGCATGGCTCAGGAACCCTCCTCGACCTCCGGCCAGGGGTACCCGCAGCAGGGGTACGACTACCAGCAGCCCTGGTACCCCCAGCAGCCGCCGGAGCCGCCCGCCGAGACCTGGAACGGCGCCTACCAGCAACAGCCCGACCCGCAGTACCAGCAGGACGCGTACGGCTACCAGCAGCCCGCCGCCACCGGATACCCCGCCACCGGTTACCCCGAGGGCTACGCCGCCGGGTACGACCAGCAGCAGCTCTACGCCCAGCCCGGCAGCGACCAGCAGCTCTACGCCCAGCCCGGCACCGAGCAGTACGCGTACACCGAGCAGCAGGCCCACACCGCACCCGACACCGAACAGCAGGCCCACACCGCGTACCTCCCGCAGCAGCCGGAGGCCCCCGCCGAGCCGCTCGCCGCCGAGCAGCAGGCCACGCTCTCCCCCTACACCGTCACGCCCCGCGGCGAGGACGGACCGGACGACGCACCGGACGAGCGCCCCGCCGGCCGGGCCGACTCGCTGCTCGGGCGCGCCAAGGCCGCGGCCGGGGCCGTGGTCTCCGGCGACGGAGCCCCCAGCCGCCGCGCCTTCGCGATCCGGGCCGGGGCCGGCGTCGCCGCCCTCGCCGTCCTGGTCACCGCGGGCGTCCTCGCCACCGGCGACGACGAGAAGCCCGCCGCCACCGGCGACACCGGCCCCGTCACCCAGAACATCGCGGTCGCCCACGACAAGGCCTGGACCGCCACCCCCGCCGAGGCACCCGCCGCCGGCACCGACGACACCCTCACCGGCAGCTGGCTGCTGGCCGACGCCGTCGTCCGCGCCGACGCCACCGGCGTCCGCGCCTACAGCCTCGCCGACGGCAAGCCCACCTGGACGCTCGCCCCGCCCGCCGCCGGCGCCGTCCCCTGCGGACTCTCGCCGACCGTCAACGCGGCCGGCCTCGGCGCGGCCGTCTTCCGTCCGGCCGCCGACCCCAAGAGCCCCTGCACGGTCGTCGCCGCCGTCGACACCAAGGCCGGCAAGACCACCTGGACCAAGACCCTCTCCGACATCAAGGAGAACTACGGCGCCCACGTCGCCGTCACCGACGAGGCGGTGTTCGCCGTCGGCGACGACAAGGCCGCCGCCTGGGCCGCAGCCGACGGCAAGGACCTCTGGCAGTACGCCGGCCAGGGCAAGTACTGCACGCTCGCCGGGAACGCGAGCGGCAAGACCGTCCTGCTGCACAGCAGCTGCGCCGACTCCTCGCCGGTCGACCAGGCGGTCGCCCTCAACGCGGCCGACGGCAAGGTCAGGTGGTGGCGCGGGCTGAACAACCAGCCCAAGACCGTCACCGTGCTCTCCGCCGAGCCGGCCGCCGTCCTCACCACCGGCGCCCAGCCCGGCGACGACCGGATCTTCGCCTGGGGCACCGACGGCGACCCCGCGGCCGAGATCCCCGTCGCCGTCGACGGCGGCCGGCTCGACGCGGCCCGCGGCAGCTTCGACGCGATCCCCGGGGTCTACTTCCACGAGCACACCCTGCTGGCCGCCATCACCTCGCCCGAGGGCACCACCGGCGCCGTCGCCGCGTACGACCTGACGACCGGCAAGCCGCTGTGGAAGACCCCGGTCGCCGAGAAGGGCAAGGCCCGCCCGGTCGGCCTCGACGGCGGCGGACTGCTGCTCGCCGTCGACGAGCGGGTCGACCAACCCGCGCACATCAGCCGCTTCGCCCTCACCGGCGGCCAGGAGACCCAGGGCGGCGCGTTCCAGCGCGGCACCGGCTCCCAGCTCTCGGCGGGCCGGCTGCTCAGCGGCGGCGGCAAGGTGGTCTCGGTGCCCGAGCACTCGACCAACTTCGGCACCGCCACCGCCTTCTCCAGCAAGGGCTGAGCCCGGCCGGACACGAAGTGGGCCCGACCTGTCCCCTGTGCAGGTCGGGCCCACTGGCCTGGGTACGGTCCTCAGGCGGTGGCCGGCAGCCAGGCCGCCAGCTCGCCGAGGTCCTTCTCCTTCAGTCCCAGCGCCATCATCAGCGTGGCCTCCGGAGTCGGCTCGAACGGGCGGCTGAGCAGCTTCATCCCCGCCTGCTCCGGTGTCCGGTCCGCCTTGCGCTGGTTGTCCTCCGCGCACGCGGCCACGGTGTTCAGCCAGCTGTCCGAACCACCCCGCGACCTCGGCTGCAGGTGGTCGACGGTGGTCGCCCGCCGCCCGCAGTACGCACAACGGTGCTGGTCCCTGACCAGCACCCCGCGCCGCGACCACGGCGCGTGTTGTCGGAACGGCACCCGCACGTACCGGTTCAGCCTGATCACCCGGGGCACCGGAAGCGAAACCCCCGTACCGCGCACCACGCTCAGCGGATGGGCGTGCTCGACCACGGCCTTGTCCTGGAGCACCAGGACCACGGCACGCTTCAGCGACACCGTCGTCAGCGGTTCGTAGCTCGCGTTCAGTACCAGCGTGTTGCGCATTCCGGGCCACCTCCAGACCACACCTCCCCGCCGCACGGCGGTGGGACCACTGTGAACGCGCGGGCGAGGCTGAACAACGGAATTTCCGTCCGGCCACCGGGCTGCACGAAAACCCGCTGGCCCGGAGCGCGTAGGCTCTACCCCGCTGGACTCGTCCAGGCGGCGGGCCCGAAGGACCGGGCCGACCACGCCACCGGACACCCCGACCGAAGGAGACGCGGGACCGTGACCGACATCGTCGACGAGCTGCGGTGGCGCGGGCTGATCGCCCTGTCCACCGACGAGGACGCACTGCGCAAGGCGTTCGCGGACGGCCCGGTCACGTTCTATTGCGGCTTCGACCCGACCGCCCCCAGCCTGCACCTCGGCAACCTGGTGCAGATCCTCACCATGCGCCGTCTCCAGCAGGCCGGGAACCTCCCGCTCGGCCTGGTCGGCGGGGCCACCGGCCTGATCGGCGACCCCAAGCCCACCGCCGAGCGCGTCCTCAACGACCCCGAGACCGTCGCGGCCTGGGTCGACCGCCTGCGCGGCCAGATCTCCCGCTTCCTCGACTTCGAGGGCGACCACGCGGCCCGCATGGTCAACAACCTGGACTGGACGTCCGGCATGTCGGCGATCAGCCTGCTGCGCGACGTCGGCAAGTACTTCCGGGTCAACAACATGATCGCCAAGGAGGCCGTCGCCCGACGGCTCAACTCCGACGCCGGCATCAGCTACACCGAGTTCAGCTACCAGATCCTCCAGGGCATGGACTTCCTGGAGCTGAACCGCCGCTACAACTGCACCCTGCAGACCGGCGGCAGCGACCAGTGGGGCAACCTCACCGCCGGCACCGACCTGATCCGCAAGGCCGACGGCAAGTCCGTGCACGCGCTCGCCACCCCGCTGATCGTCAAGGCGGACGGCACCAAGTTCGGCAAGACCGAGTCCGGCACGGTCTGGCTCGACCCCGAGCTGACCACCCCGTACGCCTTCTACCAGTTCTGGCTGAACGCGGACGACCGCGACGTCTCCAACTTCCTGCGGATCTTCTCCTTCAAGTCCCGCGAGGAGATCGAGGAGCTGGAGCGCGAGACCGCCGAGCGCCCCGCCGCCCGCCTCGCCCAGCGAGCCCTCGCCGAGGAGCTCACCACCCTCGTCCACGGTGCCGAGCAGTACGAGCGCGCCGTCGCCGCCTCCAAGGCACTCTTCGGCCAGGGCGACCTCGCCGACCTGGAGCCGGCCACCCTGGCCGCCGCCCTCGCCGAGGTCCCCAAGGCCACCGTCGCCGAACTGCTCCCGATCGTCGACCTCCTGGTCGAGAGCGGTCTCGCCCCCAGCCGCTCCGGCGCCCGCCGCACCATCAAGGAAGGCGGCGCCTACCTCAACAACACCAAGGTCACCGACGAGGAGGCCGCCCCCACCGCGGACGACCTCCTGCACGGTCGGTGGCTGGTCCTGCGCCGCGGCAAGCGCAACCTCGCCGCGGTCGAGGTGACCGCAGGCTGACGCCGCAACCGGTTTTCGACGACGGACGGCATGTCAGTCGGCCGAAAACACACCCCAGTTGACGTGCCGCACCACGAACGACAGGCCGGATCCAGCCAGATCCGGCCTGTCGCGTTTGACTCGACCGTGACGGTGACCTAACGTAGTCCGAGTCGCCTGAACCGGCTGAGGCCGGAAGGCGGAACCCCCCAAACCCTGACGATCGATTCGTCGCGCCCCCATTCGAAAATTCGAGCGGGAAATGCGACCGGAAAACTCTGCTAGAGTTCGGGAGCGCCGAAAGGCAAAAGCAAATCGGATCGAAACTCCGGAAAACGGAGCGGAAAGCATCTGATAAGCTGGAAACACGAAAGAACGAAGCGCCCGGAGGGCCCGCTGGAAGGCGGTCCGAAGGAAGTGTCCGTTCCTTGAGAACTCAACAGCGTGCCAAAAGTCAACGCCAGATATGTTGACATCCCCGGCCCCGGATTCTTCTGGGGTTGGAGATTCCTTTTGAAGTAACACTAGCGAGGACGCAGTGCGCGGGGCCGCCTTATTCCGGTGGTTGCCGTGCCGCTCTTTCGTGAAAGCATTCACGGAGAGTTTGATCCTGGCTCAGGACGAACGCTGGCGGCGTGCTTAACACATGCAAGTCGAACGGTGAAGCCCTTCGGGGTGGATCAGTGGCGAACGGGTGAGTAACACGTGGGAAATCTGCCCTGCACTCCGGGACAAGCCTTGGAAACGAGGTCTAATACCGGATATGACCTTCCTCTGCATGGGGGTTGGTGGAAAGCTCCGGCGGTGCAGGATGATCCCGCGGCCTATCAGCTTGTTGGTGGGGTAATGGCCTACCAAGGCGACGACGGGTAGCCGGCCTGAGAGGGCGACCGGCCACACTGGGACTGAGACACGGCCCAGACTCCTACGGGAGGCAGCAGTGGGGAATATTGCACAATGGGCGAAAGCCTGATGCAGCGACGCCGCGTGAGGGATGACGGCCTTCGGGTTGTAAACCTCTTTCAGCAGGGAAGAAGCGCAAGTGACGGTACCTGCAGAAGAAGCACCGGCTAACTACGTGCCAGCAGCCGCGGTAATACGTAGGGTGCGAGCGTTGTCCGGAATTATTGGGCGTAAAGAGCTCGTAGGCGGCCTGTCGCGTCGGATGTGAAAGCCCGGGGCTTAACCCCGGGTCTGCATTCGATACGGGCAGGCTAGAGTGTGGTAGGGGAGATCGGAATTCCTGGTGTAGCGGTGAAATGCGCAGATATCAGGAGGAACACCGGTGGCGAAGGCGGATCTCTGGCCCATTACTGACGCTGAGGAGCGAAAGCGTGGGGAGCGAACAGGATTAGATACCCTGGTAGTCCACGCCGTAAACGTTGGGAACTAGGTGTTGGCGACATTCCACGTCGTCGGTGCCGCAGCTAACGCATTAAGTTCCCCGCCTGGGGAGTACGGCCGCAAGGCTAAAACTCAAAGGAATTGACGGGGGCCCGCACAAGCAGCGGAGCATGTGGCTTAATTCGACGCAACGCGAAGAACCTTACCAAGGCTTGACATACGCCGGAAACGTCCAGAGATGGGCGCCCCCTTGTGGTCGGTGTACAGGTGGTGCATGGTTGTCGTCAGCTCGTGTCGTGAGATGTTGGGTTAAGTCCCGCAACGAGCGCAACCCTTGTTCTGTGTTGCCAGCATGCCTTTCGGGGTGATGGGGACTCACAGGAGACTGCCGGGGTCAACTCGGAGGAAGGTGGGGACGACGTCAAATCATCATGCCCCTTATGTCTTGGGCTGCACACGTGCTACAATGGTCGGTACAAAGGGCTGCGATGCCGCGAGGCGGAGCGAATCCCAAAAAGCCGGCCTCAGTTCGGATTGGGGTCTGCAACTCGACCCCATGAAGTTGGAGTTGCTAGTAATCGCAGATCAGCATGCTGCGGTGAATACGTTCCCGGGCCTTGTACACACCGCCCGTCACGTCACGAAAGTCGGTAACACCCGAAGCCGGTGGCCTAACCCTTGGGAGGGAGCCGTCGAAGGTGGGACCAGCGATTGGGACGAAGTCGTAACAAGGTAGCCGTACCGGAAGGTGCGGCTGGATCACCTCCTTTCTAAGGAGCACATGGCCGGTTGCGAGCGAATGTCTCGCACGGTTGCTCATGGGTGGAACGTTGACTATTCGGCACACACGGTAGGGATCACTAGTACTGCTTCGGCGTGGAACGTGGATCACCGCTTGGTGTGTCGGGCACGTTGTTGGGTCCTGAGGGAACGGAAACGTTGTCTCAGTGCCGGTCTCACTTGAGGGTGCTTCAGGGCATTCGAGGGTGGGTGTCTGGTCGTTGTTTGAGAACTGCACAGTGGACGCGAGCATCTGTGGCCAAGTTTTTAAGGGCGCACGGTGGATGCCTTGGCACCAGGAACCGATGAAGGACGTGGGAGGCCGCGATAGGCCCCGGGGAGCTGTCAACCGAGCTTTGATCCGGGGGTGTCCGAATGGGGAAACCCGGCAGTCGTCATGGGCTGTCACCCATACCTGAACACATAGGGTATGTGGAGGGAACGCGGGGAAGTGAAACATCTCAGTACCCGCAGGAAGAGAAAACAACCGTGATTCCGGGAGTAGTGGCGAGCGAAACCGGATGAGGCTAAACCGTCATGGTGTGAGACCCGGCAGGGGTTGCCGTGACGGGGTCGTGGGTTTTTTCTTGATCGGTCTGCCGGCCGGTCGGCGAGTCAGAAACCGTATGGATAGTCGAAGGACATGCGAAAGGTCCGGCGTAGAGGGTAAGACCCCCGTAGGCGAAATCTGTACGGCTCGCTTGAAGAACACCCAAGTAGCACGGGGCCCGAGAAATCCCGTGTGAATCTGGCGGGACCACCCGCTAAGCCTAAATATTCCCTGGTGACCGATAGCGGATAGTACCGTGAGGGAATGGTGAAAAGTACCGCGGGAGCGGAGTGAAATAGTACCTGAAACCGTGTGCCTACAAGCCGTGGGGGCAGCCTTCGGGCTGTGACTGCGTGCCTTTTGAAGAATGAGCCTGCGAGTTTGCGGTGTGTAGCGAGGTTAACCCGTGTGGGGTAGCCGTAGCGAAAGCGAGTCCGAACAGGGCGATACAGTTGCATGCCCAAGACCCGAAGCGGAGTGATCTAGCCATGGGCAGGTTGAAGCGCGGGTAAGACCGCGTGGAGGACCGAACCCACCAGGGTTGAAAACCTGGGGGATGACCTGTGGTTAGGGGTGAAAGGCCAATCAAACTCCGTGATAGCTGGTTCTCCCCGAAATGCATTTAGGTGCAGCGTCGCGTGTTTCTTGCCGGAGGTAGAGCACTGGATAGGCGATGGGCCTCACCGGGTTACTGACCTTAGCCAAACTCCGAATGCCGGTAAGTGAGAGCGCGGCAGTGAGACTGTGGGGGATAAGCTCCATGGTCGAGAGGGAAACAGCCCAGAACACCGACTAAGGTCCCTAAGCGTGTGCTAAGTGGGAAAGGATGTGGAGTCGCAGAGACAACCAGGAGGTTGGCTTAGAAGCAGCCACCCTTGAAAGAGTGCGTAATAGCTCACTGGTCAAGTGATTCCGCGCCGACAATGTAGCGGGGCTCAAGTACACCACCGAAGTCGTGTCATTGCAGCAAGAGGGCCAACGCCTGCTGTGATGGGTAGGGGAGCGTCGTGTGCCGGGTGAAGCAGCGGAGGAATCCAGTTGTGGACGGTTCACGAGTGAGAATGCAGGCATGAGTAGCGATACAAGAGTGGGAAACTCTTGCGCCGATTGACCAAGGGTTCCTGGGTCAAGCTGATCTGCCCAGGGTAAGTCGGGACCTAAGGCGAGGCCGACAGGCGTAGTCGATGGACAACGGGTTGATATTCCCGTACCCGCTTTGAAGCGCCAACGTCGAACCAGGTGATGCTAAGGCCGTGAAGCCGGCCCGGAGTCTTCGGACGATGGGACGTGGTGGAGCCGCCGGTCCAAGTCTGTAGTAGGTGAGCGATGGGGTGACGCAGGAAGGTAGTCCAGCCCGGGCGGTGGTAGTCCCGGGGTAAGGGTGTAGGGCGTTGTGTAGGCAAATCCGCACAACATGAGCCTGAGACCTGATGCCGAGCCGATTGTGGTGAAGTGGATGATCCTATGCTGTCGAGAAAAGCCTCTAGCGAGTTTCATGGCGGCCCGTACCCCAAACCGACTCAGGTGGTCAGGTAGAGAATACCGAGGCGTTCGGGTGAACTGTGGTTAAGGAACTCGGCAAAATGCCCCCGTAACTTCGGGAGAAGGGGGGCCACGGCTGGTGAGGGGACGTGCTCCCTGAGCTGGTGGTGGCCGCAGAGACCAGCGAGAAGCGACTGTTTACTAAAAACACAGGTCCGTGCGAAGCCGTAAGGCGATGTATACGGACTGACGCCTGCCCGGTGCTGGAACGTTAAGGGGACCGGTTAGTCCGATTTCGGTCGGGCGAAGCTGAGAACTTAAGCGCCAGTAAACGGCGGTGGTAACTATAACCATCCTAAGGTAGCGAAATTCCTTGTCGGGTAAGTTCCGACCTGCACGAATGGCGTAACGACTTCTCGACTGTCTCAACCACAGGCCCGGTGAAATTGCATTACGAGTAAAGATGCTCGTTTCGCGCAGCAGGACGGAAAGACCCCGGGACCTTTACTATAGCTTGATATTGGTGTTCGGTTCGGCTTGTGTAGGATAGGTGGGAGACTGTGAATCCGTGACGCCAGTCATGGTGGAGTCGTCGTTGAAATACCACTCTGGTCGTGCTGGATGTCTAACCTGGGTCCGTGATCCGGATCAGGGACAGTGTCTGGTGGGTAGTTTAACTGGGGCGGTTGCCTCCTAAAGGGTAACGGAGGCGCCCAAAGGTTCCCTCAGCCTGGTTGGCAATCAGGTGTTGAGTGTAAGTGCACAAGGGAGCTTGACTGTGAGACCGACGGGTCGAGCAGGTACGAAAGTAGGGACTAGTGATCCGGCGGTGGCTTGTGGAAGCGCCGTCGCTCAACGGATAAAAGGTACCCCGGGGATAACAGGCTGATCTTCCCCAAGAGTCCATATCGACGGGATGGTTTGGCACCTCGATGTCGGCTCGTCGCATCCTGGGGCTGGAGTAGGTCCCAAGGGTTGGGCTGTTCGCCCATTAAAGCGGTACGCGAGCTGGGTTTAGAACGTCGTGAGACAGTTCGGTCCCTATCCGCTGTGCGCGTAGGAGTGTTGAGAAGGGCTGTCCCTAGTACGAGAGGACCGGGACGGACGAACCTCTGGTGTGCCAGTTGTCCTGCCAAGGGCATGGCTGGTTGGCTACGTTCGGGAGGGATAACCGCTGAAAGCATCTAAGCGGGAAGCCTGCTTCGAGATGAGCACTCCCACCTCCTTGAGAGGGTAAGGCTCCCAGTAGACGACTGGGTTGATAGGCCGGATATGGAAGCCCCGCAAGGGGTGGAGTTGACCGGTACTAATAGGCCGAGGGCTTGTCCTCAGACGCTCGCGTTCACTGTGTGGTTCCCGGGTAGCGAACAGCTATATCCGGCGAACAAGTAACATCACTTATCAACTGAAAAGTGTGTTCGCTGAATACCCGATAGGGTTTCGGTGGTCATAGCGTGAGGGAAACGCCCGGTTACATTCCGAACCCGGAAGCTAAGCCTCACAGCGCCGATGGTACTGCAGGGGGGACCCTGTGGGAGAGTAGGACGCCGCCGAACAATCATTCAAAGACCGAGGCCCCCAGCGATTTCGCTGGGGGCCTCGGTCTTTTTTGTTGGTAGTACCACCGCTCCGAGGCGGTGCCGGCCTCTGCTTGCAGGGGCCGGACCACAGCGGATGCCGGACAATGGATGAGGTGGGCGCGCGGCCATGGGGCCGGCGGCCCGGACGCGCTGGGACCGACCGACGGTCGCTGGCGCCACAGCTTGTAGCAGCAGACAGGAGTCACCAGCATGTCTAACCCGTCCCAGGACCGTCCCGAGCGTCGATCGGACGGGGGCCGCGGTTACGAGCCCCGTCGTGGGGGCGGGCCCAACGATCGCGGCCCGCGCCGGGACGACCGGGGCGAGGGCGGTTTCCGTCGCGACGACCGCGGCGGAGAGCGTGGTGGCTTCCGTCGCGACGACCGTGGGGGTGACCGTCCGCAGGGCGGTGGCTTCCGTCGGGACGACCGCCCCTCGGGCGGCTACGGCCGCGACCGTGACGACCGCGGGGGCGACCGTGGGGGCCGTTCCTACGGTGACCGTCCGCAGGGTGGTGGCTACCGCGGTGGGGATCGTCCGCAGGGTGGCGGTTTCCGTCGGGACGACCGTCCGTCGGGCGGTTTCAACCGTGACGACCGTGGCGGCGACCGTGGGGGCCGTTCCTACGGTGACCGTCCGCAGGGTGGCGGCTTCCGCCGCGACGACCGTGACGACCGCGGCGGCCGTTCCTACGGCGACCGTCCGCAGGGTGGTGGCTACCGCGGTGGGGATCGTCCGCAGGGTGGCGGCTTCCGTCGGGACGACCGTCCGTCGGGCGGTTTCAACCGTGACGACCGTGGCGGCGACCGTGGGGGCCGTTCCTACGGTGACCGTCCGCAGGGTGGCGGCTTCCGCCGCGACGACCGTGACGACCGCGGCGGGCGCTCCTACGGTGACCGCCCGCAGGGCGGCGGTTTCAACCGTGACGACCGCCCGCGTCGGGACGACCGTCCGCAGGGTGGCGGCTTCCGTCGGGACGACCGTCCGTCGGGTGGTTACGGCCGTGACCGTGACGACCGCGGTGGCCGTTCCTACGGCGACCGTCCGCAGGGCGGTGGGTTCCGTCGGGACGACCGTCCGTCGGGCGGTTTCAACCGTGACGACCGTCCGCAGGGCGGGTACCGGCGCGACGACCGTGATGACCGTGGCGGCGACCGCGGGGGCCGTTCCTACGGCGACCGTCCGCAGGGCGGTGGCTTCCGCCGGGACGACCGTCCGTCGGGTGGTTACGGCCGTGACCGTGACGACCGTGGCGGCGACCGCGGCGGCTTCCGCCGCGATGACCGTCCGTCGGGCGGTTTCAACCGTGACGACCGTCCGCAGGGCGGGTACCGGCGCGACGACCGTGATGACCGTGGCGGCGACCGCGGGGGCCGTTCCTACGGCGACCGTCCGCAGGGCGGTGGGTTCCGCCGGGACGACCGTCCGTCGGGTGGCTACGGCCGTGACCGTGACGACCGTGGCGGCGACCGCGGCGGCTTCCGCCGCGATGACCGCGGTGGTGACCGTGGCGGGTTCCGCCGTGACGACCGCGGCGGCGACCGCGGTGGACGTTCGTACGGTGGCGACCGTGGTGGCGACCGCGGCGGGTTCCGCCGGGACGACCGCGGTGGTGAGCGTGGCGGGTTCCGCCGGGACCAGCAGGACGAGCGTCGTCACGAGCCGGTGCACCGGCTGCCGATCCCGGACGACGTGACCGGCTTCGAGATCGACGCCGATGTCCGTCAGGACCTGAAGAGCCTGCCGAAGACCCTCGCGGACGACGTGGCGCGCAACCTGGTGATGGTGGCCCGGCTGCTCGACACCGAGCCGGAGGAGGCGTACAACTACTCGCGCGTCGCGCTGCGGCTGGCGTCCCGGGTCGCGAGCGTCCGCGAGGCGGCGGGTTTCGCGTCGTACGTGACGCAGCGGTACTCGGAGGCGCTGACGGAGTTCCGCGCGGCCCGTCGGATGACGGGTCGGGTGGACCTGTGGCCGGTGATGGCGGACTGCGAGCGCGGTCTGGGCCGTCCGGAGCGGGCGCTGGCGATGGCCGGTGAGCCCGAGGTGAAGCAGCTGGACAAGGCCGGCCAGGTCGAGATGCGTCTGGTCGCGGCGGGTGCCCGCGGCGACATGGAGCAGTTCGAGGCCGCCGTGGTGACGCTGCAGAGCCCGGAGCTGGCGTCGAGCGCGGTGCACCCGTGGACGGCGCGGCTGCGGTACGCGTACGCGGAGGCGCTGATCGCGGCGGGCCGCGGTGACGAGGCGCGCGACTGGTTCGCGAAGGCGGCGGAGGCGGACACCGACGGTTCGACCAACGCGTCGGAGCGGCTGGCGGAGATCGACGGCATCGAGTTCGTGGACGCGCTCGACGAGGACGCCGAGGACGACGACGTCGAGGCGGCGGAGACCGAGGCGAAGCCGGCCCGGCACATCGCCAAGGACGAGATCGGCGACGACCGGATGATCTTCGAGGACGAGGAGGACGTCGAGGAGTTCTACGACGAGGACGACGTCGAGATCGACGAGGACTACGAGGACGAGGCGCCGAAGCGCACCGACCGCGACTGATCCGCGACTGATCGAAGAGCCCCGGTACGCATCCGCGTACCGGGGCTCTTCGCGTTCCTCAGCCCAGGTCGAGCGAGCGCAGGACCAGCCCGGTGGCGGGCTTGGGGCCGAAGGAGGTGGACTTGCGCGGCATGGTGACGCCCTGTTCGGCCAGACGGCGGACCACCCGCTCCTCGACGGGGTGGAGCAGCACGGCGGTGCCGCCGGTGCGGGCGGCCTCGGCCTCGGCGGCTTCGGCGGAGTGCAGGTAGCCGATGTCGTCGGGGCCGTCGGGGACGCGCCAGGTGTGGTCGAGCAGGGTCTCGTGGAGCACGGTGGCGTCGAGCCGGCGCCACTCCTCGGGGCGGTCGGTGCGGACGGTGTCGGCGAGGAGGGCCGGGTCGGGGTCGCTGAGCAGCCGGTAGCTGCCGTCGCCCGCGGTGAGCAGGAAGGCGTTGGCGTCCGAGCGCTTGGCGTCGGCGAGGGCGTGCAGGGCGGCGTCGAGCGGGCCGGGGACGTCCTTGACCTGCCAGTGGTCGCCGAGGGCGGCGAGCGCGCGGTCGAGGGGGAGGCGGTAGAGGACGCGGTGGATGGCGCGGACGGCCAGCGGGTAGCGGGCGGTGTCGACGAGCAGGACCAGGCCGCGGTCCCAGGGGCTGCGGGGGAGGTGGCGGTGCTCGCGCTGGAGCCGCAGGTACATCTCCCAGCGGTGGTGTCCGTCGGCGATGAGGGCGCGGCAGGTGGCGAGGTCGCGGGTGACCCGGGCGAGGTCGGCGGGGTCGGTGACGGCCCACAGCCGGTGGTCGGTGCCGTCGCTGGTGGTGGTGGCGAGCAGGGGCTCGTGCCGGACGGTGCGCTCGATGACGTCGGCGGCGCCGCCGTTGCCGCGGTAGGTGAGCAGCAGCGGTTCGAGGTTGGCGCGGGTGGTGCGCATCAGGCCGACGCGGTCGGCGACGGGGCGGGGCATGACGTCCTCGTGGGGGAGGACGACGCCGGCTTCGCGTCCGCTGACGGCGAGGGCGCCGATCAGGCCGCGCTGCAGGGTGTCGGGGCCGTCGCCGTGCAGGCGCTGCTCGTAGACGTAGAGCGCGGGGACGGGGTCGGCGGTGAGGACGCCCTGCTGGCGCCACTGGGCGAGGAGGCGGGCGGCGTGCCGGTAGCGGGTGTCGCGGTCGGGGCGGTCGCCGGCGTCCTCGGGTTCGGGGCGGGGCAGGATGAGGCGCACGATGTTGTGCGGGTCGGCGGTCTCGAGGTCGAGGCGGCGGTCGGGGTCGACGACGTCGTACGGGGGTGAGGTGACGGCGGCCAGCGTGCCGACCCGGTCGGGGACGTAGCGCAGGCCCCGGAACGGGGACAGGGACAGTCCTGCGGTGGCGACGTGGCCGGGGTCTCCGGGGCCGCCCGCCGAGGGCTCTGCGCCGCTTTCGGCACGGTGTGAGCTCATCTTGGGCATGTTAGTCGGGTAGTCCTTGTTGAGAGATCACTATGTGCGCGGCCGCGGCGGCCGCGGGCGGTGGGACCGGAAGCGGGGTACGGCATGGTGGGTGGGCACGGGTACCTGAACGGCAACAGCGCGGACGGTGGGGCGGGCATTCCCGGCGGCGGGGCGGGGGAGGACGGCGCGGGGCTGCCGGAGGGCGGCGTCTACGACTGGTTCCGGCGAGGGGTGCTGCTGCTGGAGCAGCGGCACCCGGCCGCGGCGGTGCAGTTGCTGGCGCGGGCGGCGGAGGCGGAGCCGGGGTCGAGATCGATCCGGGAGGCGCTGGCCCGGGCGCAGTACGACGCGGGGTCGTACGCGGAGGCACTGGAGAACTTCCGGACGGTGGCGCAGGCGGATCCGACGGACGACTACGCTCAGTTCGGTTGGGGAGTGGCGGCGGCGCGCCTGGGTGATTTCGAGGCGTCGGCGAAGCACCTGTCGTTGGCGGTGGCGATGAGCCCGGAGAACGCGCACTACCGGGCGGCGCTGCGGCAGACGCGGGCGACGCTGGCGGCCCGGGCGGGTGCCTACGGGCCGCTGCTGCCGGGTGCCCCCGGGTACGTGGCGCCGCCGCAGGACCCCGAGCAGGGCGTGTAGCCGACCGACGAGATGGCAGAGGTGGAAGAGGGATGACGCAGGGCGCCGCCGGAGGGTCCCGGGTCGCGCCGGGCGGTTGCGACCGTCCGCTGACCGGGGCGTACGACACCGCGCTGTTGGATCTGGACGGGGTGGTGTACGCCGGCCCGGCCGCGATCGAGCACGCGGTGGAGTCGTTGGCGGTGGCGCGGGCCGCGGGGATGCGGCTGGCGTACGTCACCAACAACGCCTCGCGGCCGCCGCGGGTGGTGGCGGCGCACCTGTCGGAGCTGGGTGTGCCGGCCGAGCCGGAGGACGTGATCAACTCGGCGCAGGCGGCGGCGCGGCTGGTGTCGGAGCGGGTGCCGGCCGGGTCGAAGGTGCTGGTGGTCGGCGGCGCGGGGCTGGAGGAGGCGCTGGTCGAGCGCGGTCTGGTGCCGGTGCGTTCGCTGGACGAGGACCCGGCGGCGGTGGTGCAGGGCTACGACCCGACGATCGGCTGGGCGGACCTGGCGGAGGCCTCGTACGCGGTGGGCCGGGGGCTGCCGTGGGTGGCGTCCAACACCGACATGTCGATTCCGACGGCGCGGGGCATCGCGCCGGGCAACGGGACGCTGGTGGCGGCGGTGCGGGCGGCGACCGGGGCGGAGCCGGAGGTGGCGGGCAAGCCGCTGCCGCCGATGCACCGGGAGACGGTGATCCGTACGGGTGCGCGGCGGCCGCTGGTGGTCGGTGACCGGTTGGACACGGACATCGAGGGCGCGTTCAACGGCGGGGTGGACAGCCTGCTGGTGTTCACGGGGGTGACGACCCCGGCGATGCTGCTGTCGGCGCCGGTGGAGCACCGGCCGACGTACCTGGCGGAGGACCTGCGCGGGTTGTTGGAGGCGCAGCCGGAGGTGGTGGCGCTGGGCGGTGGGGCGTTCGGCTGCGGCGGCTGGTCGGCGTCGGTGGTGGACGGTGCGCTGCGGCTGGAGGGCGCGGGGGAGCGCTGGGACGGTCTGCGGGCGCTGTGCGGCGCCGCCTGGTCGGCGCTGGACGTGACGGGGGCGGCGCCGGACGGGCGGAAGGCGCTGGCCGAGCTGGCGCTGTAGGCCCGGGCCGTACGCGCCGGGGCCGTAAGCCCCGGGGCTAGAGGAGGGTCCGCAGGCGGAGCAGGTCGCGGAAGCCGGCTTCGAGGCGGACCCGTCCGGCGGCCCAGGCGGAGGCGAAGTTGAGCCTGCCGCCGACCAGGGCGACCAGGTCGTCGCCGCTCATGGTGAGCCGGATGTCGGCCTTGGTGGCGGGCCTGCCGGGGGCCTCGGTGACGTCGGTGATCCGGCCGTCGCGCAGGCGGCCGGTGAACGTCAGGTCGAGGTCGGTGAGGTGACAGGTCAGCGAGCGGTCGAGGTCGGCCGCCTTGCGGACGTCGCCGGTGGAGCCGGCGAGGTTGTGGCTGAGCTGCTCCAGTGCCGTGCGGCACTCCTCGATGGTGGCCATGGCGGTGGGGCTCCTGGTGCGGGCGGGTACTCGTCCGGTCCACGCTAGCGCAGCGGTTGGCGGAGTCGGAGGGCCGAGCTGCGGCGGGCGGGCGGGGGTTGGGGGTAGCGTCGGGTGTCGGGAAGTCCGGTGCACGGCGCGAGCGAGGAGGCACAGGGATGCTGCGGGATGCGGTGCGGGGCGTGGTGGTGGTCGCCGCGGAGCTCGCCGAGGAGGCGGGGCGGCGGGCGCTGGGGGCGGCGGAGGGGCTGCTGGCGCGCGGCGGGGTGGACGTGGCGGAGCTGGAGCGGCGGCTGGGCGGGCCGTTCCCGACGTCGCCGGAGGAGCTGCGGACGCTCGCCGGGGAGGCGGTGACCGCGGGCCGGGCCGGGATCGACCTGGTGACCGGGGTGGCGCGCAGCGAGGTGGAGCGGGTCTTCGAGAAGGTCGGCGACCAGGTGGTGAAGGTGGGCGTGGTGCTCAGCTTCCTGGAGTCGAAGCTGCGGGAGGTCGAGGAGGAAGAGCCGGCGCCGGCGAAGCCGGAGAGCCGGGCGGGCGGGCTGTTCCAGGCGGGCTGGGAGGCGGAGGCACCGGCCTACGAGTCCGAGCCGGGCAACGGCTGGGACGCGGAGGAGTGGGCCGAGCCGGAGCCGGAGGACGTGCCGTCGGCGGCACCGGTGGCGCCGGAGAGGGCCGCGCCGAGGAAGGCGGCCGCGAAGGGGAGCACTCCGGCGACGGGCGGGGCGGCCGAGAAGGCCACGGCGAAGAAGAGCACGGCGAAGAAGACGGCGTCCGCGGGTACGGCGAAGAAGGCGGCGGCGAAGAAGACCGCGTCCGCGTCCGCGGGTGCGGCGAAGAAGACCACGGCGAAGAAGACCACGGCGAAGAAGACGGCGTCCGCGTCCGCGGGTACGGCGAAGAAGGCGGCGGCCAGGAAGGTCGCGGTGAAGAAGACCGCGGCGGCGGGCACCGCGCGGAAGACGTCGGCGAAGAAGACCACCGTGGTGCGGCGCAGCAGCAGTGCGAAGGGGAGCGGTTCCGATGGCTGAGCTGGAGCCGACCGGCCATCCGGGGGTGGACGACGCGCTGGCCCGGCTGGAGGAGCTGGACGGGGTGGACACGCAGGCGCGGGTCGAGGTGTACGAAGATGTTCACCGGCGGCTGTCCGAGTCCCTGGCCGCCCTCGACAGCGAGTGATTCTTCGTAGGAGCTGAGTTCCCCAGTGGCAGTGGCACGACGCCGTCTCGACGCGGAGCTGGTCCGTCGCAAGTTGGCCCGGTCGCGCGAGCACGCGAGCGAGTTGATCGCGGCGGGCCGGGTGACGGTCGGCGGTACCACGGCGACCAAGCCGGCGACCCAGGTGGAGACGTCGGCGGCGGTGGTGGTGGCGAAGGACGACAGCGACCCGGAGTACGTGTCGCGGGGCGGCCACAAGCTGGCGGGGGCGTTCGCGGCGTTCGTGCCGCAGGGGCTGCTGGTGGAGGGGCGCCGGGCGCTGGACGCGGGTGCGTCGACCGGCGGGTTCACCGACGTGCTGCTGCGCGCGGGCGCGGCGCACGTGCTGGCGGTGGACGTCGGCTACGGGCAGCTGGCGTGGTCGCTGCAGAGCGACGAGCGGGTGACCGTGATGGACCGCACCAACGTCCGGGAGCTCACGCCGGAGCAGACCGGCGGGCCGGTGGACCTGGTGGTGGGCGACCTGTCGTTCATCTCGCTGGGCCTGGTGCTGCCGGCGCTGGTGGGCTGCTGCGCGCCGGACGCGGACCTGGTGATGATGGTCAAGCCGCAGTTCGAGATCGGCAAGGAGCGTCTGGGCAGCGGCGGTGTGGTGCGCAGCCCGGAGCTGCGGGCGGAGACCGTCCGGCAGGTGGCGGACCAGGCGTGGGCGCTGGGTCTGGGGGTGGTGGCGGTGACGGCGAGCCCGCTGCCGGGCCCGTCGGGGAACGTGGAGTACTTCCTGTGGCTGCGCCGGGGTGCGGAGCGGCTGGATCCGGCGGACGCGGACCGGGCGGTGGCACAGGGCCCGCAGTAGCGGTCGGCCGCGGCGGAGGACTTAGGCTACTTGGCAGGCGTCCGACCGCCGCGCAGACTGACTGGCGGCTCGACCGGGTCGCCGTGTGGCGGGACCGGCAGGCGTAGGGAGAGGGCAGCGGGCTGATGAGTGACGTTCGTACGGTCTTTCTGATCGCGCACACGGGGCGGGAGGCGGCGCTGCGCAGCGTCGAGGGCCTGGTGCACGGCCTGCTGAAGGCCGGGATCAGGATCCGGCTGTTGGCCGCCGAGGCGGTGGGGCTGGATCTGCCGGAGGGCGTCGAGCTGGTCGGTGGCGGGCACGGCGCGGCGGACGGCTGCGAGCTGATCCTGGTCGCGGGCGGGGACGGGACGCTGCTGCGCGGTGCGGAGCTGGCCCGGGAGTCGGGGCTGCCGATGCTGGGCATCAACCTGGGCCGGGTGGGGTTCCTCGCGGAGGCGGAGCGGGACGACCTGGCGGTGGTGGTCGAGCGGGTGGTGGACGCCGACTACGAGGTCGAGGAGCGGATGACGGTCGACGTCCTGGTGCGCACCAACGGCGATGTGGTGCACGAGGACTGGGCGCTGAACGAGGCGTCGATCGAGAAGGCGTCGCGGGAGCGGATGCTGGAGGTGGTCACCGAGGTGGACGGCCGTCCGGTGTCGAACTTCGGCTGCGACGGGGTGGTGCTGTCCACGCCGACCGGGTCGACGGCGTACGCGTTCTCGGGCGGCGGGCCGGTGGTGTGGCCGGAGGTGGAGGCGCTGCTGATGGTGCCGATCAGTGCGCACGCGCTGTTCGCGCGGCCGCTGGTGACCTCGCCGGACTCGGTGCTGGCGGTGGAGGTGCAGCCGAAGACGCCGCACGGGGTGCTGTGGTGCGACGGCCGCCGGTCGGTGGAGCTGCCGGCCGGGGCGCGGGTGGAGGTGCGCCGGGGGAAGACGCCGGTGCGGCTCGCGCGGCTGCACCGGGCGCCGTTCACGGACCGGTTGGTGGCGAAGTTCGCGCTGCCGGTGACCGGTTGGCGGGGGCGCACGGACACCCACTGAAGTGGGCGGCCGGGTTCCGGAACCCGGGTGCTTCGGACGGAACTTGACGGAGCGTCAGTGTCGTTGGAGGGGGCGCTGGCGTTTCCCTCCGTCGAATGAGGACTGACACCGATGCGTTTCCTTTTCACCGGTCCGGCCGCGGCCGGTCACCTGTTCCCGATGGTGCCGACGGCGCACGCGCTGCTGGCGGCGGGGCACGAGGTCCTGTTCGCGGGCTCGGCGCCGCTGGACTTCCTGCGCAACACCGGCATCCCGGTGGTGGACGTCGGTGACGGCGGCACGCTGGGCGACCACTTCGCGCGGATGCGCGAGGAGGGCGTGGAGTTCGTTTCCAACGGCCGGTCGGACGAGGAGACCTTCCGGCTCGCGGCGATCGGCTTCGCCCTGCACGCCCGGGTGACGGTGCCGGCGCTGCTGCGGGTGGCCGAGGCGTGGCAGCCGGACGTGCTGGTGCACGCGCCGTTCCAGGCGGCCGCGCCGCTGGTCGCGGCGAAGCTCGGGATCCCGACGGTGGTGCACAACTTCGGTGCGATGCCGACGGCGGCCATGGTGGGGATGCTGGCCGAGCAGTTCGCCGACGAGTACCGGGAGCACGGCGTGTCCGGTCCGGCGGTGGGCCGGGTGCTGGACGTGCTGCCCGCCTCGCTGGGCGGTGACGGGACGGGCTGGCGCAGCCGGTACGTGCCGTACAACGGCGGCGGGGTGGTGCCGGTCGAGCAGCTCGGCGGAGCGGGCGGGCGTCCGAAGGTGGTGGTGACGCTGGGCACCGTGCTGACCGAGTGGGACGGCGTCCGGGCGATCACCGGGTTGGTGCGGCAGGCGGCCGCGGTGGACGCGGACTTCCTGCTGGCGGTCGGCGAGGCGGACCTGGCGATGCTGGGCGAGCTGCCGGCCAACGTCCGTCCGCTGCCGTGGGTGCCGCTGTCGGTGCTGGTGGGCGGGGTCGACGCGATCGTGCACCACGGCGGGGACGGGTCGACGTGGACGTCGGCGGCGGCCGGGCTGCCGCAGCTGGTGCTGCCGCAGGGCGCCAACCAGTTCGTCAACGCCGGTGTGGTCGCCGACCAGGGCATCGGGCTGCGGTCGAGCTCCGAGGAGGTGGACAGCGCGCTGCTGGAGCGGCTGCTCACCGACGAGGGCCTGCGCAAGGCCGCGGCGGGTGTCCGGGCGGAGATCGCCGCGCTGCCCTCGCCGGCCGAGCTGGTGCCCGAGCTGGTGGCGTACGGGAAGCGCTGACGACCGGCCCGGCCGGTGCCCGGGCGCACGGCGTACGGGAAGCACCGGCGGCTGTGCCGGGCCGGTGTCCGGGCGCACGGCGTACGGGAAGCGCCGGCGGCTGTGCCCGGCCGGTGTCAGACGGCGAGCGGCGAGGTGTCGTCCAGCGGTGACCAGCGGCCGGTGGCGGCCAGGTCGGCGGCGGCGACGAGCCGGGCGACGGCCGCCTCGGCGCCGGCCGGCGGGACGGTGAGCGGGATCCGCAGGTAGTTCTCGAACGCGCCGTCGACGCCGAACCGGGTGCCCGCCGCGAGGCGGACGCCGACCCGCTCGCCGGCCCGGGCCAGGGCGCCGCCGGAGACCCCGGCGGTGCCCACCCACAGCGCCAGGCCGCCCGGCGGCATGGTGAACCGCCAGTCGGGCAGCTGCCGGTGGAGTTCGGCGGCGAGGGCGCGGGCGCTGGAGCGCAGCCGCTCGTGCTGGTGGGCGCGGACCTCCGCCAGGTCGTCGGTGAGCAGGACGGCGGCGATCAGCTGGTCGAGCACCGGGGTGCCGATGTCGCTGAACGCCCGGGTCTCGGCCAGCTGCCGGACCAGGGCGGGGGCGGCGCGCAGCCAGCCGATCCGCAGGCCGCCCCACAGCAGCTTCGCCGCGGAGCCGGCGGTGACCACCTGGGCGGTGCGGTCCAGCGCGGCCAGCGGCCGGGGGAGCTCCGACTCCGGGGTGTCCCAGCCGAGTTCGGCGGGGGTCTCGTCGACCAGGAGGGCGGTGCCGGCGGCGCGGGCGTGGGCGAGCAGTTCGCGGCGCTGGTCCTCGTCGATCAGGGCGCCGGTCGGGTTGTGGAAGTCCGGGATGGTGTAGGCGAGCCGGGGTGCGGCGCCGCGCAGCACGCGCTGCCACTCGGCGAGGTCCCAGCGGGGCCGGCCGGGGCCGGCCATCGGCACCGGGACCAGGCGGGCGCCGGCCAGCCGCAGCGACTGCAGGCTGTGCGCGTAGCTGGGCGCCTCGACGGCGACCCGGTCGCCGCGGCCGATCAGGGCGCGCTGCGCGAGGTTGAGGGCGCTCATCGCGCCGGTGGTGACCAGCACCTGGTCCGGGGTGGTCGGCAGGCCGCGCTCGGTGTAGCGGCGGGCGACGGCCTCGCGCAGCACCGGCACCCCGGTCGGGTAGTTGCCGTGCCCGGCGGCGTAGGCGGGCAGCAGCTCCAGGGCGCGGGCCGCCGCCCGGCCGAGCCAGGGCTGCGGGGCGGGCAGGGCGGCCACGCCGAGGTCGAGGACGCTCTCGCGCTCGTCCGGCGGGACGGGGTGCAGGGCGTCGCCCGGTGGGCGGGAGCCCTCGGGCAGGGTCGTCCAGCTGCCGGAACCGCGGCGGCTCAGCAGGTAGCCCTCGGCGCGCAGCGCCTCGTACCCGGCGGCGACGGTGGTGCGGCTCAGGGCGAGTTCGGCGGCCAGTTCGCGTTCGGCGGGCAGCCGGGTGCCGACCGGCAGCCGGCCCTCGGCGACCAGGGTGGCGATCCGGTCGGCGAGCGCCCGGTAGGCGGGGCGGCGGGGGAGGTCCGGCAGGCGGGCGCCGTCCAGCAGGCGGGCCAGGGCGGGCGGGGTGAGGGTGCTGTGCCAGTCGCTCATCGGGAAATCAGTCCACTTGTGGGTGATTGGACCTGTCGGAGTCCTGATTGGACTTCCCATGATGGGTCCAGTTCGTGGACCAGAGCAAGTGAGGAGAGACAGCCATGGCGACCGACGTGCTGCCCCGGCCGGGGATCGAGTGGAGGGGGCGGCGGCTCGGCCGGCGGCTCGGACAGCTGGCGGTCGGCCTGTGGCTGTACGGCTCCAGCGTCGGACTGATCCTGCGGGCCTCGCTCGGCGGCAGCCCCTGGGACAGCCTGCACCAAGGGCTCTCCCGGCACCTGGGGATGGGCGTCGGCGTCTGGATGACGGTCGTCGGCGCGCTGGTGCTGCTGCTGTGGATCCCGCTGCGGCAGCGCCCCGGGGTCGGGACGGTCGGGAACGTCCTGGTGCTGGGGGTGGCGCTGGACACCACCCTGGCGGTGGTGCCGGTCCAGCACGCGCTGGCCGTCCGGGTGCCGCTGCTGCTCGCCGGCGTGCTGCTCAACGGCCTGGCCACCGGGATGTACATCGGCGCCCGGCTCGGCCCCGGCCCGCGGGACGGCCTCATGACCGGCCTGCACCGGCGCACCGGCCGCTCGATCCGCCTGGTGCGGACGCTGATCGAGGCGACGGTGCTGACCGCCGGGGTGCTGCTGGGCGGCACGGTGGGCGTCGGCACGGTGCTGTACGCGCTGGCGATCGGCCCGCTGGCGCAGTTCTTCCTGCGCTGGTGCACCGTACCGGAGGGCCGGGCCGGCTGACCCCGCGGCGGGCCGCGCCTGCGGCGCGGGCTCCCCGGCCTCCGGCGGGGCGGAGGGTAGCGGCCGCCTGCCCGGGAGGGTCCCGTGGGGATGAAAATGGGTTCGTGGGACCGGTGGTCGTCGCGGAGCGACGGTGGAACCTCGTAAGGTCGTCACCGTGTTGGACGAGATGCGGATACGGGATCTGGGCGTCATCGACGACGCGGTGGTCGAGCTGGCGCCCGGCTTCACCGCCGTGACCGGTGAGACCGGTGCGGGCAAGACCATGGTGGTGACGAGCCTGGGGCTGCTGCTCGGCGGCCGGGCGGACCCGGCGCTGGTGCGCAACGGCTCGGACCGGGCCGTGGTGGAGGGCCGCCTCGCGCTGTCCGCGGACAGCCCCGCGGTGGCCCGCGCGGTCGAGGCGGGGGCCGAGCTCGACGACGGCGAGCTGCTGATCAGCCGGACCGTCTCCGCCGAGGGCCGCTCCCGCGCGCACGTCGGCGGGCGCTCCGTCCCGGTCGGCCTGCTCGCCGAGCTGGGCGAGGACCTGATCGCCGTGCACGGCCAGACCGACCAGCAGCGGCTGCTGCGCCCGTCCCGCCAGCGCGGCGCGCTGGACCGGTACGCGGGCGAGGCGGTCGCCGAGCCGCTGGCGCGCTACCGCGAGGTGTACCGGCGGCTGCGCGAGGTGTCGACGACCCTGGAGGAGCTGACCACCAGGGCGCGCGAGCGCGCCCAGGAGGCGGACCTGCTGCGCTTCGGCCTGGACGAGGTCGCCGCCGCCGAGCCGGTGGCCGGCGAGGACGTGGAGCTCGCCGCCGAGGCCGAGCGCCTGGGCCACGCCGACGCGCTGTCCTCCGCCGCGACGCTGGCGCACGCCGCGCTGGCCGGCGACCCGACCGACCCGGAGGCGGTGGACGCGGGCACCCTGCTCGCCCAGTCCCGCCGCGCGTTGGACGCGGTCCGCCACCACGACGAGCGGCTGGCCTCGCTCGCGGACCGGCTGAACGAGGTCGGCTACCTGCTCGCCGACGTGGCGGGCGACCTCGCCGGGTACGCCGACGACCTGGACGCCGACCCGGTCCGCCTCGCCGCGGTCGAGGACCGCCGGGCGGTCCTGTCGCACCTGCTGCGCAAGTACGCGGGCCCCGAGGGCACCCTCGCCGAGGTGATCGCCTGGGCGGAGGCCGGTGCGCTGCGGCTCGCCGAACTCGACGGCGACGACGAGCGGATCGACGAGCTCGGCGCCCAGGAGACCGCGCTGCGCGCCGAACTGGGCGACCTGGCCGCCGAGGTGTCGGCCGCCCGGCAGGCCGCCGCCGACAAGTTCGCCGCCGCGGTCTCCGACGAGCTGGCCGAACTGGCCATGCCGCACGCCCGGGTGAGCTTCGCGATCAGCCAGGTCGACGACCTGTCAGGCATCGAGGTGGACGGCCGGGCCGTCGCGTACGGCGCGCACGGCGTGGACGAGGTCGAGGTGCTGCTCGCCCCGCACCCCGGTGCCCAGCCGCGGCCGATCGCCAAGGGCGCCTCGGGCGGTGAGCTCTCCCGGGTGATGCTCGCGGTCGAGGTCGTGTTCGCGGGCGCCGACCCGGTGCCCACCTACCTGTTCGACGAGGTGGACGCCGGCGTCGGCGGCAAGGCGGCGGTCGAGATCGGCCGGCGCCTGGCCAAGCTGGCCCGCAGCGCGCAGGTCGTGGTGGTCACCCACCTCCCGCAGGTCGCCGCCTTCGCCGACCGGCACCTGGTGGTGGAGAAGACCAACGACGGCACCGTCACCCGCAGCGGCGTCAAGACGCTCAGCGACGAGGAGCGGGTCCGCGAACTCTCCCGCATGCTGGCCGGTCTGGAGGACTCCGAACTCGGCCGCGCGCACGCCGAGGAACTGCTCGCCGCGGCGCGCACCTCGCGCGCGGGGTGAAGCCGTCGGGTCGAGCTGCCGGATGGAGCCGCGGGGTGAAGCCGCGGGGGTGAACCTGTAACAGTGCCCGCGGGCGCGGGGCGCGACGTGCCGCGCGACGCGCCCGCGGGCGACGCCGACTGTCCAAGGACCCGCCGGACCTGGCATGGTGGCGGCTGGACACTGGCTTTTGATCGAGTCGGAGCGAGACGACGTGGAGCATTCCGCCGCCCGGGCCACCGCAGCACCCCAACTGCACGTGGTCCTCGTCATGGCCGCCGCCACCGGCGGCATCGGCGCCCATGTGCGGTCCCTCGCACACGGGTTGGTCGCACACGGAGTCTCGGTGACGGTGTGTGCCCCGGACGGCGCGGACCAGCTGTTCGGCTTCTCCGCGACCGGCGCCCGGCTGCACGTCGTCGAGATCGCCCCGACCGCCGGCGCCCGCAGCGACGCCACCGCGATCGGCGAGCTGCGCAAGGCGTTCACCGGGGCCGACGTGGTGCACGCCCACGGCATGCGCGCCGGTCTGCTCTCCGACCTGGCGCTGCGCACGGCCGGCCGCTTCCCCGGACTGCGCCCGCAGACCCCCCTGGTGGTCACCTCGCACCACGCGGTGCTGGCCACCGGCATGGAGCGGCGGCTGCAGCGGCTGATGGAGCAGCGGGTGGTGCGGACCGCCGACCTGGTGCTCGGCGCCTCCTCGGACCTGGTCGCCCGGGCCCGGGAGCTGGGCGCCGCCGACGCCCGGCTCGGACCGGTCGCCGCGCCGCCCATCCCGCCCGGCACCCTCGGACGGGAGGAGGCGCGGGCCGCGCTCGGCGCGGAGCCCGAGCAGCCGGTGGTGCTCGGCGTCGGCCGGCTGGTGGCGCAGAAGTGCTTCGGCCTGCTGCTGGACGCGGTCGGCCGGTTCACCGCCGCGGACCCGCTGGTGGCGATCGTCGGGGACGGCCCGGAGCGCTCGGCGCTGCGGGAGCGGATCGCGGTCGAGAAGCTGCCGGTCGAACTGCTCGGCTACCGGACGGACGTGCCGGACCTGCTGGGCGCCGCGGACGTGGTGGTGGTGAGCAGCCGCTGGGAGGCGCGCTCGCTGGTGGTGCAGGAGGCGATGCGCGCCGGGGTGCCGGTGGTGTCGACCTCGGTGGGCGGCGTGCCGGAGCTGGTGGGGGACGCCGCGGTGCTGGTTCCCTTCGGGGACGCCCGGGCGCTGGGTGACGCGGTCGCGAAGCTGCTGGGAGACCCGGGTCGGCGGCGGGAGCTGGCGGAGGCGGGGCGGCAGCAGGCGACCACGTGGCCGGACGAGGCGGCGACGGTGGCCCAGGTGCTGTCGACGTACGACGAGTTGGTGCAGCGGTCGGGGAGCTGAGGACGTCACCGCTCGCGGGGCTGCCACCGCCGTTCCCCGAGCCCCTTCCGGGGCGCGGGGAACGGCGGTGGTTCAGACCGTGACGGGTTCGGCCATGTAGGCGCCGGCGCAGGCGGTGAGGCGCAGGGCGGTGTCGATCAGCGGGACGTGGCTGAAGGCCTGCGGGAAGTTGCCGACCTGGCGCTTGGCGCGCGGGTCCCACTCCTCGGCGAGCAGGCCGAGGTCGTTGCGCAGCGAGAGCAGCTTCTCGAACAGTTCGCGGGCCTCGCCGACCCGGCCGATCATGGCGAGGTCGTCGGCCAGCCAGAACGAGCAGGCGAGGAACGCGCCCTCGTGGCCGGAGAGCCCGTCGACGTTGACGCCCTGTTCGTCGTGGGTGGGGTAGCGCAGCACGAAGCCGTCCTCGGTGGACAGTTCGCGCTGGATGGCCTCGATGGTGCCGATCACGCGCTTGTCGTCGGCGGGCAGGAAGCCGACCTGCGGGATGAGCAGCAGCGAGGCGTCCAGTTCCTTGCTGCCGTAGTACTGGGTGAAGGTGTTGCGCCCGGGGTCGTAGCCCCGGTCGCAGACGTCGCGGTGGATCTCGTCGCGCAGCTCGCGCCAGCGCTCCAGCGGGCCCTCGGCGTTGGTCTGCTCGATCAGCTTGATGGTGCGGTCCACGGCGACCCAGGCCATCACCTTGGAGTGGACGAAGTGCCGGCGCGGGCCGCGGACCTCCCAGATGCCCTCGTCGGGGTTGCGCCAGTGCTCCTCCAGGTAGCCGATCAGCTTGAGCTGGAGGTGGTGCGCGTGGTCGTGCCGGGCGAGGCCGGTCATGTGGGCGAGGTGCAGGGCCTCCACGACCTCGCCGTAGACGTCGAGTTGGAGCTGGCCCGCGGCGCCGTTGCCGATCCGGACGGGCTTGGAGTTCTCGTAGCCCGGCAGCCAGTCGAGCGAGGACTCGGTGAGCTCGCGCTCGCCCGCGATGCCGTACATGATCTGCAGGTTCTCCGGGTCGCCGGCCACCGCGCGCAGCAGCCACTCGCGCCAGGCGCGGGCCTCCTCGCGGTAGCCGGTGCGCAGCAGCGAGGAGAGGGTGATCGCGGCGTCCCGCAGCCAGGTGTAGCGGTAGTCCCAGTTGCGTTCGCCGCCGAGGTCCTCGGGCAGCGAGGTGGTGGGGGCGGCGACGATGCCGCCGGTGGGGGCGTAGGTGAGCGCCTTGAGGGTGATCAGGGAGCGGACCACGGCCTCCCGGTAGGGGCCCTGGTAGGTGCACTGGCCGACCCACTCGCGCCAGAAGCGCTCGGTGGCCTCCAGCTCCCGCTCGGCCTCCGGCGGGGCGGGGGCCGGCTCGTGCGAGGCCTTCCAGGTGAGGCCGAAGGTGATCCGCTCGCCCTCGCCGACGGTGAAGTCGGCGTAGGTGGTCAGGTCGCGCCCGTACGTCTCGGCCGCGCCGTCGAGCCAGACCGAGTCGGGGCCGGCGACGGCGACCGTGCGGTGCCCGCCGTCGGGCTGCTCGACCCGGTGCACCCAGGGGACGATCCGGCCGTAGGAGAAGCGCATGCGGACCGCGGAGCGCATCCGGACCCGGCCCTTGAGGCCCTCGACGATGCGGATCATCTGCGGGACGTCCGGGGTGCCGAGCAGGTGGCGCGGCGGCATGAAGTCGATCACCCGGACGCTGCCGCCCTGGGTGTCCCACTCCTGCTCGAGGATCAGCGAGTCGCCGCGGTAGCGGCGCCGGTCGCACGGCACGGCGGGGGCGGCGGCGGTGACCGGGGGCTGCGGGCTCTCACCCGGATCGGTGAAAGCGCCGTCCCGGGCCGGGGGCGCGGCGGGAGCGTCGACCGGCTCGGCGGGGCCGATCCGCCAGAACCCGTGCTCATCGGTGCCCAGCAGCCCGGCGAAGACCGCGGGGGAGTCGAATCTCGGCAGGCACATCCAGTCGACGGCGCCGTCCCTGCTGACCAGGGCGGCGGTCTGCATGTCTCCGATGAGTGCGTAGTCCTCGATACGGCCGGCCATGGTTCTCCAGTTCGCGGTCGGTGCTCGGTTACCCGACGGCGGGCGTTCGGAGGGGGAGTGGGGAGCCCGGGAACCGGGCCGGGCGCTCCGGGCCGTCGGCGAGGCGTCCGTGCAGGATAAACCGGCGTCGGGGGCGGGGGCACGCGGAGATCGCACAGTGCGGCCGTCCTGGCGGAAAGTCGGAACATAATCGGTCCAATCGGGGGATACGGCGTTGCCCGGAAGGACCATCCGGAGATGATCCTTCCGGGTCATCCCGGACCGCCCCGAGGGGGCCCGCCGCGACACGCGCGGACGCCTCCTCGCCGTCGCACTGATACGCTGGTATCCCGTGGACTGGTGGGCAGGACAGGCGGACAGCCCCTCCACCGGCGTCACCCTCGACACGCGACCCACGGGAGCCCCCTCTTGGCACAGCCCCATTCCGGCAAGTCGGCCTCCGGCCGCGCCGTGACGACCAAGCACCTCTTCGTCACCGGGGGTGTCGCCTCTTCGCTCGGCAAGGGGCTCACCGCCTCCAGCCTCGGCGCCCTGCTCAAGGCACGCGGCCTGCGCGTGACGATGCAGAAGCTCGACCCGTACCTCAACGTGGACCCGGGCACGATGAACCCGTTCCAGCACGGTGAGGTCTTCGTCACCGACGACGGCGCCGAGACCGACCTGGACATCGGCCACTACGAGCGGTTCCTCGACACCAACCTGCACGGCTCGGCGAACGTCACCACCGGCCAGGTGTACTCGACGGTCATCGCCAAGGAGCGCCGCGGCGAGTACCTGGGCGACACCGTCCAGGTCATCCCGCACATCACCAACGAGATCAAGTCCCGGATCCGCCGGATGGCGACCGAGGACGTCGACGTGGTCATCACCGAGGTCGGCGGCACCGTCGGCGACATCGAGTCGCTGCCGTTTCTGGAGGCGGTCCGCCAGGTCCGCCACGAGGTCGGCCGGGACAACGTCTTCTTCGTCCACGTCTCCCTGCTGCCGTACATCGGCCCCTCGGGCGAGCTGAAGACCAAGCCCACCCAGCACTCCGTCGCCGCGCTGCGCAACATCGGCATCCAGCCGGACGCGATCGTGCTGCGCGCCGACCGCGAGGTCCCGCAGGCCATCAAGCGCAAGATCTCGCTGATGTGCGACGTGGACGAGGAGGCCGTGGTCGCGGCCATCGACGCCAAGTCGATCTACGACATCCCCAAGGTGCTGCACGGCGAGGGCCTGGACGCGTACGTGGTGCGCCGCCTCGACCTGGCGTTCCGCGACGTCGACTGGACCACCTGGGACGACCTGCTGCGCCGCGTCCACGAGCCGCAGCACGAGGTCAAGGTCGCGCTGGTCGGCAAGTACATCGACCTGCCGGACGCGTACCTGTCGGTCACCGAGGCGCTGCGCGCCGGCGGCTTCGCCAACAACGCGCGGGTCCAGATCAAGTGGGTCACCTCCGACGACTGCCTGACCCCCGAGGGCGCGCAGGAGCAGCTCGGCGACGTCGACGCGATCTGCATCCCCGGTGGCTTCGGCGACCGCGGTGTGGACGGCAAGGTCGCCGCCATCACCTACGGCCGCGAGAACCGCATCCCGCTGCTGGGCCTGTGCCTGGGCCTGCAGTGCGTGGTCATCGAGGCGGCGCGCAACCTGGCGGGCCTGCCGGAGGCCAACTCGACCGAGTTCGACGCGGCCGCCAAGTACCCGGTGATCTCGACCATGGCCGAGCAGCTGGCGATCGTCGACGGCAAGGGCGACCTGGGCGGCACCATGCGCCTGGGCCTCTACCCGGCGAAGCTCGCCGAGGGCTCGATCGTGCGCGAGGTCTACGGCGGCGAGCAGTACGTCGAGGAGCGCCACCGCCACCGCTACGAGGTCAACAACGCGTACCGCGCCGACCTGGAGAAGACCGGCCTGCAGTTCTCCGGCCTGTCCCCGAAGGGCGACCTGGTGGAGTACGTCGAGTACCCGCGCGAGGTGCACCCCTACCTGGTCGCCACCCAGGCGCACCCGGAGCTGAAGTCCCGCCCGACCCGCCCGCACCCGCTGTTCGCGGGTCTGGTGGCGGCGGCCATCAAGATCAAGACCGGCGAGCAGTAAGCCCCTGCCGGCAGTCGGGCGGCGGTCGTGCGGATGTGTTCCGCACGGCCGCCGTTCGGCGTTTCCGGGCGCGGCGTGGCGTAGATTGTGTCGTACTGACGAAAAGGGGAGTGGTGCGACATGGCCGAGCAGGTTCGGGACACGGCGGAGCAGTGGCCGGAGCGGAACGGATCCACGCCGTTCCAGGGCAGGGTGACCGGGGTGCGGACCGAGGAGGTCCGGATGCCGGACGGGAGCTGGGCGCGGCGCGACTACCAGCTGCACCCCGGGTCGGTGGCGGTGCTCGCCCTCGACGCGGACCAGCGCGTGCTGGTGCTCCGCCAGTACCGCCACCCGGTGAAGCGGCGCCTGTGGGAGCTGCCGGCCGGCCTGCTGGACGTGCCCGGCGAGAACCCGCTGCACGCCGCCCAGCGGGAGCTCTACGAGGAGGCGCACTGCAAGGCCGGTGAGTGGCGGGTCCTGGTCGACCTCTACACCTCGCCGGGCGGCTCGAACGAGGCGCTGCGCCTGTTCGTGGCGACCGACCTCGCCGAGGCGGAGGAGGAGCGGTACGCCGCGCACGGGGAGGAACTGGAGATCGAGACGGCCCGGGTGCCGCTCGCCGAGCTGGTCCGGCTGGTCCTCGCGGGGGAACTGCAGAGCCCGACCATGGTCAGCGGGGTGCTGGCGCTCAACGCGGCGCTCGCCACGGGCGGCCTCGACGCGCTGCGCCCGGCGGACAGCCCCTGGTCGGCCCGGCCGTTCTGACGGCCCCGTGCGGGCGGCCCGCGCTGCGCCCGGCGGGCGCCCGCTCGGTGCACTGCCGCCGTGCGGCGCGCTCCCCGGAGGGGAAGGCCGCCTGAGCGGGTGGCCCTCCGGGCGGGGTGTGGTGGGGTGCCCTCCCTTCGGCTGCCTGCCGCTTCGCGGAGCGGCCGCAGGCGCGGGGTGGCGGGCGGGGCCGCTCGGCGGACTGCCGCCGTGCGGCGCGGTCCCCGGAGGGGGCGGTCGCCCGAGTGGACGGCCCTCCGGGCGGCGGGGTGGGGGGCGAGCCAGCGGGTGTCCTCCCTCCAGCTGCCGCTGCTTCGCGCCGCGGCGGCGGGCGCGGGTGGCGGGCGGGAGAGCGGACGGGCCGGTGAGGCTGCCGGGCGTCTGCCTTCGGCCGGAGGGGCCCGCTCGGTGCGTCCCGTCGGCGGACTGCCGCTGTGCGGCGCTGCCCCCGGAGGGGACGGTCGCCCGAGCGGGTGGCCCTCCCGGCGGGGTTGCCCGACTGCCTGCCTGCCGCTTCGCGGAGCGGCCGAAGGCGCGGGGTGGCGGGCGGGGCCCGTTCGGCGGACTGCCGCTGTGCGGGGCGGTCCCCGGAGGGGGCGGTCACCCGAGCGGGTGGCCCTCCGGGCGGGTGGGGGCGAGCCGGCGGTTGATCCGGTGGGGTGATTCGGCGGTTGGTAGTACCGGATGTCAGCTCGGCTGGCGCGCGGGCTCGAACTACGCTTCGCGAACAGGGTCCGAGGTGGGCCGGGTCGGCTGAGCGACTGGTCGGGAGTGGCGCGGGTGGCGAGGAAGACGGCGACGATCGACGAGCAGCCCGCCGCGACGGGCGGGCCCGACCTGCTGCCCGCCACCGTCGCGCCATTCGGCGGGCGCGGCACCGAGCTGGCGGCCCTCGCGCAGGCGGCTGCCCGTCCCGGCAAGGGCCGGGGCCGGATCGTGGTGCTGGCCGGCCGCCCCGGCTCCGGTCGGACCTCGCTCGCCGTCCGCTACGCCCGCTCGGTCGCCGCGGACTACCCCGACGGCCTGCTGTACGCCCGGCTCTCCGCCCCCGACGGCACCCGGGTCGAGGCCGGCCGGGCCGCCCGGCTGCTGCTCGAGCAGCTGGGCGGCGCGGTCGAGGCGCTGCTGCCGGGTGGCACCGGAGACGACCCGGCGTGCGAGGCGCTGCGCGCCGAACTCGGCGGGCGGCGGGCGCTGCTGCTGCTCGACGACGTCCGGGACGCCGCGCAGGTGGGGCCGCTGCTCGCCGAGAAGACCGAGTCGCTGGTCCTCGCCACCACCTTCGGGCCGCTCACCGGGATCGAGGGCATCGACCCGGTGATCCTGGGCGGGCTCGACCAGTCCGTCGCGGTGCGCCTGCTCGGCGAACTGGTCGGCGGCACCCGGATCAGCTGCGACCCGGCCGGCGCCGGCGACCTCGCCGAGGCGTGCGCGGGCCGTCCGGCGGCCCTGCGGATGATGGCCGGCTGGCTGCGGGCCAACCCGCAGGCCGCGGTCACGGACGCCGCGAAGGCCCTGCACCCGCCGACCGAGGAGGACGCGACGGCGCGGCCGCGGGCCCGGGGCGGCCAGTGGTTCGGCGGCCGGAGCGGCAAGGGCGGCAAGGCGGCCGAGGCGGGGGAGGAGCGGAAGGGCGGTCGTGCGGGCACGGAGCCCCCGGTGCCCGGGGGGACCGCCGCGGACGCGGAGCGGGCGGGTTCCCGCCACGGGGGCGGTGGCGACGGCGCGGCCGGGGGCGAGGGACGCGCGAGCGGTGCGCGCGTGGACGCCGCCGGCGGTACGGCCTCCGCGGGGCGGACCGGGGGTACCAGGAACGGGGCCGGGCGGGACGGGGCTGGGCGGGACGGGGCCGCGCGGGACGGGGCGCCGGAGGTGCGGCGGGAGCCCCGGGAGGCGGAGCCGGTGCCGGTGGCGGACAGCGATCCGCTGAAGGGTGCCTTCGAACTGCTCTACCGGCGGCTGCCGGCCGCCCGGGCGCGGATGCTGCGGATGCTGACCCTCGCCCCCGCGCAGCTCGCGGACCTGCGGATCGCCTCCGCCCTGGTCGGCTGCCCCGCGCCGGAGGCCGGGGAGGCGCTGGAGCAGCTGGCCGAGCAGGAGCTGCTGGAACGCGAGCCGGCGGCCGCCGACGGCACCCGGCGCTACTGGGTGCCGGGCCGGCTGTACGTCCGCCTGGTCGAGCTGCGCGAGGAGCAGGACCGTCCGTCCGAGGTCGAGCTGGCCCGGGCCCGGATGCTGGAACGGCTGGTCCGGCTGGTCGACTCGGCGCGGATGCTGCTCGACCCGGCGGCCGGCCCCAACCCGGACCCGCTGCCCGGGCCGCTGCGGCTGCGCACCGCCGCCCACGCGGCCGGCTGGCTCGCCGAGGAGCGCGAGCAGCTGCTCGCGGCCGTGGCGAGCGCGGTCGGCGAGGGCGACCTGGACGGGACCGCCGGCCGTCTGGTCACCGCCCTGCTGCGGGCCCTGCCGCTGACCGGCGCCGCCGCCCCGGCCGACCTGTACCAGCTGCACGAGTCCGTGCTGGAGGTCGCGATGCGGCAGCGGGCCCCGCGCCGGGCCGCGGCCGCCCTGCTCAACCTCGCCGACCTGCAGGCGGCGGCCGCCCACTGGGAGCGGGCCGACGGGCAGTACCGGCAGGCGGTCGACCGGGCCAGGGAGGCGGGCGACGAGCCCGGCTGCGCCCGCGCGATGGAGGGCGCGGGCAACGCCCAGCGGGCGCTCGCCGACCCGGTGCGCGCCGCGGATTGGTACGGCCGGGCGCTCGCCCTGCGCCAGGGGTTCGGCGACCGGGCCGGCGAGGCGAGGCTGCTGGCCCGGCTCGGCGAGGCGCACGCCGCCCAGCGCCGCTTCGAGGAGGCGCTGCGCGAGTACCGCGCGGCGGCCGGAGTGCTGCGCCGCCTGGGCGACGCCCGGGGCGAGGCGGCCGTGACGGCCACCCTGCACCGCCTGCAGCAGCGGCTCGATCAAGAGGGTAAAAGCCTGATTCAGGAGTAGTGTCTGATATGGGTGTTTTACTGTGCTTTGGCGCCTGAAGTGCCCTGCAAGCCTACGAACCTGCCAATGGGTCCGGCGGATTTAGTCACTTTGGAAGGCTGACGGATCCGCTGGGCTTCATTACACTCGACAGCAGTCGCGCAGCGAACCGTGCCCCGGCGTATCCGGCGGCCCCTGTCGTGCGCGCCGCCCGCCGGTCTTCTCCGGTAGGGACCCCCATGGCAAGAGGACGTGTTTAGCCGTGAAGGTCGGCATCCCCCGCGAGGTCAAGAACCACGAGTACCGCGTGGCCATCACGCCCGCCGGCGTGCATGAGCTGGTCCGCAACGGACACGAGGTCGTCATCGAGGACAACGCCGGTCTCGGCTCCTCGATCCCCAACGAGGAGTACGTGGCCGCCGGCGCCACCATCCTCCCCACCGCCGACGAGGTGTGGGCCGCCGCCGACCTGCTGCTGAAGGTCAAGGAGCCCATCGCCGAGGAGTACCACCGTCTGCGCAAGGGCCAGACCGTCTTCACGTACCTCCACCTCGCCGCGGACCGCGCCGGCACCGACGCACTGGTCGCCTCCGGCACCACCGCCATCGCGTACGAGACCGTGCAGCTGGGCAACGGCGCGCTGCCGCTGCTCGCCCCGATGTCCGAGGTCGCGGGCCGTCTCGCCCCGCAGGTCGGCTCCTACCACCTGATGCGTCCGGCCGGCGGCCGCGGCGTCCTCCCCGGCGGCGTGCCCGGCACCCACCCGGCCAAGGCCGTCGTCATCGGCGGTGGCGTCTCCGGTTGGCACGCCGCCACCATCGCCATCGGCATGGGCTACGACGTGACCCTGCTCGACCGCGACATCAACAAGCTGCGCGAGGCCGACAAGATCTTCGGCAACAAGATCAAGGCCATCATGTCCAACAGCTTCGAGCTGGAGAAGGCCGTCCTGGAGGCCGACCTGGTCATCGGCGCCGTCCTCATCCCGGGCGCCAAGGCCCCGAAGCTCGTCACCAACGAGCTGGTCTCCCGCATGAAGCCGGGCTCCGTGCTCGTCGACATCGCGATCGACCAGGGCGGCTGCTTCGAGGACTCCCGTCCCACCACGCACGCGAACCCGACCTTCGAGGTCCACAACTCGGTGTTCTACTGCGTCGCCAACATGCCGGGCGCCGTCCCGAACACCTCCACCTACGCGCTGACCAACGCGACGCTGCCGTACGTCGTCGAGCTGGCCAACCGCGGGTGGAAGGAGGCGCTGCGCCGCGACGCCGCGCTCGCCAAGGGCCTGAACGTCCACGAGGGCCAGATCACCTACGCGGCCGTCGCCGAGGCCTTCGGCCTGCCGTCGGTCTCCCTGGAGAGCGTCCTCGCCTGACGCCGCCGCACGACGAACGCCCCCGGCCCGCTCCCCTCGGGCCGGGGGCGTTTCGGCGTGCCTGCCGCCCGCCCCACCTGCGGCGCGCCGACCGATCCGGACGGGTCGGTCAATTTCTGTGCGTCGTGTCACCCGCTCTGTCGACAATGGCATCTGACGCGACCTCGGGGGAGGATCGGGGTCCGCAGAAACGTTAGGGTCGTAGGGCAGCTCATCCCTTGACAGTGAGGCGATGAACGGCCGACACATCATGCCCACTACCGTGGATTGTGTTGCTGCGAACGCCTGCAACGGCCTAGAGTCGCAAACCGTCGGCATGCTGCCACGCTGACGAATCGACATAGAGTCCTGGACGCCCAAGGAGGTAAGACGACTTGTGAATGAGTCGACATTTGCTCCCGGGGGTGGTCAGCCAGGACTGGCGGAGCTCTCCGCCGGGCAGCCGAACGACGAGGCCCGGCAGGCCACGGTGGGCGCGGTGGAGGTCGGCTCGGTCGCGGTCCGCACCTTCGAGGCGCGGCAGAGCGCCGCTCCCGCCGCCCCCGACTTCGACGCGGACTTCGCGGCGTACGGGCTGTCCTACAGCGAGCTGGCCTACGGCCCCTACGACGACCCGGACGCCGAGTACGAGCCGGACCCGGAGTACGCCGCCACCCTGGCGCCCGACGCCGCCCGCCAGCGCCGCGAGCGGGTCGGCCCGACCGGCCGGCCGCTGCCGTACTTCCCGATCCCCGCGCCGCTGGCCGAGCACGGCCCCGCGCAGATCATCGCGATGTGCAACCAGAAGGGCGGCGTCGGCAAGACCACGTCGACCATCAACCTGGGTGCCGCGCTGGCGGAGTACGGCCGCCGGGTGCTCCTGGTCGACTTCGACCCGCAGGGGGCGCTGTCGGTCGGCCTGGGCGTCAACCCGATGGAGCTGGACGTCACCGTCTACAACCTGCTGATGGAGCGGGGACTGACGGCCGATGAGGTGCTGCTGAAGACCGCGGTGCCCGGCATGGACCTGCTGCCGTCCAACATCGACCTGTCCGCCGCCGAGGTGCAGCTGGTCAGCGAGGTCGCCCGCGAGTCGGCGCTGGCCCGCGCGCTGAAGCCGCTGCTGCCCGACTACGACTACGTCATCATCGACTGCCAGCCGTCCCTCGGCCTGCTGACGGTCAACGCGCTGACGGCGGCTCACAGCGTGATCGTGCCGCTGGAGTGCGAGTTCTTCGCGCTGCGCGGTGTCGCGCTGCTCACCGAGACGATCGAGAAGGTCTGCGAGCGCCTCAACCCGGAGCTCCGCCTGGACGGCATCCTCGCCACCATGTACGACTCGCGCACCGTGCACAGCCGCGAGGTGCTGGCGCGCGTCGTGGAGGCCTTCGGCGAGCACGTGTTCCACACGGTCATCGGGCGGACCGTCCGGTTCCCGGAGACCACGGTGGCCGGCGAGCCGATCACCACGTACGCGACCAACTCGGTCGGCGCCGCCGCCTACCGCCAGCTCGCCAGGGAGGTGCTCGACCGGTGCCGCCCCGCCGAGTGAGTCTCCCCGGGGCCGACGAGCTGTTCCGGGCCACCGGGGGAATGGCCCTGTCGCCCTCCCTCGCCCGGTCGGGCGAGGGCCGCACGGAGACCGCCCGCACCGCCGAGCCCGGCAGCGCGCCGGCCGACGGCGGCCGGGCGAACGGCGCACCGGTCAACGGCGCGGCCAACGGCGTACCGGGGCCCGCCGGCCCGGCGGGCGGCCCGCAGGCCGGCAGCGGGGCCGTGGCGGCCCCGAGAGGCGCCGCCGAGGGTCAGGTGCCCGGGCAGGGCGCCGGGGCCCGCAGCGGCCCGCACGCGGCCGCTGCGGAGGAGGCCGCGGACGGGGTCCGCCGCCCCCGCGCGCCGCGCGGCCGCGCCCCGCGCCGCCCCACCGGGCGCGAGCGGCACGACGAGAAGATCACCGTGTACGTCTCCGCCGAGGAGCTGATGGACCTCGAGAGCGCCCGTCTGGTGCTGCGCGGGGAGCACGGTCTGGCGGTCGACCGCGGTCGGGTGGTCCGGGAGGCCATCTCGGTCGTGCTGGCCGACCTGGAGCAGCGCGGCGAGGCGTCGATCCTGGTCCGCCGCCTGCGCGGCCGGTGAGCAGCCGCTAGCGCGAGCTCGCGCGCCACTGCCCGTCCGCCCCGACCGGGTGCGAGGATGGGCGGGTCATGACGGGTCCGGGTGTGCCGCAGCAGGTCGCCGGCGTCTCCGAGGCGGAGGCGCGCGGGGGCTTCCAGGTGCGGCTGGCCAACTTCGAGGGCCCGTTCGACCTGCTGCTGAGCCTGATCGCCAAGCACAAGCTGGACGTCACCGAGGTCGCCCTCTCCAAGGTCACCGACGAGTTCGTGGCGCACATCCGGGCGATGGGGCCGGAGTGGGACCTGGACGCGGCCACCGAGTTCCTGGTGGTGGCGGCGACCCTGCTCGACCTCAAGGCGGCCCGGCTGCTGCCGGCCGCCGAGATCGAGGACGAGGAGGACCTGGCGCTGCTGGAGGCGCGCGACCTGCTGTTCGCGCGGTTGCTGCAGTACCGGGCGTACAAGCAGGCGGCGGCCGTCTTCGCGGAGCGCTGGGCGGCCGAGCTGCTCTCCCGCCCGCGCACCGTCGGCCTGGAGCCGCACCACGCGGAGCTGCTGCCCGAGGTGGTGCTCACCATCGGCCCCGAGCGCTTCGCGCAGCTCGCCGCGAAGGCGATGGCGCCGAAGCCGAAGCCGGTGGTGTACGTCGACCACATCCACACCCCGCCGGTGAGCGTGCGCGAGCAGGCGGCGCTGGTGGTCGACCGGCTGACCGCGCTCGGCGAGGCGAGCTTCGGCCGGCTGGTCGCGGACGCGGAGAACACCCTGGTGGTGGTCGCGCGCTTCCTCGCGCTGCTGGAGCTCTACCGGGAGAAGGCGCTGGACTTCGAGCAGCCGGAGGCGCTCGGGGAGCTGCTGGTGCGCTGGGTCGCGGAGACCGACCGGCAGGTCGAGGTGACGGACGAGTTCGACCGCCCGCCGGGCGGGAGCAGGGAGGACGATCCCGCATGACCGCCAAGCAGCCGCGCCGCGCCCTCGGCCTGCCCGGGCAGGTCCGCCCGGGGGAGTGGCAGGAGTCGGCGTACGCGGAGCAGCCCGACCCGCTGCCCGACCCGCTGCCCGAGCCCGGCGCGGAGCCCGCCGCCGAATCCGTCGTCGCGCCCGCCGCCGATCGACTTCCCGGGCGGATTCCCGAACCGGGCCCCGCACCGGGCCCGGAGCCGGGCTCGGAACCGGCCGCCGGGGAGCCGGCGCTCGACGAGCTCGGGGTACCGCTGGGCGCCGCGCTGGAGGCGGTGCTGATGGTCGCCGACGAGCCGGTCCCGGAGGCGCGGCTGGCCGCGGTGCTGGACGCGCCGCGCGGCGTGGTGGGCGTGGCGCTGCGGGCGCTGTCGGCGGAGTACGCGGCCCAGGGCCGCGGTTTCGACCTGCGGCTGGTGGCGGGCGGCTGGCGTTTCTACAGCAGGCCGGAGTGCGCGGCGGCGGTCGACCGCTTCGTTCTGGACGGCCAGCAGGCCCGGTTGACGCAGGCGGCGCTGGAGACGCTGGCGGTGGTCGCGTACCGGCAGCCGGTGTCGCGCGGACGGGTCTCTGCGGTACGCGGTGTGAACTGTGACGGCGTGATGCGTACCCTGGTACAGCGAGGACTGGTGGAAGAAGCCGGATCCGAGCCCGAAACCGGAGCGATCCTGTATCGGACGACGAACCACTTCCTGGAACGGATGGGGCTGCGCGGCCTGGATGAGCTGCCGGAGCTCGCGCCCTTCCTGCCCGAGGTCGACGACGTAGAAGCGGAGTCCCTCGAAGGCACGGTGATCGCGGAGGCGGTCGCGGCTGCACAGGACGGGCCGAACCAGGCGGCAGACCAGACGGATACGACGTACGGACATTTTGATGCGTAGCAGTGGCAGCAACGGTAGGAACAGCGGCGGCCAGGGCCGGGGCGGACAGAACAACAGCAGGGGTGGGCAGCAGGGTCGGGGCGGTTCGTCCTACGGGGGCGGCTCGGGCGGTCGGGGCGGTTCGTCCTACGGCGGCGGCTCCGGCGGTCGGGGCGGCTCGTCCTACGGCGGCGGCTCCGGCGGTCGGGGCGGCTCGTCCTACGGCGGCGGCTCCGGCGGCCGTGGTGGCTCGTACGGTGGCGGCTCGCGCGGCGGTCAGGGCGGCGGCCAGCCGCGCGACCGGCGTGACGGCGGCCGGGAGTACCCGGACCGTCCGCTGCGCCCGGAGGAGCGCCGGTACGACCGTCCCGAGTTCGGCGGCGGCCCGAACGCCACCCCGTCACGGGGTGCGTACGGCGGCCGCAAGCCCGGACCCGCGCCGCGGCCGCGCCGCGAGGGCCAGGGCGCCCCGGGTGACCCGCGGCGCCAGCCGCAGCGCTCCCGGGAGCTGCAGGCCAAGATCGAGGACGCGGTGCTGGCGCGTTACGACAAGCCGGCCGTGAAGACCCCGAAGACCTTCGGCGAGCCCGAGGGCGAGCGCCTGCAGAAGGTGCTGGCCCGCGCGGGCATGGGCAGCCGTCGGGCCTGCGAGGAGCTGATCGAGCAGGGCCGGGTCGAGGTCAACGGCGTCCTGGTCACCGAGCAGGGCAAGCGGGTCGACCCGCAGCACGACGAGATCAAGGTGGACGGCCTGACCGTCGCCACCCAGTCGTACCTGTTCTTCGCGCTGAACAAGCCGGTCGGCGTGGTCTCCACCATGGAGGACCCCGAGGGCCGGCAGTGCCTGGGCGACTACGTGACCAACCGGGAGACCCGGCTGTTCCACGTCGGCCGCCTGGACACCGAGACCGAGGGCATCATCCTGCTCACCAACCACGGCGAGCTGGCCCACCGCCTCACCCACCCCAAGTACGGCGTGACCAAGACCTACCTGGCCGCCATCACCGGTCCGATCCCGCGCGACCTCGGCAAGCAGCTGGAGCGCGGCGTGGAGCTGGAGGACGGCTTCGCCCGGGTCGACGACTTCAAGGTGGTCTCCAACCTCGGCAAGAACTACCTGGTCGAGGTGACCCTGCACGAGGGCCGCAAGCACATCGTCCGCCGCCTGCTGGCGGAGGTCGGCTTCCCGGTCGACAAGCTGGTGCGCACCCACTTCGGCCCGATCGCCCTCGGCGACCAGAAGTCGGGCTGGCTGCGCCGCCTCACCAACCCGGAGGTCGGCCAGCTGATGCGCGAGGTCGGCCTGTAGGTCGGCCTGTAGTTCGCAGCGGCCGAGGGCCCCACCGCCGTGCAGCGGTGGGGCCCTCGACGTGTTTTACCTGGGTTTTTATGTGAGCCTGGCCGCATGGCCTTGTCAGCACACATCCCGGTGGCAGAGGATTGCCACCGATGTTCGCTCCGACGCGTGGCGTAAAAGCGCCACGGCGGTCGGGGCCGGGGGTGGGGGAAGGAGCGAGGTGCTCGACTCATTCGGAGTGCTCGGCCTCGGACGGCCGGACGGGCAGGTGTACGCGGCGCTGGTGGTCGCCCCGCAGTCCACCGCGACCGAGCTGTCCGAGCAGTGCGGCCTGACGCTCCAACAGAGCCAGGACGCGCTGGACCGGTTGGCCGAGCAGGGCATGGCCACCCGCGCCCCGGTCGACCGCGAGCGCTACCTCGCCGTCGCGCCGGACGTCGCGATCGGCACCCTGATCGGCCACCGCGAGGCCCAGCTGCGCAGCGCCCGCGCCGAGATGCACCGCCTGATGGACGCCTTCCGCGAGGCGTCCCGCTACACCGACCCCGCGCACTCCGTCGAGGTGCTGACCGGCGGCGAGGCGATCGCCCAGAGGCTGGAGCACCTGGTCGACACCAGCCAGTACCAGGTGCGCGGCTTCGACTGCCCGCCGTACGTGATGGACCCGACCGTGCAGCAGCCCCGGCAGCGGGCCAAGCTCAAGTCCGGGGTGCGGATCCGGACCGTCTTCGACAAGGAGGCGATCGCCTGGCCGGGGCGCCTGGAGCAGGAGATCCTGGTCGGCGTCGCGGACGGCGAGGAGGCGCGGGTGCGGCCCGTGCTGCCGATGAAGATGATGATGTCGGACGACAAGATGGCGATCATCCCGATCTCGGTCGGGGACAGCGTCCTGGACGCGGCGTACGTGATCCACCCGTCCGCGCTGCTGCAGGCGCTGGACGCGCTGTTCGAGGCCGAGTGGGAGCGGGCGGTGCCGCTGCAGACCGCGCTCGGCGGCGGCACCGAGGGCCCCGAGCCGGAGTCCGACCACCTCAAGCTGCTCGGCCTGCTGGCCGCCGGGCTGACCGACGAGTCGATCGCCCGCTCGCTCGGCTGGTCCGCGCGCACCACCCAGCGGCGGCTGCAGGGCCTGATGCGCGAGCTCGGCTCCACCACCCGCTTCCAGGCGGGCATGGCCGCCCGCGAGCGCGGCTGGATCTAGCACCTCCCGTTTCGCCCGGCGCCGCCTCCTGCGGGCGGCGGGCCGGGCGGTGGCGGGGCGGTGGCGGGCCGGTCAGCTCCAGGGCCGCAGGGTGGCCCAGCGGCCGTCCTGACCGCGGTCCAGCTTCTCCAGGCCGACCACGGCGGTGCGGTTGAGCCGGCCGTAGATGTGCGGGAAGAGCACGCCCGGCGTGGCGCCGGGCGGCGGCCCGCCGGCCGCCGCCTCCCACTTCACCATCGGCTCGACCAGGCCCTCCTCGATCAGCAGGACCATCAGCGGGTCCGGCGTGTTCGTGAAGAACGCGTTGGCCACGGCCAGCGCCGTCTGCTCGTCCGCCGAGCAGTGGATGAACCCGTCGGTGAGCAGCGAGGCGGCGGTGTACGGGCGGCCCGGGTCGCGGAGCCAGTCGTCCAGCGGAGCGAGATGGTAGATCATGTCTCTTTTGTACCGGAGTTGACGGGCTGACGGACGGTCACAGCCCGGCGACCTTGCCCGAGGCGGACACCTCGTACACCAGGGTCACCGTGCGGCGCCCGCCCGGCGGCAGCGCGACGTCCCAGCGGACCACGCCCTCGGCGTCCAGCTCGTCCGGCACGGGTGAGCAGGACTCCTTGCGCAGCCTGACCTCCACCGCGGAGACCTCGGAGACCGGGATCCGCTCCCGCAGGGTCACCAGGCGCTCGTCGTGCTCGTCCGGGCCGGAGAAGCGCGACAGGTGCAGCCGGACCGTCCGGGTGACCACGGTGCGCTGGGTCAGCCCGGCCGAGTCGCGGCTCTCCTCGGTCTCCCGGACCACCCGGTAGCCGTCGGTGGAGCCGAACGCCAGCTCCGCCGGGGCGCCCGGCGCGGTGAATGCCAGCTCCGCCCGGCCGGTGAAGCCGCTGCCCTGCACCAGGTCCACCGGACCGGCCAGCAGCGCGTGCCCCGAGGCGTTGGTGAACCGGACCACCCGGGTGACCAGCGGCGACAGCTCCGGCGCGCAGACGAACTCGCTGCCCGCCGGGGCGGCGAAGTCGCTCAGCGGCACCCGGTGGGCCCGCCCGTCACCGGGCACCGACGCCGGATCCGCGGCGCGCAGCACCCGCACCTCGCCGCCGTCGTCCACCCCCGGCAGGCCGGTCGACCCGCCGGTGCCGGCGGGCCCGGTGTCCGAGATGACCTCCTCGCGCAGCTCCACCTCGACCGTGCGGCGCTCCTCGGCGGAGCGCTCGCGCAGCGTGAGACGGTCCTCGGTCAGCCGGGGCGGCTCACCGGCCAGCGCCGAGCGGGCCGTCGACAGCGTCAGCCGCACGCCCGACCAGTCCTCGCCGGTGCGCTGCCACACCATCGCGTCGGTCTCCAGCCGCAGCGTGCCGCCGTCCAGCGTCGCCCGGTACGCGGGGCGCCACAGCGCGCACGGAGTCAGGTGCTCCACCCGCAGGCGGGCCGGACCGGCGGCCGACGCGTCCACCGTCAGCTCGACGTACGCGGTCAGCTCGGCCGGCTCCTCCTCCGCCTCGTCCAGCGCGGCCTCCGCCTCCGCCAGCTCGGCCGCCAGCCGGGCCAGCCGGGCGCGGACGGCCCGCACCTGCTCGCCGTACGACTCGCGCTCGGCGTCCACCCGGTCCAGCTCGCGCGTCCAGCGGGCGTGCTCCACCTCGCCGCGGCCGGCGCCCTCGCCGATCTCCCGCAGCAGATCGGCGGCGAGCTGCGCGAGCAGCGCGAGGCGCGCCTCCAGGCGCTCGCGGTGGCGGGTCGCGGTGAGCTGCTCCTGCTCCAGGTCGTGGATCCGGTGGCGCAGCGGCGAGTCGTCGGCGGTCGGCGGCAGCGGGGCGCGCGGGGACCAGCTGCGGACGACCCGGGCGTCCAGCACGGTGGCGGTGCCCCGGGTGCTCTCCGTAGGGGTCAGCTCGGCGCGCAGCGAGCGGTCCACGGCCAGCGCGGTGACCGGGCCGAGGCGCAGCCGGTGGACGCCGGCCGCCAGGTCGAGGACGGTCGCGCGTTCCACCAGCGCGCGGTCCTCCAGACAGGTGACGGCGGTGACCGGCAGCGGGATCGCCGAAGCGGGCGTGTCGTTCATGGTTCAGCTCCTCCGGTTGCCGCCGACCAGGGCCTTGCCGGCCGGAATGCGGATCTCGTAGCCGCCGTCCAGCACGGCGGAGCCGCCCGCGGGCAGCTCCACCCGGCGGACGCGGGTCGACGGCGGATTGCCCGCCGGGTCGTTCACGGTGTCCGGGTCGGGCGGCGACCAGCCGGGCCGCTCCTCGATCCGGACGTCCGACTCGGAACTGACCGGGACGCGCTCGCGCACCTCGACCAGCGCCGGCCGCGCCAGGTTGTTGACCAGCTCGATCCGGACCCGGTGGTCCAGCACGGTGGTCGAGTTGAGCATCCCCGCGGACGACTCGCGCAGCTCGGTGCGGCGGGCCACCCGGATGCCCTCCGCCTGCCCCAGGCCCACCTCGCGGGTCGCGCCCGGGGCGAGCGTCGGCAGCGCGGCGGTCAGCAGGAAGTCGCCGTCCACGGTCACCTCGACCGGGCCGGCGAGCAGCGCGTGCCCGGTCGAGTTGGACAGCACCAGCGTCGCGTACACCGCCTCCTCCACGGACGGCACGCACACGTACTCGGTGCGCAGGCCCACCGGGAGCTCCGCCACCGTGACGGTGTGCCAGGTGCCGTCCGACGGGATGTCCGCCGGCGCGGCGGCGTCGTACCGGTAGTCGAAGGAACCCGCCGAGGTGCGCGGGCTGACCGCGCGGGCCGGCAGCGGCAGCGACTGGTGCAGGGCGTTCGCCTGGCGCAGCGCCTCGTCCTCCGCCGGGTCCGCCTTCGCGTCGGCGAGCAGGCGGCCGCGGTCCGCGGCCGACCGGTCGGGGCCGACGAGGGTGAGCGCGGCGTAGTCCAGCTGGGCGGTGCTGGGGTGCGGGCCGCTCGTTGGGGCCTCCGCGGCCGCGCCCGGCCCCCCTCCGCCGGGTGCTGCCGGGCCCGACGGCGCGGGCGGGGCGGCTGCTGCGGCGAAACCGGCCGGGGCGGCGAGCGTCGGCGCGGAGCGGGTGCGGCCGCCCGGGCGGGCGCTGCGCGTCACCTCCGGGGCGGCACCGCTCGGAGCCGGCGGCGGGCCGGCGAACGCGGCCGGGGCCGGGGCGATCTGCGGCGGCGGCGCGGGCATCGGCATCGGCGCAGGCAGCGCGCCGCCCGCGGTGTCGCCGAGGAACTCCGGGCTGTCGAAACCCGGGGCCGCGTAGCCCGGGCTGCCGTACGCCCCGGTGCCGTACCCGGTGCCGCCGTACCCCGCCGGGGCGCCGTACGGCTGTGGCTGCGGGGGCGGCGGAGGGGTCGCCCGGCGGGGCCGGGCCGGGCGGGCCGGGGCCGACTTCGCGGCCGCGTCCCAGCCCGCGAACAGGTCCGCGAGGCCCGGCGGCGGCTCGCGCCACCCCGACGGCGCGGGCGCCGGCTGACGGCGGCCGATCCGCACCGACCGCAGGCGCGGCAGCTCGGTACGGCGCGCCACATCCGCGGTGGACAGCGCAAGCCGCACCGACGACCAGTCCTCGCCCGTCAACTGCGCCACCGACGCGCACAGCACCAGGTGGCCCTCCGCCTCGCCGCGCCGGTGCGACAACCGGTACGACGGCACCCAGCGGGCACCCGGCACCACGTACTCCAGCTCCAGGACCACCTCGCCGGCGCCGGCCCCCGCGACCGTGAGCGCCGCCACCGAACCCGACGCCAGCGCGCCGCTCGGGCCCGCCGTCGACGCGCGGGCCAGCTCGTCCTCGGCGACCGCGAGGGCGTGGCCGGCCAGGCGCAACTCCTCGTCCAGCTCGGTGAGACGGGCGTGCAGCGCGGTCAGCCGGGCCTCCACGAAATCGGCCAGGTCCAGCCACGCCTCGGCGGGCGTGCGACGGTGCGGCTCGTCCTCGCGGCGCGGCGGGGGCGACGGGCGGAGCGTCGCCACCTCGTCGATCCGGGCGCGATGACGGCTCCGCCGCTCCGAGAGCGCCTCGTACTCCTCGCGCAGCGCCTCCACCCGGGTCCGCAGTTCCGGCAGCTCCCGCGCCGTCGCCGGCCGGGCCTCCGTCTCCACCCGCGCCTCGGTCACCCGGCCGCCGCCGTCGACCACCCGGGCCCGCAGCGTCCCCGCCCCGAGCACCCGCGGCAGACCCGACACCCGCACCCGGCCGTCCGCCGGCACCACGCCCGCCGTCCGCCGCCGGCACACCGCACCGACCGCATGGACGACCACCGACTCCAGACTCGACTCCCACACCCGCGAACGCTCCGCCGCCACCCGCCGTACCCCCTTCGTCAGAACCCCGGCCCGGGCGCCCAGTCTGCACCCGCAGCCCGCCCCCCGACCGGGATTTCCACCTGCGCGTCGGTGTACCGGACGTCCCCCGCCACCCCCCGGTTCCGGCCCGCCGACGGTAGGACGACGAAGCACCCGCGAGCCGCCGCGTCCGGGCCCGGAAGCTCTCGCGCTGCGCGAGCCGCCGCGCCTGCGGCGGGCTTTGCGCCGCGCGCGGCGTTGCGCCTGCGGCGGGCAAGGGACGCCTGCGGCGGGCTCGCTGTGCTCAGCCCCGGATGTCCACCGCGATCACGCGACTTCGGCCTCCGGCGGGAAGTCGAACGTGCCCCCGGGGCTCGCGCCTGCGGCGGGCTTTGCGTTGCGCGCGGCGTTGCGCCTGCGGCGGGCTCGCTGTGCTCGGCCCTGGATGTCCACCGCGATCATGCGACTTCGGCCTCCGGCGGGAAGCCGAACGTGCCCCCGGGGCTCGCGCCTGCGGCGGGCTCTGCGCTGCGCGCGCGGCGTTGCGCCTGCGACGGGTTTTCCGGGTTCCGCGAAGCCGCCCAGCCGGTTGCGGCACGCGTTGCACGTTGCGCGGCACGCCTCCGAGCGCTCCGGCGGGCCGTCGCCCGGTGCGTGGGACCGCCTGCGGCGGGCTTCGGCGGGGTGGTGCGTGCGGGCTGCCGGGCTGGGTGTCGGGTCGGGTGGTGCTCCGTGGCCGTCCCGGCCGGGGGCGTCCGGGGGGCGGACGGGCGGCGACCCGGGGGTGGGATGTGCGAGAGGATGGGGCAGCAGTAGCCCGTCGTGTCAGGAGATCCAGCAAGCCATGCGCACTGTCGCCGTCGTCGGCACCGGTCTGATCGGCACGTCCGCCGCGCTCGCGCTCACCCGGCGCGGGCTGACCGTCCACCTGGAGGACGCCGACCCGGACGCCGCGCGGACGGCGGCGTCGCTCGGGGCGGGCGTCACGGAGCCGGCCGAGGGGCCGGTGGACCTGGCGATCGTCGCGGTGCCGCCGGCGCTGGTGGGGAAGGTGCTCGCGGACTGCCAGCGGCGCGGCCTGGCCCGCTGCTACACGGACGTGGCGAGCGTGAAGGCGGGCCCGCGCGCGGAGGTCGCCGCGCTGGGGCTGGACACCGCGCACTACATCGGCGGCCACCCCATGGCGGGCCGGGAGCGGTCCGGCCCGCTGGCCGCCCGCGCGGACCTGTTCGAGGGCCGCCCGTGGGTGCTCACGCCCACCCCCGACACCGACACCGAGACGCTGAACGCGGCGCTGGAGCTGGTGGCCCTGTGCGGGGCGATGCCGATCGTGATGGACGCGGCCGCGCACGACCGCGCCGTGGCGCTGGTCTCGCACGCCCCCCAGCTGCTGTCCTCGCTGGTCGCCGCCCGGCTGGAGAACGCGGACGAGACGGCGATAAGGCTGTCCGGCCAGGGCGTGCGGGACGTCACCAGGATCGCCGCGTCCAGCCCCGGGATGTGGGTGGACATCCTGTCGGCGAACGCCGGCGTCGTGGCGGACATCCTGGAGGAGGTCGCCGTCGACCTGGGCGAGACGGTGACCGCGCTGCGCGCCCTGCAGGCGTCCGACGAGGGCGAGCGGCGGGCGGGCGCGGCCGGGATCGAGGCGGTGATGCGGCGCGGCAACACCGGCCAGTCGCGGATCCCGGGCAAGCACGGCGCCCCGCCGACCCGGTACGAGACGGTCACCGTGGTGCTCGGCGACCAGCCGGGCGAGCTGGGCCGGCTGTTCGGCGAGGTCGGCGCGCTCGGGGTGAACATCGAGGACGTCACGATCGAGCACTCGACCGGCCAGCAGGTCGGCCACGTGCAGCTCGCGGTCGCGGCCGGCGTGGTCAAGCCGCTGGTCACCGGCCTGCGCGAGCGCGGCTGGGCGGTGCGGGACTGAGGGCTGCGCCCACGGCGACGTGGACCGGCACGCCGGTCCATTAACCTTGAGTGGGACATCCCCGATTTTTCCGCGCCGAGCACCACCGCACGACGGTGCGCCCAGCACCGCGTGCAGCACAGCGCGTACAGCACAGAGAGGTTCGCCCCGTGGAAACTGCCGACCGAGCGTCGCACGCCCCGGTCGTCGTCGCCATCGACGGACCCTCCGGCTCCGGGAAGTCGACCGTCTCCCGGGCGGTCGCCGCCCGGCTGGGACTGAGCTTCCTCGACACCGGTGCGATGTACCGGGCGATGACCTGGTGGATGCTGGCCAACGACATGGACGTGGAGGACGCCGAGGCGGTCGCCATCGCGTGCACCAAGCCGGTGATCGTCTCCGGTACGGACGCCGACGGCCCGACGATAACCGTCGACGGGCAGGACGTCTCCGGGCCGATCCGCGGCCCCGAGGTGACCGCCAAGGTCAGCGCGGTCGCCGCCGTCCCCGCGGTCCGCACCCGCCTGGTCGAGCTGCAGCGCGGCTGCGCCGAGGTCGCCGAGCGCGGCATCGTCGCCGAGGGCCGCGACATGGGCTCGGTCGTCTTCCCCCACGCCACCGTCAAGGTCTTCCTGACCGCCTCCGAGACGGCCCGCGCCGAGCGCCGGGCCGCCGAGCTGCGCGCCAAGGGCCTCGACGAGGCGACCATCACCGCGATGGCCGCCGACCTCGCCCGCCGGGACGCCGCGGACTCCTCCCGGGAGACCGCGCCGCTCACCCAGGCGGCCGACGCGGTCCTGGTCGACACCAGCGACCTCACCCTGGAGCAGGTGATCGGCCGGATCACCGCCCTGGTCGAGGAGAAGGCCGCCCTCCCGGCCGCCTAGAACACCCACGACACCACGACAACCGTCCGACTACGAGCCACGTAGTTTCGCGCTGCCCGCGGGGCAGGTACGCACGGCACGCCCCTGGGAAGGGCCGGGCCGGGAAAAGGAATACAGGAACATGAGCAACGACACCCCGGTCGAGCACGCCCACCACGGCGAGCTCGGCGACGCCGAGTACGCCGAGTTCATGGCGCTCGCCGCCGAGGAGGGCTTCGACGCCGACGAGATCAACGCCGACCTGGACGGCGCCTCGCACGGCCCGCTGCCGGTGCTGGCCGTCGTCGGCCGGCCGAACGTCGGCAAGTCCACCCTGGTCAACCGCATCATCGGCCGCCGCGAGGCGGTCGTCGAGGACCGCCCCGGCGTCACCCGCGACCGCGTCACCTACGAGGCGATGTGGGCGGGCCGCCGGTTCAAGCTGGTCGACACCGGCGGCTGGGAGCTGGACGTCTTCGGCCTGGACGCGATGGTCGCCGCGCAGGCCGAGTTCGGCATCCAGTCCGCCGACGCGGTGCTGTTCGTGGTGGACGCCACCGTGGGCGCCACCGACACCGACGAGGCGCTGATCAAGCTGATCCGCCGCTCCGGCAAGCCGGTGGTGCTGTGCGCCAACAAGGTGGACGGCCCGTCCACCGAGGCGGAGGCCGCGTACCTGTGGTCGCTCGGCCTCGGCGAGCCGTACCCCGTCTCCGCGCTGCACGGCCGCGGCTCCGGCGACCTGCTGGACGCCGTGCTCGAGGTGCTGCCCGAGGCCCCGCCGCAGCTGTTCGGCAACGGCCAGGCGCCGGGCGGCCCGCGCCGGGTCGCGCTGATCGGCCGGCCGAACGTCGGCAAGTCCAGCCTGCTCAACAAGGTCGCCGGCGAGGAGCGGGTGGTCGTCAACGAGCTGGCCGGCACCACCCGCGACCCGGTCGACGAGATGATCGAACTCGGCGGCAAGACCTGGAAGTTCGTCGACACCGCCGGTATCCGCCGCCGCGTCCACCAGACCGCCGGCGCCGACTTCTACGCCTCGCTGCGCACCGCCTCCGCGCTGGAGAAGGCCGAGGTCGCGGTGGTCCTGATCGACGCCAGCGAGACCCTCGCGGAGCAGGACACCCGGATCATCTCGATGGCCGTCGAGGCCGGGCGCGCCGTGGTCATCGCGTACAACAAGTGGGACCAGCTGGACGAGGAGCGCCGCTACTACCTGGAGCGCGAGATCGAGCGCGACCTGGTCCAGGTCCAGTGGGCGCCCCGGGTCAACGTCTCGGCGAAGACCGGCCGGCACATGGAGAAGCTCGTCCCGGCGATCGAGACCGCGCTGCAGGGCTGGGAGACCCGCGTCTCCACCGCGCGGCTGAACGCCTTCCTCGGTGAGCTGGTCGCCGCCCACCCGCACCCGATCCGCGGCGGCAAGCAGCCGCGCGTGCTGTTCGGCACCCAGGCGGGCACCCGTCCGCCGCGGTTCGTGCTGTTCGCCTCCGGCTTCCTGGAGGCCGGCTACCGGCGCTTCATCGAGCGCCGGCTGCGCGAGGAGTTCGGCTTCGTGGGCACGCCGATCTCGATCTCCGTCCGGGTCCGCGAGAAGCGCAAGCGCAAGTGATCCGGGCCTGAGCGTCCGAAGGGCCGGGTGGGAGTTCCGACTCCCGCCCGGCCCTTCGCCGTTCCCTGCGCCGCGCGTCAGGCGTGGCTGCTGCGGCCCGGCGGCAGGGAGAGCATCGAGCGGTGCCGCCCGCCCCCCGTGCCGGCCGCCGGCTGCGCCGGACCGAGGTAACCGGCCGACACCCAGCCCGTGCCCTCGGGGGGCTGGGCCTGCGTGGGCATGTACTGCGGCGTCCCGTGGCTGTGCCCCGGGTACGTGTGGAACGCCTGCTGCTGCGGGTACGGCAGTCCTTCGAGCGGCTGCGGCTCACGCACCGCGAAGCCGGTGAACCGCATGTTCTCCTCGCCCGAGCGGTCACCCGGCAGTGCCCGGAACAGCCGCCGGTACTCGGAGTACAGCGCGTCGTAGATCGGCGTGGGCGAGACCGGGTGCTCCGCGTCGTACGACGGGCGCATGCTCGGGATCTGCCGGGCGGGGGTGGTGGTGGCGGAAGGGCGGCTCGGGGAGGCGACGTCGTAGCTGTACACGTAGGAGCCAACGAGCGAGTCCGCCCGGGGATGCGGGAAGCGTCCGGGCTGTCCTATGCCAGTCGGCGCGTTCTCGGTGGTGAACGGGGGTGCGGCGGGCGGCCGTTCGCCGCCCGTCGGCCCCGTCGGCCCCGTCGGCCCCGTCGGCCCCGTTGGTCCCGCTGGCTCCATGGGGCCGGGTGCGGCGGGGCCGGGTGCGGCGGTGTTCTTGGCCGGGCCGGCCGGGTCCGCCGGGCCGGGTGTCGTGGGCGCGCCGTCGTGGAGGCCGGGGGGAGCGGCCGGGGCGACGGCTCCGGGGCCGGTGCCGATTCCGGACTCGGGCGGGGTCCCGGGTGGGGTCCCGGGCGCGGGTGTCGGTGCGGCGCCGGGAGTGCCGGGCGCGGGGTCGGGGGCGGTGGTCACGTGCCCGCCAGCGGGAGCATCGCGGCGGCGAGCAGGCCCTGGGCGGCGGCGCGGTCGAGCGCCAGGCGCAGCAGGTCCTCGCGCGGCTGGCGGCCGACGGTTCCGGCCGGCACGGCGTACATGATCACCTCGGACTGGCGCCCGGCCGCCACCCGCCAGGCGTCGGTGACCTGGAGCGGCTGGTGCGCCTGCCACCACGCGGCGCTGCCACCGGTGGCGGAGGGCTGCAGGATCGCGTGCAGCCGGCCCATCGCCATCAGCACCGACCAGCCGCGGGTCGGCCGGACCGGCAGCTGGTTGACCTCCTCGACCAGCTGGAAGCCGTGTTCGGTCAGCAGCGACAGGAACTCGTCCTCCCCGGTGAGGCTGCCCGGCCGGCCGACCGGGCCGGTCGGCTCGACCACCAGCGCGGCCAGCCCGGTGTCCCCGCACAGCACGATGCCGCAGGTCACCCCGAGCACCGCGGGCTGGGCGGGCTGGGCGATGCCGGAGGAGGAGGGGGAGGGGGTGTTCACCGCCGGTGCGGTCAGCTGCGCGGGCGCGGCGACGGGCGGCGCGGCGGCCGGTACGGGAGCGCCCGGCGCGGGGATTCCCGCTGCGGGGACGCCCGGTGCGGGGGCTCCCATGGCCGGGGCTCCCATGGCGGGGGCGGACGGGGCGGCGGCCTGGGCGGCGAGCGCGGCGGTCAGCACGTCGGGCGTGGCCTGCCCCCCGGCCTGCGCCTGGCTGATGCTGCGGACCGCGCCCAGCAGCTGCTCCTCGGAGACCGGCACCACCTGGGAGGGGATGCAGCGGGAGTGGGCGAAGGCCAGCACCGCCGTCTCGTCGCCGACGAACAGCACGGTGCTGGTGGGCTCCACGAGGGAGTCACCCGGTTGGCGGCAGGAGGTGCAGTCGTAGGCGGAGGGCGCGTTGGCACCGGCCAGCAGGCTGTCGGCCTCGCCGTCGCCGATCTCGGCTCGTACGTCCTCGCTCACCTCGAGCATGCGTGGCACGGAGACTCCTCGGTTCCTCTGGGGCATGGGGACCGCGGCGCGGGTGCGCCCGACCGCCATTACCAACGGACCGTTGTGGCTGGGGTCACGGGTGAGCTCGGCTCCGACGGGATTTGCCGCAGTTCTGACTGCCCTGCGTAGCGTCCTGGTCGCAACGTGTCGATGCTGTGCCCGACCTCACAGGGGGCAAACTGTGACGCAGGCCGCATTTGAGGCGTGTTTGATCATGGAATCATCGGACAAATGGGGCAAATTGCAGCAATTTGCTAGATCAATACCGCCGGTAACGCCGCATTGACCTGGGAAGTCCCGAAAGTGTTTGGAGCCCGCCCGGCCGACTCGTAGCTTCGTAGCCAGTGCAACGAGCACTACCCGGGATCACCCCCGGACGCACGACCGCCGCAAGGCCGGTCCGGTGCGCGGAGGGTGGCCGGGGCGGCGCGGCACGTCCGACACGTGCACGGCCGTCCTGCGGACGCGGCGAGCGGAACCGTGGCCTTTCACAGGCCTGGTTCCGCATGCCCGCCCGGGGCTGTCGAGAGGATTCTCATGACCTTCCGTAACGAGACCGCCGCTGCCACCACCGCCACCAAGCGCAACCGCGTCCGGGTGGCCGTCATGGGCGGCGCGCTGGTCGCCCTGCCGGTGGCCGGCCTCGTCACGGCCAACACCGCCTCTGCCGCCTCGGTCTCCACCTGGGACAAGGTCGCGCAGTGCGAGTCCACCGGCAACTGGTCCATCAACACCGGTAACGGCTTCTACGGTGGCCTGCAGTTCACCTCCAGCACCTGGGCCGCCTACGGCGGCACCCAGTACGCGCCGCAGGCCAACCAGGCCACCAAGGCGCAGCAGATCTCCGTCGCCGAGAAGGTGCTGGCCGACCAGGGCCCGGGTGCCTGGCCCGTCTGCTCCGTCCAGGCCGGTCTGACCAAGGGCGGCGCCGCCGCCGACGTGGACACCTCCTCGTCCACCACCACCTCCAAGTCGACCACCTCCAAGTCGACCACCGACTCCTCGGCGTCGACCACCGACTCCTCGGCCAAGGCCTCGCGCTCCGAGACCCGCGCCGCGGCCCCGAAGGCCGCCGAGCAGAGCACCACCCCGAGCAACACCGACACCGCCAAGAAGAGCACCCCGGCCCCCTCGGCCCCGGTGAACACCTCCAAGGGCGGCACCTACACCGTGAAGTCCGGCGACACCCTGAGCAAGATCGCCGCTTCCCAGGGCGTCGACTGGCACACCCTGTACAACAACAACACCGGCGTCGTCGGCGGCAACCCGAACCTGATCTACCCGGGCCAGGTCCTGTCCGTCTGACCTCCGGTCGGCTCGCGCGCGAAGCCGCCGTCTCCCCTCGGGGAGCCGGCGGCTTCCGCCGTTCCGCGCACTCCCGTCGCTTCCGTCCTCGCCTCCCCGGACGGGTGCCCGGACGTATCCACGGACGGGTGCACGACGCGCGGCGGTGGGGGAGCCGGCTGCTTACCGTCGAGGGATGCGCAACCGTGTGACGAACCGGCCACTCCTGGTGGCCGCCCTGCTGATACCGGCCCTCGCCGCGCTCGCCCCCACCCGCGCGTCCGCGCTGCCCACCCCCGACGCCACCTGGGACCGCCTCGCCCAGTGCGAGAGCGACGGCGACTGGCACGCCGACACCGGCAACGGCTTCTACGGCGGCCTGCAGATCTGGCCCCCGACCTGGCGCGAGGCCGGTGGCCTGCAGTACGCCGAGCGGCCCGACCTGGCACCGCGGCGCCAGCAGATCGCGGTCGCCGAGGAGATCCTGCGCCGCCAGGGCTGGCAGGCGTGGGGCGCCTGCGCCCGCCAGATCGGCGTCCTCAAGCGCTGAGTACCGCTTTTTGCCGATCAGGTGGTGGTCAGGCCCAGGGCACCTCGCCCTTGGCGACCTTGGTGCCGAGCTCGGCGGCGTACGGCAGCCCGGCGTCCGGGTAGCGGCGGCGCAGCCCCGCCTCGGCACCGGCCGCGTCCGGCGACTTGCCGAGCTCGGTCTCGAAGGCCTTCAGGTAGTCGCGGGTCCAGCGGATCGCGGTGCCGTCGGTGGCCCCGCCGGCCCGCCGGTGGCCGGCCGCGACGAACGCCGGGTCCAGTGCCTCGATCCCGTCCAGCAGGTCGATCCACGCCTCGCGCTCGGCGGCGTGCGGGGTGTCCGCCGTCCACACGTGCAGGTCCTGGTACAGCAGCACCCCGCCGAACACCGAGCGGCTGCGGTGCTCCCACAGGTAGTGGTGGTCCGGCAGCCCCAGCTCCGCGCCGCGCAGCTCCAGCCGGTGGCCCTCCAGCTCGATCGCCCCGCCCGTCGGCAGCGGCTCCAGGTCGACCAGCCGGGTGGACAGCTCCCCGCCGAGGTGCGCCCAGGCGGTCCGCTTGGCGGCGTACGTCTCCTCGATCCGCTCGATCACCCGGGCCGGCGCCAGGACCGGCGTCTCGGGAAACGCGTCCCGCAGCGCCTCGGCGCCGAAGTAGCAGTCCGGGTCGCCGTGGCTGATGATCACCGCCGCCAGCCGCCGCCCGCTGCGCTCGACCTCCTGCACCAGCCGCCGCCCGTCCGACAGCCGGAAACCCGCGTCCACCAGCACCGCCCGGTGCGCGCCGAGCACCAGCACGGCCGTCTTGTACAGGGACTCCTCGGGGAAGTCGATGATCCTGAACTCCAGCGGGTCCATCCCGGCTCCCTTCCCGCGCTTGGCCTCCCCGTCAGCCTCTGCCGTCGCCCACCGCCGCGCACCCTCGCGCCGCGGGCGGCTGCGCCGAACGGTCCACCGGCGGCGGTGTCGGATCGAGTGCGGTCGCCGGTGGAAGGATGGGGGAGTGAGCGGCGAACTCTTCCCCCGTGAGCGCGCCGACCCCGCGCCCGGCGCCGTCCTGCTGCCCGACTGGCTCTCCGCCGCCGAGCAGCGCGAGCTGGTCGACACCTGCCGCGCCTGGGCCCGCCCGCCGGCCGGGATGCGCACCACCGTCCTGCCCACCGGCGGTGTGATGTCCGTCCGCACCGTCTGCCTCGGCTGGCACTGGTACCCGTACGGCTACGCCCGCACCGTGGTCGACGGCGACGGCGAGCCGGTCAAGCCCTTCCCCGACGAACTGCGCACGCTCGCCCGGCGGGCGCTCGCGGACGCGTACGGCGAGGGGCTGGGCGACGTGGCCGGGGCGCCCGGGTACGAGCCGGACGTCGCGCTGGTCAACCACTACCCGCACGGCGCCAGGATGGGCCTGCACCGGGACCGCGAGGAGCGGATCGACGCCCCCGTCGTCTCGCTGTCCCTGGGGGACACCGCCCTCTTCCGGCTCGGCAACACCGAGACCCGCACCCGCCCCTGGACCGACCTGGAGCTGCGCAGCGGCGACCTGCTGGTCTTCGGCGGGCCGTCCCGGTTCGCGTACCACGGCGTGGTGCGGACCCTGCCGGGCACCGCCGACCCCGCGCTCGGGCTGGTCGGGCGGCTGAACATCACCGTGCGGCAGTCGGGGCTGGACTGACCGACCGGTGCTCCAGCAGTCGACCGCCCGGTGCTCCGGTGGTCGACCGTCCGGTGCTCCGATTGACCGCCCCGGGCGGCGGGAATTCCCGGACGGCGAGGAAACTTGAGGGTGAGGTATGCGGTGATCACGGGCACACACCCAGAGCCCGCCCGATCGCCAGGAGAGGGAGCGCGCACATGGGAACCCCCGTCGACCAGCTCGTCGACCTGCTCGACCTGGAACAGATCGAGCTGAACATCTTCCGCGGCCGCAGCCCCGAGGAGGCGCTCCAGCGCACCTTCGGCGGCCAGGTCGCCGGCCAGGCCATGGTCGCCGCCGGACGGACGGTCGACGCCGACCGGCCGGTGCACTCGCTGCACTCCTACTTCCTGCGCCCCGGCATCCCCGGCGTGCCGATCGTCTACCAGGTCGACCGGATCCGCGACGGCCGATCCTTCACCACCCGCCGGGTGCTCGCCATCCAGGGCGGGCGGTCGATCTTCGCGCTCACCGCCGACTTCCACAAGCCCGAGCAGGGCGGCATCGAGCACCAGAACACCATGCCCGACGTGCCCGGACCCGAGGAGCTGCCCAGCGCCCTCGACGAGGTCGGCTCCAAGCTCGGCGAGCTCCCCCCGTTCATCAGCCGCCGCCAGCCCTTCGACATCCGCTACGTCGACCGGCTGAGGTGGTCCCGCGAGGAACTCGACGGCGTCGAGGCGCGCAGCGGCGTCTGGCTGCGCACCAACGGCGCCCTGCCCGACGACCCGCTGATCCACGTGTGTGCCCTCACCTACGCCAGCGACATGACGCTGCTGGACGCCGTCCGCGCCCCCGTCGAACCGCTCTGGGGCGAGCGGAACTTCGACATGGCCTCGCTCGACCACGCCATGTGGTTCCACCGCCCGTTCCGCGCCGACGACTGGCTGCTCTACCGGCAGGAGTCGCCGATCGCGCACGCCGCCCGCGGCCTCGCCCGCGGCGAGATCTACGACCGCAGCGGCCGCCTGGTCGTCTCCGTCATGCAGGAGGGACTGTTCCGGCCGCTCGCCGGTCGCTGAGCCGCCGCGGGGCGGCGCTTCTGCCTCAGCTTCCGCTGCCCCCTCGCCGCCGCTTCGCCGCCGCCGAGCCGGCAACCTGTCCGCTTCTCCGCTTCGACTTCCCTGGGAGGGTTCCACCGATGACCGCCACCGCCGCCGACGAGTGGGAGCGCTGGACCGAGTCCCGCACCGCCTCCGTGAGCGCCCCGCACGGCCCGCTGTCCCTGACCGGCACCCACTGGCTGGAGCCCGAACCCACCAAGATCCCAGGCCTGCCCGGCCAGTGGTGGGCCGCCGACGGGACCGTCCGAGCCGTCGTCGAGGCGACCGACGGCCTCCGGGCCGAGCGCGGCAACGGCCTGCTCGAGGGCGAGGTGGCGCTGCGCCCCGACACCGACCCGGCACCCGACCTCGCCGTCCTCGGAGACCTGCGCCTGGTGCCGATCGAACGCGAGGGCGAGCTCGCGCTGCGCGTCTTCGACCCGCAGTCCGCCGCGCGCACCGCGTTCAACTGCATCTCGGTGTTCCCGTACGCCGCCGACTGGGCCGTCCCCGCCGTCTTCACGCCCTACGAGACCGGCGACCGCGCGGTGGTCGTCCCCAACGCCGACGGGCGCGAACGCCCGCTCGACGTCACCGGCCAGATCGCCTTCACCCTGGCCGGCGAGCCGTACACGCTCACCGTCAGCCGCGCGGGAGCGGACGGGCGGCTGAGCGGCGTCATCGCCGACGCGACCAGCGGCCACGAGACGTACCGGTTCCGGTTCATCACCCTGCCCGCGCCCGACGCGGACGGGCACACCGTGCTCGACCTCAACCGCGCCTACCTGCCGCCCTGCGCCTTCGCCGACCACTTCGTCTGCCCCTTTCCGCCGCCCGGCAACCGGCTGCCCGTCGCGGTGGAGGCGGGCGAGCGGCACGTGGTGACGGCCGAACTGCTCGGCTGACGTGCCCCGGCCCGCGGCGGCCGTCCGACGCGCCTCGGTGGTCGCCTGACGCGGCGACAGACGGACCCCGCCCGACCAAGTGGCGGGGTCCGTATCCGAACATGGTCGATGTGTCGACAGAACAACAGGCGTCCAGGCCCGACTCCGCGCAGCCGGAGGCCCCGGCCGACAGCCCGCCGAAGCAGGCGCCGCAGGCCTCGGGGGTGTCGGGTCCGTCCGGGTCGTCGGGAGCGTCGGCGGCGTCCGGGCCGTCGGGAGCGTCGGCGGCGTCCGGGCCGTCGGCGGCATCGGCGGCGTCTGGGTCATCGGGAGCGTCGGGACTGCCCGTACCGTCCCGGCTCTCCCGACTGTCGCGGGGCGCACTCGCCGACCTCGGACCGCTCCGGGAGATCCCCGACTACCGGCGGCTCTGGTTCGGCCAGGCCGTCTCCGCCATCGGCCAGCAGATGACCGCCGTCGCCGTCTCCGTCCAGGTCTACCAACTCACCCACTCCACCTTCGCCACCGGGCTGGTCGGCCTCTGCTCCCTCCTCCCGCTCGTCGTCTTCGGCCTATACGGCGGCGCCATCGCCGACACCGTCGACCGCCGCCGCCTCGGCATGATCGGCTCCGCGGGCCTCGCCGTCGTCTCCGGCGGCCTCGCCCTCCAGGCCCTCCTCGGCGCCGAGCAGGTCGGCCTGCTGTACGCCGCCGTCGCCCTGCAAGGCGCGTTCTTCGCGGCCAGCTCACCGGCACGGTCCGCGATGATCCCGCGCCTCGTCCCGCGCGAACAGCTCCCCGCCGCCAACGCCCTCAACACCATCGGCATGAACCTCGGCCTCACCGTCGGCCCGATGCTCGGCGGCCTCCTCATCGGCGCGTACGGCGCAGGCTCCGCCTACGCCCTCGACACCGTCGCGTTCGGGGCCACGCTGTACGCGATGTGGCGGCTGCCCGCGATGCGCCCGACGGGCGCCACCGGCGCCCGCGCCTCCGTCCTGGACGGGCTCCGCTTCCTCCGCGAGCAGCCCAACCTGCGGACCAGCTTCCTCGCCGACCTCGCCGCCATGATCTTCGGGCTGCCCCGCGCCCTCTTCCCCGCCATCGCCGTCGGCTTCTACGGCGGCGGACCCGGCACCGTCGGCCTCCTCGTCGCCGCACCCGCCGTCGGCGCCCTCGCCGGCGGACTCTTCTCCGGCTGGATCGCCCGCGTCCACCGCCACGGCGCCGCCGTCCTCACCGCCGTCGCCGCCTGGGGACTCGCCATCGCCGCGTTCGGCCTCATCCACCAGCTCTGGCTCGGCCTGCTCTTCCTCACCGCCGCCGGCTGCGCCGACACCATCAGCATGATCTTCCGCAACACGATGATGCAGGTCGCCGCCCCCGACGACATGCGCGGCCGCCTCCAAGGCATCTTCATCGTCGTCGTCGCCGGTGGCCCCCGCCTCGGCGACTTCGAATCCGGCACCGTCGCCGCCCTCACCACCCCCACCGTCTCCGTCATCACCGGCGGACTCGCCTGCGTCGCCGCCGTCCTCCTCCTCGCCGCCCGACGCCCCGCCTTCCTCCGCTACGACGCCCGCCGACCCACCCCCTGACCTGCACCCTTCCCACCGCACCACGCCAGCCGAAACCTGGCAGCGAGCACCCCCCGACGTGCTGTATTGTTTTCCACGTCGCCGAGAGATCGGCGACAGGTCGCACCGCCGAAGATCACCGACCAACCGGTCGGAGACCCGAAGCAGCACGACCACGGGACGTGGCGCAGCTTGGTAGCGCACTTGACTGGGGGTCAAGGGGTCGCAGGTTCAAATCCTGTCGTCCCGACAGTGGTCAGAGGGCCGGAGACATGAGTCTCCGGCCCTTTCGACATCCATGGCTGACATCAGCGCCTTGCTCAGCGCCTCACGAGCACTCCCGCAGCGGCCGGACCGTCGTCGTCCCCGCCGCCCTCCGGCCCATTGTTGGCGACCACGCCGAGCGCGTCGTCCATCCGGTCCGCGGCCTCCCGCAGCGTCGACTGCATGACGTGCGCGTAGGTGTCCAGGGTCATGGTGATCGTGCTGTGTCCGAGTGTCTCCATGATGGTCCGCACGCCGACCCCCTCGGCGAGCATCAGCGAGGCACAGGTGTGTCGCAGGTCGTGCACCCTGATCCGCCGGATGCCGGCCGAGGTGCAGAGCGCTGCGAGGCTGCGGTTCAGGTTCCGCGGGTCGAGCGCCGTGCCGGTCAGCGTGGTGAACACCAGGCTGTCAGGCTGGATATCGAGCGGCTGCCAGTCCAAGCCCGCCTCCGCGCGCTCCTGAAGCTGGTCCTCGCGCCGCCGTCGCAGCTGCGCGACGCAGGACGCCGGCAGCGCGATGGTCCGCAGGGAGCGCGCGGTCTTCGGGGTGCCGAACACCAGGGTGCCCTTCACCCGTTGGAGGTTGCGACGCACCCGGAGCTGCCGAGCGTCGATGTCGATGTCAGCCCAGGTCAACGCGAGCACCTCGCCTCGACGGAGGCCCGTGGAGACGAGCAGCAGCCAGAGCGGGTACAGCCGGTGATCCCGCGCGGCGCGCAGAAGGAGGCGGACCTCGGCAGCGCTGAGCGGCTGGACCTCCTTGTGCGGCACCGAGGGACGCTCGACCAGCCGCGCCACGTTTCGGGCCAGCAACTCCTCGCGTACGGCGTTCTGCAGCGAGGACCGGAGCACAGCGTGGGCGTACTGAACCGTGCGCGCCGACGGCTGCCGCTTGCAGCACTTGCCCACCGCGCAGCATTCACGCTTGTCGACCGCGCGGTTGTGGTCGACCCGGCGCAGGCAGCAGAGGCAGCCATTGCGGAAGTCCGAGAGGAAGCGGCGTACGTCCGCTGGCGTCAGCCTGTTGAGCGGCTTCCGCCCGAGTGCGGGAACGATGTAGACCCGCGTAATGGGCTCGTAGCTCGACATGGTCGACGGCTTGTATCGCTCAGGGGCAACCGTCCCGAGCCAGTAGTCGAGGTATTTGTCGAGCGGCATGTTGGACGTGATGGCCGGAATACCCTGACGGGTCTTCTCCTGCATCTCCGTCAGCTTGTTCGCGACCTCGGTCCGGGTCTTGCCGTAGACCCATTTCCGGGCGCGGGTGCCGTCCGGCTTGTACACGTATGCGGCGGCGGCGTACCGCCCGTCCTTGCGTCGGGTGATAGTGCCTTCGCCGTTGGCGCGCCTGGCCACTAGTGGTTCTCCTCAACTCGCTTGCGCATGTAGGCGGTCACATCGGCGGTGTCGAAGCGCCGCAAGCGACCGATGGTGAAGCTCGGAAGTTCCCTTGAGCGCAGAAGGTCGTAGACCTTGCTGCGACTGAGTCGGAGGGCAGCCATGACCTCTTTCACGGTCATGGCCTCGGGTACGGCGGACGTCATTGAGCGGTCCTCCTGAAGCGGTTGCCCGGGCGGTAGTCCTCTGAGGTCCGCTACCGCCGCTACTCCGCTACCGCGCAGGTGGGAGGGGGTGCGGCGGTAGCGGATGGGGTAGCGGTAGCGGATTGGTGGCGTCAGCCGATGGTGACGAGACCGGGCGCCGGGTCGGACAGGGCGGGCGGCTTTTCGTCCGCTACCGCTACCGGTTCCGCTACCGGGAAGAGGGCCCTGACCTGGGCGGTAGCGGGAGTAGCGGTGGTAGCGGGCGTTTCGGGGATGGGCGGGCAGTAGCGTGCCCAGGCGTCGGCGAGGTCGGCGGCGTAGTAGCCCTTGGCGACGGCGGTTCCGATCTTGATGTTGCGGGGTCGGATGCGGTCGTTGGCAGCGGTGACGTACTCGCCGAGCATCTTGGAGAGGCTGCGGGTGTTGAGGGGTCGGCCGTCGAGGTCGGCCCACGGGGCGTCGTCCATGCCGGTGAGGCGTTCGATGATGACGGCGCTGGTGAGCCGTTCGGCGCCGGCGAAGATCTCGCGCAGGTCGGTGAGGAGGCGGATGCCGACGCTGCCCTTGTCGTTGGCCTTGGCGGCGTTGACGAGTTCGAGGCAGGCGGCGCGGGCGCGGGCGGGCCAGTGTCCGCCGGCGGCGTCGGCGACGGCGAGCAGGGGCTCCCACACGTCGGCGGACCGGTCAGCGACCCCGTCGGGCATCTCGGGCCAGGCTCCCTCGATCCGTTCGCGGATGCTGTCGGCCCAAGCGGCGAGGCGGTCGCGCAGGGCGTGGCCTTCCGGTTCGTTGGTGCGCTGGCGGAACTGCTCGACCGTCTCGTTGGGGGCGCGGCGGCGCATCCGGATGACGACGGAGCGGCTCATGATGGTGTCGGGCAGGTCGCCGAGGCCGCCCATGGCGAGGGCGGAGTAGACGGGGAACTTCTGCACGACGTGGTTCTCGCCGTCGCGGACGGAGCGGAAGATGCCGCCGGTGCGGCGGTAGCCGGCGTTGATCAGGCCGCGGAGTTCCTCGTTGCCGCTGGCGGCGGCCCCGAAGACGGTGTCGATCTCGTCGAACAGGACGGTCGGGCGGGAGTCGCCGTCGGAGACGGACCGGAACAGCGCCGAGGGGCTGATGTCCACGGTGACGATCGGCCTCGGGACCAGGGTCTCCACGATCTCCAGCGCGCGGGTCTTGCCGCTGGCGGGCTCCGGGGAGAGGAACGCCAGGCGCGGGGTGGCCTCGAAGCAGTCCATGAGGTGCGCGTGGGCGTCCCACAGCACCACGGCGACATAGGCGGCCTCGCTGGGGAAGACGTTGAAGCGCCGGTGGTGGGCTTCGACCGCGTCGAGCAGGGCGGCGCCGTCCTCGACCTCGGCGGCGCCGGGGGCGGGAGTGCTCTTAAGGGGGGAGCGGGCGGGGGTGGTGGTCATGCGGCTGCTCCTCGCGGGTTGTTGGCGATGGACCAGTTCAGGGCGCTGGTGATGGTCGCGGTGACGTCCCGGGCGGGGAGGCCGCACGCCTCGCCCGCGCCCTTAAGAGCGTCTTCGACCTCGGCCCGGGCGAGCGTGCCGTTGGCGACGAACCGGCCCAATGCCCGGGCGGCGCGGGTGAGGGTCCAGTTCCGCGCTCCCTCGCCGGCGGCGGCGACGTTCGCCGTCTCGTTGAGCAGGGCTGCCGCCGCGTACCCGTGGCCGCTCCCGCCTCCGGATCGCGGTTTGACGGGCTGCCAAACCGGTCGGGACGCGGGCGGAGCGAGCAGGTCGGCGAGCCAACCAGGCAGCGGAGCAGGGCCGGTGTCGTGTTCGACGGTGTAGGGCCGGCCCTCGACCACGGACCCGGCGGCGACGACGTAGCCGCCGCCGGCACGGGTGTCGACCTTCCACCCGAGGCCGTTGCCCTGCTCGCCTCGGGTGTTCCGCAAGGCGAGGCCGGGCGGGGCGGTGAAGTACAGGTGGGCGCCCCCGGAACCGGTCCGCACGGCGCGGGTGGTCGGGTAGGGCTGCTGATGCTGCTCGCACAGCGCGGCGAGGACGTCGGCGCCGTCGCTGACACCGTGCTCGGCCCACCGCGGGGGCGGCGTGTCGCTGGGGTGCTTGGGGACGTCGAGGTCGACCACCAGCAGCCCTGCGGGGCCGGTGGCGAGGCCGACGTTGTACGGGCCGTGCTGCCACGCCCGCTGGATGACGTCGGGGTCGGTGGTGGCGCGCTGTTCCCATCCGGCGTGGCCGGTGGTGCAGGGGCCGGTGCGGGGGCAGCGGGTCTCGTGGTGGAGGGCGGGGCGCTTGTTGTTGGGGCGAAGCGGGAAGACGGGCCAGCCGCGGTGGATGCAGGCCAGGGCGGCGGCGAGCAGGTCGGGTTGTGCGGTCACCTGTAGGTCCTTCCAGACGCCGCCGGCCACCCCGCGCAGGGAGCGGCCGGCGGCCGAGGGGGTCAGAGGTCGAAGAGGGCGTCCGGCTCCACGGCCGGAACGGTGTGGGTCCTGCGGGCCGCTGTGCGGGCGGCGTCGTGGCAGGGCGGGCACCACGCCGCGAGTGCCCGCTTCGGGAGTGCGGCGGCGCGGTGCGGGGGCAGGAGCAGGTCGGCCGGCTCGGCGGGGGCGACCAGGAGGCGGACGGTGCCGCCGCCGTGGTTGCGGTAGGCGCCGTGCTCGGCCTTGCAGCGTCCGCCGTCCTTGGCGTGGGACTTGCCGCAGGCGCCGCGGCACTGGCAGCGTCCGGCCGCGGCGGCGAGCACGACTTGCCACTGGTCGCCGCCGGCCAGCGGCGGGACCCGGACCGGGGTCACCGCTCGGCCCCCGCACACAGGTCGTTGACCAGGTGCGCGTGGTCGTTCGTCCACCGGGTGAGGGCCTTGACCGCCTGCTTGGCCTGCCGGGTCATCTCCGGGCTCGGCTCGGCGGCGGTCGGGGTGTGCAGGACGTGCGCGGGCACCGGCAGCAGCACGGTGGCGGTGACGAGCAGGGCGGTGCGGCCGGCGGGCTCGGGCTCGGCGAGCGCGGTGAAGCCGCGGTCGGTGGCCCAGGGGTCGGCCTGCCAGTCGGCGACCATCCGCGCCGGCCAAGCGGCGAGGGCTCGGTGCCGCAGGGGCACGGTGATGCGCAGGGCGACGTCTCGGCCGTCGTCGCCGGCGGAGACGACGGTGAGGGAGTGCAGGTCGGGGCGGACGCGGACGTAGCCGGGCGCCATGACCGGGCTGGTGGCGATCTGCCAGGCGGAGAACGCGAACCCGGCCGCGGTGAGCGGGTGGCCGTCGTCGTGGAGGAGGCCGGCGTTGAGGTCGAGGTAGGTGCCGTACCGGGAGTGGCCGTCGGAGGCGTGGGTCCGGTCGTGGGTGTCGTCGGCGAGGGCGAGCGTGCGGGTGGTGAACTGGGGCATGCTGGTGTCCTGGTTCGTCTCGTACGGACTGGGTTCGACCCCGCGACAGCCGTCTCTCTGCCAAGATTCGGCGGCTGTTGCGGGGTTTTGATGTGGTGTGGACGGATTTCGGGTGTGCTGGTGTGTCGGAGGTGCTGCGTAGGCTGGCCGGTATGCCGAATGACGAACTGACGCTGGTGCCCGGTAAGACCGTCACGACGCGCGCTGCTCTGGCGGCCATCTACGGGGGAAACACACAGGCCGGAATCATGCTCACCAGCCGGAAGGAGCGGCGGATTTTCGTCTTCTCCGACAAGGCGGCGAGTAGGGAGAACAGCTACACCTTCGACGGTCGGGCGGAGGACGACGAGTACGGCCCGCTGTACACGTATACGGCGTCCGGGCGGTTCGGCAACCAGTATTGGAATCGGGACAACACAGGGTTGCGCGACCACGCTCTGAACGGTGTTCCGGTGTCGCTGTTCATCGGTGATGGCTTTGTGTCGGGCAGCCAGACCACACGGCAGCGGTACATCGGCGAGGTCATGGTTGACCCGATCAAGCCGTTCGAGTTCGGTTGGAACAACGACTCGAAGGGCAACCGGCGCCGGGTCATCGTGTTCCGACTCCGTCCTGCCCCTAACGCAACGCTCGTCTTCGATCCCGAGGACGACGTCCTGGTGACGCCGGGCGGAATCGAACTTGCTTCGCCCGGGGCCTCAGAGATGCTCGAACTGGTCGCGGAGGCCAGCAGCGTCGCGATGGCGGCTTTTCGGGTTCAGCCCGGAATTGCGCCGCCTGAGAACGTCGCCCAGAGGGCAACGGTTCAGGTGATCGCCGCCACCGAGCGCCAGGTGACATACCGGGAAGCTGAACTCCGGGTGAAGTTCGAGGCTTACCTGGAGGAGTTGGGCAGCCAGTACGGGGTGATTCGTCTGCCGGTCGAAGGACGGGTGCTGCGGACGGACACCTATGACAAGACGGCCAACGTGTTGTACGAGGTGAAGGCCCTGGCCGATCGTCAGCATGTTCGCCAGATTGTTGGGCAGCTCATGGACTACCGCCGTCACGCAATCCGCTACGTGCGGGATGGCCTGCGCTATGCAGCCTTGCTGCCCAGCGAACCCAGCAATGACCTTAAGGACCTGCTGGAGTCCGCGGATATCCAGCTTGTCTACTTCGATGGCACCCACTTCGTGGGTCACCCTCTTCCTGAGTAGACCGGCACCGGCGATCTCTCGGTTCAGCGGTTGCGGGATCGGTGTCGGTCCTAGAACGGGGGCTCTTCGCCGCCGCGCGGCCCGCCGCTGGCGGGGGCGGGCCCGGCCGAGGCCCACGGGTCGCCGCCCGCCGTCGGGCTCTGGCCGACGTTGGTGCGCTGGGCCTTGGTGACCTTGGCGGTGGCGAACTTCAGGCTGGGGCCGATGTCGTCCAGTTCGAGGCCGAGCATGGAGCGGTTCTCGCCCTCGGGGGTCTGCCAGTTGTGCTGGACGAGCCGGCCGGTGGCCACGACGCGCATGCCCTTGGTCAGGGAGTCGGCGACGTGTTCGGCGACCTCCCGCCATGCGGTGGTGCGCAGGAACAGCGCGGTGCCGTCCTTCCACTGGTTGGTGGTCTTGTCCCAGGTGCGCGGGGTGGAGGCGATGGTGAAGCGGGCCATCGCCACTCCGGCGGGGGTGAAGCGCAGTTCGGGGTCGTCGGTCAGGTTGCCGACGACGGTGATCGGGGTTTCTCCCACGGACACGGTGGCCTCCAAAGGCACTTCGGGTGTCGGGAGCGGGTCTGTCCGTCCCCCGCACCGCCCACCTACCGCTTAGAAGGCGGTAGGTGGGCGGCACGGCCGGGTGGCACAGACTCAGTAGCCCAGGGCTTCGCCGGTGACCGAGTTGGGGCCGGAGTGCTCAGCGCGGTGGCGGAAGGCGCGTTGGCGACATCGGGGCGTGCAGTAGCGGGCTGGGCGCCCGCGACCCCGGCGAAGCGGCATCGGATCGCCACAGGCAAGGCACTGAATTTCGTCACGGATTGCGTCACGGGCCCTCATGGCCGGGGCGGCGTTAGCGGTGGTGATCTCCCACAGCACGCGGGCGATTCGATCGGTGCCTCGGTCATCTCGGTGCCGAGATGGGGTGTCCCAGCCCCGGCGCGGCGACAACTCCGCCGCTCGGCGCCATCCGACCGCACGTAGGGATGCGCCGGACTCGCCGTCTTGTGTGTAGGTGATCAGCCTGCGATAGCCAGCTGCTCGGGCGGTTCGCCAAGCAGCTCCGTACAGAGCCGAGCAGGCGTTAGTGGCGCCGTCGGTGGCCACCCGGGTGACTTCCAGGGTCAGGCCATCATCGAAGGCCCGAGCAACTGGCCGGCCGACGACCGCCACGCCAACCAAGTCTTTGCCGGACATCAGCGCCAGGCTGAACTTGTGCCCCTGGGGCTTCCTGTGATGACGGTGGAGCTTCTCAACAGCGGCACCAGCCTCCGCGAGCGAAAGCGGTTGGATGGAGAGACTCATGGTCGGCTCGTCCCGGTCAGCGGTTGCGGTTGGTGACGTTGACGGAGAGGTTCACGGCGCCCGACCGGCCGCCCCCGCTGCTGCTGGTGTTCTTGAGTAGCCAGATCAGGGCGAGGACCGCGGCGAGCAGACCGATGCCAGTCGCGGCGGCGGCGATGGCCTGGAAGAGGAAGCCGAGGCCGATGCCGGCGGCGCCGGTGCCGATGCCGCCGGCGAGGAGGCGGGCGGGCCACACGTCCCGGCCCGGCTCCGCTGCGGGGGTGGGGAGGTAGACGGAGGTCGGGTCGACCGCGTGCACCGGCACGGGCTGCGGGAGCGGGGCGGGCCGGTAGACGCTGAGCGGGGCGGTCTGGGGCGGTGCGGTGTAGAGGGGTTGGCCGTCGGTGGTGTAGAGCACCGCCGGGGTGGGCTGCGCGTAGGGCTGCTGGTTCATGGCGGTGCTCTCCTTCGAGGGGTCAGTGGTGGGTGACGAGGCTGACCATGGCGGTGAGGAAGGTGTTGACGGGGCCGGCGATGCCGGTGGAGGCGAGGGTGAAGCCGGACAGCCAGGCGGTGGCGGCGGTCGGCAGGGAGACGCGGCGTCCGCGGATCAGCAGTACGGTGCCGACGCCGAACAGGGCGGTCAGGCTGATGGAGACGATCACGGATGGGCCCCTTTCCGGGCAGCGGTTCGGGGTGCGGTGAGCCCCGCCCGGGAGCGCGCCTGGGCGGGTCTCGTGCTTGTCATGCGGCTTGTCATCGGGCTTGTCTGTCACTTGTCGCCTGTCACTTGTCTGTCACTTGTAATCCGCAGGTCAGACGGTGGATTACAGGACCGCGCCGGCCGGGATGCCCCCTCTGGCGACTGGTGTGACAGGTGACAAGCGAGGGCCGTGGATCAGGCGTCGGGGGCGTGGTTGCGGTGGATGTAGCGGGCCTTGGTGCCCTCGCCGACGCGGACCGCCTCGCCGCTCTCGACCCATGCCTTGAGCCAGTTTTGGAGGACCGGCCGGCGGGTGCCGAAGGAGGCTTTCAGGGCCCGCTCCATGGCGGAGGCGCCGGTGCCCTCCGGGCCGGCGGCGATGAGCAGGGCCAGGGCGGCGTCCTTCGCCCCGGGTTCATCCGGGCCGGTCTGTTCGCGTCCGCTGGTCCAGGTGGAGGGGTCGGACCAGTCGGCGGCGCTTGCGTCGCCGCTGCCGGGCTCGGTGGCCGGGGGTAGGGCCCAGAGGGCTTCCAGGTCGTCCGCCGGGCCGGTGGCGGGGGTCTTGTCCCAGTGCGCGGTGTGCTTCCACCCACTGGCCGGCGCGCCGTCGGTCGGACCTCCGGCCCCGGCCGCCGCGGCGGTGGAGCTGTCGGCGGGGACGGTGGCGGTGGCCCAGAGGTGGCCGCAGCGGTCCATGGTCCAGCGGTCGGTGTAGTCCTCGCCGGCGGCCTCCAGCGAGGGGCCGTCGAGGGCCGGGCGGCGGCGGGCGGTGAGCGCGGTGATGTCCTCGATCTGGGTGGGGGTGATTCGCCACTGGCGGGCCTTGCCGGGCTGCTTGCCCTCGGTGCCGACCAGCAGCGACCCGGGCCCGTCGAAGCTGTCCTCGGCGCGCAGGGCCCGCCAGCCGAAGAGGTGCCCGAGTTCGGAGTCCTCGTAGGCGCCGGTGGCGACCCGGTTGGACGCCATCTTGCGCACCAGCGGGTCGGGCATGACGTCCTGGGTGACCCGCAGGACGGAGATCACGGCGCGGATCGCCATGGCGCGGGCGATCCGGATGACCTCGGAGACGCCGGCGAGGACGGCGCGGGCCTCGCGGGTGACGGCAACCTCGGCGCCCTCGTCCATGACGATCACGATCTCGGGCAGGGTCGGGCCGACGGGGAGCTTGTCGTCGTCTGCCTCGCGCATGGCGTCCTGGTAGGCGACCTTGCGGCGCTTGGCGATCCGCACCGCCGCGGCCAGCATGCGCTTCGCCTCGGCCGGGGTGGAGGCGACCCAGTCCACGCCCGGGGTGGGGATGTCCGCGCCGGCCCACCGGGAGCCCTCCCGGTTGAGCTGGGCGTCGCGCCAGGCGTTCAGCCAGGGCAGGCCGATGGAGCCGGCGTTCAGGTCGATCACCCACACCAGGGTGTCGTTGGTCTGGTTGAGCAGGGCGATCAGGGTGTGCAGCCAGTTCGTCTTGCCGGAGCCGGTCGGCCCGGTGACGATCGTGGACGCCTGCCGCAGGTCCAGCTCCGCCCGCGCCCCATCGGACATCAGCCCGGTCGGGACCGGGTTGTTGACCGTGGTGACCTCGCCCAACTCCTCCACCGGGAAGGGGAGCTCGACCCCGGCGAGGGACTTGGTGGTCACCATGACCAGCACCCGGCGCCGCGAGATGCCGGGCATGACCTGCAGGCCGCAGCCGTCGGGGAGGTCGAGGTCGGAGCCAAGACCCTCGGTCCGGTCGGTGATGGAGCGGCGGGTGGTGCCGCCCTCGGGGAGTTCGAGTTCGAGGGTGTAGCCGGCGCCGGACGGCCAGTGCTCAATGCCGAGCACGGTGACGTCGACGCCGCAGACGCGCTTGATGCGGTCGGTCCACTCGGCGGCCATCTGCCGGCGGGCACCGATCAGCAGCAGGTGCCGGCGGGCCTCCTGCTCGATCTCCTCGTGCCCAGCGAGGACCGGGGCGAGGGTGCCGGCCGTGATCCCGGCGACGGCGAGCGCACCGAGGTGGGGCCAGGTCCACGGGCCACCGTGGGCAATCGCCCAGGACGACCAGCCGCCCGCGGTCAGCCAGCACGTAGTGCGGAAGGTCAGGGTGGCGGCGGTGAGGCGGCGGCGCATGCCGGCGGCGAGAGTGCCGAGGGCGCCTGCGGCGCCGGCGGCGAGTGCCCACCCGGCGGGCATGCCGGTGGCGTGGCCGAGGCTCGCGGTGGTCAGGGCGCCGAGGGTGCCATTCACGGTGCCGGACAGCACGCCGTGGCCGGCCTTCCAGTCGACCCGGCTCGGGTTCTTGGTGCGGTTGGTACTGGTCATGGGGCATCGCTCCCGGCGAGAAAGGCGGGCCGCCCACCACGCTGGTGGGCGGCCCCAGGGACGGTCGGGACGTGCGGGATCAGACGTTCCACTTGCGTTCGGCCTCCAGGCCGTTGCGCGGGTTGTCGTAGCGGTCGAGGTCGGCGGCGTGGGCCTGCCGGAACACCGGGCCGACGTTCTCCAGCGCCTGCACCACCCGGCCCATGGCCTGGTAGCCCTGCGCGATCTCCTCCGAGACGACCGGCTCCAGGGCGAGCTGCTCGGCGCCCTTCTCGGCCAGCACCCGCAGCACTTCCTGGATGGTGGCGAACGCGATGGGGAGGTCGTCGGCGAGGACGCCGAACTCCGGCATCTGCTCGGGGTCGAACGTGGAGGCGGCCTGGAGCATGACGTCGGCCGCGGAAGAGAGGGAGAACGCGGGAACGGTGGACTCGGAGTCGGACACGGATGCCTCCTTGGCGTTGGTGGGCTTGCCGAGGGTGATGCGGGACGCCGTACGACCGGCCACGACCTGCCCCGCGAGCCTCTTAAGAGCACTGGCGGGGCCGGGCTTCTCGCGGCCGGGCACGTTGACGGTCTCGGCCGGGACCGGCACGACCGGGGTGGTGCTGTCCTGGCCCTTGCCGGTGGTTCCAGCGAGGATCGCGGCGTCGCGGGTCTGCTTCACGGCGCGGGCCCGGTCGGCCAGGCGCCGCCATACCGCGCGGACGTGGCAGGAGACCTTGCCCCGGTGGCGCCAGTTGAACGCCGCCGCCGAGCCGGCGCCGACCAGACCCGCGATCAGGCCGGAGGCGGTCATCCGGGCGGCGTGCCGCAGCCGCGAGCGTCGGAGCATCTTCGCCTGCTGGGCCGAAGCACCTTCGGATGCGGCCAACTTGGAGCCGGCCGCGCCGGCGTCGGTGCCGGTCGTCGGGTCGAGGCCGGCGCGCTTGCGGGCCCGCGCCAGGCCCTTGGCCAGGCGCTTGTCCGTCCGCGTGGCGATCTTCGCCGCCTTCTTCGGCGACAGACCGGGCCACCGTCCGGCCGGCACCGCCGACCCGCCGGCGGGCTTGCGCAGGTCGTGCACCGTACCGGGACGGCTAGCGGAACGAGACTGCTGAGAAGCCGATTTGATGGACCTCGCCGGCCCGGGGCGGCGCGGCGCGGTGCCCTCGGCGTGTCCGTGGGCCCGAGAACGCGCAGGCCCGGCCGAGGTGGTCGTGTGCCTGGCGGGGTGAGGGCCGACACCGCCGGGGCTCGCGCTCCGGTGGCGCCCACCGGGGGCGGAGGCCGGGGTGTGTGCCGCGGGGTGGGTGGGGGTCCTGCCAGCGGTGCGCGAGGCCGATGCACCGGGCCCGCCGAGACCGAACGCGGACCCGTGACCTGCGCTGTTGCCCGTGCGGGCGGCGGGAATCCGGCCGAGCGCGTTGCCACGGGTGGGCGTCCTGCCGGTGCCCGACGGGTTGTGCAGCCGGAGGCCACGGGTGCGGTTTCGGGCACGGCGGACGGCGCCGCCGGCGGCGAGGACGGCCGCGGTGGTGCCGGCGACGGCCAGGGCTGCGGGGCCGCCGAGTGCGAGGGCGCCGGAGGCGACGGTTCCGGCGGCGTTCGCCGCGGCCAGGGCCAGCGGGATGCCCGGCATGGCGGCGGGCGGATTGGTGGGCTTGGGCGGGGTGGCCGCGGGTGCGGGCGTGGTCGTGATCTCGACCACGGTCGGGGTGTCGGTCATTTGCGGTCTCCTGCTTGGTCAGCGGGCCTGCTGGATGACCGCGCCGACGTGCTCGGGGCGGTTGGCGGCGCCGAGGTAGCGGCCGTCGGCGGTGAAGATGTGCCACCAGTGGACGTTGCCGGCCTCGTTGGTGGTGTGGGCGCAGGTGAAGCGGTGCAGCGGGAAGACGTTCATGACGCGGGTCTGCTCGAACTCCGGCTCCACGGCCGGGATGTTGTGCTCGGACATGGCGAGGCGATCCCTTCGAAAAGCGTTGCAAGAGCGGTGTTGTTGCAGGTCAGGACGCGTGCACCGGCGTGCTGTAGCCGGAGGCGAGCAGGTCGGCGGCGTCCGCGCGGCGCTGGGAGGCGGTGGCGATCGAGACCCCGAGGGCGTTCGCGATCGTCTGGAGGTCGACGGCCTCCGGGTTGACCGGACCGGTGTGGTCGGGGCCGTACGCGGCGAGGATCATCCGGGCGACCTTGCGCGCACCGCGGGCGGACGGGGTCAACTTCGCCTCGTCCTCCATTTCGAGCGCACGCATCTCCGTTTCAGCCGCACGCCGCCGGGCTTCGGCCGCACGCAGCCGCGCCGCCTCCGAGGCCTCCTCAAGGGCGATCCGGTCGTGCGCGGCCAGGGCCCTCTGCCGGTCGGCCTCGGCACCGCGGCGGCGCGCTTCGGCAGCGGCCGCCTCCGTTTCAGCCGCGGCACGGGCCGCTTCAGCGGCACGCAGCCGGGCCTCCTCGGCGGCCTCCTCCTCCTGGGCGCAGGCCCGCTCGAACGCTGCGGCCTGGCGCTCGGTTTCGGCGGCGCGGCGCCGGGTTTCAGCGGCGGCCTGCTCCGTTTCGGCGGCGGCCTGGTCGGTTTCGGCAGCACGCCGGCGGGCCTCGGCTGCCTCCTGCTCGGCTGCCGCGGCGGCCATCACCGCCTCGGCCTCCCGGCCGGCCGCCACGGTCCGGGCGTGGGCGCGGGCCTTGGCCGTGGCGGTCTCCGCCCCGACCTCGAACCCGGCGGCCTCCACCTTCCCCTGCGTGCGCAGGCGGAAGATCTGCGTGTCGGCCGTGCGGGCATCGGCGCGGGCGGCGAGGTCGGCCTCGAACGCCTCGCGGCGCTCGGCCCGCAGCCGGGCGCGCTCCTCCGCCTCGGCGGGCAGGGCCAGGGCCTCGTCCACGCTCAGCCCGAAGCGGGCCATCGTGAGCGGCAGCAGCGCATCCGCAGGGGCTTTGCGCAGGTCGGAGCCGTGGTCGCGCTCCAGCAACACCCGATAGACGATCCGCTCCCGCTCCAGCTCGATCGCCCGCTGGTAGGAGTCGATGCCGTACAGCCGCATCCGCCGGAACATCATCCAGGCCGGCCACGGGGCCAGCAGCCACCGGTGCAGCGGCACCCCCTCGGACGGGCGGCCGGCCTCGATCCGGGTGATCCGGATGACGAGGCGGCGCCCGGCCTCCACCGCGGCGATGAACATCACCGGGATGACCGCGTGCATCGCCGACCCGGTCGGATCGTTCGCGATGGAGCCGGCCGAGGCGGCGTTGAAGTAGATCGTGGCGGCGGTGAAACCGTGGGCCAGCAGCCGGAGCACCGGCCACGGGGTGCGGCGGCGGATCAGGTGCAGATCCAGGGCCAGCAGGACCACGATCCCGACGTCCACACCCACCGGGAAGGCGTAGCTGAAGTCGCCGAGGTTGTGCCTGAAACCGAGGTTCACCAGCGCCGTGTAGGAGCCGGTGAAGCCGATCCCGGCGAGCACCGCCCCACCGGCGACGGCGAGGAACGTCAGCCCCCACATCACCGCCCCGGCCGCCGTCACGCCGCCGCCCGAAGCGGTGGTACGCGTCGTTGAAGCAGCGGAGGGTGCGGCCGAAACAGCTCCGGGGGCGGCCATCGTGGTCACCGCGCACCACCCCCGGCCACGATGCGGGAGCGGTAAGCGGCGTCGTTCATCTTCTTCCTGAGCCGGGCCCGCTCATCGGCCGTCAGGCCGCCGAAGACGCCGTGCGGCTCACCGCGCTTCAGCGCGAGGGCCAGGCACCTGTCCTTGACCAGGCAGCTGGCACACACCGCCTTGGCCCGGCGAGTCGCGAACTCGGCCGCCGCCGCGTCGGCCTCGGTGTCGTCCCCGTCAGGCTCGGCGAAGAACAGGTCCGGATCCACACCCTTGCACGCGGCACCGGGCAGGCTGCCGGCCTCGGAGGGGACGACCTCCACGGCGTAGGGGCTGGTGGGGCGGGCGGTCAGGTGCGGGTGGGCGGTGCCGCGGATCCCGCGGCGCACGAACCGGGTCATCACGCCGCCGCCTTCCACACCAGCGCCCGGCGCCGCTCGGCCGTGCGCATCAGTGCCTTGGCGTAGCGGGCGGGCTCGGGGGCGAGGTCGCGCAGCACGTCCCGGGCCACGTCGAGGCGCACCACCGTGTCGGTGGCCGTCTCGTCCGTGGTGCCGGCGAACAGCTCCACGTCGATACCGAGGGCCAATTCGGCGAACTCGGAGGCCGTAACGGCCTCCTGGCCTGCGACAATCAGTCTCATGGGTCGTGTTCCTTCATCCGGGACGGCCCTTGGCGGCTCCGGTGTTCCAGCACCGGAGCCGCAGCCGTAGCGAGGTGTGCGGGTCGGACGCTCGACGAGCGGCCGCGGAAACCCGATGTACCGGCCGCCGAAGCGGTGCACGCCGGGAACCGTGAGCGCTGGTCAACGCCTCACTGGCCAACGGCACAGCGAGGCGACCTATGGGACTCGCGGATGATCAGGCCCATCGGGACCACCTCCTTCGGTTCAAGGGACAAGGGACACACACTGCAAGGGGGGCCACGCCCCCACCCTCCGGCCGTTGCTCGCGGTCACCGGGCCACCTCGCCAGTCAGGGCCGAAGCCCCTGATTTCTGGCCTTTGCGGAGATTGCAGCGTCCTCCGCCTCAGCTAACAGCCGCCGCCCTGATGGGCGGTGCCCTTGCCCTGAACTGCGTGTTTTCGCCTTTCAGGGCGGCCCAAAGAAGGGCTGTCAGTTCATCCGCCTCGACATGCGAGACATGTTGAACATGTCTCTTACAGTGCCGAGAAGGAGACGCTCCGTCAAGTCCTTCGTCTCGGTTCGGCCGGAGGAGTTCCGGCCGCATCACTAGATTCGACCTTCCAGCCCTGTCGAGATACGGCCCACCTGGACGGCTGCGGCTCGACTTCGCTACGGTCAAGTCGTCCCGGATCGTCCAAGCGCCGCAACTTCGTCCATGGGAGGGCGAGATGGCCAACGAGAGGCTGCGAGGGGCGATCCTCGCGAGCAAGTTGACGGTTGATGAGATTGCGACCCGGTTGGGCGTCAGCTCGCGGACTGTTGAGCGATGGGTCGAGGCCAAGGACGAGCGCCGACCGTATCGGCGCTTTCAGTACGCGATGGCGAATCTCTTGCAGCGTGACCTGTCGGACCTCTGGCCAAACGAGCAGACCAGCCACGCGACTGCCGAGGCTGGTCGGGCGGAGCTAGTGAAGCTGTACCCGCACCGTGCGGTAGTGCCAAAGGAAGTCTGGACGTCCCTCTACGCCAAGGCCATGCGGAACTTCGACCTAGTCGCCTACGCAGGCTTCTGGCTCTCGGAAGATCCTCTGTTCTTCAGGCTTGTCCAGGAGAAGGCGCATGCGGGCGTGCCTGTGCGGCTCATGCTGGGCGATCCCGACTGCGCCGCCGTGGCCCAAAGGGGCGAGGACGAGGGGATTGGGCCCGCGATGGCAGGCAAGATCCGCAACGCGCTGGCCAACTACGCGCCACTGTTCGGGGTCCCGGGGGTGGAGTTCCGGCTCCACTCGACCACGCTCTACAACTCGCTCTACCGCTCCGACGACGATCTGCTCGTGAACGGGCATGTCTACGGCGTCGGCGCCTACCTGGCCCCGGTGCTGCACCTCTCCCAGGTGCCCGGCGGCGAGCTGTTCAGTACGTACGCGGCGGGTATCGAACGGATCTGGGAGTCTTCTCGGACCATCACCTCGCACCAACTCGAAAGTGAGGCTGCCGCGTGAGTCGCGTCGACTACTTCCATGATCCGGATGCCCCGCCGGCGAACTCCGTCGTGCCCTCGGTCACCGCCGTGGTCATGGATGCTGAGGGGCGGCTGTTGCTGATCCACAAGACAGACAACGGACTGTGGGCACTCCCGGGCGGCGGGCACGACGTCGGCGAATCCGTGGCCGACACGGTAGCGCGGGAGGTACGGGAAGAGACCGGGATTGACGTTGAGGTCGCCGCGGTCGTTGGCCTGTATACCGACCCTGGGCACGTGATGGCCTACGACGATGGGGAGGTGAGGCAGCAGTTCTCCATCTGCTTCAAGGCTCGGCCGGTTGGCGGAGCCCTGCGGACGAGTTCGGAGTCGAAGGAGGTCCGCTGGGTGGATCCAGCGGACCTCGACGACCTCGACATTCACCCGTCCATGCGACTGCGGATTAAGCACGGCCTGGAGCCGGCGAGGTCTCAGCCGTACATCGGCTAGGCCGTCGTGCCGACCTGAAGCAGCCGACCTTCGACTCGGCGCGCGGCCGCGTCGATCTGCGGCTCAGCGCGGCGGATGAACCGGCCGACCACACTGTCGGGCCCATACCGGCCCACGATCTCCGCGACCCGGTCCGGCGTGGTCGTTGGCGTGCCGTCCGGGGTGGTGGTCATGTCGCAGTAGATCAAGGCATCCACCAGGTGGGGTTCCTCCAGCTGAAACTCCACCTCCAGCTCTTGCCGCAGCCCGCGCTCTTCGGCTTCGAGCAGCGCGCATGAGTGGTGGGCGACCAGTCGCACGACGCGCTCGTCCACGTCCTCCGCGCGGAGGAACCGAGCACCGTCGAGCGGATGGAACCCGGTGTCGACGATCCGCGGCGAGTAGCCGATGTCATGCAGGACGGCTGCCGACTCCAGCAGCTCGGCGTCCGGGCCGAGGATCCCAGCCAAGGTGCGCGCCTTGCTGGCGACCCCCTTGGAGTGGGCCCAGCGGCGAGGCAGGTCGTCAGACAACAAGGACTCGGCAAGGTCGTAAGCCCACACGGGTATCTGCTCCTAGATGTGATTGGCGGGCAGGGCGCGGACGGTGCGGCCCTTCCCATGGCGCACTTCGAGGACCCCTGCGCCCTCCAACTGTGCGAGGGCACGCCGGACGGTACCTCGTGCTGCACCGGTGGTCTCGGCAAGTTCCTTTTCCGACGGGAAATCGGCCCCAACGTCGAGCTGTCGGGCAAGAGCGGTGAGCTGTTCGAGCACCGGGACTTTGGGCTCGGCGCGTCCGACAACCCATCCGACTCCAGGCTGTGACCGGACCAGACCCTCTGCGGCGAGGACGTCGAGAGCACGCTTCACCGTGGTGCGGGCGACGCCGTGCGCCTCCATCAGCTCTGCTTCGGAAGGAAGCGATGTCATCGTGGAGTCTTCACTGATCTCCGTGCGCAGCGCATCAGCGATCCGCAGGTAGGTGCCGCGCGGGCTCCGCTCGGGCACTGGCCGCTCCCTTCTCTAGGTCGATACCTAGACAGGATGAACGATTTCAGGGGAAGGCTGCCAGGCTCTGCGCTGCCCATCAGGCACGATGGCTGACGTTAACGCGGGTGGCCAGCTACCCAGTCTCGGCCCACCGTACGGTGTCGCCCGTGACAGTTCACGCCGACTTGCGACTCCGGTGATCGCCAGATGGACGCGAACGAGGCTGGGGCGAACTCGAATCGCGGGTTATCAAAATGATCCGGGACGAAAAGTGGGTGCGGCCGAGGTTGAGATAGTGTGATCAATTCTAGCGGGATCACTTTTCCCCGATTTCGCCAAGTATTGCGGCAGCCGCCTTGGACCATGGCGCGTGTTCAGCCAGGTTTGCCCGTAGATTAGACGCTTGCTGAAATGCCGCCGGGAGGTCTCGAAGCTTTCGGTCAATATTCCGGGCCCATTTGTCCGTGTCCTTCTCGTCGTTGCCGGAAATGGATACTACGAAATTGTCTGCCGACTCGCGCCCCAGGACTTCGCGCAACAGCTGAGCGAGACCGCTCTCCGAACTGGCGAGAACCGGGATTCCAAGGGAGATCGCCTCGGCGCCGACTAGGCCGAATCCTTCGGATCGAGACGGCATGATAACCAAGCTGGCACTATTTAGATCATTGTCGATGCGATCTTGAGTGGATGTGTATTCGCGGACCACCAGGTGGAGTAGAGGGCTGGCTGCCCATGCCCCAATCCTCGCCCGTTCTTCCTCGGAAGTTGCCTCGGGGGTCCCGCGGACAACTAGTCTGATCCGACTGAGACCGTCCTCCTGCCTCCACGCGGCCACCTGGCCGCAGGCGGCAGCGGCCAGGTCCACTCCTTTGAGTTGTGCATCCTCGACTCGACCAAGAAGTAGCACTCGCAACGGAGACCCACCCGGCGGCTTGCGTTCCACGGCCGTCACGGCGGCGTCAAACCCTGGGTCGAGTCGCAGCGGGTTGGCAAATTCCGCCATGAATTGGTCGTGCAGTCGGGGTCCGACGGTGACCACACGATGCGCGCTTCTTCCGAGCGCGCGCTCGATGTCGGTTCGTTCCTCGGCCCGCAGCCCGGCATCGCTTTCTCGATCGAGCTTGTACCACTCGATCTCGTCCGGAGCCATGTGTAGGAAGTGCAGCCGGCGTGCAGAGGGGAAGAAATCATCGGTGAGCTTCTTTGCCGCCGGCCCGGTGATCCGGCTGTGGCCCACTACAAGATCGGGCACGCCTCCATCGGGAAGTTTTGGCCGGCTAGTGAGCCTCATGTCCTCAGATGCTCCAGGCATTTTGGGGGCTGGGAGCAGAGTGATCCCGGCGTCAGCCGCAGCTGTCAACTCCTCGGGCGAGGCGGATAGCACGACGCAGAACACCTGCGCGCCGGCAGCGGCTGTCGCACGGCACAGGTCGCGGTTGAAAGTGCTGAGGCCGCCGTGCAGTGAGGCCCACTCGGTGGCTACGAAGAGGACGATGGGTGCCCGGCTTGGGTCTCTGAGATCATCGGCGCTCGCCTCTTGCTTTGAATGCTCATGTTCCTTCTCGGGCTCGATGTCCTCCGTTATGTTGGCGGCCACAGAGTCGCTGCTCAACGCAGCGCGGACACGTACGACCGCTTCCTTGAGGCTCACGCCGGTTTCTTCATGCAGGAGGGCGACGTCGTCGGGCGCCGGCAAGAGTAGGAATTCGATGATTGGATCATCCACCACTCGGGTGTCCAATTCCTTAGCGGCCTGACCGAGGAGGGCGGCCGATGCATCCCGATTGCCGACTAGTAGTTGAGCCAAGGCGTTATTGTAGAGACTCAACGAGCGCGTCCATGGTATTGGAGCCAGGCTGACGGCACGGTCGGCCCATTCGAGTGCCTCGTCGGGCCGCCCAGAAGCCAGATTGATATACGTTAGATTGTTGGCTTGCTCCCAGCCGGGGTTGAGCGTGAAGGACAGTTGGAGATTACTTAGCGTTGCGGATGAATCTCCGACGGTATATGCGTCGTAGGCCGCCGCGAGGTGGTTTTCTGCCAACCTGGATCGCAGTTGGCCTGTAGACTTTTCGAACCATTCATGGGCTGGCCACGACCGGAGCGGTACTCGGACCTTGGCTGCACTGAGATTCCCGCCAAGATGTGCAATCCGGTCGGCGGCTGCTATAAATTCGGGATGCTCGGCCAGCTCAATATTTTCCGTATCTGCGGAGTACAACCAGCGTTCTACAGAGTTGCGGCCATACGTGCAGGTGATTGCGGTCAGGTCGAGTGCCGATGGTTCGCCTGCCTGCAGGATCGCAGAATGTAGCAAGTGGACCCTGGGAGTAGCGTCTGGGCCTGCGGCGGGGAGAGTTTCAAGAGCTTTGAAGATCTCGTCTACGCGACTCCTGGTCATGCGGAAGCAGCATGTCGGAAAGATTCTAAGAGGCTTCTTGGCGAAACCGTGGAGTAGATTAAAAAGTCGGTCGATCAGCAAAGATCGAACATTGTTTCGACTGGTGAACTGCGTATGTGGCTCTTGTCCAATCTCGCGCGCCGTCCACAGTCGGACATAGATCTCGTCAAATAGTTCGGAATCTATGGCGAAATGAATAATTTCGTCACTGGCGAGGATGCCGTCCTTGATTAGCATCTCCCGGCACTGATCATACTGTGTGCGCGTTATTTCCTGCCGCCCTGTCATTCTGTACGCGAACCATGCTTCCTCTGCCGTGGCGTGACCGAGGGATGATGTCAGGACGTTGAACGCTATAAGCTCGAATGGTGACATCCTTCGCACTGCGCGGATTAGCGGGCGATTTAGGACGTCTGCACGGCCCGATTCCATGCGGGATCGGATTCCTTCGAGAACGTCTGGTGCGAGTATCAGGCCATCTGCCAGACCGCGCTGCCATCTGGCGAACATCTCGTGGCAGTACAGTTGAATCTCGTAAGGATTTCCATCTGTGAGCTGAATCATGGAAGATACGACGTCTCTCGAAACCTTGCCATCGATCCCAATGCTTAGGAGTGGCCGCAATATGCAGTTCCGAACGTCTTCTACTTCGACGAAACCTCGGACCTCAATCTCCCGGAACTGCCGCAGGATCGGCGAGTGGACTTTCGTGATTTGCTCGACAAGCCCAGAGGTGCCGGCGAGCACTAGCACGAGTCCATTGACGCGTGCTGCTAGAAAACGCAGCACTGACAGTGCCTTGGGGTCGTTGGCTATCAGCTGCGCCTCGTCGATGAGCAGGACGATCGGCTGTTCGAAAAGCCTAACGAAATAGGAGAGATCTGCCCGCAGGGCCGCCTCGGGTACATGCTCCGTTGAGTCAGCTAGGGCTATCGCCTCCGGAAACTCCAGCGGCGCCACAGATTCACCCTCGGCTGCTCGTGCCATCACCCGGCGCACGCCGGTGACGTTGCAGGGCATCTTCGTGGCACCTGACGCTGCGGCAGCCAGCGCTGAGACAAGCTCCTCGTACACCTTGCGGAAGAAGACTGTCGGCTTCTCGTCGCCCTCGATCAACTCCACACGTGTAGTGATGAACCCGCGCTTCGAAGCCATCTGCTCAGTTGCATTGAGCAGGCTGGTCTTGCCGGAAGCTCGAGGGCCGTGCAAGACCACACACACCGATGGGTGATCCGCAGCTGCTTGATCGAGCTCGTACGCGATGACGGCTAGCTCGTCGGTTCGGCCGGCGAAGATGGCCTGATCGCGCACCGGGTTCCGGTAGTCGTATGGGTTGCGCAACGTGGAGATGTCCATGGAGCCCCCTAGCCTCAGGGAGATCGTATGGCCTTTTACGGAGCGTTTGGCCGCACTTCCCGTGGTGTTCGCTTCTGGCCGGCTCAGGCGTCCGGGTGAGGAACAGCTGGGACCGCGACTCATGGCGCTTAGGCCGTGGCTCCAGTTTAGATGCCGCGCACATGGAGCGACGAGCGGTCTCAGCTCACCGCGTCCATGGCGATACGCGACTGTCCTTCTCGGCTCGCTGGCCAGCGGCGCGGCCGCCCTCGACGACCGCGGATGGCGACTCGGCAAACTCGGTGGCCTTCGCGACGGCAGCGACCAGACCCTGAACAGCCGCTCGCCACGCACCCCTCTGCGGCGGCAGCACGAGGGACCCCGAGGCGGTCGGCATCCCCACGAGGCTGGCGCCCGAGACCACCACGGGACCACACGTTGTGCGCACGACAGCGCAACTCCAGCGTGGCCGCTCTCTATGTTGTGTATGCCCATGCCTCTGACCTTCAGCGATAGCTTCCAGCGCGATCTGGGGTCAAGGGTCTTTCGCCTGCTACCGCCTGTGTGGCGGTAGCAGGTGTTGTAGGTAGGTCTGGGTGGCGGGGTCGGTGGAGTAGAAGCGGGTGCCTTGGGTGCCGCGGGTGGCTAGGACGCGGTAGGTGTTGAGGGCGTAGCGGAGGTACTGGTCAGCGGGGAGCTTGTTGAGCTTGCCATCGTGGCTTTCTGCTGGCTGGGCGATCCAGCGGTTGTCGCGGCGGATGAGGTCATTGCCGATGATCACGGTGTTGTGGCTGTACTCCATGCCCTGCGCTGTGTAGACGCAGCCGACCTGCTGGTGTCCGCCGATGTCGGTAGCCCAGAAAGGGCGGCCGGGGAGGTCAGGGGTGTCGAAGGGCGTGGCGTCTTCGCGGTAGTTCCAGGGCCGCTCCCAGGTCCGTTGTCCGGAGGGGCTGTCCCAGCGGATTACGACTTCGGGGAGGAGCGGTGGAGTGGAGGGGGCTTCCCAGGGCCAGCAGAAGCCCGCGGTGATTCGAGCGGTGCGGCCATCGCTGACATGGGCCTCCACCCAGTGGGTGAACTCGTCAGGATCTGCGGCGAGTGCAAGGTCGTAGTCGGTGCCGCTCCAGACGGGGGCGGGGCCAGCGGGTGCGAGGAGCTGGTCGATCCACTGGTGGTAGGCCTGGGATCCGTTGCAGCGGAACTGGGCGGTCAGATCGATGCGCGCAAAGGCATATCCCTTCCTGTCGGCGTGTGCCTTGAGTTCGGTGAGGCTGATGCCCTCGTCGGGTCGGATGATCTGCTGCTCGTCGAGGAACAGCACGGTGACGGCGGCCCGGTCGATCAGGTTGCCCAGAATGATCGGGAAGCGGTCGCGTTGTCCGGCGAACCCAGTGCGGGCTCGGTGAGCTTCGTCGATGAGGACCACACTGCTGCTGGTGATGCCCGATGGGACACGGCCGGCGAAGGTGGCGATGAGTCCGCGAGAGTCCTCGCCGACGGTCCGCTTGAGCTGGCGGGTCAGTGTGCCGGAGGGGGAGAGGAGGCGGGGGTTGGCGTCGGGGAGCTGGCACAGGTCGCCAAGGAGCCGGCAGGCGATCACACTCTTACCGGTCCCGGGGCCACCCGTCACGACGACGATGCCCTTCGTCCGCTGCTGGCGGGCTGAGGTGACAGTGTGCAAGGCGGTCTGGCGGGCAACGTCCTGGTCCCCGATGAGACGGAACGCATCGTGGCCCTCGATCACCCGACCTGCCCGCGCCAGCAGCCCACGTGAGGGACGGTGCCGGGCAGCCAGCAGCGCGGCTATCGCCTCGTCGGGCGGGGATTTCAGATCGGCACAGGCCAGCTGCTGAGCCACAGCATGGGGCGGTTGGGCTGCGTCGAGGTCATCGCGTCCCAGGATGGGGAAGGCGGCCGAGGGGCCGTTAGCGGCGAGCGCCCGCAGCTCGTCGACTAGTTCTGGGCCGGCGTCATGGAGGACAACGACACCGCGGGCCAGCAGCGGAAGCTGGTCCTGATCGATCCAGTCTTCCAGGTAGCGGACGTAGCCGCCGACCTGCCGGGCAGGGTGCTGAACAACCCGCTGGCCAGCAAGCACCAGGCCCGGACGGCGCGGGTCCGTCCTCACGCTCGTCCACTGCTTCAACTCAATCGCTACGGCCGTCAGGTAGCCACCGCCATCCTCGCCGAGGAGCAGCGCGTCCACTCGTTCGCCCGTTGCGGGCAGGCAGTACTCCAGCACGACATACAGGTCATCCAGGCCGGCGGCGGTGAGGGCGGATAGCAGCGCCGGCCAGCTGCGGCTCCAACTGCGGACCTCTTCCGGGCTTGGAGCGGTACCGAACAGCTTGGTAGCCAGCTTCTCGCAGGCCGCGATGAACTGCGGCTGCACCACCTTCTGCGCCGCTTCGGCGACGCTCCCCCCGTACAGATGCATGGCAAACATCTGTACCACCCGGAGCGGACAACCCGCAGGGCTAATGCCAGGGCTGGGGTTGGCAGCTCGTGGCCACCCGCTGGTATCCCTTGCGCTATGACGATCAAAGACCTCCAGCAGGCACTGGCCGAGTTCACCGCGGAACGCGACTGGCAGCAGTTCCACACCCCGAAGAACCTCGCCATGGCGCTGGCCGGTGAAAGCGGGGAACTGTTGGAGATCTTTCAGTGGCTGACCCCCGAGCAGTCCGCGACCGTGATGGACGATCCCGACCGAGCGGTGCAGGTCCGTGAGGAGATGGCTGACGTCTTCGCCTACCTGCTCAGGATGGCTGATGTGTTGAACCTTGACCTGGAACAGGCGTTGCTTGAGAAGATCGAGACCAACCGGCGCCGTTACCCGGCCCACCTGGCCCGGGGCCGCGCCGACAAGTACACGCACCTGGGGGGACAACCAAGTTGATGCGGATCGTCATGCAGCCGGCACGCCGGTCGGAAAAGGACGTCGCCCAGCACTACCAGGACACCATCGTGAACCCGGTCGTCTTCGACGACCACGCCGACCTCCTGCAGCCTGGCGTCCTGGACCAGCTCAAGCAGCTGTTCCCCGACGGCGCAGCCGAGATGTGGGGCGTCGTCCCGGGCAAGAAGGAGATCAACCTCTCGAAGATCAAAAAGATGCGCCCCGGAGACTGGGTGTTCTTCAGCGGGGACAAGCGCCTCTACTTCGGCGGAACGATCGCCCTGATGTGGCGCAACCGGGACCTCGCCACTCGCCTCTGGGGGACCGATTACGCCGGAAGCACATGGGAGTACATGTATGCCCTCTCCGGCACGCGAGGTTTCGACATCCCCATCGAGGAGGTTCGCCAGCTCCTCAACTGGAACCCCAACCGCAACATCATGGGCATCTCCATCCTGAACGAGGACGAGAGCGACACCCTCCAGACCCTGCTCACCCTCGAACCCGCCACCGCACTCACCGCCCCTATCGACCCTGAGGCCGAGGAAGCAGCGGTCGCTGCCTTCGATGGCGAGCTCGAGCGCAAGGCCCAGCGTGCCTACCGCGGGGAACAGGCCGCCCTCAAGCGCCGCCTGCTCCCCGGCGCGACCGGCCAGTGCGCACTGTGCGGCCGGGAGCTTCCCGCAGCCTTCCTCATCGGAGCGCACATCAAGAAGCGCGCGATGTGCACCGACGAGGAGAAACGAGACCTGGCCAACATCGCGATGCTTGCCTGCACCTTCGGCTGCGACGCCCTCTACGAACACGGCTACGTCGCGGTGGGCCCCGGGGGCGTCCTCCAGGTGAGCCCACTGGCCATGGGAGTTCCAGGCGTCGCTCAGCACATCCAGCAACACCTGGCTGGCCGAACCGTGGCCTGGTGGAACGTGGAACGGCAGCCGTACTACGACTGGCACCACGCCCACACCTTCAAGGCCAGCCCGCCGCTGTGACAGGGGGCGCTGGCCGGCTCTGCTCGAGGCACGCCGACCAGACGGCATGATTCCAAGCTCGCTGAACGACAGGGGATGGCGTGGGAGGGCGTCTGGAACCACCGGTGACGGATGTACGGTGCTGCGTCGAGGAGCGCGGCTGGCGGACCGGGCAGACCGAGGTGGGGCCAGCCTCAAAAATGGGTCACGAACTGTCACGGAGCGCTGACAGACTGCCGCTGTGACAGTGACCCCGCAGCGCGTCAGCCAAACAAACACCCCCGGCGCCAGCGCACGGCGCGAAGCCGCCCGGCTCCGCGCCGGCACGATCCGAACCGTCGAGCCGCAGCGTCTCTACACCATCCGCAGTAAGGGCAAGTGCGCGGTCGTCGCCACCGCGTACGCCCTGGCATGGGTTCTCCTCGCCTACATTGCCGAGCTGGGCATCAGTCTCGGACTGATCGCTGTTCTCATCGGCGCGATCGCCTACGCCACCGCGAGGAGGCGCCCCGTTGTGGGTTGGAGCGAGCCGAAGACCTATAAGGTGCCGGCCACCCCGGAAGCGTTGAAGGAAGCTGAGCGGTGGGAGCGCGGTGCCGAGGGCGAGGAGGCCACCTACCGAATTCTCAAGCCGCTGGAGCGCGAAGGCTGGGTCATCCTCAACGATCGGCGCATCCCGGAACGTACCGCGAACCTCGACCACATTTTGATCGGTCCCCAGCGGCAGCTCCTCGTCATCGATTCCAAAAACTGGAAGCCAGTCCCCGGGGCGGACGTCCGGCCCAGAAGCGAGACGACACTGATGTATGGCAGGTGGGACTGCACCGAACAAGTCCAAAAGCTCCTTGCGGAGATTGAGTCGTCCCTCCGTGACATGCTTGGCGAGCCCCAGGCGGTCATGGTCATCCACAGGGCGCCGATGTGGGGACCGCTCCTACGCTGCCGTGGCGTGTACGTCGTGAGTCCTGAGCGGCTTGTGAGTTGGGTCCGCCAGTCGAACAAGAACCCACATCTTCGGGTCGACTTGGCCGCGCACATCGATTACGCATTCCGGCCATACGTGTAGATGCAGCCGACCTATTGGTGTCCGCCCGTGTCGGTGGCCCAGAAGGGGCGGCCTGGGAGGTCTGGGGTGTCGAAGGGCGTGTCGTCTTCGCGGTAGTTCCAGGGTCCGCTGCCAGGTTCGTTGTCCGGCGGGGATGTCCCAGAAGAATGCGCGGTGCCCCGCTCCCCAGGTGAGGAAGCGGGGCGCTGTGCGCAGCCGTTACTCGAAGATGTTCGGGACGGGAATGCGGTTGACGCGACGGTTCGCGTTCCAGGCGGAGGCAACTGCCAGGTGAGCCGCCTTCAAGCGGCCCCTGGTGCCGTCGGCCTGGGTGTTGTTGTTGGTGGCGATCGTCTGGATCTTTGCCTTGAAGGCAGTGGGATCGCCCTGACGCTTGAGCTTCTGCGCCAACTCGGCAGGCTTCAGCTCGGGGTGCTTGGACATCACCGTGGCGATACCGCCGATCGTGACGGAGTGCCACGTATCGGGAGTGCGACCCCAGGCGTCCTCGGCGATGGTGAGCGACCGGTCCAAGATGTCGGGACCATGCTCCATCACGATGCCGAGGATCCCCTTGATCCCGCGCACACTGTTGGCGGTGCTGCTGCCGACCTTGAGCTGGTGCTTCTCCAGGACGGTGTTGGTGTCTTGGAAGAGCGGGTGTCCGGCCAGCACGCCGATCCTGAACTCGTCGGTCGGGCCGACCTTGGAGGACTCCTTGTTCTTGATGATGAACAGGGATGCCTCATTGGCCATGGACAGATCGAAGTGGACCTCGCAGGCGATGGTCTGGATGGCTTCGCGGACTCTCTCCGGGACCGTCACCTTCCCAGTCAGAATGAGCTGGCAGGCGTAGACGCGGTGCATGCCGTCAACCGCGTACTGGCCGTCCTTGCGCTGCGAGAGGATCGGCGTCCCGAGCGCGCTGGGGACCAACTTCTCGGCGATGGCCTGCGCGCGCGACTTATTGAGGTTCCGCTGGGCGCGGGGGTCGAACTTGATAGATCGCGGGTCCACCTGGATGTACTTGATCGGGTGGTCCGGGATGTCGTAGCTGTAGTTCGTGCCGGACAACACTTCTCCTCTTGTGTCAGCACCCCAGTGGGGGTTACGGCGACACATGTCAGCTCCCGAATGCGGGAGACGGCGACTGATCGATGCGACGCAGACTATCGGGCAACTAAGCCATCTCGCGGTCGAATTGTCGACTGAGGCGACCCTGTGCATGACTCGATGTGTCCCGTAATGTCACGACTTGCGTGATCGGTTGAGCTGCCAGCCGCGGCCCTCAAGCAGGCCGAGCCCGGAGTGCCTGTGGTCGAGTCACGTCTCAACGCTCGTTCCGAGAATCCGCGACCTGCGCGGGCGACAGGGGTGCAAGGGGCTTCCTGAGGCCGTGTGCACCGGGGCGTTCCAACGCAGGCGGGCCAGGAAGCAGCTCCCTACAGTCATCCGATGCCCCGCGTCTACGGTCAGCGGCTGCCGGGACTCTCATCGGTGGTTGGGCAACTGTGGGTGCCCAGCAGGCACCCTGCCGTGGCGATTACCATCACGGCCATGTAGAGAGCCGGTGCGCTGGCGGCGCCGACTGCCTTCCAGCGCATCGCTGATGCGCCAAGGGGAGGTTGGCGCCGGGGTAGGCGCCCGCCCGTGGATCTGCGGGATTCGTGATCCTCGGCATCGGCCTGCTGGCAGTCGCTGTTGGCCTCAGCTCGGCTGGTCAGCCGGCAGCCGCCTCGATGGATGGTGACGCGCCCGCGAAGTAGGAGCGGGCCGCCGCGGGGGGCGACGGCGGGTCGCTGGTCTGTGGTGGGCCTTGCATGGGGGTTGTGGGTGGCGGGAGGATGCCGCGGTTGCCCGTGAGATCAGGAGCCCGTTGTGCGCAAGCTTGCTGCCGCCATAACCGCGATCGTCGCCTTGGCGGTGATGGGTGTGCTGTGGATGCTGCCGGTGACGGTCAGTGTCTTGGGGACCACCGGAACGTGTGGTCCGGCAATTGCGGCGGCAATTTCAGATCCGACGTCGTACGGGACTGACAAGCTCGATCGGGATCTTCAGCAGCTCTGTTGGGGACAGGGGCTGCCGCTGAGCGTGGCTGGCGGAATCGTCGGCGCCGCAGGCCTCATGGTGTCGGTGGCCCTTCTGGCGATCAATCCTCGGAAGTGGCCAGCGGCTGCTGCAGCGCTTCGGCATGACCTCTCGATGATTCATCCGAGGGATCATCAGTCGCAGTGTCCGACATGCCGGGTTCCGTTCCCGTGCCCGTCCGCACAGGTGTTGTTGGCGTCCGATCGTCCGGGACAGTGAGAATCTCGAGACTCGCTGAATCTCAGGCGGCCTGCCGCCCGACGACGCGGCCGGTGCGGGCCCGGGTGCGCTTCTCGGCGGGGGGATGGTGGGCTGGCGGTAGTGCGGTCGGCCGCGCTCGTCGAGGCCATCGGGCGCGATGATCCCGGGCCGGTGACAGGAACGGATGGTGATCAGGCTGACGCTGCAGAGCTCAACCGCCTCGGGCCCGGTCATCAGTTCATCCATCGCGGCCTCCTCGGGAACGGCGAAGGACCCGACCGTTTGGCCGGGCCCTTCTGGAAGTTGGCGCATGTGTCATGCCGGCAACAGCGTTGCACGATCAGCCGATCACGTGCAAGCAGGGACGCCGGTCAGGCCTCGGGGCTGGCCATGATGGCGCGCTGGAGGTCCCCTCGGAGGACGACGGCAGCAGCATCGTGGCCCGGGTAGTAGGTCTGGGGTGTAGCGGTTTCGGGGAACTCACGGAAGAACTGACGATCCAGTTCGGCGCGCGCGTCATCGAGGGCGTTGACCGCGGCAGTGAGCCTGCGGGCGGCGGCACCGTTGGGTCCTGTGCGGGCGTAGGCGCTCGCTACCTGGACGCCACGGGCGAGGAGCTCGTTGCGGATGCCGGCGAGGACGGCGCCGAGTTCTTGGTGCTCGCCTGGGTTGAGCGGCTTCTTGGGCATGGAGGCCATCGTGGCGCGCTTCTGCCGGGTGGTCCGGTGCGACGCGGCCTGATGCACTCGTTCGTGGTTCCTGTCGCCGGGCGGCTGGGGGCTCGGTCACGATTCGGGGACGTCGCCCGCTGATCCGGTGCCGGGCTGGGAGGCTTCCTGCCAGGAATCGCGAGCCGACAACACTTGTCCCAACGCACCAGCCCGTGAGATCTCAAACGCGGTCTGACGGAATGTAGTTCGGCGTGGCCAGTTTTCCAGACCTGCGACTTACTCCCGGTCAGGTCGCTCGT